>NZ_RCVR01000001.1 GCF_016107305.1 Roseomonas sp. KE2513
TAGGCATGAGCGTCCGCCTCGCGCGCTCCCCCGACATCGCGCGCGTCGCCAAGGCCACCGGCCACGACTTCCTCTTCATCGACACGCAGCACTCGATCTTCGACCTGGAGACGATCGCGAACATCGCGCACACCGCGCTCGCGATCGGCATCGCACCCCTCGTGCGCGTGCGCGGCGTGGACGACCCCGACGTGTCGCTCCTGCTCGACAACGGCGTCACGGGCATCGTTTTCCCCGATATCGGCACCGCCGACCAGGCGCGGCGCGCGGTGCAAACGGTGCGCTTCCCGCCCACCGGCCGCCGCTCGGTCGGCGGCGGCTACCCGCATTTCGACTACCGTGCCGTGCCGCTGACCGAGAGCGTGCCGCAGCTTCAGGGATCCACCCTTCTCGTTCTCATGATCGAGACTGTGGAGGGGCTGGAGAACGTGGAGGAGATCGCGGCGGTGCCGGGGATCGACGTGCTCCATGTCGGCTCGAACGACCTGCTCATGAACATGGGCAAGCCCGGCCAGTTCGATGATCCAGACATCGTCGCGGCTCAAGACCGGGTGATCGCGGCCGCCCGCGCGTGCGGTATCCATGCAGGCTGCGGCGGCAACCGCGATGTGGCCCGCCAAGCCGAGGCGATCCGCCGCGGCGCCCTCTTCGTGACCACGCAAACCGATGTCGCCTTCCTCGCCGCCTCTGCGAACACCTGGACGGGCGGTATCCGCCGCGCGCTCGCGGAACCGGCGGCGTGAAGATCTACGCGCTCGACCAATTCGACGAAGCCGGGCTCGAACTCGTGGCGCAGCACGCCGAGCTCATCCGCTGTAATGACCCCCGTATCGCGAGCTGGCACGAGGAGGCGGACGGCCTGATGGTCCGCCTGACTCCGCTGAGGGCGGAGGATTTCACCCGGGCGAAGCGGCTCCGCGCCGTCTGCAAGCAGGGCGTGGGCGTCGAGAGCATCGACCTCGCGGCGGCCAAGACCCACAGCATCACGATCTGCAACACCCCCGGCGTGAACAGCGAGGCGGTAGCTGAAATGGCCCTCGCCCTCGGCCTATGCGTCGGCCGCCGCATCGCCGAGATGGACCGTGCGGTCCGCTCCGGGAGCCCCGTGCTACGAGAGAACTTCCTCGGCGTGGAGAGCTGGGGCCGCAAGGTCGGGATCGTCGGCATGGGCAATATCGGCACGAAGGTCGCGCGCAAATGGCACGGCGCCTTCGCGAGCGAGCTGATCGCCTACGACCCCTACGTCCCCGCCGATCACTGGCCGGACATTCCCCACACCCGCGCCGCGAGCCTGGAGGAGATGCTACCGAGGGTGGACCTCCTCACGCTGCACCTCCCCCTCACCCCGGAATCCCGCGGCATGATCGGCGAGCGCGCGCTTGCCCTCATGCAGCCAAGCGCGATCCTCGTGAACGCCGCGCGCGGGGGCATCGTGGATGAGGCGGCGCTCCACACCGCGCTCGTCTCCGGCCGCCTCTTCGGCGCGGGTCTCGACGTCTTCGCGGTGGAGCCGCCGGGCACCGCGAACCCGCTGGCTGGCCTGCCCAACGTTGTCTGCACCCCTCACGCGGCGGGCGGCACGCTCGACACGCAGCGCAACAGCTCCCTCGCCGTGGCGCGGCAGCTTCTCGATGTCCTCGCCGGGAAGGAGCCCTGGGCCCGTGTCGCCTGAACCGCCGATCCTCGTCCCCGCGGAGACGGTCCGCGCACAGATCACCGCCGTCCTCACATCCTGGGGAATGGAGCCCGGCCTGATCCGCACCACGGCCGAAGTGATGGTCGAGACCGACCTCGCGGGCGTGGACAGCCACGGCGTCTCGATGCTGATGGACTACGATGCCTCGCGCCAGAGCGGGAAGCTGAACCTCCAGGCCCGCCCGCGCGTCGTGCGGGAGAACCCTGTTACGGCCCTGTTGGACGCGGATGCCGGTCTCGGCCACCCTGCCTCGGTCATGGCCATGCAACTGGCGATGAAGAAGGCGAAGGCCGCGGGCGTCGGCGTCGTCGCCGTGCGGAACTCGCACCATTTCGGCGCGGCCGGCTACTACGCCTCCCTCGCCTCGGCCGAGGGACTGGTGGGCCTCGTCACGAGCGCGACGCGCACGATCAGCATGGTGCCCACCCGCGCGCGCAAGGCGCTGCTCGGCACCAATCCCATCGCCTTCTCCGCCCCCGCCGCGCGCAACCGCGCCTTCCGGCTGGACATGGCGACCACCACCACCGCCGCGAACAAGGTGCGCGTCTACGGCCTGAACGGCCGCACGCTGCCGGAGGGATGGGCCGTGGACGGCGCCGGCAACCCCGTGCGCGATCCGGAGGAAGCGCGGCGCATCATTCGCAGCAGCGAGGAGGGCGGACTGACGCCCCTCGGCGGCAAACCTGAGACGGCCTCGCACAAGGGCTACGGCCTCGCGATGATGGTCCACATCCTCGGCGGCGTCCTTTCGGGCGCCTCCTTCTCGCCGCTTCGGGTGCGGACCCAGCGCCCGGAGGACCCCGACAATCTCGGCCACTTCTTCCTTGCCCTCGACCCCGACGCCTTCCGCGACAAGGGCGAATTCGAGGCCGATCTCGACGAGGTCGTGGACGTGCTGCACGCGGCGCCGCCGGTGGACCCCGCCCTTCCCGTGCTCGTCCCTGGAGACCCCGAGGCGGCCTCCCGCGAGCGGCGGCTGCGCGAGGGCATTCCCATACCCCGCAGCCTGGCCGCGCAACTGCGCGCCGTCTGCCTCGGGTGCGGCGCCCCCTATCTGTTGGAGTAGCGGCGCCTATTCCGGCTTCAGCCCGGCTACCGCGATGGCCTGCCGCGCCTTCGCGACCTCCCCCTGCAGGAAGGCCGCAACGCCCGGCGTGGTGAGTTCCACGCCAGTCGGCGGATCGGCTCCGAAGGAGGCGAGGCGTGCCAGCACCTCCGGATCCGCCGCCGCCTCTGCCAGCGCTGCCTGTAGGATTCCCAGCACCGCCTCCGGCGTCCCCGCCGGCGCGAAGAGCCCGACGAAGGAGGCGGCAAGGAAGCCTTCCAGGCCCTGCTCGATGAAGGTCGCGACTTCCGGCGCCTGCGCGGAGCGGGCGACAGCGGCGACACCAAGGATCCGCCCGCGACCATCACGCTGAAGATCGAGCACGCTCGGCAACTCGATCAGGATGCCGTCCACATTGCCCGCCACGAAGTCCGGCAGGGTCGAGCCGCCGCCCCGATAGGGGACGTGCACAAGGTTGGCGCCGGTGGCCGCCTTGAACAGCTCCAGCGGCAGGTGGTTCGCGCCGCCCACCCCCGAGGTGCCGATCGTGACGCCGGATGGCCGTTCTTTCGAGAAGGCGACCAGCTCCGCCAGGTTCCGCACCGGCAGCTCCGGCCGGACGATGATCACCATCGGCACCTGCCCGAGCAGCGCGACTGGCACGAGGTCCGTCATCGGGTCGTAACGCGGCGCCGCCATCAGCAAAGGCCCGTTGACGATGGAGCCCGGGCTGCCGATCAGCAGGGTATAGCCATCAGGCCGGGCTCGCACGACCGCTTCGGTGCCGATCGCCCCCGTCGCGCCGCTGCGGTTCTCCACCACGATCGGCTGCCCGAGGCGCGGCGAGATGCGGGCCGCGAAGAGCCGCGCCGTCACGTCGCTGTTCCCGCCCGCGGCGAAGGGCACGATGAAGCGGATCGGCCGGTTCGGCCAGGCGCCGGAAGCGGGTGCGCCGCCCGGGGCCTGCGCGCCCGCGGTGGCGGGCAGCAGGAGGGCCGCGAATGCCAGCAAGCCACGCCGCCCCGTGATGGACCGGTTCATGCACCTCTCCTCCCCATGCCGCGGCGCCCGCTCTGCCGGCGGGCTGCGCCGCGATCAGTGCGTCAGACCCAGTAGGGCGGAAAATTTGAGGACTTCGCCTCCGCCTCCAGTAGCCGCAGCATCGCGTGCCACTCCAGCACGCCGTAGGGCCGCCGCGCGCCGGGCTGGTAGAGATGCGCGGTCCGCTCAAGCACCTCGGCGGAGGGCAGCGTCAACTCCGTGCGCGCGGCCATCGCGTCCACCTGCGCGCGGCAGGACATCTCGAGCTGGTACATCGTGTTAAAAGCCTGCTGGATCGTCGCCCCGCAGGTCAGCAGCCCGTGGTTGCGCATCACCATGGCGTCGTGCGTTCCGAGGTCGCGCACGATGCGCTCGCGCTCCGAAAGGTCGATCGCCGGCCCCTCGTAGGCGTGGTAGCCGAGATGGCCGACGAAGCGGATGGCCGTCTGGTTCAGCGGCAGCAGCCCCTCCTTCATCGCCGCGACCGCCATGCCCGCCCGCGTATGGGTGTGAAGCACCGCCGCGACATCCGGCCGTGCCTTATGGATCGCGCCGTGGATCACGTAGCCGGACTTGTTAATCCCGTAGTCGGTGTCCGGTTTCCAGATGATGTTTCCCTCCACGTCGATCTTCGCGAGGCTGGTCGCCGTGATCTCCTTGTAGAGAAGCCCGTAGAGGTTGATCAGCAGGTGCTCCGTGCCGGGGATGCGGAGCGTGATGTGGTTGTAGATCATGTCCGTCATGCCATAGGCCTCGACGAGCCGGTAGCAGGCGGCAAGTTCCAGGCGCGCCTGCCATTCCGTCTCGCTCACCTGGTCGCGGATCGAGGGCCAGCTGGTGCCGAAGCGCGGCGCGGCGTTGTCCATGGGGGTGCTCCTTCGGCGGCGTTCCGGCGGCGGCAGGGAAGGCGCCGGCCGAAAGCCGCAATCTTCCCCTAGCCTCGCAGCTTTTTGCCCGGTCCGTCTAATAGGCAGCTTTGCGCAGCCCATTGACGGCGCCAATGGCGACCGGCGGGTGGACCGGGTGGCAGCCTATGCCCTGCTGTTTCGCGACAGCGGCGCTTACGCGGAAGCTGCAGGACCAGGAGGCCCGCGCTCAACCCCGATGACCCAGGCGGCGTGCGGCCCGATGGAGGCGCGGAGCCGCCGATGGCCAGAGGCGCGCTTCACCTTCGCCACCACGCTCACCAGCATGGGCTCCGCTCCCCGTTCCAGCCAGTGGCCGGCGCGCAGGACGCATTCGAGGATCAGCTCGCCGGTCTCGCGCAGGAAGCCGAGCGCACAGAAGCCCGCCCGCTCATAGAGCCTCAGCGCGCCCACATTCTCCCGCGCCACGAAAAGCCGCACGCGATCGCAAGCCGAGGCAGCGCGGAGGCGCCGCAGGGCCTCCTCCAGCGCGCGCCGGCCGTGGCCGAGTCCCTGGAAACGGCGGTCCAGGGCGAGCCAGCCGAGCCACCACGTCCTGCCATCCCGCCGGTCGGGGTGAAGGACGAAGAAGCCGGCGAGGCGCCCCATGGCCTCTATCCCGAACATGAGATGGGCTGGTCCTCGCCGCACCTCGGCGAGGATCTCGGGCAGCGGACCGAGGAAGCGTTCAACCTGATCGGGGTCGAGCTCAAGCTGCAGCACGCGCGGAAGGTCATCGCGACCAATCCGCGGAAAGAGAAGCGGCGCTTGGCCGCTGAGGGAAGTCATAGGACCCTTCGGGAGAGACTGGGGAAATGGCCGTACGAGGGCACGGACCGACTCAGTAGCTTGGCCGGTTCCCTAGTCGCAGGCCCGGGTGCGAACCGGGCGGTGTTCCTTTTCCATGGGCTGACATATCTGGCGCCCGGGAGCTGCTTGCAAGTGACGATAATGTTGCAGCAGGGTCGCCGGGGCTTCCGGCGCACAATTCTACCCTGCCCTGCCAGCCCGATCCTATGCTTGGCGAACTGAGGAAGAGCCGCCATGTCCCCTCCCCCCGTGCTCGTCGTTGGCGCCGGGCCAACCGGCCTCAACATGGCACTGCGCCTGGCCCAGCACGGCGTGCCCTTCCGCCTCATCGACCAGCACGAGGCCCCGGCGCAGGAATCACGCGCCCTCGCGGTCCATGCCCGCACGCTCGAATACTACCGGCAACTCGGCCTCGCCGAGGCGCTCGTCGCCGCCGGCACCGAGGTGCAGGGCATCCGCATGCACGAGGGTGGGCAAGAGCGCGCCTATGTCGACATAAAGGACATCGGGCGCGGCCTCAGCCCCTATCCTTTCATTCTCGACCTGCCCCAGGACGAGCACGAGCACCTCCTCGTGGCTTGGCTGCGCGAGCGCGGCGTGGAGGTAGAGCGCGCCACCTCCCTCCTCTCCTTTACGCAGGGCGAGACCGGGGTGGAGGCCTCCATTTCCACCGCCAGGGGACACGCGGAAACCGCCCGCTTCGACTACCTCCTCGGCTGCGACGGCGCGCGCAGCAAGGTGCGGGAGGGCATGGGGACAGGCTTCGACGGCGGCACTTATCAGCACCTCTACTACGTCGCGGACGTGCGGCTCGACATCCCAAATCGCGGCAGGGACGTCCATCTCGCCACCGGACCTGAAACCTTCGCGCTGCGCCTGCCCGCCCGGAAGGGCGACATGGAACGCCTGATCGGCTTCGTGCCCGACGGTATCGAGCAGCCGACCTTCGAGACGGTGCGTGGCAGCGCGGAGCACCTGCTGGGTGTGAAGGTGGCCGAGGTGAACTGGTTCTCGACCTATCGCGTGCATCACCGCGTGGCGAGCAGCTTCCGCGAGGGACGCGCCTTCCTGCTGGGCGACGCCGGGCACCTGCACAGCCCTGTCGGTGGCCAGGGCATGAACACCGGCATCGGCGACGCGGTGAACCTCTCCTGGAAGCTGGCGGAAGTGCTCCTGGGCCGCGCCCCGCCCACCCTGCTCGATACGTATGAGCCCGAGCGTATCGCCTTCGCGCGCGAGCTCGTCGCGACAACGGACCGGATGTTCAGGGCCGTCGTTGCAGAGGGCTTCGCGGGGTCGGTCTTCCGCACCACCGTGATGCCGATGCTCGTGCCCGCCGCCACGCATTTCGCCGCGGGCCGCCGGGCCCTCTTCCGCTTCGCCTCGCAGATCCGCATCCGCTACCCAGGCAGCGCCCTCTCCGAGGGGCGGGCAGGCGACATCGCCGGCGGCGACCGGCTGCCCTGGGCCGACGGTCCGGACAACTTCGCACCGCTCACCACCCTTGACTGGCACGTCCAGGTCCATGGTGAAGCTCACGCGGCCCTGGCCGCCGAGGCGGAGGAACTATCGCTCCCTCTCCACCGCTTCGACTGGAGCGACGGCGCGGAACGGGCGGGCTTCGCGCGCGGCGCGGCCTATCTCGTCCGCCCGGATGGCCACATTGCGCTCGCGATGGAGCCACGTGCCACCGGGCGGCTGCGCGCCTATGCCAGGAAGCATGGGCTCCGCTTCGGCCGCTCCTCCGCCCCGCCACTCTCGGCTCGGGGCTGAGCGAGGGCGCCGTCAGTCACCGCCATCGGCAGAGCCGGCGCGGAACAGACCCGTCGCAGGCTCGCCCGCGCCACCGAGACGCGGCGCAGATCGGCGGGGGAGAAAAGCCCGGCCCGGATGGGCTCGGCGTCGCAGCCGTCGCACAAGGGCTCCTATCCTCAGGCCAGGCGTTCGGCCACGCGGCGCAGCGCCTCGTACTCCGCCTTGACCGGCGCCGAGGTCCCGAGGATGCCCTCGCCTAGAATGGAAAGCTCTCGCATCATGCGCTCCTGCTCCTCGGGTGGCAGCCGCACGATCTCGCCCCCGCCCGCGGCCCATGCCTTGTTCGCCTCGTCGATCGCGCCCGTCGTCCAGGCGAAGATATCGCGGTCCACCCGTGCGCCCTCCTCCGCCATGGCGGTCCGCACATCGGCGGGAAGCCGGTCGTACCAGCGCTTGTTCACGAGGAAGACCGAGACGACGATCGCCGGATGGATCTCTGTCACCGTCTTGGCGACATCGTAGTATCGAAGCGCCGAAAGAACCGGAATGCCCGCGAGCAGCCCATCGATCGCCCCCGACTGGAGCGCCGGCATCACCTCCGAAAGCGCCATCGGAACCGGCGTCGCGCCAAAATGCTCCATCGGCCGCGTCTGCAACGGCGAGGCGAAGGTGCGTATCTTCTGCCCGCGGAAATCCGCGAGGCTCCTGATCGGCTTCCGCGAGAGCACGACGACGGGCGAGTTGTAGAAGATTCCGATCCCCTTCACGCCCCGCCCCTCCAGCAGCGCGAGGGAGCGGGCGCGCGTCTCCGTGTCCGTGATGACGCGCTGAAGATGCTCGGGCGAGCGGAAGAGCCCCGGCGCATCGAAGACCTGCATCCGCGGGTCCACCGGAACGACGAAGGAGGTTGGCGTGACGAAGGACTCAATCGTGCCGAGCAGCAGCCCCTCGACCATCCGTGGTATCGCGCCGAGCTGGCTCGCGGGGTAGATCTCGGCGTTCACCCGGTCACCCAACCGCGCCCGGAGCGCGGCGTCGTAGCGGCGGAGCCACTCGTGCTGCACGTCGTTCACGGTCGCGCTCGCCATCTTCATGGCCGTCCCCTGCGCGTGGGTGGCCCTGGCCAGGGACAGGGCCGCGAGGGCCCCAAGTCCCGTGCGGCCGAAGGCACGGCGGGTGATGCGAGTCATGTCACGCCTCCTGTTCGTCTCGCCGGGCCTTAGCCCCCGACGAGGATGAGCGAGATCGCGGGAACATAGGTCACGACAGCCAGGGCCGAGACCTGAACGGCAATGAAGGGTGCTACGCCGCGGTAGAGATCACCGGTCGGTACGTTGAAGAGCGACTGCATGACAAAGAGGTTCAGCCCGAAGGGCGGCGTGAACATCCCGATGGAGAGGTTCACTGTCATGACAATCCCAAAATGCACGGGATCGATCCCCACGTGCTTCACAATCGGCAGCAGCAACGGCGTGAGAACGAGGATCGCCGAGGTCGGGTCGATGAAGCAGCCGGCGATCAACAGCACGATGTTGATCACCAGCAGCACCTGCCAGGCCGAGAGATCCATCGCCGCGATCCAGGCGACGAGCCGCGCCGGCGTGCCCGAGGTCGTGAGCATCCAGGCGAAGACGCCGGCCGCGGCCACGATGACCATGATCTGCGCCGTCAGCACCATGGCATCCGCTGCCAGCTGCAGCAGCGCGCGCGGCCCGATGTCGCGGTACACCAGCGCCGAGACGAGCGCCGCGTAGACGCAGGCGATCCCCGCCGCCTCAGTCGGCGAGAAGACGCCGCCATAGATGCCGACGAAGACGATCGTCGGCATGCCCAGAGCCCAGAGGGCCCGGACCAGCGCGGTCCCGATCGCGGCGAGACTGAAGGGCGAGGTCCCGCCCACCCGCGCGATCGCCGCATGGGCCACGATGAACAGTGCCATAAATCCCGCCAGCAGCAGCCCCGGCAGCACGCCCGCCAGGAAGAGCTTAGGCACCGAAACCTCCGCCACCACGCCGTAGAGGATCATCGCGATGGAGGGCGGAATGACGACATCAATGCCGGCGGAAGCCGCAATCACCCCGGTGGCGAAACGGCGCGAGTAGCCGGCCTGCTGGAGCGGCCCGTACAGGATGCGCCCCACCGTCGCCGTAGCCGCCGCGGAGGACCCGGAGATGGCGCCCACGATGGTAGAGGTTCCCACCGTCGCCAGGGCGAGGGAACCCGGCAGCCGCCCCACCACCGCGACGACGAGCGCCACGATACGGCGGGCGATCACGCCGCTTGTCATCAGTTCCCCCGCGAAGAGAAAGAAGGGGATGGAGAGAAGCGCGAAGGAATCGACGCCACCGAACATCGCCTGGTGCAGCACCGTCGGCGGCACGTCGGAGACGAAGACGGCGTAGGCCGTGGCCGCTGCGAGGAGCACGAGGAAGACCGGAAAGCCCGCGCCGAGCATCGCGAGCGGGAGGGCGACAAGGGCCGCCGTCACGCTCGCCGCCCGAACAGCCGCAGCAGCGCGGCAAGAGCCATCAGGCCGAAGCCCACGGGGATCGCCGCATGCACCCACGCCATTGGCAGGCCCGCGGCCATGCTGGTCAGGCCGATGGTCCCGATCACGTCGAGGTATTCGAGTGACTGCAGCGCGATGAAGCCGAGGATCGTCACCAGGGCGATCGCCCCGGCGGCCTCGGCCACGCGGCGCGCGCGCCTGGGCAAGAGGCCCGCCACGAGGTCCATCGTGAGGTGCGTGCCACGCAGCGTGACGACGGCCGCGCCCAGGAAGACGCCCCAGACCATGGCGAAGGTCATGATCTCGTCCGCCGCCGGCACGGGCATGGAGAAGATGTAGCGCCCGGCGACATTGGCGACGTTCAGCCCGACGATGAACAGCATCAGCACGCCAAGAAGCCCGACGAGGGCCCGCTCCACGATCAGCGCGGCCCGCGGTAGCCGCACCTCCCCATGAGCCTCGACGAGGGGGGGAGGCGTGGCGTCCACCGCTCAGGCCGCCGTCAGGCCGGGCGAGAGGCGCTCGACTACCCGCCGCTGCACCGCGAGCATATGGGTCCGCATGGCACTCTCCGCCGCGTCTGGATCTCGTGCTGCGATGGCCTGGGCGACGGCCTGGTGCTCCGCGTCGCGCTGGCGAAGCGCGCTTGGGCAGGCGGCAGCCCGCCCCGCGATCGCCACCCGCACGTCGCGCCCTACCCGCCTGACGAGGGCGTAGAGCTCCGCCGCCAGCGCGTTGCGCGCCGCCGCCGCCACGGCAAGATGGAAGGCAAGATCGACCTTCCCCGCCCCCTCCCCGCTCGGCGTCGTCGCGGCCCGCAGGACGCGCGCGACCTCGACGGGCGAGGCGCGCACGGCCGCCAGCCGCGCGAGGCCCGGTTCAAGCAGAAGCCGAAGCTCCGTCACCTCTACGGGATTGGTCAGCGGCACGAGGTCGTCCGACCGCAAGTTCCCCCGCCGACCCGGACGAGCAGGTTCGATCTCGCCAGCGTTGCGCAGGAGTTCGAGCGCGCTGCGAAGCCGGTGGCGCTTCACGGCCAGCCTCTCCGCCAGCACGCGCTCCGCCGGAAGCGGCCCGCCCGAGGCAACGATGGAGCGGAGGCTCGCGACCAGTGCGCTGTCGGCCTCCGTCGGGTCCGAGCCCTTCATTCATGCCCCTTCCTTCTTCCCCACCACGCTAACCATTCACGGCTTTGGTTGACAAGTGGTTGCGGTGGATGGTCCCGTTCAGCACCTGTCGGGAGTGGTCGGTTGGAGCAGGACTATGTCATCGTTGGCGCGGGCTCGGCGGGCTGCACCCTCGCGCGGCGCCTCTCGGAGGGCGGCGCCAGCGTCCTCCTGCTGGAGGCCGGCGGCTGGGACCGCGATCCCTGGATCCACATCCCCCTTGGCTGGGGTCGCATCCTCCAGCAGCGCAAGCACGACTGGGGCTACGACTGCGAGCCCGAGGAATCCGTCGGCGGCCGCGCTGTCGAGTGCGCACGCGGCAAGGTTGTCGGCGGGTCATCCTCCACGAACGCCATGGCCTATGTGCGCGGCAACCGCGCCGACTACGATGGGTGGGGCGCGCGCGGCCTACCGGGATGGGACTACGCCTCCGTCCTCCCCTATTTCCGCCGGCAGGAGACCTGGTCGGGTGGCGCGGACGCTTATCGCGGCGGCGAGGGCCCGCTCGGCACGAAGCCATGCGGCTACGCCGACCCCCTGCTCGACGCCTTTGCCGCGGCAGGCCGAGACGCCGGCTTCGGCTGGACCGACGACTACAACGGCGCGCGGCAGGAGGGCTTCGGCACCCTGCAGATGACCATCCGCAATGGTCGCCGCTCCTCCGCCGCCACCGCCTATCTCAGGCCGGCGCTGCGGGGCGGACACGTCCGCATCCTCGTGCGCGCCCACGCCACCGGCCTTGCCTTCGAGGGCGGGCGCTGCGTCGGTGTCACCTATCGCCAGGGCGGCGAAACCCGCACCGCCCGCGCAGGGCGGGAGGTGATCCTCTCGGGCGGCGCCATCAACTCGCCGCAGCTCCTGATGCTCTCGGGCCTCGGCGATCCGGAGACGCTGCGGCGCCTCGACATCCAGGTTCGCGTCCCACTATCCGGCGTCGGCCGCAACCTGCGGGACCACGTCTCGGTCATGCTGCCCTATGCACGCGGCGTCCCCGGTCCCTTCCCACGGGCCATGCGCGCCGACCGCATCGGCCTCTCCGTCGCCCGCGCCTACCTTCGCGGCACCGGCATCGCGAGCGACGTGCCCGGCGGCGTCACCGCCTTCCTGCGTAGCAGCACGGCCGGCGCGGCGCCGGACCTCCAATTCCTCCTCACCGCCGCGCCCTTCACGGCCCAGCCCTGGCTCCGCCGCCCCTTCCCGGACGGCTTCGGCTGCCGCGCCGTGCTCCTCCACCCCGAGAGCGAGGGCCAGGTTGCGCTCCTCTCCGCCGACCCTTTTGCCCCGCCGCGGATCCGCCAGAACTTTCTCTCCACCGAGCGCGACCGCGCACGCCTGCGCGAAGGCCTGCGCATGATCCGCGAAACGATGGCGCAGCCCTCAATGGCGCCCTTCCGCGCGCGCGAGGCTGTGCCCGGCGAGGGGCGCGCCTCTGATGCCGATCTCGACGCCCATGTCCGTGCCACCGCCATCACTGTTCACCACCCGCTCGGCACCTGCGCCATGGGCACCGACGGGCGCGCAGTCCTCGGCGGCGACCTGCGCGTGCGCGGCGTGGAGGGGCTGCGCGTGGTGGACGCCTCCGCCATCCCCACCACCGTCTCCGGCAACATCAACGCGGCTGTCATCATGATCGCGGAGCGCGCCTCCGACCTCATTCTCGGGCGCCCAACGGAGCCGCGCGCGGTGCTCTGAGCGGAGCAACCATTTCCGCTTGCCGGTCATCATGGGTTGGATCTACGGTCGCTTGGCGGTCACCCCTTCGCGGAGGTCCCATGGACACGAACCTTCCCCCGGCTTCCTCTCAGGAGCCAGACGCCAACCGGGAAGCCGCGCTCCGCGGCCTCTATGATGACCTCGCGCGGCATAACCTCTTCCCCTTTTGGGCGACGTCCAAGGACACGGACCACGACGAAATCCGCCAGCTCATGGCGACGCGGAAGGCGGTGCCGCACCTCTGGTCATTCGCTGACGACATCGAGCCGATCCTCCGCCGCTCCGCCGAGCTCGTCTCCACGGCAGACAGCGACCGGCGCTCGGTCATCCTCGTGAACCCCGGCCTTGCCCCGCAGCGTGCCTCGGTCTCCACGATGTACACGGCCTACCGACTGAACGACCCCAACGAGATCATGCCGCCCCACAAGCACACGCCGAGCGCCATCCGCTTCGGCCTGACGGGCAAGGGCAACTTCACGGGGGTGGAGGGCGAGGACATCGTCTTCGGCCCCGGCGACATGGTGCTGACACCGATCGACACGTGGCATAACCACGGCACGGTCGGCGACGAGCCCGCGATCAACCTCTCCGTCCTCGACCTGCCGCTGGTCGAGACGCTCAACGCCGTCTCCTTCGACCACCACTACGTCGAGGACGACGCGGTGGTGAAGAAGCAGTCGGCCCGCTTCCCCGACGACTACTCCCACCGCATCTACGGCACCGGCGGCATGCGGCCGCGCTTCGTGAACCATATCCGCGGCGCCGGCCATTCCTCACCCATGTATGTCTATCGCTGGGAGGCGATGCAGGCCCTGCTGGACCGCCACGCCGATTGGGACGGCGACCCGCATGAAGCGATCATGGTGGAGTACGTCGATCCCACCACTGGCGGCCCCGTGTTCAAGACGATCACCTTCTTCGCGCAGATGCTCCGCCCCGGCGAGCGCACCCTGCCGCTGCGCCAGACCGCCAGCCTGCTCGTCGCGCCCTTCCGTGGCAGCGGCCACTCCATCGTGGACGGCAAGCGGCTCGACTGGCGGGAATTCGACACCATGGCTGTCCCCGGCGGCTCCTGGTGCGAGCACGTGAACGGCTCCGCGACCGAACCCGCGATCCTCTTCGTCGCCAGCGACGAGCCGGCGCAGAAGGCCTTCTCCCTCTATCGGAAATGGGGCCGTGCCGCTGATGGCGAGGTGTCCCGGCTTGCCTGAAAGCGTTCTCTCCGGCAGCCGGAACGTCTCGCTCCTCTCCCACCTCGACCTCCCCGGCGGCGGGCAGGTCTGGGTGGACGGAACCACGCTCTACGTCGCCCATATGCGCCCGCCGCACGGCACCACGGTGGTGGACATCGCGGACCCGCGGAACCCCCGCGTGCTCCACCACATCCCGATCCCCGCCGGCTGGCACTCGCACAAAGTGCGCGCCGCCAACGGGCTGATGCTCGTGAACCACGAGAAGTTCGGCCCCGGCAACGAGGAGTTCGGCGCCGGAATGATGATCTACGACGTTCGCGACCCCGCGAACCCGCGCGAGCTCACAAAGGTCGCCATGTCCGGCAAGGGCGTACACCGCTTCACCTTCGACGGCACCCTCGCCTATGTCTCGGCGACGGAGGCCGGCTATGTCGGCAACTTTCCTGCCGTCCTCGATCTCTCCGACCCCGCACGCCCGCGCGAGATCATGCGCTGGTGGGCGCCCGGCCAGCATGCTGCCGGCGGCGAGCGCGATGACATGCCCGAAGGCTGGCCGACGCCCCGCTGCCACCACCCCATGCGCCTTGGCGATCGCCTCTACCTTTCCTACTGGCACCACGGGATGTGGACGCTCGACATCTCCGACATGGCGAACCCGCGCCCGGTCGCGCACGTCAACACCTCCGCCGCCTTCCCGCACCCGACCCATACCTGCATGCCGGTGCCCGAGCCCGTGAAGGGCCGCCGCATCCTCATCGTCGCCGATGAGGACGTGGCGAAGCTCTACCCCGCCGCGCCCTCCTTCCTCTGGTTCTACGACATCACTGACGAGACGAACCCTACCGTCATCTCCACCTTCCAGGTGCCCGGCCTTGACCTCGACGGATCACCGCAACCGGCGATGACCGGCTGCCACCAGCCCTCCGAAGCCTTCCGCGGCACGGTGCTGCCCTGCGCCTGGTTCGCCATGGGCCTGCGCATCGTGGACTTCTCCGACCCCTTCGCTCCGCGCGAGGTCGGCCACCACGTGCCAGCCCCAGCCCCGGGCGCAGACCGCGCCTCATCCAACGACGTCACCATCGACGACCGCGGCCTGATCTACCTCGTGGACCGCGTGGCCGGGGTGCAGATCCTCGAATCCCCCCTTATCCGCTGAGAGGAACCGCAAGGTGCCGCGCGAAGACGTCTACCCCATCGGGAAGAAGAACCCGAACCTGCCCTTCCATCCCGCCGTGCGCGCGGGCGACTTCGTCTTCGTCTCCGGCCAGGTCGCCAAGGACGCGGAGGGCAACATGATCTCCGGCACGATCGAGGAGGAGACGAAGTGGACCTGCCTCTCCATCGCCCGCGTGCTGGAGGCCGAAGGCCTGACGCTCGCCGACGTCGTGCGCGTGACGACCTATCTCGAGGATACGCGCGACTTCGGCCGCTACAACAAGGTCTTCGCCGAGCACTTCAAGGACGCGACGCTCGCCCGCACCACCGTGCAGGCACAGGCCGTCATCAGCACAAAGATCGAGATGGACGCGATTGCCTACGCGCCGCGGGCCAAGTGAGGGGAACAGGATGCTGAAGCTGCTGGGACGCGCGACCTCCGGTAACGTGCAGAAGGTCCTCTTCCTCCTCGAGGAGACCGGCACTTCCTACGAGCGCGAGGACTATGGCCGCCAGTTCGGCAACACCGCCACGCCGCAATACAAGGCGATGAACCCGAACTCGAAGGTGCCGACACTCGTGGACGGCGAGGTCATGGTCTGGGAATCCAACACCATCCTCCGCTATCTCGCGGCCGGCCACGCGCCGGAGATGCACGGCACCACGCCCGCGGAGCGCAGCGAGGTGGAGCGCTGGATGGACTGGCTCCTCGCCCAGCTCAACGCCCCCTACCTCGTCATGTTCCGCGAGGCCAAGAAGGCGCCGGACGAGCGTGCACCTGAGTTCGCCGCCCAGCTTGCGGAGATCAACACCTTGCTCACGATCCTCGACGGGCAGCTCGCGGCGGCCGAGTGGCTCGCCCTCGGCCGCATGACGCTGGCCGACATCGCGCTGGCCCCTATCGTCGCCCGCTGCCTCGACTTTCCGATCGAGCGCCCGCCGCTCCCCGCGCTGGAAGCCTGGCGCACCCGCATCGCTGCCCGCCCCGCCTTCGCGAAGGCCACGGCGGGGTGACCCGCGCCGCACGCCGCACCTTCCTCCTCGGTGGCCTCGCGGCAGGGGTGGCGGGCGCGGCGCGCGCGCAGCCGGAGCCCTATCCCTCGCGTCCTATCCGCCTCGTCGTGCCCTTCGCGCCGGGTGGCGGCACCGACCTCATCGCGCGCATCCTCGCCGTGCGGCTGGGCGAGATCCTCGGCGGCAGCGTCGTCGTCGAGAACCGCGCGGGCGCGTCGGGAGCCATCGGCACCGCCGCCGTCGCGCGCTCCAAGCCGGACGGCTACGCACTCCTGTTCACCTCGTCGCCGGCCATCGTCGTTCTGCCCGCGCTGCAGCCACCCCCGCCCTACGATCCGGAGCGGGACCTGACACCCATCGCAACCATCGCGCGACAGGCCATCCTCTTCGTCGTCCCCGCGGCCTCACCTCATAAAACGTTGCAGGACCTCGTGGCTGCGGCAGCAGCGACGGCGCTGCCCTATGGCACGCCAGGCGCCGGCACGGACCCGCATCTCGCCGGGCTCGCCCTCGCGGACGCTGCTCGCGTCGCGCTCACCCACGTGCCCTATCGAGGTGGCGGACCTGCCCTGAACGGCCTAATGACGGGCGAGGTAGCCTTCCTCCCCGCGCTCACAGGGGTTGCGAAGCCGCTGCTGGAGGACGGCCGCGCCCGCGCGCTCGCGACGACGAGCCCGCACCGCCACACCGACCTGCCGGATGTTCCCACCACGACGGAACTCGGCTTCCCTTCCGTGGATCTCGTCCCCTGGTGGGGCCTTTTCGCCCCGCCCGGCCTGGATGCCGCGGCCGTCCAACGCCTTGCAGCCGCCACCGCCGAGCTGGGGCGCGACCCCACTTGGTCGAGCCGCCTTGAGAAGCTCTCGGTGGAGCCCATCAGCTTCGACGCCCTCCGCACCGCCCAGGAGGTCAGTGGTCAGATCGCGTCCTGGCGCACCCGCCTAGCCGGGCGCTCAATCGACTGAGCCGCGGCTTCACGCCTCGTCAGACGTGGAAGCTCTCGCCGCAGCCGCAGCGGCCCTTCTCGTTCGGATTGGTGAAGGTGAAGCCGGCCGACATCGCCTTCTTCTCGTAATCCATCACCGTGCCGATCAGGAATAGCGTCGCCTTGCGGTCGACGAGCACCGTTACACCCTTATCCGTGACGACCTCGTCGCCCGGCCCCGCCCCGTCAACCCAGTCGATCTGATAGGACATGCCCGAGCAGCCCTTGGTGGAAACGGCGACGCGCAGCAGCTTCCCGCCATCGCCTTTCGCGTAGAGCGCGCGCAACCGCTCCGCCGCCGCATCCGACAGCGACATCAGCGGCGGCAACGCCCGGCGCGGCTTCGGGGCGTCGGTGGTGGTCGTGCTCATCTCCGGCCCTTCTTTAATACATGTTCAACGCGAGCTTCGCGTCCTCGCTCATGCGCGACGGATCCCAGGGCGGGTCCCAGACAATCTCGACCGTAACAGAGGAGACGTTCGGCACCACCTTTACCGCCTCCTCAACCATCCCCGGCAGTTCCTGCGCCGAGGGGCAGGAAGGGGTGGTGAGGGTCATCTCGATACGCACCGCGCCCTCGTCCGTGATCTCCACGGCGTAGACGAGGCCGAGTTCGTAAATATCGACGGGGATCTCCGGGTCGAAGACGGTCTTGATCGCGTCCAGAACTGCGACCTCGCTCACGCGCGTCGGCGGAATTGGCCCGTCCGGCGACCAGGCCTCGTGCGTGCCGCCCTGTGCGGTGATCGGTTCACTCACTCGAAGCCTCCTTCCCGCCGGAAAGGGCGGTGTTGAGGGTGTGCCAGGCCAGCGTCGCGCACTTCACGCGGCTGGGAAACTCATGGACGCCCGACAGCGCCTGCAGCCGGTCCATCTCGTCTTCCAGCGCTCCGCCGCAATCCGGGCAGGTACCGGTCATCGCCATCTCGCGGAAGCGCGCAGCCATCTCGCGCGCCTCGTCCGGCGTCTTGCCCTTGACCGTCTCGGTCATCAGCGAGGCGCTCGCCATCGAGATTGCGCAGCCCTTGCCTTGGAAGGCGGCGTCGGCGATGCGATCCCCCTCCATGTCGAGGAACAGCTCCATCCGGTCACCGCACATCGGGTTGTCCCCGCGGGCCGAAAGGTCAGGCCTGTCCAGCCGGCGGAAATTCCGCGGCTTGCGCCCGTGATCGAGGATGACCTCCTGATAGAGGTCCCGCAGGTCGTCGAACATCAGGTGAAGAACCTCCGCGCGGAGTTCAACGCCTCCGCCAGGAAATCGACCTCCTCATGCGTCGTGTACATGCCGAAGGACGCACGGCAGGTGCTGTCATGCCCAATCCGCACGTGCAGCGGCTCCGCGCAGTGCCGCCCCGCGCGCACCGCAATCCCCACCCGGTCGAGCAACGTGGAAAGGTCGTGCGCGTGCGCGTTGCCCAGCGCGAAGGAGAACACTCCGCCCCGGTCCTGCGCCCGGCCGATGACCGTCAGGCCCTCGATCGCCGAGAGCTTCGCCATGGCATGGTCCACCAATGAGCGCTCATGCGCCTCGATGGCCTCCATGCCGATGCTTGTGACGTAGTCGATCGCCGCGTGCAGCCCCACCGCCTCAACAATCGCCGGCGTACCCGCCTCGAACTTCGCCGGCACCGGGGCGGGCTTGAAGCCCTCCCGGGTCACCTCCGAAATCATGTCGCCGCCACCCATGAAGGGCGGCATCTCGTCGAGCAGCGACATCCGCCCCCAGAGCACGCCGATGCCCGTGGGGCCGTAGAGCTTGTGCCCCGTGAAGACGTAGAAATCCGCGTCCAGCGCCCGCACGTCAACACGCCGGTGAACCACCGCCTGCGACCCGTCGAACAGCACCTTCGCGCCATGCGCGTGTGCCAGCGCCGCGATCCGCGCGGCCGGCGTCACCGTGCCCAGCACGTTGGACATATGCGTGACCGCGACCAGCCCCACCTTCCCGTCAGTGAGCTTCGCCTCAAGGTCCGCCATGTCCAGCTCGCCTGAGTCGAGCACGTTGCAGATCCGCAGCTCGATCCCGTGCGCCTGGGAGAGCATCTGCCAGGGCACGAAGTTCGCGTGGTGCTCCATCTCGGAAACCACCACCGCCTGCCCCGGCCGCAGCACCCCACGCCCGTAGGAATGCGCGACAAGGTTGATCGCGGCGGTGCTGTTTGTGGTGAAGATCACCTCCCGCGCATCGCTCGCGTTTAGGAAGTGCGCCACCGCCTCGCGCGCCGCCTCGTAGGCCGCCGTCGAGGCCTCGCTGAGGTGATAGGCCCCGCGATGCACGTTCGCGTAGGAGGTCTCCATCATCCGCAACATCGCGTCGAGCACCACGCGCGGCTTCTGCGCGGAGGCACCGGAGTCAAGGAACACCAGCGGCTTGCCGTGCACCTTGGTCGACAGGATCGGGAAGTCCTGCCGCACCCGCTGCACGTCGAGCGCCGGGCGAAGAGTGCCGTCCATCACGCAGCCTTCCCATGCTGGTCCCACCAGCCCGCCACCGCCTCCTCCAGCGCCTCGCGCGCGGGCTCGTCCTCCACCACCTCGACTGCCTCCTGAAGGAAGGCGCGCACGAGAATGGAGCGGGCCACATCCGCGGGGATGCCGCGGGCACGCAGGTAGAACAGGCTGTCCGCGTCCAGCGCCCCGGCAGTCGCGCCGTGGCTGCACTTCACGTCGTCGGCATAGATCTCCAGCTGCGGCTTGCTGTCGATCTCCGCCTCTTCCGACAGCAGCAGCGCCTGGTTCATCTGGTAGCCGTCGGTCTTCTGCGCCTCGCGCCGCACCAGGATCTTGCCCTGGAACACGCCGCGCGAGCGCCCCGCCAGCACCGTCTTCACCGTCTGGCGGGAGGCGCAGTTCGGCGCGGTGTGGTCCAGCGCCGTGGTCGTATCGGCAAGCTGCCCGTCCGCCACCAGCTGCGCCCCGTTCAGATGCGCCGCCGCCCGCGGCCCAAGCAGCGCGAGATGCGTCTCGCTCCGGCTGATCCGCCCGCCCGCGTTGAGGACGAAGCCGTCATAGGTCCCGCCCTCCTCCACGCGCACGCCGAGATGCGCGAGATGATAGGCATTCGCCGCCTCTCGCTGCACGCGCACATGGGTGAGCTTCGCGTCCTGGGCCACCTCGATCTCGAAGACGGGGTTGTGCAGGTGCCGCGCGCCACTGCTCGACAATGCCGTCTCCACCAGCACCAGCCGCGCGCCGCGCCCCAGGCGGACGAGGTGGCGCGGATGCACCGTGCTCGCCGTCTCGCCGGAGGCGACCGAGAGCAGCTCAAGCCGCCCCGCATCGACGCCCTCCGGCACCTCGAGCACCAGCCCGTCCTCGAACAGCAGCGTATTGAGCGTGACCATCGGCTGAGAGGCGGAGGCGACCGTGTTCAGCCGCCCCGCCACCGTCGCGATCACTTCCGCGAGCGAGGCCGCGACCAGCCCGTCGAGCGAGGACAGATCCTCGCGGAACCGCCCGTCCACGAAGACCGCGCGCCGCTCCACCCGCGCCGGCGGAAGCGGCACAGCCCGGTCCACCGCCGTCAGCGCCTCGCGGAACTCCGCGCGCAGCATCGGGGAGAGGTCGGTGTAGCGCCAGGCCTCCACGCGCCGGTTCGGCAGCCCGCCCGCGCGCAGCGTCTCCGCCGCGGCATCGCGCAGCGCGCGCACCGTCGGAATGGACGCGCCCGGCAGCCGCTCCGCCAACCCGTCGTAACGGTGCAGGAAGGCCGCCGCGTTGCCCTGGGGGAGATCGATGTTCATGCGGCCTCGTCCAGCACGCCCGCGTAGCCCTCGGCCTCGAGCCGCTGCGCAAGCTCCGGCCCACCGGAGGTCACGATGCGGCCATCGGCCAGCACGTGCACCCGGTCGGGCACGATATGGTTCAGAAGACGCTGGTAGTGCGTGATCACCAGGGCCGAGAAGCCGGGCCCGCGCAGCGCGTTCACGCCATCGGCCACGATCCGCAGCGCGTCGATGTCGAGCCCGCTGTCCGTCTCGTCCATGATCGCGATCTTCGGCTGCAGCAACGCCATCTGCAGAACCTCGTTCCGCTTCTTCTCGCCGCCGGAGAAGCCTACGTTCACGCCGCGCTTGAGCATGTCCTCGGGCATGGACAGCTCCTTCATGCGGGCGCGCGCCAGCTTCAGGAACTGCATTGCGTCTACTTCCGGCTCGCCGCGCGTGCGGCGGATCGCGTTGAGCGCGGTGCGGAGGAAGTTGGCGTTTCCGACGCCCGGCAGCTCCACGGGGTACTGAAAGGCGAGGAACAGGCCGGCAGCGGCTCGCTCCTCCGGCTCCATGTCCAGCAGATCCTGGCCGTTCAGCGTCACGGAGCCACCGGTGATCTCATAGCCCTCGCGCCCCGCAAGCGCGTAGGAAAGCGTGGACTTGCCCGCGCCGTTCGGCCCCATGATGGCGTGCACCTCGCCATCCGGCACCTCCAGGGTGATCCCCTTGAGGATCTCCTTGCCCTCGATCTCGGCGGTGAGGTTCTCGATGCGCAGCATGATTAGATACCTTCGTTGCGGGCCTTCACCCGACGCTCCCTTCCAGGCTGATCTGAAGCAGCTTCTGCGCCTCGACCGCGAATTCCATCGGAAGTTCCTTGAGCACCTCGCGGCAGAAGCCGTTCACGATCAGGCCCACCGCGTCCTCCTGCGACAGCCCGCGCTGACGGCAGTAGAAGAGCTGGTCCTCCGCGATGCGCGACGTCGTCGCCTCGTGCTCGGTCTTCGCGGACATGCAGCGGTTCTCGATATAGGGAACCGTGTGCGCCCCGCAGAGATCGCCGATCAGCAAGCTGTCGCACTGCGTGAAGTTCCGTGCATTCGCCGCCTTCGGGCTGATCCGAACGAGGCCGCGATAGGTGTTCTGCCCCTTGCCGGCCGAGATCCCCTTCGACACGATCGTGCTGCGCGTGTTCTTGCCCAAATGGATCATCTTCGTACCGGTATCGGCCTGCTGATGATTATTGGTGATGGCGACGGAGTAGAACTCGCCCACGGATTCCTCGCCCTGCAGGATGCAGGACGGGTACTTCCAGGTTATGGCGGAACCTGTCTCCACCTGCGTCCAGGAAACTTTGCTTCGCTTGCCGCGGCAGGCCGCCCGCTTGGTGACGAAGTTGTAGATGCCGCCAACCCCGTTCTCGTCGCCGGGGTACCAGTTCTGCACCGTGCTGTACTTGATGGAGGCGTCGTCGAGCGCCACCAGCTCCACCACCGCCGCGTGCAGCTGATTCTCGTCGCGCTGTGGCGCCGTGCAGCCCTCGAGGTAAGAGACGGTCGAGCCCTCGTCCGCGATGATCAGCGTCCGCTCGAACTGCCCCGTGCTCTTCGCGTTGATACGGAAGTAGGTGGAAAGCTCCATCGGGCAGCGAACGCCCTTGGGGATGTAGACGAAGCTGCCATCGGTAAACACGGCACTGTTCAGCGCCGCGAAGAAGTTGTCCGTGTGCGGCACGACGGAACCAAGATACCGCTTCACCAGCTCGGGGTGCTTATGCACGGCCTCCGAAATCGGGCAGAAGATGATCCCGTCCTTCTCCAGCCGCTCACGGTACGTCGTCGCGACGGAGACGCTGTCGAACACCGCGTCCACGGCCACCGGCATGCGCCCGCCCTCGGCCGGCACCTGCCCCGCCCCCTCGACCCCCGCGAGGATCGCCTGCTCACGCAGCGGAATGCCCAGCTTGGCATAGGTCTTCAGCAGCTCGGGATCGACCTCGTCGAGCGACTTCGGCTTCGCCTTCTCCTTCGGCGCCGCGTAGTAGTAGGCGTCCTGGTAGTCGATCGGCGGATAGGTCACGGAAGGCCAGCGCGGCTCCTCCATGCCCTTCCAGGCCTCGAAGGCGCGCAGCCGCCAGTCGAGCAGCCATTCCGGCTCGCCCTTCTTGGCGGAGATGAAGCGCACGATGCTCTCGTTCAGCCCCTTGGGGGCGAACTCCATCTCGATGTCGGTTTCGAACCCCCACTTATAGGCGCCCTGCGTGGCGTCACGGACGGTATCGAGGGTCTCTTCGACGGCGGGCATTCTCTGTCCCTTACTCGGCGGCCAGAGGGGAGGGCCCCAGGGCCGGTCCCGTGGCAGGAGGAAAAACGGGCGTGCGGCGGTGCAGTTCGTTGCAGCTCGGCCGCGCAAGGTCGGCGATCGTCACGGCGGAGAGCGCGGCGCGCACCGCCTCGTTCACGGGGTCCCAGCGGCCGCGCACGGGGCAGTGCCCCTCGGCCTCGCAGCCGCCGGTCGCGCCATCCACGCAGGCCGTCAGCGCGATCGGCCCATCCATGGCGACGATCACATCCGAGAGCGGGATAGACGAGATCGGCCTGGCCAGCCGGTGCCCGCCCCGCGCGCCCCGCTGCGCTTCGACAAGCGAGGCCTGGGAGAGCATCCGGAGCACCTTCGCAACCGTCGGCTCGGCAATGCCGGTCGCCGAGGAAAGCGCCGGCGCGGTGTGCAGCCCATCCTCCTGCCCCAGCCGGGCAAGAAGGACGACCGCGTAATCCGCCAATTTGGAAAGACGCAACACGGTGGGCGATCCCAACCACTGGATGGATACCCGACCCCCGCGGTCCGGTATGGGCAGGAAATGCGTCCGCCCCCCTTTCGTGTCAAGGCGGGAAGGCCCGCGCAACATCCGAAAACAACCACTTGCGAGGCGTTCGCGGTTAGGCGCCCCCGCTTCCCCCGCCCACCGCCCCGCCTTAGAACCGCGCCAGCCCCATCAAAGAGGACGCACCTTGCCCGAACCCATGCGTCCCACCGATTTCACCGCAACCGGCGAGGCCCGGCCGGAAAAGGTGGTGCGCCCGCGGGATGC
This sequence comes from Roseomonas sp. KE2513, assembly GCF_016107305.1. GTDB lineage: Bacteria > Pseudomonadota > Alphaproteobacteria > Acetobacterales > Acetobacteraceae > Roseomonas. The sequence goes on from NZ_RCVR01000001.1 coordinate 23,789, forward strand.
CGCCACGCTCCTTCTATGGCGGCACGGCGCGGGGGGCCTCGAGGTCCTGATGGGCGTCCGCAGCGTGAAGCACCGCTTCATGCCCAACCGCCTCGTCTTCCCCGGCGGCCGGGTGGACCGGGAGGATCGCAGCGCCCCTGCCGCCTCGGAACTCCACCCCCAGACCCGCCGCGCGCTCGAGCACCGCGCCGCACCGCGCCTCGCCCGCGCCATCGCCATCGCTGCTGTCCGCGAACTTCACGAGGAGACCGGCCTTCTCCTCGGCAACTTCGAGGCCGGGCGCCTGCGCGCGGAACTCGCGCCCCTGCGCTATCTCTGCCGCGCCCTCACCCCCGCCATGAGTCCGGTGCGCTTCAATGCCCGCTTCCTCATGGCCCCGGCCGAAACCGCGACCGGCACCTTTGGCGGCAGCGGAGAACTGGAGCACCTCGCCTACTACCCGGTGGCGGAAACCCCGCCCCACGACCTCGCCCCCATCACCGCCCGGGTACTCGCCGAGTTCCGCGACCTGATGGCGTTGCCGGAACCCGAGCGCGAAACCCGCCCCCTCGTCTGGTACCAGGGCCGCGATACCCGGCGGCTGGAGAGAATGGGGTAGCCCGCGACCGACCAGCACGCCTCAGGCCCGCCGGAACAGCTCCCCCTCCCGCACCGCCAGGCCCTCCTCCGCCAGCTTCAGCAGATGCGCCAGCAGGCTCCGCGCCGCCGCAGGCACCAGCCGCTGCTCCAGAGCCGGCCCATAGACGGTGGGCACCAGTGCCGCCGCGGCCGTGGCACCGCTTGCCGCCCGCAGCGCCTCCAGCACCGTCGCCTCCCTCTCCCTCCGATGAGCGAGGAGCGCCGCGACGAAGGGGACGGGATCGTCATGCGTCGGCCCGTGCCCCGGCAGCAGCAGACGGTCCCCCCGCTCCGCCACCCGCTCCAGCGAGCGCATGTAGTCCGCCATGTTGCCGTCGGGCGGCGAGACGATGCTCGTGGACCAGGACATCACGTGGTCCGCGCTGAACAGCACCCCTTCGGGCGCCAGCGCCGGGTCCGCCTCCAGCGCGAAGCAGAGGTGGTTCGCGCAGTGGCCGGGCGTGTGCAGCGCCACGACGCGCCACCCGTCGCCCTCCACCGCATCGCCATCCGCCAGCCACCGGTCCGGCATGAAGGTGTGGTCGCCGCCCTCTCCACCTTCCCCCGGCGGGGTCATATGGGGCCCGAAACCGAGCGTCTCCGCGCCCGTGGCCGCCACAAGCGGCGCCACCCCCGGCGAGTGGTCCCGATGCGTGTGGGAGACAAGAATGCGCGCTACCCGTTCCCCCTCCACGGCCCGCAGGATAGCCGCCAGGTGCGCGCCATCCACCGGCCCTGGGTCCAGCACCGTCACCTCTCCCCGGCCAAGAAGGTAGGTGTTCGTGCCGCGATAGGTGAAGGGTCCGGGATTGCCGCAGAGAATGCGCCGGACCCCCGGTGCCACCCACTCCACCTCTCCGGGTGCCAGGGAATCATCGCGCCGGAACTCAGGACCCATGCTCTCCTCCGCGGGGCTTCTTACCCCGGTACTCGCCGCGCAGCACGAGGAACCCCGCCCCCACGATCAGCGCACTGCCGAGCAGCATCGCAGCCCCTGGCGCTTCGCCCCAGATCATCCAGCCCAGCAGCCCCGCCCAGAGCAGCCCCGTGTAGGTATAAGGCCCGAGGGAGGAGACCTGCGCGCTCGCGAAGGCTTCGGTGTTCAGCACCTGGCCCACGCCGCCGATCACGCCCATCAGCACCAGCAGCGCGAGATCCGCCCAACCCGGCGTCGTCCAAAAGAAGGGCAGCGCGATCGCCGCCATTCCCGTCATCAGCAGTGCCTGCCACAGCACGATGGTCGTGCTGGCCTCCGTCGCCGAGAGCTGGCGCACCAGCATGGTCGAGAGCGCCCCGAAGAACCCGCCGAGCGCCGCAACCCCGTAGCCCGCCAGCAACCCAGCCGCCGCGCCCTGCCCCAGCCCCTGCCCCGCCGCGACCACCAGCACGCCGAGGAACCCGACCAGCACCGCCGCCCAGCGCGCCGGCCCCGGCCGCTCCCCCAGCCAGGGAATGGCCAGCAGAATGATGAAAAGCGGCTGCGTGTAGTTCAGCGCCGTCTGGTCCGCGAGCGGGAGCATCGACAGCGCGAGGAAGGCGCAGCCCATCCCCGCCATGCCGGACAGCGCACGCACCGCGTGCCCGCCCAGCCGCCGCGTCCGCAGCAGCGCCCCCGTCCGCAGCCCCGCCACCAGCACGATCGGCAGGGAGAAAAGATTGCGGAAGAACATCAGCTCCAGGAAGGCGTGCCGCGCGCTCAGCACCTTCACCACCGCGCCCATCAGCGCGAAGCAGGCGGTCGCGCCCAGCATCAGCAGCGCCCCGCGGCGCATGTCGTGTCGCAGCACCATCAGCCGCGCGCGACGGCCGCCCGGGCCCTCGCCTCCCGCGCCCTGATCTGCGCCCGTCGCAGGTTATAGAGCCCCGCAGCCACCACCACGGCGGCCCCGGCCACCGTAGCCCAGGATGGCACGTCCCCCCAGACGAGCACGCCCACGAAGGTGCCCATCACGAGCGTCGAGTACTCGAAAGGCGCCAGCACCCCGACCGGCGCCAGCGCGAAAGCCCGCGCAAAGAGGAAATGCGCCGAGCCGTTCCCTATCCCCACGAAGAGTATCGCGATCCAGCCGCTGAGCGAGGGCCAGCCGATCGCCGGGAACACGGGCAGCACCGCGACGCCGAAGGGGATATGCGCCACCATCAGCCAGAAGGCGATCGTCGCCGGCCGGTCCGTCAGGGCCAGCACCCGCGTCCAGATCCGCGTCACCGCCATGAAGACGACGCCGCCCAGCAGCACCGCCGCTTCCCAGCGCCAGAGGTCGCCGCCCGGCTGCGCCATCACCAGCACGCCCCCGAAGCCGACGAGGGTCGAGAGCCAGCGCCGCCATCCCACGCTCTCCCCCAGCAACGGAATGGCCAGCACGGTCATGGCCAGCGGCGCCACGGCCGCCACCGCGTAGCTGTCCCCGAGCGGCATCCCCCGCGACCAGGCAAGATAGAAAGTCACAGTCACCGCGCAATGCAGCAGGCTCCGCGCCGCCACGAGCCGCTTGTTCACGGCCCGCACCCGCAGCCCGCCCGCCAGGACCAGCACGGTCACCGCACCCAGCGCCCCGCGCACCATCATCGCGACGGCGACCCCGATCTCCGGCAGCACCCACTTCACGGCGGCATCCGAGATCGTGACGATCCCGAATCCCGCCGCGATCAGGCCGATCCCCCGCAACGCCTCCTCGGGCAGACCTGCCGCGAAGCTGGCGGGCGCGGCCGCCTTATCGCCCGACAAGGACGGCCTCGGCCTCCTGACAGGTCGCGCCCGTCTCGTCCCGCGTCTCCAGCCGGACCACGCCCTCCGCGTCCCGGCGCCCGAGCAGCCGCAGCGGCCGCCCGTCGAAGCAGGGCCTCTTCCCGCGGTAGGCGATGCGTCCCAGAGCGGCACCGGGCCCTGCCAGGTCCAGCGCGTGCCGCGCCAGCAGCGTCGCCTGCAGCGGCCCGTGCACCACCAGCCCCGGATAACCCTCCTCCCCCGTCACATAGGGGTGGTCGTAGTGGATGCGGTGCCCGTTTCCCGTCAGCGCGGAGTAGCGGAACAGCATCACCGGGTCCGGCACCAGGGACGCCTCCAGCGCTCCCTCCCAGACCGGGGCAGCTGGCGCCGCCTTCACCGCGGCGCCCTCCGCCCCGCGATAGACGATATCCTGCTCCTCTTCGACCAGCACGCCCGCCGGGCCGTGCAGCACATGCCCGACTGTGACGAAGACCAGCCGCCCGGAGCCGCCCGACTTCTCCTTCACGGAAAGAATGGTGCTCACCCGCCGCACCGCATCATCGGTCCGCAGCGGCGCCCGGAAGGTCACGCGCCCGCCCGCCCACATCCGCCGCGGCAGGTCGTGCACCGGCGGCAGGAAGCCGCCGCGGCGCGGATGGCCGTCCGGCCCGATCTCGCCAGGCATCCGCCAGTCCTGGAAGAGCATCCAGTGCCAGAGGGGTCCCCATTCATCCCCCTGCAGCGGCCGTCCCAACGTCGCCGACAATCCGACGGCCAGCCTCGAATCGGCGCGGTCCTCCCGCACCTCCTCGCGGCCCACATACTCCTCGTACGCCATGCGCTTCCCCCCGCCCCTACTGGGGCGCCCTAGTCCTCGCGGACGTAGAGCTTGTAACCCTCAATCTCGCCCTGCTGGTGGTAGCTCCTGAAAGCTTCCGCGAAGAGGGGGTGGCGGCTGAAATACTCGATGAAGTCGAATTCCTTGCCGCACCAGGGAATGCCCACGTGGCGCGTGACCAGCACCGCCGAGGGCGGCGCCGAGGCGAAATCCTCGGCCACGGTGCGATAGACGAAGAACTCCGCCCGCGACATCTCCCAGGGCTCGCGGTAGCGCTCGCCGCTCTCCGGGCAGCGTTGGTTTACCCCCTGCAGCAGCCAAAGGTTCATGAAGCGAAGCGTCGATTGGCTGTTGGAATAATTCAGCGCCGGATAGATCGGCCAGATGTCGGGCGTCAGGATCAGCAGCCGCTCGTTCCAGGCGTGCTCCTGCAACCAGGCCGTCAACCGCCCGCCCTTGTCGCTCTCGTAGCCGATCTCGCGGAAGGGCGCCTCGCCGCCCCGGATCATGCCAAGCATCAGCAACCCCGCCATCACGGCCGAAAGCGCGGGCGCAGAGATCCTCGCCCGCGCCGGCGGCAACGCCCCGTCCAGCCAGCGCGCGACAATCAGCCCCATCGAGAGCCCGGCCAGCATGAAGATCGGCGCCACGTGATAGGTCCAGCCCTTGTGCTGCACCGCCGCCGAGACGAAGGCCCCCGCCGTTGCCGCCCAGAGCGCCAGCACCAGCGGCCCGAAGCGCCCGAACAGGCAGAGCACCGAGACCAGCACCAGTAGCACCCCCGCCGCGCCCATGTTCGGCGTCAGCAGCACCCCGAAAGCCGACATGCCCCCGAGATCGACGTAGTAGTCCCAGACCAGCGGCACGACGTGCCCGAAGAAGTCCGGGAAGAAGACCGGGATGGAGGCAAGATAGAGCACCCAGACCCCCGCCATGATCCAGGGTACCGGATCGGCAAGCGAAACCCCGATCCGCCGCCAGCCCCGCCGCGTCACCACCGCCGCCTCCACCAGCAGCGGCACCGCCAGGAAATGAGGCTTCAGCGCGAAGCCAAGCGCCGCGAGCACCGCCACACCGAAGAGCAGCCAGCCGCCGGTCGGCAAACCTTGCATCCGCCTTGAGGCGAGCAGTGCGTAGGGAATGGCGACCGTACCCATCAGCACCTCGCGCTGCCCGAAATCATACCCGGGCATGACCAGCGCCAGAGGAATGAGAGCGGAGAGCGCCGCCGACTCCACCGGCCCCTCCGCCATCCCCTCCCGGAGCCGCGCGCTCAGTCGCCAGACCAGCCCGCAGAACAGCACGAGTTGCAGGAGCAGCGCCCGCGGCCCGTCCAGCGGCGTGACGGAGGCCAGCCAGGCCGCCGGCAGGTTAAAAAGGAAGATCAGAGGCGGGTTGACGTCAATCAGCTCGGAATAGAGCCGCTGCCCGCCCAGCCAGCGCATGGAGAAGTTCAGCACCGCCGCCACGTCATGGTTCAGCGGCGGGGAAAGCACCGTCAGCAGGAACAGCGCCGCCGGCAGCAGCGCCACCAGCCTCCAGAGCCGCGCCGAGGTTTCCGCCCCGGCCAGCAGCCCGCCGCCCAGACCTCCGGCCAATCCGTGACCGAGCGCCGCACCCAGCCGCCCGGCGCCGCCCGGCGCATCGAGGGTCACCGCCACCGGCTCGGCCGGGGGAGAGGAGGAGAGCGGTGCGTTCATGCCGGCCAGTTCGAGACAGGATCCTGTTGGGGCAGCGTGGCCGCGACCTTGCAGCCGCGTACCAGAATCTTCTAGCCACAGATTGCGGCGGCCCCTGGGCGAGGCTGCCTTGTCCACGCCCCAAGCCGCTGCCACAAGCCCTTTCATCACCCAGCCCGCCCGGCGCGCCGCACCGGAAGGGCCTCCCGAGCAGGTCCCGAGTGGAAGACGCCGAATACGCCCTGATGGACGCAGCGGAGGACGGGATGTGGTGGTACCGCGCCGTTCACGCCCGCCTCCTTGAGACCCTCGCGGCCCGCCCGGGCGTCGCCTCCCTGCCGCTGCTCGACGCCGGCTGCGGAACGGGCGGCTTCCTCCGCCGCCTGGCGGAAAGCTCCCCCCGCCCCGCCTTTGGCCTCGACTACAACCCCCGAGCGGCAGCGCGGGCAGGCGCCAAGTCCGGCCAGCCCGTCACCGCCGGCACGGTGAACGACCTGCCCTTCCCCGACGCCTCCTTCGGCGCCGCAGTCTCGGTGGACGTGCTCTCCCACGCCGGCGCCGACCAGCAACGCGCGCTCGCGGAGCTGCACCGCGTGCTCGCCCCCGGCGCCACCCTCGTACTCAACCTGCCGGCCTATGAGTGGATGTTCTCGGCCCACGACGTGCGGGTGCACAACGCCCGCCGCTACACCGCCCGCCGCGCCGCCGCCCTCCTGCGCGCCGCCGGCTTCGCCGATGTCACCACCCGCTACTGGAACGGCTTCCTGCTCCCGCTCATGATCCTCCAGCGCAAGGTCCTCGCGCGCGGCGACAACCACGCGAGCGACGTCGGTGACTTCCCGCCCTTGCTGGACCGCCTCCTGCACGGCGTCTGCGAGTTCGAGCGCCGAATCGCCCTTCCCCTCCCCGCCGGCGGCTCCGTGCTGCTGGTAGCGAACCGACCCTGAAGGACCCGAACGCCATGCGCCCCGATGCCCTGACGGCGCCTCTGACCACCCCTCTGGCCGCCCCCTTGCCCGCCTCGCTCACAGGGGAGGCTCTCTCAACGGAGGGCGTCGGCCTCTCGATCGTGGTGCCTGTCTATCGCGGCGCGACCACCATCGGCACCCTCGTCGCGGCCCTTTCGGCGCTCCGGCCTGTGGGTGGAATCGAAATCGTCCTCGTCAACGACGGCTCTCCCGACAACTCCGCCGAGGTCTGCCGCGAGCTCGCCGCCCGCGCCACCGTGCCGCTCACCTATGTCGAGCACGCCCGCAACTTCGGCGAGCACAACGCGGTCATGTCCGGCCTGCGCGTCGCCCGCGGCCGCTATGTCATCACCATGGACGACGACCTCCAGAACCCGCCGGAGGAGGTGCTGAAGCTCTACGACCACGCCCGCCTCGGCAACTGGGACGTCGTCTACACCCGCTACGCCGTGAAGGAGCACGAGGGCTGGCGCAACCTCGGCAGCCGCTTCGCCAACGGCGTGGCGGACCTGCTGCTCGATAAGCCCCGCGGCCTCTATCTCTCCTCCTTCCGCTGCATGAGCGCCCTCGTCGTGCGGGAGGTCGCCCGCTACGCCGGCCCCTACCCCTATATCGACGGGCTGGTCATGCAGGTCACCCAGCGCATCGATTCCATCGAGGTTCGCCACCTCAAGCGCGTGGAGGGCCGCAGCAACTACACCCTCCGTCGCCTCGTCCGCCTCTGGCTGAACCTCGCCACGAACTTCTCCCTCCTCCCCGTGCGCCTCGCGACCTTCGCGGGTCTGGCCATGGGCTTCCTCGGCATCGTCGCTTCCCTCTTCGTCATGGCCGAAGCCATGACGGGTGAGACCCCCTCCGGCTGGGCCTCCACCATGACGGTCACGCTGCTGCTCTCGGCCGTGCAGTTCCTCATCCTCGGCGTGCTCGGCGAGTATGTCGGCCGCGCCTTCCTCTCGGCGAACGGCACACCGCAGGGCGTGGTGCGCGACGTCGTCCGCGCTCGCCCCGCCGAGGAGGAGGACAGCCGATGAGCGCCCACTGGGTTGCGCTCGCCGCGGCGATCGCCACCTCGCTCGCAGGGCAGATCCTGTTGAAATACGGCGCGACCGGAGACGGCGGATTCTTCGCCCAGCTCTTCCGCCCCCATACCGTCGTCGGCCTCGGCCTCTACGGCGGCGCCGCCCTGCTCTACATCGTGGCGCTGCGCCGTATCCCGATGTCGGTTGCCCTGCCCTGCACCGCCGCCTCCTACGTCGTGGCGGTGATGATCGGCCACTTCGCGTTCGGGGAGGCGCTCGGCGCCCAGAAGATTGCGGCCGTCGCGCTCATCAGCCTCGGCGTCGTCATGCTCGCCAGCGCCTGAGCGCAGCTTGCGCTCGCCTGCCCGGTTGCGCACCGGCACCCTTCTGCTGCCGCTCCTTCTCGGCGCCTGCGCCGTCCCACCGGCCTGCCCGGCAGGCACCGCTTCCGCCGCCATCGCCGAGATCGCGCTCGGCCGCAGCAGCGCCGGCCGGCTGCGCGTCACCGACGCGGACTGGTCCGCCTTCCTGGCCGAGGAGGCCACCCCCCGCTTCCCCGAAGGCCTGACCGCCCTCGACGCCGAAGGCCAATGGCGCGCCTCCGACGGCCGGATCCTCCGCGAACCCTCCAAGCTCCTCCTGCTCGTCCTGCCCGGCGCCACCCTTGCGGAGGCCGCCGCCCGCACGGAACCGCTCGCCGAGGCCTACCGCATCCGCTTCGGCCAGGAGAGCGTCCTGCGCAGCTTCCGCCCCGGCTGCGCCGGTTTCTAGGCGAAGCGCCGCCCCGCCCCGGCACCCGCTCGCGAGAGCGCCCAGGCAAGCCCCATCGCCGCCACCGCCAGTGCCAGCCGCCCCGGCCCCGGCACCACCGGCGCGAAGGCCGCAACGAGCCCTGCCAGCCCCAGCACCCCCCGCGCCACTGGCCCGAGCGGCGCCAGGAAAAAGCCGGCGTAGGCGGCCGTGATCGCCACCAGCGCCGCCACCTGGATGGCGGTGGCCAGCAGGATGTCGAGCACCCCACCCTGCATCATGATCCCAGGGTCATAGACAAAAGCGAAGCCCACGGTGAAGCCCGCGATGCCGAAGCGAGTCGCGTGCAGGCTCGTGATCGTCGGCCCCGCGCCCGCGATGGAGGCCGCCGCGAAGGCCGCGGCCGCCACGGGAGGCGTCGCATCCGCCAGAACCGCGAAATAGAACAGGAACAGGTGCGCCGGCAGCAGCCCCACGCCCATCGCGACGAGCTGCGGCACCCCGATCGCCGCCGCGATGATGTAGGAGGGCGTGGTCGGCAGCCCCATCCCAAGCACCAGCACCGTCAGCGCCAGAAGGATCAGCAGCAGCGGAAGAGACCCGCCCGCGATGTCCTTGATAATGCCCCCGAAGGCCACGACCATCCCCGTGGCCGTCAGCGCGGAAACCACGATCCCCGCGCCCGCGATGGCGACCGCCAGCGGCGCCATGGTCAGCCCCGCATTCACCAGCGCCTCGAAGATCGCGCGCGGCGTCATCCGCGTCCGGCGCCGCAGCATGGCGATGGCGATCATCGCCAGCGTCGCGCAGAAGGCCGCGTAGTTGCCTGACCAGCGCTCCATCATGAGGTAAACCAGCACGCCCATCGGGATCACGAGATGCGCGTCCGCCAGCACCTCGCGCCAGGGCGGCACCTCGGCCACCGGCATCGGCGCGATCCCCATGCGTTTCGCCTCGAAATGAACGGCGGCGAGGATCGCAAAGTAGTAGAGCACCGCCCCGAGCGTCGCGGCGACGACGATCTCGCCATAGGCGATATTCGTGATTTCCGACATGACGAAGGCGGCCGCCCCCATCACGGGCGGCATGATCGCTCCGCCTACGCTCGCGGCGGATTCAATCCCTCCCGCGACCGCCGGCCGGTAGCCGATCCGCTTCATCAGCGGGATCGTCATCGCCCCCGTGGTGATGACATTCGAAACGGAGGACCCGCTCATCGTGCCGAACAGCCCGGAGGTGATCACCGCCACCTTTGCCGGCCCGCCCGTGAAGCGCCCCGCCGCCGCGGCCCCGAGGTTGCTGAACAACCGCCCCGTCCCGCTCCCGGCCATGAAGGAGCCAAAGATGATGAAGACCGCGATGGTCGTCGCCACGATCCCCGTCAGCGGCCCGTAGACGCCCCCCGCCGTCGGCACCAGCCAGGAGGCTTCGAGAATTTCGGCCGTCGAGAAGACTCGCGTGTTCAACACCCCCGGCAGCAGGTGCCCGAACGCCATGTAGGCGATGCTGATGATCACCATCCAGGCGAGCCCCGGTTCCACCGCCCGCCGCGTCGCCTCCAGCAGCGTCACGATGGCCAGCACGGCCATGGCAGACATCAGCGGCGTGAACTCGTCCACGTATTCCATGCGGTCCGACACCGCGCCGGCATTCCACCATACCCAGAGATGCGGCGCGGCGGCGGCCAGGAACCAGGCCCAGTCCACCACGCTCGGCCGCGCTGCCGGGCTCGACGCCCGCGCCGGCCACAGCAGGAAGATCGGCGGTACGAAGGCCAGCAGGTGGAAGGCGCGCATCCCCACCGGCTCGGGAAATCCGACGCCACCGAAATACAGGTGGACCGCAGCCGCCAGCGCCAGCCACCCCGACAAGACCGGGCCCAGCGGACCCTTCAACGCGCGCAAGAGGGTTCGCTCAGGCCGGCATCACGCCAGCCTCGCGATAGGCCTTCGCCGCCCCCGGGTGCAGCGGCGCGCCCGCATACTTCCAGGCCACGGCCGGGTCGTAGCTCGCCATGGAGGCGTGGATCTGCGTCAGCCGCGGCCCCTTGGCCGCGATCAGCACCTTCGTCAGCTTGTAGGCGACCTCGTCCGGCACCGTCTCGTGCACCACGATCACGCTGTCCATCGTCGTCACCGGCACATCGGCCGATTGCAGCGCCGGATAGGCCGAGGCCGGCAGCACGCCCTGGTTATAGGCATAGGCGTCGATCAGGTGCTTGCGCACATCCTCGGGGAAGGCCACCAGCCGCGCCGCCCGCCGCCCCGTGCCCAGCTCCGTCAGGATCGCCGCCGGCTTGGCCAGGGCGACATAGAGGTAATCCACCTGCCCGTCCCCGAAGGCGGCCGCGATGTCGTTGTAGGATCCGTTGAGATAGGTCCCGCCCTCCGCCCGGATCTTCTCGGGCGAGGTGCCGAAGAACTTGAGGATCCGCTGCAGCGTCATCTCGTCCGTCGAGGAGCGCTGCGGGCAGCCGATCCGGATGCCCCGCTGCGTCAGGATCGCCCGCATGTCCTCCGTCGGCTTCTCCGCCGCGCGGACGAAATTGTGCTCGGTGGGCGAGTAGCCGGTGCCGAGAGTGCGGATCTTGTCGTGCTTGGCCCGATAGGGCTCCTCGCCCCGCACGGCGGCGGCGGTGAAGGCGTCGATCCCCCATCCCATCTGCGATTGTCCGTTGTTGATGCGGGTCGGGTTCGCAAGCCCGCCCCCCGGCACCACCCGGATCTGCAGGTCCGCCTCGTCCTTCGCCAGCGCCGCGATGCCCGCGCCCATCGTGTACCACCCGCCGCCGAGCGAGCCGGCCACGAACTCGAAGGTCTGCTGGGCGCTGGCCGTGCGGATGAAGGGCATCGCCAGCGCGCCGCCGAGCACGAGGCGGCGGGGAAGGATGGGCAGCATGGGGACCTCCAATGGGCGAGAGGAGCGGTTTTAGCGAGGCCGCGATGATGGGCGCGTCGCCGCGCCTCCTGCAATGCCCGTGCCTAGCAGGGCTGCGCCACGAATACCCGGGACGGCGTAACGAACTCCTCCTGCGCCGCGACCGTCAGGATCTCCCGCGACTTCTCCTCCGCCGTCCGCCGCAGCAGCCCGAAGATGGAGGAGGTGGCGGCCGAGAGCGCGAGGCGCGAGTCATCCCAGCGCAGCCGGTGGAAGAGGAACAGCGCGGCCATCGCATCGCCGGCGCCATTGACGGAGATCGGCAGCTTCGGCGTCCGCACCCGCCAGAACCGCCCCTCCTCCCCGGCCAGCAGGTCCACCGAATCCTCCGGCGTGTCCTCCACCTGAAGGCTGGTCACCAGCACCGTCCGCGGCCCGCGCCGCTGCAGCTCCGACACCGCCGCCTTCGCGTCGTCCAGCGACACCACCTGCCGCCCGGTCAGCCATTCCAGCTCGAACTGGTTGGGCGTCACGATCTCCGCCGCCGGCACCGCGCGATCCCGCATGAACTCCGGAATGCCGGGCCGCACGAAAACCCCGCGCCCGACATCGCCGATCACGGGGTCGCAGCACCACACCGCCGCCGGATTGGCCGCCCGCACCCGCGCGAAGGCGTCAACGATCGCCTCACCGATGGCGGCATCCCCCATATAGCCGGAAAGAACAGCGTCGCAGCGCGCGAGAACCCCGCGCTCCTCGATCCCCTGCACGAGGTCCCCGATCAGCTCCGCCCCGAAGACCTGCCCGCGCCAGGCGCCGTAGCCCGTGTGGTTGGAGAACTGCACGGTGTTCAGCGCCCAGACCTCCGCACCCAGCCGCTGGAGCGGAAACACCGCGCTCGCGTTGCCGACATGCCCGTAGGAGACCCATGACTGGATCGAGAGGATGTTCATCGCCGCACCCCGCCCGCGCTGCCTCGAATCACCACCCGCGCGGGCCGGGGCGGCACGCCTTCCCTAGACCCGCCCTACCTGTCCGGAAAGCGGTCAGGCGCAGCGCCCGCCATCCACCGGCAGCAGCACGCCGGTGATGAAAGAGGAGGAATCCTCCGCCAGCCACACGCAGGCATTGGCGATGTCATCGGGCGTCGAGAGCCGCCCGAGCGGAATGGTCGCGAGGAAGCGCTGCCGGTTCTCTGGCGTGTCCTCCATTCCCATGAAGGCTGAGGTCAGCCCTGTCACCCCCATCACCGGGCATACCGCGTTCACCCTGATATTCCCCCGCGCCCATTCCTGCGCGAGGGATTGGGTAAAAACGTTCACCGCCCCCTTGGTGCCGTTGTACCAGGTCAGCCCCGGCCGCGGCCGAAGACCCGCGGTCGAGGAAATGGTGATGAAGGACCCGCCGCCCCGCGCCAGCAGCGCCGGATGCGCGGCGCGCGCCATCAGGAACACCGACTTCACATTGGTGTCGAAGACCCGGTCGAACTCCTCCTCGCTCACTCCCAGCGAGTCCCCATTCTTATACGTCCAGCCCGCATTGTTCACGACGATATCGAGCCCACCGAAGGCCTCCACCGTCCCCTTCACCATCGCCTCGATATCCGCCGCACGGGAGACATCGCCGCCGAAAGCCGCCCCGCCGATCTCCTCGGCCACGCGCCGAGCACCCTCGAGATTCAGGTCCGCCACCGCGACCTTCGCCCCCTGCGCCGCGTATTCCCTGGCGATCCCCTCGCCGAAGCCAGACGCCGCGCCCGTGACGAGCGCGACCTTGCCCTGGAGCCGCATGCCTTGTTCCCTCCGCCCGCGGTCCCGGCGATCGGCCCGCTGATTCCCGGCAGTCTGGAAACCGGCAGGCGGCGGGTCAACGCTGCCGGGCGCGCGCCTTGGCCACGGGAGGGTCCTTCAGCCAGCGCTCCTTCATGGCCACCCATTCCGTCCGGCTGTCGCTGCACAGCCGCAGCAGGTCCTCGGGCACCTGCTCCTCGAGCACCGCGTCATAGGCCTGGTGAACGCTACGGCGGAGCCACAGGTCGAACGGATCGGCCGAGGGCTCCTCGGCGCGCGGGGGTCGCGGGCGGAGCGGCATTGCATCGCCTCATAGGTTAATTCGCCGAATTCAACGCGCAGGGCGGCCGGATCGCTGCCTCCGACGCGAAGCTTTGCCGGATTTAACGCCCGCGCCTTCCGCCACCGATCCACGGTGGCAGATTCCACCAGGAATAGTTGCGCGCTCTGCCCGCGCCCGCTAAACGCGGCCCCTCGCGCTTCCGGTCGGCATCGGCGGCGCCACAAGTCATGGAACCCGCCCGATGAAGCCCGACATCCACCCCGACTACCACGAGATCACGGTCATCATGACCGATGGCACCACCTACAAGACCCGCTCCTGCATGGGCGCGGCCGGCGACACGCTGCGCCTGGACATCGACCCGAAGTCCCACCCGGCTTGGACCGGCGTGCAGCGCGTGATGGACACGGGCGGCCAGATCGCCAAGTTCAACAAGAAGTTCGCGGGCATCGGCGCCCGCAAGGGCTGATCTGCACCGGCCGAAAGGCTGGTTTGCACAGGATGCATATCGGAAAGGGCCCCGGCGCTTGAAGCGCCGGGGCCCTTTTCCCATGTCACGGCTGTCGGTGATGCCCAACGGGGTCGCCGGCGCGGGGTGGAACGGCACGCACGGCCCGGTCGGGGGTGCAAAGGCCTGGATACCACGCATTGTCCATCGATGACCTTGCTCCAGCAGGAGGTTTCTCGTGAACAGCTTCGACTTCTCCCCCCTCTTCCGCACCGCCATCGGCTTCGACCGCCTCGCGCGGCTCGTCGACACGGCCCGCGTTGCCGCCGATGCTCCGTCCTACCCGCCCTACAACATCGAGCGCACGGCGGACGACGCCTACACGCTGACGATGGCTGTTGCCGGCTTCGGTCAGGACGACATCGAGATCACGGCGCAGGACAATGTCCTTCTCATCGCCGGCCGCGCCCCGCAGGCCACTGATGAGGGCCGCTACCTCCACCGCGGCATTGCCGGTCGCGCCTTCGAGCGCCGCTTCGTCCTCGCGGACCACATCCGCGTGGAGGGTGCGAACCTCGAGAACGGCCTCCTCCACGTCGCGCTCCGCCGCGAGGTGCCCGAGGCCCTGAAGCCGCGCCGCATTGCGATTGGTAGCCGCCCGCAGCAGCCCGCGCTCGAGGGCCGCGCCGAGGCCGCCAACACCCAAGAGGGCCAGGTCCAGGCGGCCTGACCCCAAGGTAGTTACCTCGGTAGATACCTAGGTCGCGTGAGTGACGGAGGGGCCGGCGGAGCGATCCGCCGGCCCTTTCTCTATGTCCCCGGAGGCTTCCGGAAGAAGGAGTCGGCTGCCGCCCGCTGCGCTGCCCGGGCCGCGATCGCCGCCTCCGCCCGCCCGATTTCCGTCCGCAGCGCCTCGATATAGGCGCGCAATGTCTCCTCCGACCATTCCGCCAATGCGGCGGGGGTAAAGCTTCCCGGTGTTGCCCGCGGGCGCGGCTCGTCCTCGAACATCATCTTCCCCCTTTCCGGCTTTGACCGGCCTCATCCCCGTCTCTATATCCCGCCCAACCCGGCAGGGGACCCGCTCCCCCGCCGCCCTCTCCGCGACGATCGCCCCTCCCGGGGCGCGACGAGGCCCCATATGTCCACGCCCCTGATGCCCAAGGCCACTGCCGTGTGGCTGATCGACAAAACCTCCCTGACCTTCGACCAGGTGGCCGATTTCGTGGGCATGCACCCCCTCGAGGTCCAGGCCATCGCGGACGGCGAGGTGGCACAGGGCATTGTCGGCTACGACCCGGTCGCCAATGCCCAACTCACCCGCGAGGAGATCGTCCGCTGCGAGGCCGATCCCAACGCCCGCCTCGTGATGATGCAGTCCAGCCTTCCCCAGCCGAAGGTGCGCGGCAAGGGTGCGAAATACACGCCCGTGGCCAAGCGCAACGACCGGCCGGACGGCATCGCCTGGCTGCTCCGCAACTACCCGCAGCTGACCGACGCCCAGGTGGGCAAGCTCCTCGGCACCACGAAGGAGACCATCGCCAAGGTGCGCGACCGCAGCCACTGGAACTCGGCCAACATCAAGCCGCGCGACCCCGTCATCCTCGGCCTCTGCACCCAGGGCGACCTGAACGCCCTCATCATCTCCATCGGTGCCCAGCCGGTGCCGACAGCGGTGGAGGACGACGCGGCCTGAGCCGCACCGCCTCGCCGGGAATAAAAAGGGCGGGTCCCCTCAGGGACCCGCCCTTTCCTTTACCCGCCGTCTGGCAGGGCAGGCGGCGCTACTGCGGCCTCGCCCGCTGCGCCTCGAACCGCTCCATCTCCTCCTTCAGTCGCAGCTTCTCGCGCTTCAGCCGGGCCAGTTCGAGGCTGTTCGGCATCGGACGCGCATCCTCCTCCGAAATCCGCGCGTCGAGCGCGTTGTGACGGTCCTTGAGCGACTGGAGCCGGTGCGGGTTCAGCATACGCTTTATCCTATTCCTGCCAGTTTCGGTCGATGACGCGCGGCGTCTGTCACCGCCGCGCGGGAGATGATATGGCAATCCGCAAAGGGGGCACGAGAATTCTCACGCCCTTATCAACCCGCCCGCCCCTTCCTGCCGGGGCTGGGCCACCCGACCGATCCGGGGGACCATGCTGGCCGAACGCGACAGCCTTTTCCGCCGCCTCACGGAGTTGCGGAGCGAGCACCGCGACCTCGACACGGTGATCGCGCGCCTTGAAGACAGCCGGCACGACCAACTCCAGCTCCAACGGCTGAAGAAACGGAAGCTGAAGCTGAAGGACGAGATCTCCTGGCTCGAGAGCCGCCTCGTCCCGGACATCATCGCTTGAGCACCGCCGATACTGCCGGAGCCCTGCCCCTCGTCGGCATCATCATGGGCTCGCGCTCCGACTGGGAGACGATGCGCCACGCGGACGAGACCCTCTCCGCCCTCGGCATCCCGCACGAGTGCCGCGTCGTCTCCGCCCACCGGACCCCGAACCGCATGGTGGACTACGCTGGCGCGGCTGCCGGGCGCGGGCTGAAGGTCATCATCGCGGGGGCCGGCGGCGCCGCCCACCTGCCGGGCATGACCGCCAGCCTCACCCGCCTCCCGGTCCTCGGTGTGCCCGTCGAGAGCCACGCGCTGCGCGGGCAGGACTCCCTTCTCTCCATCGTCCAGATGCCCGCCGGCATCCCCGTCGGCACCTTGGCCATCGGCCGGGCCGGTGCGGTGAACGCGGCCCTCCTCGCCGCCGCGATCCTCGCCCTCTCCGATCCCGCCCTCGCGGAACGCCTGGACGCCTACCGCATGGCGCAGACCGAATCAGTCCCGGACCTCCCGGCGTGACCGGCGCCCTCACCGGGCCCCTCCCACCCGGCGCGACGATCGGCATTCTCGGCGGCGGGCAGCTCGGCCGCATGACGGCGCTCGCCGCCGCCCGGCTTGGCTACCGCTGCCACGTCTTCTCCCCC
Source organism: Roseomonas sp. KE2513 (assembly GCF_016107305.1). Taxonomy (GTDB): domain Bacteria; phylum Pseudomonadota; class Alphaproteobacteria; order Acetobacterales; family Acetobacteraceae; genus Roseomonas. The sequence goes on from NZ_RCVR01000001.1 coordinate 40,728, forward strand.
ACGCCGGGGGAGCCGGGCACTCTCGTCACCGCCGCCAGCACCATCGCCCCCTACGAGGACGCCGCCGCCCTCGACCGCTTCGCCGAGGCCGTGGACGTCGTCACCTTCGAGTTCGAGAACGTCCCAGCCACGACCGTCGAGCGCCTCGCTGCGCGCCGCCCCTGCCGCCCGGGTATCCGTGCCCTCTCCACCTGCCAGGACCGCTTGGTGGAGAAGGCCTTCCTGGAGCGCGCCGGCGTCCCAGTCGGCCCCTGGGCCGCCATCCACTCGGCCGCCGACCTCCCCGCCGCCCTCGCCAGGGTCGGCCTGCCCGCGGTGCTCAAGACGACCCGCCTCGGCTACGACGGCCGTGGCCAGGCCATCGTCCGCACGGCCGAGGAAGCGGAGGCTGCCCTCGCCCGCCTCTCACCCCATCCGCTGATCGCCGAGGCCTTCATTCCCTTCGTGGCGGAGATCTCCGCTGTCGCGGCGCGCGGGGTGGATGGCACCACCGTCACCTACGACGCGGTCGAGAACCGCCACGCCCACCACATCCTCGACCTCTCCTTCGCCCCCGCCCGCGTGCCGGAGTCGGCCGCCGAGGCCGCTCGTCATCACGCGAGTGCCGTCGCGAGGGAACTCGACCTCGTCGGCGTGCTCGCCGTGGAGTTCTTCCTGCTGGCGGATGGAAGCCTGCTTGGCAACGAGGTTGCCCCCCGCCCGCACAACTCCGGCCACTGGACGATCGACGCCTGTCAGGCGAGCCAGTTCGACCAGCACGCCCGCGCCGTCGCTGGCCTGCCGCTCGCCCCTACCGAGCGCCATGCGGACGCCGTGATGCGAAACCTCGTCGGCCCTGAAGGCATGTCCCTTTGGCCGGCCCTGGCCGCCGCGCCGGGCTTGTCGCTGCATCTCTACGGCAAGGCGGAGGCTCGGCCGGGCCGGAAAATGGGCCACGCAACACGGCTCTTTCCGCCCGGGACTCTCTCGTCCAGTCCCGAATCGATCCTGCTCTCCCATCTGTGACCGAAATGCCAGAGTATCCTGTGGCCGTCGCGCCACAGCGCTCTGAAACCCTGCCGCCACACCCGTCTGCGCACTCCACGAGAGCGGCCCGGATGATACATAGCGTCGACGCGGCGCCGGAATCGGGACTCACCTGACCCTCGCGCAGCGCCGCCCTGGTGGATCGGGAGTTTAAATCTCATGAGCCTGAAGAAGGCCCTTCTGGCCGCGACGATCCTGTCGCTGCCGCTTGCCGCGCAGGCCCAGCCTGTCACCGGCCTCTACATCGCCGCTGGCGCCGGCGTTAACCTGAAGCAGGAGTCCAAGGACAGCGTCGGCGGCGCCGCTGGTGCCTTCCTGCGCGCCGGCAACCCCGGTGGCGACCGTGTCGTCACGAAGTTCGAGCCCGGCTGGGCCGGCGTGGCCAGCATCGGCTACGGCTTCGGCAACGGCCTGCGCCTCGAGGTCGAGGGCAACTTCCGCGAGAACGACGTCTCCGACTTCCGCTTCGGCAACGTCAACCCGCGCCTCCAGTCCGGCCGCAGCCGCACCTACGGTGTGATGGGCAACGTGCTGTACGACTTCGTCATCCCGGGCGTGCCCGTGATGCCGTATGTCGGCGCCGGCGCCGGCTATGCCTGGTCCGAGTATGACGGCGTGAGCGGTGTGGACTACACCGGCCCGAACGGCCGCCGCCTGCTCGTCGACGACGTCGACAGCCGCTTCGCCTACCAGGGCATCGCGGGCGTGGCCTTCCCGCTTGGCGTCCCCGGCCTCGCGCTGACCGCCGAGTACCGCTTCCTCGGCACGCTGTCCCCGCAGTTCGACGCTCGCCTGCAGACGCAGACGAACGCTCAGGCTGCCGTCGGCGCGCGCACGAACATCGCCGCCAACAGCCGCCTTGAGGCCGACAACTTCAACCACTCCATCCTCGTCGGCCTGCGCTACGCGTTCAACGCGCCGCGCCCGGTGGCGGCGGTTGCGGTTGCCCCCGCGCCGGCCGCGGCGCCTGCGCCTGCCCGCACCTACCTCGTGTTCTTCGACTTCGACCGCGCCGACCTGACGGACCGCGCCCGCCAGATCATCGCCGAGGCCGCCCAGGCCGTGAACACGACCGGCACCACCCGCATCGAGGTGGCCGGCCACGCCGACCGCTCGGGCACCCCGCAGTACAACCAGCGCCTGTCCCAGCGCCGCGCCGAGGCCGTTGCGGCCGAGCTGTCGCGCCGTGGCATCGCCCGCAGCCAGATGTCGATCCAGGCCTTTGGCGAGAGCCGCCCGCTGGTCCCGACCGCCGACGGCGTGCGCGAGCCGCAGAACCGCCGCGTGGAGATCGTCCTGCGCTGAGCAGGCGATCCCTCACCGGGAGAACAGGAGGGGGCGGGACCGCAGGGTCCCGCCCCTTCTTCTTTGCGGCACGCCAGCCAGGGCGCCAGAAACGAAGAAGGGCGCCTTGCGGCGCCCTTCGGGATGCTTCGGGGGGAGAGAGGGGGGAGAAGGCTTCAGCGCGAGCGGGTGGAGACCTGACGCACGGCGGTCGGGCGGCGCTCCGGCGCCGAACGGGACGGGGTCGCGGCCGCCGTCGTCGTGGCGCTGCACTCGCTGCTGCCATGCGGGTTGGAGATGTTGTTCTGCACCGCCAGCGTCGCGAGCGCCTCGGAGGTGCGCGGCGCGGCCATCGCGGCGGTGAAGAGCGGCGCGACGTTCTGGCAGAAGTTCGAGCCCTGGCGGCCGCTGTCCATCTGCTGCACGTTCGCCAGCTCGGTCACGAAGTTGTCGCGCGAGCGCACACCCACGGCGCCGTTGGCGCGGCGGTAATAGGTAGACATGCCCTCCCAGGCGCCAGAGAGCTGACCCTGATACTGGCGCACGAAGCTGTTGTACTGCTCGTCCTGCTTGCACAGCAGGGCGGCGACCATAAGCTGGCTCTGCAGGGCGCGCACTTCGAAGGCGGTCTTCTCGGCGGGGCGCATGCAGGTCTGCGCGACGGCCGGCGAGGCCAGGAGGGCAGCCGCGAGACCCGCGGCAAGGAAGCGAGACGACATCTTAACCGGGTTCTCCCGAAAGCATTCGAGGCGGCGACCCCGCCCCGCCGCACATCTAGCCAGTCGCGCCCGGCGATGCACGCGGCAAGTTCACGACAACGTATTAAATCTCTCAGAGGCTTAGGGCCCGTGGCGGAAATGCCATGGCAAGGCCGGACGCCCACGGCGGGCGCTCAGGCACCTCCCGCCGGAACCGACCGCCGTAGCCGCGAAAGGCCTGCCAACCGCCGATCGAGGAACTCCAGCGCCGCTTCGACCCCGACGGGCTCGCGCAGCCAATAGGCAAGGGTTGCCGCATAGACCGCACCCAGCGTCGCCCGCCGCGTGTACCAGGAGAAGTCGGCCGAGCGGTCGCCCGCCGCCGCCCAGATCGCGTCCGCGCTCCGCGCCAGGCTCCTTGCGCCCGCCACGGCGTTCCAGGGCAGCGCCATCAGCGCCAGCGCCCGGCGCAGCGCCTCCCGCTCGCCAGCAGCCTGCCGCAGCCGGATGCCGATCAGGCGGCGGATGCGAGCGGGGATCCGTAGCGCCTCCAACTCCTCCCCCTGCGCTTCCTCCTCCATCCGGCGATCGGCGAGATCTATCCAGACCTCCACGGCCTCCACGGGCCCGCGGGGGAATAGCCAGCGATGCGCCGCCGGCTCCCCGCCGATGTCGCGCAGCCCAGCCTCGAGCGCTGCCACCGTCCAGCCCAGGCGCGGCACATGCGGCAGGGCGGCCAGCACGGCCGCGTCCCGCTCCTCGCTCCGCTCGATCAAGGCGCCTCCTCCTTCACGTCGGCCACCGTCGGCTTCGCCAGGAACCGCGACAGCTCCTCGACAAATCCAAGGCGGGAGAGGTCTTCCATCCGCATGGGGTAGAGCATTCCCTCCAGATGATCGAACTCGTGCTGCATCACCCGCGCGGCCAGCCCGTCCGCCTCGCCCGAGACCGCCGCCCCCTCGGCGTCCAGCCCCCGCCAGGCGATCCGGGTCGGTCGCGTCACTTCCCCCCTGAGTCCGGGGATCGAGAGGCACCCCTCCCAAGCCGGCTCCCGCGCCTCGGTCAGGGGCGTGATCTCGGGGTTGAACAGCGCGAAGACGCGCTTGCCGTCCCGCATGACGAAAACGCGCAGCGGCACGTGCACCTGAGGCGCCGCCAGCCCCAATCCATTGGCGTCGAGCATCGTCTCGGCCATGTCCGTCACCAGGCGCCGCATGGCCGGCGCCGTCGGGTCCGGCACCGGCTCGGCCCGCTGCAGCAGCACCGGATGGCCCAGCCGGGCAATCTTCAGAATGGCCATATCAATTCCGCTGGTCCTGCCTTCCGCCCGCCGGGTGAAACCCCGCGCCCGCCCGCATGTTGGGGCACGACCCGGATTCGTCACCAGGGGCCGCGGCTTTCGGGCTTCCACCCGGAACCGGCCACGTGCTAGACCGCCGAACCTTCGCCGGTCGGATTCGTCCGTCCGGCCGTTCGGCCATCCTTATCATCCATCCTCAGGCAAGGAGGACGTTGCCGCGTGCAAGTCGTCGTTCGGGACAACAACATCGACCAGGCGCTGAAGGCGCTCAAGAAGAAGCTGCAGCGCGAGGGCGTCTTCCGCGAGATGAAGCTCCGCCGCCACTTCGAGAAGCCCTCCGAGCGCCGCGCGCGCGAGGCCGCCGAGGCCGTCCGCCGCGCCCGCAAGGTCGAGCGCAAGCGCCTGGAGCGCGAGGGCTTCTGAGCCCTCTCCCCTCCCGCGCGGAGGGGAACACCGAAGACGCCGGATGCCGCGGCGCGGGAGCCATCCCGCGGTCCGCGGCTTTGGTGCGTCTTCAGGCCGACTTCTTGAGATTCCAGAAGGTCGCGAAGCTCGGCAGCACGTCGGTCAGCGTGTTCCGATAGGCCGTTGCCTGGAAATACTGGCCCAGCGGCACATAGGGCACCGTCTCGAAGGCGCGTCGCTGGATCCGCCCGGCCACCGTCCGTTGCGCGATTGCGTCGGGCGCGTTGAACCACTCGTCCCGCAGCGCCTCCAGGTCGGGGTCATCGGGCCAGCCGAACCAGCCGGTTCCGCCATTCGCCCGTAGCAGCGTATGCGCGGCCGGCGTCGCGTTGTCCGCCCCGGCGCTGAAGGTCACGAAGGCGCTCCAGCCCCCCTGCCCCGGCGCGGCCCTGCTGCCACGGCGGGACAGCACCGTTCCCCAGTCCGTCGCCTGGTAATCGACGTTCATGCCGATCTTGCGCAGCGTGTCCGCCATCACCTCGCTCATGGCGTTCACATGGGGCAGGTCGGTCGGCACGATGAAGACCACCGGCTCCCCCTTGTAACCCGCCGCCATCAGTTCGCGCTTCGAGCGCTCCAGGTCCCGCGGCCGGCTCAGCACGTCCAGCGCTACGTCGTTCGCTAGCGGCGTGCCGGGGGTGAAGACGCCGCAGGGCACCATCCACATCGCGGGGTCGCTGCCGGCGCAGGCGATCATCAGGTCGGACTGGTCGATCGCCCCCAGCACAGCGTGCCGTACCCCCTGGTTGTCGAAAGGCGGGTGCAGGTGGTTCATCCGGAAGCTCGCGGCATACCCGGCCCGGTCTAGCACTCCCACCGTCAGGTTGCGGTTCCGCCTCAGCAGGGGCAGCAGGTCCGGCGTCGCGAAATCCCACCAGTCCACCTCGCCGGCCTGCAGCGCGGCGGCGGCGGTCGCGGGGTCGGGCGTCGTCAGCCATTCCACGCGGTCGAAGTTCACCACCTTCGCCCCCGCCGTGCCGCTCGGCGCGCCCGGCGCCGGCACGTAGCGCTCGTTCCGCGCATAGGCCGCGCGCGCCCCCGGCACCCGCTCCCCCGCCAGGAAGCGGTAGGGACCGGAGCCGACAATCTCCGGCACCTGCGTCGTCGCGGGAATGGAGGCCAGCCGCTCCGGCATCATCGCGGGCATGAAGACCCCGAACTTGCCGAGCGCATTCGGCAGCATGGGGAAGGGCCGCTTCAGCCGGAAGACGATCCGCCGGTCATCTGCGGCGGAGAGTTCGTCGGTCGCGGCCAGCAGCGTCCCGCCGAACCCGTCCCGGCTGCCCCAGCGCCGGATGGAGGCGACGCAGTCCCGCGCCAGCACGGGCGTCCCATCATGCCAGAGCAGCCCCTCGCGCAGCGTCAGCGTCCAGCGCCGCCCGTCCTCCTCGACAGCGTGCCCCTCCACCATCTGCGGCCGCGGCTCGTAGTTGGCGTCGGTGCCATAGAGCGTGTCGAAGACCATGAACCCGTGATTGCGGGTGACGTAAGCGGTGTTCCAGTGCGGATCGAGCGTCGAGAGATCCGCCTGTGGGATGAAGCGCAGCACCCGCGCCCCCTGCGCCGATCCCAGCCGAGGGGCCGACAGGGAAAGGGCGGCAGCCGTGCCGAGAAGGAGCGAGCGACGCTTCATGGGGATTCGCCTCATGGAGGGGTGCCCATGGCAGCACGGCAACTCGTTTCCGCAAAATCCTTCCTGATCGGCCCTGCGAACCCCCGCCCCGCTCCGGCGTTGCGCCCGCGACATCCCGGACCACCCCATGCCCAAGCTGACGCACGACCTGATCGAACGCGCCGTCCCGCCGCTCCAGCCCGGCCGTGAGGCGCCCTTGCCCGACGAGTACCGCCTGCGCGCGGAAATGCTCGTCTTCCTTCATGGCCGCGATCCCGGACTCGGCCTCTGGGTCTTCGCCTACGGTGCCCTGATGTGGCAGTTCGCCGAGGCCGCGCCCGACATCGTCGCCCCTGCCCGCCTGCCCGGCCTCGCCCGCCGCTACACCGTCAGCGATATCCAGGACCGCGGCACACCCGACGCGCCAAGCCTCACCCTCGCGCTCGAGGAGGCTCCGGCCCTCGCCTGCGCGGGTCTGCTGGTGCATCTGCCGGGTCCGAAGGTCGAAGACCATCTCTGGCCGATTTGGCAGCAGGAGATGAGCGGCGGCTTCTACGAGCCGCAATGGCGCGACGCCCTCCTCTCCCGCGCCCATGACGGCAGCGGCGCCCCGGTGCGCACCCTCGCCTTCGTCGCGAGGCACGACCATCCGCTCTACGCGGGCGAGAAGCCGCTTGGCACGGTGGCCGACACCCTCGCCCGCGCGCGCGGGAAGAACGGCACTGCCGCCGCCTACCTGCTGGACGCGGCGGAGACGGTGCGCCGCCACGGCATGCGCGACGCCCTGCTGGAGAGCCTCGAGGCCGAGGTCGCCCAGCGCCTCGCGCCGCCAACCCTCCACGCCCCGACCGACAGCTCCCCAATCGAGGCCGGCCGCGCCAGGGCTGCCCGCGGCGCCGCACCCGGCTGAGCCCCACGAACGAGAAGGGCCGGGGATCCCTCCCCGGCCCATCCCACGATCGGCGCCGGCGCCGGCGCTACTTCTGCAGCGCCTGGACGATCTGCTGCGTCACCTTCTTCGCGTCCCCGAAGAGCATCATCGTGTTGTCACGAAAGAACAGCTCGTTCTCCACGCCCGCGTAACCGCTGGCCATGCCGCGCTTGACGAAGAACACTGTCTTCGCCCGCTCCACCTCCAGGATTGGCATCCCATAGATGGGCGAGGCCTTGTCGGTCTTGGCCGCCGGGTTCGTCACGTCGTTCGCCCCAATCACATAGGCGACGTCGGCCTCGGCGAACTCAGGGTTGATCTCCTCCAGCTCGTGCACGTCGTCATAGGGCACGTTCGCCTCGGCCAGCAGAACGTTCATGTGGCCGGGCATGCGGCCGGCCACGGGGTGGATGGCGTACTCCACCGACGCCCCCTCCTTCTTCAGAAGGTCCGCCATCTCCCGCACCACCTGCTGCGCCTGGGCCACCGCCATGCCGTAGCCCGGCACGATGATGACCTTGCCCGCGTTCTTCATGATGTAGGCCGCGTCCTCCGGCGAACCGGACTTCACGGGCCGCGCGGGCTGCGCCGCTCCGCCAGCGGCGGCCGCCCCGCCGCCCGCTTCCGCCCCGAAGCCACCGAGCAGCACGTTCAGGATGGACCGGTTCATCCCCTTGCACATGATGTAGGACAGGATGGCACCGGAGGCGCCGACGAGCGCGCCGGTCACGATCAGCAGCAGGTTCCCGATGGTGAAGCCGATGCCCGCCGCCGCCCAGCCCGAGTAGCTGTTCAGCATCGAGACCACCACGGGCATGTCCGCCCCGCCGATCGGAATAATCAGCAGGAAGCCGAGCCCGAAGGCCAGCAGCGCGATCAGCCAGAACAGTGCGAGGTTGCCACCGGTCCAGACGAAGGCCGCGATCAGCACGATCAGCAGGATGCCCAGGCCCGCATTCAGGAGGTGCTGCCCGTTGAACAGGATCGGCGCGCCCGACATCCGCCCATCGAGCTTCGCGAAGGCGATCACCGAGCCCGAGAAGGTGATGGCGCCGATGGCCAGCCCCAGCGACATCTCCACCAGCGACTGCCCGTGGATGTTCCCCGGCACGCCGATGCCGAAGCTCTGCGGCGCGTAGAGCGCGGCGGCCGCCACGAAGACCGCGGCCAGGCCGACCAGCGAGTGGAAGGCCGCGACGAGCTGCGGCAGCGAGGTCATCTGGATCCGGTTCGCCACCACCGCGCCGATTGCGCCGCCGATGGCCAGCCCCGCGACGATGAGCCCGATCCCGCCCACCTTCATTCCGGGCTGGGCGAGGGTCGCGACGATCGCGATCCCCATGCCCACCATGCCCATGATGTTGCCGCGGCGGCTGGTGCTCGGGTGCGAAAGCCCCTTCAGCGCCAGGATGAACAGGATGGAGGCGACGAGATAGGCGAGCGTCGAGAGCGTATGCGCCATCGTCTCAGCCCTTTCGCTGGAACATGGCGAGCATCCGCCGGGTCACTAGGAAGCCGCCAAAGATGTTCACGGCGGCCAGCGTCACGGCCAGGAAGCCGAAGGCCTGGGCCAGCCAGGATTCCCCAAGGCCCGTCGCGAGCATCGCGCCCACCACGATCACGGAGGAGATGGCGTTGGTCACGCCCATCAGCGGCGAGTGCAGGGCCGGCGTCACCGACCACACCACGTGGTAGCCGACGAAGCAGGCGAGCATGAAGATCGTCAGCATCAACAGGAAGGGCTCGGCCGCGGCCGCCCCGTGCTCGATCATCGGCATGGCCTCGCTGGCCGCCGCCCGCGCCTCCATGGCGAGGGAAAGGGCGCGCTCGGCCATGGCCTGGGCGCGGATCGCGAGTTCCTCGGCGTGCATCTCGTATCTCCCCTCAGCCCGCGAAGTTGGCGTGAACGACCTGCCCGCCCCGGGTCAGCATCACGCCGCGCACAAGCTCATCCTCGGCCGGCAGCTTCGGCGCGGAGGCGTCCTTGTCCCAGAAGGTCGTCAGGAAGGTCAGCAGGTTGCGCGCGTAGAGATTGCTGGCCGCCGCCGGGATGCGCGCAGGCCAGTTGCGGTAGCCCAGCACCTTCACCCCGTTGGGCGTCACCACCATCTCGCCCGGCTTCGTCACGGCGCAGTTGCCGCCGGCATCGGAGGCGATGTCCACGATCACCGAACCCGGCTTCATCGAGGCCACCATGGCTTCCGTCACGAGGATCGGCGCCTTCCGGCCTTGAACGAGCGCCGTGCAGACCACGATGTCCATCTTACCGATGGCGCCCGCGACCACCTCGGCCTGCTTTGCCAGGAATTCCGCGCTCATCGGCTTCGCATAGCCGCCGGCGGTCTGGGCCGCGCGGCTCTCCTCGTCCTCGTAGCCAACGAAGCTCGCGCCGAGCGACTTGATCTCCTCCTTCGCCGCCGGCCGCACGTCGGTCGCGGAAACCCGCCCACCGAGGCGCCGGGCCGTCGCGATCGCCTGCAGCCCCGCGACACCTGCGCCCATCACGATGACATTCGCCGCCGGGATGGTGCCGGCCGCCGTCATCAGCATCGGGAAGCCGCGGTCGAAGGCCCCTGCGGCCTCCACCACCGCGCGATACCCCGCGAGGTTCGCCTGGGAGGAGAGCACGTCCATGCTCTGAGCCCGCGTGATGCGCGGCAGCATCTCCATCGCCGCCGCATCAACGCCCGCCGCCGCATACCGGCCCGCCGCGTCCTTGTCCGCGCCCAGCGTGCCGATCAGCAGCGCGCCGCGCGGGATCAGCGCCAGCTCGTCCAGCTCGCCCTCCCCGGCGGCGAGTGGCGCGCGCACCTTCAGCACGATCCCGGCCCCGGCCAGCGCGGCGGCGGCGTCCGGCGCCACCTCAGCCCCTGCCTCCGCATAGGCCGCGTCGGGTACGCCCGCGGAAAGGCCCGCGCCCCTCTCCACCGCCACCGTCAGCCCGAGCGCGATGAATTTCCGCACGGTCTCCGGAACCGCGGCCACGCGGGCCTCGTCCGCCCGGCGCTCCTTCAGAACGGCAAGCCGCATCTTCACAATCCCGTCGACACTTGTGTCCGCAACATTGCGGGATGGCGAGAAAGGCGCAAGCCCGCCCCGGCGCTCGTTGCCCACCCGACCACAATCGATTGCGGCGGCCGTAACACGCTGGGCTGGACCGGCACGGCCGCCGGTGCTCACTATCGCCGACGACCCTGCGCGAGGCCGCCATGATCTTCCGCGACGCCCCCGGGGCCACACGCCTCTTCATCCCCCAGCCCGCCCACGCGCTGCTCGCGGGCCAGATGATGGCGGCCTGGGGTGCCCCTGGATTCGCCCGCCCCGATCCAATCGCCGAGGTCGTCCTCGCCGCCGGGCAGCACGACCTTGCCTGGATGGCCTGGGAGGCTGCGCCCAGCATCGACCCAGAGAAGGGCCGGCCCCATCAGTTCACCGATTTCGGCCCGGCCACCCACGCGCCCCGCTGGGCGGCGGCGGTCGAGTTGGCCCGCGCCGCCTGGGGCCTCTGGCCTGCGCTGCTCATCTCGCGCCACGGCACGCTCATCTACACGCGCTACGCCAACCCCGCGCGCGACACCGCGGAGGACAAAGCCGCCGCCGCCCGCTACCTCGAGGAACAGGGTGCCCTGCAGCGCACCTGGGCCGAGGCCCTGGCAGCCCCGCCCGAGAGGGTGGACCGCAACGCCGCTCTCGTCGCAGTGGCCGACGCCATCTCCCTAGCCGTCTGCTTCGCCCACCCCGGCCCGGCCGGAGAGGCGCCGATGGAGGACGGAAGCTTCGCCCCTCTCACCCTCGCGAAGCGCGGCGCGGCGCAGTGGTCCCTCAGCCCCTGGCCCTTCCGCGAGCGCTCCGTGACCCTCCGCTGCGAGGTGATCCGCCTGCCCGCCGAGATGCGCTGGACCGACGAGGCGACCATGCGCCGGGACCTCCGCACTGCCCCGCGCATGAACCTCGTGGAGACGCTCACCCCGGGCTGAGGCTGCGCCCGAGAAAGATCGTCCCCGCCACCGGCGTCTCGTAATAGGGCTCCACCGGCTGGAAGCCGCAGCGGCGATAAAGGGTGATCGCCTCAGTCATGAAGGGCAGCGTGTCCAGCCGCACGCCCGCGTAGCCCATCCGCCCGGCCTTCCGCAGCGCCGCCTCCACCAGGGCGCGCCCGAGCCCCATGCCCCGCCCTTCCGGCGCGACAAAGAGCCGCTTCATCTCGCCAAGCTCCGGCGCGGCCATCGGCCGCAGGGCAACGCAGCCCAGCGCCTCCCCAGTCCCGCCGCGGGCGAGAAGGATGACGCCACGGGGCGGCGCATACTTTCCCGGCAGCGCCGCCAGTTCCGCCCCGAAGTCTTGGAAGGAAAGATCGACCCCGAGCGAGGCGCCATAGGCCGCCATCAGCCCGGCCGCCGCCCGCAGGTCATCAGCGGAGCGGACGCCCTCAATGCGCCCGCTCCCGCCCACGCTCACCCCGAGGTCGAGGCCGCCGCCGGCACCCCCGCATCCGCCAGAGCCGCCGCCTGTCGAGCGGCGAGATCCGCCTCGCGGTAATCGTCGATCAGCTTGTGGAACATGTCGTGCCAGTTCATCTCGGCGCGCAGCCGCAGGAACACGCTGCCCAGCCCCACGGCCGCGCGGTCCATCAGCACGAACTCCCGCGGAGGGCGCACACCGCCCACGCGCTTGAGCCCCGCATGGACCTCCTCGGCCACCTTGCGGCCGTACTGGGGGTCATTCGTCTCCTGCACGGGGCGCACCCGGTCCTGCAGCAGCGGCTCGTAGAGGAAGCGTGCCCAGCGCAGCAGCACCTCCATCGTCTCGCGCTTGAGGTCCTTGAAGCCCCATAGCTCGAAGGCGTGCGCGGCCTTGTCGTTGTCCCCGTCCCGCACCGCCTCGTACAGGGCAAGCGTCCCGGTGATGAAGCGTGGCGGGAAGACGCGGATGGCCCCAAAGTCGAGCAGGTTGATCCCGCCCTCGTCCGGCCGCACCTGGTAGTTCCCTAGATGCGGGTCGCCATGGATCACGCCGTAGCGGTAGAGCGGCACGTACCAGGCGTGGAAGAGCGCGGAGGCATAGGCGTTCCGCTCCTCCAGCGACGGATTCTCCTCCAGCCGCGTGAGGATGGAGCGCCCGTCCAGCCAGCTCATCGTCAGCAGGCGCTTCGTCGTCAGCTCGCGCACGGGCGTCGGCACGTGCACGCTCGGCGTGTCGCGCAGCATGATGCGGTACATGGCCATCTGCGCGGCCTCGCGCTCGTAGTCCAACTCCTCGCGCAGCCGGTCGCGCAGCTCGTCATAAACCTCGTCGTGCTGGATGGTGTTGTCCATCCGCGCGTAGAGGCCCATCGCCATCCGCAGCTGGCGAAGATCGGCCTCCACCACGCTCGGCATGTCCGGATACTGCAGCTTGCAGGCCACGCGGCGCCCGTCCGGCAGCGTCGCCCGGTGCACCTGCCCGAGCGAGGCCGCGGCCGCCGCCTCGCGCTCGAACTCTCGGAACTTCGTCTCCCAGGCCGGCCCAAGCTCCGTGCCCATCCGCCGCCGCACGAAGGCCCAGCCCATCGGCGGCGCATTCGCCTGCAGGGAAGCCAACTGCTGGGCGTACTCCTCCGGCAGCGCGTTCGGCACGGTCGAGAGGAACTGCGCCACCTTCATCAGCGGCCCCTTCAGGCCGCCAAGGATCGACTTCAGGTCCTCCGCATGGGCGGACTTGTCGGTCTTGATGCCGAGGAACCGCTCTCCCGCCACACGCGCCGCAATGCCGCCCACCGCACCCGAGGTGCGGGCCATCCGGCGGATTTCGCCGAACAGCGTGTTCTCGCGGTTATCAGCCATCGGCGCGCTCAAGCTCATCGATGAAGCCCGCTATCACGTCGAGCCCTCGCTTCCAGAAGGCGGGGTCAGAGGCATCCAACCCGAAGGGCGCCAGCAACTCCTTGTGCCGCAGCGTGCCGCCCGCGCGCAGCAGGTCGAGATACTTCCGCGCGAAGTCCGGCACCTTCCCGTCCTGGTAAACGCCATAGAGCGCGTTCACCAAGCAGTCCCCGAAGGCATAGGCGTAGACGTAAAAGGGCGTGTGCACGAAATGCGGGATGTAGGACCAGTAGACGCCGTAATCCGGTGTGAAGTCGAAGGCCGGCCCGAGGCTCTCGTGCTGCACCGACATCCAGATCTCGGCCAGCCGCTCCGAGGAAACCTCGCCATCGCGGCGCTCGTCATGCACCAGCGTTTCGAAGCGGTAGAAGGCAATCTGCCGCACCACCGTGTTCAGCATGTCCTCCACCTTGGAGGCGAGCATCAGCCGCCGCCGCGCGGGATCCTTCTCCGCGTCCAGCATGGCGCGGAAGGTCAACATCTCCCCGAACACGCTCGCCGTCTCCGCCAGCGTCAGCGGCGTGCCGGACATGAGGTAGCCCTGCTTGGCCGCGAGCCGCTGGTGCACGCCGTGGCCCAGCTCATGAGCCAGTGTCATCACGTCCCGCGACTTCCCGTGGTAGTTCAGCAGCAGATAGGGATGGGCCGAGGGCACCGTTGGGTGGGCGAAGGCGCCCGAGGCCTTGCCCGGCCGCAGCGCCGCGTCGATCCAGGGCTTCTCGAAAAAGTCCCGCCCCATCTCCGCCAGATCCGGGCTAAAGGCGGCATAGGCCCTCAGCACCTGGTCACGCGCCGCGGACCAGGGGATGTTGCGGTCCACATCCCCCGGCAGCGGCGCGTTGCGGTCCCAGTGCTTCATCTTCTCAAGGCCGAGCCACTTCGCCTTCATGGCATAGTAGCGGTGCGACAGCCGCGGGAAGCTCTCCACCACGGCGCCGACGAGGGCGTCCACCACCTCGTCCTCGACCATGTTCGCGCGGTTGCGCGAGGTGCCCGGCCGCGGATAGTTCCGCCAGCCGTCCACGATCTCCTTGTCCTTGGCGAGCGTGTTCGTGATGAGGGAGAAGAGCCGGATATTATCCCCGAAGGCCTTCGAAATCCCCGCCGCCGCCGCCTCGCGCACGCCGCGGTCGCCGTCCGAAAGAAGGTTCAGCGCCGCCGATACCGTCAGCTCTTCCTCGCGCCCGGCCCGCGTCACCGGCACCCGCATATGCGCGATCGTCTCGTCGAAAAGCCGGTTCCAGGCGGATCGCCCGGTCACCTCCTTCTCGTGCAGCAGCTTCTCCGCTTCGTCGGAAAGCTGGTGCGGACGGAACACGCGAAGGTCCCGCAGCCAGGGCCGCCAGCGCGCCAGCGCCCGGGAACCGGCCATCCGCCCCTCCAGGAAGGCATCGTCCAGCCGGTTCAGCTCCAGCGTGAAGAACAGCAGGTGGCTGCCGATGACCGTCACCCGCTCCTGCATCGTCTGGTAAAAGCGCCCGTTCCCGGCATCCTGGGCGTCCGCGCTGAACAGGAGCTGGGCGTAGGACATCACCCGCCCCAGCACCTCCTCCAGCCGCTCGTACTCGCGCAGCGCCGCCTCCAGTGCATCCCCGGAAAGCGAGCCGAGCCGCCCGGCATGGGCTGCCTCGAAGGCGCGGGCCGCCCGCTCCGCCTCCTCGAGGTCCGCCACCAGCCGCGGGTCGTCCGGGCGCTCATAGAGGTCGCGCAGGTCCCATTCCGGCAGGGCCTCGGCCATGGGCGCCGCCCCCAGGCGGGCCTCCGTGTCGCGCAGAGGGGGGTCGCCGGGGAAAACGGACGGATGCGACTTCATTCGGACGGGGCGCCTTGTGGATTCGATGTGTTCCCTGCCGATATATGCCCCGGGCCGTGCGAGCCAAGGCCACGGCACGTCGAGGCCCCAAGCACGACACCAGGAGAGAGACGATTCAGGAAGCGCCCGCCTGGACCAGCCTGCCCGGGATGATGCTGGGCCTGGCCGCCCGCAACCCCACCCGCCCGATGATCCGCCACTGGTCCGGCGGCGCGTGGCGGAGCACGACCTGGCGCGACTTTGCCCTCGCGGTCGCCAGCATCGCCGCCGGCCTCCGCGCCCGCGGCGTCTCGCCCGGGGACCGCGTGGCCCTGGTCAGCGACAGCCGACCGGAATTTCTCATCGCCGACACCGCCATCATGGCGATCGGTGCAGTGACGGTACCGACCTACACGACCAACACGGTGGCCGACCACGCCCACATCCTGCGCGACAGCGGCGCGCGGGCCGCCATCGTCTCCTCCGCCCGCCTCGCCGCGCGCCTGCGCGAGGCCGCGGGGTCCGGCGGCCTCGACCTCCTCATCTGCATGGAGGAGGCGCCCGACACCGTCTCCTGGGCCGCCCTTTCGGCCGATCCCGGCGATCTGGCGATGCTGGTTGCGGAGGTGCAGCACATCCCGGAAGGCCGCCTCGCCTGCCTGATCTACACCTCCGGCACCGGCGGCGCGCCCAAGGGCGTCATGCTCCCCCATCGCGCCATGCTCGCCAACCGCAAGGGTGTCCTGCCGCTCATCCAGCAGCTCGGCCTCGAATGGTCCGGTGCCTGCTACCTGTCCTTCCTGCCCCTCTCCCACGCCTACGAGCACACGGTCGGCGGCTCCCTCCTCCCCTCCTACGGGATCGAGATCGTCTTCTCCCGCGGGGCGGACCGTATCGCCGCCGAGTTCCAGGAGATCCAGCCCGCCCTCGTCACCGCCGTCCCCCGACTCTTCGAGGTGCTGCGCGGCCGCATCCTCGCGGGGCTGGAGAAGGAGAAACCCTTCAAGCGCGCCCTCTTCGAGCGCACCATCGCCCTTGGCCTGCGCAAGATGGATGGCCCGCCGCTCAACATCCTTGAACGCTTGCAGGACGCCGTGCTGGACCGCCTCGTCCGCGCCAAGATCCGCGCCCGCTTCGGCAAGCGCCTCGTCGCCATCGTCTCCGGCGGCGCGCGGCTGGACCCGGACCTCTCGGGCTTCTTCCTCGCCCTCGGCATCAACGTGCTGCAGGGCTACGGCCAGACCGAGGCCGGCCCCGTCATCGCCGTCAACCTTCCCTGGGAGAACCGCCGCCGCACCGTCGGCCTGCCCGTCACGGGCGTCGAGGCCCGCATCGCAGAGGACGGCGAGCTGCTCGTCCGCGGCGGCCTCGTCATGGACGGCTACTGGGGCGACCCCGCCTCCACCGCCCGCACCCTCGCCGTGCCGCCCGGCGAGAGCGAGCCCTGGCTCCACACGGGCGATGTCGGCACCATCGACGAGACCGGCCGCCTGACCATCACCGACCGCAAGCGGGACTTCATCAAGACCCTCGGCGGCGACATGGTCAGCCCCGCGCGCATCGAGGGCCTGCTGATGGCGGAGCCCGAGATCGCCCAGGCCGTCATCGCCGGCGAGGGCCGTCCGAGCATCGTCGCCCTCGTCGTTCCCGCCGAGAACGCCGCCCCCGACGCCGCCGAGCGCGCCATCCAGCGGATCAACGGCAAACTCTCGGGCATCGAGCGCGTGCGCAAATGGGCGGTCGTCGAGCCGTTCACCGTCGAGAACGGTATGCTCACCCCCACGATGAAGGTGAAGCGCCGCATCGTGCTGGAGCGCCACGCCGCGGATATCGCGGGGCTCTATTCCTGATGGGCCGGCGCCGGAGAGGGCTCCGCCCTCTCCGAACCTCACCCGCCAAGGGCCTGAGGCCCCTGGACCTCCATCCCGCTGTCGCGGAACCTTCCTGAACGTGCCGTCGCCTCGGACGCATCACCTGAGGCGCACCAGCCGCGAAGCATCTCAAACCTGAAGAAAAAGATGATGGTGGGGGCCGGAGGAGGGAGAGTTCCGTCTTCCTCCTCCGGAAGTCACCAGCGTGGAACGCCCAGACCGGCGCCCCAGCGCATCACATCCCCAACGCGCGGCGGTAGAGGTCGAGCAGCGTCTCCTGCTCCTCCACCTCGGCCGGCTCCTGCTTCCGGATGCGGATGATCTGGCGGATCACCTTCACGTCGAAGCCGGCGCTCTTGCCCTCCATGAAGATGTCCTTGATGTCGTCGGCGAGCGCCTTGCGCTCCTCTTCCAGCCGCTCCACCCGCTCGATGATCGAGCGCAGCCGGTCGGCCGCGATGCCGCCCACATCGGGGTCCGGATCAGCCTTCTGCCTCTCACGGCTCGCGGCAGCCTCATCGTCGATGTCGAAGGGTACGTCGGACATGGATCTCTCGGTGCTTCTGGTCGGAAGGCGATAGGGGGTTCGGTCGCGAGCCCGCGCGGGGCTGCCGACGGTGTCCCGGGCATCCGCCGATCCACCACCCCCCCGGGTGGAGCCGGGGGTCTTACCCCTTCCGCCCTGCCCGCCTCAATGCCCTGCGGCGCGTGAAGGGAACCCTTCGGGAACGGCGTGGCCCTCAGGCCACGGGACCGTCCGCCCCCCGGTGCAGCAGATGCGTCATCGCCGCCGTCCCGAGCACCGGCACGAGCAGGTTCGCGAAGGGCACCACCGCCAGCCCCGCCATCACGGCACCCACCGCAAAGACCGAGAACTCGCGCCGCTTCCGCAGCACCCGCGCCTGCGCGACTGTCAATCGCCGCTGCGCTACCCCCTCGAAGAGCCCGTGCCCGAGCGAGATCGCCGCCACGAGCCAGAGCAGCACGCCGCCCACGAACGGCACCAGCAGCGCAAGCGGCAACAGCACGATGTTCAGCGCGAGCACCTTCAGCGCCAGCGTCACATTGAAAACGCCCTGAGCCGCGAGCGAGGCCCCGCGCGGCGGCGGCAGCCCTGGATAGTGCCGCCGCTCCACCGCCTCCGCCGTCTCGTCGAGGAACAGCCCGGCGATGGCCAGCGCGAAGGGCACGAAGAGCCAGAAGGCGGCGAACAGCGCGGCCACGCCGCCCAGCACCTCCGCGGCCGTGGCCAGCCACCCCGTCCCGCCCGCCAGCGCCGCCACGCCCCAGGAGGACAGCCAGATGAGTCCCGCCAACGCCAGCACGGCACCGAGCAGCCCTTTAATGAGCGGCCCACGGAACCCGCGTTCAAAGACCTGATCGAAGGGCAGCGTCAGGCTCGCGATCACCGCTGTCACGCGCGCTCAGTGCCCCGGATTGGCCGCGGCAAAACCCGCCTTCTGCTCGGCCGTGGCCTCGCGCTGGTGCTTCGCCTGCCACTCCTTGTAGGGCATGCCGTAAACGATCTCCCGCGCCTCCGGATCGGGCAGCGCGATCCCCTGCCCCTCGGCCGCCTCGCGGTACCAGCGGCTCAGACAGTTCCGGCAAAATCCAGCAAGGTTCATCAGGTCGATGTTCTGCACGTCGGTTCGCTCGCGCAGATGCTGTACCAGCCGACGGAAGGCCGCGGCCTCAAGCTCCGTGCGCGTCTTGTCGTCGATCTCGGTCATGCCGGAACCTCCTCGTTCCGCACCGAAATGGGGACGCGGCCGCGCTCGCGCTACCTCTCCCGCTGGCCCTCCGCCCGGCTCCCGCGGAACCTCGGCAATCCGTCCCCTGGCGTCACCCAGGGCAGGTGCGAGGCGAACTGCACATGATCCTCCGGCGGCATCAGCGCCGGGTCGTCCAGACTAGCGGTCGTCACGTCGATCTCGCCCGGCGATTCATGCGCGGCATAGGTCAGCGCCGTGCCGCAATCTCCGCAGAAGCCACGTTCGGCCCGCGAGCTGGAGGTGTAGAGCCGCATCTCGCCGGCCACCACGCGGAACCCCTCCGGCGCCACGCTGATCCAGGCAACCATCGGCGCCCCCGCCGCCCGCCGGCAATCCGCGCAGTGGCAGATCGTCCGGTGAAAGGGCGCGCCCCGCACCTCGTAGCGCACGGCGCCGCAGTGGCAGCCGCCCGTGAGCGGCGGCGCCTCAGTCGGCATAGACGTTCGCCGCCTGGATGATCGGCCGCCACCGCGCAACCTCCGCCGCCAGGTGCTGTCGGTGGAAGGCGGGTGTCGCCTGCTCGGGCGTCGCCACCTCCGTCACCAGCTCCGCGAAGCGCTGCTTCAGCCGCTCCTCCCGCAGCGCTGCGCGGATCGCGGCGGAAAGCCGCTCCTGCACCGGCTCCGGCGTGCCGGCCGGCGCGTAGAGGCCGTGCCAGGTGCTCATCGCGATCGCCGGTTGCCCGGCCTCTGCCGTCGTCGGCAGGTCCAGCCCCTCCGCCCGGCGGTCGAGCGTCACGGCATAGCTCTTGATGCGGTTGTCGCGGATGAAGGGCGCCGTGTTCGTTGCCTGGTCGCAGAACACGTCGATGCGCCCGGCCATCATCTCGGTCAGCACGGGCGCGGAGCCGCGGAACACCACCGTCGTCAGCGCAGTCCCCGCCGCGTGCTGGATGAGCATCCCGCAGAGCTGGTTGGCACCCCCCAGCCCCGAATGCGCGAGGTTCAGCTTGTCACCCTGCCGCTTCACCTCCGCCATGAAGCCCGCAAGGTCATTCGCCGGGAAATCCGGACGTGCCACGATCGTCATCGCGGCGTCCGAGACGAGGCCGAGCGGCGCGAAAGATTTCTCCACGTCATAGGACAGCGAACGGTACAAGGTCGCGCTCGTCGCGTGCCCGATGTGGTGCGAAAGCAGCGTGTAGCCGTCCGGCCGCGCCTGCGCGACGCGTGCCGCCGCGATCGTGCCCCCCGCCCCCGTCACGTTCTCCACCACCACGGTTTGGCCGAGGTCCTTCGCCATCCCCTCCGCCACGAGGCGCGAAATGACATCGGTCGGCCCGCCCGCCGTGAAGGGCACGGTGACCGTGATGGGTCGATTCGGAAACGCCTGGGCCTGCGCGCGGACGGCCGGCGCCGCCAGCACCAGCGGTGCCGCAAGGATCGCGCGGCGGGGCAGCTTGGACATGGTCACTCCCGGGTGTCGTTTCCCAGGAGTGTGGACTGCCCCGCGCCGGGCGTCAGCCCACCTCTCGCCCGATCACCCCGCCTTGTTCGCGCCCTCGATCGCCGCGATCACCGCCCGCGTCACCGTCTCCGTATCCGCCGTGCCACCGAGATCAGCCGTGAACACGCCATCCGCGCAAACCCGCTCCACCGCCGTCATCAGCGCCGCCGCCGCCGTGGGCTCCCCGAGGTGCTCGAGCATCATCGCCCCCGTCCAGAAGGTCGCGACGGGATTCGCGATCCCCTTGCCCATGATGTCGAAAGCCGAGCCGTGGATCGGCTCGAACATCGAGGGTGCACGGCGCGAGGGATCGAGATTCGCCGTCGGCGCCACGCCGAGCGAGCCCGCCACCGCTCCCGCGAGGTCCGAGAGGATATCGGCATGGAGGTTAGTCGCCACCACCGTATCGATGCTCGCGGGCTTGCGCACCATGCGCGCGGCCATCGCGTCCACCAGCTCCTTCTCCACGGTCACGTCCGGGTAGTTCTTCGCGACCTCGGCCGCGATGTCGTCCCACATGACCATGCCGTGCCGCTGCGCGTTGGACTTCGTCACCACCGTCAGCAGCTTCCGCGGCCGCGCGCGCGCTATGTCGAAGGCCACGCGCATGATCCGCTCCACCCCCGCGCGGGTGAAGATGGAGGTCTCGGTCGCAACCTCCTCCGGATGCCCGCGATGGGCGCGGCCGCCATGGCCGGCATACTCGCCCTCGGAATTCTCCCGCACGATCACCCAGTCGATGTCACCCGGCTCAACCGCGCGCAGCGGGCTGGTCAGCCCCGGCAGCACCCGCGTTGGGCGGATATTCGCGTACTGGTCGAAGCCCTGGCAGATCTTCAGGCGCAGACCCCAGAGCGTGATGCTGTCCGGCAGGTCCGGGTCACCGACCGCGCCGAAATAGATCGCGTCGAAGCCGCGCAGCGTCTCCAGCCCGTCCTCGGGCATCATCGCGCCGGTCTGGCGGTAGTAATCGCTCCCCCAGGGCAGCGTCTCGACATCGAAGGCGAAGCCGCCGTCCCGTCGCGCCAGCGCCTCCAGCACGCGCAACCCGGCGGGGATGACCTCCTTGCCGATGCCGTCGGCGGGAATGGCGGCGATCCGGTGGCGTCGCATGGTTCCTGGGCCTTCCTCTTCCTGTTCGCCGCGGCCGGGCCGCTTCCCCCAGCGCATTCCACAGCCCCGCCCCCGCGGCAACCCCGCGCGCCATTTCACCCGGCGGGCTTGCCCGCACCGCCCGCCCGGTGAAGATGCCGCCGACGCCAGGAGAGAGAGCATGGACGCGCAACCCGGGAAGCTGGACGACACGACGGCCCGTGCCGCCCTCCGCCGCCTGCTGGACGCCGCCATCGCCAGCGCCGACCCGCGGGTGGTCCTGGCCGCCCACCTGCCCGAGCCGCCCGCCCTCGGCTCCGGCGGCCGGGTTATCGTCGTCGGTGCCGGCAAGTCCGCCGCCGTCATGGCCGCGGCGGTGGAGGCCGCCTGGCCCCGCATCCCCCTCACCGGCCTCGTCATCACCCGCTACGGCCATGGCATCCGCACCGGCCGCGGCGAGAACGACCGTATCGAGGTGGTCGAGGCCTCCCACCCCGTCCCCGACGCCGCCGGGGAGGCCGCCGCGGCCCGCATCCTGGCCATGGTGCAGGGCCTGACCGAAAACGACCTCGTCCTCGCCCTCATCTCCGGCGGCGGCTCCGCCCTCATGCCGCTAGCCGCCCCCGGTCTGACGCTGGCCGACAAGCAGGCCGTCAACCGCGCCCTGCTCTCCTGCGGCGCCACGATCAACGAGATGAACGCCGTCCGCCGCCACCTCTCGGCCATCAAGGGCGGCCGCCTCGCCGCCGCAGCCCACCCCGCCCGGGTGGTGACGCTCGCCATCTCCGACGTACCCGGAGACGACCCCGCCGCCATCGCCTCGGGCCCCACCGTGCCCGACCCCACCAGCTTCGCCGAGGCGCGCGAGATCGTCGCCCGCTACGCCATCCCCCTCCCCGACCACGTGCGCGCCCATCTGGACGCCGCCGCCGAGGAAACCCCCAAGCCCGGTGACCCCCGCCTCGCCCACGCCGAGTACCACCTCATCGCCACCCCCCTCATGGCTCTCCAAGCCGCCGCGAAGGAAGCGGAGGCGCTGGGCCTCACGCCCCTCATCCTCGGCGATGCGTTGGAAGGCGAGGCGCGCGAGGCCGGCACCCTTCTCGCCGGCATCGCCCGCTCCGTCGCGGCCCACGGCCACCCGCTGCGTGCCCCGGCCGTCCTCCTCTCCGGCGGGGAAACCACTGTCACCCTCGGCGAGGCGAAGGGCGCCGGTGGCCGCAACGGCGAGTGCCTGCTCGGCTTCGCCGTGGCGCTCGCCGGCCATCCCGGCATCTGGTCCCTCATGGCCGACACGGACGGGATCGACGGATCCGAGAGCAACGCGGGCGCCATCGCCGGCCCCGACACCCTCGCCCGCAGCGCCGCCGCTGGCGTCGATCCCCGCGCGGCGCTCCTCGCCCATCGCAGCCACGACGTCTTTGCCGGCCTGGATGACCTCATCATCACCGGCCCGACCCTGACCAACGTGAACGACTTCCGTGCCGTCATTATCGCAGGGGCGCCCGCCGCAGCCCGTCCTTGAGCCAAGTTGCCGCGTGGGGCCATTCCGGCTGGGAGCGACCCTGCACGGACGATCGCTTTCCGATCCACGTGCGGGGGTTCCGCCCGGCCAGGAGATGAACGTGCCGCAATCTCGCGGGCACAAAAAGCAGCCTGCAAAACCGTGCCCCTTTCCCGCCAGATTTTCGCTGCGCGGGATGATGCTCAACAAACAAACCCGAAAAATTCTCCGCACCACCCTTCAGCAAGCCATTAATCAGGCTGAAATTTGATAAAGTCGTGTTGCATCCGGATATAACGGTTGCGCACCTTATATTCTCCCAGTTGTCAAGAAAATTAACAGCCTGCAAAAAGGGAGCAATTATCTATAGCAATTACAATTTTTTAATTTAGGGCATGATGTTTGCTGAAAGCTCTCCCGAGCAGCCTGGGCCGAACCCGGTTGCCGACAACCGAGAGGCACCACCATGCATCCTCCGACACTCAAGCACTCTGTCCGGGCGCCCTCCTTCCGGAAGGCGCTGGCCCTTGGATCCTTCCTCGTACTGGCCGCCACTGGATCCACCGCCATCGCCGCGCCGATCACTGGCCTGGCCGGGTCGAACACCCTCATCGGCTTCGATTCGGCCGCCCCTTCCACCGTCACCTCAACGCTGAGCGTCACCGGCCTGAACGGCGAGGCGATCCGCGGCATCGATGTGCGCCCTTCCAACGGGCAGCTCTACGCGATCGGCCAGTCCGGTGGCCTCTTCACCATCGACACCACCAGCGGGGCAGCGACGCGGGTGGCGGGGCCCGGCATTCCCGTGAACAGCGGCGACCTCGACTTCGGCATGGCCTTCAACCCGGTGCCCGACGCGATCCGCGTCGTCACCGCGACCGACCAGAACCTGCGCGTGAACCCGACGACCGGGACCACCACCATCGACGGGACGCTCGCCTACGCGACAGGCGATGCCAATGCCGGCGCCAACCCCAACATGACGGCGGTCGCCTACACGAACCAGGTGCCGGGCACGGTCACTGCCACGACGCTCTACGGCATCGACGCGGCGACGGGTTCCCTGGTCCTTCAGAACCCGCCGAACAACGGCACACTCACCACCATCGGCTCGCTTGGCCTCAGCTTCTCCTCCAGTGGCATCGGTTTTGACATAGACGGCCTCTCCGGCCTGGCTCTCGTCTCGCTCACCAGCCTGACCGGTGGAACCGGCCTCTACACGATCAATCTCGCCACCGGCGGGGCCACCTTCCTCGGTGGTTTCGGGCCGAATGCGGTCAGCGACATCGCCTTCGGCAGCATCGGCCCGGTCGCCGTGCCGGAACCCGCCTCGATGGCGCTCTTCGGCCTGGGGCTCCTCGGCTTGGCCATGGCGCGCAAGCGTCGGCTGAGCGCACCGGCCGCCTGAAGAAGGAGCTTGGGAGCCGAGGTATCCTTCCTTCGGCTCCCAATGCTCAGGCAGATCCACCATCCTAAATACTTAACAAAACTAAGGTCGCCCACCCCCTCGCGCATCCAACTTAACATCACTAACTTATTCGCATGCGCGACCAAGCTCTCGAAGCCCTTCTTGCCCGGCGCGGTGCGGTCACCCGCATCGCCGCCGGCCTCGGCATCTCCACCGCCGCCGTTTCGCAGTGGCGTCGCATTCCCCCAGAACGGGTGGAGGAGGTGGCCCGCATCATGGAGGTCGCCCCCGACACCCTTCTCCCGACTGCCGCCATCGCAGGAGCGCCCCGCTTGGCCCCCAAGATCGCCATCCGCCGCCGCCGCCGCACGAAGATGATCGCGACCCTCGGCCCGGCCAGCAGCAGCCCGGAGGTGATCGAGCGCCTCTTCCGTGCCGGTGCCGACATCTTTCGCCTCAACTTCTCCCACGGCTCGCATGACGACCACGCGGCTCGTATCGCGACCATCCGCGACCTCGAGCGCCGCACCGGGCGCCCCATCGGCATCCTTGCGGACGTGCAAGGGCCGAAGCTCCGCGTCGGCAAGTTCGCGGGCGGGCGCGTGCAGCTCCAGCCCGGGCAGCCCTTCCGCCTCGACCTCTCCCCCGTCCCGGGCGACGTCCGCCGCGTCCAGCTCCCCCACCCAGAGATCATCTCCGCCGCCCGCATCGGCACCAGCCTGTTGCTCGACGATGGCAAGCTCCGCCTCGGCGTCACCCGCCAGCGGGAAGACCACCTGGAGACCGAGGTGCTCGTCGGTGGCGCCCTCTCCGACCGGAAGGGCGTGAACGTGCCCGACGTGGCGCTTCCCATCCCCGCGCTGACCGAGAAAGACCGCGCCGACCTCGCCTTCGTGCTGGAGCAGGGCGTCGAGTTCATCGGCCTCTCCTTCGTCCAGCGCCCCGAGGACGTGGCGGAGGCGAAGGAGATCGCCGCCGGCCGCGCCTGGATCATGGTGAAGATGGAGAAGCCTCAGGCCGTCGAGCACATGGACGAGATCCTGGACCTCGCCGACGCCGTCATGGTCGCCCGCGGTGACCTCGGCGTGGAATGCCCGCCCGAGGAGGTGCCGCTCATCCAGAAGCGCATCATCCGCGGCGCCCGGACCCGCGGCATTCCCGTCGTGGTCGCGACGCAGATGCTCGAGAGCATGATCAACGCCCCCACGCCCACTCGCGCCGAGGCGAGCGACGTGGCCACGGCGGTCTTCGACGGCGCCGACGCCGTCATGCTCTCGGCCGAGACCGCCGCCGGCCAATATCCGTATGAGGCCGTGAACATCATGGACCGCATCATCGCCCGCACCGAGCAGGACCCGGGCTGGCGCTCCATGACCGACGCCGCCCGCCCCGAGCCGCGCCACACCTCCTCCGACGCCATCGCCGCCGCCGCCCGCCAGGTGGCCACCACGATCGAGGCCGAGGCCATCGCCTGCTTCACCTCGACGGGGAGCACCGTGCTGCGCGTCGCGCGCGAACGCCCGACGCCGCCGATCATCGGCCTGACTGCCAGTGAGGAGACCGCCCGCCGCCTGGCCCTCGTCTGGGGCGTGCATCCCGTGCCGGGCAAGGAGCCCGCGAGCATGTCCGACATGGTCGCCAAGGGCCTTCGCGCCGCCGCTACCGAGGGCTTCGCTACGCGCGGAGATGAGGTGGTGGTCGTCGCCGGCGTGCCCTTCGGCACTCCCGGCACCACCAACGCGCTCCGTGTGGCGATAGTGGAATGAGCGGCGCAGGAGGTCTAAGAGGCGCGGCTGCCTTGAAAACCACGGGATTCCCGATGAAGCGCCTCGCGCCCTCCCTCCGTTCCGCGCTCCTTGCCCCAGCCCTCGGGCTGCTGCTCCTCGCCGGTCTCGCCCCTCCGGCCAAGGCCCAGCGGAACGGCAACTACGAGGTGAACGGCACTAATCCGGACGGCTCCACCTACACGGGGATGATGACCATCCAGCAGGTCGGCCTCGCCTCCTGGCGGGTGCGCTGGCAGATCGGACAGGCACAGGTGGAGGGCTACGCCATGTCCGTCGGCCCCATCTTCTCCGTCGGCTTCGTCGTCGGGGACCGTCCGGGCATGAGTATCTACGAGGTCGCCCCTGATGGCGGCATGTCTGGCCAGTGGACCCTGGTCGGCAGCAGCGCCATCGGGACCGAAAACCTGACGCCGCGCTGAGGCTTTCTGCCCCCGTTCAGGTGGAACTGGCTCAGGCGGCCATGAAGATCCGCCAGAGCATCACCGCGAAGGCCGTTGCGCTGCCCAGGACCGCAACCAGGAGCAGCGCGCGGACGGCATTGAGGACCGCGGCGCCCATGCGCTGCTCCTCAGTCCATTGTTCCCAGGGAAGGGTCGGGTCATAGGGCTCGAGCTCGAGGTCGGGAAAGCGATCGATCGCTGCCTCACGCCTCGGCCGCGCCGCGCGCTTGCGGAACGGGTCGTCATAGGTCGAATGCCGAAGCACCGGCGCCTCCTCCTCCTCCACCGGCCGGGAGAGACCCCGGCAACGGGCGCGTGTTCAACGTTCTCCAAGCAAGCCTGTTTCGTGCGCGCCACAATTGCATCTCACGAATGCGTCACAGCACCGAGCCCGTTCAGAACCTTGTAATAGCCCCTCTTTGTCGATCGCTTTTCGAAAAGACCCAAGAGCGTTTCCGCCTACAACCGGGCCTCGGCCAACCTCCTCTTTAAGTTGTGTTAACACTGTTGCGTACTCGCATCATCTTCAAGGCGGGCGGGCCAACAAGTGCGAAAGGGTACATGCGCCAACAGACGGACAGCCCGACGCATGGAGGTGTGAGAAGCCGGTGCAGCCGCGCCGGCTCGTACACCCAACCCGCGATCTGAAGCGGAGGTTCAGCCCCGCCGTGCTCCCTCTAGGCGAAGCAGCGCGGCCTTCCGCGCAATGCCCCAGCGGTAGCCCCGGAGCGCCCCATCCCGCCCGACCACGCGGTGGCAGGGCACGGCGAGCGCGACTCCGTTGCCCGCACAGGCCCGCGCCACGGCCCGCGCCCCCTGCGGCATTCCCAGCCGCGCCGCGAGTTCCGCGTAGTCCACCGTGCCGCCGGCCGGAATGAGGCGCAGCGCCTCCCAGACCCGCTTCTGGAAGGCGGTGCCGCGCAGATCCAGCGGCAGGTCAAGCGCCCCGCACGGCTCCTCCACCCAGGCCAGCACGCGCGCCACCGCCTCGGACGCCGCCTCGTCCGCGGGCTCGATCCGCGCCGCCGGGAAGCGCGCGGCCAGCCCCGCCCGCAGCCTGGCCTCGTCCTCACCGAACTCGATCGAGCAGACCCCTCGGCCGGTCATTCCCACCATCAGGGGGCCGAGCGCACTACTCCCGAAGGCCGTGCGGATCACCTCGCCAGCGCCTCCGCGCCGCACCGAACCCGGCGTCATTCCCAGCACCCGCGCGCCATCCTCGTAGACCCGGCTCTCGCTGCCGAATCCGGCGCTCGCGACCGCATCGGCGACGCGCTCCCCCGCGGCCAGCGCCTCGCCCAGACGCCGCGCCCGCAGCGCCGCCGCGTAGGAAGCGGGCGTCACGCCCGCGACCTGCCGGAACAGCCGCAAGAAATGGTGGCGCGCATAGCCGGCGCGCTCGGCCAGGGCGGCAAGCGGCGGCACTGCATCCCCGGCCGAGACGGCCGCCTCCATATCGGCGCAGGCCGCGCGTACGGCGGCGGCGTGGATCCCAGCCCTCGCTCCCTGCGGATCGCAGCGCAGGCAGGGGCGGAAGCCAGCCGAAACTGCCTCCGCCACGCTGTCGAAGAAGCGCACGTTTCGTCGCAGCGGCGGCTTCGCGGGGCAGCCGAGGCGGCAGACCACCCCCTGCGTCGTCACCGCGTAGAAGCGCCCGGGCAGGGGCTCCCGCCGAAGCAGGGCCGCCCACAGCGCCTCCTCGCCAGCATCATGGTCGATCAGGGGTTCGGCTGCGTCGCTCATGCCGCCATCTCGCTCGCCGCGCGGGCACAGGGCCATCCGGCCGTTGCGCCCGAATGCCTCAGGTCTGGTCCCCGAGCGCCCGGCGCGACAGCTCCCGCCGCCTCTGCCCCCCGCCCGGCAGCCAGGGATTGATCGTCAGCGCCGCATCGAGGCTTCGCAGCGCGCCCGCCGGATCGCCCGCCTCCTCCTGCAGTTCGGAAAGCGCCACCAGCGCCCCATAGTGCCGAGGCTCCAGCCGCAGCGCCTCCCGCAGGTCCGAGGCCGCCGCCGCCGGATCCCCCGCCGCCGCCTGGGCCTGGCCCCGCAGCACCCAGGATTCCGGGAAATCCGGCTGGAGCGTGATAGCGGCATCGAGGTCCTCAACCGCGTCGCCCGCCTCGTTCGCGCCGAGCGCCCGCAGCCCCTTCCTCAGTAGCAGCCCCACCACCGGGGAACCGCCCTCCGCCCAGAGAGCCTGGATACGCCCCTGGATAGGCCCCGCCGCGGCCTCGTCCGGCGCGGAGGCAAGCGCGTCCAGCAGCCGGTCCAGCTCCGCCCGCCGCGCCTCGGCCGCCCCCGCGCGCGGCATGGGGCTCGCGAGCGGCGGCACGGCCGGGCCCACCCCCGGCCCCGCGCCGGGCGTCGGCAGCACCTGCGCACCGGCCCCACCCGCCGCCAGGACAGCGAGAAGGACCAACCGCCTCATTCCGCCGCCACCCCGGTCGCTGCTGCGACGCTGGCGGCCCGTCGCGCCCTCGCCGCCTCCACCGCCGGTGGAGCCGGGCCGCCGGCCATCCAGTCTAGCAGTTCCACCGTGTGCGCCAGCGGCAGCCCATCACCGCCGAGCTGGGTCAGGCAGCCAATATTCCCGGAGGCCACAAGGTCCGCCCCCGTGCGCTCCAGATTCTCCAGCTTCCGCTCCCGCAGCCGCCCCGCGATCTCCGGCTGGAGGATGTTGTAGGTGCCCGCGCTGCCGCAACAGAGATGCGCCTCGGCCGGGGCGCGCACGTCGAACCCCGCGCGTTCCAGCAGCGTCTTCGGCACCGCCGTGATCCCCTGCCCATGCTGGAGCGAGCAGGCCGCGTGATAGGCGACCGTCAGTCCCGGCCGGTCGCGCAGCGGCGCGTAGTCGAAGCGCGCCAGCACCTCCGACACGTCCTTCGCCAGCCCAGCGATGCGCGCCGCGCGGTCGCGCAGCACCGGCTCCGCCTCGCGGAACATGTGGCCGTAATCCTTCACCGTGGTCCCACAACCCGAGGCGTTGATCACCACCGCGTCCAGCCCCTCGCCCTCTGCTTCCGCCGCCCAGGCCTCGATGTTGGCGCGTGCCTGCGCGTGGGAACTGTCCTGCCGCCCCATGTGGTGCGTCAACGCGCCGCAGCAGCCCTGCCCGGCGGTCACCACCACGTCGAGGCCCATGCGCGTCAGCAGCCGGATCGTCGCCTCGTTGATGGAGGGCGCGAGCACCGTCTGCGCACAGCCCGTCAGCAGAGCGACCCGGCCGCGCCGATGGCCCTCCGCCCGGTGCACCATCGCCCGTGCCGAATTGCTCGCCGGCGGCAGCGCGGCCGGCGCCAGGTCCAGCATCGCCCGCAGCCGCTTCGCCGTCATCGAGGCGCCGCCGAACATCCCGCGCAGCGGCCGCGCCAGCCGCGCCCCGATCAGCGCCGCCCGGAACAGCCCCGGCCGGGGCAGCACCAGCGCCAGCACGCCCCGGATCGCCCGCTCCATGAGCGGCCGCTGATAGGTCTCCTCGATGTGGTGCCGCGCGTGATCGACAAGGTGCATGTAATGCACCCCGCTCGGGCAGGTCGTCATGCAGGAGAGGCAGGAGAGGCAGCGGTCCACGTGCCGCACCTCCTGCTCAGAGGCCGCGCGGCCGGATTCCAGCATGTCCTTGATGAGGTAGATGCGCCCGCGCGGGCTATCTAGCTCGTCGCCCAGCAGCACGAAGGTCGGGCAGGTGGCCGTGCAGAACCCGCAATGCACGCAGGTCCGCAGGATCTTGTTCGACTCCCGGATCTCGGGATCGGCGAGCTGCTCCGCGGTGAACTCGGTGCGCATCCATTCCCCCTGGCATCGCCCTTAAGCCGGCGGCACTCTTTTCGCCCCTCGCCGTTGGCTCACAAAGAGAACATCTGAGACCCGAAGTTCAAGGGCTCCACCAGAAACCCGCCAGAAAAGAGAACGGGAGCCCAGCATGCCGATCCTGCCGAACACCCAGGCCCGGCCCGTGCGCGGCGATGCGCACCGCCTCGGTCGGACGGAGGCCGAGCGTCAGGCCATGCTGATGAACAAGCCCGCCAGCCGCCCGGGCCGCTTCCCCGGTGACGGCGGCCGCGCCCTGCCCTTTGCGGGAAGCGCCCCGCGCAAGGGCTAGCCGACGACGCTACCTCGCGCCCTTACCCGGCGAAGGGGTCGCTCACCGTGATCGTGTCGTCCCGCTCCGGGCTGGTGGAGAGAAGCGTCACCGGCGCCTCCACCAGTTCCTCGATGCGGCGCACATACTTGATCGCCTGCGCCGGCAGCTCGCCCCAGGAACGAGCGCCGCGCGTGCTACCCGACCATCCCTCGATCGTCTCGTAGATCGGCTTCGCCGCCGCCTGCGCCTGCATCCCCGCCGGCAGGCGCCGCACGCGCTCACCGCCGATCTCGTAGCCCGTGCAGATCTTCAGCTCCGGCAGCCCGTCGAGCACGTCGAGCTTCGTCAGCACCAGCCCCTGCACGCCGCCAACCTTCACCGCCTGCCGAACGAGGCAGGCATCGAACCAGCCGCAGCGCCGCGGACGGCCCGTGACCGTGCCGAACTCGTGCCCGCGCTCGCCCAGCAGCTTGCCGGTATCGTCGAACAGCTCCGTCGGGAACGGACCGGACCCAACGCGCGTCGTGTAGGCCTTCGCGATGCCCAGCACGTTGCCGACCGTGTGCGGCCCGACACCCGCGCCCGCCGCGGCGTTGCCGGCCACGGTGTTGCTGCTGGTCACGTAGGGAAAGGTGCCGTGATCGACGTCGAGCATCACAGCCTGCGCGCCCTCAAAGAGCACGCGCTTGCCCTCGGCGCGCGCCGCGTCGAGCCGCTCCCACACCGCCTCCATGAAGGGCAGCAGCTTCGGCGCCCAGCCGAGTAGCTTCTCCACCAGCGCCGCCTTCTCGAACTCCGGCGCGCCCAGCCCGCGGAGCAGCGAGTTATGGTGCAGCAGCAGTTCGTCGAGCTTCTTCGACAGCGTCTCCGGCTCGGCGAGGTCGCAGAGCCGGATGGAGCGCCGCCCCACCTTGTCCTCATAGGCCGGCCCGATGCCGCGCCCGGTGGTGCCGATCTTGTCCCCCCCGCGGGCCGCCTCGCGCGCCTTGTCCAGCGCGGGGTGCAGCGGGAGGATCAGCGGCGTATTCTCGGCGATCCGCAGGTTCTCAGGCGTAACGCTCAGCCCCTGCGCCGTCACCTTCTCGATTTCGGAGAGCAGCGCGTCCGGATCCAGCACCACGCCGTTGCCGATGACGCCAAGCTTCCCGCGCACCACGCCGGAGGGCAGCAGACTAAGCTTGTAGGTCTGGTTGCCCACCACGAGCGTGTGGCCAGCATTGTGCCCGCCCTGGAACCGCACGACGATGTCGGCGCGGCTGGCCAGCCAGTCCACCACCTTGCCCTTGCCCTCGTCGCCCCACTGGGCGCCGATGATGGCGACATTGGCCACGGCCCTACTCCTTCAAAGCCAGCGCGGCATCCGCGCCGCCCAGTTCAACAACATCCGCGCCGCGGAGCTCGTGCGTGCAGCCGAGCGCCCGCGCCTTGTCTGCCGGCGAGAGCGCCGCGACCGTCACCATCCCTTGCCGCCGCAACGCCGCCGCGCGCGCGGGATCGTGCCCCGCCGGCAGGAAGACCCGGCGCGGTGCGGCCACGGCCGGTGCCGCCCGCATCGCCGCATCCGGATAGAGGCTCAGCCCCGTCGCCGGCTCCTCGCCGCTCACGTAGCGTCCGCCACGCCCCAGTTCCCCGGTACGCCCGGGTCCGTAGAGCGTGAAGGCAACGCCCGTGTGATAGCGGAACCCCCGGAACTCCACGGGGTCGAGCGTGATGCGAAGCCCCGGCAGCCGGCGCCGCAGCGCCGCGACGACCTCAGCCGCGTTGTCGGCAATCCGCCGCGGCCCCTCGGGCAGCGGCGCCGCCCGCAAAGCCGCCAGCGCGCCATCTGCCGGCCCCGCCGCCGCCAGCAGTCCCACCAGGAAGATTGCGGGCGGCCCCGCCTCCTCGGCCAGGCGCGAGACCTCGGCCGCATCCTTGCGGTCCAGCGCGCGCGCCAGGCGGTTGCGCGCCGCTCCTTCCAGCCCGGCCGCGTCCAGCAGCGCGGGTGACATCTGCGGCAGGGTGATGTCGAGCCCGACATCCTCGATGCCCACCGCCGCCAGCGCCTCCACGCCCAGCGCCGCGGCTTCCGCATCCGCCTCGGCGCTGTCCACGCCGATCAGTTCCACGCCGAGCTGCGGCAACTGCCGCCCAGGCGCGATCTGCGTGCCGCGCACCCGCAGCACCTGCCCGGCATAGGAGAGCCGCAGCGGCCGCGGCGCATCCCGCAGCCGCGTCGCCGCGATCCGCGCCACCTGCGGCGTGGTGTCCGCGCGAAGCCCCATCATGCGCTGGCTCTCGGGGTCCATCAGCCGGAAGGTCTGGTCGGCCAGCGCGGCGCCCGAGCCCTGCAGCAGGCCCTCCTCGAACTCCAGCAGGGGCGGCTTCACCCGCTCGTAGCCGTGGCTCGCGAAGACCGCCATCATCGCCTCAACCAGCGCCGCCTCCCGCGCCGCCTCGGGCGGCAGCAGGTCGGAAAGGCCAACCGGCAGCAGCGCCGGGTTCGGGGGGTCGTCAGTCACGGGAAGGGGTCATCGGCTGGTGGGGGGATCGCCCGCGCTCTCTTGCGCGGGGTGGATGCCAGCCGGGGCCCCGCGCCGCAAGCCCCGCCCCCTGCCGAACGCCAGCACGCCGTAAGCACGATGCGCTACCATGATCGCCCCGTCCCGCCGGAGAGGATCATCCCCATGAACCGCGCCCTCCTCGCCCTCCCCCTGCTCCTCACGGCCTGCGGCGGCGGCAACCTCATCGGCAATATCGGCCTCGCCGACCCGCTGCGCGGCCCCGCCCGCGCCGCTCCCTTCGAGTACGGCGACACCACGCGCCTCACCGGCCGCCCCGCCGCCGCGGCCAGCGCCGCCGCCCAGATCGAGGCCTTCACCAACGCCGCCGAGACGGACCCGCTCTGGACCCACCCGCGCAACGCGCTCCTCCTGCCACAGCTCCAGATCGCGCGGCGCGAGTTCCGTGAGGCCCTTGGCATCCCCGCCACCACGCCCCCTCTCGTCGCGGTGCGGTCCCTCAACGGCGCGGCCATCGCGCTCGACCGCGCGGACAGCGCCGCAGCCGCCCAGGCCCTGGCCCCACTCGGCGGCGCCGCCACCCTCGCCCGCCTCTCGAACCTCCCCCGCCTGCCTCGCGTCGAGGAAGCGGCGCAGGCCGTCGCCATCGAGTCGAACCAGCCCGGCCGGCAGGGCCGCGGGTAACCGCGCCTTCACCATCGCCGGCGCAAACTCCGCCCCGCCAGGATGGTCGGAGCGAAGAACTTGCCCCAGCACAGCAGCCCGGCGGAGGCCGAGCGCCGCACCGCCCAAGCGCTCGCGCTCCACCGCGCGGACGACCTCGCGGCCGCCGAGCCCCTCTACCGCGCGGTGGTGGCGGAGCACCCGCGCCACTTCCAGGCCCTGCACCTGCTCGGCCTGCTGCGCGCCATGCGCGGGGACCCCGCGGACGCTATCCCCCTCCTCCGCCGCGCCCTGGCGGAGGACGCGCGCCACGGCTTCGTCCACAGCAACCTCGGCAACGCCCTCGTCGATGACGGCCAGCCCGCGGAGGCGCTCGATACCTTCGACCGCGCCATCGCCCTCGACCCGAAGCTCGCCGAGGCCCGCATCGGGCGCGCCAACGCCCTGCAGGCGCTCAACCGCCCGGCCGATGCCCTGACCGCCCTGGAAGAGGCCCGCGCCCTTGGAGCTGACATGGCGGAACTCCACAACAACCGCGGCAACGCACTGCGCGCCCTT
This sequence comes from Roseomonas sp. KE2513, assembly GCF_016107305.1. GTDB lineage: Bacteria > Pseudomonadota > Alphaproteobacteria > Acetobacterales > Acetobacteraceae > Roseomonas. The sequence continues at coordinate 74,823 of NZ_RCVR01000001.1, forward strand.
CACCGCCCCGCCGAGGCGCTGGCCGCCTATGACCTCGCCATCGCCCGCAAGCCCGACTACGCCAGCGCCCACGCGAATCGCGCGACCGCCCTGGCCGACCTCCACCGGGACACCGAAGCCTTCGCGAGCATCGGTATTGCCCTCATGTTCCGCCCCGACGATCCGGGCTTCCTGAACACCCAGGGCGTCGTCCTCCGCGCCCTGAATCGGCCGGAGGAGGCGCTGGCGAGCTTTGATCGCGCCATCGCCCTCGCCCCGCAGCTCGCCGACCCGCTGGCCAACCGCACCGCCGCCCTCTGCGACCTGGGCCGCCACGAGGAAGCGCTCGAGAGTGCCGAGGGCGCCCTCTCGCTGGCCGACAACGCCGCCGGCCACCGCAACCGCGCCGAGGTCCTCACCCGCCTCGCCCGCCACGCGGAGGCCGAGGCGGAGGATCGCCTCGTCCTGCACGCCGACCCCGCCTCCGGCCAGGCCTGGAACGGCCGCGGCATCGCCCTGACCGAGCTCGGCCGCTTCGAGGAGGCGATGAGCTGCTTCGACCGTGCCGCCGAGCTCCACCCCGGCAACCGCAGCATCCCCTTCAACCGCGGCAACGCCTTCCGTGGCCTCGGCCGGCACGAGGACGCCATCGCCCTCTACCGCGAGGCCCTTGCCGTCGATCCGGATTACGCCGACGCCCACTGGAACACCGCCCTTAGCGCCCTCGCCCTCGGACGGCTGGAGGAGGGCTTCCGCGGCTACGAGTGGCGCTGGCAGCGCAAGGGCTGCCGCCCCCACCGCCACGCCGCATCCCCCCTCTGGGCCGGGAACGCGATGGAGGGCCGCACTCTGCTCCTCCATGCCGAGCAGGGTCTGGGCGACACCATCCAGATGGCCCGCTACATCCCACTAGCGGCCAAGCGCGGCGCGCGCGTGGTGCTGGAGGCGCAGCGCGCCCTTCACCCGTTGCTGTCGGACCTTCCGGGCATCGCCGCACTGATCGGTGCCGACGAAGAGGCCCCGCCGCACGACGCGCAGTGCCCGCTGCTCAGCCTGCCCCTCGCCTTCGGCACGCGGCTCGACAGCATCCCGGCGCCCATCCCTTATCTCCGCGCCGACCCCGCACGCGCCGCCGCCTGGGCGCGCGACCTGCCGGGCGAGGCCTTCCGCCTGGGCATCGCCTGCTCGGGCAACCCGGAGCACGCCGGTGATCGGCACCGCTCCGTTCCGCTCGCCCTCTTCGCGCCCCTGCTGCGCCCAGGCGTAGAGGCCTTCCTCGTTCAAACGCAGGTCCGCCCCTCGGACGAGCCCTTCCTGGCTTCCACCCCCGGCCTCACCGACCTGCGCCCACGCCTGACCAGCTTTGCCGAGACCGCCGCCGTCCTCATGGCTATGGATGCCGTGGTCTGCGTGGACACCAGCGTCGCCCATCTCGCCGGCGCGCTCGGCCGCCCGGTCCACCTGCTGCTCCCCTCCCTGCCGGACTGGCGCTGGCTGCTCGACCGCGTGGACACCCCCTGGTACCCAAGCCTTCGCCTGCACCGCCGCGCCCGGTCGGAGCGGTGGGAGGACGTGATTGCCCGCATCCCCACCGCTCTGGCCTCGGAAAGGCGCCTCGCGGCCTGACTACTCCGCCGCCTGGGAGAGGGGCCGCGCCACGTCCTCCAGCGACTTCCCCTCCGCCGCGAAGCCGAGCTTCCACTCCGTCCCCGCGGCAATGAGCATCAGCGCGGCCCCGAGCAGGTAGCCCCACATGATGTTCACGCGCTCCCCGCCCTCGATCAGCACGCCGAAAAGCGCGGGACCCACCACCCCGCCGACGAGCGTGCCGAAGGCGTAGAACAGCGCTATCCCCATGGCCCGCATCTCCAGCGGGAAGCTCTCCCCCACCGTCAGATAGGCCGCGGAGGCGGCGGCCGAGGCGAAGAAGAAGATCACCGTCCAGGCCAGCGTCTGCTCCCAGGCCGAGAGCCAACCCTGGGCGAAGGCGAAGCCCGTCGCCGCCATCAGCACCCCCGCCAGCGCGTAGGTGCCGGTGATCATCACCCGCCGCCCGACCGTGTCGAAGAAATGCCCGAGCGTCAGCGGCCCCGCGAGGTTCCCCAGCGCGAAGGGCAGCATGTACCAGCCGATATGCGCGGAGGGAATGTCGTAGAAGCGCGTCAGCACCAGCGCGTAGGTGAAGAACACCGCATTGTAGCAAAAGGCCTGGCAGGCCATCAGCACGATGCCCAGCACCGCCCGCTGCGGATAGGTGCGGAACAGCGTCGTTGCCACCTCCCCCAGCGTCGTGTGGGTGCGCGGGTCAATGGTGATCGGCCGCCCCATGATCGGCGGCAGCGGTCCCTTTTCGCGCTCTACCCGCGCCTCGATACCGCTGACGATCTTCTCCGCTTCTTCCTTCCGCCCATGCGTCATCAGCCAGCGCGGGCTCTCGGGAATGTAGCGCCGCAGCAGCAGCACCGAGAGCGACAGCGCGCCCCCGACCCCGAAGGCCAAGCGCCAGCCGATCTCGGGGTCGATCACCGCGGGATCGAGCAGCAGCAGCGAGGAGGCGGCGCCGGCCGCCGCGCCTCCCCAGAAGGTCCCGTTCACCGCGAGGTCCGTCGTCCCTCGCCGCCGTGCCGGAATCAGCTCCTGAATCGCGGAGTTCACCGCTGAATATTCCCCCCCGATCCCCGCGCCCGTGAGGAAGCGGAAGATCGCGAAGGACCAGAAATCCCAGGAGAAGCCGGTCGCGATCGTGGCCACGAGGTAGACGAGCACGGTCAGCGTAAACAGCTTCTTCCGCCCCAGCCGGTCCGTCAGCCAGCCGAAGAACAGCGCCCCCGAGACGGCGCCGAGCAGGTAGGCCGATGCCGTCAGCCCCACCTGCGTCTCCGTCAGTTGTAGCCGCGGGCTCTCGCGGATCGCGCCGGCGAGCGAGCCCACCAGCGTCACCTCCAGCCCGTCCAGAACCCAGGTGACGCCGAGCGCCACCACCACCAGCCAGTGGAAACGGGACCAGGGCAGCCGGTCCAGCCGGTTCGGCACATCCGTTTGGAAGCTGGCGGTGCTCTGGCTGCTCGACATGGTTCCTCCCCGGAAGGACGCGCCGGAGCGGAACCGCAAAGAGGCCCGAAGGTTACAGCGGCGTCAGCCCGCCGCCTCGTGCGCCATCTCCACCCCCACCTCCGCGAAGGCCCAGTCGAGCCACGGCAGCAGCGCCTCGATGTCGGAGGTCTCGACGGTCGCGCCGCCCCAGATCCGCAACCCCGGCGGTGCGTCGCGGTAGGAGGCGATGTCGAGCGCCACTCCTTCCGCCTCCAGGATCGCCGCCAGCCGCTTCGCCACCCGCGCCTGCGCCGCCCCGTCCAGCGCGCGGAACCAGGGCACCGTGATCTTGAGGCAGATGGAGGTCGGCGACCGCGTCGCCGGATCCTCCGCCAGGAAGTCCGCCCAGCCGCTGGCGGAAACCCAACGATCGACCGCCGCGAAATTCGCTTCCGACCGCTCGATCAGCCCGTCCAGCCCGCCGACCGATTCCGCCCAGCGCAGCCCGTCCAGCGCGTCCTCCACGCAGAGGAGCGAGGGCGTGTTGATCGTATCCCCCTCGAAGATCCCCTCGATGAGCTTTCCGCCCTTCGTCAGCCGCATGATCTTCGGCAGCGGCCGCCCGGACTCGTAGCCCTCCAGCCGCGCAACGGCGCGGGGCGAGAGCGCCAGCATCCCGTGCGCCGCCTCCCCGCCAAGCACCTTCTGCCAGGACCAGGTGACGACATCGAGCCGCTCCCAGGGCAGCCGCATCGCGAAGGCCGCCGAGGTAGCGTCGCATATCGCCAGCCCCTCGCGCTCGTCCGCGATGAAATCCGCATGGGGCAGCCGCACGCCGCTCGTCGTGCCGTTCCAGACGAACACGGCATCCCGATGGGGCGCGACAGGATCGAGCGCCGGAAGCTGCCCGTAGGGCGCCTCCCGCACCACCGCATCCGCCAGCCGCAGCTGCGTGACGACGTCCTTGGCCCATTCCTTCGAGAAGGACTCCCAGACGAGCACGTCCACGCCCCGCGCGCCCAGCACCGACCAGAGCACCATCTCGACCGCCCCGGTATCGGAGGCCGGCACGATTCCCAGCCGCCAGTCCGCGGGCATGCCGAGGATCGCCTTCGACCGGTCGATCACCTCCTTGATGCGCGCCTTCGGCCCCGGCGCCCGGTGGCTGCGCCCGAGCATCGCCCCCTCCAGCGCCGCCAGCGACCAGCCCGGCCGCTTGGCGCAGGGGCCGGAGGAGAAGCACGGATTCGCCGGCCGCACCGAAGGCCTCGCCCTGCCCAGCTCGATCGTCGCACCCATGTGCCTCGCCCCTTGCCCGCAGACCGCGCCGCGGCCCAGGACCCTGCGCTTGCTACCGCTCGTTCCGCGGGTCAAGCGCCCGCCCCCGAATGACCGGAAGCAACCTCCGGAACGACGCCCCGTTGCGCCCGCGATGCGACACGAAACAGCCACCCTCCTGATCGCCCTGGCCGCCCTGGCGCTCGTCGGCCTGCTGGTGCCGGACGTGCTGCTCATCTTCTTCGCGGGGTGTCTGCTCGCGGTGGCCCTCCGGGCTGCCGGTGTCCCCCTGGCCCGGTATCTCAACATCGCCGAGCACTGGGGCGTCATGATCGTGGCCCTCCTCGCGCTCATCGTGATCGGCCTCGTCGTGTGGTTCGGCTTCGCCACCCTGGCCGGCCAGGTGCGCGAGTTCACGGAGGCCGCCCCGCGCGTGCTGCGCAGCCTTGCCGAGCTGTTCAACGGCCTGCCCGGCGCGGAATGGCTCAAGCGGAACACCTCGCCCGAGTCCATGGAGCCCTCTGCCCAGGCCGCGGCGAACTTCGCGCTTGCCGGGATCGGCGGCTTGCTCGGCGCCCTGGGCAACGTGCTGCTCGTCCTGCTGCTGGGTCTCTACATAGGTGCCGACCCGACCCTCTACCGGCGCGGCGCGCTCGCGCTCCTCTCGCCGGGGCTCCGCCCGCGGGGCGAGGCCACGCTGAACGCGATGGCGGATTCGCTGCGCGGCTGGTTGCTCGGCCAGATGTTCGGCATGACCTTCACCGGGGTCTTCACCTTCCTGGGTCTTTGGGCGCTCGGCGTCCCGCTCGCCGCGCTGCTGGCGATCCTCACCGCAATCTTCGGCTTCATGCCCTATATCGGCCCGGTGATCGGCGCGGTCCCGGCCGTGCTGATCGCGGCCTCGCAGGATCCCTCCCTCGTGCCCTGGGTGGTCGCGCTCTTCTTCGCTTCCCAGAACATCGAGGGCAATTTCCTCACGCCCATGGTGCAGAAGCAGTCCGCGGACGTACCGCCGGCGGTGCTGCTCGGCGCCCAGGCGATCTTCGGCACGGGGCTCGGCTTCCTCGGCGTCCTACTCGCCGCGCCCGTCGCGGCGGCGGCGCTGGCCGCCGTGCGCGTCTCCTACGTGGAGGGCTGGGTTGAGGACCCCGCCGACGCGACCCGAAAGCCCCTGATCCGGCCCTAGACCGCAGCCACCCGCGCCGGATCGACCGTCACGCCATGGTCCAGCGGCCCGTGCCCGCGCCCGTAGCCGGGCGCGGAGCGGATCGCCGCGGCCACATACCCCCGCGCGCGCAGGACCGCGTCCCGCAGCCCCATGCCCTGCGCCAGCCCCGCCGCGATCGCGGAGGCCAGGGTGCAGCCCGTGCCATGGGTGTGCCGCGTCTCGATGCGCGGGCTCTCGAAGACCTCCACCCCCTCCTCGGTCGCCAGCACGTCCGTCACCACCGGTCCCTCCAGGTGCCCGCCCTTCAGCAGCACGGCCGGCACGCCAAGTGTCATCAGCACCTCCGCCGCGTGGTGCATCGTCCCGACATCGCGGATCTCCATCCCTGACAGCACCTCTGCCTCCGGCAGATTGGGCGTCAGCACGGTCGCCAGCGGCATCAGCCGTCGCTTCAGCGTCTCGACTGCGGCCGGGTCGAGCAGCCGCGCGCCACCCTTGGCCACCATCACCGGATCGGCGACCAGCGGCAGGCCCGCACCCGCCAGCGCATCGCAGACGGCATCGATGGTCGGGGCATCCGCTAGCATCCCTGTCTTGATGCAATCCGCCCCGATATCCTCGAGCGACATGCGGATCTGCAGCTGCAGGAAATCGAGCGGCACCGGGTGCACGGCCCGGACGCCCTCCGTGTCCTGGGCCGTCAGCGCCGTGACGGCGGTGGCCGCATAGGCCCCCATGGCCGTCACCGCCTTGATGTCCGCCTGGATGCCCGCGCCGCCGCCGGAATCAGACCCGGCGACGATCAGCACGCGTCCCTTCATTCCGCCGCCACCCGCGAGGGCGAGGCCGCCGCCCTCCGGATAACATCGGCCAGCCGCGCCGTCAGCATCTCCACAAGCGAATCCTCTTCCGCCTCGACCATCACCCGGATCAGCGGCTCCGTCCCGCTCGGGCGGATCAGCACCCGCCCGCGCGATCCCAGCTCCGCCTCGGCGGCCGCCACCGCCTCGACCACCCGCTCGTCCTCAAGCGGCGACCCGCCGGCATGGCGAACGTTCACCAGCTTCTGCGGCAGCGGCCGGAAGCGGCGGAGCACCTCGCTCGCGGGGCGCCCCTGTTCGACCAGCACGGCCAGCACCTGCAACGCCGCCACCAGCCCGTCCCCGGTCGTGCCGTGGTCAGAGAGGATGAGATGCCCCGACTGCTCGCCGCCGAGGTTGCAGCCCCGCTCGCGCATCGCCTCGCCGACATACCGATCGCCGACCTTCGTGCGGTGCAGATTGAGCCCCTTTCCGTTGAGAAAGCGTTCAAGCCCGAGATTCGACATCACGGTCGCCACCACGCACTTCCCGTTCAGCCGCCCGGACGCCGCCCAGGACTCGGCCACCACCGCGAGAAGCTGATCCCCGTCTACGACCACCCCGGTCTCGTCCACGAGCACCACCCGGTCCGCGTCGCCGTCGAGCGCGATGCCGAGATCGGCCCGCCTCTCCCGCACGAGGGCCGAGAGTTGCCCCGGCGCCGTGCTGCCGCAGCCGTCGTTGATGTTGAAGCCATCCGGCGCGACGCCGACGGAGACCACCTCCGCCCCCAGCTCCCACAGCACGGTCGGCGCCACGCGATAGGCGGCGCCATGCGCGCAATCGACGACGATCCGCAGCCCCTCCAGGCTCCGGCCGCGCGGGAAGCTGGCCTTCACCGCCTCCATGTAGCGCCCCTGTGCGCCCTCCAGCCGCGAGGCGCGGCCGAGCTTCGACGGAGCGGCCAGCGCGGAGGTGAGGTCACCCTCCATCATCGCCTCGATCGCGATCTCCTGCTCGTCCGAGAGCTTCAGCCCGTCCGGCCCGAAGAGCTTGATCCCGTTGTCCTCGTAGGAGTTGTGAGAGGCGCTGACCATGACGCCGAGATCCGCCCGGAGGCTCCGCGTCAGCAGCGCGACGGCCGGCGTCGGCAGCGGGCCGAGCAGCACGACATCCATCCCCGCGCCAACGAAGCCCGCGGTCAGCGCCGGCTCCAGCATGTAGCCCGAAAGCCGCGTGTCCTTGCCGATCACCACCCGATGCCGGTGCTGGCCCCGGTTGAAGTAGCGCCCTGCCGCCTGGCCCAGCCGAAGGGCAGTGGCCGCGTCCATCGGCGCGCGGTTCGCGACACCCCTGATGCCATCGGTACCGAAAAGACGCCGCTGCGCGTTCGTCATCAAAACCTCACCTCACTCGACGCGCCATCATAACGCGGCACAGGCAACACGGCTCTGCAATGAAACGAGAGGTTGTACCGCTACCGTTCCGGCCGTGCGTCCGGCTGCCGCGCCGAAACCATCCCTAGCACCACTTCGCGGCGCAAGCCTTGCCTTAGGATTGCGGCACCCCTGCGACACTCGCACGCCAAAGTCGCAGCGCGGCCACCGTCTCCGCCACGTCGTGCACCCGCAGCATGGCCGCTCCCCGCGTCGCGGCCGAGACCGCTACCCCGAGGCTGCCCGCCATCCGGTCCGCCGGTGCCTTCACCCCGGAAAGCGTGCCGATGAAGCGCTTGCGCGAGGCCCCCACCAAGATCGGGCAGCCCAACCCCAGCAGAATCGGCAGGCGGTCCAGCAGTTCGAGGTTGTGCTCCATCGTCTTGCCGAAGCCGATGCCGGGATCGACCGCGATCCGCTCCCGCGGGATGCCGGCCGCCTCGCAGGCGGCGATCCGCCCGGCCAGGAACTCGGTCACCTCCAGTGTCACGTCCGCGTATTGCGCGTGCTCCTGCATGGTCGCGGGCTCGGTGCCGGGCATGTGCATGAGCACAACCGAGCAGCCGGCCTCCGCCGCTACCGCCAGCGCCTCCGGATCGTGGCGAAGGGCGGTGACGTCATTCACCACCTCGGCCCCTGCCTCCAGCGCCGCCCGCATAGTGGCGGCGTGGCGCGTGTCGACGCTCACAGGCGCGTCGCGGGCGATCGCACGAATCACCGGCAGCACCCGCGCCATCTCCGTCTCGGCATCCACCGGCAGCGCACCGGGGCGGGTGCTCTCCCCGCCCACATCGATCATGTCGGCACCCGCGGTCAGCATGGCATCGGCCGCCATCAGCGCCGCGCGAGGGTCGAAATGCTTGCCGCCATCGGAAAAGCTGTCGGGCGTGACGTTCAGCACCCCCATGACCAGTGGCCGCCCGAGGCTCGCCGTGTCGGGCAGGCCCGCAAAGGGGCGGGGCGGCCGGGTCAGGGCCAACACCGCCTCCTGCCAGTCCTCCGGCGTCTCCACCGCGGGCATCAGCCCGGCCGCGCGCCCGTCCTCGATCAGGCGCACCAGCGTAAAGGCCGCCGACCCGCCCTCCAGCGGCAGGGCAGCCCCGGCGGCCACGGCGGCGAAGGCGCCCCGTCCGTGCAGGAGACCCATCGGTTCGACCCAGCGCGCCATCGGTCCCTCCCTCCCCCGTGCCATCCGGCGCATCGGGGGGTCACGCACGGAAACGGGGGCCACTGAGGGCCCCCGTTCCATTCAAGCGTTTCGTGGTCCCCAGCGCCAGGGGGCGTGGGCGGAAAGCCCCGCCTCAGGCTCCGGAGGGAGCCGGCTGCATCCCCCCAGCGTCGGGCCGCGGGTTGGGCCGGCCGGAGGTCGGCACGCTGCCGCGCCCCTGGTTCACCGGCTCGTCCGGCCGGTCCCGCACGACTGGATCGCCCCGCAGCACCTGCCGGATCTCGTCGCCCGAGAGGGTCTCGTATTCCAGCAGCCCCTTGGCCAGCAGGTGCAGCTCCTCGATCCGGTCCGTCAGCGTCTTCTTCGCCCGCTGATAGGCCGTGTCGATGATCGAGCGGATCTCCCCGTCGATCGCCTGCGCCGTCGCCTCGGAAACATTCTTCGACTGCGTCACCGAGTGCCCGAGGAAGACCTCCTGGTCGTTCGAGCCATAGGCGACCATGCCGATCTTGTCCGACATGCCCCACTCGGTGACCATCCGTCGAGCCAGATCGGTCGCCATCTTGATGTCGCCCGAGGCGCCGTTGGACACCTTATCCGGGCCGAAGATGATCTCCTCCGCGACCCGGCCGCCCATGGCCATGGCAAGCTCGGCCTTCATCTTGGACTTGTGCTTGGAATAGCGGTCACCCTCCGGCAGGGACATCACCAAGCCCAGCGCGCGGCCGCGCGGGATGATGGTGGCCTTGTGGACGGGGTCGCACTCTTCCTCGCTCATCGCCATCAGCGCGTGGCCGGCCTCGTGATAGGCGGTCATCCGCTTCTCGGCCTCGGACATCACCAGCGAGCGACGCTCGGCGCCCATCAGCACCTTGTCCTTCGCCTGCTCGAACTCGTGCATCCCCACCGTCCGGCGCCCGGTGCGGGCCGCGAGCAGCGCCGCCTCGTTCACGAGGTTGGCGAGGTCCGCGCCCGAGAAGCCCGGCGTGCCGCGCGCGATCACCTTCGGCTCCACGTCGGAGGCCAGCGGAACCTTCCGCATGTGGACACGCAGGATCTTCTCCCGCCCGTTCACGTCGGGGTTCGGCACCACGACCTGGCGGTCGAAGCGGCCGGGGCGCAACAGCGCGGGGTCGAGCACGTCCGGCCGGTTCGTCGCCGCGATAAGGATCACCCCCTCGTTCGACTCGAAGCCGTCCATCTCCACGAGCATCTGGTTCAGCGTCTGCTCGCGCTCGTCATTGCCGCCGCCCAGGCCCGCACCGCGGTGCCGGCCGACCGCGTCGATCTCGTCGATGAAGATGATGCAGGGGGCGTTCTTCTTGCCCTGCTCGAACATGTCGCGCACGCGGGAAGCACCCACGCCCACGAACATCTCCACGAAGTCCGAGCCCGAGATGGTGAAGAAGGGCACGTTGGCCTCACCCGCGACCGAGCGCGCGAGCAGCGTCTTGCCCGTGCCCGGAGGTCCGACCAGCAGAACGCCCTTGGGGATCTTGCCGCCGAGGCGCTGGTACTTCTGGGGGTCGCGGAGGAACTCCACGATCTCCTCGAGCTCGCCCTTCGCCTCCTCGATGCCCGCCACGTCCTCGAAGGTCACGCGGCCGGACTTCTCCGTCAGCAGCTTCGCCTTGGACTTGCCAAAGCCCATGGCCCGGCCTCCGCCGCCCTGCATCTGCCGCATGAAGAAGACCCAGACGCCAATCAGCAGCAGCATCGGGAACCAGGAGATGAGGATCTGGAAGAGCGGGTTGACGTCGCTCTCCTCGGGCCGCGCGACAACGCGTACACCCTTTTCCGTCAGCCGCTGGACGAGCTGCGGGTCCTCAGGCGTGTAGGTGCTGAAGGTCCGCCCGTCCTGGAGCTGGCCAGAGACGATCCGCCCCTGGATGGTGGCGTCCCGCACATGCCCTTGCTGAACCTCGTTGAGGAAGTCCGAATAGGCCACCTGCATCCCACGCGCGGAGGAGGTGCCCGACGGCTGGAACAGATTGAACAGCGCCACGAGCAGCAGGGCCACGATGACCCAGAGCGCGAGGTTGCGACCGAAATTGTTCACTTGGAGGTCCCGATCCTTGGCCGGCGAAACCGGCACGCACAACAAGATAGGGATGCGATGGCTAACAGGGAACCACCAGATGAACCGGGTTTCACGCGACTGGTCCAGTAATCGGGTGGAATTCGACCTTCACACCCTCGTGGCGCCCACCAGGGAGACCTGGGGCGGCGAGAAGCCGCCCGTCGGCATCCCTCACCGCCGCTAGACCCGCCGCCACCAGCGCGGGCATCCGGCCCCGTCCCGCCACCTCGCCGAGCGCCCCGACGGCCGCCCCCTCAGGTGCCGTGACCACCCGCCAGCGTCCATCCCAAATCACACCCGGCAGGGCCGGCGCCGCCGGCGCGCAGCGGGCCGGCTCCCGGCAGAGCACCGCGCCCCGCCAGACCGCGCCGCCGAGGCTGCCCCCGCCTCGCGCGAGCATCGCCGCGACCGCCCCGCGCCCCGGCGGGTGCCCACCCCCGCCCAAGGCCCGGACCAGGGCTGAGAGCGCCGCCTCTGCCACCGCATCCGTTCCCAGCGCGCCCCGGTCCAGCCGCGCCCAGCCCTCCGGCTCGAAGCGCACGGCCTGCGCCAGCCGCGCCGCTACCAGCCCTCGCATTCTCTCCCGACGCGCCGCAAATCCTGCGCCCGTCTCGGACAGCGCCGCGACGCCAGGCCCGTCGGGATCTCCCAGCACCGCCCGCAGCCGCGCCCGGGCAAAGCGCGGGTCGCCGTTGGAGGGGTCGCGCACCGGCACCAGCCCCTGCGCGGCAAGGAAATCCTCGATTTCCCCGGGCCCCATTCCCAGCAACGGCCGCAGTACCAGCACCCCACCCGCCGGCCGCGCCGCCGCCATGCCTGCCAGCCCCGTCTCGCCGGAACCACGGAGCGCGCGGAAAGCCACCGTCTCCGCCTGGTCCGCGCGGTGATGGCCCAGCAGCAGCCAGGGCGCCCCTGCCGCCTCGCAGCCCTCGGCCAGAGCCGCCAGCCGCGCAGCCCGCGCCCGCTCGTGCAGCCCCGGTCCGGGGGAGAGCCCCAGGGAAAGCAGCCGCGCCCCGATGCCCATGCCGCACAGGCGCCGGACCACTCCGTCCGCCTCCGCCGCGCTGCCCTCCCGCAAGCCATGATCCGCGACCAGGGCGATCACCCGTCCGCCACGCGCCGCTGCCCAGCCACGCGCCAGCACCGCCAGCGCCAAGCTGTGCGGCCCGCCCGAAACCCCGATGCCCAGCACCGGCGCCGGCCCGAAGGGCCCCAGCCCGGCCATGGCAACCGCGAACCCGGCCTCCAGGCCAGCCACCCGGCTAGCCAGCAACCGCCTTCAGCGGCAGCCGGCCCTCTGCCGCGCCCCCGCCACGCGCTCCGCGAGGCTCGCCGGCACGCGCGGGAACTGGCTGCGAAGGTCATCGAGCGTCTGGCAGGCCTCGCGCTTGGCGCCGAAGCCGTTGAAGGCATTCGCCAGCCCCACCATCGCCTCCGGCGCCCGGCCGGAGGTCTTCGCGCGCCGATAGGCGTCGTCATAGGCGAGCGCCGCGTTCTGGTAGTCCCGCTTGCCGATCAGCGAATCGCCGAGAAGGATCCCGGCATCCTGCGCCCGCGTCGGCGCGCGCGCGGCCAGCACCTCCCGGGCCGCCGCCTCGGCCGCCGCGTAGTCACGCCGCTCCAGCGCCGTCTGCCCCTCGCGCAACGCTACCTCCGGCGTGCGCGGCGTGGGCGCGGCCGGCTGCCCGGCCGGTGCCGGCGGTGCCGCGGGCGCGGAGGGTGTCGATGGGTTCAGCGCGCCCTGCTGCCCGCCCCCGGCTCGCCCCGCCGATCCAGCCCCGGCCGCGCCCCGGCTCTCGATCTGGTTGAAGCGGTACTCCACGTCGCCCTGAAGCTTCTCCACCTGCTGCTGGAGCGTGCGATTGCGGAACTCCGCCTGTTCGGCCAGACCCCGCTGGCGCCGCACCTCGTCCTCCAGCGCCGCCACGCGTTCGAGGAGCTGGGCGACCAGCTCCCCCCCGCCCGCGGGCACGCCGCCACGCGACGGCGCTGCCACCTGCGGTGCGACGGGCCCCGCGCGCCGCATCAGCTCCATTTCCTGCCGAAGCTGCAGGATCTGGTTCTGGAGGTAGAGGCCCTCCCGGCTCTCCGCCTGCGCCCAGGCAGCACCGGGCATCAGCCCGGCCACAGCCACGCCTGCGAGCAGGAGCGGGAGAACCCCGCCCCGGCGACAAGACCCGCGTCCGCGCATCCTCACCCCTCCACGGCCCGGATCGCCGGGCCCCGTGTCATCGCCCCGGAACCGGCGCGCAAAGGGCGCGCCGGCCCGAAGGCCGTCCAATCGCGGTCTCAGCGGACCGTCGTCACCGCGCGCCGGTTCTGCGCCCAGGACGCCTCATCCGAGCCCAGCGCCGCCGGCCGGTCCTTGCCGTAGGACACGGTCTGGATGCGCTGGCCGGAAACGCCGCTCGCCACCAGCAGGTCGCGCGCCGCATTGGCGCGGCGCTGGCCGAGGGCGAGATTGTACTCGCGGGTCCCGCGCTCGTCCGCATGGCCTTCCATGTAGACGCTCACCTGCGGGTAGCGGGCGAGCCAGGCGGCCTGCCGCTCGAGCGTGGAGCGGCCGTCGGCGCGCACCTGGGTGCTGTCCGTGTCGAAGAACACGCGGTCGCCGACATTGGCCACCAGGTCCTCCTGGCTGCCCGGGCGCGCGGAGCCCATGCCGGCGCCGCCGGCCAGCCCACCGGAGCCGCCAGCACCCGTCGCCGCCGCGTTGCTCGCGTCGTCGGACGAGCAGGCCGCCAGCAGGGCCAGAGCGCCGAGCGCACCCAGGATCTTCGCGTTCATCTCTCTAACTTCCCCTGAAATCGTTGAAGGTGTGTAGCAAAAATCAGGCAAGCAGCGGCGACCAGGACGGGTCGGTCGCGTCGGTCGGCGTCACGATCTGCCGCTCGTTGAAGCCGGTGATGTCAATCTGGGAGAGACGGGCCGAGTAACCCTCGCCGCGCGCCCCGCGCGCCTGGCTCTCCCGGTAGAAGGCGAGCACCCGGCCGTTCGGCGCGAAGGTTGGCCCTTCCATCCCCCAGCCCTCGGAAAGGATGCGCTCCCCGGAGCCGTCCGGCCGCATCACGCCGATCCCGAACTGCCCGCCCGAGATGCGCGTGAAGGCAATGAGGTCCCCGCGCGGCGACCAGACCGGCGTCGCGTAGCGCCCGCGCCCGAAGGAGATGCGCCGCACCCCGCCCCCGCCCGCGTCCATGACATAGAGCTGCTGGTCGCCGCCCCGGTCGGAGTTGAACACGATCTGCGTGCCGTCCGGGTTGTAGCAGGGCGAGACGTCCAGCCCGTTGCCCGAGGTGAGCTGCCGCTGGGAGCGCGAGCCCACGTCCACCGCCACGATGTTCGCGTCGTTGTTGCGGGCATAGGAGAGCACGACCGTCCGCCCGTCCGGGCTGAAGCGCGGCGAGAGCGTCATCCCCGGGAACTGCCCAAGCACCTCGGACCGCCCGCTGTTCAGGTCGAACAGGTAAACCCGCGGCGTGTTCTGGAAGTAGGACATGAACACGATCTGCTGCGCGTTCGGATGGAAGCGCGGCGAGAGCACCTGGAAGGAACCGTCCGTCAGGAAGCGGTTGTTCTCCCCGTCCTGGTCCATGATCGCCAGCCGCCGCGTGCGACGGTCCCGCGGCCCGCTCTCGGCCACGTAGACGATGCGCGTGTCGAAGTAGCCCTTCTCGCCCAGCAGCCGCTCGTAGATCACGTCGGAGATCAGGTGCGCGATGCGGCGCCACTGGGCGGCAGGGGCGGTGAAGGCGGTGCCCTGGATCTGCTGCTCCGGCAGCACGTCCCACAGCCGGAACTCCACCCGCAGCCGCCCGCCCTGATCCTCCACCCGGCCGGTCACCAGCGCATTGGCGCCGATCACCCGCCAGTCCTGGAAGCGCGGCGTCGCGGCCGCGGCCTCGGCGCTCTGGATGAAAGCCGCGTTGTCCACGGGACGGAACAGCCCGGAGTTGCGCAGGTTCGCCTGAATGACGCGCGCGATATCCGCCCCGCGTCCGCCACCGCCCGCCAGCGCCGGCACCGCGATCGGGATCGGGTCCGTCCGCGCGCGGGTGATGTCGATCACCGCGCCCTGGCTGCTTCCCTGGGCACGGGCCGCCGCCGGCACCGTGAGGAGCGCGGCCCCGCCCAAAATCAGGCCACGCCGGGGGGTCGTCATCATGGATGGAAAACCTCGGGGTTGCGGAGGGCGGATGAAGCCGATGCGGCGGCGGGACGCAACCCGCCCCGGCACAGCTCACCCCGGCCGCCTTCCGGATTGATGGCGCGGGCGTGCTGCCTCACCGCGTCAGCCCGCGCGGGTTGAAGCGGAAGGTCGCGGTGTTGATGGCTGCCAGCTTGTCCCGCGGGAAGGGCAGCGGGGAGCATTTCGGGTCCATCAGCGCCCGCCGTGCGGCCTCGAACACCGCCCGCGCCCGGGGCTCGGTCGGCACGCTGCCGGCCGGGCGCACCACGCGCACCACGCCGGCCGCATCGGCCTCCACGCGAAGCTCGACCACGATGCTCTCGAGGCCCGGCGCGCCGGCATCGACCGACCAGCACTCGCTGATCTTGTCGGCCACCCCGCGCACCTCCCCGGCCGTGAGCTGCGCCGCGCCCGTCGGCGCACCGCCGCCCGGGGCTGCCGCAGCCGGGACGCTGGGCCGCGGCCGCGCGGCTGCGGAAGCCGCCGCCTGGGCGCGCAGGCGCTCAAGCGTGCTCTGTACGGAATTGCTGTGCTCGGCCGGGTTGGCCACCGGCGGGGTCTGCCCCGTGCCGGGCCGCGCGTTGCTCTCCCGCGCCGGGGGAACCGGCGCCTGGTTCGCCACCGCATTCGGCCGCGCGGGCGCCGCCGGTGCCGGCGAAGGCGTCGCCGCCGAGGCGTGCTGCTGCGCCGCCGCGGGCGCCGGCCGGGAGGGCGCCGCCGCGGGCGCGGGCGGTGCCGGCGGCGCGGGTGCGGCAGCCTGCTGCGGCGGCGCCGGGCTCGGCCGCGCCGGTGCCGGCGTCGCCGCAGGAGCCGGTGCCGGCGCAGGGCGAGACGGGGCGGGAGGTGCCGGCGGCGCGGGCGGAGTCGGCGCGGGCGCAGCCTGGGGCTGCGGCACCGGGCGCGGCGGGGTCGGAGCAGGCGGCGGTGTCGGCGCGGGCGCCGCGGCCTGCTGCTGCGGCGGGGTCGGCGCCGGCGCGGGCTGGGCCTGCCGGATCGCGTCAGGCGCCGGCGGCGCGGCCGGCAGCGGCAGGGGAAGCGGCGGCGCCACCGGCTGCGCCTGGACCGGCGCCGGCTGCGGCGCGGGAGCGGGCGTGGCAGGGCGCGGGGGCGGCGTGGGCGCGGGCGGCGCCGCGGCCTGAACCGGCGGCGTCGGCACCGGCGGCGTAGGCGCAGGCGCCGGGGTCGGGGGCGTCGGCGCCGCGGCCTGGACCGGAGGAGTCGGCATCGGCGGCGTGGGCGCCGGGGCTGCCGCCTGGCTCGGCGCAGGAGGCGGCGGCGGCGCGGGCATCGGCAGGGCCTCCACCGGCGCGGCGGGCGGCGGCGCGGCCGGGGCCGGTGCGGCCGGGTTCGGCGGCGGGGGCGGCGGCAGCGGCGCGGGGGCCTCGGTGCGGGGCGGCTCGGGCGGGGTCGGCGCCGCGTTCGGCGTCGGCGGCGCGGGCACGGGCGGCGCGGGCAGCGGCAGCGGCTCGGGCGCCTCCGAGAGCTGCGGTACCTCCGGCACGACCACCTCGACCGGGATTGCCTCCTCCAATGGCTCGGGGATCTTGCGGCCGGGCAGCTCGGCCATCAGCAGTGCCGCCACCAGGGCGTGCAGCAGCAGCGAGGCCGCCACCCAGTTCCGGAGGCGGCTCTCCGAGGTGCCGCCATCCGCCCAGACTGTCATCTCCGACGCCATGGAGGGGTCCTAGCGCTGCGGCGTGCCCGCGGGGCGAGCCGGTACGGCCGCCGGGCGGGCGGGCGCGGTGCCGCGGGCGGGCTGGCCCGCCGGCTGCTCGGCCAGCAGCGCCACGCGCGAGAAGCCGGCGGAGGAGACGATGCCCATCACCTCCATGATCCGGCCATAGGCGATGCTGCGGTCGCCGCGCACGAAGATGCGCCGCTCCGGCTGGCCCTGGGGCTGGTTCGCCATGATCGCCTGGAGCTGCGGCACGAGGTTCTCGGCCTGCACCTCCGTCTCCTGCAGGAAGATCTTGCCCTCGGGGTTCACCGTGATCGTCAGCGGCTCCTGCTCCTGGTTGAGCGCGGCCGCGTTCGTCTTGGGCAGGTCCACCGGCACGCCGACGGTCATCAGCGGCGCCGCCACCATGAAGATGATGAGCAGCACGAGCATCACGTCCACCATCGGGGTGACGTTGATGTCGGCCATGGGCCGGTGGCGGCGGCGTCCGCCGCGCCCGCCGCCCGCGTTCAGGGAGACGGCCACCGGTTCAGACCTGGGCCGTCTGGCGGGCGCCGGAGGTCGGCACGGAGGCCGGCGCCTCCTCGGCCTGGCGGGAGAGGATCGCGCCGAACTCTGCCGAGAAGGCCTCCAGCCGGCCGGAGAAGCGCGTCAGGTCAACGTTGATCTTGTTGTAGGCGAGCACGGCCGGAATGGCGGCCACGAGGCCGATCGCGGTCGCGAACAGCGCCTCCGCGATGCCCGGCGCCACCACGGCGAGGTTCGTGTTGTTCATCCCGGCGATGGCCGAGAAGGAGTTCATGATGCCCCAGACCGTGCCGAACAGACCGATGAAGGGCCCGACGGAGCCGACGGAAGCGAGAAAGGTCATCCACTTCTCCAGGCCGTCCATCTCGCGCCCCACCGCCACGTTCATCGCCCGCTCAGACCGCTCCTTCATGCCGGTGAGCGCGAGCACGCCGGTCGCGCCGCCGTCCGCGGAGCGCTGCCACTCCCGCATGCCGGCGCCGAACACGGCGGCCATCGGGTGCGTCGGCCGCTCGCCGTCCGTGCGGTAGAGGTCCTCCAGGCTGCCGCCCGACCAGAACTTGTCCTCGAAGGCGTCCGCCGCGCGGTTCACGCGCCGCATGGTGTTCCACTTCTCGAAGACGATGGCCCAGACCCAGACGCTGGCGATCAGCAGCCCGATCATCACGGCCTTCACCACCCAGTCTGCCTGGAGGAAGAGCCCCCAGAGAGAGAGGTCGTGCCCGGCCGCGGCCAGGTTCTGCGCAGTCACACCACCCACGGGCGGTCTCCTCATCCCCTCGCCCCAATCGGGGCGCCACCACCGCATCCCCCCCGGGAGCGGTCATTCATCACCCGCCGGGCCCACGAGCCCGCAGCGCGCCGTCCCCACGGCGCAGTCACAGGGCGAAGCGGCTAGCCGCCCCGCCCTTCCACCGGCCCCACCGCCGGCCTGAGGGCCGAACGCCAGGGCTCCGGCAGCGCCGCTGGCCGCAGCGTGTCCTGCGAGACGCAGACAAGCCCGACCTTCAGCCGCGCCAGCATCCCGCCATCGGCCGCCACAACGTCCTGCCCCACGTCAACCGAGGCAGCGCCGGCCTTCAGCACCCGCGTCTCCACCACCACCGCATCATCGAGCCGCGCGGGCCGCAAATACGCTACTTCGATGCGCCGCACCACAAGCAACGAACGGTGACGCTCCATCATAAGCGAATGCGGCAACCCAATGTCGCGCAAGGATTCCGTCCGCGCCCGTTCCGCCCAGCGAAGGTAGTTCGCATGGTAGGCCACGCCGCCCGCATCGGTGTCCTCGAAATAGACGCGAAGCGAGAAGCGGTGCACTTCCATGAGCCGCGCCCTAGCGCCCTTCGCGCTCCTCGGCCAGGGGTTCACGCAGGATTCGAAAGGGTTTCAGCGGCGCGATGGCCGCCGTACCACGCCTTGCCTCCGGAAGACGTGAATCGGCCAGCCGGTTCCGTGCCAAAGAATGTCCGCCTCGGCCGTTATCCATCCTGCGGTCCCGCGAACCGGCCGCACGGAAGAACGGGAGACAGCCCATGTCGGCCATGAAGCACGCCACCCTCGCCCTCGCCCTCCTCGCCGGCACCGCCCTCAGTGCGCAGGCCCAAACGAGTGGCGGCATGAGCGGCAGCCCGGCCGTCGGCTCCACCTCCGGCGGCACTTCCGTCGGCGCCATGCCGCGCTCCGGCGGAGCACCCACCTCCACCGGCCGCGCCGGCCATAATGACGACAGCCTCGCGGGCACCGGCACCAATGGCAGCAGCAGGGGCACAACCGGCCGCGGCAACCCTATGCCCAATAATTCTGACATCGGCACCGGCCCGGCCGGGCCCTCCGTCGCCGGCCGCTCGACGGCGCCGGGGAATACCTCCACCCAGGCGCGCTGAGGGCCGGGACCGGAGAGGGCGCTGTCCTCTCCGGACCTCCCGGGTGAACGCGCAGCGTTCATCCCGCCGGGCTGAGGATTTAGGGCTCTTGGATCTGGGTCAGAGGCACCGCCTCTGATGGGGCTGGGAAGAGGGCGATTTCCTTCTTCCCCTCCCCGGATCAGCGGCGCCCCGGCATCGGACCAGACCGTCAGACCTCCGGATCGTCCAGCAAATCCCCCTGCGCGGCTAGCGCGTTGCGCGGCGGCGTCATGCCCAGGTGCTTCCATCCCGGGAGCCCCAGCACGCGCCCACGCTGCGTCCGCAGGATCAGCCCCTCCTGGATGAGGTAGGGCTCGATCACCTCCTCCAGCGTGTCCCGGCTCTCCGCGAGGGCCGCCGCCAGGGTTTCCACACCCACAGGACCGCCGCCATGGTGGTCGGCCAGGCGGCGCAGATAACGCCGGTCCATCGCGTCCAGGCCCAGCCGGTCCACCTCCAGACGCTCGAGCGCGGAATCCGCCAGCTTCTTGTCCGCCGGCCGCCCGGCGACCGCCGCGAAGTCCCGGATCCGCCGCAGCAGGCGCCCGGCGATCCGCGGCGTTCCCCGCGCCCGTCGCGCGATCTCCCGCGCCCCGTCCGGCGTCAGCACGAAGCCGAGCTTCTGCGCCCCGCGTGCCACGATCAGTTCCAACTCCTCCGGCGAGTAGAACTGGAGGCGCAGCGGGATGCCGAAACGGTCGCGCAGCGGGGTGGCCAGCAGCCCCGCCCGCGTCGTGGCGCCGACGAGGGTGAAGGGCGGCAGGTCGATCCGCACCGTCCGCGCCGCCGGCCCCTCGCCGATGATGAGGTCGAGCTGGAAGTCCTCCATCGCGGGATAGAGGGTTTCCTCGATCGCAGGCTGGAGGCGGTGGATCTCGTCCACGAACAGCACGTCACGCGGCTGCAGGTTCGTCAGGATCGCCGCCAG
Organism: Roseomonas sp. KE2513; assembly: GCF_016107305.1. Classification (GTDB taxonomy): domain Bacteria; phylum Pseudomonadota; class Alphaproteobacteria; order Acetobacterales; family Acetobacteraceae; genus Roseomonas. The sequence continues at coordinate 94,995 of NZ_RCVR01000001.1, forward strand.
GTCCCCCGCCCGCTGGAGAACGGGGCCGGAGGTCGCGCGGAACCCCACCCCCAGCTCCCGCGCCACGATCTGCGCGAGCGTCGTCTTGCCCAGGCCAGGCGGGCCGAACAGCAGCACGTGGTCCAGCGCATCCCCGCGGTCCCGCGCGGCACGGACGAAGACGGAAAGGTTCTCCCGCAGCGCCGGCTGGCCTGTGAAGTCGGCGAGCGTCTGCGGGCGCAGCGTGGCCTCGGCCGCGTCCTCCTCCTGCCGACTGCCGGCCGTGATCCGATCCTGGTTCGAAGAGGCGCTCATCACCGGAACATAGCGTGACCGCCTGCCCCTGTCGCCCCGCAGGAGCGCCGCATCAATCCCTCCTTTACCTAATCCGCCAGATGATGCCCTGCCCCAAACAGGGGATGCCGGCGCAGGAAAGGAGTTCCGTAGCCCGAAAGCCCGCTTACGAGACCGCCATGCTCACTGGCCTGACCACGCCCGCTCTGCTTCTTCTCTCGCTGCCGGCCCTGGCCGCCGTCGCCTGCGCCGCCCTGCCGCTGCTGTCGCGCGCCCTCTGCCCGCTGCCCGACCTGCCCGCGAAGAAGCGTGGCGGGCCGGGCGCGTGACCTAGCGCGGCGCCATTTCCTTCAGGCTCTCGCGGATCAGCGTGTTCAGTTCGGCGCCCTCGCCCAGCCGGTCCATCACCCGCGCGACGACTGAGGCCGCCTCCGGCCGCCGCCAGCCAAGGTTCAGCAGCGCCGAGACGGCATCCGCCGCCGCTCCGCGCTCGGGCACCGGCGCGGCGGGCACGACGAAGCCCGCATCCCCCGTCGGCATCCCGCCGACCTTCTCGCGCAGCTCGCTCAGCAGCCGCACCGCGAGCTTCGGCCCCACGCCCGGTGCCCGCGTCAGGCTTCCCCGGTCCCCTGCCAGGATCGCCGCCGCCAGATCACCCGGCGACATCGCCGAGAGCAGCCCCAGCGCCACCTTCGGCCCCACGCCCTGGATGCCCGTCAGCAGCCGGAACCAGTCCCGCTCCGCCGCGTCCGCGAAGCCGTAGAGGGTGATCGCGTCCTCGCGCACCACCGTCTCGATCCAGAGCGTGCCCTTCGCATCCGCCGGCAGCGCCGCGACCGCGCGCGAGGAGGCCGCGACAAGATAGCCCACTCCGTTCACGTCGAGGATGCAGCCCCCCTCGTGCACCGAATCGAGCCGCCCCGTGAGCTTCCCGATCATGCCGGCACATAGCCCCGCGCGAGCGCGTTGCGCGTGGAGCGATGATTAGCGTGGCAGATCGCGATCGCCAGCGCGTCCGCCGCGTCCGCCCGCTTGATCACGGCGCCCGGCAGCAGCCGCCGCACCATGTCCTGCACCTGGATCTTGTCGGCATGGCCGGTGCCGACCACGGCGCGCTTGATCTCCATCGCCTGGTACTCGGCGACGATCACGCCGAGCATCGCCGGCGCCAGCAGCACCACCCCGCGCGCCTGCCCTAGCTTCAGCGCCGCGCCCGGGTTCTTGTTGACATAGGTATGCTCCACCGCCGCCTCATCCGGCCGGTGCTCCTCGATCAGTGCCGAGAGCGCGCGGTGGATGATGCAGAGCCGCTCCGCCAGCGGCAGGTCGGCCTTGGTGCTCACCACCCCGTCGCCGAGGTGGCGCAGCCGCGACCCCGTGCTCTCCACCAGCCCCCAGCCCGTGTGCTGAAGGCCGGGATCGAGCCCCAGGATGCGAACGGAGAGGCTCAAGCCGTCAGCCGATCGAGCACGTCGTCCGGCACGTCGAAATTAGCGTAGACGTTCTGCACGTCGTCGTGCTCGTCCAGCGCGTCCACGAGCTTCAGCACGCCGCGCGCCGCTTCCTCGTCCAGCGGCACCGTCGCGTTCGGCCGCCACTCCAGCTTCGCGCTCTCGGCCGGGCCGAGCTTCGCCTCCAGCGCGTCGCGCACGGTGAAAAGGTCCTCGACCGCCGTGCGGATCGCGTGCCCGTCCTCGTCGCTCTCCACGTCGTTGGCCCCGGCCTCGATCGCGGCCTCCAGCACCGTGTCCGCATCCCCGGCGGAGGGCGGGTAGCGCACCACCCCTTCCCGCTCGAACTGGAAGGCCACCGAATTGCTCTCGCCCAGCGCCCCGCCGTTCTTCGAGAACATCGAGCGCAGGTCGGAGGCCGTGCGGTTGCGATTGTCCGTCAGCGCCTCGACGATGATGGCGACCCCGTTCGGCCCGTAACCCTCGTAGCGCACCTCGTCGTAGTTCTCGGTGTCCGTGCCCTGGGCCACGCGCTTGATCGCGCGCTCCACGGTGTCGCGCGGCATGTTGGCCACCAGCGCCGCCTTCACCGCCGCCCGCAGGCGCGGGTTATGCGCGGGATCGGGCATCCCCTGCTTGGCGGAGACGGTGACCTCGCGGATCAGCTTGCCCCAGGCCTGGGCGCGCTTGGCGCTCTGCGCGGCCTTGCGGTGGGCGATGTTCTTGGCGTGCGAATGGCCGGCCATGGTCGGCGTTCCTGTTCCTTCTCGGGTCCCGGCACGCCGGCCGGGATGCCCCGAAGGGGCCCGCAGGCCGCGCGCCGGCCCGCCGGGACCAGGCCTCGGAGGGTTCCGGGGCGGCCCTCGCGGCGGGGCTCGGGAGAATCATGATAATCGGCCGGGCCGGGCCGCGCCACCCGCGGCGATGCGTCCGGAACCGCTTGGCGCGCCCCTTGCCTGAGTCCACCATGCCCTCGAACCCGGAGCCGCCCGCGATGGACGCCAACCCCGCCGCCCACCCCTTCGACGTCACGACGCACGAGGCCCTGTCCGCCCTCTACCCCACCCCCACCGAACGGGTGCTGACGAAGATGGGCGACCGGCTCGAGGGCCGCAGCGCCGCCTTCATCGCCAATTCCCCCTTCTTCATTCTCTCGACCATCGGCCGGCGCGGCCCCCACGCCACCCCGCGCGGCGACGCCCCCGGCTTCGTCGCCCTGCTGGACGAGCGGACCCTCGCCCTGCCCGATCGCCGCGGCAACAACCGCCTGGACGCCCTGCGGGACGTGATCGACGATCCCCGCGTCGCCCTCCTCTTCTTCGTGCCCGGCGTAAACGAGACGCTGCGCGTCCACGGCACCGCCCGCATCACCACCGATCCCTCCCTGCGCGAGCGGCTGATGATGGGCCGCACCACCCCCGCCACGGTCCTCGTCGTCTCCGTCACCGAGGTCTACATCCAGTGCCCGCGCGCCCTTCTCCGCGGCGCCCTCTGGTCCGGCGCCCCCCGCCCCGAGGGCGCGCCCACGGGCGGCGAGCTGCTGGCCGAGCACACCGCCGGCCGCCTGAGCGGGAACCACTACGACAACGTCGTCGCCCCGCAGTGCGCGGCCGAACTCTACTAGCTTGGACCCGATCCGCGTCACACACCGCCTGACCATCCCCGCCGAGGCGCTGGAGGAGAGCTTCATCGCCGCCTCCGGCCCAGGCGGGCAGAACGTCAACAAGGTGGCAACCGCGGTGCAGCTCCGCCTCGACACCACCCGCGTCCCCGGCCTGACAGAGCCGGTCCTCGCCCGCTTACGGGCGCTCGCCGGGCGCCGCATGACCGAGGAGGGGGCGCTCCTCCTTATCTCCCGCGAGCACCGCACCCAGGAGCGCAACCGCGAGGCCGCCCGTGCGCGCCTCGCCACGCTCCTGCGAGACGCGCTCGTCGCCCCCGTGATCCGCCGCCCCACGCGCCCCACCAAGGGTAGCCAGGAACGGCGCCTCGCCGCCAAGGGCGTGCGCTCCGGGATCAAGCGGAACCGCGGCCGCGTGAGCGAAGACTAGCCGCAGGCAACCGCACGGCGCCGCGCGGGCCGAGGGTCCCACTCACGGGCCACCGGCAGAGGCGGCGCCCCCTGCGTCCCCGATGCGGTTGCAGCGGGCCGACCGCCCTGCCAGAGTTCCTGGAGAGGCGTTTTCCTCGTCGGCAGCGCGTGCCTTCATCACGTGCCACGAAGAAGAACGACCTCGCGTAAGTCGAGCAATCTGAAGGACACGCCTACAGATGCGTCACGTCATCACGCGAAGGCTGGCGCTGGGTCTCGGTGCTGCCGCTGCCCTCCCGCCGGGCGCGGAGCTTCGTGCGCAAACCGCGCAGCGCGGCCCGGCCCGCCTCGTGGTCCCCTTCGCGCCCGGTGGAACCACGGACACGCTGGCGCGCCTCATCACGCCAAAGATGTCGGAGCGCCTGAACCAGACCTGGGTGGTGGAGAACCGCTCGGGGGCGAGCGGCGTCGTGGGCGGCGAGTTCGTGTCGCAGGCGGCCCCGGACGGGCAGGTGCTGCTGATCAGCCCGAAGGTCCACCTGATGGCGCGCTACGTGATCAAGGCCGTGAGCTACGATCCCTACGCCGACTTCACGCCCATCGCCCGGCTTGCCGAGGAACCCTACGTCCTCATCGCCAATCCGCGGGCGGTGGAAGCGAACGACGTTGCCGCCCTGATCGCTGCCCTCCGGAGCAACCCGGAAAGGTACGCCTTCGGCTATCCCTCCCTCGGCTCGGTCAGCCACCTCGTCGCCGCGTCGATGGGAAAGAGCCTCGGCATCGAGCCGCTGACGATCGCCTATCGCGGCACCGGCCCCGCCATGAGCGATCTTATCGCGGGAACGATCGCCCTCATGGTCGCGCCGATGGCTCCCGCGATCGAGCTGATCCGCAACCGGCAGGTGAAGGCGCTTGCCGTGGCAACAGCGGAGCGTCTACCCGCGCTGCCGGACGTGCCGACGCTGTCGGAAAGCGGCTTCCCCGGCCTGTCCAATGTGGACTGGCTTGCCATCTGGGGACCGAAGCGGATGTCACCGAGCCTGCGCGACAGCCTTGCGGAGGCCATACGCCTGGGCGTCGAGGACGCCGCGATCACCCGCCGCATGCAGGAGCTCGGGCTTCGCCCCGTCGTCGAGACGCCCGCGCGGTTCGAGGCGCTCATGCAGAGCGAGCGAGCGGCGAACGAACGCCTCGTCGCGGAGGTGGGCATCAAGCCGGAATAGCGCGGGGGTCATCAAGGCAGGCTGGGCCCCTTCACAGCCCCGAGAGCCGATGGCATGGAGGATTTTTCATGTCAGAGGATCCCTCATGACCGGCCACGGCCATGTCGACCACAGCGGCGAGAACAAGCGCGTCGCGCTCCTCATCGCCGTCCTCGCCCTCTTCCTCGCCCTTGCCGAGACGGGCGCGAAGAGCGCGCAGACCGAAGCCCTCTCGCGCAACGTGGAGGCGTCGAATCTCTGGGCCTTCTTCCAGGCCCGCACCATCCGCCAGACCACCCTCCGCACCGCCGCCGAAACCGCCGCCCTCCTGCCGGATACCGGCGACGAGACCCGCCGCGCCACCAACTCCCGCCAGGTAGCTGCCTGGCAGGCCACCGCGCAGCGCTACGAAAGCGAACCCTCCACCGGCGAGGGGCGCCGCGAACTCGCCGAGCGCGCCAAGGCCGCCGAACGCATCCGCGATCGCTCCATGGCCGCCTACCACATGTACGAGTACGGCTCCGCCGCCTTCCAGGTCGCCATCGTCATCGCCTCGGCCAGCATCGTCACCGGCGTGCCCCTCCTTGCCCTCGGCGGCGCCCTGCTGGGTGTGCTGGGCACCGTTCTCGCCGGCCTTGGCTTCTTCGCGCCGGAACTGCTCCACCTCTGAACCCACGGGGAGGGGCGCCGAGGCGCAGGGGCGCCCCTTACTGGGTGTTCCCCAGGGCCGCGGTCGGCGGCGAGTGGCGCTGCGCCCCGGAGGCCGTGCCCGTCACCATCTCCTCCGCCGCGTGCCCATCCCCCGCATCGCCCGGACGCGGCGCGCGGGAAAGGATGACCGACTGCGCGGGAAGCGCGATCTCGATCCCCATCTCCTGGAAGCGACCCTTGATGCGGCGGTTGAACTCCCGCTGCACGCCCCAGCGCCCCACATCGGTGCACTTCATCTGCCCGAGCACGGTGAAGGTCGCGCCGTCCACCTTGTCCACGCCCCAGAGCGCGAAGTCGTCGAGGATGAGGTCGCGGAAAGCCGGGTCGCGCCGCATCTCCGCGCCAATTTCCTTCAGCACCCAGCCGACCCGGTCCGGATCCTCCGAGAAGGCGACGGTGACGGAGATGGCCGCGTTCCCGATGCCACGGTTGGTGTTCGTCACGGTGCTGACGGAACTGAACGGGATCACGTGCACCGACCCGTCGCCCGCGCGCAGACGGATCGTGCGGATGGAAAGGTTCTCGACGGAGCCCGAGAGGCCCGAGACCGTCACCCAGTCTCCCACCTGCATCGTGTTCTCCAGCAGCAGGAAGATGCCGGTGATCACGTCCTGCACGAGCTTCTGCGAGCCGAAGCCGACGGCGACGCCGATGATCCCCGCCCCCGCCAGCAGCGGCGCGATGTTGACGCCGAGCTGCGAGAGCGCCGTGAAGCCCACCACGAGCACGATCGCGACGAGCAGCGTGGAGTGCAGCAGCGGCAGCAGCGTCCGCAGCCTGGCCGCGCGCGCGTACTCGCCGGATGCCGTAAGGCCAGCGATCTTGCGGCTGATCCAGCTATCCACGCCCTCCCAGATCACGACGCCCAGCACGGCCGCGACGAGAAGCACGATGGCGGAGCCCGCGACGCGCTGCCCGAGCCCGCCGTCGTGGAAGGACCCCGTGACATCGAGCCCCCAGACCTGCAGCAGCGCCAGCGCTGCCAGCACCCCAATCACGCCCGAGACAGCGTGCCGCAGGATCGGCACGTAGCGGTTGGCCCGCCCCGCCAGAGAGGGCAGCCGCTGCGTCGTCGCCTCCCGGATGCGGAAGACGCGGTCCAGCGCCCCGAGCACCGCCACCGCCGCCAGGCGCGCGAGGACCAGCACCACCACCGTCGCGCCCACGTAGCGCAGCAGCAGCGCGTAGCCGTTGTCGATCCGCAGCGCCCAGACGAACCAGACCGCGATGAGCAGGAAGATCGCGACCACGTGCCAGATGCGCGCGAACCAGTGGCGCAGCACCGCGACGGTCCCGCTCGCATGGCCTGCCGGCGCGATGGCCACCGCCACCGCGTGCCGGCACTGCATCACTACCAGCGCGAGCAGCAGGTGGTTCATCAGGATCAGCAGCTTGGCCGCGGAGTCGTAGGCCGCGGGATAGAGGCCGAGCAGCCGCGCCACATCCAGCCCGGCCATCCCGTAGATCGCGACACCCGTAACCCGGCCGAGCCAAACCTCCACATAGGCCGCGCTCTCGTCGGAGAGCCGGAACAACCGCAGCTCCCGCGACTCCGGCGACACCGCGGCCCGGCCGATCGCCATCACTGCCTGCTGCACGACAAAGGCATTCACCGCGACGAGGATGATCAGCGGCGCGACGCCCCCCGTGCCCCCGAGCGGCGTGGTGACAAGAAGGTTCCCCGCCGCCGCGAATCCCGCGAGCGGCACGAGTTCCAGCAGCAGCCAGAGGGCCGCCAGCGGCACCCGGTGCAGCAGCCGGCGCTCCGGCCGGCTCGCGATGCCCGGCGCCACCTCCGGCGACGCGAGCCGCCGCGCCCGCCGGGCCTCGGCCCGCCGCTCCAGCGCCCGCACGGCCCGTCGCAGGGCGCGCGCCAGCAGCCAGCGCAGCACCCAGGCCAGCCCGACCACCACCACCAGCCGCCAGGCGACATCCAGCACGGCGGACTGCGCGAAGGGATTCGTCGCCGTCCGCGCCAGCCAGTTCCAGACGAGCGGCGCGCCGCCGATCACGCTCCCCGCCGCCGCCAGCACCCCAGAGAGCCCCGAGAGCCAGGTGGAGGAGGAGGCGATGATGGCGCCGAGCAGGCTGTCCGAAGTCAGCGAGACCGTCTCCGCCGCCGGAGCCGCCGCGCCCGCCGCCGGGGCGGTCCGGGCCGGCGGCGCGGCAGCGCCCGTGGCCGGAGCCGCACGCCCCGCCGCCTCCTCCGGCCCCGCCGCCGCGATCGCGCGCAGCACCTCGATCACCTGCCGCCTCCGCCCCGCATCCTGCAGCACCTCGAGCGCCTGCCGCGCCTCCGCCGGCGTCAGCGAGGCCGCGTCCTGCGCCCGCGCGGGCCCTGCCAGCAGCGCGGCCGCCAGCAGCACCGCCAGCCAGCCGCCGCGCAGGACCCGTGCTGGCCACGCGAAGAGCGACCACGGGCGAGCGGCATCGGAACGGCAGGGCTGCTGCATGCGTCGGGGTACTCCGGGCTGGCGGGCTCACCGGTCCCTGGTAGACACGGCGCCACCAAAGCCGAAGGCGCGGTCGGCCATCAGCCTTCCACGAGCCCCCTCTCCGAAGCGGTCCCCGGCCAGAGTGGTTTCCCCCCGCGCCCGGACGTGATGCCCGCTAGAAGCCTGGCAGCATCGCGGAGAGCTGCCCGCCCACCCGCAGCGGCCCGATCCTCTGCGCGAGCCCCGTCGCGTCGTCCGTCTCCACCAGCACGCCGCAGAGCGTCGCCGGCCCCTCCGCCGGCGCCAGCCGCTCGGCCGGCACCTTCCGCCAGAAGCGGATCGAGGCGCCCGCCTTGGCCATGCCGATCACGCTGTCGTAGTCCCCGCACATCCCGGCATCGGAAATATAGGCCGTGCCACCTTCCAGCACCTGGTGGTCGGCCGTCGGCACATGGGTGTGCGTGCCCGCCACGAGGCTCACCCGCCCGTCGAAGGAGTGGCCGAAGCCGAGCTTCTCGCTCGTCGCCTCCGCGTGGATGTCCACCACCACCGCCTGCACGGAGCCGTGCGCGCCCAGCGAGTGCCGCGCCAGCTCCGCCTGGGCGGCGCGGAAGGGATCGTCCAGCGGCTCCATGAACAGCCGCCCCATCACCTGCATCACCAGCGCCCGGCGCCCGCCCGGCACCTCCACCACGGTCGCCCCGCGCCCCGGCGTGCCCGGCGGGTAGTTCATCGGCCGGATCAGACGCGGCTCGCCCTCGATATAGGGGATGATCTCCTTGCGATCCCAGGCGTGGTTGCCGAGCGTCAGCACATCCGCCCCGGCCGCGAGGAAGGCCCGCGCCATGTCCGGCGCCAGGCCGAAGCCGTGGGAGGCGTTCTCGGCATTCAGCACCACGAGGTCGGCGCGCAGCTCCGCCCTAAGGTCCGGCAGGCGCTCCACCACCGCGTCGCGGCCCGTGCGCCCGACCACGTCGCCCAGGAACAGGATCCTCAACCCGAACACCCTCCAGAAGTCACAAGCACCCGCCTCATCAGAACCGCATCACCCCCGCTTCCGTCGCAACGGCGTCCAGCGGCGCGTCGAGCGGTCCCGCCGGCACCTCGTCCATCTGCTGGCAAGCGAAGGCCACGCCGAGCGTCGGCACCCCCGGCAGCGCGGCGAGGGTCCGGTCGTAGTACCCGCCGCCATAGCCCAGCCGCCGCCCCGCCCGGTCGAAGGCCAGCAGCGGCACGATGACGAAGCCAGGGGTGAGAGGTGCCGCCTCCGCCGAGGGCTGCAAAGTGCCGAAGGGCCCCTTGTCCATCGCGTCCCCGAAAGCGAAGGCGCGGAAGTCGAGCGGCAGGCCGCGCTTCGGCGTGCGCGGCAGGCAGAGCCGGTGCCCGCGCCCTTCCAGGGCCCGCAGCAGCGGCCGGATGTCGATCTCGTGCCCCATAGGCCAGAAGCCCGCCACCACCGCGCCCGCGGGCGGCGGCGCCTCGCGCAGAACATGCGCACACAGCGCCGGCCCGGTCCCTGCAGCCTGCGCGGAAGCCCGGCGCGCCTGCGCCTCCTCGCGCGCCACCACCTTGGCCGCGCGCAGGCGCGGATCCTCGCCGCCCCCGCTCATGCGCGGGGTCGCCGATCCGGCCGCAAGGGGAAAGGGTGCGGAGCCGCCATGACCGCTGGCGATTCGTCCTCCCAAGGCCTGCTAGCGCAGGTGGGCGCCAGATACCCGGACCAGGGTCCGGACAGAGCCAGCTCCCGGAGGATGCTTATTGGCCCTGGGGATGATTTGCCTGGCGCGAAAGGCAGCCCCGCCCGACCCATGTAGGCCTTCCCACCCCCCGGCACCAGTGGATGACCGCCAAAGAGACCGGATTCAGCCCTTGCCGAGATCGGTCGCGATCCCCTCGATCCGCTCCGCCACCCGTGCCAGCCGCTCGGCCAGCATCGGGTCCGCCGCGGGAGCCGGCGCCGCGGCCACCGGCGCAGGCACCGAAGAAGCGGGAATCCCCGCCCTGGCCTGCGCCACCTCAACCTTCAGGTCGTGAACCTCGTCCGCCAGCAGCAGGGCGGCCAGCAGCAGCAGCCGCGGCTCCCCGTAGCTGCCGCCCATCGTCTTCACGGAGGCGACCCGCCGGTCCACCTCCGCCGCCAGGGCGATGAGATGCGCCTCCTGCCCGTCCTCGCAGGAGACCGGATGGCTGTATCCGCCGACGCGAACCGTGACCTGTCCCAAGACTCAACCCTCCCCGGCGCCGCGCGGCGCGCCGGAAGCCGTGCCTCCGCGGCCCGTCTCGTCGATGCTCTCGTCCAGGGCGTCGTCCGCCCCATCCTCGGTCCCGTCCTCTGCCCCGTCCTCCGGCAGCCCGAGCTCGTCCACCTCGGCACCCGCCTCCGCCCCTTCGGGCAGCGCGGCGCGCAGGCGGGCGATGGTCGCCTCCAGCCGGGCAGAGAGGGCGGCCACCTCCGCGGGCGGCACGCCGGCCGGCTCCACGTCGCCGCGCGCGCGGGCAGCCCGCTCCTCGGCGACTCCGCGCGCGACTTCCGCGAGGCGCTCCACCGCCGCCTCGAGCTTTCCGATCGCCTCCGAAAGGCCCTCAGACATGCCGTGCCAACCTCCGCCCGTCCCCTTGCCCAGGGGTCGTTCCGCCTTCATCACGCCCATGCCGTAACAGCGGGACCCGACCTGTGCCAAGCTGTGACGGCCCGAAGCCAGGGCCCAAGGGGCACCCCATTCCGCGACCGGCGAACCTGGGGGCTTTACGCATCCACCCGCAAGAGGGTCAACCGTGACGCCCGCCGCGATCCTTTTCCTTAGCGCCGCCGAGGCCGCCGCCGCGCTCGAGGAAGCGGCCGCCACGCCGCCGCCGGGGGGGCTTCTCCTCCTCTCCGCCCCCGCAGCCGCCGCTTGGCCGGGCGCCGCCGTGGTCGCGGCCATGCTCGCCCAGGCCACCGCACGCCACCCGGACATCCCCTTCACCGCCGCCCTCGACTGCGGCAGCGCGCCCGGCCTCGCGCTCGACGCCCTCCGCCAGGGCTGGCGCCTCCTGGTGCTGGACGGCGCCCACCCCGCTTTCCCCGCTGTCGCAGGCGCGGCGGCGGAGGCCGGCGCCACCCTCCTCCCGGCCCCGCCCCCGGCCCTGGACCTCTCCGCCCTCGATCTCCGCAAGCACGGCGGCCGCGCCATCCTCGCCCGCCACTTGCGCGGCACGCCCCCGCAGCCGTGACAGCCGCGGCGCCCTCGGCTACCTCCAGGGGAAGGCCCCGCGACGCCAGGGCAGGGGCCGGAGAAGAGGGAGCACGCCGATGCAGCTGACGCCGAAGGTCCGGGAAATCCTCTCCTGGTACGAGAGCGACAACCCCGGCACGAAGGGCAACCTCGCCCGCATCCTCATGCAGGGACGCCTCGGCGGCACGGGGCGCATGGTCATCCTGCCGGTGGACCAGGGCTTCGAGCACGGCCCCGCCCGCTCCTTCGCCCCCAACCCCGCCGCCTACGACCCGCGCTACCACTTCGAGCTCGCGATCGAGGCCGGGCTGAACGCCTATGCCGCGCCGCTCGGCATGATCGAAGCCGGCGCCTCGACCTTCGCAGGCGCCATCCCGACAATCCTGAAGGTGAACTCCTCCAACTCCCTCTCCACCACCAAGGACCAGGCGGTGACGGGATCGGTGTCGGACGCGCTGCGCCTCGGCTGCTCGGCCATCGGCTTCACCATCTATCCCGGCTCCGAATACCAGTTCGAGATGATGGAGGAGCTGCGCGAGATGGCGGAGGAGGCGAAGTCCGTCGGCCTCGCCGTCGTCGTCTGGAGCTACCCGCGCGGCCCGATGCTCGACAAGGTCGGCGAGACCGCGCTCGACATCTGCGCCTATGCCGCGCACATGGCCGCACTGATGGGCGCCCACATCATCAAGGTGAAGCCGCCGACGGAAGCAATCTTCCTCGACGCCGCGAAGAAGACTTACGAGAAGGCGCCCGTCCCCGACATCACCGAGCTCGCCGGCCGCATCCGCCACGTCGTCCAGGCATGCTTCAACGGCCGCCGCCTCGTCGTCTTCTCCGGCGGAGAGGCCGGCACGAACGAGGCGATGATGGCCATGGCGCGCGGCATCCACCAGGGCGGCGGCAACGGCTCCATCATCGGCCGCAACACCTTTCAGCGCCCCAGAGCCGAGGCGCTGGCGCTGCTCTCCGACATCATCGAGACCTACAAGGCCGAGGCCGCGGCGAACCCTGCTTGAACAGGCGCAGGGCGGCGCGCTCCGGCCACCAGAAGGAACCACCAGCTTGGCCCGAACGCCGCCCGACGCCGCGCCCGGCGCGAATGACTGCCGCCTCTACCTCATCACCCCGCCGCGCATCGACCTCGCAACCTTCCCGGACGAGCTCGCCCGCGCCCTCGATGCCGGCGACTGCGCCTGCCTCCAGCTCCGCCTGAAGGACGCCCCGCGCGACGAGGTGCGCCGCGCGATCGACGCGCTGCGCCCTGTCGCGCAATCCCGTGACGTCGCCTTCATCCTCAACGACGACGCGCAGCTCGCGGCCGAGACCGGGTGCGACGGCGCGCATCTCGGCCAGGAGGACGGCGACCACGCGAAGGCCCGCGCCCTGCTCGGCGACGCGACGCTCGGCATCACCTGCCACGACAGCCGCCACCTCGCGATGCGCGCGGGCGAGTTAGGCGCCGACTACGTCGCCTTCGGCGCCTTCTTCCCGACAACCACGAAAGAAGCGCAGCACCACCCGGATCCCGAGATCCTCGAGTGGTGGTCTTCGATCTTCGAGATCCCCTGCGTCGCCATCGGCGGCATCAACGCGACCAATTGCGCGCCGCTCGTCGAGGCAGGCGCCGATTTCCTCGCGGTCGTCGGCGCCGTCTGGAACCACCCGAAAGGCCCGGCCGCGGGTTTACGCGCGATGAACGCCGCCATCGCCGCCGCCCCGCGCCCGGCGCGCTAGGCGCTCAGCGCGCCGGCATGTCCTGCGGCCGCGTGGACCCGGCGGGCGCCGTCGGCAGGGGCGCCGGCGCCGGCGCGCCCGGCGCCCCCTCCAGCACGGCGCCACCGCCCGAGTAGGCGCGGTCGCTCGCGGAGGAGGTCGGCCCGCGATCCAGCGGCGGTCCGGGCGAGCGGCCTGTCGTGCTCACCCCATCGTTCAAATCCGCGAACGCCGGCGCGGCGACGAGCGCCAGGGCGGCGGCAAGGGTTGCGATACGCATGGCGGCTCTCCGTGTCGTTGCACCGGGGAAACGCGCCTGCCCGCCGGACCGTTGCGCCAGCGGGCAGCCCCTCAAGCAAGCGGGCCGCACCCGGGAGAGGGCGCGGCCCGCGGCGCCAACCTCGGGACGCGCCGCTCAGCGCATCGGCACGGGCATCGGCATCGGCTGAGCGCCAGGCATCCTCTCCTGCATCATGCCCCGGCTCGTCATGTCGCTGCTCATCCCCCCGGAATAGGGACCAGGCGCCGACCTAGGCTCCATCGGGCGCGAGGGCATGGCACCGTAACCCCCGTAGGGGGAGCGCGAGGCCGTCCGGTCATCCATCCGCTCAGGCATCCCCGAGGCCGCGCGGTCACGGAAGCCACGATCCGGCATCAGCGAACCCGCCGGCGCGGTCTGGTAGGGTACCGGCGCCGGGGCGCCGGGCGCGCCCTCCAGCACCAGCCCGCCGCCGGCATAGGCGCCGTCCGCGGCGGAGGAATAGGGCCCGCGGTCCAGCGGCGCGCCGGGAGAGCGCCCGGTCGAGCTGCGCCCGTCATACAGGTTCGCGAAAGCCGGGGTGGCGGCGAGCACCATCGCTGCCGCAAGGGTTATAAACCGCATCGCAAGCCTCATCGGATGTGTCGTTCGCGCCGGATGAAACGCCCTCCCGCCCTGCCCGGTTGCCGCCGCAGCGGCTACAGCCAGCGGACCGGTCCCGAATCGCCGGCAGAGAGGCCCGATGGACGAGCTCGCCTTCCTCACCGCCCTCCACCGCCCCGGTACCATCGTCGATGTCGGCGCGCATGAGGGGCTGCTCACCCTGCCCCTCGCCGCCCTTCCCGGCGCCCATGTCATCGCCTTCGAGCCGCTCGCCGAAGCGCGGGAGGCCCTCGCCCGCGCCGCCGCCGGCAACCCCGCCATCACCCTCCGCCCCGAGGCGCTCGGCGACGCGCCCGGCACGCTCGACCTCTCCCTACCCCTGCTCGACGGCGTGCCCCAGTGGCAATGGGCGAGCACCGCGAAGACCTACGCCGCACACGAATCGCCCCGCGTCGCCGTCCGGCGAGAGACGGTGCCCGTCGTCACGCTCGACAGCCTCGGCCTTCCCGACCTCACCGCCATCAAGATCGACGCGGAAGGCGCCGAATACGCCATTCTCCGCGGCGCCCGCGCCACCCTCGCCCGCTGCCGCCCGATCATCACCCTCGAACTGGAGGAACGCCACGCGGAGGGCTGCACCTGGTCCGTCCCCGCCTTCCTCGACGCCCTCGGCTACGAAACGGCATTCGAGCACGGCGGCCGCTGGAACCCCATGCCCGCCCTTCACCGCCCGACGATGCAGCGCGCCAGTCCCGACCCCTCCGTCTTCGAGGCGTCGGACCCCTATATCTTCAACTTCTACGCCTGGCCGGTGGAGCGCGCGGCGGAGGCCCGCGCGCTCCTGCCCGACTAGATCAGAGCTGCGGCGTGGCGCCCCCCTGCTGGGTCGACTCCAGCGCGCCGGACTGCACCAACTCATGCGCCTCGGCCGCCTGGGCATCCAGCGACTGCCGCAGCCCTGCCGCCAGCCCCAGCCGGTGCGCCAGCGCGTCGAGATAGGCGCGCTCCGCCGCCGTATCCGGCTCCGCCACCATGCGGGAGACGAGATAGATCTCCGCCTTCTGCGCGTCCGTCCGGGCCAGCGCCGCGATCGCGCCCGGATCGGTCGGTGCGTCCATCGCCTGGAAGACGAATCCCTTGGCCTCCGCGTCGAGGCCGAGCTTCTCCACCTCGTCGAAGATCCGGTTCCGCTCGTCGTTGTCCATGTGCCCGTCCGCCTTCGCGGCCGAGATCATGGCCTTGATGACAGAGAGCCCGAAGGGCTGCCCGTCCGCGGCCGGAACCTCCTCCTGCGCAAATTCCTTCGCGTCAGGCACGCCTCCCCGCGCGCCGACCGGCGCCCCGGCGGCGGCCGGCGCCGCACCGGCCCAGGGGCCGGACGACGGCGGCGCGGAGGGAGCGGTGCCCGCACCCGCGCGGGCCGATTCGGGCACGCCCTGCGACTCCTGGAACTTCTGCCAGGCGCGGTAAGCCAGCGTACCGAGCACGGCCATCCCGCCCATTTGCATCAAGCTGCCGCCGCCGCTCCGCCGCCGCCCACCGCCTAGCAGCGAGCCGAGGATGCCGCCCGCGGCCATCGAGCCCAGGCCGCCGCCAAGGCCACCGCCCAGCATCCCGCCGAGGCCGCCGCCGAAGCCGCCCCCGCCCATGCCGCCCGTGCCCGGGCTGCCGATCGCGCCACCGAAGAGCCCGCCGCCGCCACGGTCATCCTCCTGCGAGGGCGGCTGGACCGTCCCTTCGCGGCCGAGGCTGCCGATCCCGCCGCCGCCAAACAGGCCCCCGCCGCCGCGATCACCGCCGCCCAGGCTACCGATCGGCCCGCCGAAGATTCCTCCTCCGCCGCCGCTGCCACCGCCGAGGCTGCCAATGCCCCCGCCCGAGCCGCCGAAGAGCCCCCCCAGCACGTCGCGCAGCGACCCGCCGCCGCCGCCGCCGCCAAGGCTGCCGATTCCACCGCCCGAGCCGCCGAAGAGGCCACCGCCCCCGCTGCCCCGATCATCCCCGCCGAGGCTGCCGATGCCGCCCCCGCCCGATCCGCTACCCAGGCTGCCGATCCCGCCGCCGCGCGACCCACCGCCCAGGAAACCCTCCAGCAACGACCTCGTATCGACCATGTGAGTATCCTCCTTTGGAACGCTCACAACGCCTCTTGGCCCGCTTCGATGCGCTTAGCTGCCCCCGAAGGGCCAGCCGCCGAGCCAGCGCACCCCATCGAGGTCCGGCACCCCGGCCGCGAGCATCGCCAGCCGGTCAAATCCCATTGCGATGCCGGAGACGGCCGGCATTCCCTCGTCCAGCGCCGCCAGGAAGTCCTCGTCCACTCCCCAGCCCGGCCCGTGCAGCGCCTCCCGCTCCGCCACGTCTCGGATGAAGCGCGCCCGCTGCTCCGCGGGGTCGCGCAGCTCGTCGAAGGCGTTGCCCAGTTCCAGCCCCGCCGCGAAAACCTCAAAGCGCAGCGCCGCCCGCGGCTCCCGGGGGTCACGCCGCGCCAATGCCGCCTGGGGCGCCGGCCAATGCGTGAGAAAGGTGCCCCGTCCGCGCCCAAGATGCGGCTCCACATGCTCCAGCATCAGGTGGAAGAACAGGTCCTCCCAGCCCAGCCCCGCCGGTACCGCGAGCCCCGCCGCGTGCGCGGAGGCCGCCAGCGCCGCCCCGTCCCCCTCCGCCGTGGCCGCATCGACAGAGGCCAGCACGTCCACCCCCACCCGCGCGAAGGCCTCCGCGACCGTCACCCGCTCGAAGGGCGGTGAGAGGTCCGTCTCCACGCCCGCGTGCGCCACCACGGGGGGCAGTACGGCGCGAAGATAGCCCTCCACCGCATCCATCAGCGCCTCCAGCCCCTCGCCGGCCAGATAGACCTCCAGCATCGTGAATTCCGGCGCGTGCCGGGGCGAGACCTCCCCGTTCCGCCAGACCCGTGCCAGTTCAAACACGCTCCCCGCGCCGCCCACCAGCAGCCGCTTGATTGCCAGCTCGGGCGAGGTGCGCAGCCAGAGGTCCATCCCTTCCCCCCGCCCGAGATGCGCCTCGAAGCGGGAGGCGAAGCCGTGCAGGTGCACCTCCATCCCCGGCACCGGCACTAGGCAGGGCGTCTCCACCTCCGCGCAGCCCCGCGCCTCCCAGAAGGCGCGCGTGTCCCGCACCAGTGCCCCCCGCCGCCGCAGCGCGGGAAGCCGGGCGGAAAGCGCGTCGGGATGCCAGGGGGGAAGCGGCTGGTGCGGCACCGCAGGGGCCTCCGGGAAGGGGGACGGGATCGCCCGCTCCGTGACACAACGCCCCGGATGGGGCTACCAGCCGCGCCATGCCCGATGGCTCCCTCTCCCCCCGTCCGCTGCGCGACGCCGATGCCCTGGCCGCCGTCGGCCTGATCCCGCCCGAGGCCCTGCCCGCCCTGCGCGCGGTCACGGCCCGCTACGCGGTCTCCATCACCCCGGCCATGGCCGCGCTGGTCGACCCCACCGACCCCGCGGACCCCATCGCCGCGCAATACGTTCCCCAGGCAGCCGAACTCGACGCCACGGCCCAGGAGCGCGAGGACCCCATCGCCGACGCCCCCCATACGCCGGTGAAGGGCGTCACCCACCGCTACCCCGACCGCGCCCTGCTCAAGCCCCTCCTCGCCTGCCCCGTCTACTGCCGCTTCTGCTTCCGCCGCGAACAGGTCGGCCCCGCCGGCGGCGTGCTGACCGAGGCCGAGTTGGACACCGCCCTCGACTGGTTCGCCGCCCACCCGGCGGTCCGCGAAGCCATCCTCACGGGCGGCGACCCGCTGATGCTCTCGCCGCGCCGGCTGCGGCACATCGTGGCCCGCCTCTCGGCCATGCCGCATATCGAGATCATCCGGCTGCACACCCGCGTGCCCGTCGCCGACCCCTCCCGCGTGACCGAGGCAATGGCGGAAGCGCTCGACACCGAGACCGCCCTTTTCCTCTGCCTCCACGCCAACCACGCCCGCGAGTTCACCGGGGAAGCCCGGACCGCCCTCCGCCGCCTCTCCCGCGCGGGCGTCGCCCTCCTCGGCCAGTCCGTCCTCCTGCGCGGCGTGAACGACACGGCGGAGGCGATGGAGGACCTGCTTCGCACGATGCTCGCTCACCGCGTGAAGCCCTACTACCTCCACCAGCTCGACCGCGCGCCCGGCACCGCCCGCTTCGAGGTGCCCATCGCCGAGGGCCGCGCTCTGCTCGAAAGCCTGCGCGGCCGCGTCACCGGCCTCGCTTGGCCGACCTACGCGCTCGACCTGCCGGAGGGCCAGGGCAAGGCCCCCATCGGCCCCGACTTCGCCGAGCGCCGTGAGGGCGGCTGGCACGTCCGCGGCCCTCTTGGCGGAGACCACTTCCACCCGGACGGGGCTGCGTAGCCCCCTCTGCCACGCCGCATCGCCCCCTGAAGCCGCGCGCCCACGGAACGTCTTCCCGCCGGCCGGCGGGCACGCCAGACTTCCCGGCAAGCGGCCCCGCGAAAAGGGCGCCGCACAGGGAGAGACCATCCATGTCCAAGACGACGCGCCGCAGCCTCGCGGCGGCCGGCCTCGCCGCCATTGCCGCCCGTTCCGCGCGCGCCCAGGCCGGATTTCCGAATCGCCCGATCACCATGACCATCCCCTTCGCCGCGGGTGGCCCCACCGACATCGTCGGCCGCCTCCTGGCCGAGAGCATGTCGCGCGAACTCGGACAGCCCGTCGTCGTGGAGAACACCACCGGCGCCGGCGGCACCCTCGGCGCCCAGCGCGTAGCAACGGCCCGCCCGGACGGCTACGCCATCCTGCTCCACCACATCGGCATGGGGGTGATCCCCACCATGTACCGCCGCCTCGCCTACGATCCCGTCAACGGCTTCGAACCGCTGGGCCTGGTGACGGAGGTGCCGATGACCCTCGTCGGCCGCAAGGAACTCCCTGCGGCCAATCTCGCCGAACTCGTCGCCCTCATGAAGTCGAGCGGCGACCGCTTCAACCTCGCCGATGCCGGGATCGGCTCCTCCTCCGCCCTCTGTGGCGCCCTCCTCGCCAACGCCATCGGCGCGAAGCCAACCGTCGTGCCCTTCCGCGGCACAGGCCCCGCCATGCAGGAAATCCTCGGCGGCCGCGTGGACCTCCTCTGCGACCAGACGACGCAGACCACCGAATATATCCGTGGCGGCGCGGTGAGGGTCTTCGCCACCCCGTCGCGCAGCCGCATCGCCACCCTACCCGAAATCCCCACCACCGCCGAGGCCGGGCTGCCCGGCTTCGAAATCACGGTCTGGCACGGCCTCTACGCGCCCCGGGGCACCCCGGCGCCGGTCTGCGCCCGCCTCACAGCCGCCCTCCAGGCCGCACTGCGCGACCCCCGCATCGTCCAGCGCTTCACCGAAATCGGCACCGCCCCCGTCTCCCAGGAGGACGCGACACCCGAGGCCCACCGCCGCTTCTGGACCGCCGACATCGCGAAGTGGAAGCCGATCATCGAGGCAACGAACAGCTACGCCGACTGACCTCGCCGGGGGCGCGATCCGCCCCCGCGCCGCCTGCCTCAAAGGCACAGTGCATAACCTTCCGGCCAAGCCACTTCCCCATGAAGGCACAGGGCGGACACAGGTTCCTCACAGGGTTTTCCACAGGCTTGACTTCCAAAAAGGTGCTTTAACTCAATCTTTTAGCGGCCGGGCCGAAGCCTGAACCACAGCTTTTCCCCGCAAGTTTCCTCCCAGTGCCGTGAGCAGCTTGTGGATTTTGTTGCAGGCGCGAGGAACCCCGCCCACCGGCGAAGCCCACCGCCCAGCCGCAGGTCAGACCGGGCGCCCGGCACGGTTGCCAGAACCCCCGCCGCGCGTGTATGGCCCGCGCCCAATCCCCAGTTCCCGCACGCCCTCGGCGTGCCCCACCGGCGCGCCCCCGGCGCGCTCCCCAGGCGCGCCCGACGGCGCGCCCACAGAAGACGAACAGGACGCCCCGCCCATGGCGAAGATGCAGGCCAACCAGATGCGCGCCGGCATGGTCATCGAGTTCGAGGGCCAGCGCTACACGATCCTGCGCCAGAACATCATGATCCCCGGCAAGGGGAACGCGATCATCCAGGTCGACATGCGCAACATCAAGACCGGCGCGAAGAAGGACCAGCGCTGGCGCACGGCCGACACGGTGGAGCGCCTGAACACCGAGGACAAGGAGTTCACCTACTCCTACGCCGAGGGCGACAACATCGTGCTCATGGACCCCGAGACCTTCGAGCAGACCACCGTTCCCGGCGCCATCCTCGGCGACCGCCTGCCCTTCCTCGTCGAGAACATGACCGTCAACGTCCGCCTCATCGAGGGCGAGCCCGTCGGCATGGAGCTGCCCGACACCGTCGTGCTCGAAGTCGTGGAGGCCGACCCCGTTGTGAAGGGCCAGACCGCCTCCTCCTCCTACAAGCCCGCCGTGCTCTCCAACGGCGTGAAGGTCATGGTCCCCCCCTTCATCACCGCCGGCGAGAAGATCGTCGTCCGCACCGAGGACGCGACCTACCTGGAGCGGGCGAAGGGCTGAGGCCCTTCCAGGAAAAACGAGCATGTCCGGCGCCCAGCCCTCCTCGCGTCTCTCCCCCGCGATGACCGTCGTGGTCAACGCCGCCCGCAAGGCCGGCCGGCGCCTGCTGCGCGACTTCGCGGAGGTCGAGAACCTCCAGGTCAGCAGCAAGGGCCCGGGCGACTTCGTCTCCCAGGCGGATCTCCGCGCCGAGGAGACGCTGCGCGAAGAACTTCGCCGCGCCCGCCCCGGCTTCTCCTTCCTCATGGAGGAGAGCGGCCAGAGCGGGAACGAGGACTGGGAATGGCGCTGGGTGGTCGATCCGCTGGACGGCACGACAAACTTCCTCCACGGCATCCCCCAATGGTGCATCTCCGTCGGCATCGAGCACCGCCTCAGCCCCACCACGACCGAGGTCGTCGCGGGGGTCATCTACAACCCCGCGACCGACGAGCTCTTCTGGGCTGAGAAGGGCCGTGGCGCCTTCCTCAATGACAAGCGCCTCCGCGTCTCCGGCCGCCGCGACATGAACGCGGCCCTCTTCGCGACGGGCATTCCCTTCGCCAAGGTGCCGCACCGCGCGGAGTTCTCGACGACGCTCGCGAAGCTCATGCCCCAGGTCGCGGGCATCCGCCGCTTCGGCTCCGCGGCGTTGGATCTCGCCTGGGTCGCCGCCGGCCGCTACGAGGGATACTGGGAACTCGGCCTGAACCGCTGGGACTGCGCGGCGGGGATCATCATGGTCAAGGAGGCCGGCGGCTACGTCACCGGCCCCGGCGACGAGGACCCCTACGCCACCGGCAACATCGTGGCCGCCAACCCCTTCCTCCACGCTAAGCTGCGCGAGGCGGTGGCCGAAGGCATAACCTATGTCGCCGGCCGCCGCGCCGGCACCGAGGCGGCGGGCCCGGCCTGAGGGGCCGCGCGGGCACTGTCCCGCCTGAACCACGTCCGTGCGCCGCACCGACGCCCTCGGCACCGCCGTCGCCTCCCTGCGCAAACCCGTGGGACACCGCCGTGGCCGCCCCGCCCGCCACGAAACGCCCGCCCCCGTGACGCCGCTTGCTTCAACGGGGGCCCTTCCTGGGCTAGCCTGCGCCGCGTGACCTTTCCCCCGATCCGACGCGCCGCTGCAACGGCTCTCGCTCTCCTGCTCGCCGCCGCGCCTGCGGCCCTGCCGGGCGCCGCGCGCGCTCAGGAAACGACTGCGGCCGCCGAGCCCGAGGCGCCCGCCGGCCCCGCCGAATCCGCCCCTGCTCCGGCGAGCCTCGCCACCGGCCCGCTGCGCGCGAACATCCCGGTCCTCCCCGACCTTCAGCTCGGCCCGAGCTTCGCGCGCCTGCCCATCGGCGGCTGGCGCATCACCGGCCGCCCCGGCAAGGGCGAGGCCGACCACGGCGCGCGCATGTCCATCGAGACCATCGGCCGCTACCTCGCGGAGCAGACCACCGGCCGCGTCACCGTCATCGCCCAGGTCTCCGGCCCGGCCGACGACCCCTCGATCGCCCGCCGCACGAGCCTCGCCCGTGCGATCACCGTGAAGTCCGCTCTCACCGGCGGCGGCCTGCCCGGCACACGCATCGACCTCCGCCCCCTGGGCCGCACGCCCGAAGGGCGGGACGCGCTCGACATCATCGCCCCCGCGGCCCGCCCACCGAAGGACGAACCCCCACCCCCCGCGCCGGAGCCGCCGCCGATCCCCCCGCCCCCCGCCGAGCCCGCGCCCCGCGCCGGAAGGGCCGGCTCGCCCCAGGCGAGGCCGGCCCCCGCGCCCGCCCAGCGCCGCGCGAATAGCCCTGCCAGCACCCCCGCCAATGCCGGGCCAGGAGGAGGGCCGAGCCGATGACGAACCCGACCCGCTACCTCCTTCGGATGGTCCTCTTCCTCGCTCTCGTGGCGCTGGTCGCGGCCCTCCTCTTCGGCGAGTTGCAGCACGCCTTCGCGGTCAACCCGGTGCTGAACTCCCTCATCCTCGCCGTGCTCGCCCTCGGCACCGCCTGGTGCATCCGCCAGGTCGTCCTGCTGAAGCGCGAGGCCGCCTGGCTGAACGCCTTCCGCTCCCCCAAGCCAGGCCAGCCCGCCCAGCCGCCGCCGCGCCTCCTCGCGCCCATGGCCTCCATGCTGGCCAGCCGCCGCACGGACCACCTCTCCCTCTCCACGGGTGCGATGCGGAGCGTGCTCGACGGCATCGGCTCCCGCCTGGATGAGGACCGGGAACTGTCCCGCTACATGACCGGCCTGCTGATCTTCCTCGGCCTGCTCGGCACCTTCTGGGGCCTGATCCTCACCATCGGCTCCGTCTCGGACGTCATCCAGAACATGTCCGTCGGCACCGGCGACGTGACGAACCTGTTCAACCAGCTCAAGTCCGGCCTCGCCCAGCCGCTCCAGGGCATGGGCGTCGCCTTCTCCTCCTCGATGCTCGGCCTCGCCAGCTCCATTGTCCTCGGCTTCCTCGACCTCACGGCCGGGCAGGCCCAGGCCCGCTTCTACAACGAGTTGGAGGAGTGGCTCGCCGGCTCCACCCGCCTCTCCTCGGGCGTCCTCGGGGGCGACGCAGGGGAGGGCGGCTCCGTCCCCGCCTATGTCCAGGCCCTGCTGGAGCAGACCGCCGAGAACCTGGAGGGCCTCCAGCGCCTCCTCGCCCGCGGGGAGGAGCGCAGCGGCCACTCCTCCCGCTCGCTGGAAACGTTGACGGAACGCCTCTCCGTCCTCACCGACCAGATGCGGGCCAGCCAGCACCTCATGCAGCGCGTGGCCGAGGCCCAGGCGAGCCTCGCCCCCCTTCTCCACCGCATGGCCGAGCCCGGCGAGCACGAATCCGCCACCCGCGCCCATATGCGCAATGTGGAACTCTACCTCGCCCGCATGCTCGAGGAATCCGCGCAGGGCCGCGCCCAGTCCACCCAGGAGATCCGCTCGGAGATCAAGGTGCTCGCCCGCACCATCGCCGCCCTGGCCGAGGCCCCGCCCCCGCCATGAGCGACACCGCGCGAGGGGGCCGCCCATGGCGCTAGGGAACGGCCGCCGTGGCGTGCGCGAGTCCGCCAATGCTTGGCCGGGCTATGTGGACGCCCTCGCCACACTGCTCATCATCATCATCTTCGTCCTCCTCGTCTTCGTGCTCGCGCAGGGCTTCCTCTCCGTCGCCCTCTCATCCCGCGACCGCGCGCTAGACCGGCTGAACCGACAGGTGGCCGAACTGGCCGAACTCCTCTCGCTCGAGCGCGCCGGCGCCGAGGACCTGCGCGCCAATCTCGGCCGCAGCCAGGAGGAAGCCCGCACCGCCGCCGCCGAGCGCGATGCCGCCCGCCGCGACCTCGCCGGCCTGCGCACCGAGGCCGCCCGCGCCGCCACCGCCCGCGATGCCCTACGGGAGGAGCGCGACGGGCTCGCCGCCCGCCTCTCCGACGCCGACCTCGCCGCTCGCGGCAATGCCGAGCGCATCGCCGGCCTCGAAGCCCGCCTGACCGAAGCCCTCGGCGGCCTCGACGCCGCCGGCACCGACGCCGCCCGCACCGTCCGCGGCCTGACCCAGACCCGCCGGGCGCTGGCCACCGAGCAGACCGCCCGCCAGGGCGCGGAACAGAACCTCGCCGAAACCCGCGCCGCCCTGGAGGCCGCCCGCCGCGACCTCGCCGCCGTCCAGCAGCAGACTGCGGCCCTCGATCGGCAGGTCGCGGTGGACCGCGGCACCATCGAGGCCCGCCTCTCCGACATCGCCCGCCTGAACGACCAGCTCCGCGCCCTCGCGGCCCTGCGCGATCAGGCTGAGAAGTCCGCCCAGGAAGCCCTCGCCCGCGCAGAGGCCGCCGATCGCCGCCGCGGCGAGGCCGAAGCCGCCGCCGCCGACGCCACCCGCGCGCGCCAGGCCGCCGAGGCCGCCACCACCGAAGCCGCTCGCGCCCGCCAAACCGCGGAGGCTGCCACCGCCGACGCCACCCGCGCGCGCCAGGCCGCCGAAGCGGCCACTGCCGAGGCCTCACGCAACGCCACCCGTGAGGCCGAGGCCCGGCGCGCCGCCGAGGCCGAACTCCAGGCCGGCGCCGGCGCCTATGCGCGCCTCTCGGAAAGCGCCCGCGCCCAGGCCGCCCTTCTGAACCAGCAGCTCGACGCGCTCCGCGCCGAACTCCGCCGCGTCGCCGCAGCCCTCGATGCCCAGGAGGCCACGGGCCGCGAGAAGGACGTCCAGATCGCCGCCCTCGGCACCCGCCTCAACGCCGCCCTTGCCGCCCGCGTGGAGGAACTCCAGCGCTACCGCTCCGACTTCTTCGGCCGCCTGCGCGACGTCCTCGGCGACCGCCCCGAAATCCGCATCGTCGGCGACCGCTTCGTCCTGCAATCCGAGGTCCTCTTCCCCCAGGGCAGCGCCGACCTCTCCGATGCCGGCAAGGAGCAGGTGACCAGTGTCACCAACCTCCTCCTCGACATCGCCCGCCGCATCCCTGAGGGCACGAACTGGGTCCTCCGCGTGGACGGCCACGCCGACAACCTGCCCATCCGCGGCAATCCCCGCTTCGCCAGCAATTGGGAACTCTCCGCCGCCCGCGCGATCGCCGTCGCCCAACTCATGATTCAGGACGGCCTGCCACCCAACCGCGTCGCCGCCACCGCCTTCGGCGAATTTCAGCCCATCGACACGGCCGACACTCCGGCCGCGCGCGCCCGCAACCGGCGGATTGAGCTGCGGCTGACGGATCGCTGATCCTGCTGGGCCGGTGCTGGTGACTCCTGGGGAGAGGAAGAAGGAATTCCTACTCCACCCAGCCCCCCCGCCACCATCTTTTTCTTTCGATTTGAGTTGCTTGGCGGCCGGTGCGCCGCAGGTCATGGACCCGAGGCGACTGCACGCTCAGAAGGGGCGCCATGACACGGAACCCGCCTTGGCCGTTGAGGCCGCGACAGCCAGACGGCGATCCAAGGGCCTCAGGCCCTTGGCGGGCGAGGTCCGGAGAGGGGGGTGCCCTCTCCGGGGCCACCCGCGCCGTCCCCTAGACGATCACCGCCTCGAAGGGCGGCAGCAGGTCCGGCGCCTCGAATTCCAGCACCCAGAGGTCGGGGTCGCGCTTCACCTGCCGAGCCACGTAGGCGTCAGCCGCCGCGTCGTCCACGGGCGCCGCCCCGGTGCCGCGCATCCAGGCCGGCCGTCCCCGTGCGTCCCGCGTCTGGGAGAGCACGACGAGGCCTTCCCGCCCGCGCAGCACGCAGAGGATGCCGCCGCTATCCGGGTCGCCCTTCCGCAAGACCACACCGGGCCGCCCGGCCTGGTCCCCCATCCGGATCGCCATGGAGGCCCATAGCCCCGCCTTCACCCGCGCTTCCATGCCACCGTCCCTTCCAGCGCTGCCCTGCCCCCGCGCGCCGGCCCTGGCAAGAGCCGGCTGGCGGGCGCATCTGAACAGGGGCTTGCTGCCCGCGCCCCGCCGCGCCATTCACCACGCCTCACACGCCCGCGAGAATTTCCCATGGCCACCAGCCCCAAGCCGAACGCGGCCCCGCGCATGACCGACGCCCAGCGCGCCTACGAGGCCAAGCGCGCCGCCAAGAACGGCATGAGCCTCGAAAAGTGGCTCGCCCTGAAGGAGAAGGAGCGCGAGGAGGAGCGCCGCGCCACCACGGCCGAGACCGCCCGCCGCACCGCCGAGGTGGCCCCGCCGAAGAAGCCGAACCTCTTCCGCCGCCTGCTGGA
Organism: Roseomonas sp. KE2513; assembly: GCF_016107305.1. Lineage (GTDB taxonomy): Bacteria > Pseudomonadota > Alphaproteobacteria > Acetobacterales > Acetobacteraceae > Roseomonas. Next base: position 121,065 of record NZ_RCVR01000001.1, read on the forward strand.
CCGCGCGCAACAGCCGCTCAAGCCCTCCCGCTGAGCCCGCGAGGCGCGCTCCTCGCCGCCCATGCCGACTGGTCGGCCCACCCCGCCAAGCGCTGGGTGAGCATCGCCCGCCGGCAGGGCGGGGCATGGCGCGCCGAGGCCCCTCGGCCTGTCGGCGACCCCGCCACCCTCGCGGCCGCCCTGGTCGGGGAGGGCGCGCCGGTCGCGCTGGGTCTCGACCTTCCGCTCGGCCTCCCCCGCGCCTGGGCCGCCTCGCGTCCCGAACCGGACTTCCCCGCCTTCCTCCGCGCCCTGCCCGGCAACCCCGACTTCCTGCGGGTGAGCGAAACGCTGGAGACCGTCTCCCCCGACCGTCCCTTCTATCCTGCCCGTGGGTTGCGCGGCATGACCCGCGCCGCCCACGCCGCCGCCCTCGGCTTCGCGGGCCCTGCTGACCTCTCCCGCCTTTGCGACCGCGCGACCGCCGAGCGGCCGGCCGGCGCGCCCCTCTTCTGGACCCTCGGCGCGAACCAGACGGGCAAGGCCGCCATCGCCGCCTGGCGGGACTGGATCGCGCCCGCCCTGGCCGCGGGCGCCCCGCTCCGCCTCTGGCCCTTCGAGGGCCCGCTCGCCACCCTCCTCGCCCCGGGCACCGTCGCCCTCGCCGAAACCTACCCCGCCGAGGCCATGCGCCACCTCGGCGTCCGCTTCCCCGGCAGCAAGCGCGCCCAGCCCGCCCGCCGCGCCGCCGCCCCTGCCCTGCGCCAAGCGATGCACCGCCTCTCCGTCACCCCCTCCCTCGCACTGGCCAGATCCATTGAGGACGGCTTCGGCCCCGATGCGGCCGGGGAGGACCGGATCGACAGCCTCCTCGGGCTCCTCTGCGTCATCTCCGTGCTCGACGGCGCCCGCGCCGACTTCATCCCCGAGGACCCCTGGGTCCGCCGCTGGGAGGGCTGGGTCCTCGGCCAGACCGCCCTGCCCCGCCCCGCTTGATCCGGTGCCCACGGGCCATCATTTGTTACGCATCGGACCGGGGCCCGCGCGCTTTCCACGGTGGACTTCCGGCCTGCGGAGCGGCCACGATGTGACCCCGCCGCCGCCACAATACGGCGATGATCGCCCGATACTTTCCCTGAGACAGAACAAGTCTCAACAGCCCCTGGAGGGCAAGTCGATGAACAGGTTCCGCAGTCTCGTCCTGGGCGGCATCGCCGCCGCCGCCCTCATGGCCGCTGTCCCCGCGGAGGCACAGGGCTGGCACCGGCGCGGCCCGAGTGGCGGCGCGATCGCCGGCGGCATCATCGGCGGCCTCGCGCTCGGCGCCATCGCGGGCGCAGCCATCGCGGCCCCGCCTCCCGCCTACTACCCGCCGCCACCGCCGCCCGTCTACTACGCTCCACCCGCGGCCTATTACGCGCCACCGCCGGTCGTCTACGCCCCGCCGCCGCGCGCCTACTACGCGCCGCCGCCGCCGGTCGCCTATTACGCTCCGGCGCCGACCTACTACCGCTACTGAGTGAAACGGGGGCCGGACACACCGGCCCCTATAAATTCAGGCGGCGGGTACGTACTGCCCCGTCGCCTCCGCCGCCTTCCGCGCCAGCCCGACCACGAGGTCCAGCACCGGCGTCGGCACCCCCGCCATCCGCGCGAGGGCCAGCGGCTGCAACAGCATCGCCTCTATTTCGATCGCCTTGCCCGCCTCCATGTCCTGGAGGATCGACGGCTTGTGCACGGTCGAGCGCGAAGCCTCCACACGTGCCGCCGGATCGACATCGAGCTCGATCCCGAGCCCGCGCGCGATGGCAACCCCCTCCGCCAATCCCGCCCGCGCCGCCTCGCGAATGGCGGGATCGACCAGCGTCGCCGCCAGCCCCTGGCGCGACAGCAGGCAGAGCGGCCCGTTCGACAGGTTCGAGACGAGCTTCGCCCAAACCTCGCGCCGGATGTCCGGCACGATCGGGCAGCCCATTCCTCCCGCCTCCAGCGCGGCGGAAAGGGCACGCACCGGCTCCCCCACTTGGCCGTCCAGCCCGCCGAGCACCACCCGGCTCCGCTCGTTCTCCACCTCGATCCGTCCGGGCGCGGTGATGGTGCAGGCGGAGTAGACAACGCCGCCCACGGTCCGCTCCACGCCCACCGCGCGCCGCACCGCGCCGCCGCGATCCAGCGCCGGAAGCGCCGTGCCGTCCAGCGCGCCGCCGTGCCGGTCGAAATACCACCAGGGGATGCCATTCATCACGAAGGCGACGGGTGTGTCCGGCCGCAGCAGCGGCGCGATCCCTTCCGCCACACCGCCGAGCTGGTGCCCCTTCACCGTCACCACCACCGCGTCCTGCGGGCCCAACTCCGCCGGGTCGGCGCTCGCAGCCGGGCGCGCGGTGAAGGTCGCGTCCCGCGCCACCACCGTCAGCCCATGCTCGCGGATCGCCGCGAGGTTCGCGCCGCGCGCCACCACGCTTACCTCCGCGCCCCCGCGGACGAGCCGCGCCGCCACGTGCCCGCCGATCGCCCCGGCCCCGAAAACGCAGACCTTCATGCGAGCAACTCCAGAGCAGCCCGGCTCAGCGCCTGCACGCCGACGGAAATGCAGCCCTCGTCCGGCTGGTAGCCGGCATTGTGCAGCCGGTCCGCCCGGCCGGGCGCGCCGGAACCGACCCTCAGATGCATGGACGGCACGAGCGCCGCGAACTCCGAGAAATCCTCGCTGCCCATGCTCGGCAGTCCCTCCACCGGCGCACGGCCCAGCTGGGCGGCCACCGCCGGCACCACCCGCTCCAGCACGCCGTCGTCGTTCACCAGCGCCGGCACCATGCGCCGGTAATCGAGCGACGCCTGCACCCTGAATCCCAGTTCGAGACCCGCAACGAGCCGGCGCAGCGCGCCCTCCGCGATGTCGCGCGTGCCAGCGTCGAGCGTCCGCACCGTTCCCTTCAGAGCCACCCGCTCGGGGATGATGTTGTAGGTTGCACCGCCCGCCATCATGCCGATGGTGACCACCGCAGGCTTCAACGGATCAACCTCGCGGCTCACCACCGTCTGCGCCTGCGAGACGAAATGCGCGGCCGCCACGATCGGATCGACGGCCGATTCCGGATGCGCCGCATGTCCCGACTTCCCGCGGAGCACGAGGTCGAAGCGGTCAGAGGCCGCAAGGCAGGCGCCGCGCACGAAACCCGTCTCGCCCACGGGCATGTCGGGATGGTTGTGGAAGCCGAGCGCCATGTCGAAGCCCTCGGCCGCGCCGTCCGCGATCATCGCGGCCGCGCCCTCCAGCGTCTCCTCCGCCGGCTGGAACACGAGCGCCACGCGCCCTGCGAGCATCGGCGCGAGATCCTTCAGCACGGAGGCGACGCCGAGCAGCGTCGATGTGTGGATGTCGTGCCCGCAGGCATGCATCTTCCCGTCCACGGTGCTCGCGAAGGGCAGTCCCGTCTCCTCGTGGATCGGCAGCGCGTCCATATCCGCTCGGATTGCGAGCGTCGGGCCCGGGCGCCCGCCCTCGATCATGCCGATGATTCCGGTCCGCCCGAGCCCCGTGCGGTGCGCGATGCCGAGCCGCTCCAGTTCTCGTGAAACGATTCCGGCCGTCCGCACCTCCTCCATCGCGAGTTCGGGATGGGCGTGGATGTCGCGGCGGATGGCGACGAGCCCGGGCGCCAATGCTTCCGCGGCCTCGGCGATCTTGCGGTCAGGATCATTGATTCTCATGCTGTTAGGCTCCGCCATGCCCCTGGTTATCGCAAGTATGTTGCGCCGCAACCTAGGTGAAGAAGCATCCATGACAAGGCCGCAGCGAATCTGCCGCTTGTGGAGCCGCGCCGTGCCCCATAGTTTGCCGGGACTCCGCGTACTGGGAGGCGCGTCAGGGAAGAAGGGACGGAGAGCAGGCGACGTGGCGGCCGACACCTTGGGTGCTCGGTCGGCGTCGGCATGGCCCTCACCTCCCCCCCCCGCGTCGCGCCGCCTGGTCGGATCAGCAACTGACGAGGGCCTGCAAAGGGTGGAGCGTTCATGAAAATAAGTCAGAAGGATCTCTGGGCCGGATTTCTGCTCATGTTCCTGGCCTTCATCGGCCTGTGGATCAACGGCGGTTTCCTCGGGCTCGGCCTCGAGCAGCACACCCTCGGCACCGCCCGACGCATGGGCCCCGGCTACATGCCGATGCTGGTGCTCTGGCTCCAAATGGCGCTCGGCGCGCTCGTCTTTGTCCTTGGCCTGCGTGGCGGCCCGGACGACCTTGAGGACTGGAAGAAGCTCGACTTCGTCACCCTCGCCGTCGCCATCGCGGTGGGCATCCTCATCTGGCGGGTGATGGAGGCCACGGGCTACAACACGAACTACATCCAGGTGGGCGCTGCCTGCCTCATCGGCCTGCTCCTCCTCGCCATCTCCCCGGCCTGGCGGCCGCTCGGCATGGTGCTCGGCTCCTTCGCCGTATTCGGGCTCCTGCTCGAGCCGCTCGGCCTGATGGTGTCGATCGTCGCTCTCTGCCTCATCGCCTCGCTCGCGGACCGCGAACATCGGCCGCTGGGCGTTGCCGGCATGTGCGTCTTCCTTTGCGCCCTCTGCTGGTTCGTCTTCATCTACGAGCTCGATATCCGTGTGCCGGTTTGGCCGGGTAGCTTCTGAACCGACGGGCATAGGAAGGGCCAAGACACCATGGAACTGCTTCTCTCCAACCTCGCACACGGATTCGGCGTCGCTCTCACGCTGAACAATGTGCTCTTCGCGCTGCTGGGCGCTCTGATCGGCACCGCCATCGGCGTGCTGCCGGGCATCGGCCCCGTGGCCACCATCTCGCTCCTGCTGCCGATCACCTTCGGCCAGCCCGCGACCACCGCCATCATCATGCTCGCCGGCATCTACTACGGCGCGCAGTACGGCGGCTCGACCACCTCGATCCTGCTGAACCTGCCCGGCGAGGTCTCCTCGGTCGTCACGACGCTCGAGGGCTACAAGATGGCCCGCAACGGGCGGGCCGGCGCGGCGCTCACCATCGCGGCCGTCGGCTCTTTCATTGCTGGCAGCTTCTCCACCCTGCTCGTCGCGGCCTCCGGTCCGGCACTGACGCAGGTCGCGCTTTCCTTCGGCCCAGCCGACTACTTCTCCCTCATGCTGCTCGGCCTCGTCATATCGGCCGTGCTCGCGCAGGGCTCGGTGCTGAAGTCGATCGCCATGGTGGTGCTTGGTGTCACCCTCGGCCTCGTCGGAACGGACGTGCAGACCGGCCAGCAGCGCTTCACCTTCGGCGTGCCGGAACTGTCCGACGGCCTCGGCTTCGTCTCTATCGCCATGGGTATCTTCGGCATCGGCGAGATCATCCTCAACCTCGAGCGCCCTGAAGCGCGGTCGGTGATGTCCGGCAAGGTCGGCAGCCTCATGCTGACCCGGGCAGAGGCCAAGCGCTGCGTTGCGCCGGTCCTTCGTGGAACGCTGCTCGGCTCCGTCCTCGGCATCCTGCCCGGTGGCGGCGCCTCCCTCGCGGCCTTCGGCTCCTACATGCTCGAGAGCAAGGTCTCGTCCCACCGCCACGAGTTCGGCACGGGCGCCATTGAGGGCGTGGCCGGTCCGGAGTCCGCCAACAACGCGGCTGCCCAGACCTCCTTCATCCCGCTGCTCACGCTCGGCATCCCGGCCAACGCCGTGATGGCGCTGATGGTCGGCGCCCTGATCATCCAGGGCATCCAGCCGGGCCCGCGCATGGTGGAAGCCCAGCCCGACCTCTTCTGGGGCCTCATCTGCTCCATGTGGGTCGGTAACCTGATGCTGCTCGTCATCAACCTGCCGCTTATCGGCATGTGGGTGAAGCTGCTGCAGGTGCCTTACAAGTACCTCTACCCCGCCATTCTCGTATTCTGCGCGATCGGCGTGTACTCGCTGAACAACTCGGTTTTCGACGTCTATCAGACCCTGTTCTTCGGCATCCTCGGCTACATCTTCTCCAAGCTTAAGATGGAGGCCGCGCCGCTCCTCATCGGCTTCGTGCTTGGCCCGATGATGGAGGAGCATCTGCGCCGCGCCATGCTGCTCTCCCGCGGCGACATTACGGTCTTCGTCGAGCGGCCCATCAGCGCCACCCTGCTCGGCATTGCCTTCATCGCGCTCGCCGCGATGCTCCTGCCGGGCCTGCGCTCGGGCAAGGACAAGGCCCTGGCCGAGTAGGAACTTTCCGAGTAGCCGGGCCACAACAGGCTCCGCCAAAGCCGCCCTGGGAAACCAGGGCGGCTTTTCTTTTGCTCCCCTCTCCGTTACCTGTCCCGCGTCCGCAGAGAGAGCCCATGTCCGACGATCGTGTTGTTCCCGTGATCCTGTCCGGCGGTGTCGGCACGCGCCTCTGGCCACTGTCGCGCGAGGGATTCCCGAAGCAGTTCTGGCCGCTGGTCGGGTCCTCCACCATGCTTCAGGAGACGGTCGGCCGCGCCACCGGCCCCGGCTTCGCCCCGCCGATGATTATCTGCGCGGAGGCGCACCGCTTCCTCGTCGCCGAGCAGCTGCGCGAGGCCGGCGTCGCGGGCGGCCGCATCGTGCTCGAGCCCGCGGCCCGCAACTCGGCCCCGGCCATCGCCGCCGCCGCCATCCTGGCCGTGGAGGAAAACCCGCAAGCCCTCCTCTGGATCATGGCCGCTGACGCCGCGATCAAGGACCTGCCGGCGCTGCACGCGGCCCTCGACCGCGCTGCCGCCGCGGCGCGCGCCGGCCACATCGTCGCCTTCGGCATGCGCCCCACCACGCCCGAAACCGGCTTCGGCTACATGGAGGCCGGCGCCCCGCTGCCCGGCCTCGAGGGCGCCTCCGCCATCGCCTCCTTCGTCGAGAAGCCCGACGCCGCCCGTGCAGCCGAATTCCTCGCCGGCGGCCGCCACCTCTGGAACGCCGGCATGTTCGTCGCCCGCGCCAGCACCCTGCTCGCCGAGCTGGAGCGCCTCGCCCCCGAGCTCGTTTCGGCCGTTCGCGCCGCTGTCGAGACCGCCGGCCGCGATCTCGACTTCGTCCGCCTCGGCGCCGCCTTCGCCGAGGCCCCCTCCATCTCCATCGACTACGCCGTGATGGAGCGCACTGCCCACGCCGCCGTGGTCCCCGCCGACATGGGCTGGTCCGACGTCGGCTCCTGGGACGCGCTCTGGCAGGTCTCGCCCAAGGATGCCGCGGGCAACGCCACCCACGGCCCCACCTCCCTGGTTGATGCAAAGAACTGCTACGTCCGCTCCGAGGGCATCCTCACCACCGTCGTCGGCCTTGAGGACGTGATCGTGGTCGCGACCGAGGACGCCGTGCTCGCCCTCCACCGCGACCGTGCCCAGGACGTGAAGAAGCTGGTGGACCAGCTTAAGGCCCAGAAGCGCCCGGAAGCTGGCGCCCATCGCCGCATGTACCGCCCCTGGGGCCACTACGAGGGCCTCATCCAGGGCGACCGCTTCCAGGTAAAGAAGATCCTCGTCCGTCCGGGCGAGAAGCTCTCTCTCCAGAAGCACTATCACCGCGCCGAGCACTGGGTGGTGGTGAACGGCACCGCCATCGTCGAGCGCGATGCCGAGCGCCTGCTGCTGCGCGAGAACGAGTCCGTCTACCTCCCGCTTGGCTGCGTCCACCGCCTCGAGAATCCGGGCATGATCCCGCTCACCCTCATCGAGGTGCAGGCCGGCGCCTATCTCGGCGAGGACGACATCGTCCGCTTTGAGGACACCTACGGCCGGGCCTGACCGGCACGCCATTAGGAGGGCGCCGTTGGCGGCCCCCTCACGCGCGGGATCAGCCGATCACCACGCGGCTCGGCATCCTCTTCATCGCCTCGCGTGAGGCGGAGAACTTCATGGTCGTCCGGGGCATGGCCGCCGGTGGCCTGATCGCCCTCGTGGTGGTCGTCCTCGCACGTCCCGCCCGCAAGTCGCGCCGCTTCCGCCGTCAGCCCGCCAGCCCCACACTGGGGCCATGCACCTGCTCGAGATCACCGTGGCCCTGATGGCGGCTTGCGTCGCCTTCGCGGTCCTCGCCCGCCGCACACGCCTGCCTTACGCGGTGGTCCTCGTTCTCGGCGGCATGGGCCTCGCCTTCGTCCCCGGCCTGCCGCATCTCCGGCTGGACCCCGAACTGGCGCTGGCCGCCTTTCTCCCCCCGCTCCTGCAGGCCAGCGCCTGGCGCACGGACTGGCGCCAGTTCCGCGCCTCCATCAGGCCCATCCTCCTCCTCGCCTTCGGCGCCGTGATCTTCACCGCCCTCTGCGTCGCCGTCGTCGCCCGCCTCCTGCTGCCGGACCTGCCCTGGGCCGCCGCCATCGCGCTCGGCGCCGTCGTCGCGCCGCCCGATGCCGTCGCCGCCGCCTCCATCCTCAAGCGCCTTCCCCTGCCCCAGCGCGTGATCACCGTGCTGGAGGGAGAGAGCCTGATGAACGACGCTTCCGCCCTCGTGCTCTTCCGCCTCGCGGTCGGAGCACTGGCGGCCGGCAGCGTCTCCCCGGCGCTGGCCGCGCTCACCTTCCTCGGTGTCGGCCTCGGCGGCATGGCGGTCGGCTGGGCCGTCGCCTGGGTCGCCGGCCGCCTCACGCCCCGCCTCGGCGACACCCTGCTGGAGGTCGCTCTCACCTTCCTCACCGCCTATGTCGCGTATCTCGCGGCGGAGGCCCTCGAGGTCTCGGGCGTCATGGCTGTCGTCACCTGCGGCATCCTCCTCGTCCGCGGTCAGCGCAACCTGCTCAGCGCGCGCACGCGGACGGAGGCGCGCGCCACCTGGGGCTTCGTCGAGTTCGCCCTCACGAGCCTCGTCTTCATCCTCGTCGGGCTCCAGCTGAACAGCATCCTGGAGCGGCTAGGCCCCTATTCTACCGGTTTCCTGGCCGTCGCCGCCGCCGCCCTCTCGGCCACGCTCATCCTCTCGCGCCTTGCCTGGGTCATGCCCTTCGCGCTGCTGCCGGCCCTGTTTCCCGCCACCTCCCGCTTCATCGCCACGAAGGACGGCCTGCCCCTCCCGCGGGAAGCTGTGGTGATCGGCTGGGCCGGGATGCGCGGCGTGGTCTCGCTGGCCACCGCCATCGCCCTGCCCAACGACACCGCTCACCGCGAATTGCTCGTCTTCCTCGCCTTCGTGGCCATCCTCGCGACCCTCGTGGTCCAGGGCACCACCCTCGGCTGGGTCATCATGCGGCTGAAGGTCGCCCTCCCCGGCCGCGACGGCATGGACCGCGAAGAAGCCGCCGCCCGCCGCGCCATGGCCCGCGCCGCCCTCGGCGAGGTGCAGGGCCGGCTCGACAGCCCGCTCGACGGCGCCATCGCCCGCGACCTGGTGGGCGAGTTCCGCGACATCGACCGCGTCTACTCCGGCGTGGCCGCCGGCGGCGCCCAGGCGGAAATGCTCGCCCGCCTTCAAATCCGCCTGGCCGCCATCCGCAGCGCCCGCCGTGCCCTGATCGAGCACGAGGCCGGGAGCACCACCTCCGAGGAAATGCTCGCCGGCCTCCTCGCGGAAACCGACCATGAGGAACTGCGGCTGATGCGCCAGATTTCCCAAACCCGCTGACACCACGGAACAGCGCATCGTCCGGCGCCGCTTTGGGGCTTGGCACCCGCCTCGAGTCGGGGTGGCGGGTGGCGATGGTGCTCTTCGCTGCTGGCGATGCCTGGACGGTGGCTGAGCCGCTGCCGTCCCCGCATGGCCAATGGCAGGGCTGAGAGCAGCGCCCAACTCGGCCGTGCCCGCCGGACAGGGGGCGCAACTTCGCCTGTCTTGCCCGCTGTCAGCGCCGATCCGCCAATGTCGAACGCCGCGCTAGGATCTACTTTGCCCCGGTAACGCTCGCCCGTGTCGTGAACTATCGTGCCATCAGTTGAGATCCTGTTCGTGGCTCCCCGCTAAGCGAACTCTGTTTCGGTCACAACGTCTTCGAATCACGGAACGATTGTAACGGTTATTTTACGAAAGTTATGTCTCAATATCTGGAAAAATTCTCCTCTTGAGACCTCATTCACACTAGCATTACTGATCCGGAATAGTTTGAGGTCATGATGCTCAGTAACGAGGTCCTGGTACTTCCTGGCCTACTGGCTTTGGGCTTGGCCGGCTTCCGATGGCGACGACGAGTTGAGCAGGGCTGCGAACTGCGACCTCCCTTGGGAGGAAAACTGACGAGCATCCAGGCAGCCCGCGGCTTCGCTGCCATGCTCGTCGCCATTTACCACCTGGAGCGTCTGACGCAGCCCGATCAGTATCTGGGACGAATGGCCTTCGACGGTGTCTTCGGGTTCGGGCACGCCGGCGTGGACTTCTTTTTCGTCCTAAGCGGCTTCATCATCTACTACGTTCATCATCGCGACCTCGGCGTCCCTGCGGCCTTATCCCGGTTTGTCTGGCGCCGCGCGACCCGCATCTACCCGGCCTACTGGCTCGTCACCGCTTTCGTCATTCTGACGACAGCCCTTGTCGTCCCGCACTGGACCGACCGCTTCCCCATTCAGCACGTTCTGGGCTCGCTGATCCTCCTACCTCAGGCGACCGAGCCGGTCCTTACCGTCGGCTGGACGCTTGTCCACGAGGTCGTGTTCTACGTGCTCTTCGCGATCGGGATCGCCTCGCGCCGCGTCGGATCAGTGGTGGTCCTGACGTGGCTCGCCATCATCGTAGCCGGCACCTTCATCCCACCTGAAGGCCTGATTCTGCGGCACCTGGCGTCGAACTATAATCTGCTGTTCATGATCGGTCTGCTGACAGCACACATCGTGCTTCGCGTCAGCGTCTCACGTCCCTTGCTCTGGGCGCTTGGCGGGTTCTGCGCACTTCTTGGTGCGGGCTGGACAGAGAACGCAGGGCTTTTTCAAGTGAACGACCTTACCGGTCGGCTCCTCTACGGGTTCTCGTCGATGGCCATCATCATCGGTCTGGCCGCGGCTGAACGGACGGGCAGGCTACGCGTCGGGCGCACTGCAATGTTCCTCGGCGACGTGTCCTACGCACTCTATCTGGTCCATGTGACGGTTATCGCGAACACGCTGTGGCTGTTGGCGAAATCCGGCATGATCGAACACGTGCCAGTTCCTGTCCTGGCCGCCGGGACGCTGACCGCTTCCATCGCAGCGGCGGCGGTCATTCACCTGAAGATCGAGCGTCCGGTGCTGAGATGGGCGCAGGGAGGCCGCGCTTCCAACGGAACTCGCACCGTACCTGTTGCGGCCTCTCAGGTGGCCACTGGAACCAGCTGAGGAGAGGCGTCCGAGAGATCCATCCGGAACGCACAACGCCATAGCCCGCCGAGATGATGATTTTTGAGGTAAATCCAGGCGTGGACTGCCCTGCTGGCACTGCGCTTGGATGGGCAAGAAAGACCGCTGGCCGATTTCCCGGCAAGGAGAGAACCCGGAGGGGGGACACAGCCAGACAACGAAGGCGATTGGCGCGAGGCGAGGTGCAGGCCAGCGCGGCGTCCGCGGCGGAAGGTCCCACCGCGGCTCCAGACCCAAGGCCCTCCCGCCGCAAAGCGATCCGACGGGTGAAAACAGGTGATTGTCAGGGGTGGGCAGAGGAAGAAGTCGTTCTTCCCCTGCCCAAGTAGAAAAGCGACGAGAGCCCGAAACGAGCCCTGCCCGCTCAGCCCTTCAGCGCCGCCATCTGCGCCTTCGCGCCGATCACCATGTTCGTCATGTCGCTGCCCATGGTGCCGAAGGTGAAGCCCATCCCGTGCATGCGCTTCACATAGGCGCCGGTCGTGCAATGGATGCCGATCGCGAGTCCCTTGTCGGTCGCGGCACGCACCAGCCGCTCGTAGGTCCGCAGCATCTCCGGCTCCTCGCGGTCCATAATCGGCGGCAGGATGCCCAGCGAGATGCCAAGGTCGCTCGGCCCGATATAGATTCCGTCCACGCCGGGCACGTCGAGGATGGCGTCGAGGTTGTCCAGCGCCTCCTTCGTCTCGATCATCGGCAGGCACAGCACCTCGTCGTTGGCATTGTAGAAGTACCGCCCCGGCTCCGCGTAAAGCGCCGCCCGGATCGGCCCGTTCGAGCGCGTGCCGTGCGGCGGGTAGCGGCAGGCCGCGACGAAGGCCTCCGCTTGCTCCCGCGTGTTCACCATCGGGCAGATCAGCCCCTGCGCCCCCGCGTCGAGCAGCTTGCCGATGATCCCCGGCTCATTCCACGGCACCCGCGCCATGGCGGTGGGGGAGGCCGCCGGCCCCTGCCCCTGCATCCCCTGGAAGCAGGCGACCGCGGACTGGTAGTCCTGCACCCCGTGCTGGAGGTCCACCGTCAGGCTGTCGAAGCCCAGGCTGGCCATCACCTCGGCCGAGAAGGCGGTGGGAAAGGCCAGCCAGCCGTTCACCGTCTTCTTCCCGGCCTTCCAGGCATCCTTGAGCTTGTTCGCCATCCGGCGCTCCTCCATCCCAGCCCGCCCCCGTTCCCGGTACGGGAATCAGTGGCGCGGCCTGCGTCGGCATCCTTCCCCCGCCGCCCCGCAGGCGCAATCCGCCCCACACCGGGAATGCGCCGCCGCACGGCTTCGGGATCGGCGCGGCCCCTCCTTCCCAGCGCCCGGCGAAGCTCCTACGACCCTTCCAGACCATCCCGGCCGGAGCCAACCGCCATGACCGCCGAAACCCGTCCCGTCGACCACGTCATCGCGCAGGCCCGCGCCTTCCTCGGCGACCGGATCACCACCAACGCGGCCATCCGCGAGCAGCACTCGCGCGGCGAGGACACCACCACTCCCGTCCAGCCCGACGCCGTCGCCTTCGCCGAGACCACTGAGGAGGTCTCCCAGCTCCTCGCCCTCTGCCACCGCCACGGCGTGCCCATCACCGCCTTTGGCGCCGGCACCAGCCTCGAGGGCCACGTCACCCCTGTCCGCGCCGGCATCACCCTCGACCTCTCGCGCATGACCGCCATCCTCGACGTCAGCCAGGAGGACATGGACTGCCTCGTGGAGCCCGGCGTCACCCGCCACCAGCTCAACGACCACCTGCGCGACCAGGGCCTCTTCTTTCCCGTGGACCCCGGCAGCCACTGCACCCTCGGCGGCATGGTGGCCACCCGCGCCTCCGGCACCAACGCCGTCCGCTACGGCACCATCCGCGAGAACGTCATGGGCCTCGAGGTCGTCCTCGCGGACGGCCGCGTCATCAACACCGGCAGCCGCACCCGCAAGGCCGCCAACGGCTACGACCTGACGCGCCTCATCATCGGCAGCGAGGGCACGCTGGGGATCGTGACCAAGATCCGCCTCCGCCTCTACGGCATCCCCGAGGCCACCTCGGCCGCCGTCGTCCAGTTCCCCGACCTCAAGGGCTGCGTCGAATCCGTCATCGCCGTCATGCAGCTCGGCATCCCCGTGGCCCGCATCGAGCTGCTCGACCGTGCCCAGATGACCGCCTGCATCGCCTACTCGAAGCTGGAGGGACTGGAGCCGCTGCCCACGCTCTTCCTCGAATTCCACGGCACCGAGGCCGGCGTGAAGGAGCAGGCGGAGTCGGTCCAGGCCATCACCACCGAGATGGGCGGCCTCGGCTTCGCCTGGGCGGCCGACCAGGAGACCCGCAACAAGCTCTGGACCGCCCGCCACAACGCCTACTGGGCGGCCATCGCCAGCCGGCCCAATTCCCGCGGCATCACCACCGATGTCTGCGTCCCCATCTCCCGCCTCGCCGAGGCCCTGCTCGGCGCGCAGGAGGACGTGGACGCCTCCGGCCTCACCTGCATGACCGTCGGCCATGTCGGCGACGGCAACTTCCACACGGTCATCCTCGTGGACGTGGACGACCCCGCCGCCATCGAGCAGGCCTGGGCGCTCGACCGCAAGATCGTCGCCCGTGGCCTCTCGCTCGGCGGCACCTGCTCCGGCGAGCACGGTGTCGGCATCGGCAAGGCCGAGTTCCTCGAGACCGAGCACGGTCCCGAGGCCCTGGCTGTGATGCGCAGCATCAAGGCCACCCTCGACCCCAAGGGCATCCTCAACCCTGGCAAGATTTTCCGGAACTAGTCTCCCGGGCACTCACAAAACAAAAGGACCCCGCCCCATCGCCGGGCGGGGCGCGGAGAGAACGCTTCCCATGGCCTCATCCGGTGCCCCCTTGGCGTCACCCGACGTCCGGGAAACCTCACTCGCCTTCACCGCCCCGATCGTCGCCCTCGCCCTCGGCCACGTGATCTCGAATACCGTCCGCACCTTGCCCGCGATCACCGCGGACATGCTGGGCCGGGACCTCCAGGTGACCGCCCAGGGACTCGCCTCCCTTACCGGCGCCTACAACCTCTCCTTCGCCCTCGCCCAGATCCCGATCGGCGTCGCGCTGGACCGCTTCGGCGTACGCCGCACCGCCCTCGTGCTCATCGCCGTCATCGCCCTCGGCGCGGTGCTCGCCGCGGTCGCCGGCGGGGCGGCGGGCTTCCTGCTCGGCCAGGTCGTGCTCGGGCTGGGCTGCGCGGGCATGCTCATCTGTCCCGTCACCTACGCCGCGAAGAACCTCTCCGCCGCCCGCTTCGGCCTCTGGTCCGGCCTCATCCAGGCGATCGGGAACAGCGGCATGCTTCTCTCGGCCAGCCCCCTCGCCCTGCTGGTGGAGGCAGCCGGCTGGCGCGCCGGCTATTGGGCCTCCGCCGCCCTCGCCCTCGCGGCCATCGCTCTTGTCGCGCTCCTCGTCCACGACCGCCCCTCCGCGGCCCAGGGCCGAAGCCCCCTGCGCGAGGCGCGGGATGTCCTTCGCTTCATGACCTCCCGCCCCCTTCGCGGCGCGGCCATCCTCGCCTTCTCCTCCTTCGCCGCCGTCATCGGCGTGCGCGGCCTCTGGGGCGGGCCCTGGCTGATGGAGGTGAAGGGCCTGCCCCGCGTGGAGGCTGGCAACATCCTCCTCCTCGCCACCACAGCCCTTGTGGTCGGACCCGCGCTCTGGGGCATCGCGGACCGGCGCCTGGGCCGCCGCCGCGCCCTGCTGACCACCGGCCATGTGGGCGCCGCCCTCTGCCTGGCGCTCGTCGCCCTCGGCGGCCCGGGCGGTCCCTTCGGCACCCTCCACCCCGCCTGGGACGGCGCCATGCTGCTCGGCTTCGACCTGATGATCTCGGTCCAGCCGCTCGTCTTCGCGATGGCGCGAACTGCGGTCTCGGCGGAGAGCGCGGGCAAGGCCATGTCGGCCATCAACCTCGCCTTCTTCGCGGGCGCGGCACTCCTGCAGGCCGCCTCCGGACCGGTGGTGGCCGCCGGAGGAGTCGGCTCCGGCCTCGTCTTCTTCGCGCTGGCCATCGTCGCCAGCACGACCGCCTTCATCCTGCTGACCCGCCGCCCTGCCTGACGCGGCGGCTCCGGGTGCCGTAAACGCAAACGGCGGACCTCAGGGGCCCGCCGATATCCAGAGAAGCCCTCCCGACCCGTCCGGGATGGGCCGTGTGGGAGGGTTCAGTCGAACAGAAAGGCCGCCGCGGCGTAGATGCCGTACCAGAGCGCACCGGAGAGCAGGCCGATCACGGCGACGCTCGTCCCGACCCGAAGCCGCTCAGGCGTGGCGTTCGCGGCATCCGCAATCTCGGTCTTCAGGCTCGTGATCGAAGTCGACATCAGTGATCTCCCTCACGACAATGAGAGCAAGATTATCCGCCGAATGCAATAACAAGTTGTGAACGATCCCGAATCTTACAACTGGCTGACGGTGAGGGGCAGCAGCGCTCCTACCCTCCCAACGCCCGGGTAAGCCCCGCCGCTGCCTCGGCCACAAGCGGCTTCACCCGCTCTACCTCAGGCCAGAGCCGCTCATTGGAGCCCGAGAGCGTCAGCGCCCCGCAAAGCACGCGGCCCGGCTGGAAAACCGGTGCCGAGACGGCGGCCGCATCGAGTTCCCGGCTGCCCTGGGTCGCGATCACCGGGTAGCCGCCTGCGGGCACCTCCGGCGCTACCTCCGCCGCCTCGCCGGCCGCGGGATCCCACACGGCGAAGACCCGGCCTGTCGCGGCCGAGCCGAGCGGCATCATGTCGCCCGCCTGCACCGCCACCCGCAGCGTCCGCGGCGGCGCCGCGCGGTAGAGGCAGATCCGCCGCTCGTCGTCGAGCTTCACCCAGAAGGTCGCCCCCTGCCCTGTCGCCTCGGTCAGCGAGTCGAGGACCGGCTGCACGAGCGTCTCCAGCCCGAGCCCGCGCACGTAGAGCGACCCCCAGTGCAGCAGCATCGGCCCCGGAGACCAGGACCCGTCGGCATTGCGGCGCACGCAGCAGTACCGCTCCAGCGAGGCCAGCAGCCGTAAGATCGTGCTCTTGTAGAGGCCCGTCCGCGCCGCGAGCACCCGCAGCGGCAGCGCCGTGTCGCCGGGGCGGAAGGCCCCGAGCACCGTCATCGCCCGCCCGACCGCGGCCACGCCCGAAGCGGTGGAGGGCGGCGACAGCAGGCGTCCCTTGGGTGCCTTGGAACGCCCCCAATCCCCGCCCGAGGCTGCAGGCCGAGGGGAAACATCCGTCCGGATCGTTGCCGCCTCGTCGGTCAGCACATTCGAATCCAAAGGCTTAGCTCCCGTTCCTGGCGCCAGCGCGCCGTTATTCCAGCCGAAATGGTTCAACCCGCGTCAAGGCCAAGCTCACCATAATTCTACGGCCGCACATCACACTAGCAGAGGTGACTTAAACATATGCGAAGGAAAATTTGTAGCGCGATACGGAACCGCGCGTTAGTTGCATTCTCAGTCGACAGAAAACGTTCCTCAGGGCGCTATAGGGAGCGCTCAGCACTGAACTAAACGGTTCAGCCCGCTTGCAGCATCGGGAAGGCTCCGCCACATGCGCGCCATGACGCGTCGCACAATCCGTCCGGCACGGCCGGCCGCCCCCGCCCTCCTCCTGGCTGTCGCGCTGGGCCTGGCCTGCGGCGCGCCCGCGCCCGTCCTGGCGCAGTTCGGTCCGCAGGGACCGCCGGCCGTCGGCGTCCAGGAGGCGGCCCGCCGCCCCGTGACCGAGAGCACCGAGTTTGTCGGACGGGTGGAGGCGGTGCAGCGCGTGGACATCGCCGCCCGCATCACCGGCTTCCTCCAGGAGGTGGTGTTCCGGGAGGGCCAGGAGGTGAAGCGCGGCGACGTCCTTTACCGGATCGAGCGCCAGACCTTCGAGGCCGAGGTCGCCCGCACCCAGGCCAACATCGCCTCCGCCGAGGCTGAGCTGACCAACGCCCGCGTCGCCCTCTCCCGCGCGCAGGAACTTCAGCGCACCGGCGCCGGCACCCGCGTCACGCTCGACAACGCGACCGCCCAGGAGCGCACGGCCAACGCCCAGCTCCTCGCGGCCCGCGCCGCCGCCCGCTCGGCCGAGATCAACCTCGCCTACACCGAGATCACCTCGCCCATCGACGGCAAGATCGGCCGCACCAACGTCACCGTCGGAAACGTCGTCGGCCCCAATACGGGCACGCTCGCCACGATCGTCAGCCAGGACCCGATGCGCGTCGCCTTCCCCGTCTCCCAGCGCCAGGCGCTGGAGCTGAGGGACCGCTACGCCTCCCGCGGCGGGGCGGATGCCGTGCAGATCCGCTTCCGCACCACCGACGGCCGCCTCTCCCCCCAGATCGGCCGCGTGGACTTCATCGACAACCAGATCAACCGCGCGACCGACAGCATCCTCATCCGCGCCCGCGTTCCCAACCCGCCCACCGGGAACGAGGGCGACCGCGACCTGATCGACGGCCAGTTCGTCAACGTCTACGTCCAGGGCGTGGAGCCGGTGCTCGCCATCACCATCCCCCGCGCCGCCGTCCTGCAGGACCAGCAGGGCAGCTACGTCTTCGTCGTGGACGCCGAGAGCAAGGCCCAGCGCCGCAACCTCCGGCTCGGCAAGAGCACCCCCGAGGTCGCGGTGATCGAGGAAGGCCTCAACCCCGGCGACAAGGTCATCGTCGAGGGCATCCAGCGCGTGCGCCCCGGCCAGCAGGTGAACGCCGCCGCTGTCGCCCCCGGCCCCGGCCAGCCCGGCGCTCCCGGCTCCTCCCCCGGCGGCGGCGCCCCCGCCCCGGGCGGCAGCGCCTCGGGCAGCTCGGCCGGCGACCGGCCCGCCGCCGCGGGCAACAGCCCCGCCTCCGCCGCGCCCGGCGGGACGAACCAGGGCCGGGCCCAGGGCGCGCCCGGCGGTGCCGGCGCCTCTCCCCCCGGCGCACCGGCCGCGACCTCGGCTGGCAACCCTGGCACCAGCCAGCCCTCGGCGGCCAATCCGCCCGCCAACCAGTCCGGCACGGCCCGTTAGAAAGCCGGGTAGAAAACCATGATCTCCGGCACATTCGTCGATCGCCCGCGGCTCGCGATCGTCATCGCGATCCTGACCCTCATCGCGGGCGCGATCTCGCTTCTGCGCATCCCTGTCTCACAGTTCCCGAACATCGTCCCGCCCCAGGTCTCGGTCACGGCCCGCTACCCCGGCGCCTCCGCGGCCGTGGTGGAATCAACCGTGGGGCAGGCGCTGGAAGGTCAGATCAACGGCGTGGATCGTATGATCTACATGCGCTCCAACTCCGCCAACGACGGCAGCTACACGCTAAACGTCTCGTTCTCCCTCGGCACCGACCCCGACCTGGCCACGGTGAACGTCAACAACCGCGTCCAGGCGGCGCTGGCCCGCCTGCCGCAGGAGGTGCAGCGCACCGGCGTCGTCGTCCGCAAGCAGTCCTCGGCCGTGCTCATGTTCGGCTTCGTCTACTCGACCACGAACCTCGACCCGCTCTTTCTCTCGAACTACTTCACCATCAACATGCTCGACGACCTCGCCCGCGTGCAGGGCGTCGGCCAGGTGAACGTCTTCGGCGCGCAGGACTACTCCATGCGCGTCTGGTTCGAGACGGACCGCCTCATCTCCCTCAACATGACCCCGCAGGACGTCATCGCCGCCATCCAGGCGCAGAACGTCCAGGCCGCCGTGGGCCGCCTCGGCGGCCGTCCGATCGGCGACGATCAGTCCTTCCAGATTAACCTCGAAACAAAGGGCCGCCTCACCACGCCCGAGGAATTCGGCAACATCGTCGTCCGCGCCAACCAGGACGGCTCCGTGCTGCGCGTGAGGGACGTCGCCCGCGTCGAGATGGGCGCGGCCAACATGGACACGGAGAACCGCTTCAACGGTCAGCCCGCCATCGCCTTCGGCGTCTACCTCGCCCCAGGCGCCAACGCGGTCTCCGTCTCCAACGCCATGAAGGCCCAGTTGGAGCAGCTGAAGACCCGCTTCCCCGCGGGCGTGGACTACACCGTCTTCTACGACAGCTCGGACTTCGTGAACGAGACGATCCACGAGGTCATCAAGACCCTGCTCGAGGCCTTCGCCCTCGTCGTCGTGGTTGTCTACCTCTTCCTCGGCAGCTGGCGCGCGACGATCATCCCGACCATCGCCGTGCCGGTCTCGCTTATTGGCGCGTTCATCATCCTGCTCGGCCTCGGCTACTCCGCGAATACCGTCTCGCTCCTCGCCATGGTTCTCGCCATCGGCATCGTGGTGGACGACGCCATCGTGGTGGTCGAGAACGTCGAGCGCGTGATGGAGGACCACCCGGAGCTATCGACGAAGGACGCCACCAAGAAGGCGATGAGCGAGATCACGGCGCCGATCATCGCCATCACGCTCGTCCTCCTATCGGTCTTTGTGCCCATTGCCTTTATCCCGGGCCTCTCGGGCGAGTTGTTCCGCCAGTTCGCGGTTACGATCTCCGCCGCCATGGTCATCTCGGCCATCAACGCGCTCACACTCTCCCCCGCGCTCTGCGGCATCATCCTCAAGCCCCACCACGGCCCCCGCCGCGGCCCGATCGGCTACGTGCTGCGCGGCATCGACTGGACGCGGGACCGCTACGCCGGCGGCGTCCGCCGCCTGGTGCGCGTCTCCTTCCTCTCGCTCCTGCTGACCGCCGGCTTCGCCTTCGGCATCTGGTCCATCAGCAAGGTCACCCCCACTGGCTTCCTCCCCCAGGAGGACCAGGGCGCCTTCTTCGTCCAGGCCCAGCTCCCGCCCGGCGCCAGCGTCTCCCGCACGCGCGAAGTGGTGCGCCAGATCGAGGACATCGTCCGCCCCATTCCCTCCGTACAGGGCACGCTCGGCATCGTCGGCTTCTCGCTCATCGACGGCGGCGCCCAGTCCAACTCCGCCTTCCTCGTCATCCGCATGAAGCCCTTCGCGGACCGCGAGGGCGTGGCGAACTCCGTCCAGGCCGCCATCGGCCGCGTCTTCGGCGCGACGCAGGGGATCCGCACGGCCAACGTCTTCGCCTTCAACTTGCCGCCCATCATCGGCCTCGGCACCGGCGGCGGCTTCGAGTACATCCTGCAGGACTACGAGGGCCGCGACATCAACGCCCTCTCCGCCGCCATGCTCGGCCTGATCGTGCCCGCCAACCAGGACCCGAACCTGACGGCGGTCTTCTCGACCTTTGCCGCCAACAACCCGTCCCTCTACCTCGACGTGGACCGCGACAAGGCGCAGGCGCTCGGCGTGCCCATCGCCAACATCTTCTCCACGCTCCAGGCGGCGCTGGGCGGCATCTACGTCAACGACTTCAACCTTTACGGCCGCGTCTGGCAGGTGAACATCCAGGCCGAGGCAGCGGACCGCAACGACATCGACGACATCTGGCGCATCCAGGTCCGCTCCAACAGCGGCGAGATGGTGCCGCTCCGCGCCCTCGCCGACATCCGCACCGTCCTCGGGCCGCAGACGATCTTCCGCTACAACAACTACCGCGCCATCTCGATCAACGGCGCGCCCAAGCCTGGCATCTCCTCCGGCCAAGCCCTCGCCGCCATGGAGCAGCTCTCCGACCGCGTGCTGCCCAGCGGCTACGGCTATGCCTGGACCGGCACCGCCTACCAGGAGAAGCTCGCCACGGGGCAGACGGCCTATATCCTCGCGCTGGCCGTCCTCTTCGCCTACCTCTTCCTCGTCGCGCTCTACGAGAGCTGGACCATTCCCGTCCCGGTCCTCCTCTCCATCACGGTGGGCGTGCTCGGCTCCTTCGGCGCCATCCTGCTCGCCAACCTGTCGCTCGACATCTACGCCCAGATCGGGCTCGTCGTGCTGATCGCGCTGGCCGCCAAGAACGGCATCCTCATCATCGAGTTCGCGAAGGAGGCGCGCGAGCGCGGCATGCCCATCCGCGAGGCCGCGGCCGAGGGCGCGCGCCTGAGGTTCCGCGCGGTGATGATGACCTCCATCGCTTTCGTCCTCGGCCTCGTGCCGCTGGTCACGGCCGAGGGCGCGGCGGCCGTCTCCCGCCGCGCGGTGGGCACGCCGGTTTTCGGCGGCATGCTTGCGGCCTCCATCATCGGCATCTTCATGATCCCGATGCTCTACGTGGTCTTCCAGGCCACGCGGGAACGCGTGAAGGGCTGGTTCGGCGCCAAGCCGCCGGGCACGCCCGCTGCGGTGCCCAGCACGGGCCCGGCGGAGTAGAGCCGGCGGATTGTCCTTGCGCACAGGAGAACGGACGAGCATCGTAACGTCGCTGTAAGTCCTGGAGTCGGCCCGTGTGCGCCTTGTGTGATCCTGCCAGACTTGCCGCGGGCTTCGGCTGCTCCGTCATCCCTGACGAGAACGGCCCCGGCGAGCCTGGCGCGCCGGACGAAGCTGCGGCCGCTGCCCTTCCGGTCGAGATCCAGGCCCTGCTGGCCAGCTCTAATCCCGGCTGGAACGGCGCCATCGGGCGCGGCGGCGTGGTGAACTTCAGCTTCGCCCAATCACCGGAGGCGGGCACCCCGGCCAACGGCTTCAGCCCGCTCAGCGCCGGTCAGATGGCCTCGGCCAGGCTCGCCCTCGGCGCCTGGGCCGGCGCCTCCGGCCTCACATTCGTCGAGGTGCCCGACCATGCCGGCGGTGCCGGCATCGACATCCGCTTCATGCACGAGAACATGTCTTCCGCCTACGCCGGCACCGGCGAGTACCCGATGGGCGGTACGATCCGCCTCTCCTCCGCCCTCTACGGCAACGGCGCGGACAGCATGGCGCCCGGCTCCTACGGCTACCTCGTCCTGTTGCACGAGATCGGCCACACGCTGGGCCTGAAGCACCCCTTCGACATGACCGCCGGCAACCTGACCGTCCTGCCCGCCGCCCTCGACAAACTGGCGAACACGGTCATGTCCTACGACCGTTCCTCCCCGAACCCGACCGGCCTTCAGCCCTTCGACCTCGCGACCATCTCCTACATCTACGGCTCGCAGGCGCAGGAACCGGCCTGGGCGACGAGCGCGCACTACGACGCCGGCACCGATTCCGTCGTCATGACCGGCGACGCGAGCGCCGAGATCATCTGGGACACCAACCGCCGCTCTGTCGTCTTCGCCGGCGGCGGCAACGACACGATCCTCGGCGGCGCCGGCGACGAGCGCCTCTTCGGCGAGGACGGCAACGACAGCATCACCGGCGGCAACGGGAGGAATTTCCTCTTCGGCGGCGCCGGGAACGATACGCTCTTCGGCGGCACCAGCAACGACTGGCTGGCGGCCGGCAGCGGCATCAACACCGTCAATGCCGGCGCCGGCATCGACACGCTGGCCGTCGAGCACGGCCGCCGCGCAACCACCATCACAATCACCCCGAGCGCCAGTGGCACGCAGACCATCGACGGCGGCCGCGTGCCCTATTTCGGCGGAACAATCCGCTCGGGCGACGAGATGACGACCTTCTACACGGTGGAGAACTTCGCCTTCCTCGACGGTCGCCTCGTCTACGCCTCCAACGACCCCGCCATGCAGGTCTATCGCTTCTACCAGGCTGCCCTCGGCCGTGCTCCCGACAGCGTCGGCCAGAACTTCTGGACGGCCGAGCTGCAGGCAGGCAAGAGCCTCGCCGACGTCGCCGCCGGCTTCGTCAATAGCACGGAGTTCGCCGCCCGCTTCGGCGCGCTCGACGACACCGGATTCGTCAACCTTACCTACAAGAACGTTCTCGGCCGCGCGCCCGAGGCGACAGGCCTCAACTACTGGCTGAACAACCTCTCCCACGGCGCCACCCGGCAGGACGTGGTCGTCAACTTCTCGGAATCCTCCGAGTTCAAGGCCCGCGTCGCCGCCACCCTCCCGAACGGCCTCTGGGACGCGGACGAGAACGCCGCCTCCATCGCGCGCCTCTATCAGGCCACCCTTGGCCGCCACCCGGACGAGACCGGGCTGCGCTACTGGGACACGGCCTTCGACAACGGGCTCTCGCTGCGCGACATGGCCGGCGCCTTCACCGCCAGCAACGAGTTCACGGCGCGCTTCGGCAGCCCCGACAATGCCGGCTTCATCAACCAGCTCTACGTGAACGTCCTCGGCCGCGCGCCTGACACCACAGGCTTCAATTACTGGAAAGCCGGCATCGACGCCGGCACGCTGACCCGCACCGACCTCGTGCTCGCCTTCTCCGAGAGCACCGAGTTCAAGACCACGACAGCGAGCTGGATCGAGGGCGGCATCGTCTTCGCCTGAAGCCCCCCCTTCCCGATCCCCTGCCGCATCGCACATGATGCGCCGAACGGCGGATCAGAGGGACGCGACCATGGCGAAGTTCGGCTTGAGCCAGCCCCTGCGGCGGATCGAGGATCCCCGCCTCCTCATCGGCGGCGGCCGCTACACGGACGACCTGCCCGCCCACGGCGTCGCGGCGGGCGCTGCGCGAGGCTACATCCTCCGCTCCCCGCACGCCCATGCCCGCATCCTGTCGATCGACACGGCGGCGGCAAAGGCGCTTCCGGGCGTCCTCGCCGTCTTGACCGGTGCGGACTGGAAGGAGGAAGGCCTGGGCGAGATCCCCTGCGCCGTCCCCATGAAGAACCGCGACGGCTCGCCCCGCGGCAACACCCCCCGCGGCGCCCTGGCCGACGGCTTCGTCCGCCATGTCGGCGACCCCGTCGCCTTCATCGTCGCGGAGACCTACGACGCCGCCCGCGACGCGGCCGAGGCGGTAGAGGTCGAGTACGAAACCCTCCCCTCCGTCACCGACCTCGCGACCGCCACCGCCCCCGGCCAGCCTCAGGTCTGGCCGGAGATCACCAACAACACCGTCTTCGACTGGGAAACCGGCGACCCCGCCGAGACCGAGCGCCTCTTCGCGACGGCCGCCCATGTCACGCGCCTGACCATCGTGAACAACCGCGTCGTCGTCGCCTCCATGGAGGGCCGCGCCGCCCTGGCCGACTACGACCCCGCGACCGAGCGCTTCACGCTCCACGCCGGCACCCAGGGCTCCTGGCCGCTGAAGAGCACGCTGGCCGGCGCCACCTTCGGCATCCCGCCCGAGAAGATCCGCGTCGTCACCCACGATGTCGGCGGCGGCTTCGGGATGAAGATTTTCACCTACCCCGAATACGCCCTCTGCATGATGGCCGCCCGCCGCCTGCACCGCCCCGTCCGCTGGACGAGCGAGCGCACGGAGGCCTTCCTCTCCGACACCCACGGCCGCGACAACATCACCACCGGCGAGATCGCGCTCGACGCGAACGGCAAGTTCCTCGCCCTTCGCACGCGCAATATCGCGAACATGGGCGCCTATCTCTCCACCTACGCGCCCTTCATCCCGACCGCCGCGGGCACGAAGGTGCTCGCCAGCGTCTATGGCTTCCGCGCCATCCACGCGAACGTCATCGGCGTCGCCACCAACACGGTGCCGGTCGATGCCTATCGCGGCGCGGGCCGTCCCGAATCGAACTACATGGTGGAGCGCCTAATCGACGCCGCCGCGCGCGAAACCGGGATCGACCGCGTCGAGCTGCGCCGCCGCAACATGGTCCCGCCCTCCGCGATGCCGCACACCACCCCGGTGGGCCAGACCTACGACTCCGGCGACTTCACCCAGGTGCTCGACCACGCGCTCGCCGCCATCGACTGGCCCGGCTTCTCCGCCCGCCGGGCCGCCTCCGCCGCGAAGGGCCGCCGCCGCGGCATCGGCCTCGCCTACTACCTCGAGGCCACCGGTGGCGCCGACAGCGAGCGCGCGGAGGTCCGCTTCGCCGCCGATGGCATGGTGGAGGTGCTGGTCGGCACCCAATCCACCGGCCAGGGCCACGAGACCGCCTACGCCATGATCACGGCCAATGAGCTCGGCGTTCCGGTCGAGAAGATCCGCATCATCCAGGGCGATTCCGACGAGATCCCGACCGGCGGCGGCACCGGCGGCGCCCGCTCCCTCTACTCCGAGGGCACGGCCATCCTCGCCACCACCGCGACGGTGATCGACAAGGGCAAGACGGCCGCCTCCGAGGCGTTGGAAGCCTCACCCGGCGACATCGAGTTCGCCGCCGGCCGCTTCGCCATCGCCGGCACCGACCGCGGCATCGGCATCCTCGAACTCGCGCAGCAGCAGCACGCCCGCGCCGCCCGCGGCGAGACCGTCACCCTGCTCGACGCCGCGGAGGTCGCGGGCATCCCCGCCCACACCTTCCCCAATGGCTGCCACGTGGCGGAGGTCGAGGTGGACCCCGACACCGGACATATCGACGTCGCCCGCTACCTCGTGGTGGACGATGTCGGCCACGCCCTGAACCCGATGATCGTCATGGGCCAGGTCCATGGCGGCGTCGCCCAGGGGATCGGCCAGGCCATGCTGGAGAACACCGTCTACGACAAGGAGAGCGGCCAGCTCCTCTCCGCCTCCTTCATGGACTACGCCCTTCCCCGCGCGGGCGACCTCCCGCCCATCGAGGTGTCCCTCGTCTCCATCCCCTGCCTGACCAACCCGCTGGGGGTGAAGGGCGCGGGCGAGGCCGGTGCGGTCGGCTCGCCGCCCGCTCTGATGAACGCGCTGGTGGACGCCCTCTCGGCCGACGGCATCACCCATCTCGACATGCCCGCCACCCCCGAGATCGTTTGGAAGGCGCTCGAGACCGCCCGGGCCGCCTGAACCGGGCCGGGGGCGGCCCCCGCGCCCGGCAACCGCCCCCGTCCCTCCGCCGATGCACAGAGAAGGGCCTGCCCCGGCATCTCCGCCGGCGCGGGCCCTTCCTTTAGCGCATCGCCACCACAGTGCCGGCGCCCGAAGCGACCGGCGCATCCAGGAAGCGCAGCGCCGTCACCCGGAATCCATCCCCCTGCCAGGCGAGGTCGAAGGAAACCCCGGCCTCCTCCCCCGCCGGCCCGTATTCCAGCCGGAAGGCTGCCAGCCCCAGCGGCCGCGCCGCCCGCAAGCTGGAGAGCGCCACCAGGCTTCCCTCCCCGCGCGCGCCGCGGGCCCGCGCCTGCATCCAGGCCGCCACCCGCTCCGGCTGCTCCCAGGAAGCTGTCATGCGGTCCGCCATGCCCGAGAGGAAACGGCGGGCACTGCCCCCCTCCTCCGCCGCGATCTCCGCCTCCATGCCCGCCCGCAGGCTCGCCATGGCCACAGGTGAATCGAATTGCCGCAAAAGGGCCGGGGCGTCGCCCTGCCCCATGGACGCCGAGATCCGCATTGCCAGCAGCCAGGGGGCTGCGAGCCAGAGCCCCAGAAGCAGCAGCCCCGCGCCCAGCGCCACTGAAACCTGCACGACCGGCCTAACCCTTCGCGCCACCGTGTTCCTGGCGGCCGTCTCCGTGAGGCCGCCACTCCCGTGCGGCATCAGGCGGAACTGCGCTGCCTGTCGCGCGTCGTACTCGGCCCAGACCTCGTCCCAAATCTCGGCCCGCCGAATAGCATCCATGGCGCTCGTCCCATCAAACCCGGGACGTGCTCGCAAAATGCGACACGTCTTGGTTTTGAGACTGCCCGCATGAATCTCACTGGAAGGTTAATGTCTCTACTAGTGAGACGATCTCTTTTGTTTGAGACCTCCCCTTGCCTTAGCCGTAACGGGAGAGGTCCGCCTCCAGCCGCCTGAGCACCTGCCCGAGCGCTGCCACCATCCCCGCCGCCTGCGCGTCCGGCCCCAGCGGCCGGTCGGCCGGCACCGGCACCGGCACCGGCACCATCGCCCGCTCGCTGAACTGCGCCACCACCCGCGTGCCAAACTGGCTCGTCTCGCGCATGAGCAGCGCGCTCATCGCCGCCACCGCCTGCCCGGCGCCGAGATCGACATGCAGGGCCAGCAGTTCGCTCTCCATCACCAGGTCCGCATTCCCCCGCGTCCCCGGCGCCAGCACGGCCGCGAAGGTGCCGGACTCCATCAGCCAGCGGCGCAGCGCATCTTCCGCAGCCTCAGCGGGTGGCGCCGTCCACTCAGCGTAGTACTCGGTAGCCTCCGTCCCATCCGCGCGGATGGACCGCAGCAGCCGCCCGTCCAACCCCGGCGCCGCGCGCGTCAGCCGCATCAGCAGCGTCTTCGTCCCCCGCCGCCGCGGGAGCGCCGCCGGCCGCACCGGCAGCAGCGGGTAACGCCGCGGCTCCACATAGCTCTGGTTCACCACCGAGCAGCCGCCGAGCACCCCAGCCATCAACAAGGGGGCCGCCAGCAATCCGCGACGCCGCATCATCGTCTCCCTCTCGCCCATTCCGGCACCGGCGGCGGCGGCGCCAGCAGCGACGCCCCCGGCGAACGCCGCAGCCCTTCCGTCGTCTCCCGCAGGCTGCCCGAGGCCGCCCGCAGATCCCTGAGCGTCGGCGCCAGATCGCCGTTGATGTCGCCGACCGTGTTCGTCACCGACCGTGCCGCCGACTCCACCTGCGCCACCGCCGCCGGCAGCCGCTGCATGCCCTGCTGCAGCCGCTCCATCGCCGCGTTCGCGTTGCGCAGCACGCCCCGCACCTCCGGCCCGCCGACCAGCCCGCGCACCTCGGCCACCGTCGCCCGCAGCTCGCCGGAAAGCCGCGGCAGGTCCAGCTCCGCGACCGTCCGCTGCACCGTATCCAACGTCTCCGTCGCCGCCCGCGCCGTCCGCGCGAGGTCGCCGTCGTTCACCTGCCGCCGGAGATCCGAGAGCAGCCCCGAGATGTCGCCCAGGATCTGCTCGATCGGAAGATCGCTCACCCGCTGCGCCAGCGCCTCCGCGACCGAGGTCACCTGCGCCACCGTGCTGGGAATGGAGGGGATCACCGGGTAATCCGGTTTCCAGGGCGGCGTCTCCGCGGGGAACCGGTCCTTGTCCACGAAGTCGAGCTCGAGATAGCCGACCCCCGTGATGCCCGTCGTCGCCAGCCGCGCGCGCAGCCCGTTCTCCACCGCCCCCTGCACGTTCGGCGTGTCCCGCAGGCGCGAGAGATCGAGCGCGAACCGCACAATCACCCGCTGGAAGGCCGCGGTGAAATCGTTGCTCGGCGGTGGATAGGAGGTCGCGACGAGGTTGATCTCCGTCACCTGTCCGAGCTGCACGCCGCGGAAGCGCACGGCGGCGCCCACATCCATCCCCGTCACGCTCTCGCGCACATAGGTCTCGAAAGTCTGCCGGTTCCGCCCGAGCTTGCCGGCCGTGAAGAAGAGGATGAAGCCGAGCCCCACCGCCAGCCCCACGATGATGAGGAGCCCGACGCGAAGATAGAGCCTGCGGGACGTCGCCGGCATCTACTCCGCCTCCCGCCGGAAAAAGCGCCGCACCGTGTCGTTCGGCGGATGGTCGCGAAGTTCCCGCGGATCGCCCTGCGCGATCATTCCCTGCGCCTCCTTGTCGAGCATCACGCAGCGGTCCCCGATCGCGAGGATCGATTGCAGCTCGTGCGTCACCACCACGAAGGTCGTCCCGAGGTCGCGCGCCAGGTCGCGGATCAGCCGGTCCAGCCCCGCCGACGTCACGGGGTCGAGCCCCGCGCTCGGCTCGTCGAGGAACAGCACCGGCGGGTCGAGCGCCATGGCCCGCGCGATCCCCGCCCGCTTGGCCATCCCGCCCGAGATCTCGGCGGGCAGCCGCGACTCCGCGTCCCCCAGCCCCACGAGCCCGAGCTTCATCCGCGCCACGCTCTCCCGCGCCTCGCGCGGCAGGTCTGTATGCGCCTCCAACGGCAGCATCACGTTCTCCAGCAAGGTCATCGAGCCGAACAGCGCGCCCGACTGCCACATCACCCCGAGCTGCCGCAGCAGCGCTCGCCGCGCCTCCCCGGACGCGCGCGCCAGGTGCCCCCCGAGGATGGTCACCTCCCCCGCCGTTGGCTCGTAGAGGCCGATCATGATCTTCAGCAGCGTGGACTTGCCGCAGCCCGAGCCGCCGAGGATCACGAAGACCTCGCCCTGCGACACCTCGAAGGTCACGTGGCGGAACAGCGTGCGTCCGCCGAACCCCATCGCGAGGTCGCGCACCTCGATCACCGCCTCGCGCCGCGTCGCCGCGGGCGCCTCCGTCCGATCCGCGAGAACGGTTCCCATCACCAGCCCAACCGGAAGAACAGCACCGCGAAAATCCCGTCCAGAACCACCAGTGCCACGATCCCGCCCACCACGGCCGAGGTGGCGGCATCGCCCACCGCGCGCGGCCCGCTGCCCGCGGAAAGCCCCGCCCGGCAGCCCAGCCCCGCGATCACCAGCCCGAACACCGCCGCCTTGCCCAGCCCCCCCAGAAGATCGCCGAGATCGACCCCCACATGGAGCTGGTTGAGCACGAGCTGCACGGGAAAGCCGAGGCTCAGCATCACGCCGGACATACCCAGCAGCCCCGCCAGGTCCATCAGCAGCGCGAGAACCGGCATCGCGACCGTCGCCGCAACCAGCCGCGGCAGCACGAGCAGCACCATCGGGTCGATGCCCATGATGCGCAACGCGCTCACCTCCTCGTTCACCGTCATGGTGCCCAGCTCCGCCGCATAGGCCGAGCCGGTGCGCCCCGCCAGCACCACCCCTGCCAGCAGCGGCCCAAGCTCCCGCAGCAGCGAGAGGCCGACGAGGCGCGGAATGAAGATCTCCGCCCCGAACTGCCGCATCGGGATGGAGGACTGGAACGCAAGGATCACGCCGATCAGCACGCCCAGCAGCAGGGTGAGCCCGAAGGCGCGCGTGCCCACCTCGTCCAGGTGCCGCAGCACGTCCGCCACCCGCAGGTCGCGCGGCCGCCGTGCCGCGTTCACGATCGTCGCCGAGGCCTCGCCGAGAAACGCCGCCGCGCCAGCCATGGCCGCGATTCGCCCCACGCCCCAGGCGCCCACCGCCCGCACCGGCCCCAACCGCGGCAGCGCGTGCCCGGGCTTCGCCGGGGACCGCACCGCCCCGCGTGACCGCTCGAGAACCGCGCCAACCTTGCGCGAGGCGCCCTCTACCGGCACCTCCGCGCCCGCCGCCGCCTGGGCCGCCAGAACCAGTGCCGCCCCGCTCGTGTCCAACACCTCCAGCCCCGAGAGGTCGATCCGCCGCGCGCCCTCCGCCGCCCGCAGCGCCTCCCGCCAGATCCGCCCGGCGCCCATGCTCGTCAGCCGGCCGGCGAAGCGCAGCACCTCGCCATCCCGCGCCACGGTCGGCCGCGCCGCGGACGGTCTCGCAATCAGGGGCGGCGTCTCCACGCCCGTCGCCGGTGCCTCGGCCGCGGGCTCCCCGCCCAGCGGCGCCTCCCGCGCCCCCGTCACGCCGAAGCGCCGGCTCCGGCCCCCCGCGCCTGGGCACCGGCCCGCAGCAACCCGCGCGAGGCCGCCACCTCCCGCGCCGCCTCGGCCCCGCTCAGCCAGGCCCCGGCCAGGGTGCCGGCGAGGCTTACATGGCAGGCCTCGCCCGCCAACCGCAGCCGCCCCCCGCCCACGGGCGTCGAGAGCAGCCGCCGCGCCCCCGCCCGCCCCGGCCTCGCCGCCGAATAGGAACCCCGCGCCCAGGGATCCCGCCCCCAGGAGGAAACCACCGCTCCCTCCCACCGGATGGCGCGATCCGCCCGCGCGCCGTAGATCCGCCGCAGTTCGGACAGCGCGAAATCGGTCATCGCTGCCTCTCCCTCCCGCGACAGGTCCCAGGCCAGCGCGCCCCCGGCGAAGCCCTCCAGGTGGTCCCGTCCGAAGGGCCAGGCGACGAAGGTCATTGCCCGCTCTCCCTCCTCCAGCCGCCGTTCGATCCCGCCGAAAGCCAGCGAATCCAGCCGGTCCGCGCCCGCGGCCGGCAGCCCCACCTTCTCCAGCAGCCCCAGCGGCAGGTCATGCGCCGCCCCCTCCACCTCCACCGGCAGCGCCGGGAAGAAGGCGATGCCGCCGCCGGCCAGCACGCCGGTCGAGACCGTCACCACCGCGCCCAGCGCCTCCACCACGCCGAAGGGCCCTTCCGCCCTCACCCGCGCCCCGCCCCAGTCGATCCGCTCGACCGGCGCGCCCAGCACGATGGGCAGGCCCTCCGCCAGCCTTTCAAGCACATGCCCGCAGCCCTCGCGCGGCAGCAGGTTCGAGCCGTTCAGCAGGGTGGAAAGATAGTCCTCGAGATCGACCTCGGCGGCCTCCGTCGCCGCGATCACAGGCCCCTCCCAATGCGTCAGCGTCGCATCCCAGAACCCGCCGCGCGGCGCCGCATCGGCCAAGCTCAGCGCACGCCCCTCCGCCCGCGCGGCCGCCAAGCGCACCGCGATGCCCCAGGCCCGCTCCGCCTGCTCATAGGCAGCCATCTCCGCCCCATCCGCCCAGCGCCCGCCCATCCAGGTGCGGGAACTCCGCACGGCGTCATGGTCGAACAACTCGAGCCCCACCGCCTCGGCCAGCGGCACCAGCGGGTTGGACTGCGCGGCATGCAGCCAGGTGGCGCCGAGGTCCATCGGCGCGCCCAGCGAGCGGCTCGTCACCGCGCGCCCGCCAACCCGCCCCCGCGCCTCTAGCACCCGCACCGACAGGCCGAGGAGGAGCGCCTCCCGCGCCGCGGCGATCCCCGCCGCCCCCGCGCCCACCACCAGAAGATCGACCGCACCCGTGCTCATGCGGTGCTAATGGGTCCTCCCGGCGTAGGTTGCCACCTCGCACCCCCAACTGTTTCATTCCGACGCAAGTCGGATCGCCCCGATCAGTCGAGCTTCACGCCCGACATCTCCACCAGCCGCTTCCAGGCGGGCGTCTCCCGCGCCACCAGCTCGGCCAGCGCGGCCGGGCTCTCGCTCACCATCACCTCGTAGCCCAGCGGCCGCAGCCTCTCGATCAGCACCGGGTCCGCCGCCACCTGCCGCACCGCCTGGAACAGCCGCGCTACCACCGGCTCCAGCGTGCCCGCGGGCAGCATCAGCGCGTTCCAGGCGAGAAGGTCGAGTTCCCCCAGCCCGAGATCGGCGAACTCCCCCATCCCCGGCACATCCGGCGCAAAATCCATCCGTGCGCGGGAGGACAGCGCCAGCGGCTTGAACTTCCCGGCCGCCACCTGCGGCATCAGCGCTGGCGTCACGTCAAACATCATGTCGATCGTGCCCGAGAGAAGGTCCGCGATCGCCGGCCCGCCCCCGCGATAGGGCACGTGCAGGATGCGCGCCCCCGCCAGCTCGTTCACCGCCCCGATCACCAGGTGCGACGAGGTCCCGGGCCCCGAGGACCCCATCTTCACCTCGTCCGGGTGCGCCTTCGAGTAGGCGACCAGCGCCCGGAAATCCGTCCAGCCCCGCCGCTGCGCCACCTCCGCGTTCACCACGCAGATCAGCGCGCCCGAGGTGATCAGGCTCAGCGGCTGGAGATCCTTCACGGGGTCGAAGGGCAGGCGATTGTACAGGGTGGGATAGGCCGTCATCGTCACCCCCCCGATCACCCCGATCACCGTCCCGTCCGGCGTCCCCTTCGCCACCGCGTCGGTGCCGAGGATGCCGCCCGCGCCTCCGCGGTTCTCCACCACCACGTTCTGCCCCAGCACCGGCCCCAGCCGCTCCGCCACCAGCCGCCCCAGCAGGTCGATCGCCCCGCCGGGCGGGAAGGGAACCACCACCCGCACGACCCGGCCGCCGGCTACGGGCTGCCCCATCGCTGGCAGCGCCGGCATCGCGGCCAGCCCCACCACCAGGTCCCGGCGCCGCATCATCGCTCTCTCCATCACCATCCGCGCCCAGCTTGGCCGGGACGCGCGCGCCACGCCATGCCAATCGGCCGCCCCCACCCGGAGCGACCACCCGCGTCCCGCCGGGGCGACACCGCCGCCCGCCTACGCCATCATCCACGGGCAGAAGAAGGAACGACCCATGGCCACCACCGGGGAACTCAGCGGCCGCCGCGCCGTCGTCATGGGCGGCAGCCGCGGCATCGGCCGCTCCATCGCCCTCGCCCTCGCCAAGGCCGGCGCCGCCGTCTCCCTCTGCGCCCGCGGCGCGGACGCGCTGGAGGCCGCCCGTGCCGAGATCGCTTCCCTCGGCGGCCTCACCCACGCCGCCCCCTGCGACCTCGCGGACGCCGAGGCCATCGCCCGCTACGTCCCCGCCGCGGCCGAGGCGCTCGGCGGCATCGACATCCTCGTCAACAACGCCTCCGGCTTCGGCCGCCGGGACGACGAGGAGAGCTGGGCCGCCTCCATCTCGGTGGACATCCTGGCCGTCGTCCGCGCCAGCGCCGCCGCCCGCCCCTACCTCGAGGCCTCCCCGGCCCGCGAAGCGGGTGGCACCGGCATCGTCAACATCGCGTCCATCTCGGCGCTGCGCGCCACGAAGCGCAACCCGCCCTATGGCGCCGCCAAGGCGGCGGTGATGCAGTACACCTCCAGCCAGGCCCGCATCCTCGCGGCGAGCGGCATCCGCGCCAACTGCGTCGCCCCCGGCTCCGTTGAATTCCCTGGCGGCACCTGGGAACGCCGCCGCACCGAGGACCCCGCCCTCTACGACGCCACCCTCGCCTCCATCCCCTTCGGTCGCATGGGCCGGCCCGAGGAAGTGGCCGAGGCCGTCCTCTTCCTCGCCTCCCCACGCGCGAGCTGGATCACCGGCCAGACCCTGATCGTGGATGGCGGACAGCTGCTGGGTGCGTAACGCCCGCACACACCAGACAGATCTTTCTGTCCGGTGCCCGTTTGCCGCTGGTCAAGACAAGGGGAAATGTCTATCGCTGAAGGAATGAACAAAACATCGCGAGGACAGGCTCGCCCCGACGCCTCTCCCAGCGAGTCTCGCCCGCCGCGGCGAGAGTCCGTCCCCCTGAGCGCACCCTCCCGCCCGGCCTCCAGGGGACCGGGCGAGAACAGCCGCGCCGCCCGCATTGTCCTCGATCTCGCTCATAGCGCGGAGACCCAGGGCAACACCGCCCTGGCCACCCTCCTCCGCAGCTTCTCGACCCGGCTGACCAGCCGGCGCCGTCGACTTCGGGAATAGGGAGGAAGAACTCTCCCCCTCCCGGACACCTCACCATCAACCTCTTCTTCGAATCGGGATCACCCCGCGGCCGGCGCGCCCCGGGCCGATGACCCGAAGCCACGCCACGCGCGGGGCGGGCAGCGCCTTCTCAGTCCAGTGTCGCCCCCGAGGCCTCCACCAGCCCCTTCCACACCGCATCCTGCTGCGCGAGGTAGGCCGCATAGGCCGCCGGCGTTTCGTCCCAGACCGGCGTGAAGCCAAGCGGCTCCAAGCGGGAGCGGAAGTCGTCCGACTTGACCACCTGCAGGATCGCCGTGTGCAGCCGCTCGATCACCGGGGCCGGCGTGCCGGTCGGGACGTTCACGGCGTACCAGCTCTGCATGTCGATCCCCGCGCCCGGCAGCAGCTCCTTCATGCCCGGCACGTCCTTCAGCTCCGGCACGTAGCCCACGCGCTCGGCGCTTCCCACCGCCAGCGCCCGGAACCGCCCCTCGCGCACATGCGGCATCAGCGCCGGGATCACGTCGAACATCATGTCGATATTGCCCGAGACGAGGTCCGAGATGGCCGGCCCGCCGCCACGATAGGGCACGTGGGTGATGTCGATTCCCGCCGCCCGGCAGACGGAGGAGAGCGTCAGGTGGCTCACCGTGCCGGTGCCCGAGGAACCCATGGTGATCTTCCCCGGGTCCTTCTTCGCCGCGGCGACGAGATCGGCGAAACTCTGCCAGGGCCGCTGCGAGTTCACCACCAGCAGCACCGTCCCGGTCGTCACCCGCGTCACGGGCGCGAGGTCCCGCACCGGGTCGATCGGCATGGAGCGGCGATAGAGGTACTTGTTCGCCGCCATGATCGAGACGGCGGCGAGCAGCAGCGTGTAGCCGTCCTTCTCCGACCGCGCGACGAACTCCGCCCCGATGTTCCCCCCGGCGCCGCCGCGGTTGTCCACCACCACGGACTGGCCGAGCGCCGGCTGCAGCCGCTCCGCCAGCACCCGGCCAGTGATGTCTACCGCCCCACCCGGCGCGAAGGGCACCACGAGGCGGGGGGAACGGTTGGGATAGGGCGCCTGGGCCAGGGCGTGGGGGGCCAGGGCCGGAACGGCGAGCGGCAGGGCGGCCGCGCCGAGAAAGCTGCGGCGACGGATCGTCATGGGGCGGGACTCCGGGTCTTCGATGCCCCGCATTTCGCCCCACGGGTCGGCCGCGGCAACCCCCGCCCCCGTCGCGCCTTCCTTCCGCGAACCGGCAGAAGCACCCCGATGGACCCGAACGAGCGCCCCTGCATCAAGATCTGCGAGTACGAGAACGCCACCGGCTGGTGCTTCGCCTGCGGCATGACGAAGCCGGAGCGCAAGGCCTGGAAGCGCTTTCCCGGCTACCGCGCTGCCATCCGCCAGTCCCTGCCTGCCCGCCTCCTCGCTCTCGCGGCCGAGGGTCACCGCACCGGCCTGGCCGCCGCCCGCGGCAAGCGCCGCGAAGCCGCCGAGGCCTAGCGCCGCGCCGAAAGCGCGTGGATGAGCACCGCCGCCGCGACCGAGACGTTCAGGCTCTCCACCCGCCCCGAGCCCGGCAGCGTCACCCGCGCGTCGCAGGCGGCAGCCACTGCCTCGGAAACCCCCTCCTCCTCGTTCCCGAGCACCAGCGCGAGGCAGGCCGCCGCCGGCAGCCGCTCCGGCGCCACCCCGCCCGCCGCCACCGCCGCCACCGTCATCACCCCGAGGCGCGGCAGCGTGGAAACAAGGTCCGGCGCCCGCCACAGGCTCAGGACCTCCAGCCCTCCCTCGCTCGTCCGGAAGGCCGCATCCGAGAGCCCCGCCCCTCGGGGATCGCCTGAAAGCACCATCCCGATGCAGCCGAAGAAGGCCGCCGAGCGCGCGATGGCCCCCAGGTTGTGCGGGTTGGACACTCCGTCCAGCACCGGCAGCACGGGCGCCACCCGCAGCGCCGGCGCCAGCGGCAGCACCAGCTCCGGCACCCTCCGCCGCGTGGCGACCGCCACGATCCCCCCGTGGTGAACGGTGCCCGCCACCCGCGCCAGCTCCTCCTCCCCCACCTCGCGGTAGGGACGGCGCATCCCGGCCAGCACCGCGCAGAACGGATTCGCCTCCCGCCGGCGGGAGGGCAGGTGGAACAGCCGCAGCACGTCCCGCGGCCGCCGCGCGAAGACGGCCGAGACGGCAGCCAGGCCGCAGAGCCGGTCCGGCTCCGGCGGCCGCCTGGAGGAAGGGGGCGGACGATCCATCCCGCGCATCCACACCGCCCCCCGGCATCGGTCAAGCCGCTGCGCACGGCACCTTGCAAAACCGATCCTTAAGCTTGCTCCGCCATCCTGCGACTCAAAGCCGATTCAGCCAGGAAGGGGGGACAGGTGAAGATCCGCCACAATGCCAACGAAAGGGCCTATGTCTTCCGCTACGAGGTCGGCGACCTCGTCCGCCTGCGCGTGGACGAGGCCGGCGAGGGCGCCGTGGGCCGCGCCGGCCAGTGGGGCCGCGTCACCGCGGTCGCCGCGGAACCGAGCGGCGCCCTCGACATCCAGCTCGCCGGCTACTCCGAGGCGAAGACCTCGATGCTGCCGCGCCTCGTCGGCGTCCCCCGCAGCATCGTCCTCCCCTGCGAGGCCAACGGCGCCCTCGCCGAGCTGCCGGACCAGCCGCGCGCAAGACAGGAGACGCGGTCCCTCAACCCCCGCACCACCCAGCGCGTCGTCGTGAACACGGCCGTCGCCCCCGCCTCAGCCCTCCCCGCCTGGGCCGCCTCCCTCGTGGTCGCCGGATGCACCCTCATCCTCGTGGTCGCCGCGGGCATCGCCGCCAAGAACTTCGGCCTCCTCTGAACGGCGGGGTTCACCGCCCACCCCTCGTCGTGGCAGGTTCCGCCCCCCCTTCTGGCGGCACGGAGAAAGAGAACATGGCGGGCGTCTTCTGGCATCTCGGCAACTGGTCCACCGAGGAGCCCAAGATCCTCGGCCCCATGGACCACGCCTTCTGGCTCGGCTCCGTCATCTTCGACGGCGCGCGCGCCATCCGCGGCACCGTACCCGACCTCGACCTCCACTGCCGCCGCTGCGTCCAGTCCGCGCGCAACATGCTCATGGAACCCACCATGACAGCCGAGGAAATCGAGGAACTCTGCCGCGAGGGCGTGCGCCGCATGCCCCCCGACGCCGAGCTCTACATCCGCCCCATGTTCTTCGTCAGGAAGGGACTCGGCGCCGCCCAGCCCGACCCCGACAGCACCGAGTTCATCCTCTCGGTCTACGACGCGCCCCTGCCGCCCGCGATCGGCTTCTCGGCCATCACGGCCCCCTTCCGCCGCCCCGCCGCCGACATGGCGCCGACCGACAGCAAGGCGAGCGCCCTCTATCCCAACTCCGCCCGCGCCACCGCCTGGGCCAAGAAGCACGGCTTCGACATGGCCGTGGTGCTGGACGAGGCCGGCAACGTCGCGGAATTCGCCTCCGCCAACATCATGATGGTCAAGGACGGCGTGGTGATGACCCCCGCCGCCAACGGCACCTTCCTCGCCGGCATCACGCGCGCCCGCATCATTGACCTGCTGCGCAAATCCGGCCGCGAGGTGCGCGAATGCACGGTCACGACGGCCATGCTCGAAACGGCGGACGAGATCTTCGCGACCGGCAACTTCGGCAAGGTCCAGCCCTGCACCCGCTACGCCGAGAACCACATGCAGCCTGGCCCCGTCGCCGCCGAGGCCCGTCGCCTCTACTTTGACTGGGCCGAGACCGCCCGCATTCTGCCCAAGGCTGCCTGACCACCCGGCGGGGGGAGGATCCTCCCTCCGCCGCGTCCGCCCGGCCTCCGGATTCCCACCACCGCGGCCCTTGTCGGCCGGGCGGCGCATCACCCGGGCCGCGCCGTCCCGCCTGCCCGCGCGCATTCGCGCATGTCCAGCCCTCGCGGCACCGCCCCCTCCGCCTGCCAGGACCTGACGGCGGAAAGCAGCACGCCGAGCGGCCGCCGGTCCTCGCTCACTCCCGCCGTCAGGGGGCTCACCGCGTCCGGCGTCTCCAGGACCAGCACCGCCTCCCGGCCGCCGGACCCCACCCACCCAAGGGCGCCCTCGTCCCAGGGCACCAGCAGGTCTAGCGGCTCACTGCCCAACCGCATCTCGCAGGCCGTGCCGTCGCCCAGTCGCGCCACCACGCGCTGCGCTCCACCCGCGGTGGGCACATAGGCCGCGAGGGTCAGCACCATCCCCCGGCTCCCTTCTTGCCCTGCCAGCACCAGCAATCCGCCCGGTCCCACCGTCCAGCGTCCCCGCTCCTCCGCCCCGGACCACCCCAGGAACTCCACCGAGCGAGCCGGCGGCGCGAAGGGCATCGGCCGGCAGGCCAGCCCGAACGCCGCCAAGCCGTCCCGGTACGCAGCCAGGTAAACCTCGGGCGGAAGAACGGTGGCTGGGGGCCGGTGCCACCAGATCTCCCGGCCAAGCATCGCCATCGCCACCGCGTTCGTACCCAGCCCCTCCGAGGGCTGGCAGGCAGCCTCCCGCAGCAGGGCGAAGGGCCGCTCCCGAACAAACATCTCACGCGCCGCCAGCCGGTTCTGCAGGAAACTGAAGGTCCCCAGCCCCCCCACGCCCAGCGCGCAAAGGAGCGAGACGGCCCGCCGCGCCCCCGGCCTTGCCCATACGGCGCGCAGGAGAGCCGCGAGCCCCACCGCCGCGGCCGCACCCACGCCTAGCGCAGCGATCCGCGAATCAACGTAGGTGCAGTCTCCGGCTCGGCACCAGCTCTGATACTTCTCGGTCAACGCGTGCGGGAGCGTGTTCAGCCAGGCCCAGGCCAAGCAGGCCAGCACCACCCGGACGGCCAGGCCCGCGGTCAGCCTCGCCGCCAAGGCCGGCAGCAGCCGCCACGCCAGCCAGGTCCCGCAAGCAAGGACGCCCACCGCCATCGCCATGTCCCTGCGCCCGAGCGCGGAGAAGCCGCGCCAGGGAGCGCCGAGCACCGGAAGGCTCGTCCCGTGGAAAGCGTGCAGCGCCTGCAGCCGGACGACATTCCACAGCCCGGGCCACGCCATCATGTTGCCGCCATAGGCGCTCGGATGGACCATGCGATAGGCGACGTAGGCCAGGGCGGCCAGCAGCATCGGAGGAGCGTGCAG
The DNA here is from genome assembly GCF_016107305.1 of Roseomonas sp. KE2513. GTDB lineage: Bacteria > Pseudomonadota > Alphaproteobacteria > Acetobacterales > Acetobacteraceae > Roseomonas. Next base: position 160,164 of record NZ_RCVR01000001.1, read on the forward strand.
CCGCACCGCCCGCCAGCGCTGCCCCTCCGGCGCCGAGAGCACCACCAGGGCGGCGAGGCCGGCCCCGGCAACGAGACTGTACTCGAGCATCAGCATCAGCGCGGCCAGGCCGCCCGCCCCGGCCAGCAGCGCCATGCCTGACCGCGCCCTGACCTCGCCCATCCAGATGTGCAGCCCGACCAGCGCCGCGAGCGGCAGGGTGAGCATCAGCGGGTAGGCGTTCGGCGGCATGTGGTGAGCCGCGACAGGGGCGAGGCAGAGCGCCATCAACAGCCCCGCCCGCGTGAGAGGCACGCCCAGCCGCCGGGCGAGCAGATGGCCGAAGGCGAGCATCAGCCCGCCGAAGAGCCCAACCACCAGCACCCGCCCCCACGCATATTCCGGCAGCATCGCGCCGAGCATCACCAGTGGCATGGCCGGGTAGAGCCCGATCCGCCCCTGGGCCTTCGCCAGCTGGTGGATGGCCTCCCCCAGCGCCTCAGGGCGGCCGGCGTTGCTGAGCACCGCGTACTGCCAGAAATTGTCGTCCGCCGTCTGGTGGAAGGCAGCAAGAAAAGGGGAAAGCTGAAGCAGCGCAAAGGCAAGCAGCACCGCGTCGAGCAGCAGCACGCCCAGCCGCTGCGGCAAGAGCGGCACGGCGAGCGGGACGCCCCGCACGACCGGCCTCACCGCGCTGGGGGCGAGACCGGAAGGTTCGGGCCAGAGGCGCATGAACCCCGCTACCACCTGCCCAATGGCTCAAAAAGTCGTCCCGCTCCAATTCTTCGTAACATTACGGCCAGCTTTCATTGCATACATGAAACACATCCTCTCGCCGGGGGTTGATGCCACGTACCTCAACCGACCCGCCGCCCGGACCGATCACCCGTGCGGACAACTGGAGCGCGCGCCGCCGCCATGCCCCGGGACAATCACGACCCCGCCACCACGAGCACGGACCACCAGGCGAAGCGGCGCCCGCGCGCCCTGCCCATCCTCCTCGGCATCGCGGCCCTCCTCGTCCTCGGCGTGTTTGCCGATCGCACGATCAGCATCCGCCCCGGCGCCACCCAGCGCATCATCGTCAGCCGAGGCGGCGAGGTTGTTGCCCTCTACGGACCCGGCCAGCACGGCTTCGCCAATCCCTGGACCGACACCCGGGCGGTGGTCGAGATGTCGCTCTCCAACACCGACCGGAGCGCCCCCGACCGCGGCATGCCCGCCCTCACGGCCGAGGGCCTTCCCGTCACCCTCTACGGCACCGCGTTCTGGCACCACGGCGAGGAAGCCGACCTCCGCTGGCGCTTCAGCCATATCCGCGGCGACGCCGACCTCATGCCTCCCCTCATGGCCGCTTCCGTTGCCGCCGTCCTCGGCCGCACCCCCATGGAGGCCGCCATTCGCGACGCCGCCGCCCTCCAGGCCGCTCTTACCGACGACCTCCGCGCCCGCGCCCGCGCCCTGCTGCGCATCGAGGTCGCCAGCTTCGCCATCACCCGCCTTGACCCCGGCGAGACCTATCGCCAGGTCGTCGCCGAACGCGAGCTCGGCCGGGCCCGCGCCGCGGCCATCGCGGCGTCGCCCGCCGTCACCGGGGACAACCCCAACGCGGTCGAGGTGGAACGCATCCGCCGCTGGGACGGACGCGGAGTCATCCCGGAGTTACCCGCCCGCGCGGCGCCTTGACCGGCTGGCCCTTGCGGGAGGGACCGGCCGCGCGGCTCCCCACCGCGCAAAGCCGCGCTCATCCCTCTGCGGCCGCCTCCTCCCCCGCGGCCCCGATGAACCGGCGCCCCTCCTCCCGCACCTTCGCCGCCGCCTCGTCGTAGAGGAAAGGAAGCGTGGCGTAGCGCACCCCGCGCGTCACCCGCCCCGCCTCGTGCAACAGCGAGCAGGAGAAGACCACCGCGCCCCCCATCGGCGGCCGGTAGCGGCGCGTGCCAAACTCGGGGAACCACAGGTCCCCGCCATCGAAATCGTCGTTCAGGTTGATGCTGACCGCGAAGCGCCGATGCGCCGTGCCCCGCGTGGTGTTGTCGCGATGCGCGCGGAAATGCCCGCCATCGGCCGCGTCGTAGCAGGCGACGATGTAGCGCTCGATCCGCGTCGCCCGGAACTGGAAGGCGCGGTGGATCTCCGGCACCAGCCGCCGCGTCAGGCGCTCGCGCAGCGCCGCCCGCACCCCCTCGTCCCCGATGATGAGGTCCTTCCGCCGCTTGTGGTGGGCGTCCAGCATCGCCACCGTTCGCCCGCCCACCTCCCGCATGAAGCCGCTCTCGTTGCCCCCCAGCCGGTCGTAGAGCGCGACCAGATCCCGGCAGAATTCCGGCTCCAGCACCCTCGGCAGCACCAGAACAGGGGCCGGAACCTCCATCCCCGCGTGCAGCCCGGGTGCCGGCAGCCCCTCCAGCACCCCGACCAGCCGCCCGATCTCCGCGATGGGCGCGGAATCCAGCACCCGCAACAAGGGGTCCAGCAGCAGGGCGAAGGGCGCATAGCCCGGCCGCTCCCCCGCTGGCGCGGCGACGAAGGCCGCGTAGGCGCGGCTCACCGCGAGATCATGGTCGCGGATCACCCGCAGCCCCGGCAGCGCATCCGCCATCGCCGGCGCCGCATCGCCGGGATCCGCCGTCACCGCGAAGGCACAGGCCCGCGCATCGTCCAGCAGCCCCGCCGACCGCGCCCGCCGCAGCACCTCCCACCCCGCGGCCGAGGCCGGATGGGCCCGCGACCCGAGGAAGGCGAGCAGCACATAGCGCCCCGCCACGCTGTCGAAGGCGTAGCGCGGGTTCCCATCCGTCGCCGCCCGGAAGACCGGGACCGGATCGCCCGGCCGGAACCGCTCGAAGGGAGGGATGCGGGAAGGGCGCGGCAGGGCTTCGGCGTCGGACATGTCCAAGACTTTGCGATCGGCGTCGGAAGGCCGGACCATACCAGCCCGCGTCTGCCGTTTCGACACGGTCCCTTTTCGAAAGGCCAACGTAAGGTACGCCGGAGGGAGCGCAGGCCCCTCAGGCTTTCCGCCGCACCCGGACCGGCGGCACGTCCGTTTCCCCCACCAGCAGCTCCTCCAGCGTCGCCCGGTCCGGCGTCCGCCCGTCCCTGGCCCGCAGCGCCCCCGCCGCCGAGGCGAAGCGCAGCGCCTCCTCCATCCCCTGCCCCTCCGCGATGGCCAGGGCGAAGGCGCCATGGAACACGTCCCCGGCCCCCGTCGTGTTCGTCGCATCCACCGGAAAGGCCGGCCGCCGCACCGGCGCCTCCATCCCCGGCGAAAGCCAGAGCGTCCCCTTTTCCCCCAGCGTCACCGCGGCCACCTTCAGCGGACCCGTCCGCAGCGCCCGCGCCAGCCCCTCCTCCGGCGGCACGCCGGGCGCGAAGATGGTCAGCCCGGTCTTGGCGAAGATCGCGTGGTCGGTCAGCGGCACGAGCTGGCGCAGGATGCGCTCCTCGCTCTTCTCCGCATCCATCGCGCTCGGCACCCCCGTCTCCCTCGCGCGCCGGAACACCAGCTCCGCCGCCTCGGGCCAGCGGGGGTCGCAGAGCACGCAGCCCGCCTGCGCCAGGCGCTCCAGCGGCAGGGCGGAGGGGTCGGTGGGCAGCCGCTCCCCACGATAGGTCACGATGCTCCGCTCCCCCATCTTGTCCACGATCACGGCCGAGAGCGGCGTCCGCGCCCCCTCCGCCATCACCAGGCCGGAGGCATCCACCCCCTCCGACTCCAGCGCGTGCCGCAACTCCTCCCCTGCCTCGTCCCGCCCCACGCGGCCCCAGAACACCGCCCGCCCGCCGAGCCGCGCGACCGCGATCGCCGCGTTCGCCGCCATCCCGCCGACGCTCATGGAATAGGCCCGCGCCGTCGTCTTGGAGGGCGGCGGCTCCACCTCGTCCACGCGAAAGGTATGGTCCGTCACCACCTGCCCCACGCAGATCACCAGCGCGCCACCCCGCCCCTTCACGCCAGCCCCACCGGAAACACCCCCAACCGCCATGCGCGACCCCTCTTCCCTGCCCGGCTGGCTCGCCGCGCGAATCCTTCACATCCGGCCCGACGCCATGGTGATCGACAAGCCCGCCGGACTGCCCGTCGATCCCGGCCGCCCGCGGCCCGGCCGTCCACCCAAGCCCAGCCTCGAGGATTGGTTGCCCCTCCTCCAGCTCGGCCGCCGCCACCCGCCCCAACCGATCCACCGCCTGGACACCGACACGGCCGGCTGCCTCCTCCTCGGACGCACCCGCCCCTCCCTCGGCGCGCTCGGCGCCCTCTTCGCGGAGAAGCGCGCCGCGAAAACCTACTGGGCCGTCGTCGTGGGCCGCCCGCACGGGGAGGCCGGAACCCTCGACGCCCCGCTCCGCAAGACGAGCACGCGGGAGGGCGGCTGGCGCATCGAAACCCACCACGAGGGCCAGCCCGCCCGCACTGCCTGGCGCCTGGCCGGTTCCGCCAGCAGCGGGGCCGACACCCTCTCCTGGCTCGAGCTGCGCCCGGAAACGGGGCGGACGCACCAGCTCCGTGTCCACTGCGCCCTGCTCGGCTGCCCCATCCTCGGCGACCCCGTCTATGGCGGCATGCCCTCCGGCAACGGGCGGGCGGGCGGCGTGATGCACCTGCTCGCCCGCTCCCTCTCCCTGCCACTCGACCCGCCCCTGCTGGCCACGGCGCCCGTGCCGGAGTCGATGGCTGCCGCCTTCGCGCTCTGCGGGGCCTCCGGTGCCTCGCGGCACACAGGAGAATAAATTCGAGTTCATTCACAAAGCTTTGACTTTCTAGTCACGGGCCTGCCAAACCCTCGTTATCGAGGATGCAACGCCATGCTGGATGGGAATCGTCCGCCGGGAGCGCTACCCGCCGGGCGGACCGGCAGTTCCTTTACGCTGCCCACTCTGCCGCTGATCAGCCGACAGGCCCGGCGCAATGCGCATGGCGCGCAGAGCGCCCGCGGCGGCATCCATGCCGGGCGCGCCGAAGCGACTGGAGGACGCGGGGTAACGCCGCCCTTCCGCAACCAGGAACGCGCCGGCTGCGGCGCCGATCCGACCACCCACGACGAGGAGCCGGGCGCCCGTGACGGCCAGCCCGCCTCCATCGAGGCGCAGCCCCGCCGCTGGACCCTCCGCCAGCGCCTCGCCCTCGTCTACGGCGCCGTCGCCCTCGTCATCCTCCTCGGCGCCGGCATCTTCACCTGGTGGCAGGCCGCGGCCCTCTCGGCGCGCAACACCGAGCTCGTCCTCGCCGAAACTCGCCGCATGGCCGGCCGCGTCGCCGGCGCACTCGCCCAGGCCCGGCAGGGTACGGCCGTCCTGGCCGCCGCCGATCCCCTCGCCCTCGGCCCAGAGGGCTGCACCGCCCTCCTCAACGCCGCCCACCTGCGCATGGACGCGAGCGTCAGCCATCTCTTCGCCGTGCGGTCGGACCGCATCATCGCCTGCTCCACCCTTCCCGGGACCGTCGGCCAGCGGGTCGCCTCGCTCAGCATTCTGACTGCGGAGCTCACCGGCCGCGGGCTCACGGGCGCGCTGAGCACCAGCGCCTTCGGCCCCGGCCAGATGATCGAACTCGCCGACCCGATTCGCCGCGAGTGGCCGCGGGGCCGCGAAACGCAGGGGGAAGCGCCCGGCATGCCGCTCGGCGGAACTGCCGCCGGCGTCGTCGCGGCCACCGTCTCCCTCGACGGCCTGCGCAACGCCAGCAGGCACCTCCTGCCGGAGATCGACGGCCTGCGGGTCTGGCTCCTGGACGCCTCGGGCAGCAACGCCAGCCTTGTCGGCCCGGACGCGCCGCCCCCCCCTCTACCGGACGACCTCCACGCCTCCTACCTCGCCCCCATCCCCGTCGATGCGGGCATCGCGAGCGAAAACGGGCGCCTGCTGATCCAGGTGCGCGCGACCGACGACCTCAGTCTCCTCGCCTCCATCCCCTCGGGCGTGGTCGAGGCCGGCAACCGCGCCGACATCATCCTTCCGCCGCTTCTCCTCGTCGGCGTGCTGCTCGTCGGCATGGGCGCTCTCTTCTGGTCCGCCCAGCGCTTCGTCGTGGCCCCGCTCGAGGTCGCCACGCAGCGGCTGGAGGCCGCCGGCGACATCCCCCCGCCCGCCAGTGGGGCCGAGAGCGGCGCTGCCGACGTCGCCGACCTCATCCGTCGCCTGGGCGCCACCCGGGAGACGCGCGAGGAGGCCATCCGCCTGCGCGACACCCTCCTGCGGGAAGCGCACCACCGCATCAAGAACCACCTCTCCCTCGTCGCCTCCTTCCTCCGCCTGCAGGAGCGCCAGCTCTCCGATCACGCGGCCCTCCAGGCGCTGCGCGCCGCCCAGGGCCGCATGGTCGCCATCGGCATGACCTACGAGCTGCTGCAGGACGGTACCGGCCAGACCGTCGCCCTCGACGGGATGCTCGAGCGCTTCGCCCGTGCCCTCGCGGCCCGCGACACGACCGAGGGCGGCGGCAACCGCGTCATCACCGACCTCGAATCCCTGGAAGTGCCGGCCGACATCGCCGTGAAGATCGCCCTCGTCGTCAACGAGCTGGCGACGAACGCCCTCAAATACGCCTTCGTCAGCGCTCCCCCTGGATCCGTGCGCATCACGCTCCGCCGGGACGGAGAGGCCGGCGGCTTCATCCTCCACATCGCCGACGACGGCATCGGCATGGCGCCCGAGGGCCGCCGCGGCCTCGGCATGACCGTCGTGGACACGCTGGTCCGCTCCATCGACGCTCGGATCGAGCGCCTGCCCGGCCCCGGCACCGCCTTCGTCATCGCATGGAGCCCCGTGCACGACGCCCCGCGCGCATTGCAGGATCCGCTCGCCCTCCCCCAGCCCTGACCCGGAGCGCGGCTTTCCTGCCCACCCCGCCTCCCGGAGGCGGCCGATCCGTCCTACCCTTGCCGCCAGCACGTCCCGGTAAGGCCACCGAAGAATGAACCTCGCCCGCTTCCCCCGCATCCGCCTCGGCCACATGCCCACGCCGCTGGAGCCGATGGAGAACCTCTCCCGCGCGCTCGCCGGCCCCGATGGCGGCCCCAACCTCTGGGTCAAGCGCGACGACTGCACCGGCCTCTCCACCGGCGGCAACAAGACGCGCAAGCTCGAATTCCTGATGGCCGACGCCCGCAACCAGGGCGCCGACCTCGTCATCACCCAGGGCGCCACCCAGTCCAACCACGCCCGCCAGACCGCGGCCGCCGCCGCGAAGCTCGGCCTGGAGTGCCACCTCCTGCTGGAGGACCGCACCGGCTATACCGACGCTGCCTACACGCAATCCGCCAACGTCATGATGGACAAGCTCCACGGCGCGAAGGTCTCCCGCCGCCCCGGCGGCGCCGACATGCAGGCCGAGATGGAGGCGCTCGCCGATAAGTACCGCGCCGAAGGCCGCCGCCCCTATGTCATCCCCGGCGGCGGCTCCACCCCCATCGGCGCCCTCGGCTACGTCAACGCGGCGCAGGAACTCGTGACGCAAGCCTCCGACATGGGCCTGCGCATCGACCACGTCGTCCACGCCACCGGCAGCGCGGGCACCCAGGCTGGCCTCGTCGCCGGCCTCGTCGGCCTCAACAGCGGCATCCCCGTCCTCGGCATCGGCGTCCGCGCCCCGCGCGAGAAGCAGGAGGCCAACGTCCTCGCCCTCGCACAGCGCACCGCCGACCAGCTCGGTCTTCCCCCCGGCACGATCCGCGCCGAGCACGTGCGCGCCAACTGCGACTACGTCGGCCAGGGCTACGGCATTCCCACGCAGGGCATGGCCGACGCCGTGAAGCTCGTTGCGGAAAAGGAGGGGATTCTCCTCGACCCCGTCTATTCCGGGAAGGGCATGGCCGGCCTGATCGATCTCGTCCGCCGCGGCCACTTCAAGCCCGGCGAGAACGTCGTCTTCATCCACACCGGCGGCGCGGTCGGCCTCTTCGGCTACCCCGAGGCCTTCGACCTGCCGGCGGACGCCGCCGCCTGAGAGAGGAGGCAGCCATGCCCAGCCATAAACCCGCGCGCCTCAAGATCTGGGGCCGCGCGAACTCCGTGAACGTGCAGAAGGTCCTCTGGTGCGCGCGGGAACTCGGCCTCCCATTCGACCGGATCGACGCCGGGATGCAGTACGGCCAGGTGGACACCCCCGCCTACCGTGTCCTCAACCCCAACGGACGCGTGCCCACCCTCCAGGACGGCGACTTCGTCCTCTGGGAGTCGAATTCCATCATGCGCTACCTCGCGCTGCGCGGCATCGAGACCGACCCGCGCGCCGCCGCCGGCCTCCTCTATCCCGAGGCGGCGGTGGAGCGCGCCCGCGTGGACCGCTGGCTCGACTGGACCCTCTCCACCCTCCAGCCCGCCGAGCGCGACCTCTTCTGGGGCACCGTCCGCACCCCGCTCGAGAAGCGCAACGCCGCCGCGATCGCCGCCTCCGCGGAGGCCACCGGCAAGCTCTGGACGATCGTGGACGGCTATCTCTCCCACGACCTGCCCTTCGTCGAAGGCCCCAACGTCACCCTCGCCGACATCGCCCTCGGCTCCTACGCCCGCCGCTGGTACGGCATCGACGTGCCGGACCGCCCGCACCTGCCGCGCATGGCCGCCTGGTACGCGCGCCTTGAGGAACGCCCCGCCTTCCAGGAGTTCATCGCCCCGCCCCTCACCTGAGCCCGCCGGAATTCTCCGCGGGAAATGATTGAGGAACCCGCCCACGCCGTCGTCTCATGAAGGGGAGCCCAGGGAGCTCCCCATGTCCGCGAGCCAGACCTCAGGCCCCCTCCGCCCCGTGCGCTACGACGCGACGTCACGCGCCATCCACTGGCTGACTGCTCTCCTCGTCCTCGCCGGCGCCGCCCTCGGCCTCGCCATCGCCCACGCCGCCCCCAAGGACGAGGCCACGAAATACACCCTCTACGACATCCACGAGAGCATCGGCCTGACCATCCTGGCCCTCACCCTCTTCCGCCTCGCCTGGCGCATCGGCCACCCCGCGCCCCCGCTCCCCGCCGACATGCCCGCCCCCATGCGCATCCTCGCCCGCGCCAACCACGTCGCCTTCTACGCCTGGCTCCTCGCCATGCCCGTCGTCGGCTTCGTCGCGACCAATGCCTGGGGCTTTCCCGTAAAGCTCTACGGCCTCATCCCCCTGCCCGACCCCGTCGGCAAGAACGTGCCGCTCGCGGAAATCCTCACCCGCATCCATGCCGTCGCCGGCTGGATCCTCCTCGGCATGATCGCGCTCCACGTCACCGGCGCGCTCTATGACCAGTATGTCCGCCGCGACGGCACGCTGGACCGGATGACCTGAACCCGAGGCGCAGGGCAGTGCTTGGCGACACTGGGGAACGGCCGACGAATCGCAGGAACGTGTCACCCTGACAGCCGATCCACATGTCAAGATGGCTAAGCGGTAACAATCTCGAAATGGATTGGATCCTGCCCATGCCCACCGAACCCACCCCCGCCACCCCGGACCTCGCCGCGCTGAAGGCACGACAGCGCGGCACCTGGGCCTCCGGCGACTACGCCCTCATCGGCTCCACCCTGCAGATCGTCGGCGAGAGCCTCTGCGAGGCGCTCGACCTCCGCGCCGGCGAGCGCGTGCTCGATGTCGCCTCCGGCAACGGCAATGCGAGCCTCGCCGCCGCCCGCCGCTTCGCCACCGTCACCTCCTCTGACTACGTGCCCGAGCTGCTCGACCAGGGCCGCCTGCGCGCCGAGGCGAACCGCCTGCCCATCCGCTTCGAGGTCGCCGATGCCGAGGCCCTGCCCTTCGCCGACGCGCACTTCGACGTGGTGCTCTCCACCTTCGGCGTCATGTTCACGCCGGACCAGGAGAAGGCCGCGGCGGAGATGCGCCGCGTCTGCCGCCCCGGCGGCCGCATCGGCTTGGCTAACTGGACGCCCGCGGGCTTCGTCGGCCAGCTCTTCAAGCTGCTCGGCACCTTCCTCCCGCCCCCGGCCGGGGTCCGCTCCCCCGCTCTCTGGGGCACCGAGGAGCGGCTGCGGGAACTCTTCCCCGGGGCAGCCGTCGAGGTCACGCCGAGGATCTTCCACTTCCGCTACCGCTCGGCCGCCCACTGGCTGGAGGTCTTCCGCAGCTATTACGGCCCCCTGCACAAGGCCTTCCAGGCCCTCGACCCCGAGGCGCAGTCGCGGCTCGAGAAAGGCGTGTTCGACCTGCTCGGCCGCTTCGACCGGGGCGGCGGCACAGGCCTCGTCGTCGCCTCCGACTACATCGAGGCGGTCATCCGCCTTCCGCACGACTCCTGATCCCGGCCTGGGCGGGCGGAGAGGGCCCGAAGCCTACTCCCCCGCCCGCACCCGAACCGGCGCGCTCACCGCCGCCCCCGTCGCGTCCAGCACCGTCACCCGGTAGAAGCCCGGCCCCGGCGGCACCCAGCCCGCCTCCCGCCGTGCCGCGCCGGAGGCCAGCGGCACGCCGTCCACGAGGAAGACCAGCGGCCGCTGCCCCCCGGCGGCGCGGATCGTCACCGCCCCTTCCTCCACCACGGCACCGGCCGGCGGGAACAGCAGCCGCAGCCCGTCCACCGCCCGCGGCCCGCCGCCCGAGGCCCCCACCCGCTCCTCCGCTCCCGCCCGCGGTGCCGAGGGCAGCACCCCGAACACCCGTGCCAGCACCGGCAGCGCGAGCGACCGCCCCGTTGCCCCCGGGATCGCCGTCCCGTCCGGCCGCCCTACCCAGACGCCCGCCACGTGCCGCGCGTCGAACCCCACCGCCCAGGCATCCCGTCCGCCCCAGGAGGTCCCCGTCTTCCACCCCACCCCGGAGGGTCCGCCGCCCGGAAACCCCTGCACGAGAATCCTCGCCACCATCTCCGCCGCCCAGGGCCGCACCACCGGCTCCGCGGCGGTCCCTCCCCCCGGCAGCACGCGCAACGCCCCCGCTCGCCCCCCATCCCCCATCGCGGCCGTCACCCCCACCAGCTCCCGCAGCGTGATCCCGACACCACCCAGCGCGAGCGGCAGCGCCGCCCCCGCACCCGCCGGCAGCCGCGGCACCGCGCCGAGCGCCTTCAGTGAGGAGGCGAAGCGGATCGGCCCCAGCGCCTCCATCAGCGCGACGGCCGGGAGGTTCAGCGACTGCCGCAGCGCCTCCGCCGCCGTCACCCGCCCCGAGAAGCCCCGCGCGTAGTTCTCCGGCGCCCAGTCGCCGAAGCGCCGCGGCAGGTCCTCCATGACGCTGGAGGGCCGCGCCAGCCCCCGCTCGAAGGCCATGGCATAGAGCAGCGGCTTCAGCGCCGAACCCGGCGAGCGTACCGCCCGCGTCAGGTCCATCGCCCCCGCTCGCCCCTCCGCCAGCCACTCCCCGCCGACCAGCGCCCGCACCTCCCGCGTCCGCAAGTCCGCCACCAAGATCGCCACCGACCCTCGCGCCGGCAGCCCGGCCAGCACCTCCGCCGCCAGCCCCTCCATTCCCCGCTGCAAGCCCGCATCGAGGGTCGTCCGCACCACCTCGGCCGGCCCGCGCGCCACCTCCCGCGAAAGATGCGGCGCCAGCCTCGGCATCGCCCGCCGGGCGGAGGGCGCCGCCTCCGCCAGCGCCGCCACCCGCTCCACCTCAGGCAGCGCCGCCGCCCCGCGTCGCCGCAGCACCGCATTCCGCGCCGCCAGCGCCTCGGAGGGTTGCCGATCCGGCCGCAACGCCTCCGGCCGCCGCGGCACCGCCACCAGCAGCGCCGCCTCCGCCACCCCCACACGCTCAGCCGGCCGCCCGAACCAGGCGAGCGCTCCCGCCCGAACCCCCTCCAGGTTCCCCCCCATCGGCGCCAGCGTCAGCCAAGCCCGCAGCACCCCGGATTTTCCCAGCCGCCACTCCAGCTGCATTGCCCGGAAGGCTTCGATCGCCTTGCTCCGCAGCGTCCGCGGCCGCGGCTCCAGCAATCGCGCCGCCTGCATGGACAGCGTGGAACCGCCCGAGACCACCCGCCCCGCCCGCGCCCACCCCACCGCCGCCCGCGCGACCGCGATCGGATCGACGCCGAAGTGCCAGCGGAACCGCCGGTCCTCCGCCGCCACCAGCAGGTCCACCAGCATCCGCGGCACCTCCTCTGCCGAGACCGGCAGCCGCCAAACCCCGCCCGGCGCCGGCAGGGCCGAGAGCACCCGCCCCTCTCGGTCCACCACCACCCGCCCCACCGCCTCCAGCCGCGAGAGATCCGGTGGAAACACCCGGTCGAGCACCAGCAACGCCCCGAGCAGCAGCGCCAACGCTCCGCCCAACCCCAGCCCGATCCGCCCAAGCGGCCCGATGCGCCGAGCAGGCCCTACCCGCCCAGCGCCACCGCCGCCGGCCGCCGCTTCCGCCTCCTCCACGCGCCTAGCCCGGCACGGTCCCGCGAACCGCGTTGGCCTGCGCCTCCCAGACAAGGCCTCCATCCGCCTCCACCAGCCGCGCCCTCGCCCCCTGCCGCACCCGCTCCAACTCCGCCGCCCCCAGCCCCGCCAGCGGCTGCGCCACGCTCCCTGCCATCAGCACCGTCGCCCAATACGCCTCGAAATCCGCGAAGCTCTGCCGCACGCGGATCTCCCGCGTCTCCACCCCGGCCAGCCCCGCCCGCTCCCACAAGCCCCGCAGCGCTTCGGTGCCCGCGGCCTCCACGCTCGGCGGGAATGGCGGCACGACGCCGATCTCGCGCAGCGCCGCCTGCACGGGCGTGTAGGGAAATCCGCCGCCGAGGATGTCCCAGGCATAGGCCGCGACCAGCCCGCCCGGCCGCACCACCCGCACCATCTCCGCCACCCCCTGCGCCGGCTCCGGCACGAAGAAGATCACGAGGGCCATGACCGCCGCGTCAAAGCGCGCATCCTCGAAAGGCAGGGTCATCGCATCCGCCCGCCCGAACCGCGCCAGCCGCCCCGCCGGCCGCCCCCGCGCGAAGAGAAGCTGCTCCTCCGAGGGATCCACCCCTTCCACCGCCAGGGGCGCGCATCGCTCCACGATCAGCTCCGTGAAGGCCCCGCTGCCGCAGCCGACATCCACCCATTCCAGCCCCTGCGCGGGCGCCAGCCAGTCGAGGAACACCTCCCCCGCCATCCGGCTCCACACCCCCATGGACCGCTCATAGGCACCGCCGTCCACGAAGCGGATCGCGCTCTCGGCCATGGCCGTCCTTCCTCCCGCACCGTGCGGCGCCCACCGCGCCGATACACGCCCGCAGCCTCGCGCAGCCGCCCCGCCGCCGCAAAGATTTCCGCGCGACATCGCCATGACACCACGCCCCTGGCACCGCGCCCCGCCGATCGCTATCTTTCCCGCCATGCCCCTCTCGGACATGCACCCCCAGGCAGCATCGTCCACGCCGAAGCCGGCGAAGGCCCCGCCGCGCCCGCCCCGCGCCACGCATATCCGCCGCGAACCCGGCGGCACCCGCGTCACCTTCGGCACCGCCACCGTCACCACCCGCAAGCCCGCCCGCGCCGAGGTCGAGCACAACGTCGAGGCCAGTACCGAGGCCCTTCGCCGCGCCGGCGACCGCCTCGCCCGCCCCGGCATCCGCCTCCCCGCCCGCAAGAACGTCCCCCTCTTCGAGGCGGACCCCGACCGCCCCGGCGGTTTCCTCCGCAGGCTGAACGGCCGCACCGAGCGCGGCATCCTCGAGAACGGCCGCTTCACCGTCACCGATTGACGAGCCTGATTGACCTCGCTTCGGGCCGCCACCGAGCTCGTCCGCCTCGCCCAGGCCCGGACCAGGAAGCCGCTCGCCGTCGTCCTCGCCGGCCATAACGGCTCCGGCAAGTCCACCCTGTGGTACCGCTTGCTGGCCGACCGCCTGCGCATTCCGCTGGTCAACGCCGACCGCCTGATGCTCTCCATCCTCCCCGAACCCGGGCCGGACGGCCACCTCACGCCCTGGGCCGCGACGCTGCGCGACACCGACCGCGGCTGGATGGCCGTGGCTCAGCAAGGAGTGCAGGCCTTCGTCGCTCAGGCCATGGGCGCCAAGGTCCCCTTCGCCATGGAGACCGTCTTCTCCCACTGGCAGCCGCGCCCGGACGGCACCACCGCCTCCAAGATCGACCTCATCCGCGACATGCAGCGCGCCGGCTACTTCGTGCTGCTGATCTTCGTCGGCCTTGAAAGCGCGGACCTCTCCATCCTCCGTGTGCAAACCCGCGTCGCCGCGGGTGGCCACGGCATCGACGAACCCACCCTACGCCGCCGCTTCCCCCGCACCCAGCGCGCCATCGCCGAGGCGCTCCGCGTCGCCGACGCCGCCATCCTCACCGACAACAGCCGCGCGCCCCGCCAGGCCTTCACCGTCTGCCGCATCCAGCTCGGCGCCGCCGGCCTCTACGACATCCGCGACGCCGGAACCCCGCCCCCCGCCATCGCCGCCTGGCTCCCGCTGATCAGCCCGGCCTAGAGGGTGTTGCGGACCTAACCGGCGGTTGCGGAAGGACGAAAGGTGGCTTCGCCCCCTCCCGCCGGTACCGACCCTGACCCGTTCGACGCGCCAGGGCGGGGGAAGACGGCTGCAGCAAGGTTTCTGCCGATCTCGGCGGCGCGGCGCAGCGCCTTCTCCCTGGCAGGGGCATCGACGCTCAGCAGGATGTCCGATCCTACCACGGGGGCGCCGCAATAGCCGAAGATCCCATGATCGATCTGCGTCCGCATGGCATCCGTGTAGCCGTGCCTGGCGTAGGTTCCCCCGTCCGCACCGCCGATGCCGACGAGTTGCACGGATAAGCGGCCGAGCTTTTTCACGGTCGGCCCTTCGGACGCGTCGTCGTAGGCCCAGCCCTGGGTGAAGACGCGGTCTATCCACCCTTTCATCAGCCCGGGCATGGACCACCAGTAGACGGGATAAACAAGCACCAGCAGATCGGCCCGGTCGATGCGACGTTGTTCGGCCAGGATATCGGCCGCGGCGGGAACGTGGCCGTTGAAGAACGCGCGATCTGCCGCGTTGAAGCGCGGGTCGAAGCCCTCGGCCGCCAAATCGGCCATCTCCGTCGTACGCCCCGACTCCCCTCCGAAGCCCTTGGCCACTTGGTGCGCGACCGCGTGGGTGAAGGAGGAGGCATCAGGGTGTGAGGTGACGATGAGGGCGTGCATGAGAGGCCTCGGGACAGGTTTGCGAAGGGGTGGCGGCTCGATATACTAAAAGTAACCTACTAATGGTATATAAAATGTCAAGTACGTCACACACCGGGACCGCCCACTCCCCGGCTCGTCGCCGCTTGTCCCGCGAGGAGCGGCAGGCACAGCTGATCGATACGGCCCAACGCCTCGTTCGGGAGGAAGGGACGGATGCGCTGACCCTGGGGCGGCTGGCTCAGGAGGCCGGCGTGACCAAGCCCGTGGTCTACGACCACTTCGGCACGCGCGATGGCCTCCTCGTCGCGCTGTACCGCCACTACGACGCCCTCCAGAATGCCGCCCTTGACGCCGCGCTAGCGGCCTGCAGCCCCAGCCTGGCGGAGCGGGCGGAGGTCATCGCCTCGGCCTACGTAAGATGCGTCCTGACGCAGGGACAGGAGATCCCCGGCGTGGCGGCCGCACTGGCTGGTGCCCCGGGGATGGATGCCCTGAAGCGAGGCTACCAGACGGACTTCATCGCGAAGTGCCGCCGCGTGCTCGAGCCGTTCGCTGGGGGTGGAAGGCTTACGTTGGCAAGCCTCTGGGCGATGCTGGGAGCGGCGGACGCCGTCTCCGATGCAGCGGCGCGCGGTGAGATCAGAGCGGGAGAGGCGACGGACGAACTGTGCCGCAACATCATCTCCATGGTGGATCGCCACCGGGCCTGACGCCTTTCCGAAGGCAGCATGGACGGCACGCTCGTAGATACGCTTCCCACCCAAAGCGGTCCTGCCGCTGGCCGTCCGCACAACCGCTCATTAGGTCCGTAACACGCTCCAGAGCAAACCCCGACCAGGCCTCATCACCGCGAGAGGGCGCAACCATCCCATTCGCCTCCGACAGTGCTTGCCGCCCCCTCCGGGGGGGGGGGGGGCCGCGCCCGGCTGAAAGCAACGGACAACCTGGTATTCCCTCCGGACTTATCCAAACCACGGGTGCCGCCGTGACGGCGCAGCAACGGGCCAGTCCCGGAAAGGTGGAGAGAATGGCTTGGACGCGCTGAAGACGGGCACGAATACCCACCAGGGCTCGATGACCTCGGCCGCCATCGGCCTCACCGTCCTTTCAGGGCTCCTCTACGTCCTCGGCTACGCGCTCTCCAAGATCCTGGTCACCGATCACAGCCTGAGCCCCCTGCAGGTGACCTTCCTCCGCTGCGTCGTGATCCTTCTCGTCGGCCTGGCCGCAACCGCCTGGCCTGGAAACCGCATGACGTGGCGCCGCCTGTTCCGGCCCGAGGGAGCGTGGCAGCAGAGAGCGGCGGCGGCGGCGCTCGTCGTCTCGAACGCGCTTGCGGTGCTCGCCTACACCCTCCTTTCCGTCACCGCCGCCTCGGCTCTCGGCTTCACCGCGCCCCTCCTGCTCGCCCTGCTCGGCGGCCTCTTCCTGCGGGAGAAGGTCTCGCTCGGCCGCTGGCTCGGGACGTTGGTCGGCTTCGCCGGCATGCTGCTGATCGTGAAGCCAGGCGGGGAGGCCAGCCTGTACGGCATCGCGGCGGCCTTCGCCGGCGCGCTCACCTACGCCGTTTACCAGATCCTCATCCGCCGCCTCCGCGACGTCGCCACCACGCTCGACACGATCATGCAGGTCGCCCTTGTCGGGGTCGTCCTGCTGGCCGTGCCGGTCGCTGCGGACTGGCACCCTGTCAGCACCGTGGCGGCCGGACTGATCGTGCTGGTGACCGCCGTTCAGACCGCCGCGCTGGCGAGCATCGCGGCGGCACTGCACCGGGGCGAGGCATCGCGCCTCGCGCCGTGGCAGTTCTCCGGGCTGCTCTGGGCCATGGCGCTCGATGCCATCGTCCTGCACGCCACGCCGACGCCCAGCAGCCTCTTCGGCGCCCTCCTTGTCATCGGCGGCGGCGTGCTGGCACAGACACTCAGATCCCCGGAACGCAGCTAGTCAGGCCCGACCCCTATCGTCGGGAGGTTTGCGCCCCCCCCAAGCCATGGCCAAGCTTCCACAGAATTTCCGGACGCGACAAATCGGGGCCCGCGCAAGCCGACGTCGGTTCAACTGGTACAATCCGCGCGTTCAGGCTTCACCCAGATTCAGGGTCCGGCCCGCTTCTCCCTGGCGGATGATCCCGGTGAACTCGGAGAGGGCGGCGTCCGCACGCGCCGTAAGGAGATCCCGCGCGCGCTGAGTGGGACGCAGCAGCTTAAGGCGTCCCTGTTCAGACGAAATCAACTGGGACACGAGAAGCCCGCCCTGCTCCAGTTCCGACACCACCCGCGACAGGGTCGGCGCGCTCAGCAGCCCTTCGGCACGGATGACAAGATCCCGTATAGCAACTGACTCGCCGCGCAGCTCGGCCTGGATCACCTCAAGGCCAACCCAAAGCGCCTCCCGGGACCGGTGAGGTGGTTCCACCCCGAAGATCTCGCGAATGGCCGCGAACTGACGCCGAAGAGCCGCGAGGTGCAGGGCAACGACAGTTTCGGACGCGGACGAAGCCTGGCCTGCGGCAGCACCGGGGCTGGATGGTTGATCGGCTTCGGACATGACAGCGGTTTAGATGGGCAAGTCTGCGCTTTTGGAAAGTCACGTCGTCGGCACCCGACTTTCCGCCGAGCTTACCCTCGCTCTCGGACGAGCCGCCTACGTTTTGGTTTCATTAATATCTCGCTCGCATCCATTAATTTCTTGTTAGATCGAGAAGACAGCACACATTATGTTTGTTCAAAGTGAATGAAGGGGAATAAAGAAGAAGTGCGCGGTCGATAGTAGAACGCCCCACGCCAATAGTTCTCATAAATTAAGGAAAGAGTGCAGTCCGATGAATGCACATGACGTTCGCAATAATGATGATAATTATTCCAATAACAAACAAGTATCGTCACCGAACGGGACTGACCTTCTCAACTTATGGACAAACAGTTTTTGGCCTTTTCCCGTTTCCGCCGATACATCGCGTGCCGCAGAACATGCACTCCAGGCCTTCCGCACCTTGTTCATGGCCAATCAGGTGGCAGCAGAGGCGTTCTACAATGCGGCCCGGCGCCAGCAGGAGATGACCTTCAACATCGCGCGGACCACTCTCGACGCCTGCACCGCTGAGCTGCCGGGCGGTGGTGCCCAGGAACCAGATGCCTCCTGGAAGAGGATGATGGTGGGTTACGCCGAGGCTTACCGTGCAGGGCTGGAGGTCACCCAGACAGCATCCGGCGCAGCCTTCAAGGCTCTGAAGCGCGCCCCGGCCATGCTGGCCGGCAGCAGGTCCGACGGAGCGCCCACCCCATGATCCACAGCTTCCTGCTCTATTCGGGCACCACGGTTCGGGAACCCATGTCCCTCGACACGATGCGTGTCGGCGCCCGGTTGAGCCTGCAGCCTGACGGGCGCAACCGCGTCGAGGTCCGCACACCCGATGGGCACCCGCTCGGATGGCTACCGCCCGAGGATGCCCAGATGGTCTCCGACCTCCTCGACAACGGCGCCCTCGCCACGGCGCGGGTGCGGGGCCTGATCCCGGCCTACGGGCGGTCCCGCGTGCAGATCGCCATTGAGATCCTGCCGCGAGCCGGCTCCCTGCAATAAAGCGAGCCCATCTTCGATAAAGCGGCCAAGCCAAGCCGAGCAGGCTCGGTCCGTGTTGTCCACTGACGTTCGGTCGGGGACGCCTGCACAGCAGGCCTCCCGCCACGGCCGCAGCGACATAGGCGAGGAGGGTCGCCATGAGCACCGACCGCTTCAGTAATCACAAGGCAATATGGTGCAGCCGCCAACAACTGAAAGCCGAGCGAGAGCGGGACAGGGCCGCCCGCACGAGGTCACGGCCGGGCACTGCTGCCGACGTGGATCGAGCATGGAACCGCTTGGCCCAGCACCCTGCTTTGCAAGCGGTCACGCCTGCGGAACGCGCGCTGTTCCCCACAAGAACCAGCCTTTGGCGGCGGACTTCCGGTAAGGAAGCTAGTCGCGTCCTCCTTCACTGAACACGAACCTCGGAGAGGCTACGTGCCGGCTGCCGCGCGCGTTCAAGCCTCCCTGACTGCTTCCCTCCTGACGATCACGAGACCTCTCCCGCATCGTTGGAATGCCCAAGCTCTCAGGCAAGGTGCTGAAGGTCTGAGGTGAGCCACGGCAAACGCCCTAGCCGCGCCGCGCCTGCCGCAACTCCCGCACGTGCTCCACGTGCCAGGCCGCATAGCCGGTCCCGACATGCGCCAGCCGGTCCCGCAGCACCGCATGCGCGTCCCGCAGCCGGTGGAAAGGAATGAACGGATAAAGGTGATGCTCCGCATGGAAGGGCATCTCCCACATCAACAGCCGCACCGGCGCTGCCGTCAGCATCGTGCGCGTGTTGGTCAGCCCATTGGCATCCTCGGTGCAGCCCGTGTGCTCCGTGAGCAGATACAGCCGCAGCAACGGCTGCCCGAGAAGCTGCGGCCCCACCCAGAACAGCAGCACTGAGGACCACCCGAACACCAGTCCCGCCACCACCGCCAGCACCACCGTCAGCGCCGACCCCACCCGGATGCTCGCCACCACGCGCGGCGCCGAGGCAGGATGAATAAACCAATAGGCCGAGAGGTCCCCCCGCCACCCCCGCGCCCACACCGTCAGCTGCGCCACCCAATAGGGCACCCCGACAACGCGATAGACATAGGCCGCCAAATCCCCAGGCGGCGGCGGAGACAGCTCCGGATCATGCTCCGGGTTCTGCGTGTGCTTGTGATGGGCAAGGTGGAACTGCTGGTAGAAATGCCAGTTCCGGAGCGCCGGCAGCGCCGCCAACCACCCCACCACGGCATTCGCCCGCCGCGACTTGAACGCCGTGTAATGGCAGGTCTCGTGCAGCGGCGCGAAGAGCGCCGCCTGCACCACCCCGGCCAGCACCATCGCCGGCACCACCAGCCACCACGGCGAGACCGCGACCAGTGCCCCACTCGCCACGATCAGCCCGAGATGCACCGCCGCCCGCACCGCCCCGCGCGCATCGGAGCGGGTATTCAGATGCATCATCTCCCGCGGCTTCGGCGCCGCCCCATCCCGCAGCGCGGGCCCAGCCATCGTCGCGCTCATCGCGTCCTCCATCCCTGCCGGAGGAACGGCAAGCAAACGCCGCGCCGCGCTACTCCCTGCCCTGGTAGCCAGTTCCCATCGAGCCCCGGAACCGCAGGCCGAGCAGCAACCCGACATTGACCACGACCAACCCCACCGACGCGGGGGGAAGGTGTGCGAGCGCGCCCTCCAAGGGGCTGAAGGCGAAGCTCCACCCGATCTTCGCAAGCACCGTGGCATTGACCACCGCAAGCCCCAGGCCCCAGGCACGCCACCAGAAGGCCGCACCCAGCGCGGCAAGGGTCAGCGGAACAAGCAGCGCCAGGGCCACCTTCCATGCCGCCCATGGCCCGAGCAGGTAATCCCGCTCCGCCGCCAGCATCGTCCTCACCCCCGGCGACACCTCAGCCGGCACCGGGAACCAGGCCATGCTCGTCGCGAGGGCAACCAGCGTAGCGGCGATACCCAGGCCACTCCGCCGCCAGGCGAAGAAGCAGAAGGGCAGGAGGAACAGTGGCCGCACATACCAGCTCAGCACGTTGTGGTGCCGGGCCCAGGCCCATTCTCCTATACCGGCAAGGTCCATGCGCCACCGCCCCGCCTCAAGGCACGGGCGCCACCACCACCCGCCCCGTATTCTGCCGCGCGAAGATCGACGGGCGGTACATGTCCCGCACTTCCGCCCCCGGCAATTCGAAGCGCCCCGCCGTCACCGCCCGCACCCGCACGGCAAACCGCGCCACCGCCGCCTCGGGCGTCAGGGTCACGGCGGCGGCAAAGCGGTCGTCCAGTGCCGGAAACGCCTCCGCCGCCGTCAACTCGCCGAGGAACGGCATTCCCGCCACCTCACCCTCGGCCAGCCGCCCGACGATCTCCCAGCCTGCCGGCAGCCCTTGCTGGACCATCGACCGGTGCGTCTCCCCCGTTTCCGCCCGCGCCTCCACCTGCATCAGGAAAACCTGGTTCTGCCTGAGCGTGTCGAGGTTCAGCGCAGACCCATCCGGGTTGAAGAACCGCCTCGCGATCCGCATCCCCTGCCGCCCGGCCGAGGGCGCCTGCACCGGCAGCCCGCTGACGGAAACCGCCTGCGGCACCACCCGGTCACCGAGGTTCCGCACCTCCGCCCGCCCCTCGACCACGGCGGAAACCACCGGCGCCACGTTCAGCGGACGCCCGGCCAGCGAGAGCCGAACTGGCCGCCCGTCCCGTCCCAGCGCCGAGGCCAGCACCACCCCCCAGGCCGCCTCCTGCGTGGAGGCCACTTCCGGCGTCAACTCCGCCCCCGGCACCCGCCCGACCGCCTCCGCCAGCCGCCCCACGAGAACCCCGCTCTCCTTCAACAGCAGCGTCACCGCGAGAGAATCCCGCGCCGCGCTGCCGTAATCCGCGTACCAGACCCGCCGCGAGGGCGCCGCCAGCGCCGCCGCAAAGGACTCCTCCGCCCGCGCCACATCCCCCATCCGTGCGAAGGCCGCGCCGAGCTGCGCCTTGGCCAGCGGCGTCGGCAATTGATCGAGGCTCTCGAACAACCGCCGCGCCGCCCCCGGCAACCCGCGCCCGGCCATGGCCAGCACGTGCATCCGATAGGCCTGCGCCGCCCGCTCGATCGGCTCGGAGGTGGAGGCATTGTCCGCCTCCTCCCGGATGCTCCGCAGCAGGGCCTCCATCGGCGCCTCCGGCACAGTCACCCCCGCCGCCCGCGCCCGCAGCAGCACCTCCGCCCCATAGGCGGTGACGAAGGCATCCGCCTCCCCATTGGCCGACCAGAGCCCGAGGCTCCCGTCATAGCGCTGCTTGTCCAGCAACTGCGCCACCGAGCGCTGCAACTTCGCGTCCCGTTCCGGCTCCCCCTCAAACCCGACCAGTGACAGCAGCCGGCTTGCCGACTGCTCCGAACAGGCAAAGGGGAAATCCACATTCGCCCGCATCAGCGCCGCCGGATCATACCGCACCGGCTGACCCCAGCTCGCCCTCACCACCGCCGTGCCCGCGAAGAAGCGCGACAGGTCCGGCCCCACCTGCGCCGCCCCGCCCACCGGCAGCGAGGAAACCATCACCTCCCGCGCCAGCGGCCGCGGCGAGCGCAGCGTGATCCTGCTTTCATGATCAGCCGAGTACCCACCGGGCCCTGTAACGGCCACGCGCACCACCCCCTCGCCCGCCCCGGTTGCCCGCAGCGTGGCAAAGGGCAGCACCCGCTGCCCCTGCGCCAGTTCCCCGCCCAGCCCGGACCCGCCCTCCACCGAGAGCGGCCCCTCCACCGTCACCGTCGCCCGCACGCCGCCCCCGCCGAGATCGAGGTTGTGCAGCAGCACCGGCAGCCGCGCCTCGTCCCCCGGCGCCAGGAAGCGCGGCAGCAAGGCCTCCGCCACCACCGGGTCCCGCACCGTCACCGGCCTTGAAGCCGACCCGACGCGCTCCCCCGACCAGGCCACCGCCATCAGCCGCAGCTCGCCGTTGAAGGGCGGCAACTCCAGCGGCACCACCGCGCGCCCATCCGCCCCCACCGCCACCACGCCCGAGAAGAGCGCCACGATCCGCTGCGGCGGCTGCACCCCCGAGGTGTCGAAATTGTCGTCGCCGCCCTGCCGCAGCAGCGTCGGCTCCCCCTCCGCCGGCCCGATCAGCCGCCCATAGTCGTCCCGGATATCCAGCCCCAGCTTCCGCCGCCCGAGGAAATGCGCCACCGGCTCCGGCGAGCGGAACCGCGTCAGCCGCAGGATCCCCTCATCCACCGCCGCCAGCGTCAACCAGGCGGAACCGGCGGCATTCCCCACCCGAACCGGCACCTCCACCCGCCGCCCCGGCCGAAGCAGCGCCTCCCCCTCGACCGCCACCTCCAGCGTCCGCGGCGCCGGGTCGAGCCCGATCCAGGCCAGCCCGATCGCCCGCCGCGGCAGCGCGCCACCCTGGGCCGCGCCCTCCCCCGGCCGGAACACCGTCACCGCCACCCAGGCCCCCGGCCCCCAGCCGGCCTCGACGGGCACCTCAACCTCCGCCCCGCCCGCCGGCACGTCGATGTCCCGCACGGAAAGCACCCCGTCCGTCAGCACCGCCACGCTCGCCCGCCCCGCGAAGGGCGGGCTCACCCGCAGCCGCGCCACCTCCCCCGCGCCATAGGCCCGCCGGTCCGCCGCCACATCCACCTTGTCCGGCACCGCCGGATCGTCCGAGCCCGTCCAGCCCGAGCGGAAGCGCAGCGTGGCGATCGCCAGCCCGCCCTCCTGCGAGACCTCCAGCCGATACCGCCCGAACCCCACGCGCCGCGCGAAACGCCCGGGCCGGCCCGGCGCCACCGTCAGCTCGGCCGCATCCACCGCCTCGTCTCGCCAGACGGTCTCGTAGCGCGCCATCCCGTTGACGACAGCCAGCCGCCAGCTCGGCCGCTCCCGCACCAGCCGCGCCCGCAGCCGCCCGGACAGCGCCGCCCCGGTCGGGGAAACCAGCGCCGCCTCCACCGCCGCCTCCGCCCCGTCATCCACGCTCCCGTCGCGGAACGCGGGCCGCAGCGCCACGAAGGGCGCGGCCGAGCGCACGGGCACCCCCGCCACCGCCTTGCTCCCCCGCCCGCCCGGCTCGGCCATCGTCACCGTCACCTCCGCCCGCAGCGGCCGCGACGTATCCGGCAGGTTCGGCAGCGTCAGCGAGACCGATCCCCGCCCCTGCGCGTCCGTCTCCCCGATATCGAAGCTCTGCAGCCCGCCGTCGAAGGGCTCCTCCGCCAGTCCGAAGCGCCATCCCTTCCACGCCTCGAAGGGCTCGGGATCGACGGAAAGCCGCATCTCCGCCGCTCCCGTCAGCCCCGCCCCCGGCGCCCCGTAGAGAAACCGCGCCTCTACCGGCAGCACCAGCGGCGCCCCCGCCACCAGCGGCCCCGGCGCCGGCCCCGCCTTCACCTCCAGCCGCTCCGGCACGAAGGCGTCCACCTGCAAGGCGATGCTCGCGATCGGCGGCCGGTTCGGATCGACCAGCGCCTCGATCGTCCATCCCCCCGCCGGCGCCCCCGCCGAGAGCTGCGGCGCCCAGAGCACCACCCCCTCCGGCCCGCGCTCCGGCACCGCCTCGGCCGCCACCTGCCCGTTCGGCCGCTTCAGCCGCAGCCGGATCGGCAGGTCCACCACCCGCCCGGCGGAATCCCGCGGCAGCAGCGAGAGCCGGACCACCTCCCCCGGCCGGTACACCCCGCGGTCGAGCCACATGAAGGCATCCACCGGCCCTGGATAATCCCGCCCCGTCACCCCCCGGTCCGAGAGGTCGAAGGAGGCCGCCTCCAGGTCCAGCGAAACGAGGTCCTCCCCCTGCTGCGCGTGCAGCGCCACCGGCGCCACCCCGCCCTCGCCCCGCAGCAAGGGCCCCGCGAAGCGCACCACCCCCTCCGCGTCCGAATCCGCCTCCGCCAGCACGTCGTTGTTCCGCGCGATCAGCGAGACGCGCACGCCCGGCTTAGGCCGCGCATCCCCCAGCCCCCGCGCCTGCACCGCCAGCCCCTCGCTCCCGCGCCAGGCGGTCAGCCCGATATCCGTCGCCATGATCGGCAGCGCGACGGAGTTGCCGGAACCGCTCGCCTCCGCCGCGTTCCGCACCAGCAGAACGAACAGCCCGGGGCCGGAGCCCGTCAGCGCCTCGGGCAGCGGCAGCACCGTCCGCTGCGTCGCGTTGCGCTGGAAGCGCGGCACCTCCGCCGTCCCTTCCCAGACCACCCGCCCGCGCGATTCCGGCAGGTCCTCCGCCTGGTACCCGCTCATCGCCTCGCCCAGCCGCGTGTCCCGCGTCATCGGCACGAGGTTCCGCTCGCTCACCCGCACGAGGCGGATTTGCAGCCGCTCCACGTTCATCGTGGCCACCGAAACCCGCGGCGCCGCCCCGCGCGGCAGGATAAAGGCGCGCTGGTCGAAGGCGATCCGCTCCGCCCGATCCGGCATCGCCACCTCCACCGGCAGGTCGGCCCGGAGATTCGCCCCGTCCTCCCCCGGCAGCCCCGCGCGCAGCACCAGCCGCGTCCGCCGCCCCCAGGGCAGCCCAGCCACGCAGATTCCGTCCTCCTCCCGCGTCACCGCCAGCCCGGGGATCGGCGGCTCCGTCCGCACCCAGTCCTCCGGCTGCCAGCGCCCGCCCCGCTGGGGCGCCACGGTGAAGGAAAGGCAGGCCCGCGCCGGCTCGGCCTCGGGCTCCGTCCGCACGCGCCGCAGCATCATCCCCGCCGCCCGCCGCACATCCGCCAGCTGCGTGCGCGCCGCCTCATCGCCCGGCAGCCGCTCCACCACCGCCTCCAGCACGCCGATCGCCAGCGCCCAGCGCTCCTGCGCCCGCAGCGCCTCGGCCATCACCCGCAGCGAGGGCACCTCCGGCTCCCCCGCGCCGACAAGGTCGAAATTCATCCGCGCGGCCGAGAGCGCCTTCACCGGGTCGGGCGGCACCCGCGCCATCATCGCGCGGGCGAGCGACAGCCACATCTCGGGCCGCACGCTCCCCATGCCCAGCCGCTCCTCCCAGGCCGAGGCCGCGGCCGCCGAATCCCCCCGCCCCTCCGCCTGCGCCGCCCGCGCCTCCGCCGCCGCACGCTGCTGCGGCGTGCCCCCTGCCGGAAAACGCCGCGACAGCGAGGCGGCGTAGCGCGAGGCCTCCGCCGAGAGCCCGGGCATCCCGAGGTCCTGCGCCACCGCCAGGCCCGGCACCGCCCCCGCCAACGCGAGCAGGACCGCAAAAAGACGAAGCACGCGCATGGGCATCACCCGGTCCGGACTGTTTCCGCACCGAGCCTCGCACAGGATCCGCGAATGTTTCAGTGGCCTCGCGGAGAAATCGGCGCAGCGCGCCCCCTCAGCCCTGCGCCGCCCCGCCCCTCCCATGCCCCGAGGCCGCCGCGCCCGCATCCTGCGGTAGCCGTGCGGCGAAAGGCGCCGCCAGCAGCGGCGGCAAGGCCGCCCCGAGGAAGGCCATGGCGAAATCCGGCACCCCCGGCTCCGCCCGCCCCGCCAGCGCCGCCGAGGCCGCGAGCCAGGACGCCCCCCAGGTCACGCCCAGCGCCATGGAAAGCTGCTGCGCCGTCCCCGCGATCGAGGTCGCCGCCGAGAGCTTCCCCGCCGGGATATCCACGTAGCTCATGGCATTGGAGGCCGTGAACTGCAGGCTCCGCGCCAGCCCCCCGGCCGCCAGCACGACGAACACCGCCGCGAGCGGCCAGGACGGATCGAAGGCCGAGCAGGCCGCCAGCGTCACCGCCACCACGACCGCGTTCCAGGTCAGCACGTTGCGGAAGCCGAAGTGCCGCAGCGCCGAGGTCGTCATCGGCTTCATCGTGAAGGCGCCCAGCGCCGTCGCCAGCGTCACCATGCCCGACACCGTCGCCGAGGCCCCGAAGCCGAGCTGCAGGAACAGCGGCAGCAGGAACGGCGCCGCCCCCGCCCCCACCCGGAACAGGCTTCCCGCCCCCACGCCCACCGCGAAGGTCGGGATGGAGAAGAGCCCGAGGTCGAGCGCCGGATGCGGCGCCCGCCGCGCCCAGCGCACCGCCGCCCAGCCCAGCGCCACCCCGAGGGCGAAGCCGAGCACCGAGAGCCATTCCGGCACCACCCCCCGCCCCACCGTCTCCGCCCCGAACATCAGCGCCGCCAGCGAGGCCCCGATCAGCGTCACCCCCACCAGGTCCAGCCGCGGCGGCCGCGCCTCGTCCGAGGCGGGCACGAAGCGCCAGACCATCAGCAGCCCGATCGCCGCGATCGGCAGGTTGATCCAGAACACCGCCCGCCAGGACACGTTGTCCGTCAGCAGCCCCCCGATCGGCGGCCCGAGGATCGGCCCCAGCAGCCCCGGCATCGAGAGCCAGGTCGTCGCCCGCACCATCTCCTCCGGCCGGATCCGCCGCATCAGCAGCAGCCGCGCGACCGGCACCATCATCGCGCCGCCCAGCCCCTGAAGCACGCGCGACGCCACCAGCTCCCCCAACCCGCGCGAGAGGCCGCAGAGCATGGAGGCGAAGGCAAACACCGCGATCGCCGCCATAAAGACCCGCTTCGCCCCGAAGCGGTCCGCCACCCAGCCCGAGACGGGGATGAACACCGTCAGCGCCACAAGATAGGAGGTGATGGCCGCCGAGAGATGCAGCGGCTCCGTTCCCAGCTCCCGCGCCATGGTCGGCAGCGCGGTCGCGATAACGCTCGAATCGAGGTTCTGCATCAGCAGCGCCGAGGCGACGATCAGCGCCACCAGCCGCGTGTTCGCGGGCGGGCGCGGCACCGGGTCGCCCGCCGCGGCCGCCACCCCTTCAGCCGCGTCCAACCCCGAAACCGCCACCCCGTCGCCCCCGCACGCCGCCCGGCCGGCGCCCTGGCCGAACCCTTGTCGCGTCCGTATTGCGCCCGGTCGGGCCCGCGCGAAACCCTGCACGGGCGGGGCAGGCAACAAAAAGCCCGCGGGGCCGCCGGCATCCCGGCCTGCCCCGCGCCAACCCGCCCTCGCCCGGGCCGCCCGGCCGGCTCAGGCCCCGAAGCCGCCGTCGATCGTGTGCAGCGCCCCGGTCACGAAGCCGGCCTCCGGCCCGGTGAGGAAGGCCACCATGGCCGCCACCTCCTCCGGCCGCCCGTGGCGCTTCATCGGCATCATGCCGTACAGCATGTCCCGCAGCGGCCCGTCCGCCGGGTTCATGTCCGTGTCCACGGGCCCCGGCTGAACCGCATTCACCGTGATCCCCCGAGGCCCGAAATCCCGCGCCAAGCCCCGGACCATTCCCTGCACGGCCGACTTCGTGAGCGCATAGGCCGCGACCCCCGGGAAGCCCACATGGTCACCGGTCACCGAGCCGATGACGACGATACGCCCGCCCTCCGGCATCCGCCGCGCCGCTTCCACCGCCGCGTGATAGGGCGCGTGGACGTTGATGCGGAACATCCGGTCCACCTCGTCGGCATCCTGCTCCAGCGGGTCGCCGAACATCGCCACCCCGGCATTCACCACCAGCACGTCGAGCGGCCCGCTTTCCCGGACCCGCGCGACCACCGCCTCGCGGTCCGCGCTGTCCGTCTGCCCGGCCGTCGCGCCGGTCTCCGCCGCGATCTTCTCCGCCGCCTCGCGTGAGCCGGAGAAGGTGAAGCTCACCGCCGCTCCATCCGCCACCAGGCGCCGCACGATCGCCGCCCCGATCCCCCGGCTTCCGCCGAGCACCAGCGCGCGCTTGCCATCCAGTCCCGCCATCGGCCTTCTCCTTGATACCAAATGTACCGTTCGCTACATAAAGCGGCACCCCCGGCCGTCAAGGCATTTTGTATCCATGACTACAAATTCGTCGGGTCCCCCGCCGCGCCGCAGGGGACGCCCGCGCAAGTTCGATCCTGACCAGGCCGTCGCCACCGCGCAGGCCCTGTTCCTGGCGCGCGGCTACGACGCCCTGGGCGTCGCCGACATCACCGAGGCGCTCGGCATCAACCCGCCCAGCTTCTACGCCGCCTTCGGCAGCAAGGCCGGCCTCTTCGCCCGCGTGCTGGAGCGCTACAACCGCTGCAACGCGCTGCCGCTGGACACCCTCCTCAGCCCCGCCCGCCCGGTGGAGGAAGCCCTCGCCGCGCTGCTCGAGGACGCGGCCAACCGCTACGCCGCCGATGCCGCGAACCCCGCCGCCGGGGGATGCCTCGTGCTGGAAGGCCAGCGCTGCAACGACCCCACCGCGCGCGACGCCGCCAGCGCCCTGAACGCCGCCGCGGTCGAGGCCATCCGCGCCTTCATCGCCGCCCGCCATCCCGCGCAGGCCGAGGCGCTGACCGACTACGTCGTGGCCGTCCTGACCGGCCTTTCCACCGCCGCGCGCGCCGGGCATGGCCGCGAACGACTGCTCGCCACCGCCGCGCTCGCGGAGCGGGCCGTCAGGGCCGCCCTCACACCCTGACGCGTCCGCGCGGCGCACCCTTGCGCCGCGCATGTTCCCGCCGCGTGCAACCCCGCCCTGCGCGAGCCAGCCACGTCTTGCAACCGCCGGATCGCGCGCGCATTTTCCGGCGATGGACCAGTCTGCCGGGGAATCCCGCCGCATCCCCCTCCACGCGCCCGAGGATTTCGAGGGCATGCGCCGCGCCGGCCGCCTCGCGGCCGAGTGCCTGGATATGATCACCCCTCATGTCCGCCCCGGCGTCACCACCGGCGCGCTGGACCAGCTCTGCCACGACTTCATGGTGGAGCGCGGCGCCGTGCCCGCTACCCTCGGCTACCGCGGCTACACGAAGTCCTCCTGCATCAGCATCAACCATGTCGTCTGCCATGGCATCCCCGGCGACCGCATGCTGGTGGAGGGCGATGTCCTCAACATCGACGTCACCCCGCTGCTCGACGGCTGGCACGGCGACAGCTCGCGCATGTACGTGGCGGGCACGCCCTCCACGAAGGCGCGCCTGCTGATGGACGTGACCTACGAGAGCCTCATGCGCGGCATCGCCGCCGTGAAGCCCGGCAATACCCTCGGCGACATCGGCCACGCCATCCAGACCTATGTCGAGAAGCACCGCTTCTCCGTCGTGCGCGACTTCTGCGGCCACGGCGTCGGCCGCAAGTTCCACGCGCCGCCGAACATCCTCCATTTCGGCCGCCCCGGCGAAGGCCCCACCCTCAAGCCAGGCATGTTCTTCACGATCGAGCCGATGGTGAATGCCGGCCGCCCCGAGGTGAAGGTGCTCGACGACGGCTGGACGGCCGTGACGCGGGACCGCTCCCTCTCCGCGCAGTTCGAGCACATGGTCGGCGTGACCGAAACCGGCTGCGAGATCTTCACCCTCTCCCCCGCCGGCCTGCACAAGCCGCCCTACGCGGCATGAGCGGCCGGCAGGCTATTCCCTCCCGCCTCGCAGAGGGCTACCGCGGCTTCCGCCACACCCGCTTCCGCCGGGAGCGCGACCATTACGCGCGCCTGGCCGAGGCCGGCCAGCAGCCCACCACGCTCATGATCGCCTGCGTGGACAGCCGCGTGGCGCCAGAGGTCGTCTTCGACGCCGACCCCGGCGAGATGCTGGTGGTCCGCAACGTCGCCAACCTCGTCCCGCCCTACCAGCCGGACGCGAACTACCACGGCACCTCGGCCGCCATCGAATTCGCGGTGCGCCAGCTCAAGGTCCAGCACATCGTCGTCTGCGGCCACGCCTCCTGCGGCGGCATCAACGCCTTCCGCCAGAACCACCTCAACGGGGTGGACATCCGCGACGGCGACTTCGTGGCCCAGTGGATGGAAATCGCCGCCCCCGCCACCCGCCTAGCCCTGACCTGCGACGGCGTGGACCCGCTGCAGGACCAGACGGCCATGGAGCGCGCCGCCATCCGCCAGTCGCTCGCCAACCTCCGCACCTTCCCCTGGCTGGCGGCACGCGAGGGCGCGGACGAGCTCTCCCTCCACGGCCTCTGGTTCGACGTGGCCGACGGCACCCTCTGCGTGCTGGACGAGGCTAGCGGCGGCTTCACCGCCCTCGAGGACCCGCTCGCCGTCTGAGGGGCGCGTCACCGCTCCTGCTGCGCCTCGATCTCGTCCAGCACCGCCTCCGGCGAGACGTTCCGCCCCACCTCCTGGATCTCCGGGTCGGCCGCCACCCGCACGTCCAGCCGTTCCGCAATCTTCACCACCACCTCCGACAGCTTCGTTAGCTCGTGCTCCGCCAGCAGGCTGATCTGCAGGTCCAGGTCCGCCCGCTTGTCCGCCGCCGCCGCCATCCGGTTCTGGCTGATCAGCACAAAGGTCGAGAGGAAGATCGCCTCCACCGACGCCTCCATCGCGAGGATTACGAAGGAGGGGTCGAACTTCGGCACCCCCGGCACCAGCCCGAGATTCACCGAGATCCAGGCCCCGTAAAAGGCCAGGTGCAGGTAGACGAAGCGCATGCTGCCGGTGAAGGCGGTGATCGCCCCCGCGACCCGCTCCTCCCGCGTTGCCGCCGCCGCCTCCGCCCGGCGCCGCTCCTCCAGGGCCGCGATGTTGCGGCGAAGGGACCTGTTCAGGCTGTTCGGATTCAGTTTCGGCAAGGTCGGCGTTGCCTCGGCCACCATCTCCATCTCCCCTCCGCCCGGCCCGCGCCCGGGCCTTTCACGGAAACCTAACGCCCGGGCCTCCCCCAAGGTCCCCCTGCACCGCGTCATGGCACCCGCGTTCCGCTCCTCGAAGCAGCCGCGGCGCCAGCACGAAACGGTGAATACACCTCGCGCCTGCGACGGTGCCTTACTGAGAAATGACCGTCGATCCCTTGGGCGGCCCTGCACGGGGCCCTCCCAAAAGCGAGGCGAAGTGGCTGCCCCCGGTGGAAACGCCCCCCACGCGGTCGGATGGTTGGCCTCCAAACCTTCTCGGCGCCTCCGCGATCACCCGCTCCCTCGCCTTCCCCGCCCTCCTCGTCGGGAGGGGCCCCAGCCTGCTCGCCATGAGCACCCCCTTCCACCGCCTGCTCGCCCCCGATCCCGAAGGCACGCCCTTCCCCGCCCCTTTCGCCGCCGCCCTCACCCGCGCCCTGGGCGGCGAGACCGTCCTCCTCCCGAACTTCTCCTTTCCCGTTCCGAGCGGGGCAGGAGGCCGCTTCGACATCAGCCTCGGCCCGCTCCGCGACGAGGCCGACGCCGTCCTCGCCGCCTTCGTCCTCCTCCTCCCTACCCGGTCCGAACCGTCATCGCGCCCGGAGGATCCCGCCTTCCGCACCGTGGCAGAGGGCGTTCCCCTCCTCGTCTGGCGCGCCAGCGCCGATGGCCGCTGGAGTTGGGCGGGCCCGCAATGGACCCGCTTCACCGGCCAGACCGAGACGGAAAGCCTCGGCGAGGGCTGGCTCGCCCCCGTCCACCCCGAGGACCGCCCAGCCGCCCTCCGCGCCTGGGAGGAGGCCGCCGCCGCCGGCCGCCTGGAGGTGGAACTCCGCATCCGCCGCGCCGCAGACGGCCGCCATGCTTGGCACATGATCCGCGCCGCACCCCTGTACGACGAGGCCGGCGCCCTCGCCGAGTGGGTCGGCACCACCACCGACATCCACGAGATGAAGCAGCGCCAGCAGCTTCAGGATCTTGTGGTGTCGGAGCTGCAGCACCGCACCCGCAACCTCCTCGCCCTCGTCCGCTCCCTCGCGCGGAAGACGCTCAGCGCCAGCCGCTCCACCGAGGTCTTCGAGCGGGATTTCCACCGCCGTCTCGACGCCCTCGCCCGCGCCCAGGCGCTCGCCTCCCGCTCTCCCGAGGGCCATGCCGCCTTCGACCAGATCCTCGCCGCCGAACTTGCCGCCCACGCCCACGGCCGGAGCGCGCAGGTGGAAACGGGTGGCCCCTCCGGCATCATGCTCGGTGCGAATGCCGTCCAGATCCTGGCTCTCGTCCTGCACGAGCTGGCGACAAACGCGGTGAAGCACGGCGCTCTCAGTCAGCCCGCCGCCCGCCTCACCATCCGCTGGCGCCTCCACCCGCAAGGCACCCACAGCCCGCCAGCGGAATCCGAAGCCGCCCACCTGAAGGTAGAGTGGCGCGAGAGCGGCGTCCGTATGCCGCAGGATCCCGCCCCCTCCCGCGACGGAGGGTACGGGCGCGAGCTGATCGAGCGCGCCCTGCCCTATCAGCTCGGCGCGTGCACGAGCTTCACCCTCGGGCCCGACGGCGTTCGCTGCACGATCGAGCTGCCCGTCCTCCCCCAGGCCGCCGAACCGGCCTGACGGACCGGCGGCAGCAGCGCCACCCACCGCGCGGTGGACAATCCCCCGTGCCGCGCCACATCCTGCCCAGGCACGACAAAAGGATTCGCCCTTGGCCGCCGGTTCAGGCCTCGAGGAAGCGAGCGGTTCCTTCGCCTCCCTCTTCGACGCCGCCTCACAGGGCGGCCTGTCCCCAGCCGGCCCCGCAAAGGGCGCGGCCCTGCGGGAAGGCGTGCCCCGCGCCAGGACCGCCCGCCCCCGCGCCACGACGGAGAACCCGCCCGCCGCGCCTGGCCCCGAGGGACACCGCAAGCGCCTCCGCGACAAGCTCCTCCGCGCCGGGCCCGACGCCCTCGCGGACTACGAGCTGCTGGAGATGCTCCTCTTCCTCGCCCTGCCGCGGGTGGACACCAAGCCCCATGCGAAGCGCCTGATCGCCCGCTTCGGCAGCTTCGCCGGCGCCATCAGCGCGCCCGAGAGCGAGCTGCGCCTGGTGGAAGGCATCGGCGAAACGGCCGTCGCCGCCCTCCGCCTCGTCCAGGCCGCCTCCATCCGCCTCCTCGCGGAGGAGGTGCGCGAGGCCCCCATCCTCAGCAATGGCGAGCGCCTCACCGCCTATCTCACCGCCGCACTCGCGCGCGAGACGGTGGAGCAGTTCCGCGTCCTCTTCCTCGACAGCAAGAACCGCCTCCTCGCCGACGAGGCCCTCGCCCGCGGCACGGTCAACCACACGCCGGTCTACCCGCGGGAGGTGGTCAAGCGCTCCCTCGAACTCGGCGCCACCGCCCTCATCCTCGTCCACAACCACCCCTCGGGCGACCCCACCCCGTCGCGCGCCGATATCGAGATGACGGCCGAGATCGCCTCCGGGGCCGCCACCCTCGGCATCGCGGTCCACGACCACATCATCGTCGGCAACGGCCGCCACCTCTCCTTTCGGCGCGAAGGCCTGCTCTGACGCGGCGGCCCCTCGCGAAGGGGTTGGTTGACCTCCCCGCCCCGCGATCCCACCGTAACGGTATGCGCGCCCCCCTCGCCGTGGTTCTCCCCGCCCTCCTCCTCGCCGCGGCACCGGTCATGGCCCAGCTGGTGCCGGACCCCGGCAAGCCACCGGCCGCTGGCGCCCCCCAGGCCAGCCCTCGCGGCTCCCCGGGAGCTGGAGCGCAGGTCGGGCCAACCCAGCCCGCCACACCGCAGCCGGGCCAGCCCGGCCTCGCCGGCAAGCCCCCGCCGCTCTACGACATGCCGGACCCGGCCCCGCGCCGCGCCGGCCCGCCCTCCCGTCCCGGCCCGCAGCCCGCACCGCCCGCGGGCGTGCCCTCCGGCAAGCCCCCGCCGCTCGCCCCGGGTGAGGCCCCCGCTGCCCCGCAGCGCGAGGTCTCCACCGGCACCGGCTTCATCATCGGCGAGCGCCAGGCGCTGACCAACGACCACGTCGTGCGCGAGTGCCGCACCGTCCGCGCCCGCAACGCGGAGGGCCGCGACATCGCCGTCACCGTCCGCGCCCGCGACGCCAACCGCGACCTCGCCCTGCTGGAATTCCGCGAGCCCGCCGGCCCGCCCCTCACCTTCCGCAACGGCCCCGACGTCCGCCGCGGCGAATCCGTGATGACCTACGGCTTCCCCCTTGCCGGCATGCTCGCCTCCGACCCGACGCTGACCACCGGCGACGTCTCCGCGCTCGCCGGCCTTGCCAACAACCGCATGCACTTCCAAATCAGCGCGCCCGTGCAGCCCGGCAATTCCGGCGGCCCGCTGCTCGACCTCTCCGGCAACGTCGTCGGCATCATCACCAGCAAGCTGAACGCCCAGCGCGTGGCCCAGCGCATCGGCGACATCCCACAGAACGTAAACTTCGCGGTAAAGGGCGAGGAGATTCTCGCCTTCCTGCGGGAGAACCGCGTCCGCCCCCGCACCGCCAGCAGCGGCGCCCCGCACACGGCGGTGGAGGTCGGCGAGACCGTCCACCCCTCCGTCCTCTTCATGCGCTGCCTCGGCTAACACCCGCGCCGCGCCGGCCGCGGCACGGCCTCCCTTCAGAAGCACCGCTCTGAAAGGGATCTTCGCGGGCTGGCTGACCGCGCTGCTGGTCTGGCCGATGCCCGGCTCCGGCGAGGCGGGTGCCGCTGACTACTTCAGGCGCTTCTTCACGCCGACGCTGCTCGGAAACGTCATCGGCGGCCCGACCCCGGTCGCCGCCCTGAACCACGGGCAGGTCGCGAGCAAGGTGCAATCCTGACCGCGGCCCGCGCGTAGAGCGCCGCCGTACCGCCCTTCACCACCACCGGCCGCCCGGGAGGGCCGCCGGGAAGCCCGCCTAGCCGCGCGCTGCCCCCGCCACGGCCTGCACGAAGGCCCGCGGATCTGCCAGGGCCGCCCCGCGGCTTGGCATCGTCACCTGCACCCGCATGAAGCGCCCGGCCACGACGCCGAGGCAGACCTGCCGCTCCACCTGGTTGCGCCCGAAAGTCCCGCTCAGCGCCGCGCAGGAGAAATCCCCCCCCGGCACCAACAGCGGGGAGCGCGAAGCGACCGAGAGCTGCCGCCCCGTCCGGTCCACCGGCAGCGCCGTCGCCTCCGAGATCGCCCGCTCCGCCTCGGCCGGCAGGTCCGCCGCCGTCACGACCGGCTGTCCAAGGTCGTAGAGGAACACCTGCGCCACCGCGACGCGCCGGGGGGTGGCGTATTCCACCACCTTCCCCGCACCGGGATCCTCGGCCGCCACGTCCTGCACGCCGAAGCGGTCGAAGCCCGCCGCCTGGGCCGGCAACCGCGCCAGCACCTCGGCCGAGGGCGGACGCACCGGCGCGGCCGGCGCCGCCCCCTCGGGCGCAACACAACCCGCGAGACCGAGCAGCACCGCGCAGCCCAGCAGGGCGAGGAGCGGGCGCGCCGCCGCTTCCGGCAGCGGCCTCATTCCGCCGCGCTCAATGCGGCGCCGCCGCGTGCGGCGCGGGCAGCGGAAGCCCGAGGTTAAGCGTCGCGTTCGAGATCACCAGACCCTCCCAGAGCAGCTCGAAACCGATATAGGCGATCAGCGCCACGCCGAGATAGGCGATCCACTTGTAGCGATCCAGCACCCGCGCCAGCAGGCCGCCGAGAAGACCCATCATCACGATGGAGATCGCCAGGCCCACGATCAGCAGCGTGACGTTCGAGCGCGCGACGGCGGCGACCGCCAGCACGTTGTCGAGGCTCATGGAAACGTCCGCCACGATGATCTGCCACAGCGCGGCCATCAGCGTCTTGTCGTGGTGCGAGTGCCCCTCGGCCTCCTCCTCCTTCTGCGACTTCCGCAGCTCGATGAGGAAGTTGACGGCGATGTAGAGCAGCGCGAGGCCGCCCACGATGTCGATCCACCAGAGCGCGAGAAGCTGCTGCGCGATGAGCGAGAAGACGATCCGCAGCACCGCCGCCGCGGCGATGCCGAACAGCACCGCCTTGTTCCGCTGGCTCTCCGGCAGCCCCGCCGCCGCCAGTCCGATCACCACCGCATTGTCACCCGAGAGGATGATGTTGAGCCACATGATCTCAAGGAGCTGCGGCAGCGAACTGGTGATCGATTCCATGGGCGTCTCCGGCCGGCCGTCGCTTTGCCACCGGGCGCCGCACGGCCTCATCTCTGCTAAGGGCGCGTCCACGGCCCCCTGTCAGGCGCCGCGCGCTCTCGGTCCCTTAGCCGCGCCCCCCTGAACGCGAAAGCGCCGCCCGGTTGCCCGGGCGGCGAAAACACCTTGAATGACAAGGAGGTAACGCCCCCGCCATGTAGCCGGCGGGGGAGCCCCTCAGTGCGGTGCGGCGGGCGCGGTGGGCGTCCCCGCCCACCAAGCCCCGACATCGCCCCAGCCCGTCCAGATCATGTCGGCGGCCACGTACAGGATGACCAGCAGGCCCACCCAGGCGATCCAGCGGTGCTTCTCCAGCAGCCTTGCGATGAAGGTCGCGGCAAGGCCCATCAGCACGACCGAGATCGCAAGCCCGATGACGAGCACGTCGAGGTGCTCCTTCGCCGCGCCGGCGACGGCCAGCACGTTGTCGAGGGACATGGACACGTCGGCGACCAGGATCTGCAGAATCGCCTGGCGAAGCGTCTTCTTCGGCGCGCCCTGGCTGTCGGCCGTCTCGCCCGTGACCTCGTCCACGCCGTGGGCCTGCCCGTGCGGCTGGCGAAGCTCCCGGTACATCTTCCAGCAGACCCAGAGCAGCAGCAGGCCACCCATCAGGGTCAGGCCGACGATCGCCAGAAGCTGCGTCGTGATCGCCGCGAAACCGATCCGCATGAGCGTCGCGGCGCCGATCCCCCAGAGAATCGCCTTGCGTCGCTGGTCGGCGGGCAGCCCCGCCGCCGCCATGCCCACCACGATGGCGTTGTCACCCGCGAGCACGAGGTCGATCAGCAGGACCTGCCCAAGGGCGATGAACCAATCCGCTCCCATCGTCGATGAGTCTCCCCGCCGGCCCCCTCGGGGGTCGCGGCCATAGATAAGACGCCCTGATCCCGGGGGACAGTAACGCCGGCCGCGCCGTCGCGGCCTGCCCGGCGTCATGCCGGGGAAGTCCGCGCATAAACAATCGGCAATGCCGCGGCAACACACGATGCGAGACCTTCCTCGCGCATCGCGCGCACGCCGCCGCGATCACGGCGCCCACGGCGGTTGACGCGCCCGCGCCCCCCGGATACCGCCCGCACCGAAGAGCCGCGGCGTCTCCCCGACCGCCCGCCCCGAAGGAGGCCCCGATGGTCCCGCGCTACACCCGCCCCCAGATGGCGGCGATCTGGTCCCCCGAGGCACGCTTCCGCACCCTCTTCGAGATCGAGGCCCTGGCGGCCGAAGCCATGGCCGAGGCCGGCACCATTCCCCGCGAATCCGCGGAAGCCATCCGCCAGGAAGGCGGCCGCCGCATCGAGGCCATGACCGAGGCCGACCTCGCCCGCATCGACGAGATCGAGCGCGTCACCCGCCACGACGTTATCGCCTTCCTCACCTGGCTCGGCGAAACCCGCCCCGATGGCAGCGGCATGGGCGAGCACGCCCGCTTCATGCACCAGGGCATGACCAGCTCTGACGTGCTGGACACCACCCTCAACCTCCAGCTCGTCCGCGCCGCCGACCTCCTCATCGAGGACCTCGACACCCTGCTCGACGCGCTCCGCCGCCGCGCCGAGGAACACGCCCTCACCCCCACCATCGGCCGTTCCCACGGCATCCACGCCGAGCCCACCACCTTCGGCCTGAAGCTCGCCGGCCACTGGGCCGAGTTCGCCCGCGGCCGCAACCGTCTCCTCGTCGCGCGCGAGGAAGTGGCGACGGCCGCCATCTCCGGCCCCGTCGGCACCTTCGCCTCCGTCACCCCCTCGGTCGAGGCGCACGTCGCCGCGAAGCTCGGCCTCCGCCCCGAGCCCGTCTCCACCCAGGTCATCCCCCGCGACCGCCACGCCGCCTTTTTCTGCGCGCTCGCCGTCATCGCCAGCAGCATCGAGCGCCTGGCGGTGGAAATCCGCCACCTCCAGCGCAGCGAGGTCCGCGAGGCCGAGGAGTACTTCCACCCGGGGCAGAAGGGCAGCAGCGCCATGCCCCACAAGCGCAATCCCGTGCTGTCCGAGAACCTCACCGGCCTCGCCCGCCTCGTCCGCGGCTACGCGACGCCCGCCCTCGAGAACGTCGCCCTCTGGCACGAGCGCGACATCAGTCACAGCAGCGTCGAGCGCGTCATCGGCCCCGACGCCACCATCGCGCTGGATTTCGCCCTCGCCCGCGCCGCCGGCATGGTCGAGAAGCTGGTCATCTACCCCGACCGCATGCGCGCCAACCTCGAGAGCCTCGGCGGCGTCGTGCACAGCCAGAAGGTGCTCCTCGCCCTCACCCAGGCCGGCATGTCGCGCGAGGACGCCTACGCCACCGTCCAGCGCTCCGCCATGGCCACCTGGGAGAACCTCGGCACCCCCGAGGGCCGCTCCTTCCGCGACAACCTCCTGGCCGATCCCGCCGTCACCCGCCTCATCTCGCCCGATGCGCTGGACGGCGTGATGGACCCGCAACGCGACTTCACCCATGTGCGGGACACCCTCGCCCGCGTCTTCGCGCAAGCGTGAAGCTCCTCCGCCGCATTGCGGCGCGCGCCGCCACCGTTCCGCCGGGATGACCCCCCATCTTCCCGGTGGCCCCCGGCGGGAGCGGGACGCCGCCTTCTCCCCCGAAGGCCGCCTGAAGCCCCGCCGCGGATCGGCCCACGAAGGAGGCCGGAACCATGACCCATTCCCCCCGGACCGGGCCCGCCGCCCTCGCCGCGGCCCTGGTCACCACCCTCGCCCTCGCGGCACCGGCCTCGGCCGCCACGCCTCACCCGGCCCTGGCTGCCGCCCCCACGGCGCTCGCGGTGCAGTACTATTACTACCCGCCGCCGCGCTATTACGCGCCGCCGCCCCCGCCACCGCCCGCCTACTATCGGCCGCGCTACTGGCACCGGCCGCCACCGGTCTATTTCGCGCCGCCGCCGCCCCCGCCGCCGCGCTACTACGCGCCACGGCCCTACAGGTACTACCGCTACTGAAACCGTACCGGGTCGGACCGCCCCCTTGC
The DNA here is from genome assembly GCF_016107305.1 of Roseomonas sp. KE2513. GTDB lineage: Bacteria > Pseudomonadota > Alphaproteobacteria > Acetobacterales > Acetobacteraceae > Roseomonas. Next base: position 199,421 of record NZ_RCVR01000001.1, read on the forward strand.
GCCACCGCCGGAACACCCTGGCGGTGAGCACCCGTCCGCAGCGCCTTCTGCTCGCCATGGCTCTCGGGCTGCTCGCCGCCGCACCGGCCCCGCCCGCGGCGGCGCAGGAGGGTCCCCCCGCGACCACGCAGCAAGATCTGCCCGCGGCGGCAATGGAACAACCGCCCGGGGCCGCGCCGCTCCACCCTGCGACCCCGCCTGCCGCAGCCGCTCCACCCAGCTTCCGCCCCTCGCCGCCCGGTCCCCGGCCCGGCGCCGCCATGGCCTGCGACCCGCCGCCCGACGCCCTCCTCGCCGCCGCCTGCGCCGATCCCGGTGCGCGCCTGGCCGATCGCCGCCGCGCACAGGCCTACGACACCCTCATCGACCAGCTTCCCCCCGCCCAGCGCCCCGCGCTGGAAGCGGACGCCCGCGCCTTCGCTGAGTTCCTCGCCGCCAACTGCGCCCAGCCCGCGCCCGACCTCGCCTGCCTCACCCGCGCCCAGGAGGCCAAGCGCGAGGATCTTCGCCGCTGGCTCCTCCCGGAGGCGCGCGAGGAAGCCGACCGCGACCCCGCCGAGACTGCCGCCGTCGCCCGCGCACTCGCCGCCCGAGGCATTCCCGCCGAGCCGGCGTCCCGCCGCCGCGAGGCCATCGTCGCCCTTCAGCGCGGCGCCGGCCTCACCCCCAGCGGCTTCATCGACGACCGGACCGCCATCCTCCTCACCCGCTCGCCGCCCCCGGCGCCGCAAACAGTCCCGGCACCTCCGGCCGCCGCGCCCACGCGCAGCAACCCCTCCGGCCTGCCGCCCGAGGCCTTCTGGGTCTCCACCCTCCCGCCCGTGCTCGCCGACCACTACGCCGTCACCACCTGCTCCGAGCCCACGGTCACCTGGCTCGGCCGCGGCATGCTCATCGGCAACCAGCCGGTCCCCGGAGAGGCCGGCTACGAGATCTACGGCACCGAGAGCACCAACGGGGACCGCATCTATCTCCTCCCTCGCGGCGGCCAGCCCCGCGTGATCGAGGTGCTGCAGGACGGCTCCCTCCGGCTCTCCGGCACGATCCCCCCAGCCCTGGCCGAGCGCGGCGTCACTCTCAACACCACCCTCGCCCGCTGCCCCGCCACACCCGTGGACATCGCGCCCGCCAGCCCCGCGGCCATTGCCCCTGCCGTCCCGCGCGCCAGTCCCCCGCCGCGCCATGCCGCCCCTGCCCGCAGTGCGCCTCGTACCGCCCGGACCGCGGCCAAGCGCAAGCCGTCAACCCCGGCACGAGGCCGGAACAGCCGCTGAATTCTTCTGTGGCTCCTAGAAGTGGTGCCCTCCCCGGCTGAGCGCACCGTGTTCATCCGGTCCCGCAACGGGTCTGCCCCTCCTGGCCGCGTCCTTCTATCCCGTAACCTTCCTGAACATGTCTTTGCCTCGGGTCCGCGACCCGAGGCGCACCGGCCACCGAACAGCTCCAGCTTGAGAATGAGGATGATGGAGGGGAGCTTGGGGAGAGGAGGATTTCCTACTTCCTCTCCCCGGCGCCACCAGCGTCGGCAGCAATAGAAAAAGGGCGGCCCCCGAAGGAGCCGCCCCGTTCACGCCGGTCGCTAAGGATCGCTCAGAGCGTCTTGTGGAGCGGGTTGGCGCCGGAAGTATTGGTGCCCACCGTCTTGTCCAGCGCCCGCTCCGCCGCCGTGCCCGGCGGGTTGGCGGCCGTGCCGTCAGACTGGGACGGATAGGCGCCGGAGACGTTGGTGCCCGCCGCCTTGTCGAAGGCGCGGCTGGCGGCCGTGCCAGGGGGGTTTACGTCGGCGCCGGCGCTCATCCCCGTGCTGCGGGACATGTCCGCGCCCGCGGTCGAGCCCAGCCCCGCACCCGTCGTCGTGCCGGACTTCGGATAGACCGTCGTGTCGGCGCGGCTCGTCTCATTCTCCGGGTGCGCGCCGGAGATGTTGGTGCCCGCCACCTCGTCGAGCCCGCGGGAGACCATGGTGCCCGGGGGGTTGCCCGGCGTGCCGTCCGGCGCGTCGCCCACGACGGCGTCGCCCTGGTAGGTCGTCCAGCCACCGGCGCGGTAGTCGGCCTCGCGGGAGGTCGCGTCCACGGGGTTGTAGCGCGCCATGATGGCCTCGGCCTCGGAGGCGCGCGCATCGTCCGTGCGCACGGTCACCAGGCTGCCGCCGCGACGAACGCCCTCGGAGTACACATGAGCGTCGCGCTCCTCGACGCCCGCGCCGGTCAGGCTGCCCAGCAGGCCGCCCGCCGCCGCACCGGCACCCGCGCCGGTCAGCGCCGCGACCAGCCAGCCCGCCGCCACGATAGGGCCGAGGCCCGGGATCGCCAGCGCGCCGATGCCGGCCAGCAGGCCCGCGCCGCCGCCCAGCACGGTGCCGATCGTCGCACCCGTGCCGGCGCCGCTGGCGGCCTCGTCGGTATCGACCGTCGGCTGGATGTCGCTGCCGGCAGCATCGCCCATGGTCGCGGTGCTCATGGTGCCCGCGCCCATAGTGCCGCTCGTCATGGCGCCGGTCGGCGTGCCGGTGGTGGCGCCCATGGTATGGCCGGTCACGCTGCCGGCGTTGGAGGAGCCGTCATTGGCGACGATGCTGACATCGTCGTGGCGGAAGCCCGCCGCCTCGAGCGCGTTCACCGCCGCCGTCGCATCGGCGTAGCTGTCGTAGAGGCGCGCAATCGTACGCATGGCCATCGGATCGGTCCTTGTTGTTCGTGCGCCGCTCTCGCGGCGTCGGCCTGCCGGCCGTTGAGGGGAGTCAGGCTCCGGCCCGGAGAGAGGATCGGGCCTCGGCGCTGGTATCCGGCGGGCCCAAAGGCCCGCCGCCTTCACTGCAGGCTCAGCGCGCGGGCGCCGCGCCCGTCACCACGTTGCCCTGGTAGTCGAGGCCGACATCCGCGGTCTGGCCGCCGCGCATCGCGCGGCCACGCCACACGCCGGACTCGTCCTTCTTTAGCTCCTGCACGCCGGTGTAGCCCGCCGCCTCGATCCGGCTGCGCGCCTGACCCTCGGTGAAGGAGTTCGCGCCCTGGGCAGGAGTCGACGTCGTGGCCGGCGCATTGCCGGAATTGTCGCCGCGGGTGGCGGACTGGCGGTTGGTGTCGATCGTGGCACCGCCCGGCACGCCGCCGGCATTGCCCTGCGTTGCCGTGCCGGGGCGGGTCTGCGAAGCAGCGGGGCCGGTCGTGGTGCCCGGAGCGGCCGTGCCGCCGGGGGCCTGGGTGGCCGGTGCCATGGTCATGGCCGGCGCACCGCCGGTCGTGCCCTGCGAACCGGGGTTGCTCGTGTTGCCCTGCTGGGCGAAGGCTGGAGCCACCAGGGTCGCGGCAAGGGCCAGGGTGCCAACGGTGGTGGCGAGACTTGTGCGCATCGCGATCGCTCCCAAGAATGGATTGTCCGGGTTCTCTCGTCGGACTGAAGGCTCGATGCGGTTCCGGCCCAAGCTGGGCCGGTCGTTTCGTGCCTTGCTATCGGTTAACGCCGTGGAAGCCGAAACGACTGCGCTCCCTCACGCAGCCGTGAGCTTGCGGAATGTTACGCGGCAACCCCGCGCGTCCGGCGGTGGCCCTGCCCCACGCCCCCTGTTATATGGCGCTTCATCGCCGCCGCGGTCGGGACGGGAGTTCCGTGCGCGAAGCGGCCGCACAGGTTTCGGAACTCCTCATGGCCCGCAGGCGACAGCTCTACGAAGGCAAGGCGAAGGTCCTCTTCGAAGGCCCGGAGCCCGGCACCCTCGTCCAGTATTTCAAGGATGACGCGACGGCCGGGAACGGCGCGAAGAAGGGCGTCATCACCGGCAAGGGCGTGCTGAACAACCGCATCAGCGAGCACCTGATGATGAAGCTGGCGGATATCGGCGTCCCCACGCACTTCATCCGCCGCCTGAATATGCGGGAACAGCTCATCCGCGAGGTCGAGATCATCCCGCTCGAGGTGGTGATCCGCAACATCGCCGCCGGCAGCCTCGCCACCCGCCTCGGCATCCAGGAAGGCACCCGCCTCCCCCGCTCCATCGTCGAGTACTACTACAAGAACGACGCCCTCAGCGACCCGATGGTCTCCGAGGAGCACATCACCTGCTTCGGCTGGGCCTCGACGCAGGACCTCGACGACATCGTCGCCCTGGCGCTGCGCGTGAACGACTTCCTCACCGGCCTCTTCCTCGGCGTCGGCATCTCCCTCGTCGATTTCAAGCTCGAATTCGGCCGCCTCTACGAGAACGACGAGATGCGCATCGTCCTGGCCGACGAGATCTCCCCCGACAACTGTCGCCTCTGGGACGCCAAGACCGGCGAGAAGATGGACAAGGACCGCTTCCGCCGCGACCTCGGCAAGGTCGAGGAGGGGTACCAGGAGGTCGCCCGCCGCCTCGGCATCCTTCCCGAGGCCGGCGTGCGCGACCTCAAGGGTCCGGAGCTGATGCAATGACCACCAAGGCCCGCGTCTTCGTCATGCCGAAGAACGGCGTCCTCGACCCTCAGGGCAAGGCCATCGGCCACGCCCTCGGCACCCTCGGCTTCGAGGGCGTGGGCGAGGTCCGTACCGGCAAGGTCATCGAGTTGGAACTCGCCGAAACCGACCCCGTCGCCGCCAAGGCCGCGGCCGAGGCGATGGCGAAGAAGCTCCTCGCCAACACGGTGATCGAGTCCTTCCGCGTCGAGATCGCCTGAAAAGCCCTCCCAGCCGGTGATCAAGGCCAGCCTCCTGATCATGACCGTCCTGACGGTCCTGATCTCCATGCTCCTCTCCTGGCGGGAGCGCCGCCTCGCCGCGGCCCGGCCGGCGGCCCCGCCCGCGAAAGGCCGCCGCCCGGCGCGCCCCCCCGGCCTCCTCGCCCGCGGCAAGGTCAGCCTCGACCGCTGGGTCACCGCCGCCGCCATCGCGGCCATCCTCACCATCGCCGTCCTCGGCGGCCTCCACTGGCTCAGGGTCTTCCAGCGATGAACGCCACGATCCTCCTCTTCCCCGGCACCAACCGCGAGCGCGACATGGCCATCGCCCTGCAGCGCGCGACCGGCCGAAAGCCCTCCATCACCTTCCACCGCGAGACCGAGCTGCCCCCCGGCACCGACCTCGTCGTCCTCCCCGGCGGCTTCTCGCACGGCGACTACCTCCGCTGCGGCGCCATGGCCGCCCAGTCCCCCATCATGCCCGCCGTCCGCGACTTCGCGGCGAAGGGCGGCCACGTCCTCGGCGTCTGCAACGGCTTCCAGATCCTCTGCGAGGCCGGCCTCCTCCCCGGCGCCCTCCTGCAGAACGCCAACCTCCGCTTCCTCTCCATGGACTGCGTCCTGCGGGTCGAGCGCGCCGGCACCCCCTTCACCTCCCGCTGGCAGAAGGGCGCCACCTTCCGCGCGCCCATGGCCCACGGCGACGGCAACTACTTCGCCGACGACGAGACGCTGGACCGCCTGGAGGGCGAGGGCCTCGTCGCCTTCCGCTACGCCGACGCCAACCGCAACGGCGCCGCCCGTGACATCGCCGGCATCCTCTCCCCCAACCTGCGGATCCTCGGCCTCATGCCCCACCCCGAGGACCTGGTGGACCCCCTCATGGGCGGCGAGGACGGCCTCCCCCTCTTCACCTCCCTCGCCGAGACCCTCGTCTCAGCCTGACCCACGGCCGGGGCGCCCCGCCCGCGAGTATCCGTGCCGCGGCGCGCCACATTGCGCCGCCCACGGGCTTGCGAACCCCGCACCCGCCATGCCCATCTTCCTCTCGCAGGCGCACCGACCCGTTGCGCCAGAGAGGAAACACGCATGACCACCACCCGACGCGCCCTGCTGGGCGCCGCCGGCATCGCCGCCGCCGGCCAGGCCGCGGCCCAGTCCTTCCCCTTCACGCCGAACCAGCGCTACCCCGATCCCGCCATCCAGATCCTGGATCCGTCCTTCGCGAAGTACCGCCTCTACAGCAGCACCGTCGAACAGCTCGCCACAGGCTTCCGCTGGGCGGAGGGCCCCGTCTGGTTTCCAGACGACGGCGGCTACCTCCTGTTCAGCGACATTCCAAACAACCGGATCATGAAATACAGCGAGAAGGACGGCACCTGCACCGTCTTCCGCCACCCCGCCAACTTCGCCAACGGCAACGCCCGCGACCGCCAAGGCCGCCTGGTAACCTGCGAGCATTCCGTCACCCGCCGCGTCACCCGCACCGAAAAGGACGGCTCCGTCACCGTCCTCGCCGACAAGTTCGAAGGCAAGCGCCTCAACGCCCCCAACGACATCGTCGTGAAATCCGACAGCAGCATCTGGTTCACCGACCCTACCTTCGGCATCGCCGGCGAATGGGAAGGCAGCCGCGCCACGCCCGAGCAGCCCACCACCAACGTCTACCGCCTCACGCCGGACGGCCAGCTCACCGCCGTCATCACCGACCTCGCCCTGCCCAATGGCCTTGCCTTCTCCCCGGACGAGAAGAAGCTCTACGTCGTCGGACGCAACCCCGCCCCCGCCCGCTCCATCTTCGCCTACGACGTCGGCCCGGACGGCACCCTCTCCAACCGCGTCAAGCTCATCGACGCCACCGACTCCGCCGCCCTCGACGGCTTCCGCGTGGACCGCGATGGCAACCTTTGGGTCGGCTACGGCAGCGACGGCAACCTCGAGGCCGAGCCCACCCGCACGGGCAACCGCAGCGTCTACAATCTCCGCGGCAAGCCCGAGGAACTCGACGGCGTCACCGTCTTCAGCCCCCAGGGCAAGCCGCTGGCCCATATCCGCCTGCCCGAGCGCTGCGCCAACCTCTGCTTCGGCGGCCCGAAGGGCAACCGCCTCTACATGACGGCCTCCCACTCCCTCTACGCCCTCTACGTGGAGGCCCACGGCGCAGTCTGACCGGGCGCCGGGCGCAAGCCCGGCTACCCCACCGACCGCACGAAGCCGGACACCCCAGAACCAGGACGGCGAAGCCAAGCCAGCGCCGCCATCCGAATCCTCGGGAAACCCTCGCCGCCGGCAGGCTGCCTACCTTCCCCTGCCCTCCACCGCCATCCGCGCCCGCACGCCCCCATCCACGCCGGTGCCCGCCGCCATCGGCTCATGCACCGACCCCGACCCCACCGGCGCGGCCGGCGCCTCCTCGAACTGCGCCCGCCGCACCACCCCGCCCGCCAGCCGCTCCGCCAGCCGTGGCGCAACCCGGCTCCCCAGCACCGCCCCCCGCGCCTTCCACCCCACGGGGTACTCCGCCTCCGGATGCACCGACATCCAGATGATCGAATCCACCACCGCCTCCGGCCCATCCATCATCGTCATGCGAGAGGCCCGCCCCGTGTAGTTCCCCGCATGGTCCCAGAACGGCGTATCGACCGCCCAGGGCTCCACCGTCGAAACCCGGATGGCTCCGTCCAACCCGGCCTGCCGCAACTCCTCGTTGATCGCCGCCCCCAGCCCGATCAGCGCCGATTTCGTCGCCGCGTAACTCGCGTGATAGGCCACCGGCACCCGCCCCTCCACCGAGGAGACATTCACCAGAACCCCCGCCCCTTGCGCCCGGAACTGCCGCAGCGCCGCGTAACTCCCGTAGATCGACCCCTTCAGGTTCACATCCACCACGCGCGCATGATCCGCCAGCGGCACCTCCTCGAACCGCCCGATCGAGGCCACCGCCGCATTGTTCACCCAGACATCGATCCGCCCGAACCGATCCAGCGCCGCCCGCGCCAGCCGCTCCACCTGCGCAGGGTCGCTCACATCCGTCGGCACCACCACGGCCTGCCCGCCCCCCACCCTCACATTCGCGGCCACCTCCTCCAGCACCGCCCCTCGCCGTGCCGCCAGCACGACATTCGCCCCGTAGGTGCCGAGCTTCTCCGCCACGCCGCGCCCGAGGCCGCTCGACGCCCCCGTGACGACATAGGTCCGTCCCGCGACCAGCGCCCGCTCCCCCGTCGGCAGGTCGGGCGGCGCCGAACACCCTGCTATCAGCGCCCCCAGCACCACCACCGCCGCCCACCGCAGCCACACCATGCCCGCGCCCTCCACCCAGGAAACCCGCCGACCGCAGCCCGGGCTTCGGTGCTCCTGCCGATCAAACTCCCAACGGCCGCAATCGTTCCACAAGACAGAACGAGCACCCCGAGCGTCCAGGAACGTCTCCCGATGGTCCTGTAAGCGCTCGCACCAGAGATGCATCCGCACGCCGGCTGATGCTGTCGGATCAGGCTGCCTCAAGGATGGCGAGCGCGGTGGCCGCACGACGAAGATGAAGCATGCGAAGGCGGCTGGCAGGAACATGCTGGTCGTGACGGATGCGAGGACGGATTTGGTCGCTCCATTCGTCGTTGAAGCGACAGAAGCGCTCGGCCGAGGGGAAGGTCTTGAACCCGCGCCTCCACCGGATGCGCTCAACAAACATCCTGAGGCAACGACGGCGCCTCGTAGCAATCGGTGCGAGGCAGTGCGCCCCTCCTGAGCGATCCCGCGCGCGCATGTCGCGACGCTAGACTGCCGCGGGCGCGCGGGCCTGCATTACGAGCGTCCAGGGTCAGACATGCACATCCCCATGCAGCAGCTCGCCGGATTTCCTCCCGCTCCGGAAGGTTTCATGGGTGAGCCACAGGTAGAACGCGGCCACCGCGGCAAGCACCGCCCAGCCGGGGATTGGCCCGAGCGCCAGGTTCTGGATGAAGCCTGGCACGGGTCTGGCCGGGTCCACCGGCGCTGCGTCCTGCAACAGCCAGGAGGAGGATATCTTCAGGACCCAGGCGGCCAGCAGCACCAGGAACATCGGAAAGTAGTTCCGGCGGAGCCGGCGCGACATCGCCGTCCTGCGCGAGATCTGGAAGCGTGGCTCGCGGAGGTCCTCCCCAATCTGCCCCGCCCACTCGTCCTCCGCATCCGGCCGCGGAGCGAAGACCTGCGCGTAGTAGTTCCGCTCCAGCCGCCGCACGCGCGTCCTGTAGACGTCGAAGAAGCGGTAGCGCCGCGCCTCGATGGAGAGCAGCAGCAGAACAAGCACCATGGCGAAAAGGAGCACGCCGTGGTGCGCGTTCGGCGTCGAGAGCGAGACGGAGAGCATGCCTGCGACGACCGTAATGGCCCAGTTGGTGGTCAGGTCGATGCGCGACCTCCACCCTGCCATCCGCGCGATCTCAGCCCGGTGAAAGTGGGCCACGACGGTGACAAGTTCCCCGGGCGTGGAGGGAAGTGGCGGATGAGCGCGCCGCCCCGGATCCCCGGCGCCTCCCTGCCCGTTTTGCACACTGTCCATCACTCTCTCCCCCACGTTGCCAAATAGCAAGGTTGCGAGGGGCAGCTTGGCCGAACCGGCGAGCAGCGCTGTGCGGGAGGAGGACGGGTTGCCTCCCCAGGAACCTGACCCACCCAGACCGCCAAACCGATCAACGCAACACAGCCCCTCATTTCAACTAACCCCTGCAATCCTGGAACGCCTCCACGCGGCGGTGAGCGACCGCACGAGCCGTTGTGCAGTCACCCCTCGACTATGTGCGCTTGCGTGGCTCGAAATTCTCAACCGCTTCAAGCACCGTGAAGTGGTTCGCTTCCAGCCGACTGGCGCCGGTGTCACGACCATGCGGCGTCGTGCAGTCGCACGCACGGTGCCAACCGCTCGTGGTGTGCGCGCTGAGGTGAACGGCCGCGCGTACCGGTCTAGCCTTTCCATGGTGAAGCTCACCAGCGTTGATGCTGGACCTCTGGAACGAGATTGCGACACGATACCATCAGCAAGCACCGTTGACGCTGGGCGGTACAGTTCCGCCGCGCCGCCTCCTTGCATCGTCACCCAGAAAATTGGTGCAAGCCACTTTCCGCAGCCACCTCGCGGCAAGAGCGTAGGCCGCTCCAACGCCACGATATGAGTCAGGAGACGAAAGCACTCTAAACCCAGCACTCGCCGGCGATCGGAGAAACGGAATTGCCTTGCCCTGGAGCAGAGGCAACTTCGCCTTCCCGAAAGGTCATGTTCGCCGCGGGCGGCCTCTCAGGATGCGTGCCACTCCGCGGCGCGCCACGGTCACCGGACCCGCGCCGCCACGCCGCCGGCGTGCACTGACCATGCGCTGTTGCTGCGGCGCCGTCAGCCTGGCGCCATCGGGGGACCGCATGAGGGTCAGCGTACGGTCGTGGAAAAGATCAAGGCCCGGCCGGTGGCCGATCGAGACAAGGGCACATCCGGAAAGCTCCTCCCGAAACAGGCCCATCATCGCGTCCTGGTTGGTTTCGTCCAGCGCGGCCGTGGCCTCGTCCATGAAGACCCAGCGCGGGCGATGGAGAAGCAGGCGGGCAAAGGCAAGCCGCTGCTGCTCACCCAGAGAAAGCATCCGGTCCCACCGCTCGTCCTCGTCCAGGCGGCCTGTCAGGTGCGCCAGACCACAGCGCTCCAGGGCAGCTATCACGGCCGCGTCCGGGAACTTCTTGGGGGCAGCAGGATAGGCGATGGCGCCGCGGAGTGTCCCGAGCGGCAGGTAGGGACGCTGTGGCATGAACATCATGTGGTTCCGCGGCGGCACCCGGATTTCACCGGAGCCCCAGGGCCACACGCCGGAGATGGCCCGGAACAGGGTCGACTTGCCGGTACCGCTTTCCCCAACAATCAGGACCTTCTCGCCGGCCTGGATCTCCGCATTCGCCTCACCGACCAGGATGTTGCCGTCGGCCTGCGCGATCTGGAGATCACGGAAGGCCAGAACCTCTCGCCCATCCGGCAGAGGGCCCTCGATGACGCTGATCCGAACCTCCCCTGCGTCCAGGACGTCGGCTGCATCGAGGCTGTCCTCAAGCGCGACCACGCGCTCAAGGTGGGATCGCCAGTCAGCGATGCGCGGGAAGTTGTCGACGAACCAGTTCAGGGCTCGCGTCACTTCCGCAAACGCGGAACCGATCTGCATAAGAACACCGAGCGTGATCGCCCCGGCGAAGTAGCGCGGGCTGGCGACCAGGATCGGGAACACCCCGGCCACCATGCCATAGGCCGAGGTGAGCCACATCAGCCGCCGCTCGCTTCGCATGAGGTCCTTCATGACCGAGACGACGTGGGAGAACGACCGGCGCAGGCCGCGATCCTCGTCTCCTTCCCCTCGAATGAGGGCGACGCCTTCACTGTTCTCGCGAATGCGGATGAGGGCAAAGCGATGGTCGGATTCCGCCTCGTTACGGCGGATGTTGATGTCCACCATGGGCCGACCCATGAAGTAGGTCAGGGTCGAGCCGATCAGCGCATAGATGAGCGCGGCGAACACCATGTAGCCCGGGATCGCAAACTCATTGCTGCCGAAGGCGACGATCAGCGGGCCGGACAGCGTCCAAAGAATGCCCACGAAGGAGATGAGCATCACCGCCGACTGGAAGAGCCCCACTGCCATGTCGACGGCCATGGCCGTCGCCCAGCGCGTGTTCTCGCTGATCCGCTGGTCGGGGTTGTCGGCGCTGCCCGGCAGGAAGTTCATCTGGTAGTGGCGGCTACCCGCCAGCCAGCGCGCCTGCAGGCGAAAGACCAACCACTCCCGCCAGCGAAGTTGCAACATCTGGCGGACGTAGAGCTGAAAGACGGCGACCACCATGCTGGCGGTGGTAAGCAGCAGGAAGGTACCCATCTGGCCGTAGAAGGCGGACCTGTCGCGCGCCTCCAAGGCATTGAAGAAGTCACGGTTCCAGAGATTGAACCTGACCTGGATGCCAATCTGCAGCAGCGTCAGCCCGATGACCCCTGCGGTGAGCAACCAGGCGGAACGGCGCTCGTCTCCTGTGTAGTAGCCGCGAGCCAGACGCCAGAAACGCCGAATGAAGCCCTCCCGATTGACACCCTCCTCATCTTCCATCTCGCCCGGAGCTTTATCGCGCTCGCTCATGGCATCAACGATTCATCTGGGGCGGCTCGGAGGCGGGACCCGCCCCAGGTTCGGCACTAGGCACAGCTTGCACGGCGCCCGGCTCCCCCAGCCGATCCGCCAGCACGGCACGGCCAACCTCGCCTTGGTATCCCAAACCTTCGGCTTCGAGACGGAGACCCGTTTTGAACAGCCGACGAGCTATGTCCGCCGTCATGGCGCCGCGCGGCAACAGCACCACCGTTCCATCCTCAAGAACCGCACCAATGACCTCCCCCTGTGGTGCATAGTAGGGGGAGCGAACAGCACCAGCGACTGACAGGCGCGTCGCCCCCTCCTTTACCCCTGGTCCAGACCGTCTCCAGTAGAAGCGCTCGAGGACCATCGGCGTGGTTTCGGCGTTGGGTGCGAACGCAAGCATGGTGATGACGGGCGCGCTGCGGGCCCGGACGCCCCAGACTATCAGGGGGCGCCCCGGTACCGCGACGTGGCGGAGTTCGTCGGCCGCATCAGGGGGGAAGGAGACTTGTGGCCCTTCGCGAAGAAGCAGAGCATCCACTTCGCCACGTGGGTTCACCAGGAAGCGCTCCACGACTCCTGTGAACGAGGGCAGCTGAGTTGCATCGAACCACAACTGACCACTGCTGCCTGTGTCGGGCCGGGCTTGCGCGAAGCAGGGAGCACTCGCACAGGTCAGTGCGATGACCGACAGCAACAGCACAGGCAGGCTTGCGTATGAGCGGGCCGCCGCAGGATTGGCGCACCTCAGCGACAGGACCACGGCACTGGCACTCCACCTTCGTTGCACTAGGGAACGCAGCGGGAGAGCTCAAGCTGCATGCCGGGAGGGTACGGTATCCTTCCTTGGGGCTTAGCTCGGCGTCTGGCCCTTTGCCGCTCCTAGTCCTCACGGCCCGCCTTGGCTGAACGCCCACGGCACAGCCCATGCGACCTGGAAGCGAGGAGTGCCCTGGTTCAGTCCGGCGCCGGCCACCACGTCCAGGCCGACGCCCGAACCCGCCAAGCGGTGGCGGAACCCGCGGTAAATCTGGATCCGCCTTCTCATGCCGCAAAAGGGCGCAGGTGAGCACCAAAGCCGTGTCGCGGATGATCGCCTGGCCCGGGGAGACGTTCAGGCGGTAGCAATCGGGCCGTTCGCCCGGCTGGGGCTCAAGCATCCAGACCCACGCCCGCCCCGGCAAGGCGCGCAATCTCCGCCGCGTCATCCCTGGCTGCGGCAGCGCGCAAGCCCCGATGGGCATCCAACTCTGCCCTGCCGGGCGGCGGGACAGGCAGCCACCAGGGCCAGGATGACGGCGATGCCGAAAACCCTGGCCCTGCTGATGCCGCTGCCTCAGCCGAGGCTTGCCTGGGCCTTGTCGATCCCGGCCTTCGCGCATTCCTCGTCAAGCTGCCCGTTGGGCGCCCCGCCCACGCCCACTGCACCGATCACCTCGTCCCCAACCCGGATGGGCAGCCCGCCGCCAAGCAACAGAAAGCCCTGGATCTGCCCGAGGTTACGCTGGGCGGGGTTCTTCTCCACGGCATCGGCGACCGCCGCCGTGCCGTTGCGGAGCGAGGCGGAGGTAAAGGCCTTGGCTCGAGCCGCGTCCGGCGTGTGCGACCCTGCGCGATCGGCGCGGAGCAGCGCGCGCACCACCCCGGCCCGGTCCACCACCGCGGCGGCGACGTTGAAGCCCTTGGCGGCACAAGCCTCGACTGCACCCTGCGCAATGCTCTGCGCGGCCGCCAGCGGCATGTTGCGTTCCTGAAGCGCCTGTGCGCCTGCCAGGGCGGGGAAAAGAGCAGCCGCGGCGGCGACAGCAAGCCGAATGTTCAGCATGGGACACCCTGATCTGGCCGGTTGGTTCCGGCGTGGGATCTCCTCATACCGTTCCCTGCGGCCGCGCGGCATCGGTGCGTCTCGGTAGCTTCGCTCCGTAGTTCTACGGAGTGGCCGGCCCCGGATAGGCCAGCGCGATGCGCACCATCTCCGCAACCGAGCCTGTGCCGAGCTTCGCGCCAAGATTGGCCCGATGGGTTTCCACGGTGCGCGGGGAGAGTTCAAGCGCGCGCGCAATCTCCTTGGTGCTCCATCCGGCGGCAACCATGTCGAGAACCTCCCGCTCGCGCGGCGTCACCTGCCGCAATCTCACCTGCATCTCGTCGTCGCCCCCCCCGCCCGGGCGCTCCGCCTGAAGCCGCGCAAGACCAGCCTCCACGGCCTCGATCAGGGCCTGCTCGTCAACGGGCTTGGTCAGGAAATCCACGGCACCGCTGCGAAACGCGCGCCGGCAGGCGCTGATATCACCATGGCCGGTGATCACCACGGTCGGCAGCCGGTCTCCCTCGGCCGCCAGCCGCTCCAGGAGCTGCAAGCCGGACAGGCCCGGCATCCGCACATCGGCGACAAGGCATCCCAGGGCGCTCCTGTCGGGCCGCCCGAGGAAGGCAAGCGCGCTCGCATAGGTCTCGACCGTGAAGCCGGCCGTGCGCAGCAGCAGCCCGAGCGCATCGCGCACGTCGTCATCGTCGTCGACCAGAAACACGCGCCGCATCGGCTTCGTCATCCTCTTCTCGTCACGCCACGACCTCGGCGGGCTGCGCGATCAACGGCAGCCGAACGGTCAGCGTCGTGCCAGCGCCGGGCAGGCTTTCCGCCGCGATACGCCCGCCCGCGGCTTCCACCAGCCTTTCGCAGAGCGGTAGGCCGAGCCCCATGCCATCGGGCCTCGTCGTAAAGAACGGCTCAAACACGCGCGGCAGGTGCTCGGGCGCGATGCCCTTCCCTCCATCCACGACGCGGATCACCGCCTCCTGGCCCTCGGTAGAGGTCGAGACGCGGATCACCCGACGCTCCTCCGGCAGATCCCGCACGGCATCGGCGGCGTTGCGGACCAGATTATGCACGACCTGCTCGATGGAAATCGGATCGGCGAGGCACCAGGGCTCCGCCAGGCTGAGTTCCAGAACAAGGGAGATGCCCCGCTCATCCAGATCGCGCCGAATGAGTTCCGCAACACCCTGCGCGCAGGCATTGACCATCATCGGCCGTGCCTGCGGCTCCCGGCGCGACACATAGGCGCTCAGGCGGGAAAGGATGGCGCCGGCGCGCTTGGCATGACGCACATTGGCCTCCAGCACCCCCGTTACCGCCTCGGGCGTCTCCGGCGCGGCACGGGCCAACCGCAGCCCGGCCTGGCTCTGGCTCAGCACGGCCGTGAGCGGCTGCGCCAGTTCATGCGCGATGCCCGAAGCCATCTCGCCCACGGCGTTCACGCGCATGGCATGGGCGAGCCTCACCTCATGCTCGCCCAACTGGGCACGCTGCACCGCCTCACGCGCCAGACGCCGCGCTCGCAGGACGAGCACGGCAACCCCAACCGCCGCCGTGCCACCCAGCCCCACCAGGAGAAGCGACGCAGGCGAGAGGAGCTCGGCCAGGGACGGCGTACGGGTAACGCGCAGCACCAGCGGCTGCGAGCGGCTGCCGAGCGGCTTCTCGAAGACGAATGGGGGCAAGCCCGAAGCCTTCGCCACCCCCGCCTGCCCCTCGAAACAGGGGCGGCCCTGCGGATCCCGGAGGGTCAGCGCGGTCCCCTCGGCAAAGGGCGCCTCCGGTTCGACCAGGCGCGCCGCATCCACCCGCATCGTCAGCGCATCCGCCCCGGCCGCTGGAGGGAGCCGCTTCACGAGGGTATAATGTCCCCTCTCCCCACATTCGGGCGTGACCAGGCCAGACTGGCCCGGAGCGAGCGGCCGCACCGCATCGGCGACCGTGCCGGGAACGAGGTTGCCCGAAAGGGCCTCCTGCGTGGAGAAGAGGTGGCGGGGCACGTCGGCGAAGGCGATGGCCCCGACTGCCGTGATGCGGGGGTAGAACCGTTGAACCGCTTCGGCGACCGCGCGCGCGACCTGAAGGGGGGCGTCAGGGGAAACCAGCACGGCCGAGAAGCTGGTCAGGAAGGCGTCGTGCTGATCGGCCCGCTGGGACACCACGCGGTGCAGCGTCCGGGCCTCCGCCTCGAAGCTACTGGAGAGCTGCGAGTAGGAAGCCGTTGCCGTGAACGCCAGTCCTGCAGCGAGGACGGTCAGCCAGGACGCAAGCAGACGACCAACGGCGCCGCGACCTGCACCTGCCTGGCGTGGCCGCGATGCCTTCCTTCCAAGCCGCCTGTCCGGGAAGGTCTGCGGATGGGCGGCGTCATTCACAGGAGCGTTCCATCATATGCCATCGGCAGGCGGCTGCTGCGTGAAGAACAATAGCGCCAAACGGCCAGGACCACGTGACCACGATCCCTGCATCCGGAGCAAGTTCCAGCCCAGCGACGAGGGTGCTCGCGAGAGCAGCCCGGAGGCGGAGCGGCCGACCGGGTTTGCCTGGCCTGGTTTATCGGGTTCGCTGGGTCTCGGATTGGCAGCGCGGAGCAGGACCGCGTTCAGCAACTGGTCCTGCCAGACCCAGCATCACTTGGAGACGGGCCCGAGAAACAGCCAGCGGTTGATGAATGACAACCAGACCTTGCGGCGCTGCAGCCAGTCCTGACCGAGGATCATCTGCTCCTCTGAACCTCCCAGGCCCGGAGTGACGACGACGAGCTGGTCGCGCAGCACCTCATCCCCAACGGCGATCTCGTCGAGACGATACTCGCGCCCTGCGCGTCCGGCCGGATCGGAGCCGAAGGAACGCGTCCGACGCCCAGTTGCATTTCCCAGCGCTAGGCGGCTCGCGAGCGCCTCCGTCATGCTGGTGGCATTATCGCCTGACTGGATCCTTGCACTCACAGGTTGGCCATTCACCCGGACAGTGATCACCGGCACCCCGAGGCCGCGGAGCTCTACCGGTGCGCTCGCTGCGGGTGCCCAAGGCGGGGCGCCAGGGCGGCAGTTCAGGGGCCGGTGAAACGCGATGCGGTGGGCAGGTAGATCAATCTCCAGTTCCGCCTCCCGCAGCAGGTCGGCGCCGAGAACACCGTCAAAGCCGGGCCGCCCACCGGCATGACCGAAGAAGGGGCGCACCGCCAAGCTGCGCCCGGACCACTCATGGTCCAACGCCAGGATGCTCCTGCTGAGTACGTTCCGCTGGGTTACCGGCCCTCCAGGGCTCGGGTAGCTGGACTGCCGGCGCGGGTCCTCCGGTAATCCAAGCCGCTTGGCGACGTCGGGAAGAAGACTGGTCAGCCCGAGGCCGGTACTCACCTCAAGGACCACCGGCTTACCATTGATCTCGTCCGCCACATTCAGGCTTGAGCTACCCTGTAATGGGGCGGTCGCGCTTTCATCGAACACGCACTCCGGCTGTACCCGGCGCGTCGCGCCATCCGCCGGGGTCGAGCAAGCTCCCAGCAGAACCAAGTGACCGAGGACGGCCAGCCTGAGTGCCTGCTGGGGCACTTCGGTACAGCGCCTCATGCGCATCCCGACTGGCACCCTGACCGCGATGAACGATGCACTCAGGAAGAGGCGCCGGCAGGCACTCCCAAAGCGGGCAGTCCTAGAGCTTCGCCGAGCGGAGCAAAGAGGTTGACCTCGTAGTACTCGGCCGCATCCACCTGCTGGTCCTTCGCGTCCCAGCGGGCATAGCTGTCGGCTGTGACACGGATACGACCCTCACCCGCGGGTTGCTGCTGGACGACAAGGCGAGTGGCCGAACCGCGCGTGGCGGTGACCCGACCACGAGCCCGGTCAACCTCAGCGATGCGGTACCCGCGGTCCTGCAAGGTCGACACGATGCCGCGCATGACCCGGGTGGCGTCGGAGGTGTCGAAAAGCCGGTTCTGCATGCCGCTGACGTCAGCAGTACTGCGCTCGACGGGAAGCGCCGCCCTTTCCGCCGGTGGCATGACGCACGCTGTACCGGCCAGTGCGAGGAGAAGCGTGGCGTTTCGGAGGATTGTCCGGCTCATGTGCGTCCTCCGTTGAGGGCTGGTTGGGCAGCGAGCCGTGCCGCGACGCGGTCGAAGAAGCTGCTGTACGCAGAGTTTGTGCCGGATATCATCACGAGCTCACTGCCGCTGGTGTGCTGCTCCCGGCCCTCCACGGTGAGGCGGAGACGTGTTCCGCCGCCTGGCAGCGGTGTGGAGACAATCGTGTAGCGCCGGTCCGTGCGAGCCACGACAGGTCCGGCACTTGCCGGTCCGAGGAGAACGGCGAGCGCAATTCCGGCGGCAACCTGCCCTGCCATCTGCCCATCGCTCATCTCACGACGGTTAAGCCCCCCCACGACCCCGATCGCCTGCTCCTCCACGACGATCTGGCAGCCATCTTCCTGGGCCACCTGGCCCGCCGCAGTCAGGACAGCAGCCTCGTTGTGCGCGTACGTGCGGGTCTCCCGCTCGCGACGTTCGACGAGCTCCCTCGCGGACGGGTTGCCTCGCATGGCGATGCCGTTTGCTCCGCCACAGCCGGAGAGGGAGATTACCAATGCGGTGCACATGGCGATCCGCGGCAAGAGAGTGAGCACAAGCGGTTTCCTTAAGAGCGGTTCAGCTTGGCCATCGACGGCGGCACTCACCGTGCGCCGCACCGAAAGGCGTCAGCCTTTGCAGTACCGACGAGCAGGTTGGTGTAGACGATGGTATCGGCGCCGAGATCCGCCGCCCTGTTGCGCAGCGTGTTCGGCGCGTCGGTCGGCAGCATGTAAGGCGGGTGAGCCTCGACCTGCCCCAGACGCTGGCAGGCCGCGGTGTTCCCAGCCTCGACGGAGGTGAGCCGGGCGCCGGCCTCGGTGACGCTCGTGAAGCCGCTTCCGCTGCTCCCGGTAAGGGGCATGCTGATGCATCCCCCAAGAGGAAAGGTGAGCGCAGCGATCGCGGTGAGCAAGAGAAGTCGAACCATACCCGGCCTGTTTTCACGAAAACGCGAGCACTTGGATAGCATGATCATTTGACCTGGGGAATGGCTTGGAGTGGAAATGGTGCCCCGCTCATAACGTTGCTGCTGCAGGCCTCATGCAGCCGGGAGAACCTGCTGCAGGATCTGGTCAATACCGCGATGATCTTGCTCCAGTCCGCGATTTCTGCGGCGGCTGGTACGGCCCTTCACATGGCGGCTCAGCGTCGAGCGGATCGCCTGCAGGATAGGGCGCTGACTGCTCGCGGTGACCCGCTCGGACGTCATGCGCTTGACCGACTTACCCTAACCTAAGAACCCGCATGTCTCGGTGTTCGCTGAGCATGGCCCTGACCAGGTTACCGCGGCGGCCGATGGCTCGTTGGAGAATGCACCAACGTCCGCGGACCTTCAGATATCTGTCGTCCAAGGGCCAGGAACGCCGTCCAGCCCCTCCCTGGCGCGAGGGCTGACAGAACCCTCGGCAGCGTCAAGGAAGGACCGACAAGGCCACTTCCGGGTCAGCGGGCGAGGCTCAACCAGGCGGCCACCCGGAAGTAGGTCAGGAGGCATCCAGACAGAGCCCTCTTCCGGTAACGCAGACCTGTGGATGCTGACCCGCCGAGAAGCGGAACCGCCTCAGGCAGCCTTGCCCGAGCGGTTCACCAGGCCTTCCATGGTGCGGGTGACGAGTGCCTGTGTCGGCACGTCTTGCCGGAAGGCAACGTCCAGCACCCCTCCTCGCGAGTTGACGATGCGCGCCCAGGCAAAGTCGCTCTCCCCGGGAAGACCGACCAGGACCTCAGCACCGACATCGCAGGGCCAGTCGCAGGCGAGCGAGGCCCCGCCGAGCGAGATGTCCCGCAGGATCGCTGAGCCGGTGCCGTAGGTCGCGCACTTTAGCCTTGCCGGCGCACCAGCAGCGGGGATGCGCTCGTACCTGCCGCGGCCATCGCCCTCCTGGACGGCACGCATGGCGTTGAGGAAGTGGTCCACGTCCTGGCGAAGCCCGTCGGACTGCCCGGCCACCTGATCGGCCGCCTCAAGAACCCTGCCGCTGATTGTGCCGGACTGCTCGGCCGTCGCGCACACATCGCGCATGGCATGGGTGGCACTGTCCGTCACCTTGGAGACAGCCTGCACCTGGATTGCGATCTCCCGCGTGGCTGCGCCCTGCTGCTCGACCGCGGCGGCGATGGCGCCCGCAATCTCGCTCACCTGATCGATGGCCGCAGCGACACCGCGGACTGCCTCCACCGCCTCGCCGGTTGCGGACTGGATCGCACTCACCTGAGCGCCAATGCGGCTGGTTGCCTGCGCCGTCTGGTTGGCGAGTTGCTTAACTTCCGCCGCCACGACCGCGAAGCCCTTGCCGGCGTCCCCGGCACGCGCCGCCTCGATGGTCGCGTTCAGCGCCAGCAGGTTGGTCTGCCCGGCGATGTCCGAGATCAGCCGCACCACCTCGCTGATCTGGCCGGCCGCGTCGCTCAAGCCGGCGACCGTCGTGTCGGTGCTCTTCGCCTGCACCACCGCATCCTGAGCCGCAGTTGCGGCCTGGCCCACCTGACGGGAGATCTCGCTCACGCTGGCGGTCAGCTGCTCCGTGGCCGCCGCCACGGTCGCAAGGCTCTGCGAGGAGGCATTCGCATCGGAGACGGTACTCTCCATTTCCACCATGGTCTTCTCGGCGGCCTCGGCCATGCCGGCGGCGGCAGAGCGCATGCCATCGGCCGAACCGGTCAGCTTGACGAGGACGCCCGAGACTGTGGTGCCGAAGTCCGTGGTCAGCCGCTCCATGGCCTCGCCTCGGCGGTCCTTCGCCGCCCGCTCCGCCGCGGCCTCCTTCTCGGCCTGACGCGCCCGCAGAGCCCCGTCCCGGAGCACCTCGATAGCACGCCCGATCTGGCCGAGCTGGTCGGTACGATCAGCGCAGGGGGCGGGCTGGTCGAGCTTGCCGGCCGCGATGTCCCGAACGCTGGCAGCGAGCCCGCTGAGGGGGCGCATGGAGGAACGGAGCGCCAGCCAGCGCACGGTCCCGACGACAAGGATCACCAGCAGTCCGGCCAGCAGCCCCTCACGTACCATCCTCGTCACTGCACCCTGAAGGTTGGTCAGGGGCACACCCACGAAGAGGATGCCCGCGGGCTGGCCGGCCACATCCTTGATGGGTTCGTAGATCGTCAGGTACGGGGCGCCCAGGATCTCCGCCGTGCCCTGGTACGTCTCACCCCGGCCGATTACCGCCTCCCGCGCGGGCCCGGCGCCAAGCCTGGTGCCGACCGCCCTCCGGCCGTCCGGCCCGCGGACGTTGGTCGCGACCCGTGTGTCACCGGCAAAGATCGTGGCGACGCCGCCCGTCATGCGGCCGATCTTGTCCACGAGGTCGTCTCGCCCGCTGAGCGGCTGACCTCCGAGGAAGAGCTTGCCGTCTGCAGCCAGGCGCCAGTCGCTGCCCATCGCACTCAACTCGTTGCGCATCACCGCCAGGTTGGTGTGCAGGGCGCCCTGGACCGCCTGCATTTGTGCGTCATAGGCCACCCGCAGGGTCCAGGCCTGCACCGCCACCACCGCCACCACTACGGCCAACAACGACGTCACCAGCAGGCGCGGCACGATGCCGACGCGACGCGTGTAATCACGAGCCTTTCCGAGGCTCTGTGCCAGGTAGCGCATGCAGGAAAGCCTTTGGCTGGATGAGCTGCAAAGCACCCCGGACGAGGGGGGAGCCAAGGGCATCAGCTTGTCATGCACGTTCTAAGAACAGCTTAACATGTTCAACCGTCGCCCTCGGGTAATTCCTGGCCTGACATCCGGCGGGTCCGGCTGACGGTCTGGGTGGATGAGGATCCCGAGAGGGCGACGGCCCGTCGTTCTCCAGGAGAGTGGCAACCGCCTCCTCCCCTTGGGCACGCCAATGAGGGCTCATACTGCGTGAGTATGCTCCGGAGGGCCGGCCTTGGGCCGGACTCCCTGCCTTTCTTGCGGCTTGTACCAGGTCGGACTGGACTATCCCCCCGCCCCGCTGAGCGCGGAACTCACCCGTTCGACGCGCCGGGCGTCTTTCGCCGAGATCGCCAGGACGGCACAGGCTCCATCGAGGGTTGCAGCCAGGGAGGCCGTGAAATCAGGACCGCCCATCTCCCGGCGTGCGAGGTGATCCAGCAAGGTCGCGACACGCTCGCCCGCTCCAGTCCGCTCGACCGTGAAGACGCGCATGGTCCAGCCCTCCACCTTCGGGACGGCCGCCAGGGCAGCCCGCTTCAGCCCGGTCCGCACGTCGACACCGGGTGCCAGTCGGAAGGTTCGACCGGCATCGCGGACCACCTCCCGGTAGGAGCGGACACGAAGAGAGCGGGTCAGGGTGGGCTCGATCATGCCGCCAGCTTGCCATGCCGGGTCACGCCACGGGAGTGGCGGCCCGTCCCCTGTACCTGGAAGCGGAGGCCGCTGGATCCCAGGCGTCGCGTTGCCAACAGACCATCGTCGGCCGCGAAACAGACATGACGCGGAACGCCGCGGTGCTCAGCGCCAGCACCCTCCATGCCGGCGTGCGCTACAACATCATCCAGGACCGTGCGGAGATAAGCGGCGCACTCCGCACCTGCGACAAAGGGAACAGCGCGTGTAGGCACCTAGTCCAGCAGGTGCATTCCGCTACCGGCCTTGGCTCATAAAGCTCAGCACCTCGCGGCCGAGCTGCTCGTCAGGCGTGTTGAAGGCGGCAACTTCCGAAAGGTGGTTATGGCCCATCAGGCGCAGGAAGCGAGGGCAGGCGCCGTCGCGCTCGCACAAGGCGGCCAGCAGCTCGGCGCCGCGCACGTCCAGGCCAGGATTGTCGTACTCGGCGATAACCAGAAATGTTGGCACCCTTGCGCCACCGCGAAGATGGGTGATCGGGGATCGATTGGAGTACTGCGCCGCGCCATCGCCGAAGTAGGCCTGCATGTTGCGACCATTCGGATCCGCCGGGTCGTATTCCAGGCGGTAGCGTCCGCTGATCAGCACGGCGCCGGCGACGCCGAGGCCCTCCGCAGGCTGCAGCGCTTTGTCGAAGACATAGCTCGCAACGCCTTCTTATCGCCCTGGCTGAAAGCCTCGCCAACCCACCCCCTCCGCAGCATCGAGCACCTGATCGTCCGCGCCTGCCGCCGCGCCCACCGCCTCCTCGGCCTTCCCTTCCTCCTCCTCACCCGCCGAATCGGCCTCCGCTCCGCCCTCCCGGCCCCGCCCTGGCTCCTCCCCGATCCCGATTTGTCCGCTTTCTGCGCCCGCAGCCTCCCGGGCACCCTGCCGACCACCCGCCGCGACATCGCCGCCCTGAAAACCCGCCTTCGCGCCCTGAAACACCTCTTCAAGGCCTCCAGGGGCCGCGCCCGCATCCCCCGCTCGGTCCGTCTGGCCTGGCCGTAAGCACCGCCATGCGCCCAACACCCACCCCTACCCCCGAAAGCCCCCTCGACAAGCAGCAAACCCCTGCCCAAAACCCGCCCATGCCGAACCCGCCCTTCGAGAACCCCGCGAACCTGCTGGACGAGGCGAAAGCCCGCGCCCTAGCCAAGGATTTCGGCCTCAAGGGCGATGAGTTCGACCGCGTCCTCACCATCCTCGGCCGCAACCCCTCCCTCACGGAACTCGGCATCTTCTCCGTGATGTGGAGCGAGCACTGCTCCTACAAATCCAGTCGCGTCTGGCTGAAGGAACTGCCGACGAAGGCCCCCTGGGTCATTCACGGCCCCGGCGAGAACGCCGGCGTCATCGACATCGGCGACGGCCTCGCCGCCATCTTCAAGATGGAATCCCACAACCACCCGAGCTTCATTGAGCCCTACCAAGGCGCCGCCACCGGGGTGGGGGGCATCCTCCGCGACGTCTTCACCATGGGCGCCCGCCCAATCGCCAACCTCAACGCGCTGCGCTTCGGCGCCGTGGACCACCCCCGCACGAAGCAAATCCTCGACGGCGTCGTCCGCGGCATCGGCGGCTACGGCAACTGCGTCGGCGTCCCGACCGTCGGCGGCGAGGTCAACTTCCACCCCGCCTACAACGGCAACCCCCTGGTCAACGCCATGACCGTCGGCATCGCCAGGAAGGACCGCATCTTCCTCTCCGCCGCCGCCGGCATCGGCAACCCTGTCGTCTATGTCGGCTCCAAGACCGGCCGCGACGGTATCCACGGCGCGACCATGGCCAGCGCGGAGTTCTCCGAGGACGCCGAGGAGAAGCGCCCCACCGTCCAGATCGGCGACCCCTTTGCCGAGAAGCTCCTCATCGAGGCCTGCCTCGAGTTGATGGAGACCGACGCCATCGTCGCCATCCAGGACATGGGCGCCGCCGGCCTCACCAGCAGCAGCGTGGAGATGGCCGGCAAGGGCGGCGTCGGCATCGAGCTGGTGATGGACAACGTCCCCCAGCGCGAGGAGGGGATGACCGCCTACGAGATGATGCTGAGCGAGAGCCAGGAGCGCATGCTCATGGTCCTCAAGCCTGGCGAGGAGCACGTAGCCGAGGCCATCTTCCGGAAGTGGGAGCTGGACTTCGCCGTCATCGGCCACATCACCGACACCGGCCGCATCACCTTGCGCCACCACGGCAAGCTGGAAGCCGACATCCCCCTCGCCCCCCTCGAATCCGAAGCCCCCCTCTACCGCCGCCCCACCGCCGAAACCCCGAAGCAGCCCCTGCTGGACTCCACCACCATCGAGGACCCGGCGGGCATCCCGGCCGCGCTCCGCACCCTCATCGCCTCTCCCGACCTCTGCTCCCGCCGCTGGATCTGGGACCAGTACGACAGCACGGTCGGCGGCGGGACCGTCCGCCGCCCCGGCGCCGCCGATGCCGCCATCGTCAAGCTCGAGGACAGCCCCCGCGCCCTGGCGATGACCACGGACACCACCCCCCGCTACTGCGCCGCGGACCCCGAGACCGGCGGCGCCCAGGCCGTGGTGGAAACCTGGCGGAACATCACCGCCACCGGCGCCAAGCCGCTGGCCATCACCGACAACATGAACTTCGGCAACCCAGAGCGCCCCGAGATCATGGGCCAGTTCGCCGCCTGCATCCGCGGCATGAAGGCCGCCTGCCTGGCGCTGGACTACCCCGTCGTCTCCGGCAACGTCTCCCTCTACAACGAGACCCGCGGCGTCGAGCAGCCGCAGGCCATCCTCCCCACCCCCGCCATCGGCGGCGTCGGTGTGATCGAGGACGCCCGCAAGGCCACCGGCCTCGCCCCCTCCGCTGGCCAGGAAATCGTCCTCCTCGGCGAGACGCGCGGCCATCTAGGCCAGTCCCTCTGGCTCCGCGAGATCGCTGGCCGCGAGGAAGGCGCCCCTCCGCCCGTGGACCTCGCCGCCGAGCGCCGCCACGGCGACTTCGTCCGCGAGCGCATCCTCGCGGGGGCCATCACCGCCTGCCACGACCTCGCCGACGGCGGCCTCCTGGTCGCCCTGGCCGAGATGGCGCTGGCCGCCAACCTCGGGCTGAACATCGAGCGCGGGCCGGAGGGCATCCCCCCCCACGCCTTCTGGTTCGGCGAGGACCAGGCCCGCTACCTCTGCGCCACCCCCGACGCCCCGGCCCTGCTGGCCGCCGCGAAGGCCGTCGGCATCCCCGCCCGCACCATCGCCCGCGCGGCAGGCACCACGGGGGCCTTGGCGCTGCCCGGCCATCCCGCCATATCACTGGACGAGCTGCGCGCCGCGCATGAGGGCACCCTTCCCGCCCTCATGCGCGACGCCTGAGAGGAACCCCGCCATGGCGATGCCCGCCGCCGAGATCGAGGCGCTCATCCGCGCCGCCCTGCCCGACGCCCGCATCACGATCGAGGACCTGGCCGGCGACGGCGACCACTACGCCGCCACGGTCATCTCCGAGAGCTTCCGCGGCATCCCTCGCGTGCGGCAGCACCAGATCGTCTACGCGGCCCTCCAGGGCCGCATGGGCGGCGCGCTGCACGCCCTCGCCCTCCAGACCTCCGCCCCCGAGTAGAAGGAGCCACCTCTATGTCCGACAACCCGGTCTTCCAGCAGATCAAGTCCGAGATCGACGCGAGCCCCGTCACCCTCTTCATGAAAGGCACGCCGGTCTTCCCGCAGTGCGGCTTCTCCGCCCGCGTCGTGCAGATCCTCTCCCACATGGGCGTTCCCTTCCGGGGCGTGAACGTGCTGGAGAACGGCGAGATCCGTGAGGGCATCAAGGCCTTCTCCAACTGGCCGACCATCCCCCAGCTTTACGTCAAGGGCGAGTTCGTCGGCGGCTGCGACATCGTCACCGAGATGTTCCAGTCCGGTGAGCTGGCGACGCTGCTCTCCGAGAACGGCGTCCCCCACTCCCAGGCGGCCTGACCCCCTGGCCGGCGGCGTGCCGCCCGACAAATCGGGCAGCCTCGCCGGCGCCTCCTGGAAGGTCGCCCTTTCCGTCACCCTGCTGATGCAGACCGTGGCGGCCTTCCTGAACCAGGGCGTGCCGGTGCTCGCCCCGCTCCTTACCGGCAGCGCCGGCCTGCCGCCCGAGGCGGCGGGCCACCTCTCGGCCCTCGGCACTCTCGGCGTGCTCGTCTTCCTCATCCTCGGCGGCCCTATCCTCGCCCGGCTCGGGCCGGTGAGGACGTTGCAGGCGGGCGCCCTGATCGGGGCGGCGGGCATGGCCCTGGCCTCGCTCGGCGGCACGCTCGCGCTGGCCGCGGCCTCCGTCATGATCGGCCTCGGCTACGGGCCCACGCCGCCTGCGGGCAGCCGCATCCTGGCGGCGACGGCGCCGCCCCGGCACCGCTCCCTCATCTTTTCCGTGAAGCAGGCGGGCGCGCCGCTCGGCGGTATGGTCGCAGGGCTCGTCCTCGCGCCCGTGGCGGTCGCCTGGGGCTGGCCCGGGGCGCTGGCGCTCGCGGTCGGGGTCGCGGTGGTGTCGGCCCTGGTTATCCAGCCGAGCCGCGCCTCCCTCGATGTGGAGCGGGAACCGGACCGGCCGGTGGGGATGCGCGCACTGTTCAGCCGGCGCAACATCGTCGGGCCCTTCGCGGCGCTGCGCCTGCACCCTTTGCTGACCCCGCTGACGGCGCTCGCCTGCTCGCTCGCGACCGTGCAGGGCTGCTTCTTCGCCTTCGCCGTCACCTGGCTGACCGAGACGCACGGCATGACGCTGGTGGAGGCCGGCATGGTCTTCGCGGCCATGCAGGCGGGTGGGGTGCTCGCGCGGGTGGTGCTCGGCTGGGCGGCGGACCGGACGGGCAACGCGGCGATGAACCTCATCGGCCAGGGGTTAGGCGGGGCGGCTGTCGTGGCGGTCTTCGTGCTGCTCCCTCCCCTCGGCTTCCTGCCGACGCTCGCGATCGGCGGGCTCGCGGGCTCGCTGGTGGCGAGCTGGAACGGGATCTACCAGGCGGAGGTCGCGCGGCTCTCGCCGCCCGGGCGGATCGCGGAGGCGACGGCGGGGTCGAGCACGCTCTGCTTCCTCGGCTACCTCATCCCACCAGCGATCTTCGCGGCGCTGGTGACGCTGACGGGCAGTTGGCTGCTGCCGCAGCTTCTCGCGGCGGGGCAGTTGCTGGTGGTGGCGCTGCTGGTACTGCCGCGGCTACGGCGGGGCGGCTAGGCGGCGAGCGTCGTCGCGCGGCGGCGCTGCCAGGTGACGGCGGCGACGAGGGCGAGCATGACGGCGGCGGCCAGGGCGGCCGGGATGTTCACCTGGTTAATGCCTAGATTGGCCGCGATCACGGCCAGGAAGGCCCAGCCGACCGCGCCAGCGAACCAGGCGGCATCCCGGCGGAGGAGCCAGGCGATGGCGGCTGCGGCGCCGCCGGCCGCAAGCAGGATGACGACCGCGAAGAGGGTCGCGCCGATGCCGTGCTCCGGCATCATCCCGGCCGTGCGGGCGGCCGTGGAGAGGTTCACGAAGCTGGCCGCCGTGAGCCAGCCCGCCAGCAGGCCGGTGAGCGGGGTGACGATCCAGCGGGCGCCGAGGCCTGCCTCCGGCGTGTTGCGCGCGACGAAGAGGGCCGTGAGCGCGCAGGCCGTGCCGATGACGATGATCAGGAAGAGACCGAAGCCGACGCTGGCGGAGAGCTGGGAGATGAATTCCCAGAGGGTGTTGGCGGCGAAGGCGCCCGCGAGCGGCCAGCCGGTGCGCTGCGCGAGGGAGCTGCCGCGGTTGATAGGAAGAAATTGCCACACGCCGTAGGCGACGGCAAGGGCGAAAATAAGGGTCCAGATGGAGAAGGCGTAGCCGGCCGGGACGACCGGGGTTCGCGAGGCGGCCGCGACGGCGGCCATGGAAGTGCCCATGCCGAGCGCCGGCAGGAAGGCGACGATGATCTGCGCCCAGGGGAGGAGCAGGCAGAGGAGGCGGCGGAGGTGGTCCTGCTGCACGCGGGCGATTCCCTGAAAACGAGGACGGCCGGAGGGTATCCCCTCCGGCCGTCCGGGCAACGCTGCGATAGGCGCAGGGTTCAACGCGAACCCATCAGCGCGAGTAGAACTCGACGACGAGGTTCGGTTCCATCTGCACGGGGTAGGGCACGTCCGACAGCTTGGGGGCGCGCACGAAGCTGCCCTTCATCTGGCGGTGGTCCACCTGGATGTACTCGGGCACGTCGCGCTCGGCGGACTGGGCGGCGTCGAGCACGGCGGTCAGGCCCTTCGACTTCTCCTTCACCTCGATGATGTCGCCATCCTTCACGAGGTAGGAGGGAATGTTCACGCGCTTGCCGTTCACGGTGATATGGCCGTGGTTGACGAACTGGCGGGACGCGAAGGGGGTGACCGCGAACTTCATGCGGTAGATCACCGCGTCCAGGCGGCGCTCGAGCAGCTCGATCAGGTTCTCGGAGGTATCGCCACGGCGGCGCACGGCCTCATCATAGTACTTGCGGAACTGCTTCTCGCCGATGTTGCCGTAGTAGCCCTTGAGCTTCTGCTTGGCCATCAGCTGGATGCCGAAGTCGGTCGGCTTGTTCTTGCGGCGCTGGCCGTGCTGGCCGGGGCCGTACTCGCGCTTGGCGATCGGGGACTTGGCGCGGCCCCAGAGGTTCACGCCGAGGCGGCGGTTGATCTTGTACTTGCTTTCCGCGCGCTTGGTCATGCGCCGGGTCCTTTCAGTGAGGTCCGGGTCTACGCCCCCGCATTCGCGGTGTGGCCGATGCCCGTGGTGTTGTCCTGGTAGTCCTTCGGCGGAACTGCCGAAGGCGGGCGCGCGCCGTTCCGGGGCAAAGGCCCCTTGGCACGTCCACGTTCCCGGGAAGAGCGCGGCCGATAGGCGATGGCGGCGCGCTTGTCAAACCAACCTTGCCAAAGCGCGGGGCGGTGCCATACCGGGCGGCATGGGCATGCGCGAAGAAATCCTCCTCCTTGGGCTCTCGGCCGGGGTCCTCGGGGCGCTGGTGGGGGGACTGATGCTGGCGGTCGGCCTGGGGATGGTGACCCAGAACGCCCATGCGGGCTGGGTGCTGGTGATCCCGGCCGGGCCGATCGCGGGGTGGATCGGGTATGCGATGGGAAAGCGGACGCTGAAGCGGCTGATGGCGGGGGAGTCGATCCGCGGGCGCTAGGCTGGTTCGGGTGGCTTTTGCCCGCCCGGAGCAGTCTGGGCGCCGCCTTGCCGAAAGGGAGCGAGCCCCCGGACGGCCGCTTCGGCCTGTGAGGAAACCGCCTCCCAACCGGTGCGGTCGTTGCGCGTCTCCGGGAAGTGGAGCGGCGAGCCGATCGTGAGGGTGAGCGGGCTGCCGGGCCTGGGCAGGCGAGACTGGGCGGGCCAGGCCTCGCGGGCGCCCTCCAGCCAGCAGGGGACGACGGGGATGTCGGTGCCGGCCACGAGCATGCCGAGGCCGGGCTGGAAGGGGGCCATCTCGCCGGTGCGGCTGCGGGTTCCCTCGGGGAAGAGGATGTAGGCCAGGGAGTCCTCGGCGAGGCGGGCGCGCATGGTGTCGAGATCGCCGCGGCGGCTGCGGCCGCGCCATACGGGCAGCGCATTGATCGCGTAGGCGGAGAGGGCGGCGCGGGCGCTGTTGGCGAAGAAGAGGTCCCCGGCCGCCAGGGCATGGGCGCGGCGGGCGGCGGGGCCGCGGAGGGCGGCGGAGAGGGCGAGGGCGTCGAGGTGGCTCGCATGGTTGGCGACCATGACGAAGGGGCCGCTGCGCGGGAGGTTGTCTTGGCCCTCGATCCGGAAGCTGTGGGCGGTGCGGAGGTAGGCACGCACGGCGCGGCGCCAGGCCGTGTTGACGGCGAGGCCGACCAGGCCCGGCTCCCGCCCGAGGCTGCGGAGGCGGTCGGCGGGGGTGAGGCCGAGATCGCGGGCGGGGCGGAGGTTCCAGTCCATGGCGGTGGCGCTCAGCCGGTGATGGAGCGGACAGGGGACGTCAGGCCGAAGCCGACGAAGTACTGCACGAGATGGAAGACGGCGGGCGCGACGAGGAGGAGCGAGTTGAAGCGGTCCAGCACGCCGCCGTGGCCGGGCAGGACCGTACCCATGTCTTTGATGCCGAGGTCGCGCTTGATGGAGGAGAGGAGGAGGTCGCCCGCCTGCCCGGCCACGCTGACGAGCGCGCCCATGGCGATCAGCCAGACGGGGTTGGCGAGCGGCGTGCCGCGGAAGATAGCGGCGCCGACCAGGGCGACGAGGGTGGTCGTGACGACGACCGCGCCCATCGCGCCGGAGACAGTCTTGTTCGGGCTGGTGGCGGGCAGCAGCTTCGCGCCGCCGATGAGCTTGCCGCAGGTGAAGGCCGCGACGTCGTTCAGCGCGACGGCCGTGAGCAGCAGGAGGACGAGCGGGCGGTAGCCGGGGTCGTTCGCCATGTAGCCGAGATGAGCGAGGCCCGCGCCGAAGAGCATGAAGGCGAGGATGGCGAGTGCCGTGCGCTGGATGTAGCCGGCGGGACGGTCGAGCGGGATGGTGCAGACGGCGAGCGCGCAGGCGGTAAGCGGCCAGAGGGCGACGAAGAAGCCGTACCAGTGGTCGAGCGCCGCGAAGTTCACGGCGAGGATGCCGAGGACGATGACGAGGCTCAACACGCGCTCGCGGAAGAGGCCGGTGGCGCGGGCGTACTCGCGGTAGCAGGCAAGCGAGAGGATCGTGACGGCGAGGATGGTCGGCACGCGTCCGACGAGGACGGGACCGAGCATCAGCGGGAGCAACACGCACCAGGAGGCCCAGCGGAGCCAGAGTTCCCGCCGGAATTCCGGCTTCGCGCGGCCGGAGCGCGAGAGCCAGAGGATGGCGAGGCCCGATACGGCGAGAACCGCGAGGGTCGCGAGGATGATGCCGGTTGTGACGGGGTGGGCGAAGACGCCGCCCTCGGGGTAGGGGATCATGCGTGCGCCCTCAGCGCGCGGGCGGTGCCCTGGAGTCGGCGGAGGGCGGTGACCGCGGCAAGGGAGGTAATCGCGATCAGCGCCCAGAACGGGAGCGCGCCCTGCCAGGAGAGGGGCGTGAGGGCGCACCAGACCGCCAGGGCGGTGACGAGGGCCATGCGCTGCTGCTTCGCCATGGGGCCGCGGAAATCGCTCGGCGCGCCGGCCGCGCGGCCCGTCGTGCGGATATAGGCGGTGGCCATGGCGGCGAGGGAGGCAGCGAGGCCCCAGGCGGGGCTGCCCGCGGCGATGCCGAGGCCGAGGAGGACGGCTGTGTCGGAGACGCGGTCCGGAACCTCGTTCCAGAGCTCGCCCACCGGGGAGGCGACGCCGCGGCCGATGGCGACCATGCCGTCCATGAGGTTGGCGAGCAGACGGAGCTGGATGAGGAGGGCGCCCGCAATCCAGAGGGAGCGGGCGACGCCGGGCCACCAGGCGGTGCCGGCGAGTGCGAGGCCAGCGAGGAGGCCCGCCACCATGCCGGCGGCGGAGATGCCGTTGGGCGAGGCGCGGCGCGCGATCAGCCAGGCGGCGAGGGCGTTGGCGGGGCCGGTGTTGCGCGCGGCGATGGGGCGGCGGTCACCCCCCTGCACGTCGCCCGGAGTCCTAGTCGTTTCCATGCCGGCAGACTGGCACGGCGGGCGGGCGGATGGCTAACCGTCGATCTGGGGGTCCACCGTTCCGGGATCGGTGGTCCCCGGTTCGGGCGCGGCCGGGCCGCCTCGGGCAACGCGGCCGCGGGAGAGTTCGGTGACGACGCCGTGGAGGGTGCGGAGCTCCTGCTCCGTCACCTCGCCGCGCTCGAAGAGGTGGCGGAGGTTGCGGACCATCCCTGGGCGCTTGGGAAGGTTCGAGAGGAAGCCGCAGGCGTCGAGCTCGCGCACGAGGCGGCCGAGGAAGCCCTCCAGCTCGCCCTTGGTGGCGACGCGGGTCTCGTTGGTCATGAAGGCGCGGGGAGGCGTGGGTTCCTCAGCGATCCACCACTCGTAGGCGAGGATCATCACGGCCTGCGCGAGGTTCAGGCTCATGTGCTGGGGGTTGAGGGGGTAGCGGACGAGGGTGTCGGCTCGGGCAAGGTCCTCGGTGTCGAGCCCTGCGCGCTCGGGGCCGAAGAGGATGGCGGCGCGGAGGCTGCCGGAGTTGATCGAGCGGAGCTCGGCGGCGGCGGCGCGGGCGGTGAGGACGGGGATGATGACGTGGCGCGGGCGCGGGCAGGTGGCGAGGACGCGGTGGCAGTCGGCGACGGCGTCCTCCACCGTCTCGAAGACCGTGGCGGCGTCGAGGATGCGGTCGGCGCCGGAGGAGGCACGCCAGGCGGTGGACTGGGGCCAGCCGTCGCGCGGGGCGACAAGACGGAGGTGGAACAGCCCGCCATTCGCCATGGCGCGGGCGACGGTGCCGATGTTCTGCGCGAGTTGCGGGCGGACGAGGACCACGACGGGGCTCTCGCCCGGCGGGGGTTCCAGGAGGGCGCCGCCCTCTCTGCCGGTCATGGATGGGGCCTCATGCGCGGGGCCATGCCGTGCGGCGCGGGGTTCGGCAAGGGGTTCCTGCCCTACCCAGGGACGGCGGCGGGTCGAATCACCGCCAGCGGCAGAGCCGGACCACCCGGGTGACGTTGTTCGGCACCGGGCGGCATGAAGCCGGGTCGAAGGTGATGCCCAGCACCCCCGCGGCTTCCGTGTCGTAGTCGGAGGGGTCCTCCAGCAGCAGGAAGGCCGGCCCGGGATGCGATCGGACCTCCCGGAGCACCAGTGCCGCGTAGCTGGCCGGATCGGACGCCGTGCCGGCCCAGTTGGGGTTGGGACCGCCGACGAAGCGGACACCGGGCGCCGCGAGGGACGGCGCGACGAAGGACACGGCCGGGCCGAGCAGGACGACGAGCGAGCCCTCCGGCAAGGGCGAGCGGGGAACGGAGAGCACGGCGGCGCCCCGGGGCTCGCGCTCCCAGAAGAAGGGCTCGCGCGGGTGCACGGGGTATTCCGTGACAATGGCGCAGATGAAGAAGGCGGTGG
This sequence comes from Roseomonas sp. KE2513, assembly GCF_016107305.1. Lineage (GTDB taxonomy): Bacteria > Pseudomonadota > Alphaproteobacteria > Acetobacterales > Acetobacteraceae > Roseomonas. Next base: position 232,384 of record NZ_RCVR01000001.1, read on the forward strand.
CGAGGGGGAGTGTCGCGCCGGCGCGCCACCATCCGGCCGGAGGGATCCGGGCGCCGGTGGGGCGGGAGGCCAGCAGGACTTCGCGCGTGGCGGCCCAGACGGGGATGCCGAGCAAGGCTTCTATCGGGACCGTGTAGCGCAGGATGGAGAAGGTCACGAGCCAGGCGACATAGCCCGCGAGGATGAAGGTGAGGATGGCCGCCGTCGAGCGGGCGGCCACCTCCTCCCTGCCGTTCGGCAGGCTGCCGGTGCCACGGCGGAGGCGCCATGCCGCCAGAATAATGGCGAGCAGGAGCGCGGTGAGGCTGATGGCGAAGCGCGGGTCGGCGAGCGGCGGCTCCAGCACGACCGCGACCGAGCGGCGGGCCCAGATGAAGGGGTAGATGATTGCCGTACCGATGCTGTCGGGCAGGAAGCTCTCGTCGCGCTGCCCTTCGAGCGGGAAGAGCGGCGAGCGGAAGATGTTGTTGGCGAAGGAACCGAAGGGGTTCTCGTATCGGTGCCAGAGAAACCATCCCCACGGCCCGTAGGTGATCGCCAAGCCTAGCGCTCCGCCGAGCGACAGAGGGCCGAGGGCACGCAGCCGAGCCGCGCCGCCGCGTGCCGCGACGACCGCCGCGAGCGCGAGGGCGGGCGGGAAGATGAAGGCCGTGAGCTTCAGGCCCATGGCGCAGCCGCCAAGGAATCCGGCCAGCAAGCGCAGCCCTGCCGCGCGAGGGGTGCCCTCGGCAACCGGGGCGAGGAGCAGGGCGAGCAGCGCGCCAAGGACGAGGCAGCCGGTCTGGATGTCGTTATAAGTCGAGGCGACCTCCGGCAGGGTCGCCGCGCCGGTCAGGCCGAAGAGGGCGGCCAGCGCGCTCGCGGGCGTCACCCGGCGGGCGTCGCCGTGGAGGGCGAGATTGGCCAGGGCGATAGCCAGGAAGGCGAGCAGGCCCGCATAGCCGGCCTGCAGGGCCGATACCGTGCGCGGCCAGGCGTTCAGGGGGCTCTGCGTCAGCAGGTAGAAGGGCAGGTCAAGGCCGGGGTGGAGGAAGGTGTGCGCCCGCGCCGGGGTTAGATCGATGCTCCACCGGCCCTCCAGCAGGGCGTAGGCGTTGTAGAAGTGGTAGTTCCGCAGATCCCAGCTCGTATCCCGGCCGAGGGCTAGCGCGACGGCGGCTGCGGCGAGCCAGCAGGCGAGGAAGACGCCCCAGCCCATCCGGAGACCGGCTCCAGCGGCGGGGGCCTGTCGACCGGATGCAGCCTTCATGGCTTGGCCCGGGCTACTGAGCGGTAATGCCGGCCTCGCGCGCGACAGCGGTCCAGCGGCGGACCTCGGCGCGGAAGAAGGCGGTGAAGGCGGCGGGGTCGCTGGGGGCGGCTTCCACGGCCAGGGCTTCGATCCGCGCCTGCGTCTCGGGCATGGCCAAGACGCGGAGGATGGCCTGATGGAGGGTCTCCACGATGTCAGGCGGCGTTCCCGAGCGGACGAGGACACCCTGCCAGGCCTGAACCTCGAGGCCGGCGCCGAGCCCGGCCTCGCCGACCGCGGGGATCTCGGGGTAACTCGGCAGCCGGGCCTCGGCCATGACGGCGAGGGCCTTGAACTTGCGCTCCTCCAGGAAGCCACGGGTGGAGGTCTGCGGGGTGTCGCAGAGAAGTTGCACGTCGCCGGCGAGAAGGGCTTGCAGCGCAGGGCCGCCGCCGCGGAAGGGAACGTGGACGAGGGAGATGCCGGCGCGGCGCTCCAGCAGCTCGGGCGCGAGATGGGCGGAGGAACCGACGCCGCCGGAGGCGAAGGTGATGGTGCCGGGCGCGGCCCTCGCGGCGGCGACGAGTTCCTGGACAGTGTTGAAGGGCGCGTTGGGAGCGGCGAAGAGGAAGACGGGCACCTTCACGACCTGGGAGACGCCGGTGAGGTCCGTCAGCGGGTCGTAGGTGAGGCGCAGCAGGGCGGGCGCGACGGCGTGGGAGAAGACGCCGTAGAGGAGGTTGGTGCCGTCCGGGGCGCTTTTCGCGACCGCTTCGGCGGCGATGTTGGCGGCAGCACCGGGGCGGTTCTCGACCACCACCTGCTGGCCGAGGACGCCGCTCATGCCCTGGGCGAGGATTCGGGACATGGTGTCCACCGTGCCGCCGGGGGCGAAGCCGACGAGGAGGCGGAGGGGGCGGTCGGGGAAGGCCGCGAGGGCGGGGCGAGCGAGGCTGGCGGCCAACGCCGTGGCCAGGGTGGCGAGGCCCCGGCGGGTGGGGGCGGGGATGGTGCGGGGGTCGGACATTGCGGCCTCCTGCGCGGGCCGGGGCGGCCGCTTGTGGCGAGCCGACAACGGCAGGCCCGGCCGTGTCAACGACTCGTCTCGGGGCTCCATTCACGGCGCAGGAGGGACATAAGGATGAGCGCGGTGCGCGTGCCGTCCGCCTCCAGCCGGGCTTCGCGCAGGATGCCTTCCTCCGCGAAGTTCTGGGCGCGGTAGACGTGGCGGGCGCGGTCGTTGCTGGCGACGACATAGAGCCAGAACCGATGGGCGGCGGTGTTGCCGAAGGTCCAGGCGGTGACGGCGCGGAGGAAGGCGGCGCCGAGTCCGCGGCCGGGGGCGGCCATGGCGATGCGCTTGAGGCAGATGTTGCCGTGGGGGTCGCGAAGGTCGGAGAGGATGGCGAAGCCGGCGGGCTCGCCATCCGGGCCGGTGGCGATGAGGTAGGCGTGGTCCGGGCCGGCGAGGGCGGCGGCGTGCTGCTCTTCCGTCCAGAGGTTGATGTAGGCGTCATGGCCGGGGATGCGCTCCACGGCCATGACGAAGGGGATGTCGGCGGGAGTTGCTAGGCGCGGCGCCACGTGGTGGTGCCCTTGCCGTCCTCGAGCACGATGCCGCGCGCGGCGAGGTCGGCGCGGATGCGGTCGGCCTCGGCCCAGTCCTTGTTGGCGCGGGCGGCGAGGCGGGCGTTGATTGCCGCTTCGATCTCGGTGTCGTCGCCCTCCCCTGCCCCGCCCTTTCTCCAGGCCTGGGGGTCGGAGGGGAGGAGGCCGAGGGCGGAGGCGGCCTCGCGGAGCGCGGCGCCGGCCTGGCCGGGCTTAGGCTTCCAGTCGCGGCCGGCGCGGGAGAGCACGGCGGTCATGGAGCCGCCGACCTGCATGACGTTCTCCAGCGCGCGGAGGTCGCGCAGGCGCGCGACGGCGAGCGGGGTGTTGAGGTCGTCGGCCAGCGGTTCGAGGGCCCAGGCGACCATATCAGCGACCGTGGCGTCGTCGGCGTCGGGCGCGGGAAGGTCGCGGACGAGGAGGGCGTAGTGGTCGTCGAGCTCGGCGCGCGCCTCGTCGAGGCGTTCGGCGGTGTAGTCGAGGGCGGCGCGGTAATGCGTCTTCAGCAGCAGCAGGCGGAAGGCCTCGCCGGCCCAGGGACCGCGCTGGAGGATGTCGCGCACGGTGAGGAAGTTGCCGAGGGACTTCGACATCTTCTCGCCGTTCACGAGCAGCATGCCGTTATGCATCCAGAGATGCGCGAAGCGGGTGCCGGGGAAGGCGCAGCAGGATTGCGCGACCTCGTTCTCGTGGTGCGGAAAGAGGAGGTCGGCGCCGCCGCCGTGGATGTCGAATTCCTCGCCGAGGTTCTTCCAGGCCATGGCGGAGCACTCGATGTGCCAGCCGGGACGGCCGCGGCCCCAGGGGCTGTCCCAGCCCGGCGTCTCGTCGTCGCTCGGCTTCCAGAGGACGAAGTCGCCGGGGTCGCGCTTGTAGGGGGCGACATCGACGCGGGCGCCGGCGAGCATCTCGTCCGGGCTGCGGCCGGAGAGGCGGCCGTAGTCGGGGTAGGAGGCGACGGAGAAGAGGACGTGGCCCTCGGCGGCGTAGGCGTTGCCGTTGGCGATCAGGCGCTCGATGAGCGCGATCATCTCGGGGATGCTGCCAGTGGCGCGCGGCTCGATGTCGGGCGGCGCGCAGTTCAGCGCCTGCATGTCGGCATGGAAGTCGGCGGCGGTGCGGGCGGTAATGGCGGCGATGGGCTCGCCGGACTCGCGGGCGCGCGCGTTGATCTTGTCATCCACGTCCGTGATGTTGCGGACATAGGTGAGGCGCGGGAACTCGCGGCGCAGGAGGCGGGCGAGCACGTCGAAGACGACGACGGGGCGCGCGTTCCCGAGATGGGCGAGGTCGTAAACCGTGGGGCCGCAGACGTAGAGGCGGACGTGGTTCGGGTCGATCGGGCGGAACTCGACCTTCTCGCGCCGGGCGCTATCGTGGAACTGGAGGTGCATGGTCAGCCGATCGCGCGTTGCAGCCGCGACGCCGCGCGGGCGCGGCCGATCAGCGGCAGGAAGGTCTTGAGGTCGGGGCCGTGGTCCTCGCCCGTCAGGGCGCGGCGGAGCGGAAGGAAGAGCGCCTTGCCCTTCTTCTGCGTGGCCTGTCCGATGGCGGCGGTCCAGGTGGGCCAGCTCGTCTCGTCCCAGGGCTCGGGCGGCAGGGATTGGATGGCGGCTTCGAGCAACGCGCGCTCCTCCGGCTGCGGGCGGACGGTGATCTCGCCGCGGGCGATCTCGTGCCAGTCGCGCGCCTCGGGCAGCAGGTCGAGGTTGCCACGGATGGCAAGCCAGAAGGGCTCATCGGCGCCTTCGGGAAGGTGCGCGCGCACGGCCTCGAACGGCAGCGCGTGCAGGTGCTTTCGGTTGAGCGCGAGGAGCTGCTTCGTATCGAAGCGCGCGGCAGAGTGGGAAACACGCGTGATGTCCCAGCTCTCCACAAGGTTGCGCGGGCTGCCGGCCACGGGGTCGTTCGAGGTGCCCAGCGCGGCGAGGTAGCCGGTGAGCGCCGCGGGCTCGATGCCGTCGCGCCGGAACTGGCGCAGCGAGACGCTGCCGAGGCGCTTGGAGAGCTGCCCGCCCTCGGCGTCCGTCAGCAGCGGCATGTGCGCGAAGTGGAGGCGGTTGGGGCGGCCCGACAGGCCTTCGAGGATGTCGATCTGGATGCCCGTGTTGGTGACGTGGTCCTCGCCGCGGATGATGTGGGTGATGCCCGTCTCCAGGTCGTCCACCACGCTGGTGAAGGTGTAGAGGAAGCTTCCGTCGGCACGGATCAGCACCGGGTCCGACAGGCTGGGCAGCTTCACGTTGCGCGCGCCGAGCACGCCGTCCTGCCAGGTGACGGTGCGGGTGTTGAGCTTGAAGCGCCAGTAGGGGGACTTGCCGTTCTCGATGGCGCGGGCGAGCTGCTCGGCGGTCATCTTGAGGGCGCCGCGGTCGTAGATGGGCGCGCGGCCCTGCTTCCGGCGCTGCTCGCGCTTGTAGTTCAGCTCCTCCTCGGTCTCCAGGCAGGGATAGAGGAGGCCCTTCTTCTTCAGCACCTCGGCGGCGGCGACGTAGCGCTCGATGCGGTCGGACTGGCGGAAGAACTCGTCCCAGTCGAGGCCGAGCCAGCGCAGGTCCTCCTCGATGCCCTGGGCGAACTCGGGCTTGCTGCGCTGCGTATCGGTGTCGTCGAGGCGGAGGATGAAGGTGCCGCCGCGCTTCCTCGCTTCCAGCCAGTTGGCGAGGGCGATGCGGGCGTTGCCGACATGAAGCCAGCCCGTGGGGCTGGGGGCGAAGCGGACCCTCACGCGCTTTCCTCGCCAGGCATGTCGTCGTCATCCTCTTCGTCGCGGTCGCGGCGGGGGTCGAGGGCGCGCCAGTCGCGCTCGCTCTTCTTGCGGGGGGGCTTCTCGGCGAAGCCGCGGATATCGGCCGCGGAGGTCCAGTGGTCGCCGCTGGGGTCGAGCGCCTCGGCGTCCTCGCCGAAGGCGAACCAGGCGGCGAGCACGGCCTCGGCGTCCATGCCGGGGGCGCGGCAGCGCTCGATGCTGTCGCGGACGTAGCGGCGGGCGAAGGTGGCGGCGTCGGCGACCGTCGCGAAGCCGCGGATCTCCTCCACGGGGTCGTCGCCGTTGCCGCCGGAGAGGTCCTTGATGCGGACGAAGGGGCCGAGGGCGGCCGGCTGGGGGGACGTGTTCATGGCGTCGCGGCTCCCTGGAGGTTGGGCGGTTCGGGGCGGGCGGGCGGGGCGAGCGCCACGCCGGGCGGGGCCCGGCGGCGCTTGTAGTCCTCGCGGGCGAGGCTTTGCCAGAGGCGGCGGGAGGGCTCGGCGGTGTCGGGCTCTGGGGACGGGGGAATTTCGGCCTCAAAGGGGGCGCCGGTCAGGTCGCCGGGGCGGAGGGCGGCGCGCCAGGCGGCGAGGGCGGCACGGGTTTCGGGCGCGAGGTGGCGCAGGGGGGCAAAGGCCTCTGCGGTGTTGGCGTCGAGGGTGCCGGTGAGGATCGGCATGCCGCCCGCTTCAGCCAGGGTGTCGAGGGCGGTTGATCGGAGCCGGGCGGCGAGGCCGGGCGTGGCGGGAAGGATGGCGGCGAGGGCCGCGCGCGCGGCGGCGAGATCGATCCGCTCGGCGGCAAGGCCGAGGGCGTGGGCCATGGCCTCCCCCTCCCCGTCCGACAGGAGGGCGCGGATAGAGGCGGGGCCGAAGGCGTCGCGGGCGAGGGTGGCCGCGAGGGCGCTGTCCGGATCGTCCGAGAGGGGCAGGAGGAAGGAGGTGGCGCCCCAGTGCTCTGCGTGGTCGCGGAGCGCGAGGAGGAGGGCGCGCCAGCTGGCCTCGTGCTCTGGCATGGGGACCGGCGCGGGATGCGGGGCGCAGCGCCACACAGCGCCGTCGTGATGCCATTCGGTGAGCGTGATCGTGCCCTGCACGAAGGGCGGGAGGGTCAGAGCGGGCGAGCGGTCGGCGTTGAGGACGAGGGCGCCGCCGTCATGCGCCGCCTCATCCTCGGCGCCGAGGCGATCGAGGCGGATGAGGGGCAGGTCGTTCTCCACCACGCGGGCGAGGACGGATTGGAGGCGGCGCTCCGCGCCTCCTGGGGCGTGGGGAGGGGAGTCGAGTGCGATGAGCAGGTCGGCCCCCGTCTCGGCCAGGGTTTCGGCGACGGCGGGGCCGCGACCGTCGCGGGCGGGCATGAGGCCGAGGCGAGCGCTGCGGAAAGCGATGGGGCCGGGCACGGGGCCTGGGTCGTAGCCGGGTCGGGGCTCGTGGGCGGCGCGGCTGCGGAGGGTGCCGGCGTCGAGAAGGTAGACCGCCTCGTGCAGCGCCTCCCCGTTCTGCCAGGGGGCGCCGATGAGGAGGGCGGGGCCGCCGTCGGCGGTCTCGGCGGCGAGGTCGGCCAGGGTGGCGGAGAGGATGGCGGTGACGTCGGGATGGACCGCGAGGGCGACAGGCACGGCGCCGGAAAGCGATAGCTCGGGCGTCACCAGCAGGTCTGCGCCAAGGGCGGCGGCGCGGGCGCGCAGGGCGCGGAGCCGGTCGGCGTTGGCCTGGATCGCGCCCAGGCGCGGGTTGACCTGGGCGAGCGCGATGCGGAGGGGGGTGGTCATGGGCCGCGGAAGCTAGGAGGGATGTGCGCGGGCGGAAAGGCGCTGGCGCGGCGGGCTGGGCGGCGGCAGAAAGCGGGGATGAGCGACCGTTCCGTGTTCCTGGTCGGCGACCACCTGCCGCCGATCGTGCTGCCCGATGCCGCGGGCCAGCCCTTCGACCTCATGGGCCAAGCGATTGCCGGGCTGCCCCGCCTGCTGGTGCTGGGCGTTGCGGCGGAGGGACTGGAGGGGGCGGAGGCGCTGGCGCGGGAGGCTGGGGCGCTCCTCTTCTTGGTGGAAGCGCGGGCACCGGACGGGGCGGTGCCTCCCGGACGGCTGTTCGATGCCGCGGGCGGCGTGTTCCGCGCGCTGGGGCTGGCGGGCGGCGGGGTTGCGCTGGTCTCTCCGCGCGGGCGGCTGGCCTTCGCCGGGCGGGCGGAGACGGTGGAGGCCGGGGTGCGGGCGGCGCTGGCTGCCCTCCCCCCCTCCCCGCCCGCGCCGCCGGTGCGGCGGACGGGGGCGCCTGTGCTGCTGGTGCCCGATGTGCTGGAGCCCGCGATGGTGGCCGCGCTGCTGGCGCATTGGGAGCGGGGCGAGAAGCAGCGGGACCGGGTGGCGGGCGGCGCGGATGCCGCGGGGGCGCATCGGATCAAGCGGCGGGCCGACGTGTTCCTGGACGACCGCGCGCTTTACGAGACCTTCCAGTCGCGGCTGATGCGGCGCGTGCTGCCGGAGATGGCGCGAGCCTTCCGCTTCGTGCCGGCCTCCTACGAGGTGCCGCGGATCGGGTGCTACGACGCGGCGGATGCGGGGGCCTTCGAGGCGCACCGGGACAACCGCACGCCGTTTACCGCGCACCGGCGCTTCGCGATGAGCCTCAACCTGAACACGGGGGATTACGCGGGCGGGGAGTTGCGCTTCCCGGAGTTCGGGCCGGATCTGCACGAGCCGCCGACCGGGGGCGCCGCAATCTTCGGCTGCGACATGCTGCACGAGGCGCTGCCGGTGACGCGCGGGCAGCGCTTCGCGATCTTCACCTTCTTCACGGATGCCGAGGGCTCGAAGCAGGAGCAGGCGATGATCCGGCAGCGGATGGAGGCGGGGCAGAAGGGCGTGTCGATGCGGTAGGGCCGCCGGCCCTCATCCGACGCGCGCGCGTTCCGAGAGGAAGTCCAGCAGCGCCCGCACGCGCGCCGGCAGTGGCCCGCCGCCGCCGGCCCAAACGGCGTGGACCTCCTCCATCTCGCCGGGGTTCAGGTGTTCGAGCACGGGGCGCAGCCGGCCGGCCTCGACGTCGGCGCGGGTGGTGAAGACAGCCAAGCGCGCGAGGCCGACGCCGGCGAGGGCCAGGTGCCGCAGCGCCTCGCCGTCGCTGGCCTGCACCACGCCGACGGGCGGCACCAGCACGCGCTGGCCGTCGCTGAGCAGCGGCCAGCCCTCGACCGCGCGTGCGTAGCTGAAATGGAGGCGGTTATGGCCCTCCAGCTCGGCCAGGCTGCGCGGCTCGCCGTGCCGGGCGAGGTAGGCGGGGCTGCCGACGATGTGCAGCCGGGTCTCGCCGAGCTTGCGGGCGACGAGGCTCGAGCTGCGAAGCGGCCCGGCGCGGACGGCCACGTCGATCCGCTCCGCCAGCAGGTCCACCACGGCGTCGGTCTGGACGATGTCGAGGGTCAGGCCAGGATGGCGATCCAGGAACTCTGGCAGGAGCGGGGCCAACAGGTGGACGCCGAAGGAGACGCTGATGCTGAGGCGGATGCGGCCGACCGGCCGTTCCCCACCCGCCGCGGCGCGTTCCGCCTCCTCCAGGTCTGCCAGGATCCGCACGGCGCGCTCGTAGAAGGCGGCGCCCTCCGGGGTGAGCTGCAGGCGGCGGGTGGATCGGTTGATGAGCCTGGCGCCCAGCCGCGCCTCCAGCCGCCCGATGAGCTTGCTGACGGCGGAGGGTGTCATGCGCGCCGCGCGGGCGGCGGCGGAGAAGCCGCCGAGCTCCACGACGCGGACGAGGACTTCCATCTCGCCCGATCTGTTCAAGCCGGGGCGGAAGGTCTCGGCCATGTTGAACCACGTTCACAGATGATGTGCCGGGAAGGGCCCTAGGTCACGGTCCGCGCCTTGTCCATCTTGGCTGGGACAGAAACCCTGCCCCTTTGGAGGCCCTTTCCCCATGCCCCTCGCCCTCTATGCCCTGGCGGCCGGTGCCTTCGGCATCGGCGTCACGGAATTCGTCATCATGGGCCTGCTGCTGGAGGTGAGCGCCGATCTCGGCGTCTCCATCGCCTCGGCGGGATTGCTTATTTCCGGCTATGCGCTGGGTGTCGTGCTCGGCGCGCCCATCCTCACGGCCGCGACGGCGCGGATGCCGCGGAAGGGCACGCTGCTCGGGCTGATGGTCATCTTCACCGTCGGCAATCTCGCCTGCGCCCTCGCGCCCAGCTACGGGCTGCTGATGGCCGGGCGCGTGGTGACGGCCTTTGCTCATGGCACTTTTTTCGGCGTCGGCTCGGTAGTCGCGACCTCGCTGGTGGCGCCGGACCGCCGTGCCTCGGCCATTGCCATGATGTTCACGGGGCTGACGGTCGCGAATATCCTCGGCGTGCCGCTGGGCACCTGGCTCGGCCAGCACGAGGGGTGGCGGGCGACCTTCTGGGCGGTGGCCGCGATCGGCGTGGTGGCGCTGGCGGTGATTGCCTTCCTCGTTCCCCGCGACACGGCGCCGCCGGAGGCCTCGGACTGGCGGGCGGATATGCGCGCCATGCTGCGCAAGCCCGTGCTGCTGGGGCTCGCGATGACGACGCTCGGCTTCGGCGGCGTCTTCGCGGTCTTCACCTACATCGCGCCGACGCTGACGCGGATGGCCGGGTTCTCGGAGGCCGCGGTGTCGCCGATCCTGCTCGTCTTCGGTGCAGGGATGGTCGTGGGCAACCTGGCGGGCGGCCGGCTCGCGGACCGCAACCTCGGGCGGGCCGTGCTCGGCTCACTGCTGGCGCTGGCGCTCGTGCTCGGGCTGATGACGGTCGCGCAGCACAATGGCTGGACGGCGGTGGCCTTCGTCTTCCTGCTGGGCGTCACGGGCTTCGGCACCGTCGCGCCGCTGCAGATGTGGGTGCTGCAGCGGGCTGAGGGCGCGGGGCAGAGCCTGGCGTCCAGCCTGAACATCGCGGCGTTCAACCTCGGCAACGCGCTCGGCGCCTCGGTCGGCGGGTGGGTGATCGACCACGGGCCCGGCCTCTGGGCGGTACCCCTGGCCGCGGCCGTGATGCCGGTGCTGGCGCTGTTGCTGGCCGCTGCCAGCCTGCGCGAGCACCGCGTGGGCGGGACGCCGGCTCTGGCGCAGCAGCGCTAGCGCCGCGGCGCCCTCGCCCGGCGCACCGCGCCGGGCGGGATTGCCGCCTTTCCCCGACCTCGGGAGTTTGGTTCCGGTGAACGGACGATCATCGGAGGAGACCCGAGGCATGGACGGTTCGACGGGGCGGCGGGGCGCGCTGGGGCTCGGAGGGCTGCTGCTCCTGGCGCAGGGCGCGCGGGCCCAGGGCCCGGCGGCGGTGCTGGAGGAGCTGCAAGGGACGCTCGCCCCGGGAAATGCGGGGGATTTCGGGCGCTTCGTGTCGCAGCACGCCGGGCGGATGGTGTCGATGCGGGTGATGGCGGCCAGAGCCGAGGGACCGGAATTCTTCGTGAAGCAGGATCGGGACATGCTGATGGTGCAGCTGACACGCCCGGAGGCGATCGAGATCGTGCTGCACGGCGGCTTCGTGCCGGAGGGGGCGGGCTTCGCGCTGGACGGCGTGTTCAACGTGAAGGCCGAGGGGATGCAGCAGGGCATCCTCGTCTACGGGCTGCAGCCTCTGGCGGAAGCGGCGGCGCGCGAGATGCGGGCGGGGCCGGTGAAGCGGATCGCGCTGAGCTAGGGGCGCCGCGCCCCTTCCCCCGTCAGCTCTTCCCGCGCAGCAGGAACTCGCGGCCGACCTTCACGCGCGGTACGCCGTCATAGGCAACGATATCGGCGGTGGCGTAGGTCTCGCCCCATGAATCCGGGATGAAGCTGCCGGTGCCGATGACGTCGATCGGGGCACGCGCCTCGGCCATGACGCGGCACTTGGAGACGCCGAAGCCGGAGGAGGCGACGATGCGGACCTTGTCGAAACCGGCCTCATCCAGCGCGTCCCGCATGCGCCAGATGGCGGCGGCGGAGACGCCGGTGCCGACAAGGTGGCGCAGCTCGCTCTCGCTGCGATAGCGGCGGATGGCCCCGGGGGTGTGACGCTCGATGACAGCGTAGGAGGAGGCGGGGTCGAGGCCTTCGAGGAAGCGGCCGCCATGGGTATCGAGGCGCACGGCCATGCGGCCGGCGGCGGCGAGCTCCGGGAAGCGGCGGCAGACCGCCAAGCCGTCGGTCACCTCCTGGCCGAAGTAGTCGGTGAGAACGGTGAGGTTCTCGTCCGGAAAGGTTTCGTGGAACATCTCGGCGGCGCGCAGCGTGCTGCCGGCATATCCGATGAGGGCATGGGGCATGGTGCCGCCGCCCTTGTTCGCGCCGTAGTAGTGGGCAGTGGCGTCGTTGGCGTTGCCGATGAAGCCCTGCGCGCCTTCCTCCTTCGCGGCGTTGCCGCCGACGCTGGCGGCATAGGCCATCAGCTCCTGCATCTCGGCGCCCGCGCAGTGGCGGGCCTCCATCGCCAGGAAGGCGATGTGCGGGAGTTCAAGGCACATCTGGTAGGCGTTGTGCGCGGCCACGCAGGCGGAGCCGAGCTTCTGCAGGAGAAGCGTTTCGAGGTCGGTGAGGTGCGCGAAGGAGCCGGTGACGTAGAGGATGGGATCGCCCGCGCCGACCCAGGTGCCCTCCTTGTGCATCAGTTCCACCTCGATCGCCGAGCCGCGCTCGGCCGCGACCGTGTTCAGCCAGTCGAGCATGAGGCGCGGCGCGGAGACGACGGGGCGGCGGAGAAAGATGGCGTAGGTGACGCGCGCGTCGCCGAAGCGCTGCACGATGGCCTTCGTGCGCTTGAAGTAGACATCCGTGCGCGCGGCGATGTCGGCTTCCAGCGCGGGTGCAGGAGGAAGGTTGTCCATCGTGCGGGGCCCCTACTGCGCGGCCTGGAGGCGGAGGTCGGTGCCGCGGCGGGACTTCAGCTCCTCCGCGACGAGGAAGGCGAGTTCGAGGGACTGCTCGGCGTTCAGGCGCGGGTCGCAGAAGGTGGCGTAGTTGGCGGAGAGGTCGGCCTCCGTCAGCCGGTGCGCGCCGCCGAGGCATTCGGTGACGTCGCGGCCGGTCATCTCGACATGCACGCCGCCGGGGTTGGTGCGCTCGGCGTGGTGGATGTCGAAGAAGCCGCGGACCTCCCCCAGGATCGCGTCGAAGGAGCGGGTCTTGTAGCTGCCGGCGGAATGGGTGTTGCCGTGCATCGGGTCGGTCAGCCAGGTGACCTTCGCGCCTTCGCGCTGAATCGCGCGGATGAGCGGCGGGAGCTTCGCCTCGATCTTGGCCGCGCCCATCCGGGCGATGAGGGTGAGGCGGCCGGGCGTGTTGTCCGGGTTCAGGCGGGCGCAGAGGCGGAGGAGGTCGTCGATCTCCGTCGTCGGACCGACCTTCAGGCCGATGGGGTTCGCGACGCCGGAGAGGAATTCCACATGCGCGCCGTCCGGCTGGCGGGTGCGGTCGCCGATCCAGAGGAAGTGGGCGGAGCAGGCATAGTGGCGGCCGGGATGGGTGGAGGGCTCGCGCGTCATCGCTTCCTCGAAGGGAAGCAGCAGCGCCTCGTGCGAGGTGTAGAACTCGGTCTCGCGGATCTGCGGCGCGGTGAGGCTGTTCATGCCGCAGGCGGCCATGAAGCGCAGCGTCTCGTCGATGCGCTGGGCAATGTCGGCGTAGCGTTCGGCCAGCGGGGAGCGGGCGACGAAGCCGAGATTCCAGCGATGGACCTCGTGCAGGTCGGCGAAGCCGCCCGTTGCGAAGGCGCGCAACAGGTTCAGGGTCGCGGCGGACTGGAGGTAGGCGAACTGCATCCGCTCCGGGTCGGGGGTGCGGGCCTCGGCCGTGAATTCGGCGCCGTTGATGATGTCGCCGCGGTAGGAGGGGAGCGTCGCCTCGCCCTGGGTCTCGCTGTCGCTCGACCGGGGCTTGGCGAACTGGCCGGCCATGCGGCCGAGCTTCACCACGGGCAGGCCGCCGCCGAAGGTGAGGACGACGGCCATCTGGAGCAGCACGCGGAAGGTGTCGCGGATGATGTTGGCGTGGAAGTCGCCGAAGGATTCCGCGCAGTCGCCACCCTGGAGGACGAAGGCGCGGCCCTCCCCCGCCTCGGCGAGCTGGGCCTTCAGGCGCTCGGCCTCTCCGGCGAAGACGAGGGGGGGAAATCGGGCGAGCTTCTCCTCCATGGCGCGCAGGCGCGCGGCGTCCGGATAGTCCGGGACCTGGCGGATGGGCATGTCGCGCCAGGAGGCAGGGTGCCAGGAGGAAGAGGGCATATCGCTACGTTTCCGTGTGTGGCGGCGCCCGGAGTGGGGGGCGGTCGGGCACCATAGCGAGGGAGGGTGCCGGGGCAAGGGTTGTTCACCGGAACGCGCTCCCACCCCTGCGGCTTCGCCCCTGGTCAGGGGCTGACCCTTGCCCGCCTCCCCTCACCCGGCGCCGGGATCTCGCGCGGGGCCACCCGGAGCAGGGCCCAGCCCGTGAGGCCCGCCAGCACCGAGCCGGCAAGGATGCCGATCTTCACCTCGTCCTGCAGCACCGGGTCGTTGGCGAAGGCGAGCATTCCGATGAAGAGGCTCATGGTGAAGCCGATGCCGCAGAGGAGGGAGACGCCGAGGAGCTGGGTCATGGTCGCGCCCATGGGCACGTCGGCCAGGCGCAGGCGGATGGTCAGGGCCGCGCTGCCGAAGACACCGACGAGCTTACCCAGGAGCAGCCCGAGGGCCACGCCGAGGGTGAGGTGGTCGAAGAGGGCCTCCGAGGTGATGCCGGCGAAGGAGACGCCGGCATTGGCGAAGCCGAAGATCGGAATGATGAGGAACGCGACCCAGCCGTGCAGGCGGTGTTCCAGCCGGTGCAGGGGCGAGGCCTTGCGGTCGTCCGGCGCGGCGGGGGCGGCGCGCAGCGGGATTGTGAAGGCGAGGACGACGCCGGCGATGGTCGCGTGCACCCCCGAGCGGAGCACGAAGAACCAGAGGGCGGCGCCGAGCAGCATGTAGGGCAGGAGGCGGAGGACCCCCATGCGGTTAAGGGCGACCAGCGCCAGAGTGGTCGCGCCCGCGAGGCCGAGGTCCATCATGGAGATGTCGCCGGTGTAGAAGACCGCGATGATGAGAACCGCGCCGAGGTCATCGATGATGGCGAGCGCGGTGAGGAAGACCTTCAGCGAGGTCGGCACCCGCGAGCCGAGCAGCGCGAGCACACCCAGGGCGAAGGCGATGTCGGTGGCCGCCGGGATGGCCCAGCCCCGGAGCGTGTTCGGATCGTTCCAGTTGAAGGCGACGAAGATGAGGGCGGGCACGGCCATACCCCCGGCGGCGGCGATGCCGGGGAGCATACGGCGGGGCCAGGTGGAGAGCTGGCCGTCCAGGACCTCGCGCTTGATCTCAAGGCCAACGAGCAGAAAGAAAACGGCCATGAGGCCGTCGTTGATCCAGTGGAGAAGGTTCAGCGGCCCGATATAGGACTTGAGGGCGGCGAAGTAGGCGCCGGAGAGGGGGGAGTTCGCGATGATGAGCGCGAGCACCGCCGAGGCCATCAGCACGAGGCCACCCGAGGCGGAGTTGTCGAGGAAGTTGCGCAGCACCGAGGGAATGCGGCGGCTGAGCGGGGTCGAGGGGGCGGTCATCCCTGGGGCTCCTGTGCTGGCCCCCAGGGGGACCTTTCGGCAAGACTAACGTGTGTGGCGCGGCCGCCCAGCGCGCCGTGGCGCCGGGCGGCCGCGGCTGGGAGGTCAGGCGTCGCGGCGGACCTGATTGACCTTCACCATCTGCGAAACGCTGCCGACCTGGCGAGGATCGACCTCCGTGCGGACACCTTCGTGCGGAAGGGCGCGCATGCCCTCGCCGCTGGTGCGGCCGGGGGCGGGGTGGTGGCGCCGCTGGCTGGCGCGCTTCATCGCCAGGGCCTTGCGGGCGATCGCGCCCTGGCTGGGCGCACGCTCGGCGTCGTCCAGGCGGGCGATCTGGCTGTTCAGGCGGCGGAGCGCGGCGGAGAAGACCCCCTTCTTCCGGGCGGTGCCGGTTTCGCTTGGAGCCAGACCGGCACCGCGCGGCTCCGCCTTGCCGCGGCTCTCGCGCCGGCGGTGATGGGTGATGTCGCGGGCCTTGTCTCGGTGTTCGCGCAGGCGACGGGCAAGGACGAGCAGTTCCGCCCTCGGCGTCGTGGCCAGGGCGGGATGGCGTGTCTGGGCGACCGTCTCGTACTCCGCCTCGGTGAGGATGCGGCGCTCGGCTGCCTTTGTTTCGGCCATGGAGGCTCCTTCGGCGGTTGGGGCGATCCCGGTTCCGTCGGGACGGGAGTTCTTCAGATTACTGTGCCGTCATGTTCGGCCCTGCGAGAATTCGCGAGCGCATCATGGGTTGCGGTGAGTTGATCCTCGCTGGGGGGTACGGCAGCTCGCTGCCTGGGGTGGGAAGACCCGGACAGGGAATGTTACGGTGCAGCCGTCCCTGCTTCCCTGGCGTTCGCGGCTGGCCCCTTTCGGATCATCCCGATGTCACGTCCTGACGATGCCGCGGTTCCCACGCGCGCGCTGTGCGCGCTCGATGGGCTGAACTTCACCCTGGCCGATGTGCGGGACGGGCTCGGGCCCTATCTCGCGATCTACCTGCTGGCGGTGCGAGGGCCCGACGGGGGGTGGAACGAGGCGACGATCGGGCTGGTGATGACCATCGCGGGCATCGCCGGGCTGCTCGCGCAAACGCCGGCTGGGGCGCTGATCGACCGCACGCGGCACAAGCGGGCCGTCGTGGTCGCGGCGGCGCTGGCGGTGACGGCGAGCTGTCTGCTGCTGCCCTTCATCTCCGGCTTCTATGCTGTCGCGGCCACGCAGTCGCTCGCGGGGATCGCGGGGGCGGTGTTTCCGCCGGCGCTGGCGGCAATCACGCTCGGCGTGGTCGGGCCCCGCGCCTTCTCCCGCCGGATCGGTCGGAACGAGGCCTTCAACCACGCGGGCAACGCCGTCTCGGCCGGGCTGGCGGCGGGAACGGCGCTCTTATTCGGGCCGGTGGTGGTGTTCTGGATCATGGGGGCGCTGGCCGTGCTGAGCATCATCGCCGTGATGATGGTGCCGGCGGGGGCGATCGATGACGAGCTGGCGCGCGGGATGGAGCACGGCGAGGGAGAGGCGGAGGAGGCGCCCTCGGGCTGGCGGGCACTGGCGGGGAACCGGCCGCTGGTCGTCTTCGCGGGGCTGATGGCGGCCTTCCACCTGGCGAATGCGGCGATGCTGCCCTCGGTCGGGCAGTTGCTGACGAAGGTGGTGGGGAAGGAGGACGCGACCTCGCTCGTGGCTGGCTGCATCGTCGCGGCGCAGTGCGTGATGGTGCCGGTGGCGATGCTGGTGGGCGCGAAGGCGGATGCCTGGGGGCGCAAGCCGCTGTTCCTCGCAGGGTTCGGGGTGCTGGCGCTGCGGGGGGTGCTCTACACGCTCTCGAGCAATCCCTGGTGGCTGATGGGCGTGCAGTTGCTGGACGGCGTGGGCGCGGGGGTGTTCGGCGCGCTGTTCCCGGTGGTGGTGGCGGACCTGACGCGGGGGACGGGGCGCTTCAACGTCAGCCAGGGCGCGATCGCCACGGCGCAGGGGCTGGGCGCGGCGCTGAGCGCCAGCTTGGCGGGGGCGGTGATCGTTGGGGCCGGGTATTCGGCCGCTTTCCTCGTGCTGGGCGGGATCGCGGCGGCGGGGTTCCTAGGCTACCTCTTCCTCATGCCCGAAACCCGCGACTCTGCCGCCCACGCCGGCCTGCCGCCCGGCGGCTGCGCCGCACCGATGCAGGCGGCGGCCGGAGGATGAGTTCGACGGCGGCGGTCTGGGCGATCTCGGGGCTGGCGACGGCGGGGGTGATCCTGCGACCCTTCCGCTGGCCGGAGGCGGTCTGGGCGGTGCTGGGCGCGGCGCTGCTGGGGGTACTGGGGCTGCTGCCCTGGCCCTCCGTGCTGCGGGGCGTGCTGCGCGGGACGGATGTCTACCTCTTTCTCATCGGCATGATGCTGCTGGCGGATGTCGCGCGGCGCGAGGGACTGTTTGACTGGCTCGCGGGCTTCGCCGTCCGGGCGGCGCGCGGCTCCGCAACGCGGCTGCTGGCGCTGGTGTATGGCGTGGGGGTTGTGGTCACCGCCTTCCTCAGCAACGACGCGACGGCGGTGGTGCTGACGCCCGCCGTCTATGCCGCGGCGCGGGCGGCGGGCGCGCGGCCGATGCCGCACCTGCTGGCCTGCGCCTTCGTGGCCAATGCGGCCTCCTTCATCCTGCCGATTTCCAACCCCGCGAACCTCGTGGTCTTCGGGCAGGGCCTGCCGCCCCTGGGGGAGTGGCTGCGGCGTTTCGCGCTGCCCTCCCTTCTCGCGGTGGGCGCGACCCTTGCGGCGCTCTGGGTGACGCAGCGGCGCGTGCTGGCGGCGCCGATCGCGGCGAGGGTCGAGGCGGTGCCGCTGCGGCGGGGCGGGCTGGTGGCGGGGCTGGGCATCCTGGTGACGGCCGTGGTGCTGCTCGCGTCCTCCGCCGGAGGGTACGACCTGGGGCCGCCGACGCTGCTCTGCGGCGTGGCGACGGCGGCGCTGGTGCTGGGGATCACGCGGCAGTCGCCCTGGGGGGTGCTGGCGGGGGTGTCCTGGGGGGTGCTGCCGCTGGTGGCCGGGCTCTTCGTGCTGGTGGAGGCGCTGGGCACGACAGGGGCGGTGGAGGCGTTGGCCGGGCTGCTGCGCGCGGGGCTGGGAACGCCGGGGGAGACCGCGGCGGCTGCCGGGGCCGTGGTGGGCGTGGCGACGAACCTGTTGAACAACCTGCCGGCGGGGCTGCTCTCGGGCGCGGTGGTGGAGGCGGCGGGGGCCGCCCCGGTGCTGGCGGGCGCGATCCTGATCGGCGTGGATCTCGGGCCGAACCTGTCCGTCACAGGATCGCTGGCGACGATCCTCTGGCTGGTCGCGATCCGGCGGGAGGGGCTGGATTTCGGGACCTGGGCCTTCCTGCGGCTCGGGCTGGTGGTGATGCCGCCGGCGCTGGTGCTGGCGCTCGGCGGGCTTGTGCTGGGAGGGGGGTGGCCGTGAGGCTTGGCGCGGGTTTCATCCCTGCGCCGGCACTTCAGGCGGCCTTCGCGGCCTTGCCGACGTGGCGGGTGGCAACCCGCATGGTGACGAATTCCTCGGCCGCCGTCGGGTGGATGCCGATGGTGGCGTCGAGCTGCGCCTTGGTCAGGCCGTTCACCACGGCGACCGCAATGCCCTGCATGATTTCCGGGCTGTCCTCGCCGATCATGTGGGCGCCGAGGAGGACGCCGCTCTCGGCATCAACCACAAGCTTCATCAGCGCGCGCCGGCCCTCGCGGCGGGTGATGCTGTGGCGCATGGGGGTGAAGCGGGAGGTGTAGATCTCGACGGGGCCGCGGCGGGCGGCCTCCTCCTCCGTCAGGCCAACGCTGCCGATCGGGGGGGCGATGAAGACGGCCTTGGGCACGTTCTCGTAGGAGGCGCGGCGGGGCCTGGGGCCGAACAGGGTGTCGGCGAGGGCGTGTCCGACGGCGGTCGCCATGGGCGTGAGGTTCACGCGGTCGTCCACGTCGCCGATGGCGTAGATATGGGGCACGTTGGTCGCGTGGTTCTCGTCGGTGCGGATGACCGGGCCGTCGAGGCTGGTGACGCCGGCCGCCTCCAGCCCGAGGCCGCCCGTGTTGGGCACGCGGCCGAGCGCGAGGAAGACCGCATCGGCCTCCACCACGCGGCCGCTGGCCATGCGGACGACGCGGGTTTCGCCGTTGAGGGTGATCTCGGCAGGACTCTCGCCGGCGAGGATGGTGATGCCGTCGGCGGTGAGGGCCTCGGCGGCGGCCTGGCGGATCTCCTCGTCGAAGCCGCGAAGCGGGAGAGCCTGGCGATAGGCGAGCGTCACCTCCGAGCCAAGGCCGTGGAGGAGGGAGGCGAACTCAAGCCCGATATAGCCGCCGCCGACCATGAGGACGCGCTTCGGGCGCTCCTGCAGGGTGAAGAGGTCGTCGGAGATGAAGGCGTGTTCGGCGCCCGGGAAGTCCGCGCGCACGGGGTGACCGCCGGTCGCGATGACGATGCGCTCCGCCGTGACCTTGCGGGCGCCGACCTCGATCTCGTGCGGGCCGGTCAGGCGCGCGTGGCACTCGAAGACCTCGGCGCCGACACCCTCCAGCAGGCGGCGGTAGATGCCCGAGAGGCGCGCCACCTCCATGTCCCGGGCGCGGACGAGCGTGGGCCAGTCGTGCTTCGCCTCGCCGAAGGACCAGCCGAAGGCAGCACCGTCCTGCGCCCAGGCGCCGTATTCGGCGGCCTGCACCATCAGCTTCTTCGGCACGCAGCCGACATTCACGCAGGTGCCGCCCCAGAAGCGGGCCTCGGCGATGCCGACCTTCGCACCGTGGCCGGCGGCAATGCGCGCGGTGCGGACGCCCGCGCTGCCGCCGCCGATGACGAAAAGGTCGAAGTCGTGGCCGTGGGAGGGGGCCGCGGTGGGGCTCAGGGAGGCGCTCATGACCGGAAAGGTCGGGGCTTCCGCCGGATCGCGCAAGGGTTGCCGCGGAGAGGGGCGGTCCCGCGTGCCCGTCATGATGGACGGGCAGCGCGGGCCTTGAAGTGGAGGAAGGGAGGCGCCCTCCCCTCCCCCGCCGCCGCTCAGGCCCCGAGGCCGCCCAGCAGGAGGTACTTGATCTCGAGGTAGTCCTCGATGCCGTACTTGCTGCCCTCGCGGCCGAGGCCGCTCTCCTTCACGCCGCCGAAGGGGGCGACCTCGGTGGAGATGATGCCCTCGTTGATGCCGATGATGCCGCTCTCCAGCCCCTCGGCCACGCGGAAGATGCGGCCGACGTCGCGGGCGTAGAAATAGGCGGCGAGGCCGAACTCGGTATCGTTGGCCATGCGGATGCCCTCCGCCTCCTCCTTGAAGCGGATGAGGGGGGCCATGGGGCCGAAGGTTTCCTCCTTGAGGACCTTCGCGCTGATCGGCACATCGGTGAGGATCGTCGGCTCGAAGAAGTTGCCGCCGAGGCTGTGGCGGTGGCCGCCGGTGAGAACCTTGGCGCCCTGGGAGGTGGCGTCCTGGATATGCTCCTCCACCTTCGTGACGGCATCGGCGTTGATCAGCGGGCCCTGCGTGACGCCCGCCTCCATGCCGTTGCCGACCTTGAGCCCCTCGACGGCCGCCTTCAGCTTCTCGGCGAAGGCGTCGTAGACACCCTCCTGCACGAAGATGCGGTTGGCGCAGACGCAGGTCTGGCCGGTGTTGCGGAACTTCGAAGCCATGGCGCCGGCGACGGCGGCGTCGAGGTCTGCGTCATCGAAGACAAGGAAGGCGGCGTTGCCGCCGAGCTCCATGGAGGTCTTCTTGATGGTGCCCGCGCATTGAGCGAGCAGCGTGCGGCCGACCTCGGTGCTGCCGGTGAAGGAGAGCTTGGCAACATCGGGGTTGGTGGAGAGTTCCTCGCCCTGCTCGCGCGCGGAACCCGTGACGACATTGCAGACGCCGGCGGGCATGCCCGCGCGCTCCGCGAGGACGGCGATGGCGAGGGCGGAGAAAGGTGTCTGCGAGGCCGGGCGGATGACGCCGGTGCAGCCCGCGGCCCAGCCAGGGCCGGCCTTGCGCGTTATCATGGCGGCCGGGAAGTTCCAGGGCGTGATCGCCGCGAAGACGCCGATCGGCTCCTTCATCACGAGGATGCGGCTGCCCTGCTTGAAGGTTGGAATGGTGTCGCCGTAGATCCGCTTTCCTTCCTCGGCAAACCACTCGATGAAGGAGGCGGCGTAGGCGATCTCGCCCTTGCTCTCGGTCAGCGGCTTGCCCTGCTCGGCCGTCATGATCGCCGCGAGGTCGTCCACGTTCTCCATCATGAGGTTGAAGAGGCGGCGGAGGATGGCCGCGCGCTCCTTCGCGAGCATCGCGCGCCAGGCGGGCTGGGCGGCCTTGGCGGCGGCGATGGCGGCGCGGACCTCCTCGCGCGAGAGGGAGGGGACGGTGCCGATGGCCTCGCCGGTGGCGGGGTTCTTGACCGTGAGCGTCTTGCCGGAAGCGGCGTTAACCCAGGCGTCGCCGACGCGGTTCGTCTGGCGGAAGAGGTCCGGGTCCTTCAGGACCAGCTTGGCGGCGGTGTCGAGCATCGGGGGCTCCTCTCGGCAGGCTGAAGGTCGGGGCGGAAGATGGGACGCCGGAAGCGCGGTGTCACCCCGCCCTCAGCGGTCAGGTGGTGCTTCGCCGAGGAGGGCGAGGACGATCTCGGCGGTGGTGCCGATATGGGCGGCGAGAAGGGCGGGCGCCTCCGGGTCGCGGGCGAGGATCCGCTCGGCCAGCGCCTCGTGCACTGCCAGCACGCGCCCCCAGTCCTGGTGGGCCGTCTCCAGCAGACGGCGGTAGCGGGTCTTCTGGAGGTAGAGGTCGTCGCAGAAACGCAGCAGCGAGGGCAGCGGGCAGGCGGCGATGAGGGCGCGGTGGAAGCGGTGGTGGCGGGTTTCGTAGGCATCCACCCAGGCATCGCTCGCGGCATCGCGGCGGCCGATCTCGTGGCGGAGGAGGGAGAGGCTGGCGACGATCTCGTCCTCCCAGGCGGGGCCGCCGGCTTCCATGGCGAGGCGCAGCGCCTGAGGCTCCACGATCTGGCGGGAGCGGGTGACATCCAGCAGGTGCGCGCGCGTGACGGGCGGGACGGAGAAGCCCTTCTGGCCCTCCAGGTGCACGAAGCCTTCGGCAGCGAGGCGGGCCAGGGCCTCCCGCAGGGGGGTGGCGCCGAGCCCGTAGCGAGCGGTGAGGTCGCGCAGGCGAAGGCGGCTTGCGGGCGGAAGGCCTCCGCCGAGGATGTCCTGGCGCAGCCGCCGGGTGGCAGCTTCGGCGAGGGTGGCACCGGGAGGCGACGGAATTTCGATCACGGCAGGAAATTTATATTCTCTCTGGTCAGCGTCGGGCAAGCGCGGCATGGTCGGGGCATGGACGTCCTCGACAAGACACACGACCCGCAGCGCCGCTCCTGGGTTATCTCCGCCAATGAGCCGGGGGCGGAGTTCCCGATCCAGAACCTGCCGCTGGGGGTGTTTTCCCGTGGGGGCGATGCGCCGCGCGGCGGGGTGGCGATCGGGGACCAGGTGCTGGACCTGCGGGCGGCGCTGGACGCCGGGCTGATCTCGGGCGAGGCGGCGGAGGCGGCGGCCGGGCCAACGCTCAACCGGCTGATGGCGATGGGGCGGGCTGCGTCCCGCGAGTTGCGGGCGGCAGTCTCGGCCCTGCTGGCGGAGGGAAGCGGCGCGGCCTCGCGCGGGGCGGAGATCCTCGTGCCGATGGCCGAGGCGCGGATGCACCTGCCGAGCGTGATTGCGAACTTCACGGACTTCATGGTCTCGCGAGACCATTCGGCGCGGCTCGGGGCGCTGAAGGACCCAGAGGCGCCGCTGCCGCCGGCCTTTGACAGCCTGCCGATCGCCTACCACTCCCGTGCTAGTTCCTTGCGGCCGAGCGGCGAGGGCGTGGTGCGTCCGAACGGGCAGTGGCGGCGCAAGGAGGGAATGCATTTCGGCCCGACCGAGGCGCTGGACTACGAGCTGGAGCTGGCGATCTGGCTGGCGGGGGAGAACGCGCTGGGCACGCCCGTGCCGATGTCACGCGCGCCGGAGCGGCTGTTCGGCTATGGGCTGCTGAACGACTGGTCGGCGCGCGACATGCAGCGCTGGGAGATGCCGCCGCTCGGGCCCTTCCTGGCGAAGAGCCTCGGCACCACCGTCTCCCCCTGGATCGTGACGGCGGAGGCGATGATCCCCTTCATGGTGCCGGCGGCAGCGCGGGTGGAGGGAGTTCCGGCCCCCCCGCCCCACCTCGATTCGCCGGGAAACCGGGAGCGCGGCGGGCTGTCGATCGCGCTGGAGGTGCTGCTGCTGACGCCTAAGATGCGCGCGGCCGGCGCGGCGCCGGCGCG
Source organism: Roseomonas sp. KE2513 (assembly GCF_016107305.1). Classification (GTDB taxonomy): domain Bacteria; phylum Pseudomonadota; class Alphaproteobacteria; order Acetobacterales; family Acetobacteraceae; genus Roseomonas. The sequence goes on from NZ_RCVR01000001.1 coordinate 255,826, forward strand.
GCTGACGGCGACGGAGTTTGCCTGGATGGCCTGGACGCCCGCGCAGATGGTGACGCACCACGCGAGCAACGGCTGCAACCTGCTGCCGGGCGACCTGCTGGGCAGCGGCACCTGCTCGGGCCCCACGGACGAGAGCCGGGCCTGCATGGCGGAGATCATCCTTTCCGGCCCGATTCAGCTGCCGGGCGGCGAGACGCGGCGCTTCCTGGAAGACGGGGACGAGGTGATCTTCCGCGGGCGGGCGCACGCACCGGGCGCGGTGTCGATCGGCTTCGGCGAGTGCCGGGCCGCGGTGCTGCCCGCGCCGGCCTGGCTGGCGGAGTAGGACCCACCACGAGGGCGACGGTTAGACGAGGCGGGGAAAGCCGGCGAAGCTGGAACCGCACGGAGGAAGCGAGCAAGGCATGCCACGCAGGATCATCGACATCTCGTCCACGCTGAAGGCGGGCATCGCGAGCGACCCGCCGCAGATGCTGCCGAAGATCGAGTACCACGACCACCGTATGACCGCGCCGCGCCTGGCCGAGTACATGGGCGTGGGCGTGGAGGCGCTGCCGGAGGGCGAGTACGCGGCGGTGGAGCAGGTGAACATCTCCACCCACAACGGCACGCATCTCGATGCGCCCTACCACTACTTCTCGCGCATGGACGAGGCGCTGGTGCCGGGCGGGCGGCCCTCGATGCGGATCGACGAGGTGCCGCTGGAGTGGTGCTTCAACCCCGGCGTGAAGCTCGACTTCCGGCACCTGCCGGACGGGCACGTGGTGCAGCCGGACGAGGTTGAGGCGGAACTCAAGCGTATCAGGCACGAGATCCAGCCCTTCGAGATCGTGGTGGTGAACACACGCGCGGCCAGCCGCTACGGCGAGGACGACTACATCGACACCGGCTGCGGCATGGGCAAGGCGGCGACGATGTGGCTGCTGGAGCGCGGCGTGCGCGTGGTGGGCACGGATGCCTGGTCCTGGGACGCGCCCTTTTCCCACACGCGGCGGCGCGTGGCGGAGACCGGCGATGCCTCCCTTATCTGGGAGGGGCACCGGGCGGGGCGGGAGATCGGCTACTGCCACATGGAGAAGCTCTCCAACCTCGAGAGCCTGCCGGCAGACGGGTTCACCGTGGCGTGCTTCCCCGTGAAGATCCACCGGGCTTCGGCGGGCTGGACCCGCGCCGTGGCCATCCTGGAGGATTAGCGCCATGCGGCGGATGTTGATGGGCGCCATGCTGGCGCTGGCGGCGGCCCTTCCCGCCCGGGCGGAATACCCGGACAAGCCGATCACGATGATCATGCCCTACTCGCCGGGCACGGCGGACGTGCTGATCCGCGCGATGGGCGAGCACTTCCAGCGGGTGCTCGGCCAGCCGCTGGTGCTCATCACGCGCGACGGCGGATCGGGCGTGGTGGGGATGCGAACCGTCGCGACGAGCGCGCCGGATGGCTACACCCTCGGCCAGACGCCGATGACGGCGATCGTCGTGCAGCCGCACATGGTGCGGAACGCCGGCACCAACCCCGAGAACTTCGAGGCGGTCTGCGGCACGAACGAGAACATCCTCGGCGTGGTCGTGCGCGCGGAGAGCCCGATCCGCACCCTGCCCGACCTCGTGGCGGAGGGGCGGCGGCGGCCGATGAGCTTCGGCAGCCCGGGGCCGAACTCGCTGCCGCAGCTCGGCGTCTGGCGCGTGCAGAAGGCGACGGGAGTGGATTTCAACCACATCCCCTATCGCGGTGAGGCGGCGCATCTGAACGACACGCTGGCCGGGCGGCTGGATTTCTCGGCGGCGGTCGTGTCCTCGGCGGCGGAGATGGTGCAGGCCGGGCGGATGCGGCTGATCGCGGTCTTCTCAAACCGCCGGCATCCGGACTTCCCGGACGTGCCGACCGCGCGGGAGCAGGGGATCGACGCGCTGCAGCTCAGCCAGGTCGGGATCTACGCGCCGCGCGGCACGCCGGCGCCGGTGCTCGACCGGCTGGAGGACGCCTGCCGCGCGAGCCTTGAGACGCCGGTGGTCAAGCAGGTGCTGGCCACCACCCGCGCGCCAGCCTCCTTCGTGCCGCGGGCGCAGTTGAACACGATGCTGCGCGAGGAATTCGCGAGCTACGGGCGCATCCTGCGCGAACTGGGCGTGCAGGCGGAGTAGCGATCCGTGCCCGGCGCGTCGTCAGCCGCGCCGGGCCGCCTCGATCGCAGCGATATCGATCTTGCGCATGGTCATCATGGCCGCGAAGGCGCGCTTCGCCTCCTCGCCGCCGGCCGCGATCGCCGCGGTGAGCGCGCGCGGCGTGATCTGCCACGAGAGGCCCCAGCGGTCCTTGCACCAGCCACAGGCGCTTTCCTGCCCGCCGTTGCCGACGATGGCGTTCCAGAGGCGATCGGTTTCCGCCTGATCGTCCGTCGCGATCTGGAAGGAGAAAGCCTCGCTGTGCCGGAAGATGGGCCCGCCGTTCAGGCCGATGCAGGGAATGCCCGCCACGGTGAACTCCACCGTCAGAACGTCGCCCGCCTTCCCAGAGGGGTAATCGGCCGGCGCGCGGTGGACGGCTCCCATCGTGCTCTCGGGAAAGGTCTCGACGTAGAAGCGGGCGGCCGCTTCGGCGTCCTTGTCGTACCAGAGGCAGACCGTGTTCCTGGCGGCCATGGCAGTTCCTTCCCCACGCTGTCGGCACCCGGGCATCGCTTCTGATCCCGGAGATGCCGGAGCGCGGCGCCATGTAATCATCGGGCTCGCGAGGCTCAAAGGGTGGCGGGTGAAGCTGCCGGCGCCACGGCCTCGCGCTCATCCCGGCCGTCCCGTGAGTTCATCCGCTCAGCCGGCGGCAAGTGCTCAGGACGCGGAGCCGGTCGTAGCGGCTTGCCCGGGGAGCCTTCCAGCTTCAGGACGAACGGATCTCAGGTCTGCCAGACCCTCTACCCGCGCTGGCGGAGGCGCGTCACCCAAGCCGGGGCCGCGCGCCCCTCCACGTTCGGCAGCAGCGCGGTGAGCAGGCCGAGAAGGGGCAGGAAGGAGCAGAGGCGGTAGACGGCGTCGATGCCGATGCTGTCCGCCAGTTCCCCGAGCGCGGCAGCGCCGAGGCCGCCGAGCCCGAAGGAGAGGCCGAAGAACAGCCCGGCCACCAGCCCCACTTTCCCTGGCAGCAATTCCTGCGCGTAGACAAGGATGGCGGAGAAGGAGGAGGACATGATCAGGCCGATCACGACCGTCAGCACCACCGTCGGCACCAGCCCGACATAGGGCAGCGCGAGGGTGAATGGCAGCGCGCCGAGGATGGAGAACCAGATCACCGGCAGGCGGCCGATCCTGTCGCCCACCGCGCCGCCCGCGAGCCCGCCGAGGACCACCGCGCCGAGATAGACGAAGAGCAACACCTGCGCCGACTGCACCGAGAGGCCGAAGCGGTTGATGAGGTAGAAGGTGTAGTAGGAGCTGAGGCTGGCCGTGTAGACGTTCTTCGAGAAGAGCAGCATCACCAGCACGGCAATGGCGAAGGTGACGCGCTTGCGGGGCAGCTCGACCACCGCGCCGCTTCCCGCCCTTCGCCCGCCCGGCATTGCGACCTGCCGGTTGCGCGCGTACCAGCCGCCGACGCGGAACAGCACGACCATCCCGAGCAGCGCGGCGGCGGAGAACCAGGCGACGCTGCCCTGCCCGCGCGGGGCGACGACAAAGGCCGCCAGCAACGGCCCGATCGCCTGGCCGAAATTTCCGCCCATCTGGAAGAGGGACTGCGCGAGGCCAAACCGCCCGCCGGAGGCGAGCCGCGCGACGCGCGAGGACTCCGGGTGGAAGACCGAGGAGCCGATGCCGATGAGGGCGGCGGCCATGAGGATGACCGGATAGCTGGAGGCCTGGGAGAGGACGAGCAGCCCGACGAGGGTGGAAGCCATGCCGACCGGCAGCGAGTAGGGCATCGGCCGCCGGTCCGTGACGAGGCCGACGAGCGGCTGGAGCAGCGAGGCCGTGAACTGGAAGGCAAGCGTGATGAGGCCAATCTGGCCGAAGTCGAGTGCGTAGTTGGCCTTCAGGATGGGGTAGAGCGCCGGCACGAGCGACTGGATCATGTCGTTCAGCAGGTGGCAGAAGCTGAGCGAGAGCAGCACGGTGAAGGCGGTTCCGCCCGCGCTGCCCCCTGTGTTGCCCGCGAGCTTGCCTGAGGCCGTGGCGGCCGGCGCGGTCGTGGCTTCGGGGGCGAGCGCGGTCTGGCTCATGGGATGGCCGGACTCCTTGGCCAGACGGGAGGCAAGGCCGCGGGATCGCATTCCGCACGGCCAGGCCGTTCCCTGTCCCACTACGCCCGCGCGGTGGCGGGCACAACGCGCAACCGGCGCGGATTACTCGACTGTCACGGCCTTCGCGAGATTGCGCGGCTGGTCCACATCCGTGCCCTTCAGCACCGCGACGTAATAGGCGAGCATCTGCACGGGGATGGTGTGAAGGATGGGCGCAACGAAGGGATCGACCTTCGGCAGCACCACGACGCGGGAGGCGAAGCGGCGGAGCGCGACGGCGCCCTCCTCGTCCGTGAAGGCAATGATGCGGCCGCCGCGGGCCGCGGCTTCCTGCAGGTTGGAGGCGGTTTTCTCGAAAAGCGGACCGCTCGGGCAGAGGGCGATCACCGGCACCTTCGAATCGATCAGCGCGATCGGGCCGTGCTTCATCTCGCCGGCGGCATAGCCCTCAGCGTGGATGTAGGAAATCTCCTTCAGCTTGAGGGCGCCCTCCATCGCGATGGGGAAGAGGCTGCCGCGGGCGAGGTAAAGGACATCGCGGGCCTCAAGGATATCGGCGGCGACCGCCTCGATCTCGGAGGTCGCGTCGAGGATCCGCGCAGCGTGCTCAGGCACTTCCAGCAGCGCGTGGGTGAGGCGTGCTTCCTCGGCCGCGTCGATGGCGCCGCGGGCGCGGGCGAAGTTGATCGCGAGGCAGGCCATGACCGAAAGCTGGGCGGTAAACGCCTTGGTGGAGGCGACGCTGATCTCGGGGCCGGCGACCGTCATCAGCGTGGCGTCGCTCTCGCGGGCCATGCTGCTCTCGGGCACGTTCACGATCGAGACGAGAGACTGACCACCCGCGCGCAGCAGCTTCATGGCCGCGAGATTGTCGGCGGTCTCTCCGGACTGGGAGACGAACATGGCGGCCGCGCCCTCGGTCAGCGGCGGATCGCGGTAGCGGAGTTCGCTCGCCACGTCGCAATCGGTCGGCATGCGGGCGAGGCCCTCGAACCAGTAGCGGGCGGTCTGGCCGACGAGGAAGGCCGAGCCGCAGCCGGAGAGCCAGAGGCGGGGCAGCGTCGCGGGGTCGAAGGGGAGCGACGGACGGGCCACGGCGCGCGAGGCGGGGTCTACGTACTGGCGGAGCGTGTCGCCGATGACGGCCGGGTGCTCGTGCAGCTCCTTCTCCATAAAGTGGCGGTAGTTGCCCTTGCCAATGGCGGCGCCGGAGAAGGCGGTGATCTTCACCGCGCGCTCAACGGGCTGGTCGGCGGCGTCGAAGACCTGGGCGTCGGCCTCGCCGACCACGGCCCAGTCGCCCTCATCGAGATAGGCGATTCGGCGGGTGAGCGGAGCGAGCGCGAGGGCGTCAGAGCCGACGAACATCTCGCCCTCCCCGTAGCCGATGGCGAGCGGGGCGCCCTGGCGGGCGACGAGGAGCTTGCGGGGGTGGCCGGCAAAGACGGCGGCGAGGGCGAAGGCGCCGTGGACGCGCTTGAGGGCGCCGGAGAAGGCGGCTTCCGGGCTGTCGCCGCGGGCGAGGTGGTGGTCCACCAGACGGGCGAAGGTCTCGGTGTCGGTCTCGGTCTCGAACTCGGCGCCCTCCCCCTCCAGTTCGGAGCGGAGTTCGGCATGGTTCTCGATAATGCCGTTATGGACGATCGAGACGCGGGCGGTGCCGTGGGGATGGGCGTTGCGCGTGGTGGGGGCGCCGTGGGTGGCCCAGCGCGTGTGGCCGATGCCGGTGGTGCCGGGCAGCGGGTCCTGCTCCAGCACGTTGGCCAGGTTGCCAAGCTTGCCTTCGGCGCGGCGACGCTCGACATGCCCGTTCACGAGAGTTGCGATGCCCGCGCTGTCATAGCCGCGGTATTCCAGCCGGCGGAGGGCTTCCAGAAGGCGGGGAGCTGCCTCGACCTGACCGACGACGCCGACGATGCCGCACATTCAGCGCTGCTCCTTCTTTACGGTGAGGGAACGTCTCTCGAGGCGGAAAGTCGCGGCGCGACCTTCTTTTTGTTCCTGCCGGGCGCGGCCGAAGGCCATGGCGTCGGGCAGGACGTGCGTGGTGATGGTGGAGCCAGCGGCCACGAAGGCGCCGTCGCCCAGGGTGAGGGGCGCGACGAGGGTGGCGTTGGAGCCGATGAAGACCCCCTTCCCCACGGTGGTGCGATGCTTGGCGAAGCCGTCGTAGTTGCAGGTGATGGTGCCGGCGCCGATGTTGGTGGCCGCCCCGATCGTGGCGTCGCCGATGTAGCTGAGGTGGTTCGCCTTCGCGCCCTCCCCCAGGTGGGTCGCCTTCAACTCCACGAAGTTGCCGACATGGGCGCGGGGGCCGACCTCGGTGCCCGGGCGCAGGCGGGCGAAGGGGCCGATGGTGGCGCCGCGGCGGACCGTGCAGCCCTCGAGGTGAGAGAAGGCGCGGATCTCGACCTCGTCCTCCACGGTGACGCCGGGGGCGAAGACGACGTCGGGGCCGATGGTCACGTCTTGGCCGAGGCGCGTGTCGAAGCTCAGCGTCACGCTCTCGGGGCGGATGAGGGTGGCGCCATTGGCCATGGCGGCCTCGCGCAGGCGGGACTGGACGACGGCCTCTGCGGCGGCAAGCTCGATGCGGGAGTTGATGCCGCGGCACTCCGCTTCGTCGGCCTCGACGGCCACGGCGCGGAAGCCGGCGGCGCGGGCGGCGGCAACGGTGTCGGTGAGGTAGTACTCACCGGAGGCGTTATCGTTCGTCAGGGCGCGCAGCCAGGGGAAGAGCTGGGCGCCGGGGGCGCAGATGACGCCGACATTGCAGAGGCCGACGGCGCGCTCGTCCTCCGTCGCGTCCTTCCACTCCACGATGCGGGAGATGCCGCCGTCCTCGTGCGGGAGGACGCGGCCGTAGCGGGCGGGGTCGGCGGGTCGCATGGCCAGCAGGGCGAGGTCGGCCGCCTCCCGCGCTTCAAGAAGGCGGCGGAGGGTCGCCGCGGTGATGAGGGGATTGTCGGCGTAGAGGACGGCGACGTCGCCGTTCAGCCCCTCCAGCAGGGGCGCGGCCTGGAGGGCGGCGTGGCCGGTGCCGAGGCGGTCGTGCTGGATCACCGTCGCGTGGGGGGCGGCGGCCTTCTCCAGCGCGGGCATGTCGGGGCCGGTGACGACCACAATCCGGTCGAACACTTCCTCGCAGGCGGCGATGAGGTGGCGGAGCATCGGCCGGCCCGCGATGGGGTGCATGGCCTTCGGCAGGGTGGAGCGCATGCGGGTGCCGAGCCCGGCGGCGAGGAGGATGGCAGCCCGTGTCATGGGGGCGTTAAGCCCCTGGACGACCCGTTCCGCAAGGCCGTGGCCGGTCAACTCCCGTTGCGGTGCGGAATCGGGGATGGCATGGGGCATAAATGGAACGCATCGCCCTCTTCGACCTCGACGGCACGCTGATCGACAGCGCACCGGATATTCATTCCGCGCTTGACCGGATGATGGCACGGCTGGGGCGCCCTGGATTCTCCCGCCCGGAGGTCTGGGCAATGATCGGGGACGGGGTTTCGGTGCTGGTGCAGCGAGCCTGCGGGGCACGGGGACTGGAGGCCTCCCCGGAGGTGATCGCGGAGTTCCTCACCGACTACGAGGCCCATGCGGCAGAGGAGACGCGGCCCTTCGAGGGGATCCCCGAGGTGCTGGCGGCGCTGCGCGCGACGGGGTGGCGGCTGGCGGTCTGCACGAACAAGCCCGAGCGGGCGGCGCGGATCGTACTCGACGACCTCGGCCTCTCGCCGCTTCTGGACGCGGTGGGCGGGGGGGACAGCTTCCCCGTGAGAAAGCCGCATCCGGGGCATCCGCTGGGGCTGCTCGCCTGGATGGGGGGCGAGGCCTCGCGCGCCGTTCTTGTGGGGGACCACCACAACGACACGCGGGCGGCCAAGGCGGCAGGGATCGCTCCCGTTTTCGCGGCCTGGGGCTATGGCGCGCCGGAGATGGCAGAGGGGGCGCCGGTGGTGGCAGGACCGGCCGAGCTGCCGGCACTGCTCGCGGGGCTGGCGAGGGGGTGACTCGGGCCGCATGATCGCCCCCGGGTTGGAAACGGGGAGGCGGCGACATGGGGTGGCGTTCGGCGGGACTGGGATTCGTGGTGGCGGCGCTGGTGCTCGGCGGCGCCAGGGCCGACGAGGTGCGGGTGCTGACGGCCGGCGCCTTCAAGGGCGTGGTGGTGGCGGCCGCCCCCGCCTGGGAGGCCGAGACCGGGCACCGGCTGGTGGTGGACAACGACACGGCCGGGGCGCTGGCCCGGCGGGTGACAGGGGGCGAGAGCTTCGACCTGCTGGTGGTGCCGCCGGCGCAGATGAACGCCCTCACCCGCGCGGGCCAGGTAGCGGCGGGGGCGGTGCCGCTGGCGCGGGTCGGCATCGGCGTCGCGGTGGCCGAGGGCGCGCCGCGGCCGGAGATCGGCACAGTGGAGGCGCTGAAGGCCGCGATCCTGGCGGCGCCACGGATCGCCTATATCGATCCGGCCTCGGGCGGATCGAGCGGGACGCATGTGGCCTGGCTGCTCGGGCGCCTCGGCATTGCCGAGGAGATGCGAGGGCGGAGCGTGCTGGTGCCGGGCGGGCTGGTGGCGGAACGGTTAGTGGACGGCTCGGCGCAGCTGGCGATCCACCAGATCAGCGAGATCCTGCCGGTGAAGGGCGCGGTGCTGGTGGGGCCGCTGCCGGCGGAGGTGCAACTCTACACCACCTATTCCGGCGGACTCCCGCCCAACGCGCGGGAAGCGGCGCGGAGCTTTCTCGCGCGGCTCTCGGGCGAGGCCGGTCAAACGATCCTGCGGGAGCGGGGCATGGAGCCGCCGGGCCCGGCGGCCCCTTAGGATAGCGCCCTAGTTCGCGACCGGCCGCACCCGGCCGGGCGGGCCGACGCTGGAGAGGCGTGCGCTCATCGTGCCGAACCAGCGGCTGGCGGCCTCGATCCGCACGGGGATGACGGGGCCGCCCGGCGCACTCTCGCCGAGCCAGGCGGTGCCGTATTGCGGGCGGCGGGCGGTCTCGACGTCCTCGTCGCGGCGGTAGCCGGCGAGGAAGCGCCCCTCGAAGGTGCATTTCACGGCCGTACCGGACCATTCGTCGCGGGCGGGAGCGAAGGCATCGCGCCCCTGGGTGCCGGCGGCCATGGAGGAAAGGCGGCGGCCGTCATAGACGCGCACCGCGCCGTCGCAGCGCCCGACGCGGCGCACCTGGCGGACGAGCTGGGCGACGGCGGAGAGATTGTCGATCGTGTCGCGCTGCTCGGCCTCGGGCACGGGCAGGCGCTCCGTGTCATTGGGGGGCACCATCACGCGGATGATGGGCTGGTTGTTCTGCCACTCGAGGACGGTGCGGCGGCTCTCGCCGCGGAGCGATCCCTCAGAGATGTAGCGGCGCGGGCGGGCGCGGTCGCCCTGCCAGACGCCATCAACCCGCGTGACCAGCTCCCCGCTGCCGAAGGCGGAGGCAACGCCGCGCAGGCGGCTGCGGAACTCAACGCTGTAGGCAGTGTCGGTAATGTCGAGCACCGCGTTCAGTTCCATGATCGTCACGCCCGCCGCGGAGACGGTGTAGGTAGCGGCAATCGGCTGCGCCCGCGCGGGCTGCGCGGGGAGCAGGGCGGCGAGAGGGAACGCCAGGGCAGCGGCAAGCAGGGATCGCGGCGGGCGGGCCGGGCTCATGCGGGGCCTCTTCGTTGCTCGCCTCTAGATCGTGGCGCCGCCCGCGTTTGACCAGGGGAGGCGGGCTGCCAGCGAGCTGCCAACGGGTTGCCGATGGGTTGACAGGGCCGGGTGCCCGGGGATATCCCGCCCCCATCAGGGCGCGTAGCTCAGCGGGAGAGCATTCGCTTCACACGCGAAGGGTCACAGGTTCAATCCCTGTCGCGCCCACCACCGCCCCCTCACCTCCTCCAGATTATCGACGAGCGGCCGAGGGGTCCCTTCCCCGGCCGTGTGCCGTATGCGCGGCGATGCCGCATGGTGTTTCAGCGGCGATGCCGTGGGCCCACCTCGTCCGGCGTCAGCGCGCCGTCGCCGTTCGCGTCGCGGGCACGGAACATCGCCTCGGCGGCCGGACGCAGCTCAACGAGCGTGACCTTGCCGTCCCGGTCGGCGTCGAGGGCGCGGAAGACACCCTGGCCGCGGCCCTCCATGCGCGCCTCGGCGCGCTGCATGCGGGCGGGGCCGTGGGCCTGGAAATAGGCGCGCGCCTCCTCCCAGGTCACACCGCCGTCCTTGTTGGCGTCCATGTCGGCGAAGCGAGTGGAGAGGGCGGACCAGGCCTCCTCGCTGGTGACGCGGCCGTCGCCGTTCGCGTCGGCGGCGCGGAACATGGCGCCGGGGCCGCGCGGCACCGGGTCGGCGGGGCCGCGGCCCTGGGCGAGCGCCGGAAGCGCGAGGGCGCCGAGCGCCGCCGTAGCCGCGAGGGCGGAGAGGGTGATTTTGCGGTTCATCTGGTGCCTCCTTCTGGGACACCGAAGATGAGGCCGGGCATGTAACGCTGCGAGGAGCGGCGCGTGAGGAAGGGTGACACGCGCTCGCGTTCCGAAACTGAAACCAGGCGCCGCAAATTTGGGTCGGCCGAAATTGCGTGTCCGGAAAAGGGATGCGACCTTCCCGGTGTTCTACTTCGGAGCGGGACCGGGTGACGAAGGGGTTCGAGACAGGTCGTAACGTGGCTGCCGGGGCAATTGCCGCCTGCCCCATCCGGGCATCGGCACAGGCAGCGGGAGGATCCCGCGGCCAGCGCCGCCCCGGCTGATGCCATCCCTTCTCGATCGTCTCCTCCCCCCGCCGCGCGCCTGGAAGCGGGCGCGGCCGGAGGAGCTGCTCTACGCGTTGAACGAGGCGCCGCCGGTCGGCCTCACCCTCAACATGGGGATGCAGCACGCCTTCCTCTCGCTCATGTTCTCGCTCTACGCCGTGGTGGCCGGACAGGCGATCGGACTGGAGCCGGCGGGGGTCAGCGCCTTCGTCAGCGGCAGCATCTTCCTGCTGGGGGTGGCCACGCTGCTGCAGGCGGTGCCGAGCCGGCTGGGGGCGGGCATGATCCTCGTGGCCATCCCATCCGCCGCGCGGCTGTCGATATTTATCTCGGTGGCGGGAAATTACGGACTGGGCGCGGCGATGGGCGCGACCATCGTCTCGGGCATCGCGGCGATCGGCTTCGCGCGGCTCATCCCGCGCCTGCGCGCCGTGTTCCCACCCGAGGTGATCGGGGTGGTGGTGCTGATGCTCGGGCTCTCGCTGGTGGGAACGGGGCTCTCGCGCGGGGTGGGGCTGACGGCGGCGGGGGAGGTCTCACAGGCGGCCATCGTCTCCGCCCTCGCGACCATCGCCTGCATCATCGCGGTCTCGCTCTGGGCGCCGCCCGTGCTGCGGCGGCTGGCCATGGTGGTGGGGGCGCTGGCCGGCACGCTGGTGGCGGTGCTGACGGGGGCGGCGGAGCCGGGCGGCTTGGCGAGCCTCTCCGCGCTGCCGCCGCTCGCGGTGCCGCTGCTGGGGCTCGACCTGCCGGCGCCGAGCTTCGCGCTGGCGCCGATCGCGGTCTTCCTCGTCGCGCAGCTGATCGGGGTGATGGACCTCTTCGGCGGCGTGCTATCGATGGACAAGATGAACGACGCGCAGTGGCGGCGCGTAGACATGTCGGTCGTGGCGCGCGCCGTGACGGGGATGGGGCTGGTGCATGTCGCGCAGGGCGCCACGGGGCTGCTCGCGAGCGGGACCTCCTCCGCCAATCTCGGCCTCGCGCACGCGACGGGCGTGACAGCCTGGCGTGTGGGCGCCGCGGCCGGGCTGGTGCTGATGGCGACGGCCTTCTGTCCGATGGTGGCGGGGCTGATCGCGCTGACGCCGGCGCCGGTGATCGGCGGGATCCTCGTCTATACCGCGGCCTTCCTGATCGTCTCCGGCATGGGGCTTGCCACCTCGCGCATGATGAACACGCAGCGGGGCTTCACCGTAGGCCTCGCGCTCGTCTGCGGCACGGGGGTGATGCTGCTGCCGGCCCTCGCCCATGCCTCGCCGGGCTGGAGCCGGGTGATCGTGACCTCGGGGCTGACGGTCGGCTCGGTCGCCGCGGTGCTGCTGAACGCCCTGCTGCGGATCGGCGTGCGGCAGACGGCCGTGCTGGTGCTGGACCCTGCCTCGGAGGCGCGGCAGGCCGCCGAGTTCCTGGAACGCCAGGGCCGGGCCTGGGGCGCACGGGCGGAGGTGGTCGTCCGCGCGGGTGTCGCGCTCGGCGAGGCGCTGGAGGCGTTGCGGCAAGCCGGTACGGAGGGGCGTGTCACCCTTTCAGCCAGCTTCGACGAGTTCAACCTTCGCTGCCGGCTGGAGCACGCGGGCACGCCGCTGCCGCTGGCGGCCGAGGACGCACCGGACGCGGCCGCGCTGATGGCGGCGGAGGGGGAGGACGCGCTGAACGAGGCAATGCGGCGCGTCTCGGCGGCGTTGATCGCGCGGCTGGCGGACCGTGTGCGGGCGGGGCGCCGAGGCGAAGTGGCGGAGCTGGTCTTCGAGTTCGAGCACTGACGGCCGGCCGGCGGGGCCGCCCCTTTCTTGAGGGGCGGAGCGCCTGGCCGAAGCGTCTCTGCCCGTCGTGTGCCGGGTTAAGCCGTGGCGATCCCCCGCGATCCCGGTCTCGGAGAGGAACTGCCGGAAAGCCGGTCCTCAATCACCTTGGTAGGCGGACGGGCCCAGGCGGTCGTGGAGGCTTCCTGGCGAAGGTCCGCCGCGAGGGCCGGCGGGGCTCAGCCCCGCCGCGGCGTGCCCCCTTCCCCCAGGTCCCACCAGATGCCGGCGAAGGCGGCCAAGCCCTCGCGCAGCATGGCGGGGATGACGTGCTCGTCCGGGCCGTGCTGCTTGCAGCCGTTGTAGGAGTGTGGAACCCAGACGAGCGGGGTGCCGAGCAGATCCACGAAGACATCGCCAGGCAGGCCGCCGGAGGCGTTCGGCGTCACCTGCACGCGAGTGCCGAGGGAGCGCTCCATGCTTGCCTTCGTCCAGAGCACCCAGGGATTGTCCGGCGGGGTGCGGCTGGCGGGCATGCGGATGCCCGTGCGCTCGATGGCGACCTTCTCCAGGCCGTTCGAGTCGAGATGGGCGCGCAGCGCGGGCTCGAATCGTGCAGGGTCGCTGTCGCCGGTGTAGCGGATCTGGCAGACGGCACGCGCCTCAGGGGCCACGGCGTTCACGGGGGAGGCCACGTTGCCGCAGCTCATCGCGAGGACGATGAAGGAGGCCCAGCCGTAGATCTTCTCGGCGGGCGTCAGGCCGGGCTCGCCCCAGCCCTCGTCGATGGTGGCCGCGCCCTCCCCGCCACCGACGGGGCAGCCGCGCAGGGCCTCTCGGATGGCGGGGGGCACGGTCTCGCCGGGCAGCCAGTCGCGGACCAGGATGCGGCCGTGCCGGTCGGCGATGGAGGAGATGGCGTGGCCGAGGAGGATGGCGGGGTCCGTCGTCAGCCCGCCCCAGTGGCCGGAATGCACGCCGCCCTGCCGCAGCCGCACGACGAGGTCGAACATGAAGCTGCCGCGCGAGCCCGCGGCGATGGTCGGCAGGCCCGGCTCCACGCGCGGACCATCGGAGGCGATGAGGGCGTCGGCGGCCAGCAGTTCCCGGTGGTTCTCGACGAAGGCGCGCAGCCCCTTGGAGCCGAGCTCCTCCGACATTTCGAGCACGAGCTTCACGTTGGCGCCGAGGCGGCCGCCGCGCTCGGCCAGCACGGCCTCGAGCGCCGACAGGTTGATGATGTGCTGGCCCTTATTGTCGGCGGTGCCGCGCCCGTACCAGAGGCCGTCCCGCTCGGTCAGCGTCCAGGGGTCGAGGCCGGGGGACCAGGCGGGTTCGAGGCCGAGGACGGTGTCGCCGTGGCCGTAGAGGAGCGCGGTGGGAAGAGCGGGGTCCTCGATCCGCGTCGCAGTGAGGATGGGGCCGCAGCCGGGCTCGGGGTTCGGGTGGATGGCGGAGGTGAAGCCGAGGCGGGCGAGCCAGGGGGTGATCCCCTCCTCCAGGTAGCGAAGGAGTTGCGGCGCGGCGGCCGGATCCTGCGAGGTGGAGGGAATGGCGACGAGGGCGGCGAAGCGGTCGCGGAAGGCGCCGCTGTCGAAATCACCTGTGGCGCGGGCAATGGCGGCGTCGCGGCTGGGCATAAGGCCCTCCTCTCCTCGGTCTCCGGCCCTGCTTAGGGCTCGGTCTCCGGCCCTCTTAGGGCGGATGGAGCCGGCAGGCGAGGCAGGCTCAGCGGGTGCGGACGGGACCGGAGGTGCCACCGCCGCCGCCGCTGCCGGCGGTGCGGGAGCCGCTGAGGCTACCGCCCAGCAGCGCGCCGGCGAGGGCTGGCAGCAGGATGCCCATGGCGGGACCAGCGATGCCCATGCCGGTGTCGGGCAGCATCATGGGGGCCGGGCGGCCGGGGCGAGAGGGCGGGATCGGAACGCCGCTGCCTGCGGGGCGGGCGGCCAGGCGGGGCGCGCTGCGCGGGGGGATGACGACGGCGCCCTCCGCCGGGACGACGACGCTGCGGAGCTGGGCGAGGGCGGGCTGGGCGGCGGAGACGAGGGCCACAGCGGTGAGCGTCGCGGCAAGGAAGGGTCTCAGCGTCATGCCGGCTCCTCGTGCCCCTGGGGCACGATGGTTTGGTGGGCGAGGCGGTGGCACGGAGGTCCCGTCCCGCAACCCTTCGTTGCGAGAATGTGCCTTTTTGACCGTTGCACTGTCAATGCGATCGGGGGGGGGGTGCTACCGGCGACCGAGCATGTGGCGGGCGATGATGACGCGCATGATCTCGTTCGTGCCCTCGAGGATGCGGTGGACGCGCAGGTCGCGCACGAGCTTCTCCACGCCGTAGTCGTGCAGGTAGCCGTAGCCGCCGAGGAGCTGGAGGGCTTCGTCGGCCACGCGGTGGCCGGTGTCGGTCGCGAAGCGCTTGGCCATGGCGCAGAACGGGCCGGCGTCGGGGGCCTTGCCGTCCAGCTTGGCGCAGGCGCGCCAAAGGAGGGAGCGGGCGGCTTCCAGCTCCGTCGCCATGTCGGCGAGGCGGAACTGGGTGGCCTGGAAGTCGGCGACCGGTTTGCCGAAGGCGCGGCGCTCCCGCACGTAATCGAGCGCGATGTCGAGGGCACGCTGGGCGCCGCCGAGGGAGCAGGCGGCGATGTTCAGGCGCCCGCCGTCGAGACCGGCCATGGCCATGCGGAACCCCTGGCCTTCCTCGCCCAGCAGGCGGTCGGCGGCGACGCGGGCATCCTGGAAATCCATGGTGCGGGTCGGCTGGGCGTTCCAGCCCATCTTCCGCTCGTTGGCGCCGAAGGAGAGGCCGGGGGTTTCCCTGGGGATCAGCAGGGCGGAGATGCCGTCGGGTCCCTCCCCGCCTGTGCGGGCCATGGTGAGATAGAGGTCGGAGGTGCCAGCGCCGGAGATGAACTGCTTGGAGCCGTTGAGGACATAGCCCTCATTATCGCGGGTGGCGCGGGTGCGGAGGGCTGCGGCGTCGCTGCCCGAGCCAGGTTCGGTCAGGCAGTAGGAGGCGAGACGCTCCATCGTAACGAGGGATGGCAGGTGCTCCGCGCGCTGGGCCTCGGTGCCCCAGCGGTCGATCATCCAGGCGACCATGTTATGGATGGAGAGGAAGGCAGAGGTAGTGGGGCAGCCTGTCGCCAGGGCCTCAAAGACGACGGCGGCGTCGAGGCGGGTGAGGCCGGCACCGCCCGATTCCTCACGGACGTAGAGGGCGGCCATGCCGAGGCTGGCCGCCTGGCGCATCTCCTCCACCGGGAAGTGGCGGGCGGCGTCCCATTCGAGAGCCTTCGGCGCCAGCACGTCCCGGGCGAAGTCCTGGGCGACGTCGCGGAGCGCGCGGGTGTCCTCAGGAAGGTCGAAGGCGCTATCCAGGGGCATGACCGTGTTCCTCCGTTTGCATCATTGGCGCTCCCCGCTTCGGCGCCGTCCAGCCCTGTTGCTGGCGGCAGCGCTGCTGGGCGCCCTGCCCGCCCGCGCCGCCGCGCCGCTGACGGAGGAGACGGTGGCGGCGATGGGCAGCTTCATGCAGGTCTGCGCGCGGGTGCTGACCGGGGGCGACAGCTTGGCCGCCGCGCTGGAGGCGGGCTTCGCCGAAGTGCCGGCGGAGCGCGCGCGGGCGATGCTGCGCGGGGGCGCGGGGCGCGTGCTGGTGGCGCAGGGGCCGGCGGTGGGGGGGATCGTGCTCATCCTCTCGGACCGGCCGGCGGGGTGTTCCATGCGGTTGCAGCGGATGGATGTGGAGACGGCGGAGCCCCTGTTCGTGCGGCTGGCGGAGCGCGTGGCGCGGCCCGGGCTGACGGTCACGCGCGCCTTCGACGGCACGGTGCCGGTGCCGAATGCGGGACCGGCGCGGCAGATCACCTTCCGCGTGTCGCCCGGCGAGCGGGCGGCCTCCGACTTCGCGCTTGCCTTCACGGGGAATGCCGATCCGGCCGCCGGGACACAGGGTATCTTCACCTTCGGGACGCTGGCGCCGCGACGCTAAGCGTCATTCCGCGGCGACCGCGAGAGCCGGCACGTCGAGGCGCGCGGCGATGGCGGCGAGGCGCGGGCGGGTACGCTCGATGTTGCGCGCCTTCACGGGGCCGAAGCCGCGGATGGCGCCCCATGCCTCCACCCATTCCAAGACGACCGGCAGGGTGGTGGCGTCAAGGCGGGGGAGCATGGCTTCCAGCCCACTGCGGAACTCCCTGATTAGGGCGCGCTCGGTACGGCGCTCCTCCGTGCGGCCGAAGGGATCGAGGGCGGTGCCGCGGAGGAACTTGCCGTGGCGCAGCAGGCCCATGGCGCGGAGCATCCAGGGGCCGAACTCGCGCTTCACGGGGCGGCCGGTGTCGGGCTCGACCTTCGAGAGGAAGGGCGGCGCGAGGTGCAGAACGGTGCGCTTCGTGCCGGTGAAATGCGCGCGGAGGTCGGCCTGCCAGGCGGGATCGGCGTGGAGGCGGGCGACCTCGTACTCGTCCTTGTAGGCCATGAGGTGGTGGAGCTGGACGGCGACGGCGCGCGTCAGGGCCTCGTCGGCCCCGGGGGTGGCGCGGACGCGGGCGACGAAATCCGTGTAGGCGCGGGCGTAGGCGGCGTTCGCGTAGGCCGTGAGGTCCGCACCCCGGCGGGCGATGAGGGCGTCGAGCGTTTCCGGCGCGCGCGGGGCGGGCGGGGCCTCGAGAGCGGCGGCGCGGCCGAGGGCGAAGGCCTGCTTGTTGCGGTCCACGGCGGCGCCGTTGAGTTCCAGGGCGCGGTCGATGGCCGCGAGGGTCAGGGGCACGAGGCCGCGCTGGAAGGCGGCGCCGAGGAGGAAGACGTTGAGGAAGATGGCGTCGCCGAGCGCTTCCTCGACACGGTGGGCGGCAGGGAGTGCGATCAGGTCGCGCGAGGCGGCGCGGAGATTTTCGAGAACGGCGCCCGCGTCGGCGCGCGGCGTGCCCAGCAGGAAGCCGGCCGTCGCGGCGAGTTCGGCATTCACCACGCTGGCCGTGCGCTCCGCCGAGAGAAGCGGGCGGACGGCGGCGCCGTGGGCACCGATGGCGTCAGCGGCGATCAGGAGATCGGCTTGCCCGGCACCAATGCGGGGGCCGGCGAGGGTTTCGGCGGCGCCCTCGGCCCCGATGCGGAGCTGCGCCTGCACGCCGCCGCCCTTCTGGGCAAGGCCGAGCTGGTCCATCGTGCGGACGGGGCGGCCGTCGATATGCGCGGCCATGGCGAGGATGGCCGAAAGGGCGGTGACGCCCTGGCCGCCGATGCCCGCGAGGACGATGTTCCAGGCCTCGCCGCGCAGCACGGGCGGGGTGGGCTCGGGCAGGTTTGCCGGGGCCGCTTCGGTTTCCGGGTGCGCCGCGACCTCCGCTCCCTCCAGCGTGACGAAGGAGGGGCAGAAGCCCTTCAGGCAGGAGAAGTCCTGGTTGCAGGCACTCTGGTCGATGGCGCGCTTCTGGCCAAATTCGGTCTGCACGGGCTGCACGGCGAGGCAGTTGGACTGCACGCCGCAGTCGCCGCAGTCCTCGCAGACGCGAGGGTTGATGACGACGCGCTTCGTCGCCGCGGGGGCGGTGCCGCGCTTGCGGTGGCGGCGGCGCTCGGTCGCGCATTCCTGGTCGTAGATGAGGATCGTGACGCCCTCCGCCTCGCGCAGCTCCTTCTGCACGGCGTCGAGGTGATCGCGATGGTGGAAGGCGGTGCCGCGGGGGATCAGGGGATCGCCCTGGTGGCGGGATGGATCGTCGGAGACGACGACGACGCGGGCGGCGCCTTCTGCGGCCATCTGGGCGGCGATGCGGGGGACCGACATCTCGGCCTCGGGCGTCTGACCGCCGGTCATGGCGACGGCGCCGTTGACCAGGATCTTGAAGGTGATGTTCGCCTTGGCCGCGATGGCCGCGCGGATCGCGAGGCTGCCGGAATGCGAGTAGGTGCCGTCGCCGAGATTGGCGAAGACGTGCCGCGTGTTCACGAAGGCCATCTGGCCGAGCCAGGGAGTCCCCTCCCCGCCCATCTGGGTGAAAACCTCGGTGTTCCGGTCCATCCATGTGGCCATGTAGTGGCAGCCAATGCCGGCCATGGCGCGCGAGCCCTCGGGCACCTTGGTCGAGGTGTTGTGCGGGCAGCCCGGGCAGAACCAGGGCTGGCGGAGGGCGATGGGGGCGGTGGCGGCGCGCGCCAGGGCGTCGAGGGCCGCGAGGCGGGCGGCCATGGAATCCGGGCGAGCCTCTCGCGGCAGGCGAGCGTCGAGGGCGCGGGCGACGGCGGCGGCGTCGAGCTCGGTGAGTTCCGAGAGGAGCGGCGTGCCGTCGGCGTCCCGCTTGCCGGTGATGCGCGGGGCGCCGGCGGTGCCGTAGAGGGCGTCGCGGAGCTGGGCTTCGAGGAAGGAGCGCCGGTCCTCGACGACGAGGATCTCTTCGAGGCCCGAGGCGAAGGCGCGGGCGGCCTCGCGGTCCAGCGGCCAGGCGAGGCCGACCTTCCAGATGCGCAGGCCGAGCAGCCGGGCCGCGGTGTCGTCGATGCCGAGGTCGAGCATCGCCTGGCGGAGCGTGGCGTAGGCCTTGCCGCGGGCGGCGACGCCGAAGCGGGGGCGGGGCGCGTCCAGCACCACGCGGTCGAGCCCGTTGGCGCGGGCGAAGGCGACGGCGGCAGGAAGGCGCGTGAGGCGGAGGCGGCGTTCCTGGGCGAGGACGATGTCGCGCAGGCGGATGTGGCGGCCGTCCTCGCCGTCGAAATTTCCTTCGGGGATCACCGGCGCCCAGGCGGGATCGATGCGGAAGGTGGCGCTGGCGTCCATCGTGTCCGCAACGCATTTCATCGCGGCCCAGGTGCCGGCGAAGCGCGAGAGGGCGAGGCCCTTGAGACCGAACTCAAGGATCTCCCCCACGCCCGATGGGTCGAGGAAGGGGATCTCCAGGTCCATGAAGGCGTGGTCGGAGGCGTTGGCGACGGTGGAGGACTTGGCGGAGGGATCGTCCCCCGCCAGGGCGAGGACGCCGCCGAGCGGCGCGGTGCCGGCCATGTTGGCGTGGCGGAGGGCGTCGCCGCTGCGGTCCACGCCCGGGCCCTTGCCGTACCAGATGGAGAAGACGCCGTCCTTGGTGCCGTCGTTGAACAGGTTGGCCTGCTGGCTGCCCCAGGCGGCCGTCGCGGCCAGGTCCTCGTTCAGGCCGGGCTGGAAGACGATGCCGGCTTCCAGCAGCCGCTTCGCCTGGCGGTGGAGCTCCTTGTCGTAAGTGCCAAGGGGGCTGCCGCGATAGCCGGTGACGAAGCCCGCGGTATCGTGGCCGGCGGCGCGGTCCAGGGCGCGCTGGGCAAGTGGCAGGCGGACCAGGGCCTGGATGCCCGTCATCAGCACGGGCTCGGTGCCCGATTCCCAGCGGTCCTCCAGCCTCACGGTCGCACGTTGGATGCTTCCCACGGACGGCTCCTTTCCGGCGCTCGTTCTCGCCCCTGATATGGGAGAGGATGCGCTGGAATTCGCGGCGGGTTTGCCCTGTTTTGTGTTGTGCACCGCCGAAGGAACGGAAGAAGCTTCTGCGAATGGGGGGATTCATGGACACAGGGGATCGGCGGGCACTGGACGCGACGGATCGGCGCATCCTGCGGGCACTGGCCCGGCGGGGCCGGCTGTCGAATGCGGAGCTGGCGGAGGAGGTGGGGCTCTCCCCCTCCCCCTGCTGGACGAGGGTGCGGCGGCTAGAGGCGGCGGGCGTAATCAGGGGCTACGCCGCCCTGCTGGACCAGGCAGCGCTGGGAATGCCGGACACAGTGTTCCTGGAGGTGATGATGGAGAAGCACGACGAGGCGGCGCTGCGGCGCTTCGAGGACGCGGTGAACGCCATTCCCGAAATCCTGGAATGCCACCTCGTCACCGGGGAATACGACTACATTATCAAGGCCGCGGTGAACGGCACGGCGGGCTACGAGAGCCTGCTGCGGGAGAAGGTCTACCGGCTGCCGGGGGTGCGGCACACGCGCAGCGCCTTTACCCTGCGCTGCCTCAAGCGGGAGATATCGGCGGTGGTGTGACGGGTCATCACCAGACGTCGGCCGCACCGGCGGCGGGCTTCACGACGGCGGGGTCGTAGGTCGGCGCGGGGCGCAGCAGGTCGGCGGCCCAGGCGGCGGCGGCGGCACCGTGGCCCCGCGCGACGGCCGCATCCGCGACCAGCACGGGCAGGGCGGCAACCTTGAGGTTGTTGTAATGCAGGTCCTCGCTGGTGAGACGGAAGGTGACGCCGGTGACCTCCGTGCCCTCGATGATGCCATCCTCGATGGCCTGGACCATGACCGCGCGCGGGTTGGCCCAATCCGTGGGGGTGAAGGTGATGCTGTAGGAGGGGGCGGCCTTACCCCCGCTGGGCAGGACGGCGAGGTCGGCCCCACCGAGGATTTCGAGCATGACGGGCGCGGTCGGGCGGATCGAGAGCGCGATGGTGAAGAGATCCCCTGCCGCGCCCTCCACCACCGCTGTGTTGATGCCGGTTTCGCGCAGGTTGAGGCCGTAATTCGCGTCGTTGTCGGCGATGCCCACGTTCATCGTGGTGCCGGTCAGCGCCTTGAAGCTGAGGTCGGTGCTCGTGATGCTGAAGGTGAGGTGCGCGGTCTCCGGCCCCTCCACGATGTTGTCGTCCAAGGCCCCGACGGTGACCACGCGCGGGGTGGCCCAGTCGCTCGGCTGGATGGTGAAGGAGATACTTTTCGCCGCGGGCGTGACCGTGCCGGCGGCGATGGTGAGGTCGCTATCGGCGCCGATCTGAAGGGTGACGGCGGCGGTGGGCATGCGGGAGAGCTGCACCGTGAAGGTGTCGGTCGCCCCACCCTCCGCCACGTCGGTCGAGCCGCCGGTATGGGTGACCACGATGCTAGCGGCTGGGGACGAGGGCGGCGGGGAGACGGGCGGCGATATGGGCGGGGAAGCGGGTGGCGAGACCGGCGTGACGTCCTGCCCGACATCCACTGCGGCCGGCGGCGAGACGGGTACGGTGACCGGCGGCGACGGGGGCGGCGCTACCGGCGGAGAATAGGGGGGCGAGGCCGGCGGCGAGGGAGTGGGCCCGTCCTGGTTCGTCACGTTCACGACGGTGACGGGCAGGGTGAAGGCGGCCTCGTGCAGGCCATCGCTGGCCTCGATCATCACCTCCCTTACCGTGCCGCCCTGGCGCAGCAGGTCCACGCCCGCGCGCAGCTTGAGGGTGTTGCCCACGATCTCGAAGAAGGCGGCGTCGGGCCAGAGCACGCTGTAGGTGATGTTGCCGGAGGGGCTGTCCGGGTCGTCGGCGGTCAGGGTGCCGATGGTGCCGGCTATGTCGGTCTCTAGCACCGAGCCACCGCTGGAGAAGCGGAGTCCGGAGGGCGCGGCGTCGTCCACCCCTTGAAGGGTGACGGAGAGGATGTCGGGCAGCGCGGTCCAGGTGCCGGCGTCGCGGATGGAGAGGCTGAAGGAGAAGACAGGATCGGCGCCGGGGGCGTAGGCCTCCCGGTCGAAGGTCAGGGCGGGCGTGATCGTGACCCGCCCGCCCGTGCCGAGGGCGGCCAGGAAGAGGGAGGCGTCCTGGCCCGTGAGCGCAACGTCGGTAATGCCGGTGCCGCCGCTCAGGAAGAGCGTCGCGACCCAGTCACCCCGCGCGTTGTTCTCAAGGATGCTCGCGGGCACGATGCCCGCGGCCGTGATCGCCATCGCCTGTCCGCCCGCGCCTTTCGAGGCAGGGGAGGATGCGGGGGACGGGTGAAACTGCGGTTAAGCGGGCTGCCCAAGGATGGGCACCGTTCCGCCGCGGACGAGTAGCGTTCCACCGCGGGCGTTTACGCGCCGCCTCGCGTCGTCAGGGCGCCTTCAGGCCGCGGCGGAGCCGGGCTGCGGGGCGATGAGGGCGCGCATGGCGCGGGCCCAGCGCGGGGCATGCCCCAGCAGGCCGTCGAGGGTGCGGACCGGCAGGGTCTCGACAAATTCGAGGGCGGTCACGGCACGGGGATCCCAGCCGGCGGCGATCGATTCCACCACCTGCTCGGCACGGCTGTCGGTCCCGCGGGGCAGGACGGCGCCGGCAAAGAGGCCGCTCACCTGCCGCGCCGCGAGGAGGACACGGGCGGCCACCTCGTGCCGCAGGGGCTCGGGCAGGTTGTCGTTCGCGATCTCGGCCAGGCTCTCGAGCGCGCGAGTCTGGGCGCGGGCCTCGGCGGCGGGGATCTGGTGGGCGGGCATCGTCTCGCTTGTCCTTTCGGGCCTGCGCCTCGACCGCGACTCGTTCCTTGGGGGCGGGCGACAGGGCTGGAAACGTGCCTACCCCATCCCCCGTTGCACCGGCTGCGCTATATGGGGGCCCATGACCCGCGCAATCCGCATCGCCGCCCTCCTTCTCCTCGCCGTGCTCGGGGGGCTTTGGGGCGCGGCCTTCCTCTCGCGCGCGCCCGGGGAAGGGGTGGGAACGGCCTTCGCACGGATTGTCGGCGTGGGCACCGCCCCTCCTCCGGCCACCGGCGTGGCGCTGCCGGGCGGGGTGAGCATCGGCGGAAACTTCGCGCTGGTGGACGGCAACGGGCGGACGGTGACGCAGGAGGACCTGCGTGGAAAGCTCTCCCTGATCCTTTTCGGCTTCACCTTCTGCCCGGATGTCTGCCCCACCGAGCTGCAGGTGATCGCCCAGGCGATGGACATGCTGGGGCCGCAGGCGGCCGAGGTGCGGCCGGTCTTCATCACGGTGGACCCGGAGCGGGACACGCCGGCGAAGATGAAGGAGTACGTGGAGCAGTTCCATCCCTCCATCATCGGCCTGACGGGCACGCCGCAGCAGGTGGCCGCCGCCGCCCGGGCCTGGCGGGTCTACTACAGCAAGGTCACGCCGCCGGGGGCGACGGAGTACCTGATGGACCATTCCGCCTTCACCTACCTCATGGGGCGGGACGGGTCGCTGAGGGCGCTGTTCCGCCCAGGGTCCACCCCGGAGGAGGTGGTGACGGCGGTGCGGGCCAATCTTGGGATGGCCAGGGTAGGCGAGGCGCGGCCGGCGGCACCCGGCCGGGGCTAGGCGGGCGCCGCCAGCGGCTGGCACAAAGAGGCGCGAGGGCCGGCCGCGACGGCGGGGCAGGCCAGACGCGCGCGCGGCGCGGTTGCGCGGGCGGTGGCGGATGCGGCATCCATCCCAGCCATGCCCGACGCCCTCCCCTCCCCCAATGCGTCCCTTGGCCCGATCTCGCTGGCCAAGGACAAGATCCGGATCCTGCTGCTGGAGGGTATCTCCGACAGCGCGGTCGCGACGCTGAACGCGGCCGGCTACGCGAACATCCGGCGCGAGAAGAAGGCGCTGGACGAGGCCTCGCTGAGGGAGGCGATCAAGGGCGTTCACCTCCTGGGCATCCGCTCGCGCACGCGGGTGACGGAGGCGGTGCTGGAGGAGGCGGACCGCCTGATCGCGGTCGGCTGTTTCTGCATCGGCACGGACCAAGTGGACCTGGCGGCCGCGCGCAAGCGTGGCATCCCCGTCTTCAACGCGCCCTTCTCCAACACGCGCTCGGTCGCGGAGCTGGTGATGGGGGAGATCGTCATGCTGCTGCGCGGCATCCCTGGCCGGTCCAACAGCGCGCATGTCGGCGTCTGGGACAAGTCGGCAGCCGATAGCCGGGAGGTGCGCGGCAAGACGCTGGGCATCGTCGGCTACGGCAATATCGGCGCCCAGGTCTCGGTGCTGGCCGAGGCCTTCGGGATGCGCGTGACCTATTACGACGTGATTCCCAAGCTGCCGCACGGCAACGCGCTCTCGGTGCCCTCGCTGCGGGCGCTGCTGGAGGGGGCGGACGTGGTGACGCTGCACGTGCCGGAGACGGTGGCGACGCAGAACATGATCGGCGCGGACGAGATCGCGCTTATGAAGCCGGGCGCGATCCTGCTGAACAACGCGCGCGGGCGGGTGCTGGACCTCGATGCGCTGAAGGCGGCGATGGAGAGCGGGCACCTGGGCGGCGCGGCCGTGGACGTCTTCCCAGAGGAGCCCGCGAAGAACACCGACCCCTTCCACTCGCCGCTCCAGGGCCTGCGCAACGTGATCCTGACGCCGCATATCGGCGGCAGCACGGTGGAGGCGCAGTCCCGCATCGGGGAGGAGACGGGCCGCAAGCTCGTTGACTACTCCGACATGGGCGCGACGCTGGGCGCGGTGAACTTCCCCGAGGCGGTGCTGCCGGCACGGCAGCGGGGGGCGCGCTTCCTGCACGTGCACGGCAACCACCCGGGCACGCTGGCCGCGATCAACGAGGTCTTCACCCGGCGCGGCGCGAACATCGCGGGCCAGTACCTGCAGACGGATTCCGAGATCGGCTACGTCGTGGTGGACGCCGAGGGGCTGGCGGACGCGAACGTCGTGCTGGAGGAGCTGCGGGCGCTGCCGGGCACGGTGCGGGCGCGGCTGCTCTACGAGCGGGGCTGAAAGACCGCCCTCCTTTCCGCGGGCAATTGACAAGGGCGCCGCCCCGCGCACTCTCGCCGCGGGCTCCCGGCAAGGGGGCTGCGAGGGAGGGTGCCGATGTCCAAAGGCTTGCGGAAGGGTCTGACGAGCTACGGGGATGCGGGGTTCTCGCTGTTCCTGCGCAAGGCCTTCATCAAGGCGGCCGGCTATTCCGATGATGCGCTCGACCGGCCGATCATCGGCATCACGGACACGGCGAGCGACTTCAATCCTTGCCACGGCAACGCGCCGCAGCTGATCGAGGCGGTGCGGCGCGGGGTGATGCTCTCGGGCGGGCTGCCGATGGCTTTCCCGACGATCTCGATCCACGAGAGCTTCGCGCACCCGACCTCGATGTACCTTCGCAACCTGATGGCGATGGACACGGAGGAGATGGTCCGCGCCCAGCCGATGGACGCGGTGGTCCTCATCGGCGGCTGCGACAAGACGCTGCCGGCGCAGATCATGGGGGCGGCGAGCGCCGGCATCCCCGCGGTCGTGGTGCCGGTGGGGCCGATGGTGGTGGGGCACCACCGGGGCGAGGTGCTGGGGGCCTGCACGGATTGCCGGCGCCTCTGGGGGCAGCACCGGGCGGGCAATATTGACGAGGCGGAGATCGAGGTGATCAGCGGGCGGCTGGCGCCCTCCGTCGGCACCTGCATGGTGATGGGCACGGCGAGCACCATGGCCTGCATGATCGAGGCGATGGGCCTTTCCCTGCCCTACAGCGCCGCCATTCCGGCGCCCCACGCGGAGCGCCTGCGCTGCGGCGAGGCGAGCGGGCGCGTGGCGGTGGAGATGGCGAAGCGCGGCGGGCCGGCGCCGAAGGCACTGCTGACGGCGGGTTCGCTCCGCAACGCGATGACGGTGCTGCAGGCGATCGGCGGCTCCACGAACGGGCTGGTGCACCTGGCTGCGATCGCGGGGCGCGTGGGGTTGCGCGTGGACCTCGAGGAGTTCGACGAGATCGGGCGGCGCGTGCCGGTGCTGATCGACCTCAAGCCCTCCGGCGACCACTACATGGAGCACCTGCACCACGCGGGCGGCGTGCCGCGGCTGCTGCGGGAGCTGGAGCCGCATCTCGACCTCGACGCGCCGACAGTGCTGGGCGGGACGCTGGCCGATTACCTGAAGCTGGCGGAGGAGGTGCCAGGGCAGACGGTGATCCGCCCGCGCAGCGCGCCGCTGAAGCCGACGGGTGGGATGGCGGTGCTGCGGGGCAATCTCTGCCCCGGCGGTGCGGTGATCAAGCACTCGGCGGCGACGGCCTCGCTGCTGCAGCATACCGGCCGCGCGGTGGTCTTCGACAGTGTGGAGGACATGACGAACCGCGTGGACGATCCCGCCCTCGACGTGACGGCCGAGGACGTGCTGGTGCTGCGGAACGCGGGGCCGAAGGGAGCGCCGGGAATGCCGGAGGCCGGATACCTGCCGATCCCGCGCAAGCTGGCGCAGGCAGGGGTGAAGGACATGGTGCGGATCTCGGACGCTCGCATGTCCGGCACGGCCTTCGGCACCATCGTGCTGCACGTGACGCCGGAATCGGCGGTCGGCGGGCCGCTGGCGCTGGTGCGGACGGGCGACCGCATCGCGCTCGACGTGGAGGCGCGCACGCTGAACCTGCTGGTGGACGAGGCGGAGTTGGCGCAGCGCGCGAAGGCGGTGGTGCCGCCTCGGCCCGCCCCGAAGCGCGGCTACGCGAAGCTGTTCCACGACACGGTGCTGCAGGCCGACCAGGGCTGCGACTTCGACTTCCTGACGGGCGAGGACGAGGAATGATGGCTGGCTGAGCACGGTCGACGATCCGTTCGCCCGGCGGTCTTGTTCGCCGGGCGCGACCGGCCTCTATTCCGCGCGACCTCCTTCACGGGGACGCGAGACTGGACGACATGACGGGCATTGAACTGAATCGCGCGAACCTCCCGCGGATCGCCGCGCCCGTGCGGCGTCCTGGCTACGACCCGGCGGGGGTGCGGGCGGGGATCGTTCATCTCGGGCTCGGCGCCTTCCACCGCGCGCACATGGCCCGCTACACCCACGCGCTGATGGAGCGCGATCCCGGCGCGATGGGTTGGGGGATCGTCGGCGCGGGGCTGATGGCGGGCGATCGGCGCGTGCGGGAGAGCCTGGCGCCCCAGGACGGGCTCTACACGCTGGTGGAGCGCGACGGGGTGGAGGAAAGCGTCTCCGTCATCGGCTCGCTCGCCGACGTGGTCTTCGCGGGGGAAGGCACGGAGGGGCTGCTGGCGCGGATCGACGATCCGGCGATCCGCATCGTCAGCCTGACGGTTAGCGAGAACGGCTACCTCCTGAACCCGGCGACGCGGGCGCTCGATCCGGAGCATCCGATGATCCGCGCGGACCTGGCGGCGCCGCTGCGGCCGATGAGCGCGATCGGCGTGATTGTGGAGGCCTACAGGCGGCGCATGGCGGCGGGGCGCGGCGCCTTCACGGCCATGACCTGCGACAACATACAGAACAACGGCGACGTGCTGCGCGGTGCCGTGCTCTCGCTCGCGCGGCTGCGGGACGCGCGGCTGGCGGATTGGATCGAGGCGCAGGGCGCCTTTCCCGACACGATGGTCGACCGGATCACGCCGGCGACGCGCCCGGACCATGTCGCGCATCTCGAGAGCGCCTACGGGCTGCGCGACCGCTGGCCGGTCTTCGCGGAGAGCTTCACGCAATGGGTGATCGAGGACCGCTTCGCCGCCGGGCGGCCGGAATGGGAGGCGGTGGGCGCGCAATTCGTGCCGGATGTCGCGCCCTACGAGGTGATGAAGCTGCGGCTGCTGAACGGGAGCCACTTGGCGATCGCGGCGCTGGGGCGGCTGATGGGGCACCGCTTCGTGCACCAGGTGATGGCCGATGCGCGGATGCGCGCCTACATGGCCGCGCTGATGGACCGCGAGACAGGACCGACGCTGGCGCCCGTGCAGGGCGTGGATCTTCCGGCCTACAAGCGCACCCTGATCGCGCGCTTCGCCAATCCCGCGATCGAGGACACGGTGGAGCGCATCAACACGGACGCGCCAATCAACCTTCTGGTGATGCCTATCCAGGCGAGCCTGGCGATCGGGGGCGAGGTGGAGTTGCTGGCCCTGGCGCTGGCCGCCTGGATGCGGCGCCTGCGCGGGCAGGACGACAAGGGCGACGCGATCGAGATCCGGCACCCGTTGGCGGCGCTGCTGAGGGAGAAGGCGGCGGAGGGCGGGGCGGATCCGATGCCGCTGCTCTCCATCGGGTCGTTCTTCGGCGAACTCGCGGGGCAGGCGCGCTTCGTGGAGGCGCTGAGGAGATGGCTGGCCTCGCTCTACGATGTCGGGGCCTCGGCAACGCTGGACCGTGCGCTCGGCGCCGGCTGATGCGGGCGGGGATCGCTCCCCGCCCCCGCTTCGTCAGTTGTTGCGGTTGGTGCGCTCGAAATTGCGGAGCACCTGGTTGCCGCGGGTGTTCATGTTGGCCAGGGACTGCTGCGCGTTCTGGCCGCCCTGGAAGGCCCGCTCCATCTCCTCCTGGATGATGTTGCGGATCTCGATGAAGCCGCCGAGACGGATGCCGCGGCTGTTCGGCGTGGGCTCGCCGCCGCGCAGCATCTGCTCGATCGGCACGTCGGCGCCAGGGTTGCGGGCGTAGTAGTTCTGGCTGCGGCTCAGCTCATAAGCGGCGCGGGTCACGGGGACGTAGCCGGTGTCCTGGTGCCACTTCGCCATCACGGCTGGGCTGGTGGCATAGCGGAAGAACTCCGCCACGCCGCGCCACTCCTCGGTGCTGCGCGTGTTGTTCGGCCCGCGGTTCATCGACCAGAGGGCGGCGCCGCCGATGATGGAGTTGTGCGGCGAGGTGCCCTCGTAGAAGGGCAGCATGGCCGCACCCCACTGGAAACGCGCCTCGCGCTCGATGCGCCCGCGCAGGCCGGAGGAGCCGAAGGTGATCGCGCACTCGCCGGCGGGGAAGATCGGGTCGGCCGTTGAGTCGCGGCCGCCGTAGCGGAACAGGCCGTCCTTCTGCCAGCGGACGAGGTTCTCGAGATGCTTGACCATCAGCGGGTTGGTCAGGTTCAGCTCGGTGTTGAGGCCCTCGAAGCCGTTGGCGCGGCTGGCGAGCGGCACGTCGTGAATGGCGAGCAGTTCCTCGACCATCACCCAGCTCGGCCAGGAGCTCGTCATGGGACAGGCGATGCCGGCGGCCTTCAGCTTCACCGCCGCCTGCTCCACGCCTTCCCAGGTCTGGGGGAAGGTATTCACGTCCAGCCCGGCGCGCTGGAACATATCCTTGTTGTAGAAGGCGATGGCGGTGCTGCTGTTGAACGGCATGGCCATCAGCCGGCCGTCGGCGGTGCTGTAGTAGCCGGCGACGGGACCGATGAAGTCGCGCGTGTCGATCGCGACGCCGGTCTCAGCCAGCATCTCGTGCAGCGGCTTCACGGCGCGGCCAGCAGTCATCATCGTGCCCGTGCCGACCTCGAACATCTGCACGATGTGCGGCGCGGTGTTCGCGCGGAAGGCGGCGATGGCGGCCACCACCGTCTCGGCATAGCTGCCGCGGAAGGAGGGAACGACCTTGTAGCGGCTCTGGCTGGCGTTGAAGTCCGCCGCGATCTGCTCCAGCTGCGGACCGGCGGGCGGGGTAAGGCCGTGCCAGAACTGGATTTCGATGGGCTGGCCGGCCGGCGCCTGCGCGCGGGCGGGCATCCAGCTGGAGGCGAGGGCGGACAGCGCGAGGGCGCTGGCCGCGAGTGAGCGTCGCCGCATGGGCACGAGACCTCCTTGGACCTTGGGTGCCGCCGTGAGCTAGCGGCCCTTTGTTTCAGTGATCTTACAGGAAGGCGACGGATTTGTGGAAGGCTCCGCAACGGCCTGTGGAAGGGCGGTCATCGGGACAGGAATCAGAAAGGGGCCGGGGGATCTCTCCCCCAGCCCTTTTCCGCGGCGACCTAGTTGCGCCGCTGGTTCCCGTCCTCGCGCAGGCGGAGCGGCACGAAACGCTGGCCCTGCGCGCCCTCGATCAGCAGCAGGGCCGTGGCGCGGTTCTGGCGGCGGAGCGCCTCGATGCGGGTCTGCACCTCCTGCGGGGTGTTCACGCGCTCCTGCTGCACCTCCACGATCACGTCGCCGGGGCGCAGGTCGCGCTCGGCGGCACTGCCGCCCTGGTCCACGTCGGTGATCAGCACGCCGCGCTGCTCGGGGCGCAGGCTGAAGCGTTCGCGCGCCTCGGGCGTGATCGGGCCGACCTTCAGGCCGAGACCAGACAGCTCCACCACCTGGCTACGGGGCTGGGCCGGGGTGGCGCCGCGGGCCTGAGCCTCGGCCTGATCGGCGGGCAGCTCGGCGATGGTGACGTTGACCGTCTCCTCCTTGCCATCGCGCCAGACGACGACTGGCGCTTCGGTGCCGACGCGGGTCTCGGCCACGATGCGCGGCAGGGTGCGCATCTCGCGCACGTCTTGGTTGTTGAAGCGCAAGATGACGTCGCCATTGCGGATGCCGCCCTTGGCGGCCGGTCCGTCCTCCTGCGCGCGGGCGACGAGGGCGCCGCGGCTGCCGCCCTTGAGACCGAGGCTGTCGGCGATCTCGTCCGTCACCTGCTGGATGTTCACGCCGAGCCAGCCGCGGCGCACGCGGCCGCCGTCGCGCAGCTGAGCCACGATCCCGCGGGCGAGGTTCGAGGGAATCGCGAAGCCGATGCCGATCGAGCCGCCGGAGGGCGAGTAGATGGCGGTGTTGATGCCCACGACCTTGCCGGCCATGTCGAAGAGCGGGCCGCCCGAGTTGCCGCGGTTGATCGCCGCGTCGGTCTGGATGAAGTCGTCGTAGAGCCCCTGGCGGATATCGCGCGAGCGGGCCGAGATGATGCCGGCCGACACCGAGGAGGCGAGGCCGAAGGGATTGCCGATGGCGAGCACCCAGTCGCCGACCTGCGCATCGTCGGAATTGCCGAAATCGACGGAGGTGAGCTGGCGGTCGGTCTTGATGCGCAGCACCGCGATGTCAGTGCGCGGATCGGTGCCGACGAGCTCGGCGGGGAGCGTCGTGTTGTCGCTCAGCACCACGTTGATCTCGGTACCGCCCTCGACGACGTGGTTGTTGGTGACCACGAGCTTCTCGGCGGCGTCGATGATGAAGCCGGAGCCGAGCGAGGTGCCGCGGCGCTGCTGCGGGGAGGGCTGGTTCGGGCCGCGCTGGCCGGGCGGGCGGTTGCGCTCAAGGAAGTCGCGGAAGAACTCTTCGAAGGGGCTGCCGGGTGGGGCCTGGGGCGCGTCCGGCGCGTCGGGGCGCGCGGCGTTGCGCGCGGTGGGCGCGGTGGTCACCTGCACGCTGACCACCGCAGGCAGGAGCTGCTGCGCGAGCGGGCGGAAGGAGGTGGGGGCGTCCCGCATCGGGGTCTGCGCGAGCGCGGGCCCCATGGGGGCCGCGGCAAGGGCCGCAATCAGCGCGAGCGTGGTCGAAATCGGCAGGCGGAAGCGCACGGGCACGTTCCCTTCGGGGGGTTGGTTCGTCACTCCCGCGAGATTTGGCCCGAACGCCCGGCCCGGGAAGGGCCTTGCCCGCCCAAAGGGGGATGGGTGCGATCACGCCTCGGTGGGAGTAACTCTTTTTAGGCTGGAAATGACCCGCGCCCTGGGGCGCGGGCCTGTCTGGGTTCAGGGCGCGGCAGCGGCCGGCGCGGCAGGCACCGCCGCGGGGGCGGCACCCGGCTCGGGCAGGTCGCGGAAGAAGCGGAAGAACTCGCCCTCGGGTGCCATAAGGATGCGGGACTCGCCACCCTCCGAGAAGGCCTCGCGATAGGCCTGCATGGCGCGCCAGAAGGCGAAGAACTCCGGGTCGCGCTGGAAGGCATCGGCGGAGATGCGGATCGCCTCCTGCTCGCCCTGACCGCGGAGGATGTCGGCGCTAGCGCCGCCCTCGGCCAGCAGCACCGTGCGGTCGCGGTCGGCGGTCGCGCGGATGCGGGTGGCCTGCTCGGCGCCCTCTGCGCGGGCCTCGCGCGCCACACGCTCGCGCTCGGACTGCATGCGCGAGAGCACGGCCTGGGTATTCTCCTCCGGCAGGTCGGCGCGGCGGATGCGGACATCGGCCACCTCGATCCCGAAGCGCTTGGCCTCCACGTTCACCTGATCGCGGATCTCGTTCATCACGCGCAGCCGCTCGGCCGAGAGGACGGAGAGGAGCGACTCGTTGCCGAGCACGCGGCGCAGCGCCGAGGAGACGATGGAGGCAAGGCGCCCGCGGATGCCGCTCTCGGCCACGCCCGCGGTCTGGAAGAAGAGCAGCGGGTCGACGATGCGGTAGCGGGTGAAGCTGTCGACGATCAGGCGGCGCTGGTCGCCGAGGATCAGCTCCTCACCCGGTCCCTCGAAGTCGAGGAGGCGGCGGTCGAGGGCGATCACGCTCTGGATGAAGGGCACCTTCGCGTGCAGGCCGGGCGTCTGGATCACGCGCACGGGCTGGCCGAACTGCGTGATCAGTACCTGCTGCGTCTGCTGCACCGTGAACAGCGAGGAGGCGGCGGTGACGAGGATGACGGCCGCCGCGATGGCGGCGATGGTCAGGCGGTTCATCGGCCAACTCCCGGCTGCGGCACGCGCGGCGGCGGGGGCATGCTGGGCACGCTGCCAGCGACGGCAGGCGGTGCCGGCCGGACGGCAGGCTGCGCCGGGCGGCCATTGTCGAGGTTGAGCAGCGGGACGAGTCCTTGCAGGCGGTTGTCCACGATGATCTTCGGGTTGCGGCGGAGGATATCCTCCATCGTCTCGAGGTAGATGCGGCGCATCGTGACCTCGCGCGCGACCTGGTAGGAGGAGAGGACCGAGACGAAGCGCGCCGCCTCGCCGCGGGCGCGGGCGATCTGGCTGTCCTTCTGGCCCTGCGCCTCCTGCACCATCCGCGCGGCTTCGCCTCGGGCGCGGGGGATGATGTCGTTGCGGTAGGATTCCGCCTCGTTGCGGGCGCGCTCGCGGTCGGCATTCGCGCGCTGGACGTCGCGGAAGGCCTCGATGACGGCGCCGGGCGGATCGACCTTCTGGAGCTGCACCTGCGTGATCTCCACGCCCGCGCGATACTGGTCGAGGATCGCCTGGGTGCCGAGGCGGACCTGCTGCTCGATCTGCGCGCGCGCTTCCGTCAGCGCGGGCTGGATGGGCGTGCGGCCGATCACCTCGCGCATCATGCTCTCAGCGGCGGACTTCACGGTGACGTCGGGGTTGCGCGTGTTGAAGAGGTACTCGCCGGCATCGCGGATCCGCCAGAAGACGGCGAAGTCGATGTCGATGATGTTCTCGTCGCCGGTCAGCATCATGCTCTCCTCGATCACGTCGCGGGAGGGCGTGGGGCGCTGGGCAATGGCGCCGGAGTCGACGGCGCTGCGGAAGCCGACATCGACGCGGTTGATGCGGGTGACGCGCGGCGTCGTCACGCTCTCGACCGGCCAGGGGATGCGGTAGTTCAGGCCCGGCGGCGTCGTGCGGTTGAAGGCGCCGAAGCGCATGACCACGCCCTGCTCGTCCGGCTGCACGCGGTAGAAGCCAGAGGCCGCCCAGGCGCCGATAGCCAGGACGGCGAGAACCGCCAGACCCCTGCCGCCGCCGCGCCCGAAACCGGTGCCGCCCCCGCGGGGAAGCCAGCGGCGCACCGCGTCCTGCGCCTGTCGGATGGCGTCGTCGAGGTCCGGACCTCGGCCGCTGCCGCCGCCTCCACCGGGAGGCGGGACGCCCCAGGGGCCTTGCGGACGGTTACCGCCGCCGGGAGATCCCCACGGGTTCGGTCCGCCGCTGTTGTTCCACGGCATGGGCCGGTCGCACTCCCTCTCGTCAAAGGCGCGGCCCCGCCCGCTTGCGCGGGGTCGGGGCCGCCCATATGGCATTCTCGGCCCGGCACCCCTTTTTCGGTGCTGTTCCAGGCACATCGCCATGTTGGCCGGGTATGGGGGGTTTTCAAGCGATGGTGAGCGGTCTGGAAGCGGCGGTTCGGGCGGCGCTGGGGCGGGTGCGGGATCCGGGGACGGGGCGCGACGTGGTCTCGGCCGGCATGGTCGGCGGCGTCGCGGTGCGGGACGGCATGGTGCAAGTGGAGATCGCCGTACCGCGCGAGCGGGCGCGGGCGATGGAGCCGCTGCGCGCCGCGGTGGAGGCTGCGCTGCGGGCGGTGCCCGGCGTTCTCTCGGCCAGCGCGGTGCTGACGGCACATAGGGAGGCGCCCCCCTCCCCTGCGCCGGCCCAGGCACCCCCACAGGCGCATGGCGGGCGGCCGGGGGCGGCGATGCTGCTGGGAGAGGTGGGGGCGGTGATCGCCGTCGCCTCCGGCAAGGGCGGCGTGGGCAAGTCCACGACGGCAGTGAACCTAGCGGTCGCGCTCGCTCAGAAGGGGCTGCGCGTGGGGCTGCTGGACGCCGACATCTACGGCCCCTCCCTGCCGCAGATGCTCGGCACGACGGAAAAGCCGCGGACGGCGGAGGGGCGGATCGTCCCGATCGAGCGCTGGGGGCTGAAGGCGATGTCGATCGGCTTCCTGGTGGACCAGGAGACGCCGATGGTCTGGCGCGGGCCGATGGTGATGGGCGCGCTGGAGCAGATGATGTCCCAGGTCGAGTGGGGCGCGCTGGACGTGATGGTGGTGGACATGCCGCCGGGCACGGGGGACACGCAGCTCACCATGTCGCAGCGGGTGGCGCTGCGGGGCGCGGTGATCGTCTCCACGCCGCAGGACGTCGCGCTGCTCGACGCGCGGCGGGGCATCCGCATGTTCGAGAAGGTGAACGTGCCCGTGCTCGGGCTCGTCGAGAACATGAGCTACTTCTGCTGCCCCAACTGCAATCACCGGAGCGAAATCTTCGGCCATGGCGGTGCGCGCGCGGAGGCGGCGCGTCTCGGGGTCGAGTTCCTGGGGGAGCTGCCGCTGACGCTCGCGGTGCGGGAGCTTTCCGATGCCGGAAAGCCAGTGGTGCTGGCCGCACCCGATACGCACGAGGCCGCGGCCTATCGCGCGATCGCCGACCGCGTCTGGGAGAAGGCCTCGGCGCCCGCAGGCCTGGTAGGACCGAGGATCGTGGTGGACTAGGAGGCCAGGGCGGCCTCGTGGCGCCGCCCGTTCAGGACCGCGCGGCGGGCGCCGCGCGGCCTTCCTCGGCCGGGCGCTTCGGCAGCGATGCGACAACGCGGCGGCCGAGGGCAATGCCGGGCCGCTCGACCAGCGCGTAGGTCACGGTCGAGACGGCGACCAGCAGGAGCGTGCAGAGCAGCAGCAGCGCCCAGTAACCGAGTGGGGAGCCGAGCGCGATGTCCCGCATGGGCGCGGGCCGGAGCACCGCTGCCAGGACGAGGCCCTGGAGAAGGTAGATGCTGTAGCTGACGTCGCCGAGGCGGCGGGCCGGCCTCGAGGTGAGAAGGCCGAAGACCGTGCATCCGGAGGCGATCAGGTAGAAGGCGAAGCCGAGCAGGATGATCGGGCCCACGTCGTAGGCGGAGGAGAAGCCGGCGAAGGTCATGGCAAGAAGAAGCAGCACCGCGCAGGAGGCCAGCCCGTCCGGAAGCCGCGGCCTCAGGTCAAGCCTGTGGAGCGACGCGCAGGCCATGCCCACGAGGAACAGGGTGGGGCAGACCACCTCGATCTTTCGCCAGTGCGTAGGGTTCAGCACCAGCCATGCCAGGCAGACCGCGAGGGCGAGGGAGATGGCGGGCAGGTGCATGCGCCGGTCCCGCGCAGCCAGGGCAGCCAACGGGAGGAGAAGGTAGAAGATCCACTCGTAGCGCAAGGTCCAGACCACGCCGGCGAGCAGGAGCGAGGTGTTGGGATAGCCGTTCACATCCGGCGACCCAAGGAAATCGAAGGCGAACCAGCGCGCGACCTGCGTCACGAGGACCGCGAGCGGCACGTTGAGCCCGTCGCCCGTCTCAAGGAAGACGACGCCCAGCATCACGCCCACGGCGAGCAGATAGAGTGGAACGATCCGGAAGATGCGGCCGAGGTAGAGCGGCAGCCAAGCCGGCTTTCCCGATTCCCTGAGCAGGCGTGACCAGAACAGGTAGCCGGTGACCATGAAGAAGATCGCGACGCCTGCATGGCCGAGCAACGTGTAGAAGCCCGGCACAGCGGGCCCGCCCCACTCCCTATCTGACAGGAAGGTGCGATAGTAGATTGCGTGATGGAACACGACGGCGAACGCGGCGAAGGCCCGCAGGCCGTCCAGTGCCGCCAAGCGGTTGGAACCCTGTCCGGGCGGCGTATCGGCCATGGCGAGGGCCGGCGATGCCGCAAAGGCGAACAACAGGCCCATGCAGGCGAAGAAGGGCCAGATAGAGTAAGCGTCCATGCGTCCTCGGGGCGGGAGGTCAGTCTCGGCCCGCGCCGGACAAACCACGCCTCGGGCATCGTGGCCCGAGGTCCGTTCAATAGGTTGAAGCCGTGTCGGCAAGGCCCGTCGATGTGGGCCTTGCCGAAGGAGGCTAGGCGACTCCGCTGCCAGTGTAGTCCGCGACCATGTGCAGCATGGCGCGCAACCCCGGCAGCAGGCCGGACTCGTCAACGCGGAAGCGCGGCGAGTGGTTGGTGGGCACCTGCCGGGGGTCGAGGCCCGGTGCGGTGACGCCGACGTTGAAGAAGACGCCCGGCACCGTGCGGGAGAAATAGGCGAAGTCCTCGGCGGCGAGGCCGGGCGGCATCATCCGCAGCGCGCCCTCTCCCGCTACCCGGGCGAGGCTCGGCGCCATGCGCTGGGTGAGCGCGGGGTCGTTCGCCATGGAGGGATAGCCGTTGGGCAGCCAGGAGACCTCCGCGCGGCCGTCCATGCCCTGGGCGATGCTTTCCGACACCTCCTTCACGCGGCGCATGATGAACTGGCGGCGCTCCTCGTCGTAGGTGCGGAGCGTGCCGTTCATCGTCGCGCGGTCAGGGATGATGTTGCTGCGGTTGCCGCCGTGGAACTGGCCGACGGTGAGGACGGAGGGCGAGGCGCCGCTGTCCACCTGGCGGCTCTGGATGGTCTGCAGCGCCGAGATGATCTGTGCGCCGATGACGATCGGGTCCACGCCGCCCCAGGGGCGCGCGCCGTGCGTCTGGCGGCCGTGGACGGTGATGGTGAACTCGTCCGCGCTGGCGGCCGCGGGGCCGGGGCGGTAGCCGAGCGTCCCGGCGGTCAGGCCGCTGACGACGTGCAGGCCGAAGACGGCGTCGGGCTTGGGATCGTTGAAGGCGCCCTCGTCCAGCATGCGGCGGGCGCCGCCGATCTCGCCGTCCGGCAGGTTCTCCTCGGCGGGCTGGAAGACGAGGACGACGGTGCCGCGGAGGTCAGCGCGGTGACGGGCGAGCACCTCGGCGGTCGCCATCAGGATGGCCGTGTGGCAGTCGTGGCCGCAGGCGTGCATGACGCCCACCTCCTGGCCGCCCCACATGGTCTTGGCGCGGGAGGCGAAGGGGAGGTCCACCTCCTCCGGCACTGGCAGGGCGTCCATGTCGGCGCGCAGCGCGAGGGTGGGGCCGGGGCCGCCCTCCCCCTTCAGGGTCGCGACGAGGCCGGTGACGGCGACCTTGTCCCGCACGGTGTAGCCGAGGGTGCGGAGATGCGCGGCCACCATCGCGGAGGTGCGGACCTCCTGGTTGCCGAGTTCCGGGTTCTGATGGATGTCGCGGCGCCAGGCGATCATCCGCCCCTCGATGGCGCGGGCGGATTCATCGAGCGCCGCGTGGAGCGGCCGGGCGGGCGCCGGAGCGATGCTGCTGGGCGGCGGCATCTGGGCCTTGGCGCCCGAGGAGAGCACGGCCGGGAGCGCGCAGGCGCAGGCACAGGCCGCGAGAAAGCCGCGGCGGGAGGTGGCCGGGGCGTCGGCGACGAGGCGCGGTCGGCCTGGAAGCTGAAGGGCGGGGCGGAGGAACATGGACGGGCGGCTCCCGGCTGAGGCAGGTCATCTTAGGACCGGTGGGCGCGGAGGTGGCAAGGCTCAGCCGGGGCTGGTGCGCGGCCGAAAGGAGAAGCGGCACTCAGGCGGCGAGGCGCGCGCCAGTTTCGGCGGCTGTCGGCATGGCTTCGGCGGCACCGGGCCGGGAGACGGCGATGGAGGCCGCGGCCGCCGCGCGGTGCATGGCTGCCTCCAGCGGGGTGCCCCGCGAGAGGGCGGCGGCGAGCACGCCGCACCAGCAGTCGCCCGCGCCGGTCGTGTCCAGCACGCGGGCGGCGGCCAGGGCGGCGATGCGCCAGTCGCCGATCGGGCTGGCGGCCTCGGCACCGCGCTCGCCGAGCGTGACGGCGACGGGGATGCCCAGCGCGGCGTGCAACTCCGGCGCGGTGCCGGCGGTGCCCAGCCGGGCCGCGAGCCAGGCGGCCTCGTGCTCGTTCACGACCAGCAGGTCCAGCGCGCGCAGGGCGGCGGGGTCGATCGGCGCGGCGGGGGCGAGGTTCAGGATCGGCCGCGCCCCGGCCGCGCGGGCGCGGTGCACGAGGGTCGCGACCTCCTCCGCAGGGACCTCCATCTGCATCAGCACGATTTCCCCGGCGGCGAGGTCCGGCACCTGGGCGGCGCGGGCGAGAAGGTTCGCGCCGGGTGAGACCGCGATCTGGTTGCGCCCCGCCTCGTCCACGAGGATGCAGGCGGCACCGGTGGGGGCCTCGGTCTCGACCAGGGCGGAAAGGTCCACCCTCGCCCCGCGCAGGGCGGCCGTGGCGGTCGCCGCCATCGCGTCGCGGCCGGTGGCGCCCGCGAAGCGCACGGCCGCCCCGTCCCGCGCGGCGGCGACGGCCTGATTGGCGCCCTTCCCACCCGGCGAGGCCCGCCATGCGCCGCCGAGCACCGTGTGGCCCGGTGCCGGCAGGATGGGCACCGGGAAGGTGAGGTCGGCGTTGACGGAGCCGAAGACGGTGACGGGCATGGGGCCATTCAGGCGGGGCGTGCCCCGCCTGGCAAGCGCGGCCCCGCTTAGGCCTGCGGGGGCTGGCCGTTGGAGGCGGAGAGGCCACCGTCCACGGGCAGGTTCACGCCGGTGACGAAGCGGGCATCGGGGCTTGCGAGGAAGGCGATGACGTCGGCGATCTCCTGGGGGTCGGCGGCGCGGCCCAGGGGGATGCGCTCGGCGAACTTGGACATCAGCTTCTCGTCGCCCAGCATGTCCTTCGTCATATCGCTGGCGGTCAGGCTCGGGGCCACGGCGTTCACGCGCACGCCGTGGCGGCCGAGTTCGAGGGCGAGCGCGCGGGTAAGGTTCGTCACTGCGCCCTTGGCCGCGTTGTAGATCGCCATGTCCCAGTCCCCGCCGAGGCCAGAAACGGAGGAGGTGTTGACGATGCAGCCCCCGGTGGAGACCAGGTGCGGGATGGCGGCGCGGGAGAGAAAGAAGACGCCGTCGAGGTCCGTGCCCATGACCTTGCGCCAGTCGGAGGTCTTCGCCTCGGCCAGCGGGCCGGTGACGATGGTGCCGGCGTTGTTCACGAGCACGTCCAGCCGGCTGAAGCGCTCCAGCGTGCGGTTGATGAGGAAGATGGCCTGGTCCTCGTCCGACACGTCGGTGGTGACCGTCAGGGTGCGCTCCTCCGGCAGGCCGGCGGCGACGCGGACGAGCTTCTCTTCCGTACGGCCAGCCAGCACCACGGCGTAGCCGCCGGTGGAGAAGCGCCGGGCGGTGGCTTCCCCAATACCGGAGCCCGCCCCGGTGACGATCACGACCTTGCCCTCGAACCCTGCCATGCCGGCCTCCTCTGTGTTCCACCCCACAGAACGCACCGGGAGGGCGTCGGTGGCGCGGGCCGGCGGAAGGCCAGGGCTGCGGCGGGTGCTTAGCGGGCGGTGGCGCGGCCGAGGGCGAAGCCGCCGATCAGCGCCCCGAGCACCACGGCCCAGACATCGCCCAGCACCGCCGCGGCGATCGGCAGGATGACGAGGGCGGCGAGGACGATGACGATCACCGCCAGCCAGGAGGGGCCGCCGCCCCAGGCACGCCCCGCCATCCCCGCCTTGAAGGCGGCCTTGCCGGCGCCGCGGGGGGCCGCCTTGCGCGGCGCCGCGGGCTTGGCGCGCCGGGGCGAGGGACCGCCTGCCGCCGGGTCGGGCCTGTTCGGGGCCTTGGCCATCGCGGCGGCGTCAGTCCTCGCGGCCGAGGATGGCCATCAGCTCCCGCCACTCGCGCTTGGAGAGGCCGCTGCCCTCCTGCGCGGGGTTCCCGCCAGCGACCATGGCGCGCACCACGCCGAGCATCTGGGAGGAGAGGGTGACGGCACCTTGGCGGTAGTCGCAGAAGGCTTCGTGCACCAGCGGCACCCAGGCCTTCACGGTGTCCAGCATGGCGTCGGCATAGACGCGGATCTCGTACTGCGCGTGGGCGTCGGCGCGGAGCGCGAGGAAGTTCAGCAGGTTGTGCAGGTCCGCCTTCCAGTACCACTGGGTATAGGCGTTGAGCGTGAGGTTCATCCGTGCCAGCTCGCGCGCGAGGCCGGTGCGGCCCTCCTCGATCACGCGGCCCTCGGCGTCCTCGTTCAGCATCTCGAGGTAGTGGTCGTAGTTCCGCGTCGCGTCCTCGCGCAGGAGGTCGAGCACGCGGGCGGCCTCGTCGCCCTCCAGCACGGCGCCGCGGCCCTGACGGTTCACGGCGGATTGCGCGGCGAGCTGTTCCGGGGCGGGCAGGTAGAACTCGCGGTCGAGGATGGAGTAGCGGGCGGAGTACTCGTTGATGTTCGCCATGCGGTGGCGGATCCACTGCCTTGCCACGAAGATCGGCAGCTTCACGTGGTACTTGATCTCGCACATCTCGAAGGGCGTGGAGTGGCGGTGGCGCATGAGGTAGCGGATGAGGCCGCGGTCTTCGTTCGCTGCCTTGGTGCCGCGGCCGTAGGAGACGCGGGCGGCCTGAACGACGGCGGAATCGTCGCCCATGTAGTCCACCACGCGGACGAAGCCGTGGTCGAGGACGGCGAGCGGGCGGAAGAGCATCGCCTCCAGGCCGGGGGAGACGGGGCGGCGCGTCTCGTGGCGCTGCGCCTCGGCCTCGGCCAGCTCCTGCCGCTGGGTCTCTGTCAGTTCCATCGGTACCCCCTGCCTCGGGACGGGGGTTTAGCCTTGCGGGTGCCCTCTGGGTAGCGCCCGCGCGCGGCTGGTGACCCCTCGCAATCAGCGGAGGGATGCGCTATATAGGTCGGGCCTCCTTCGGGCGGCTATGGCGATAAACGGCTCGTGGAATAAGCGTTGCGGACCCGGGGGCAGTACCCGGCGCCTCCACCATCTCTTCCCCGCCTTATCAGCGGGTTCCGGGGATCCGTTGGATCCTTGGGGGGAGCATGGGGGCGAAACAGGCTCGACGCGCGCGGTAAAGACGTGTCTTTTGCCCGGCATTGTACCGCCGTTATCGGGCTAAATCACAAGTGCCAACGATAACAGCCGCGAGGCTGTGGCGCTCGCTGCCTAGAGATAGGTAAGCGCCGTCCGGGGGGAACGGGGCAACAGAATCCCCCCACCTTCAAGCCCGTCCGCCTCAGTTCGCCCCTCTCCTATGCCCGGGTGGGGCGATGTCCTATGTAGGGGCGAATGCCTCCGACCTGACTTGGACATGACCTGCGCATGAGCGAGCAAGCGCCGCCCCCCGAGAGCCTGCTGCCCTACGACCGATGGACCGAGGAGGCCATGCGGAACGTCGCGCTGCGTGCCCTCGAGTTCGCGGCGAGGAACGGCCTGCCGGGGGAGCACCACTTCTATCTCACCTTCCGCACCGACCACCCGGAGACGAGGGTGCCGGGGCACCTCAAGGCCCGCTATCCGCAGGAGATGACAATCGTCCTGCAGCACCAGTTCTGGGACCTGAAGGTGGACCGGGCGGAGGCAAAGGTTTCCGTTGGCCTCTCCTTCGGGGGGGTCGCCTCCACGCTGGTCATCCCCTTCGCGGCCCTCGTTGCCTTCTGGGACCCGCATGTGCGGGTGGGGCTGCGCTTCGGCGAGACTGGCGCGGCCGACGGCGAGGCCGAGGCCCTGCCGGACATGTCCGAGGAGGAGGATGAGGCCCCCGCCCCGGCCGAGCCGCCCGCGGCCAAGCCCGATACCCCTGCTCAGGTCGTCAGCCTGGACGCCTTCCGCCGCCGCCCCACCCGGGAATAGCGGCAGTGCCCCCTCCCCGGCGGTTCTGGCGCGGGGACCGGGGGCGCGCTAACACGTGACCACTTCCCCCAGCATGTCCCGACCCGTGTGGTCGGGTGCAGCCCGGCGGCGCCGGGCCAGAAGCCGGAGAGCCTTCCCGTGAGCTCCAACACCGTAGACGCCGTTCAGCAACCCCCGATCCCCGAGGGGCCGAGCGCGCAGGCCACCCCCGTCGCCACACATGACGGTGCGGAGGCCGATGCGGGCACTCCCGTCTCCCAGCGGAGCGAGGGCTTTCTCTTCAGCCCCATGTTCCCGCTGGCGGAGGACACGACGCCCTATCGCAAGCTCGACATCGCGGGCGTCTCCACCATCGAGGTGGAAGGCAAGAAGATCCTGAAGGTGAAGCCGGAGGCGCTCGAGCATCTTGCCTTCCAGGCCTGCCGCGACGTGTCGCACCTTCTGCGCCCGGGGCACCTGCAGCAGCTCGCGAATATCCTGAAGGACCCGGAGGCGAGCGTGAACGACCGCTTCGTGGCGCTCGACCTGCTGAAGAACGCCAACATCGCGGCCGGCGGGAAGCTGCCGATGTGCCAGGACACGGGCACGGCCATCGTCTTCGGCAAAAAGGGCCAGCGCGTCTGGGTGGAGGGCGACGAGGAGGAGGCGCTCTCCTACGGCGTGCACCGCACCTATACCGAGACGAATCTGCGCTATTCCCAGATGGCGCCGCTGACGATGTATGACGAGGTGAACACCGGCAACAACCTGCCGGTTCAGTTCGACATCTACGCCTCGCCCGGCGACTACCATGCCGACGAGTTCTTCCTGCAGTTCATCCTCAAGGGCGGCGGTTCCGCCAACAAGACCTTCCTGTACCAGCAGACGCGCGCGGTGCTGAACAAGCCGAAGCTGCTCGCCTTCCTGGAGGAAAAGATCCGGACGTTGGGGACCAGCGCCTGCCCGCCCTATCACCTGGCGATCGTTATCGGCGGTACCTCGGCCGAGGCGAACCTCAAGACGGTGAAGATGGCCTCCACCCGCTACTACGACACGCTGCCTGAGAAGGGCAGCAAGGCGGGCCACGCCTTCCGCGACCGCGAGCTTGAGGCGGAGGTGCACAAGCTGACGCAGAACCTCGGGATCGGCGCGCAGTTCGGCGGCAAGTATTTCTGCCACGACGTGCGGGTGATCCGCCTGCCGCGGCACGGCGCCAGCCTGCCCATCGGCATCGGCGTCTCCTGCTCGGCGGACCGTCAGATCAAGGCAAAGATCACGCCCGAGGGCGTCTTCCTCGAGGAGCTGGAGCACGACCCCGCGCGCTTCCTGCCTGACCAGACCGAGGGCGTGCCCGAGGCCGGCGAGGTCGTGCGCATCGACCTCAACCGGCCGATGGCGGAGATCCGGGCGGAGCTGTCGAAGCACCCGGTCTCCACCCGCGTTTCGCTGAACGGCACCATCGTGGTCGCGCGCGATATCGCCCACGCGAAGCTCAAGGAGCGGCTCGACTCAGGCGCGGGGCTGCCGGACTACATCAAGGACCACCCCGTTTATTACGCGGGTCCGGCCAAGACGCCGGACGGGATGGCCACCGGCTCCTTCGGCCCGACGACTGCCGGGCGCATGGACAGCTATGTCGGCGAGTTCCAGGCGGCCGGCGGCTCGCTGGTGATGCTGGCCAAGGGCAACCGCTCCAAGGCCGTGACGGAGAGCTGCAAGCGGAACGGCGGCTTCTACCTCGGCTCGGTCGGTGGCCCCGCGGCACGGCTGGCGCAGGACTGCATCCGCAAGGTCGAGGTTCTGGAATACCCTGAACTCGGTATGGAGGCGGTTTGGCGGATCGAGGTCGAGGACTTCCCTGCCTTCATCGTGGTCGATGACAAGGGGAACGACTTCTACGACGGGCTGGAGTAGCGGCCTCAGACCGCCAGCTTCTCCCCGCGTTCCAGCGCCTCTAGCGGCGCCTCGAGGGTGAAGGTGAAACCCTCGGGGCGGTAGTCGAGGGTCACGGCGCCCTCGGTCGCGGCGGCGAGGTTGTCCCGGATCAGCCGGGTGCCGAAGCCGGTGCGGCCCGGGCGCGCGACAGGCGGGCCCCCCGTCTCGGCCCAGCGCAACCGCAGGCGGCTTGGGCCGGGCTCCGCCAAGCATTCCCAGGAGAGGCCGACGCGGCCTTCCGGCACGGAGAGGGCGCCGTACTTCATCGCGTTCGTCGCCAGCTCGTGGAAGGCGAGCGTCAGGGCGAGGGTCGCCCGCGCCCCGAGCTTCAGCGCCGGCCCTTCCAGCCTGACGCGGCCGAGCAGGTTGGGGTCGCAGAGCGGCAGGATGCCGCGGGCCAGCTCGCCGAGGTCCGCGCCCGCCCAGCTCGTCTGCACCAGGGCGTCCATGGCGCCGCCGAGCGCCCGCAGGCGAGCCGCGATGGCGGTGCGCACCTCGGCGACGGAGCCGGCGCCGCGCAAGGTCTGGCCGACAATGGCCTGGACCATCGC
The DNA here is from genome assembly GCF_016107305.1 of Roseomonas sp. KE2513. GTDB lineage: Bacteria > Pseudomonadota > Alphaproteobacteria > Acetobacterales > Acetobacteraceae > Roseomonas. Next base: position 300,489 of record NZ_RCVR01000001.1, read on the forward strand.
CAGGTTGTTCTTCGTGCGGTGCGCCAGCTCGTTGATCAGCACCTGCTGCAACGCCTGAGCCTCGGCGAGTTCCGCCTCGTGCGCGTAGCCGCGGCGGAGAGCCCGGCGCAACTCCAGCAGCGTCATTACCTGCCGGGCCAGAGCACGAAGTGTGCGGGCCTGGGCATCGGTCAGCTCGCGCGGCTTCGTGTCGATCACGCAGACGGTGCCGAGCGCGAAGCCGTCCGGCGTGACCAGCGGCGCGCCGGCGTAGAAGCGGATGCCCACCGGCCCCGTCACCAGCGGGCTGTCCCGGAAGCGCGGGTCGCGCGTGGCGTCGGGCACCACCAGCAGGTCCTTCTCCGGAAAGCTGTGGTGGCAGAAGGCGCCCTCCAGCGGCGTCGCGTCCAAGCCGAGGCCGTGCTCGGCCTTGAACCACTGGCGGTCGGCATCGACTAGGCTCACGAGCGCGATCGGGGCGCCGCAGACCTCGGAGGCGATGGCGACGATATCGTCGAAATCCTCCTCCCGCGGCGTATCCAGGATGTCGTAGCGTAACAGGGCGGCAAGCCGCTGCCTCTCCCGCTCGAGGCTGGAGTGGCCGTGGTCAGGCGAGGGCATCTTTCTTTCCCGGGTGGGCGCCCCCGCTATCACATCCCCAGCGCGGCACAAAACCGCAACATTCCGCTCGCCGGCATGGTGTGGGATCACCCTTTGCCGTGGGGGCACCATTGACCGGCCTGCCCCCTCCCTGCCACTAGCGGCACCGCGCCGGCCGTGCCGGGCGGCGCCAACCCCTGGCCCAGGTTCCGACCATGCGCCGCCTGATCTCCTCCGGATCCCGTTTCGAGCGCGAGATTGGCTACTCCCGGGCCGTGGTGGACGGGGATACCGTCTTCGTCTCCGGTACCACCGGCTACGACTACGCCACGATGACCATCGAGGACGACGTGGCGGCCCAGTGCGAGCAGGCGCTGCGGAACATCGCCCAGGCCCTGGCCGAGGCCGGCGCGACGCTCGACGACGTGGTGCGCCTGCTGTTCATCGTGCCCGACCGCGCGGACTGGGAGCCCTGCTGGCCCGTGCTGCGCCGCCACTTCGGCGAGAGCCGCCCCGCCTCCACGCTGATCCATGCGGGGTTGCAGACCGATGCCATGCGGATCGAAATCGAGGCGACCGCGCGACTTCGCCCCGCGACCCCCTGAAAACAGCCTGAGGACAAAACCGATGCGCTTCGCCGTGGACCGCCTGGACCACCTCGTGATCACCTGCAACGACGTGGAGACCAGCGCGAACTGGTACCAGCGCGTCCTGGGCATGGAGATGGAGAGCTTCGGGCCGCAGAACCGCACGGCGCTGCGCTTCGGCGGACAGAAGATCAACCTGCGGCCGCGCGAGGCGACGCAGGAGGACTGGTTCACCGGCAAGGGCTCCGCGCCCGGCGGCAACGACCTGTGCTTCATCGTGACCATGCCGGCCGAGGACGTGGTCTCGCATCTCACGGAGTGCGGGATCACCATCGAGCTGGGTCCGGTGGAGAAGGCAGGGGCGCTCGGCACCATCAACTCCGTCTATTGCCGCGACCCCGACGGGAACCTGATCGAGATCTCCTCCTACGGCGACGTCTCGCTCTGATGGACGCGGCGGACACCCCGCGGCTGCTGCTCGACCGGGCGCGGCTGGAGGCGAATGCGGCGCGGCTGCGGGCGCGGGCCGAGGCGCTGGGCGTGGCCTTCCGTCCGCACTTCAAGACCGCGAAGTCGGTGGAGGTGGCGCTCATCTCCCATGGCGGGGCGGCGGGCCCGGCGACGGTCTCCACGATGAAGGAGGCAGAGGCGCTGGCGGAAGCCGGGGCCTCCTCGGACATCCTCCTGGCCGCGACGGCCATCCCGGCGCGGCTGCCGCGGGCGGAGGCGCTGACCCGCGCCCACGGCACGCGCCTGCTGCTGGTGGTGGACAGTCCGGAGATGGCGGCGCTGCTGGACGCCGCCGCCGGGGCCGCGCATGAGGTGCTGGTCGAGGTGGATTGTGGGGAGCACCGGGCCGGGGTGCCGCCCGAGAAGGCCGTCGCGGTCGCGCGGGCCATCCACGGGTCGCGCCACCTGCGGCTGGCGGGGGTAATGACCCATGGCGGCCATTCCTACGGCTCGGCCGATCCCGCGCGGGTCGCCGAGATCGCGGAGGAGGAGCGTGCGGCCGCCGTGGCCGCGGCGGAGGCCATCCGAGCAGCGGAGATGCCTGCGCCGGTCGTCTCGGTCGGCTCCACGCCTACCCTGCTGCACGCGCGGCACCTCCAGGGTGTGACGGAGGTGCGGGCGGGCGTGTCGCTCTTCTGGGACCTCGCGCAGATGTCGCGGGGCATGTGCAACTGGGACGACCTGGCGCTCTCCGTCCTCTCGACCGTGATCGGGCACAACCGGGCGGCGGGGGCACTGATCCTCGATGCCGGGGCGCTCGCGCTGTCGAAGGATATCACCGCCAACGCCTTCGCGCCGGAAACAGCCTATGGGCGGGTGGCGGAGGCCGGGACCGGCGCGGCCCTGCCGCTGCATGTCACAATCGTCCACCAGGAGCACGGGACAGTGCCGGTGCCGGATCCCTCCTGGTTCGAGCGGCTGCCGGTAGGGAGCCGGGTACGGGTCTATCCCAACCACGCCTGCATCACCGCCGCCGGCGGCTACGGCGCCTATGACGTGGTGGACGCGGCTGGGCAGCCGTTGGAGCGCTGGGCGCGGGTGGACGGCTGGCACTGATCGCAGCCTGATCACGTGGGCGCGGGAAGTCCTGCGGGCGGGTTGGAGGCCGGGGGCGCCCGCCCCTATTTGCGGGGCATGTCAGACGCCCAAGCCACCCGCACCGAAACCGACTCCCTCGGCACGATCGAGATTGAGGCCGGCCGCCTATGGGGACCGCAGACGGAAAGGGCCCGGCGCCTTTTCCGCATCGGGTCGGAGCACTTCCCGCCCACCCTCATCCGCGCGGTGGGCCTGCAGAAGCAGGCGGCGGCCGAGGCCAACAAGGCTCTGGGCGAGCTGCCGGCCGAGATCGCGGACCCGGTGATCGCCGCCGCGAAGGAGGTGGCCGCGAACCAGCGGGACGCCGACTTCCCCCTGCCGGTCTGGCAGACGGGCTCCGGCACCCAGACGAACATGAACGCGAACGAGGTCATCTCGAACCGCGCCAACCAGATGCTGGGCCAGCCGCTCGGCAGCCGGAAGCCGGTGCATCCGAACGACCACGTGAACCGCGGCCAGTCCTCCAACGACAGCTTTCCGACCGTCATGCATGTCGCGGCCGCCGAGGCGGTGACGAAGCGGCTGATCCCCGGGCTGGAGGTGCTCCAGGCGGCGCTGGCGAAGCGCGCGGAGGAGTGGGACGGGATCGTGAAGCTCGGCCGCACCCATCTGATGGACGCGGTTCCGGTGACGCTCGGCCAGGAGTTCCGGGCTTGGGCGATGATGGTGGAGGCGGGCATCGCGCGGGTGAAGGCGGCGCTGCCGGACCTCCTGGCCCTGCCCCAGGGCGGCACGGCGGCGGGCACGGGGCTGAACACCCACCCGGATTTCGCGAAGACCTTCGCGGAGCGGATGGCGGCGCTGACTGGCCTGTCCTTTAGTGCCCACCCGAACCCCTTCGTCGGGATGGGGGCGCATGACGCCTTCGTCGCGCTCCAGGGGGCGATGAACAGTGTGGCGGCCTCGCTCAACAAGATCGCGAACGACGTGCGACTGCTCGGTTCCGGCCCGCGCGCGGGGTTCGCGGAGCTGGTGATCCCGGCGGATGGGCTCTCCTCCTCCATCATGCCGGGCAAGACGAACCCGACGCAGTCCGAGGCGATGACGATGGTGGCCGCCCAGGTGATGGGGAACACCACCACCGTGACCATCGCCGGCACGCAGGGCCATCTGGAGCTGAACGTCTTCAAGCCCGTCATCATTCAGGCCGTGCTGCAATCGGCCGTACTGCTCGGCGACGTGGCGGAGAGCTTCGCCCACAACATGGTGGAGAAGCTGGAACCCGCGCATGACCGCATCGCCGAGAACCTGGCGAAGTCCCTCATGCTGGTGACGGCACTGAACCCGAAGATCGGCTACGACAAGGCCGTGCAGATCGGGAAGAAGGCGCTGGCCGAGAACCTGACGCTGCGCGACGCTGCCAAGAAGCTCGGGCACGTGAAGCCCGAGGATTTCGACCGCTGGGTGCGGCCGGAGGAGATGACGCGGCCGGGGGCGAGCCTGGCCGGTGGCTAGGGCCCGTGGCTAGAGATTGATGGCGGGGCATCTCGTCAAACGCTCCTTCACCCTCGCGGGCCATCGCACCTCCGTCGCGCTGGAACCGGAGTTCTGGGCGGTGCTGGAAGCCGAGGCGGTGCGGCGAGGCGAGCCGCTGCTGCGGGTGGTGATGGCCGCGGACGCGGCTCGGGACGATCCCTCGCTGCCGCTGGCCTCGGCGCTGCGGGTGCTGGCGCTGGCCTGCCGTTAAGGGGGCTGAGGGGCCTGCATCTGTCGCGCTCTGCTCCCTGCCCACGGCGGCTGTTCGAAGCAGCCGCTGCAGGGCGGAGCGCGGGCTCCCACCTGGAGAACCGCGGATTGATCCGAGAGGCCGAGCTCACCACGCGATGAGCGGAGCCCGGTGCAGCCAGGTGTCGGCGCGCAGCTGGTCGAGAGCAAATCGCGCGACGTCCTCCCGCGACACCGATCCCCCACGAAAGCTGGAGAGATCCGCGAAGGCGCGAACCGCCCCGCGGCCGGGCTTGTCGGTCAGGATGGCCGGCCGGACGATGACCCAGTCGAGCCCGCTCTCCCGCAGGATGGCCTCCTGGCGGTTTTTGTCGGCGTACACATGGCGCAGCAGGAGCGGGAAGAGGAGGCGGTCGAAGAGGAAACCGCCATGCCCGGCGCTGTCCCCGGCACCTATCCCGGTGATGAGGACAAGCCGGGCCACCCCCTCAGCCTTCATCGCGCCCACGAGGGCGCGCGTCGCCGTCGAGAGGAGCGTCACCTCCCGGAAGGGGCTGGCCGGCGTGCCCAAGGCACTGACGACGGCGTCGCGCCCCGCGAGGGCTCCGCGCAGCACCGCCTCGTCGCGGGCATCCCCGACGACCAGCCTGGCCCCCTCCAGGCCGCGCGCCCTCTCGGGTGAGCGCACGAGGGCGACGACGTCGGCTCCTCGCTCGATGGCCTGGCGGACGATCAGGCGGCCAGTACCGCCGGTTGCCCCGAGGACCAGGATCCTCGACGGGGCGGACTGGAATTCATGTCGTGCTGTATCGTTCATCGATGCCTCCTTGGAACGCGGGAGCTTCCCCCGGGGGAAGGATCCCGTCGTCCGGGTTTCCCGCCGCGGTCAGATCCGGCCCTCGGCCACCAGCTCGCGGGTGCGCTTCAACGTGGACAGCAGGGCGGCCCGGTAGCCCCGATCGCTATCGAACTGCGCCTGCTCGGCTCCCTCCTCCGGGCCGTTCGGCTCCCTGCCACGCAGGCCGAGGAGGCAGTAGAAGCGGAGCTGGAGCGCGCCGGCCTCGTCCTCGAACAACTCGTTGACGATGGCACCCTCGCGCGGGCCCGTTGCCTGGAAGAACGTGACCTTGCTGCCCGGCTCGAAGGCGATGATCTCGCGCAGGTTCTCGCCCGCGATCGTGGCCTCGCGCACGATGTGCGTCGCGCTCCTCTCCACGACTTCGCATCGGGTGCAGAGGCCGGGCGGAAGGAACAGGCGGGCGTCGCGGGCCTTGAGGACCAGCCCTTCCCATGCCTGCGCACGGGTCAGCGCAGTCTTGCCGTCCGGGTTCACCGGAACGGTGGCAGTCGAATAAATCATGGTGATGTTTCCCTCCTCGGGTGCGGGTTGCCGCGCGGCCGCTAGGCGGAGGCCGCGACGGCGGCGGCGAAGTCGCGGTAGGAGCGCAAGGGACGGCCGAGGAGCGCGGTCAGGCGCTCGATATCGCCGGTCTCCGGCAGCATTCCATCGGTGAGGAAGCGCTCCGCCATCAGGCGCATGTCGAAGGCCATCCAGCCCGGCATGACGTTCCGGAGGTTCCGCTCGAAGGCAGCGGTGTCATCGCCGCCATAGGCGACCGGCCGCGCCAGCACCTCCGACCAGATGGCGGCGATGCGCGTGCCGGTCAGCGTCTCCGGGCCGATGAGATTGATCCGGTTGATCGGGAGCGGCGTGGCGGAGCGCTCACGGCGGATCAGTTCGAGCGCGGCGATCTCGCCGATGTCGCGGGCGTCGATCATCGCAAGCCCCTTGCTGCCGATCGGCATGGGGTAGACGCCGTGCCCGAGCACGACGTCCTTGATCATGAGGTCGTTGCCCATGAAGTAGGCGGGCCGCAGGATGGTGGCGCTGAAGCCCATCCGCTCGATCATCCGCTCCACGGCGAACTTGCCCGCGAAATGCGGCACGTTCACGTAGAGGTCGCTGTGGATGACGGAGAGATAGACGATCCGCTCGATGCCCGCCTCACGGGCGAGATTGAGCGCGATCAGCGCCTGCGAGAGTTCGTCCGGCACGACGGCGTTGAGGAGGAAGAGGGTCGAAACGCCCGTGAGGGCGCCGCGCAGGGAATCGACGTCGAGCAGGTCGCCCTGCGCGAGGGCAACACCGGCCGGGAGGTTCGCCTTCCCGGGGTCGCGGACGAGCGCTCGCACGTCGGCGCCGCGGCCGACGAGTTGTTCGACGACTTGGCGGCCGACGGTGCCGGTCGCGCCGGTAACGAGGATGGTCATGAGGATCACTCCTGAAGGGGATGCCATGTGGCTTCCCCAAAATCAGTGATCCACCCGCGAACCGATAGCCGCTAAATCTGAACACCGCGTCTCTCTGGTGGAACACATGGACCTGCTCGCCCTTGCCGACTTCAACCTCGTCGCCCGACACGAGGGCTTCGGACGCGCGGCACGGGCTGCCGGGCGCCCGAAAGCAACGCTGTCCCGCCGGGTCGCGGAGTTGGAAGGCAGCCTCGACCTGCGGCTTTTCGAGCGCGGCGGGCGCAACCTGAAGCTGACGCAGGAGGGGCGGGCGCTCTACGAGCGCACGGGGGCCTTGCTCACCGAACTCGACGAGGCGGCCGCGGCCATCGCTTCCGGCGTGGACAGGCCGCGGGGCCGCTTGCGGGTCAGCGCGCCGCTGCTCTTCTCACAGACCGCGATGGGAAAGCTGGCGGCGGGTTTCGCCCTTAAGCATCCGGAGGTGCGCCTTGAGGTCACGACCGAGGACCGGACCGTCGATATGGTGGAGGAGGGGTACGACCTCGTTATCCGCGTGAACCCGGATCCGGACGAAAGCCTCGTCGGGCGGGTTTTCCTGCGTGACCGGCTGGTCGTCGTGGCGAGCCCGGCGCTAGCCCGGCCGCAGGACGGTTCGACTGTCCCGGCCGTGGTGCGCGGGGCGGGCGACGAGATCGCGGCCTGGGGCGTGACGACGCCAGAGGGCCCATCCAGCATCGCGATCCGTGCCGTCCTGGGCCTGTCGTCGCTCGTCATGGTGCGGGATGCGGTCAGGGCGGGTGTCGGTGCCGGGCGCCTTCCGGTTTCTCTCGTGACCCACGATCTCGCCGCCGGGAGACTGGTCCATTGGGGCGAGGCGGACGTGCCCGAGATCTCCCTATGGACGCTCTACCCGTCCAAGCGGCTGCTGAGCGCGCGCGTCTCCGCCTTCCTCGACCATCTGAAGGAGGCATTCCCGAAGGGAACCCCGGAGGAGCTGGCGGCCTGCATCGGGGCTTGAGAGAAGCGGCTTGCCTCCTGCCCTCCCGCCAGGTCGGTAACCGATTCTAGCGCTGCGCCCGCCAGATCTGCCAGGGCGTGAGGTCGGGAAGGCGGCGCGGGTCGGCGATGGGGCCGGTCAGGCGGATGCCGACGGGCGGCACGGGGCCCTCGGGCGCCTCGGTGGCCAGGAGGTCGATGGCGGCGCGGGGCAGGTCGAGGTCGCCGCGGAGGGTCAGGGCCACGCCCTCGCCCGTGGCGGTACCCTCCGCGAGGCTCGCGCGGCCGGCGGAGAGGGTGGTGCGGAGAGTGAGCCTGTCGAAGCCCGTCGCCCCTGAGGAGAGGGCGGTGCGGAGCGCGGGTTCGTCGCCGGTCGCGGCCGCGCGGCCGGCGGCGGCGGCGTCGAGCCCGGTTAGTACTCCGCGGCGGACGGCGAGCGAGGCATTGCCGGAGAGGGTGGCGACCAGGGCGGCAAGGCTGCTGCCGGTCGCCTCCAGACGGGCCTCCGCATCTGCGTCGCCGGTCAGGACGTCGATCGGCAGGCCCAGCACTGGCCCGTTGATGCTTGCTCCGCGGAGGGTGGCGGAAAGCGTCGCGCGCGGCACCTCCCGGGAGGCGTCGAGGCTGGCGCTACCGCGCAGCGTGCCGGTTCCCAGCGCGGCTTCCGCCTCCTCCAGGGAGAGGACGCCGCCGGCCAGGCGGAGGCGCCCGCGCAGGTCGGCGAGCGCCGGGAGCCCCGCCGGATCGAGTTGCGCGATCGAAATCCCCAGTTCGCCCTCTGCCCCGCGCAGGGCTAGGAAAGGCAGTGGCGCCCGGCTGGACCAGGCGACGGCCGGGAGAAGGATGGTTTCGGCCGCGACCCGCCCGGTTAGCCTCGGCAGCGGGCCGTCGAGCGCGAGGGAGAGGGCGCCGCTGGCGCGCAGGGCACCGGCGACGAGGTCGAAGCGCTCCGCCGCGGCCCCCTGCGGCCCCACGCCGAGGCTTGCGACGAGGGAGAGCGAGCCCTGGCCGATCCACTCGCCGAGATGGATGCCGAGGGCGTCGGCGAGGAAGCGCGGGGCGCCGGGATGGCGCAGGGTAAGGCTGCCGCCGCCCTTCCTGCCCGGAAGATCGAGGGTGCCGGCAGCCTCCAGCCTCGCCTCGCCGAGATCCGCGCCGAGTTGCAGCGCGAGCGCCTCGGGTGTGCCGTTGAGGGTTCCCCGCAGCGTCAGCGGCTGGTCGGTCAGCGCCGCGCCGAGGGCCCAGCGCGGCGGCAGCAGGGAGGCGAGGGCGCGGGTATTGGGGGCAGCCAGCTCGACCGTCGCGTCGGAGAGGCGGGGGGCGGTGCCCAGGAGCGCATTGCCGGAAACGGCGAGATCCCCGCCCGCGAGACGCCCCGCGAGGCGGCGGAGCGTCAGGCGGCCGTTCTCCAGCGCGGCATCGAGTGAGGCGCGCTCCAGCGTCACGTTCCCCGCGCGGGCGCGCTCGGCGGCCAGGCGCAGGTTGGCGTCGATGCCACCGAGCAACCGGCTGGCGGTGGGCCAGTCGAGGCCGGGGCGGAGCCAACCCTCCAGGTCCAGCGTGTCGAGGTTCAGGCCGAGACCGAGGGCGGGCCGTGGACCGTGGCGCAGCACGCCGGCGCCGGAGACGCGGGCGCCGTCGATCGTCGCGGTCAGCTCGGGCACCGCGACGGAGCCGGGCTCCACCACAAGCCGGGCGCGGCCCTCCCCGCTGCGGAGGCGGGCTGGGGCGATCCAGTCCGTGCCGAGGCCAAGCGCGGCGCCGAGGGCGTCTATGGTCGCACGCAGGTCGGTGCCGGAGAAGCGCAGCGCCGCCTCCAGCCGCTCCCCGGCCGTGGCGCCGTTCAGCTCGGCCATGGTGCCGCCGGGCAGGAGGGCGGAAACGTCGCTGAGGGTGATGCGGCCCGGGGCGCCCTCCCCCGCCGCCGCCTCGCGGAAGGCGGCGGCGCGCAGGCGGCGGAGGGGCACGCCCCGGAAAGTGGCTGCCTCGGCCGAGAGGTCGAGCCCCAGCGGCAGCGTGCTCGGCCGCTGGCGGAGCGCGCCGAGCCAGGCATCGAGGTCGAGCCGGCTGGCCTGCAGCGCCGCGTCCAGCCGCGCCTCGGGCAGAAGGCGGAGCGCGATCGCGCCGCGCGCCGGGCTGCCGCCGATGTCCATGGTGAGGTCATCGGCGGCGACGAGTTCGGGCGAGACGGTCAGGCGCCCGCGGGCGCGGAAGGGGCCGGGCGGGCCTGGGACAAGCAGGGAGAGGTCCGACCCCGCGGTCTCGACGCTTCCCTCCACCGTGCCGTCGGGGGTGAGCACGCCGCGGGCGGAGAGCGAGGCGTCGCCCATGGAGAGGGTCAGGTCGATGGGGGTGATGCCGTCGAAGCCCGGGCGGCCGAGCCCGGCTTCGAAGCGCCATTCCAGGCCGCCCCAGGCGAAGCGCCCCTCCGCGCGCAGCCCGCGCGCGGCGTCGCCGGCGGTTAGGCGGGCCTGGATGGCATCCAGGCGGAGGTTGCCGAGGACGAGGCGGCTGTCCACCAGCTCGGCCGAAAGGGCGGAGAGGCCGGTCGGCAGTCCGGCGGCGTCCGCGGGCGGCCAAGGGAGACGCAGCTCCGCGCCGACGAGGGCGACCTCCCGCGGCGCGATGCGGCCGAGCAGGAGCGCGGCACCATCCAGGCGCAGGCGGAGCGCGCTGGCGGAGAAGGCGAGGGTGTCGCCCGCGGGATCCTCGGAAGGGCCTAGGCTGACGCCCTCCGCCTCGACCACCGGGCGGGGCAGAAGGCGGAGCCGCACCGGGCCGTGCAAGGTGACGGGCCGGCCGAGCCGGGCGGAAGCAAGCTCCGCCAGCTGGTCCCGCCGCGCGGTCCAATCCGTGAAGAGCGGTGCCGCCCAGAGGGCGCCGAGGAGGGCAGCCGGGAGGAGGATGCCGAGGGCGAGAAGAAGCCGCGGGCGCATGTCAGCCCCGGCGCCGTCCGCGCGGGCCGGTTGGGAAGGCGGCGGCGCGCAGCCCTCGCCCGCTGGTCCCGTTTGGTGGCAATGACCCTCCGCATGGCGTGGAACCCCGCGATTCCCAGCCCTGGAACATGCTCGACACGGCGCCGGGCGGCAAGGAACCCGCGCGCCCCTGCCGCGCTTCCGGAATGACGGATTTACGGGCATAGGCTGGAATGTCCCGGTGGACGAACTCCGCCTGGGCCGGGCATGGGATTTCGATGGGCTTCTGGGGCAAGATCATCGGCGGCGCGGTGGGCTTCGCGATGGGCGGACCGGCGGGCGCGATCCTGGGCAGCGCGCTTGGCCACGCGGCGGACGAAGGCACGGTCGGCCGCGGCATTCCCGGCCTGGACGGCGCGCGGATCGCGGCCATGCTGGGCTCGCGCGAGAGCCTTTTCGCCATCTCCGTCGTCGTGCTCTCGGCGAAGCTCGCGAAATGCGACGGGCCGGTGAAGCGCTCTGAGATCGACGCCTTCAAGCGCGCCTTCCACATTCCGCCCGAGAACATGCGGGAGGTGGCACAGCTCTTCGACCGGGCGCGCGACCAGGCCGAGGGGGCTGAACCCTATGCCGAGCGGCTGGGCGCCGCCTTCGCCGAGGAACGGGGCGTGCTGGAGGACGTGCTGGCCGCCCTGTTCCGGATCGCGGAGGCCGACGGGCCGGCGAACCGGGCGGAGCTTGCCTTCCTCGGCATGCTGCACGCGCGCATGGGGCTGGACGCCGCCGCCTGGGACCGCGCGCGGCTCGGCCGCCCGAGTCCCGGTGCACGACTGGAGACGGAGGGGCCCGACCCCTATGCCGTGCTCGGCTTGCCCCGGAATGCGACGGACCAGCAGCTTCGCGACACATGGAAGGCGCTGATGCGGGAGAACCATCCGGACAGCATGACCGCGCGCGGCCTGCCGGCGGAGGTCGTGCGGCGGGCCGCCGGGAAGGTGGCCGAGATCAACGCGGCCTGGGACCGCATCAAGCGGGAGCGCAAGCTTTGAACCGCCGCCCTGCGCTCGCGGTGGGAGCGCACGGCCGAAGGGGCGTGGCGTGACCGCCCGGCGCGGGCCCCTTCCCGGCGCGCCCGGCGCGCGGGCCCGTGGCGGCGCCGTGCTGCCGCTGGTGCCGAGCGAGGGCCAGCCCGCGATCCGTGACCTCCCCAGCCCCAACCAGGACGATCGCCCGCCCGGCGTGCCGATCGACACGCTCATCCTTCACTACACGGACATGGAGAGTGGCGCCGCGGCGATTGCCCGGCTGCGCGACCCTGCGGCGAAGGTCTCCTCGCACTACGTGGTGGAGGAGGACGGGCAGGTCTTCCGCCTCGTGCCCGAGGAGCGGCGGGCCTTCCACGCGGGGGTTTCGCACTGGCGGGGGCACGAGCTGCTGAACGGGCGGAGCATCGGGATCGAGGTGGTGAACCCTGGCCATTCCTGCGGCTATCGCCACTTCCCCGCGCTGCAGATGGCGGCGGTGGCCGATCTCTGCCTCGAGATCCTCGCGCGGCACCCGATCCCCGCGCGCAACGTGGTCGCGCACAGCGACGTGGCGCCAGACCGCAAGCGCGACCCGGGCGAGCTGTTCGACTGGCAGGGCCTGGCCTCGCTCGGCATTGGGCTCTGGCCGGAGGGGGTGGAGGGCGGCGACATCTCGGAGGTGCCCGGCGGCATGGAGCGGGCGGTCGGGCTGCTGCGGCGGATCGGCTATCCCGTCGATCCCGCGCGGCCAGAGCCGGCGCTGGTGGCCTTCCAGCGGCACTGGCGGCAGGAGGAGTGCGGCGGGCGCCCTGATGCCGGGACCCTCGCGCGGCTGGAGGCCGTGGCCGCCCTGGCCGAGGGCGTCTGAAAGGCGGTCCTCGCGACCGAGCAGGGCCTGACCGGGAAGAGGAACCCGAAGGTCTGCCCGGATGTATCCAGTTCCGCATAGGGCGCGACAGCCTCGTGGCCGGCGCGTGCGGGCGATCTATTGACCCTCTCCCCCTCGAGTCGCATACCCGGCACGCCAGACGGCCGGGCGACCGCTGCCAGTTCTCGGGGGGTGACCTTCGGGAGCGGTGGAGGAAAGTCCGGGCTCCACGGAAAGACGGTGCCGGCTAACGGCCGGCGGGGGCGACCCCAGGGATAGTGCCACAGAGAAGAGACCGCCTGCGTTGCCGAAAGGCCCGCAGGTAAGGGTGAAACGGTGGGGTAAGAGCCCACCGCGCCCCTGGCGACAGGGGCGGCACGGTAAACCCCACCGGGAGCAAGGCCGAATAGGGATGGCCGGCGAGTGCCTCGTGCGCGTCGCCAGGGGCTTTTCCGCCCCGCCATCCGGGTTGGCCGCGAGAAGTCCCTGGCGACAGGGACTCCAGAGGAATGGTCGCCCGGTCCGCAAGGACCGACAGAACCCGGCTTACAGGCCGTCTGGCATTCTCCTGGCTCAGCCACACAAGAACACCGTATAACCTATTGAATTGGTCGGCCTTGCCAAGCGTTGCTTCATGGCAACACTCGGTCACGCCAGCGTAATCGCGCTTGTTGGCCCACGTCCGCCCATGTTATCCCAACTCATCCCGCAAGGGCCCGGACCTGAGGGGGGCGAGGGGCTAGCGGGTGGTCGGGTGAGCCGGTGGGGTCGGGGGGCCTCGCCGGCCACTTGATGGAGGGGAACCACTAGATCGCCCGGTGCGACCGCGAGGGGGCGGACGTCCAGCGGATGACCCACTTCATGGGCACCTTCACGGGCAAGCTGGATCGCAAGGGGCGGGTTTCCGTCCCGGCCTCCTTCCGCGCCGCGTTGGAGCGCATGGGTTCCCCGGACCTGGTTCTTCGCCTCTCCCACACCGATCCCTGCATCGAGGCCTGGCCGCTGACGACCTTCGAGACCATGGCCGGCGGGTTGGACCGGCTGGAGGTCTTCTCGGAAGAGCATGACGACCTCGCGCTCAGCCTTTTCGCCGACGCCTATCCGATGCGCCCGGACGGCGACGGGCGCGTGATGCTGGCCGACGAGGTGGTCGCCCATGCCGGCCTCAAGGAGGCTATTTCCTTCGTCGGCCGTGGCCCCTCCTTCCAAATCTGGGAGCCCGGCGCCGCCGCCAAGCGCGTGGCCGAGGCCCGCCAGCGCGCCCGCGAACGCGGCCTGACCGTTCCCGCAGTCCCGAACCCCGCGGGGCGTGCGTGAGCGGCGCCCCCTCCCCTCTGGTTGCGCCCGACCCCACGGGCGGCGGCCACGTGCCGGTGATGCTGGCCGAGGTGCTGGAGACGCTCGCCCCTTGCGACGGCGCCACCCTTCTCGACGGCACCTTCGGCGGTGGCGGCTACGCGAACGCGATTCTCTCCACGGCTGACTGCACCCTCTACGCCGTGGACCGCGACCCCGCCGCGATCGCGCGCGGCGCCGTGCTGGCGGCGCGCTTCCCGGGCCGGCTGCACCTGGTGGAGGGCCGATTCGGCGACATGCTCTCCCTCATGGCCGCGCGGGGCGTCGAGACGCTGAATGGCGTGGTGCTCGATCTCGGCGTGTCCTCCTACCAGATCGACGAGCCGGAGCGCGGCTTCTCGCTGCGCGCGGACGGGCCGCTCGACATGCGGATGGAGGGCAAGGGTCCGACGGCGGCGGAGCTGGTGAACACCCTGCCCGAGCGTGAGTTGGCCGATCTGCTCTGGGAACTCGGCGAGGAGCGCTACTCCCGGCGCATCGCGCGCAAGATCGTGGCGGCCCGGGGCGACGCGCCCTTCGAGACGACGATGCAGCTTGCCAGCGCTATCCATCAGGTGATGCCGCGCGATCCTTCCGGCATGGACAGCGCCACGCGCTCCTTCCAGGCGCTGCGGCTGCGCGTGAACGATGAGCTGGGCGAAGTGGAGCGCGGGCTGGAAGCCGCCACGCGGCTGCTCGCGCCCGGCGGAAGGCTCGTGGTGGTGTCTTTCCACTCGCTGGAGGATCGCATCGTGAAGCGCTTCATGCGAGACGCGGCGGGACGGAGCCCGGGCGCCTCGCGATTCGATCCGTCAACCCTCGTAACCTCCGGAAAGAGGGCGGAATTTCGCCTTCTGACGGGCACTGCTCTGCGGCCTTCCGTGGCAGAGTCACAGACGAATCCACGCGCGCGGTCGGCCCGGCTGCGCGCTATCGAGAGGCGTGCCGCCGCATGATCCGCCCGCTCACCTTCCTCTCGCTCATGGCTGCCGCGGGGGCGGGGCTGCACCTCTACGGGGTGAAGCACGAGGTCTCCCAGCTTGAGCGCACGCTGCGCGAGACGGTAAAGCAGACCGAGTTGGCGCGGGAGCGCACGGCCGTGCTGCGCGCCGAATGGGCGCTGCTGAACGAGCCGGAGCGGCTGCGGGCTGCCGCCGTCCGTAACCTGCCGCTGGGCGTGATGGAGACAGCGCAGTTCGTGCGGCCCGCCGACCTGGAGCGGCGCCTGCCGCCTGCCATCGCCTTCGCGGGCGCGCCCAGCCTCTTCGCGAACGGACCGGCCGTGGCGCGGGCGGACGAGACGCCCGAGGCGGCCTCGGCGGTCGCCTCTGCGCCGGCCGCGGTCAATGTGGCGCCGGTCGCGGCGGCGCTGGCGGCGGCGGCGAACGCCGCGGCCCGCGTGGCGCAGGCCGCCGTGACGCCGGCCGCGCAGGCAGCCCCTGTTGGGTCGCGGAGCGTGCAGGTCGCTACCGCCCGCGCGGCGCAGGAGAGGTCGCCGGAGCGCACGGCCACGGTCGAGCGCGCCGCCATCGCCGTGGTGCGCCCGGCACCCTCCCCCGAGCGGGGCACGGCGGTGGAGCGCGTGGGGCTGCCTGCCCCGCTTCCGCCGCGCCAGCCGTCGGTTGCGGCGCCACGTCTGCCTGAGCCGGTCCGCGCGCCGGATCTGCGCGCCTCCGAGCCGCGGGCACCTGAGGCCCGCCCCGCCGAGGCGAAGGCGCCCCGCGCGCTCGCGACGCCCGCGCGCCAGCCCGACATCCGCCTCACCGAGCGCGAAGTGGACCGGGGGATGAACCTTTCCGCGCCGCCGCAGCCGGCCGCGCTGCTGCGCACCGCCCTGCACATGCGCCCGCCCGGCCAGGCTGGGAGCGATTCGGCGCGCTCGCCCGAGGCGGCCTCCGCGCTCGGCGCCGCCTATGGTGCCGCGCGCCTCTCGCCGCCCGTGCCGGTGGCGAGCGCGAGCGCCGCGACGCTGGATCGCCGGCGGTGAGCACCCCCGCGCCCGATCCCAATGCCGCCCTCGGCTACAGCCTGCGCGAGCCCGTGCGGGCGACGCGCGTGGGCGATCCCCGGCTGGCCGCGCGCACCGGCCAGCCCGACCTCGCCCGGCGCGCCGTGCTGGAGCGGAGCCGCGGGCGGCTGGTGCTGGCGGCAGCCGGATTCGGGCTGCTTTTCGGCGCCGTCGCGCTGAAGCTCTCAATCGCGACCGTGATCGACCCGCGCGAGCCGCGGCGGATGGCGGCGCGCGAGATGGCGAGCGTGCCCCTGCCCGATCCCGTGACCGGCCGCGCCTCGATCACCGACCGCAACGGGGAGATCCTCGCGGTCTCGCTGCCGGTGACGGCGCTCTACGCGAATCCGCGGCAAATCGACAATCCGGCGGAGGTGGCGGCGCGGCTCTCCCGCGTGCTGCCGCAGCTCGACCGCGGCCGGCTGGTGGAGCGGCTCTCGGGGCAGCGGCAGTTCTCCTACCTCGCGCGCGCGCTGACGCCGCGGGAAAAGCAGGCGGTCAACGACCTCGGCATCGCCGGGCTGCACTTCGAAGAGGGCGAGCGGCGCTACTACCCGCAGGGCCGCGCCGCCGTGCACGTGCTCGGCAACGTGGACGTGGACGGCTCGGGCCTCTCGGGCATGGAGCGCTACCACGACGAACGGCTGCGCCACCGCCCGCACGACCCGCTGCGGACCTCGATCGACATTCGCGTGCAGCTCGCGCTGCGAGATGCCGTGGCGAAGGCGATCGACGACTATACGGGCATCGGCGGCGCGGGCGTGGTGCTCGACATCAACACCGGCGAGGTGATCGCCATGGTGTCCCTGCCCGACTACGACGCGGGGGATATCGGGGCGGCGACGCCGGAGCAGCGCTTCAACCGCGTGACGGTCGGCACCTACGAGCCGGGCTCGACCTTCAAGCTGCTGACGGCCGCCGCCGCGCTGGAATACGGCACGGCCAACGTCAACACGAGCAGCTTCAACGCCTCCTCCCCGATCCGCTATGGCCGGTTCACCATCAGCGACTACAAGGGCAAGGGGCGCTGGCTTAGCTTCCCCGAGGTGCTGGCCTACTCCTCCAACCTTGGCGCCGCGCACATGGCGCAGGGCTTCGGCCCCACCCGGCAGCGCGAGTTCATGCAGCGCATGGGCATGCTGTCCCGCCAGGGGATCGAGATCACGGAGACCGCGCTGCCGCTGGTGCCGCCGGCGAGTGGCTGGCGCGAGATCAACATGATGACGATCTCCTTCGGTCACGGCATCTCCGTCACGCCGCTGCACGTCGCGACTGGCATCTCGGCAGTGGCCAACGGCGGCATCCTTCGCCAGCCGACGCTGCTCGCGCAGCCGCCCGGCACCGTGCGCGAGGGCACGCGCGTGATCAGCGAGCGCACCTCGGAGACGATGCGCCGGCTGATGCGGCTGGTCGTGACCGACGGCTCGGGCAAGGGCGCCGACGTCGCCGGCTATTTTGTCGGCGGCAAGACGGGCACGGCGCAGAAGACCGGGCCGCGCGGCGGCTATCTGCCGAACAAGCGCATCGCCGCCTTCGTCGGTGCCTTCCCGATGAACGCGCCGCGCTACGCCATCTACGTGATGGTGGACGAACCGAACCCGAACGCGCGCAGCCATGGCTACGCGACGGCGGGCTGGGTGGCGGCGCCGGCCGCGGGCGCCGTGATCTCGCGGATCGCGCCGGTTCTCGGGCTGGTGCCGGAGAACCCGACCGAGCCCTCTATCGTGCAGGCAATCAGCATCGGCCTGCAGCCGGGCCGCGCGCCGGCCCGCCCGCCGAGTGCGACCGCCGCCCCCGCCGCGCGCCCCGGCGCCCCAGCCGCGACGGCCCGCCCGGCGCCGACCCCGGCCGTTTCGCCGCGCCCCGCGACGCCGCAGCCAACCCCGACCACGCCGGCGCTGGCGCCGCCCGTGCCGATGCGCGTGACGGAGCTGCTGCAGGAACAGACGGTGAGCCGCATCCGCTTCACCATGGCGGCGCAGGCGGCGACGCTGGATGCGGCAGCCAGCGGGGCCACCGGGCCGGCGGACGATGAGGCTCGATGAACTGATGTCTCCGCTCGATCCCATCGCCGCACGGTATGAGGGACGGCCGGAGATCACGGGGCTGACGGCCGATAGCCGGCAGGTAATGCCGGGCTCGCTTTTCGCGGCGCTGCCGGGCGCGCGGACGGACGGGCGGGAGCACATCGCGGACGCGGTGCGGCGCGGGGCCATCGCGGTCCTCGCGCCCGAGGGGACGGAGTGGCCGCCGGGCGTGCCGCCGCGGGCGCTGATGACGGCACCGGACCCGCGCCGGGCGTTGGCGCAGATGGCCGCGCGCTTCCACGGCGCGCAGCCCGGCACCGTGGTGGCCGTGACCGGCACGAACGGGAAGACGAGCACGGCGGATTTCCTGCGCCAGATCTGGTCGGATGGCGGCGCGCGCGCGGCATCGATGGGCACGCTCGGGCTGGTGGCGGAGGGGTTCCCGCAAGGGCCCTCGCTGACCACGCCCGACCCGGTCTCGCTCCACGCCACGCTGGCGGCCATCGCGCGGGCCGGGGTGACGCACGCGGCGATGGAGGCCTCATCCCACGGGCTGGAGCAGCGGCGGTTGGACGGGGTGGTGCTGGCGGGTGCCGGCTTCTCCAATCTCACGCGGGACCACCTCGACTACCACGGGACCATCGAAGGTTATCGCGCCGCCAAGCTCCGCCTGTTCGACACGCTGCTGGAGGCCGGGCGCCCCGCGGTGGTGAACGCGGACATGGACGCGGCAACGCTGACCGCCCTTCAGTCCATCGCCGCCGCGCGCCGGCTGCGGCTGCTGACGGTGGGCGCGGCGGGGGAGGATGCTCGGCTGCTGCGCCACGCGCCGCTTCCGGAGGGGCAGGAGATCGAACTCTCCCTCTTCGGCCGGCGGGAGGTAGTGCGGCTGCCGCTCGTCGGGCGCTACCAGGCGGACAATGTACTCGTCGCGGCGGCGCTGGCGGTGGCCACCGGCACGCCCGCGGACCGGGTGCTCGCCGCCCTGCCCCGGCTTTCCGGCGTGCGCGGGCGGATGGAGTTGGCGGCGCGGCTGCCGAACGGGGCGGCTGTCTATGTCGATTACGCGCATACGCCGGACGCGCTGGAGCGGCTGCTGGCGGCGCTGCGGCCGCACGCGGCGCGGCTGCACGTGGTGTTCGGTGCCGGTGGAGATCGCGATCCCGGCAAGCGGCCCCTGATGGGCGCGGCCTGCGCGGCGCTCGCGGACCGGGTTGTGGTGACGGACGACAATCCCCGCAGCGAGGACCCGGCCGCCATCCGCGCCGCCGTGCTCGCGGCCTGCCCGGGCGGCGTCGAGATCGGTGGGCGAGAGGCGGCGATCGCCGAGGCGATGGCCGCGCTGGGGCCGGGCGACGTGCTGGCCGTCGCCGGCAAGGGGCATGAGAGCGGGCAGACGATCGGCGGCGTGACGCATCCCTTCGATGACGTGGCGGTGGTGCGGCGCCTGGCGGGGCTGCCCGCGTGAGCACGCCCCTTTGGGATTCCGCCTCCCTGCAGGCGGCGACGGGGGGCGAGGTGCCGGAGGGCGTCACCGTCTCCGGCGTCTCGATCGACAGCCGGGCTGTGGGCGCGGGGGAGCTGTTCATCGCGCTCCGCGACGCGCGTGACGGGCACGAATTCGTTGCAGATGCGCTCCGTCGCGGCGCGGGCTGCGCGATGGTGGACCATGAGGTCGAGGGCGCGCCGCTGCTGCGCGTGGCGGATACGCTGGCGGGGCTGACCGCGCTGGGTGCGGCGGGGCGCGCGCGCTCCTCCGCCGGGATCGTGGCCGTGACGGGGAGCGTCGGCAAGACGAGCACGAAGGAAATGCTGGCCGCGGGGCTTTCGGCGGCGGGGCGCGTGCACGCGGCGGCGGCGAGCTACAACAACCACTGGGGCGTGCCGCTGACGCTGGCGCGGATGCCGGTGAGGGTCGATTTCGGCGTGGTCGAGATCGGGATGAACACGCGGGGCGAGATCGCGCCACTGGCCCGGCTCGCTAAGCCGCACGTCGCTGTGGTCACGGTGATCGCCCCGGCCCATCTTGGCCGCCTCGGCTCGCTCGAGGCGATCGCCGAGGAGAAGGCGGATATCCTGGAGGGGCTGGAGCCCGGCGGTGTGGCCGTGCTGCCCGCGGAGGGCACGCAGGCCGAGCTTCTGCAGCGGCGCGCGGCCGCGGCGGGGGTGCGGGCCGTGCTTTTCGGCGAGGGCGAGCGAGCCGAGGCACGACTTGTCGGCTGGGCTGGTGAGGCGGACCGGCAACGCTTCCGCGTCGCGCTCGGAGGTGACGAAATCGAGGTTGCGCTGGCCGTGCCGGGCCGGCACATGGCGCTCAACGCGGTCGCGGCCATGGCCGCGGCGCGGGCGCTGGGGGTCGAATCCCGGCGCTTCGCGGAAGGGCTGACGGGCTTCGCCGCTCTGGCCGGGCGGGGGGCAAGGGTTTCCATCCCCCTTTCCGGCGGGGCGGCCCTGCTGCTCGACGAATCCTACAATGCCAATACGACCTCCATGCGTGCGGCCCTTGCCGTCCTGGCGGCTCAGGAAGGGAAGCGGCGGATTGCCGTGATGGGCGACATGCTGGAACTGGGGGATGAGGGCGTCGCGATGCACGCGGCGCTGGCAGGAGAGGCGGCGGCGAGCGCCGACCTCGTCTTCACCTGCGGGCCGCAGATGGCGGCGCTGCACGCGGCGCTGCCTGCCGGGCAGCGCGGGGCGCACGCGGCGGACAGCGCGGCGCTGGCGCCGATCGTGGCCGAGGCACTGCGGGCCGGCGATGCGGTGCTGGTGAAGGGATCGCTCGGCAGCCGGATGGCGGCGGTGGTGCGGGCGATCAAGGCGCAGGGCGTCGAGGGACGGGGAGAGGCGGCATGATTCCCGCGCTTCTCGCCACGCCCGGCGACTTCATCATCTTCAACCTCTTCCGCTATCTCACCTTCCGGGCGGGCGCGGCCTGCCTGACGGCGCTGGTCGTCTCGCTGGTGTTCGGGCCGATGGTCATTCGCGGGCTGCGTGGCTTCCAGCGTGGCGGCCAGCCGATCCGCGCCGATGGGCCGGAGCGGCACCTCATCGAGAAGAAGGGCACGCCCACCATGGGTGGCGTGCTGATCCTCATGGCGCTGACCGTCTCCACCCTCCTCTGGGCGGATCTGCGCAACGGCATGGTCTGGGCCGTGCTGGTGCTGACGCTCGGCTTCGGGCTGCTGGGCTTCGCCGACGACTGGCTGAAGGTGACGAAGCGGAACACGAAAGGCGTCTCCGCACGGGGCAAGCTGGTAGTGCAGTTCGGCCTGGCGCTGATCGTGGCGCTGGTCATCCTCTATCTCGTGCCGCCGGAGCTGAACCAGAGCCTCACGGTCCCGGTTTTCAAAGAGCTGCTGATCCCCTTCAGCATCTTCTTCCCGCTGGTGGGCATGCTGGTGATGGTCGGCGCCTCCAACGCCGTGAACCTGACGGATGGGCTGGACGGGCTGGCCATTGTCCCGGTGATGATCGCGGCGGGCGTCTTCGCGCTGATTGCTTATCTCGTCGGCAACCGCGTCTTTTCCGAGTACCTGCAGCTCCATTTCGTGCCGGGCACGGGCGAGCTGGCGGTATTCTGCTCGGCGCTGATCGGTGCGGGGCTGGGCTTCCTCTGGTTCAACGCGCCGCCGGCGGCGGTGTTCATGGGGGATACGGGCAGCCTCGCGCTCGGCGGCGCGCTGGGCGCCGTGGCCGTGGCCACGAAGCACGAGGTGGTGCTGGCCATCGTCGGTGGTCTCTTCGTGGTGGAGACGCTCTCGGTCGTCATCCAGGTCTTCTGGTTCAAGCGCACGGGGCGGCGGGTCTTCCTGATGGCGCCGCTGCACCATCACTACGAGAAGAAGGGCTGGTCGGAGCCGACCATCGTGATCCGCTTCTGGATCATCTCGATGATCCTGGCGCTGATCGGCCTTTCCACCCTGAAGATCCGGTGAGCGGGATGCAGCCCTTCGCCGGCCTCCGGATCGCGGTCCTCGGCCTGGGCCGGGCGGGGATGCCGGCGGCGCGCCGGCTGCGCGATTGGGGTGCCGAGGTCACGGCCTGGGACGACGGCGAGGCGGCGCGGGCTGCGGCGGCGACAGCGGGGATCGCGATCGGCCAGCCCGACGGCTTCGATATCCTGCTCATCTCGCCGGGGATCCCGCATCGCAGGCCCAGGGCGCATCCGCTGGCGCAGCGGGCCGAGGCCGTTGGCGCGGCGGTGCTCTGTGACGTGGAGTTCCTGTTTCGCGCCGTGCGGGCGGCGGGCAGCCGGGCGCGCTTCGTGGGAATCACCGGCACGAACGGGAAGTCCACGACAACGGCGCTGCTGGACCACATTGCCCGTGCGGCGGGGATGGTGGTGGCGACGGGCGGCAATCTCGGCCCGCCGGCGCTCGACATGCCGGTGCTGGGGGACGAGGGCGTCTATATCCTCGAGATGTCCTCCTATTCGGCGGAGCGGCTGGACGAGACGCGGTTCGATCTCGGCGCGCTGCTGAACCTCTCGCCGGACCATCTCGACCGGCATGGGGACATGGCGGGCTATGCGGCGGCGAAAGCGCGGGTGCTGGCAGGCAACGCCGTCTCGGTGCTCGGGATGGACGATCCGCTGACGCCGGCCGTGCCACACGGCGCGCGGGTGGTGCCGATCTCCGGTAGCGCGCCGCAGAAGGGCGGCGTCTGGGCGCAGAGCACGCTGCTGCGGGACGATGCCGGGGTGATCGCCGACCTCTCCGAGGCCCCTTCCCTGCCCGGCATCCACAACGCGCAGAATGCGGCGGCGGCGGCGGCGCTCGCCTTCGCCCTCGGCATTGATCGCGCGACGGTCGCGAATGCGCTGCTGACCTATCCCGGCCTGCCGCACCGGCAGGAGAGGGTCGGCTCGGTCGGCGGCGTCGCCTTCCTCAACGACAGCAAGGCGACAAACGCGGACAGCGCGGCTTATGCGCTGGCCTGCCACGAGCGGCTGGTCTGGATCGCAGGCGGGGTGCCGAAAGCGGGTGGGATCGAGCCGCTCGCCCCATATTTCCCCCGCATCGCGGAGGCGCTGCTGATCGGGCAGGCGGCGGAGGAGTTCGCCGCGACGCTTTCCGCGCACGGCGTGCCGCACCGCATCCTCGGCACGCTGGAGGCCGCGGTGCCGGCCGCGCTCGAGGCCGCGCGCCGCACCGGCTCGCCCGCCGTGCTGCTCTCGCCGGCCTGCGCCTCCTTCGACCAGTTCCGCAGCTTCGAGGCGCGGGGCGATGCCTTCCGCGCCCTCGTCGCCGCCCTTTCCAACCGTGAAGCGGAGGCCGCCTGATGGCCCTGTCGCGCGCCGATACCTCCACTCTGGGCCGCTGGTGGTGGAGCGTTGATCGCTGGACCCTCGCCGCGCTGCTGACGCTGGTCGGCTTCGGCTACCTCATGGTGCTGGCCGCCGCGCCGGCGGTGGCGGAGCGCATCGGTGCCTCCTCCCGCAACCTGTTCTTCGCCAAGCAGGTGATGTTCCTGGCGATGGCGACGACGGTGATGGCCGCCGTCTCGCTGCTGAGCCCGAAAGGGGTGAAGCGGCTTGCGCTGCTCGGCTTCGCGGGCGCACTGGTGCTGACCGTTGCGACGCTGCTGATCGGCGCCGAGGTGAAGGGGGCCCGCCGCTGGCTGAACGTGCCGATGTTCGGTTCGCTTCAGCCCTCCGAGTTCCTCAAGCCCTGCTTCGCGGTGGTTGCGGCCTGGCTGATTGCCGAGGCGAAGATGGCCGGGCGCAAGGCCTGGGTGCCATGGGCGCTGGTGGTCGCACTCTTCGGCTTCGTCGCGTTGCTGCTACAGCGGCAGCCGGACATCGGGATGCTGCTCGTCATCACCGCGGTCTTCCTCGCGCAGGTCTTCGTGGCGGGGATCAACATGGCGGTGGTCACGGTGCTCGGCGGGTTCGGCGTGGCGGCCCTATTCGGCGCCTACTTCCTGTTCCCGCACTTTCACGACCGCATGAACCGCTTCCTCTACCCGGAGCACGGCAACAACTACCAGGTGGACGTGGCGCTGGAGGCTTTTGGCGCCGGCGGGATGATGGGCGTGGGCCCTGGCGAGGGCCGGATGAAGACCGTGCTGCCCGACGCCCATGCGGACTTCGTCTTCGCCGTGGTGGGGGAGGAGTTCGGGCTGATCATCTGCCTCCTCATCCTCGCGCTCTTTGCCTTCGTGGTGGTGCGCGGGCTGATGCGGCTGCTGGCGGAGACGGACCTCTACGTGATCCTCGCGGCGTCCGGGCTGCTGACGCAGTTCGGGCTGCAGGCCTTCATCAACATGGCCTCCTCCCTCCACCTGATCCCGACGAAGGGGATGACGCTGCCCTTCGTCTCTTACGGCGGGTCCTCGGTGATCGCCATCGCGCTCGGCATGGGCTTCCTGCTGGCGCTCAGCCGGAAGCGGATGAGCCGGTCCGAGGAAGGCGCCACCTGATGCGCGGCCCGGGGGCGCGGCCGGTCGTCATCGCCGCCGGCGGCACCGGCGGGCACTTCTTTCCAGCCGAGGCGCTCGCCGCCGCGCTGATCGCGCGGGGCGAGCGCGTCGCGTTGATGACCGACGCCCGCTCCTCCGCATTGAACAGCGCGGTTTTCACCAATGCGGAGCGCTTCACCCTGCCGGGCGCGGGCCTTGCGGGGCGCGGCGTGCTGGGGGCGGCGCGCGGGGCGCTGGCGCTGGCGCGTGGGGCGATGGAGGCACGGCGGCTGCTCCTGGACCTCAACCCCTCCGTTGTCGTCGGCTTTGGCGGCTATCCCTCCGTGCCGCCGGTGGTCGCGGCCCGCTTCCTACCGGCCTCGCGCCGGCCGGCAGTGGTACTGCACGAGCAGAACGCGGTGCTGGGCCGGGCGAACCGGAGCCTGGCGCGCGGAGCGGACCTGCTGGCGCTGTGCTTTGAGGGAACGCGGCGCGTGCCCCCGGGCGTGCGGGCGGAGGTGCTGGGCAATCCGGTGCGCCCGGCCATCGCGGCGCTGCACGGGCAGGGCTATCCGGGGCCGGTCGGGACCATGCGGCTTCTGGTGCTCGGCGGCTCGCTCGGGGCGCGGGTCTTCTCCGACGTGGTGCCCGCTGCTGTCGCTTCCCTGCCGGACGAGATGCGGGCGCGGGTGGAGGTGGTGCAGCAGTGCCGGGCGGAGGACCTGGAGCGCGTGCGGGCCGCCTATGCCGCGGCGGGCGTGAAGGCGGAGCTGGCGCCCTTCTTCGAGGACGTGGCGCGGCGCCTCTCGGTCGCGCATCTGGTAATCGCGCGGGCCGGCGCCTCCACCGTCGCGGAGCTCGCCTGCGCGGGGCGGCCGAGCATTCTTGTTCCGCTTCCGCACGCGATCGACGACCACCAGACCGAGAACGCCCGTTCCCTTTCGGAGCACGGTGCGGCCGAACTGATGCGCCAGGACAGCTTCACGGGCGAATCCCTTGCCGTGTCGCTGAAAAATTGTCTTCTGCTGCCGGAAACCCTGGACGACACCGCCCGTGCTGCGGCACTTCTCGGCAGGGCCGATGCCGCCGAGAAATTGGCAGATCGGGTCCTCTCACTGGCCGACGTCGCATCGCCGCTTCGCGGTGGGTCCGGATCGCCCCTCGGGAAAGCAGCCTGACATGCGCGCCCTTCCACTCAATATCGGCCCTATCCACTTCGTGGGTATCGGCGGCATCGGCATGTCAGGCATTGCCGAGGTGCTGCACAACCTCGGCTACCAGGTGCAGGGCAGCGATATCGCGGAGGGCTACAACGTCACCCGCCTGCGGGAAGCGGGAATCCCGGTCCTGATCGGCCACGCCGAGGAGAACCTGGGCGCAGCCCAGGTGGTCGTCACCTCCTCGGCGGTGAAGAAGGACAACCCGGAGGTGCAGGCGGCCCGCGCGCGCTTCCTGCCGGTGGTCCGCCGCGCGGAGATGCTGGCCGAGTTGATGCGGCTGAAGTGGTCGATCGCGGTGGGCGGGACCCATGGCAAGACCACCACCACCAGCCTCGTCGCCTGCGTGCTGGAGGCGGCGAAGATCGACCCGACCGTGATCAACGGCGGCATCGTCAACGCCTATGGCACCAACACGCGGCTGGGTGCCGGCGAGTGGATGGTGGTGGAGGCCGACGAGAGCGACGGCTCCTTCCTCAAGCTGCCCGCCGTGGTTGCCGTGGTGACCAACATAGACCCTGAGCACCTCGATCACTGGGGCACGGCCGATTCCATGAACGAGGGCTACGCCCAGTTCGTCGGCAACATCCCCTTCTACGGCTTCGCGGTGCTCTGCGCGGACCACCCGCAGGTGCAGGCGATGATCCCGCGCCTGTCCGATCGCCGTCTGATCACCTACGGCTTCTCCCCCCAGGCGGATGTCCGGGCCGAGCGCGTCATCACCGACCGCATGGGCGCCACCTTCGAGGTGGTGGTGCAGGACCGGCTGAACCGGCGCTCCCGGGCGCTGAAGCCCTTCCGCCTGCCCATGCTCGGCCAGCACAATGTGCTGAACGCGCTGGCGGCGATCGCCATCGGCGTGGAGATGGAGGTGCCGGAGGAGACGATCCGCATGGCGCTGGCCACCTTCAAGGGCGTCAAGCGCCGCTTCACCCGCGCGGGCGAGGCTGGCGGCATCACCGTCATCGACGATTATGGCCATCACCCCGTCGAGATCGCGGCGGTGCTGAAGGCGGCGCGACAGGCGGGCGCGCGGGACGTCATCGCGGTGGTGCAGCCGCACCGCTACTCCCGCCTCGATGCGCTCTTCGACGAGTTCTGCACCTGCATGAACGACGCGGGCACCGTCATCGTGGCCGATGTGTATGCCGCGGGCGAGCAGCCGATCCCCGAGCGCGACCAGGACGCGCTGGTCGAGGGTCTGCGCGCCCACGGCCATCGCAGCGTCGTGCCGCTGCCGGGGCCGGACCACTTGGCGGAAATGGTGCACGCCATCGCGCGGCCGGGCGACTACGTGGTCTGCCTCGGTGCCGGGAACATCACCACCTGGGCCCACGCGCTGCCGGCTCAGCTGACGGAACTTCAGGCGAAGAGCGGCGGACCGCGTCGGATCAAGGGCGCGGCATGAGCGCCTCCGTCGCCATGACGGAAGCCCCCCTCCCCGCGCTGCGCGGCCGTGTGCAGGCAGGGGCTGCTTTGGGGCCGGCGACGTGGTTCCGCGTAGGCGGGGCGGCGGACTGGCTCGTGCGGCCGGCGGACGTGGACGACCTGCTGCGGCTGCTGCGACGTGCCACACTGCCGATCACGGTGATCGGGGCGGCCTCGAACCTCATCGTGCGCGATGGCGGCGTGCGCGGCATCGTGCTGCGCCTCGCGCGCGGCTTCGGGGATGTCGAAGTCGAGGCGGACGGTGTCGTGGCCGGCGCGGCGGCGCTGGACGCCGTCGTGGCCGAGCACGCGGCAGCGGCCTCGCTGTCTGGGCTTGAGTTTCTCTCGGGCATTCCGGGCAGTATCGGAGGCGCGGTGGCGATGAATGCCGGCGCCTACGGGGCCGATGTGGCGGGCGTGCTGGACTGGGCGGAGATCGCGACGGTCGATGGGCTGCTGCGGGTGCGTGCGGCCGATCTTCGCCTTTCCTACCGCCGCTCGCAGCTTCCACCCGGCGGCGTGGTGGTGCGGGCGCGCTTCCATGCGGCGCCCGGCGATGTGGGCGCGATCGCCGCGCGCATGGCCGAGATCCGCGAGAGTCGCGAGGCGACGCAGCCCGTGCGGGCACGGACCGGCGGCTCCACCTTCGCCAACCCGCCCGGGCACAAGGCCTGGGCGCTGATCGATGCGGCGGGCTACCGCGGGCGCGTGCTGGGTGGTGCGCAGGTCAGTGAGAAGCACTGCAACTTCCTCCTCAACACCGGCGACGCCACGGCCGCCGATCTCGAGGATCTCGGCGAGGCGGTTCGGGCCGCCGTGCTGGCCCATTCCGGCGTGCGGCTGGAATGGGAGATCAGGCGCATCGGAGAGCGGGCATGACGCGCGTCACGGTTCTTCTGGGCGGCTTGTCGAGCGAGCGCGAGGTGTCGCTCTCCTCCGGGCGGGAAATCGCGGCGGCGTTGCGGGAGGCGGGTTACGAGGTGACGACCCTCGACCCGGGGCCGGACCTCGGCGCCGTCGTCGCGGGGATCGCGTCGTCGCGGCCCGACGCCGTGTTCAACGCGCTCCACGGCCGCTTCGGTGAGGACGGCTCGATCCAGGGCGTGCTCGACTGGATGGGCATCCCCTACACGCATTCCGGGCTTCGCGCCTCGGCGGTCGCGATGGACAAGGCGGCGGCCAAGGCGGCCTTTGCCGCGGCGGGCCTGCCGGTCGCGATGCACCGGCTGCTGGCGGCCGAGGAACTGGCTGCGGCCGATCCGTTGCCGCTGCCCTACGTGGTCAAGCCCGTGCGGGAGGGATCCTCGGTCGGCGTCTTCATCCTGCGGGAGGGCGACAACCGTCGCTCGGAGATCGCGGCCGGCTGGAGCTGGGGCGAGATCATCGCGGAGCCCTATATCCCTGGCCGCGAGCTGACGGTCGCCGTCATGGAGGACCGGGCGCTGGCGGTGACGGAGATCGCGACCGGGCACGCCTTCTACGATTACGACGCCAAGTACGCCGATGGTGGCTCGCGCCACGTCATTCCCGCGCAGGTGCCGGACGCCGTGCGGGACCGGGCGATGGCGGTTGCCGCCGCCGCTCATGCTGCACTCGGCTGCCGCGGGGTCTCACGCTCCGACTTCCGCTGGGACGACAGCCGCCCGGGCGCCGAGGGGCTTGTGCTGCTGGAGGTGAACACGCAGCCTGGCATGACGCCCACCTCCCTCGTGCCGGAGCAGGCGGCGTATTGCGGCATCTCATTCCCCGATCTCTGTTCGTGGATGGTGCAGCAGGCGCGGCATGATGGCGCGGCGCGCGACCGCGGGAAGGAGCTGCGCAATGCCGCGTAAGCTGACCGCAGGCGTGCGGGCGAGGCCGGCACCGAAGGAGCCGCAGCGGCCAAGCGCACTGCGGCTCTGGCTTCGGCGGCGCAAGCCCATGCTGCGCCCGGCGGCCAAGGCGGCGGCGCTGCTCGGGCTCTTCGGCGTAGCGGCCATGGGTGTCGCCAGCCTCGATCCCGCCAGCAAGCTCTCCGCGATCTTCGACAGCGCCTCCTCCGGCGCTGCGGCGCGGGCGGGCGCGCTGCTGGTGACGGAGGTGCGGATCGAGGGCGCGCGCAACACCGCGCCTGCCATGCTGCGCGAAGCGATCGGCGTGCGCGCCGGCGACCCCGTCCTCGCCTTCGCTCCCCAGACCGCCAAGGAACGGCTGGAGTCCATTGCCTGGATCGAGAGCGCGGAGGTGCAGCGTCACCTCTCCGGCCTCGTGCTGGTGCGGCTGCGCGAGCGCGCGCCCTTCGCGATCTGGCAGAATAACGGCCGCTTTGCGATCATCGACCGCGAAGGGCGGACCGTCGCGACCGATCGGCTGGACGCCTTCGGCCCGCTGCCCCTCGTCGTGGGCGCCGGCGCGGAGAAAACCGCCGCCCCGCTCTACGACCTGCTGAAGCGGGCGCCGGACTTGCTGGCCCGCACCCAGGCGCTGGTGCGCATCGGGGAGCGGCGCTGGAACCTTCGCCTGCATAGCGGCACCGACGTGATGCTTCCGGAGGGCCACGAGGACGCCGCGCTGCAGCGTCTGGCGGAGCTGCAGCGGCAGAACCAGATCCTCGACCGGCCGCTTCAGGTGGTGGACCTCCGCCTGCCGGACCGCCTCGTGTTGCGGGGAGCTTCCGCGCCGGAGCAGCCGCCCGCCGCCGCCCGCGCGCGCACTGGGAGGAGCGGGTGAACGCCCTCTCCCGGCCGGTCGACGGCGCCGGTTCCGGCCCGCAGCTGCCGCCGCAGCGCGCGCGTCACCCGAAGGCGCGGACGGGCGTCTTCGGCGTGCTCGACATCGGCAGCACGAAGATCGTCTGCATCATCGTCCGCATGGAGCCCGAGGGCGGGCTGCGCGCGCTCGGCTATGGCTGGCAGCGCTCCCACGGGGTGAAGGGCGGCAATATCGTCGATCTCGCCCAGGCCGAGCGCGCCGTGCGGGCCGCGGTGGCGAATGCGGAGGAGATGGCGGACGTCAAGCTGTCCGGCGTTATCGCCAATCTCTCCTGCGGGCAGCCCGAGAGCCGCCAGCACAACATCCAGTGGACGATCGGCGGCCGCGCCGTGACCGAGCCGGACCTTCGCGCCGTGATCGCCGAGGGAAAGCGCCGGATGGCGGAGGAAGGGCGCGAGGCCGTGCACGCCCTGCCGCTCAGCTTCACCCTCGACGCCACGCCGGGCGTGACCGACCCGCGCGGCATGATCTGCGAGAGCCTGGGCGCCCGGCTGCACATCGTGGACGCCTCCTCGGCCTCGCTCCGCAACCTCGGCACCTGCCTCGCGCGCTGCGACCTGGAGGTGGAGGAGCCGGTCTCCGCTCCCCTCGCCGCCGCCCTCTCCGCGCTTTCGGAGGAGGAGCGCGAGTTGGGGGCGACGGTGATCGACATGGGCGGCGGCACGACCTCGCTCGCCGTCATGCACGAGGGCGCGCTGCTGCACACCGCGCAGGTTCCGGTCGGCGGGTGGCAGGTGACGAACGACCTCGCCCGCGGGCTGAGCACGCCGATCGACCAGGCGGAGCGCCTGAAGACCATGCACGGCAGCATGTTCGGCTCGATCGACGACGAGCGCGAGATGCTCTCGCTCTCCCGCATCGGGGAGGATGGGGAGATTCTCGCCCGCGTACCGCGCGCTCAGATGATGTCCATCATCCGCCCGCGGGTGGAGGAGACGCTGGAGCTGATCCGCGACCGCCTGGCGGACGCCAATCTCGGCCCGCAATCCGGCCAGCAGGTGGTGCTGACGGGCGGCGCGAGCCAGCTCGTCGGCATGCGGGAAGCGGCAACCCGCATCCTCGCGCGGGGGGTGCGGCTAGGCCGTCCGCAGGGGATCCGCGGCCTGCCCGACGCCTTCCATGCACCCGGTTTCGCAACAACCCTCGGCCTCATCGCCTGGGGCGCTGGCGAGGGGCGGCCGGTGCTCGACTTCGATCCCAGCACGCAGGGATCGCGGGGTGTTTTCGCGCGTTTAGTCAATTGGCTCCGGGACCGTGTGTGATGCATAAGGACCCGGGGGCGATTCGTATTCATCGCGTCTTCGAAGGGGGCTAGAACGATGACGCTGAACCTGACCATTCCACGTCAGCAGCATACTGACTTTACGCCGCGGATCACCGTTATCGGCGTGGGTGGCGCCGGGTGCAACGCGGTCAACAACATGATCGGCATGGGGCTGGACGGGGTGGAATTCCTTGTCGCCAATACCGATGCGCAGCAGCTGGTCAACAGCCGCGCCGAGCGGCGCGTGCAGCTCGGCCCGCACCTGACGCAGGGCCTGGGCGCGGGCGCGAAGCCCGAGATCGGCCGCGCGGCGGCCGAGGAGGCGACCGAGGACCTCGCGCGCCACCTCGAGGGCGTGCACATGATCTTCATCACGGCCGGCATGGGCGGCGGCACTGGCACGGGGGCGGCGCCGGTGATCGCCCGCATGGCGCGCGAGCGGGGCGTGCTGACCGTCGGCGTGGTGACCAAGCCCTTCGACTTCGAGGGCCCCAAGCGCCGCCGCGCGGCGGACCAGGGCCTCGACGAGCTTCAGCAGTATGTCGATACGCTGATCGTCATCCCGAACCAGAACCTCTTCCGCAAGGCCAACGAGCGCACGACCTTCGCCGAGGCCTTCAAGATGGCCGACGACGTCCTCTACATGGGCGTGCGCGGCGTGACCGACCTGATGGTCAACCCCGGCCTCGTGAACCTCGACTTCGCCGATATCCGCACCGTGATGGCGGAGATGGGCAAGGCGATGATGGGCACGGGCGAGGCCGAGGGCGAGGACCGCGCGGTCAAGGCCTCCGAGGCCGCGATCAGCAACCCGCTGCTGGAGGACACCTCCATGCGCGGCGCCCGCGGCGTGCTGATCAACATCACCGGCGGCTACGACATGACGCTGTTCGAGGTCGACGAGGCCGCGAACCGCATTCGCCGTGAGGTGGACGAGGATGCGAACATCATCTTCGGCTCCTCGGTGGACGAGACGCTGAACGGGCGGCTGCGCGTTTCCGTCGTGGCCACCGGCATCGACGCCGTGGACCCGCAGGCCCAGGCCCAGCAGGCCGCCGAGCCGCAGCGCGTTGTCGCCATCGGCGGCGGCACGGTGCCGGCGCCTGGCGCTTTCGTGCCGGCCGCCGCCCCTGGTTTCGTGCCCGGCCAGGCTCCGGCAATGCGCCAGGCCTCGGTGCAGCCGGGCATCGGCCGCCCGGCCTCCGTGCTCGGCGCGCCGCGCCCCGTCTCGATGGTACCGTCCTCCAGCATGCCGCCGCCGGTGCCGCATGCGAGCCCGCGCCTGCCGATGGGCGCCCGCCGTCCCGCGAACGTGGAGCACGCCGCGCCGGAGCCGGTGGCCGAGCTGCCGGTGCAGCCCGCGCCCGCCGCCCCCCCGCCGAACGCGCAGCCCTCCCCCGCCGCGCGCGTCGCGCCGGTGCCCGCCCCGGGCGCCCCGACGGGCGGCCTGGGTGGTATCTTCCGCCGCGCGACCGGCATCGGCGGCATGCGCCGCACCCTGCCGGACCAGCCGGAGGCGCCGCCCGCACCCCCGGCCCGGCCGCAGGCCCAGGAGGACGGCATGGGCCTCGACATCCCGACCTTTCTCCGTCGGCAGGGCAACTGATCTACGGCACACCCGCCCCGGACGGGGGCGGAACGAATTGGAGGAGGCCCCGCCGGGATGTCCGGCGGGGCCTTTTTCACATCCAAAATTCTTTTTGGAATCAAAGGCTTACGTCGAAATACAGAGAAACAACGCTTGACTGGCCGTGGCCATGGTGCGGTGCGATGTTTCCCCTCGCCGGTACGTTTCATTTGTGCCGATGACTTTCCAGGGGTTTCCCGATGGACGGCTTCTTCCCGATCGACACGGCACGCGCACGGACCCTGAAGTCCGCGATCGGCTGCGTCGGCGTGGGTCTTCATTCCGGCCTTCGCGCCTCGCTGACCCTGCGCCCGGCGCGGGCTGGGGACGGCATCGTGTTCCGCCGCACCGACCTAGGCATCGATATTCCTGCCCGCTTCGACGCGGTGACGGACACCCGCCTCTGCACCGCTCTAGGTGATGCCGACGCGCGGATTGGCACGATCGAGCACGTGATGGCGGCGCTTGCCGCGCTTGGCGTGACTGATGCGGTGGTAGAGGTGGACGGCCCCGAGGTTCCTATCCTCGATGGTTCCGCCGCGCCTTTCGTCTTCCTGCTCGACTGCGCGGGGCTGGTGGAGCTCGCTGCCCCCGTTGCCAAGATCGAGGTGCTGCGCACCATCCGCGTAACCGATGGCGAGGGGCCGAACGCGGCCTGGGCCGAGCTCTCGCCCGGCAGCGGCCCCGGCCTCGAGGCGGAGCTGAGCATCGATTTCGGCGCGACGGCCATCGGCCGACAGGCGCTGTCCATGCCGGTGACGGAGGAGGGCTTCCGGGCTGTGCTCGCCGATGCCCGCACCTTTACCCTGGCCGAGGACATCGCCCGCCTGCGCTCCGTGGGCCTTGCCCGCGGCGGCTCGCTGGCCAACGCGGTGGTGGTGGACGGGCCGCTGGTGGTCAATCCGGGCGGCCTCCGCCACGCCGACGAGTTCGTGCGGCATAAGCTGCTGGACGCGGTGGGCGACCTCGCCCTTGCCGGCGCGCCGCTCCGCGCGCGGTTCCGCGGCCACCGCTCCGGCCACGGGCTGAACAATCGCGTGCTGCGCGCCCTCTTCGCCGATCCGAGCGCCTGGCGCTGGGTCGAGGAGCAGGAGATGCCGGTGGCGGCGATGGCGGGCGCAACCGCCCGCCTGCCGATCGCGGCGGTCGCGGCCTGATCCGCCCTCCCGGGCGATCCCCTCGCCCGGGATCGGAGGCACGGTTGGCCGCCCCGGCACGCTCCCCCCGTGCCGCCCTGTCGCGCCCCGCCCGGCGCGTGCTATAGAGCCGCCGCCATGAAGCTCCGTCGCCTCGCGATCCTGCCCGTCCTCCTCGCGCCCCTGGCCCTCGGGGGATGCGAGAGCCTTGATTTCTGGAACGGCAAGTCGGACGCCCTGCGCGGCAGGGGGACGACCTATGCCGACATGTCGCCAGAGGCCCTCTATGCCGCCGGGCTCGAGTCACTTCGGGCCGAGCGCTACGCTCAGGCGATCGAGATCTTCGACACGGTGGAGCGCGATCACCCCTATTCCACCTGGGCAACCAATGCCCGGCTGATGAGCGGCTACGCGGAGTATTCCCGCAACCGCTACACGGAGGCGCTGGGGCAGCTGGACCGCTTCATCCAGCTCCACCCCGCGCATCGCGACATCGCCTATGCCTATTATCTTCGTGGCCTCTGCTATTACGAGCAGATCGCGGATGCTCAGCGCGACCAAGCGGGCACCGAGACCGCGCTCGCGGCCCTGCAAGACGTGGTGAACCGCTTTCCGAACTCTACCTATGCACGCGATGCCCGCTTGAAGATCGACCTTGCCCGGGACCATCTGGCGGGCAAGGAGATGAACATCGGACGCTTCTACCAGCAGCGGCGGCTCTATGCAGGGGCGATCCTTCGCTTCCGCAACGTGGTGGAGAACTACCAGACGACGAACCACGTGCCCGAGGCGCTGCATCGGCTGACCGAGATCTATCTCGCCATGGGTCTGCCGGAGGAGGCGCGGAAGACCGCCTCGGTGCTCGGGCACAACTATCCCGGCAATGCCTGGTACCAGGACAGCTACGCGCTCCTGGTGGACGGCGCGGAGCCGGCCGACCGGAACACCTCTCCGCCGGGGTTGCTGCGGCGCGTCGTCGAAGCGGTTTTCTAGGCCCCGGGCCGAAGGACGGGCGTGCTCGCCTCCCTCTCCATCCGCGACGTGGTGCTGATTGAGCGCCTGGACCTCACTTTCGGTCCTGGCCTCTCGGTGCTGACCGGCGAGACCGGCGCGGGAAAGTCGATCCTGTTGGACAGCCTCGGCCTTGCCCTCGGGCAGCGAGCCGAAGCGGGCATGGTGCGCGCGGGCCAAGCCCAGGCAGGCGTCGTTGCGGTCTTCAACCCGCCCGCCGGGCATCCGGCACACGCGCTGCTGGCCGAGCAGGGCATCGAGGCGGACGACCAGATCGTGCTCCGCCGCATCGTGACCCTCGATGGGCGCTCGCGGGCCTTCGTGAACGATGAGCCGGTGGGGGTAGCGCTGCTGCGCCGCCTCGGCGCGCTGCTGGTCGAGGTGCAGGGCCAGCACGATCAGGTGGGGCTCGCCGATCCCGCCACCCATGCCGGCCTGCTCGATGCCTTCGGTGGGCTGGAGCCGCGGCGGAACGCGGTGGCCGACGCCTATCGAGCCTGGCGCGGGGCGGAGCGGGCCCTGAAGGAGGCACGCGAGGCCATCGCCGCCGCCCAGCGCGACGAGGAATGGCTGCGGCATTCCGTCCAGGAGCTTTCCGACCTCGCCCCGCAGGAGGGGGAGGAGGACGCACTGGCTTCGGAGCGTCAGGGACTACAGGGCAGCGAGCGGCGGGCGGAGGCGATCGCCTCCGCCCTGTCCGAGATCCAGCCGCGCGACCGTCGCGGCGGCGGCGCGCCCGCGGCCGCCCTCCGCAATGCCGCCCGCGCGCTGGAGCGGCTGACGCCTCCGAGCGAGGAGGCGAATGCCGCCCTGACCGCCCTCGCCGCCGCGCAGGACGCGCTGGCCGAGGCCGAGAACGTGCTCGAGCGGCTGGCGAGCGACGCCCAGCCCGATCCCCGCCGGCTGGAGACTGTCGAGGAGCGGCTCTTCGCCCTGCGGGCGGCGGCGCGGAAATACACGGTGGCCGTGGTGGACCTGCCCGCCCATCTCCTCTCGCTGCGGGACCGCTTGGCGAACCTCGATGCCGGCACGGGGCGCGTGGCGGCGCTTGACGCGGCAGCGCGTGAGGCCCGGGCGGGTTACGTCGCTACCGCCGAAGCCCTGACGGCCGCGCGGCGGGAGCACGCGGAGAAGCTGGAGAAGGCGGTGGCTAAGGAGCTGGCGCCGCTGAAGCTGGACCGCGCTCGGCTGCACATCGAGATCGCGCCGCGCGAGGAGAGTGCCTGGGGTCCGGACGGGCAAGACCGCGTCACCTTCCTCGTGACCACCAATCCTGGGCAGAAGCCGGGGCAGCTCGCGAAGATCGCCTCGGGCGGCGAGTTGTCCCGCCTGATGCTGGCGCTGAAGGTCGTCCTGGCGCGCGGCTCGCCCGTGCCGACGCTCGTGTTTGACGAGGTGGACAGCGGCATCGGCGGCGCGACGGCGGCGGCGGTGGGCGAGCGGCTGGCGCGGGTGGCGGAGCGGCTGCAGGTGCTGGTGGTGACGCACTCGCCCCAGGTGGCGGCGCGCGGGGCTCGGCACTTCCAAGTGGCCAAGGGCGTGCGCGGCGACCGGGCGGAGACGCGCGTCGTGCCGCTCGACGTGCCGGCTCGGCGCGAGGAGATTGCGCGCATGCTGGCGGGCGAGCGCGTGACCGAGGCGGCGCGGGCGGCGGCGGACGAGTTGCTGGCCGGGGCGGCCTGAGGCTCAGAGCAGCGGCGCGGCCTCGGACGTGCGGCGCGCCTCGCCGGCGAGCTTGTCGGCCAGCCGCGTCGGCTCGGGCAGGCGGTACCCGGCCAGCCATTCCATCACGAGCCGCACCGCCGTCTCCTGCGAGACGCGGTGGCCGGCGGAGATAAGGAGCGGGTTCACGCCGCGCTTGCTGCGCAGCACCGTCGCGATCTCCCGCCCCTTCCAGACCAGCGGTACTCTGCTTCCCGCCTCCTGCCCCAGCTCTCCCTCCGGCCGGCCGACAAGGATGGATTTCGCGACGCCGACCGTCGGCAGGTCCGCGACGACGCCGAGATGGGTGGCGGTGCCGCAGCCGCGCGGGTGGCTGAGGCCGTGGCCGTCCACGAAAATTAGGTCCGGCCGCCGTGGCAGCTTCGCCAGCGCGTCGAGGATGAAGGGGATCTCGCGGAAGCCGAGGAAGCCCGAGACGTAGCGGAAGGCGGGCACGCCCTCGACGAGGCCGGTGGCCAGGGGGCGCGACTTCGCGCTGCTTTCCAACAGCACGGCCATGGCGCGAATGCGGTCGGGGGCGCCGCGCGCCGCGCCGGCGCAGTCCACGCCGGCGACGAGGCGCGGCTGGTCCAGCCGGTCGGCGGCCTCGGCGCGCTCGGCGATCTCGTGCTGGGCGAGGCGCGCGGCGTCGAGGTCGGGCGGGCGGATCCAGTCGGGCGGCACGTCGTTCATGGGGGGACAACGCCGCGGTGGGCCGCGGGTGGCCTTGGCGCCATGGGGCGGGCGCGGCTATCCACGGGTCGATGCCCAAGAACGCCCCCTCCCCCGCGCTGCCCATCGAGGAACTGACGGAGGCCGAGGCCGCGCGGGAGCTGGAAGCCCTCGCCGCCCGCATCGCCGAGGCGAATGCCGCCTACCATGTCCGCGACGAGCCGATCATGTCGGACGCGGAATACGATGCGCTGTTCCGGCGGAACCAGGCGATCGAGGCGCGCTTCCCCGATCTCGTACGGCCCGACAGCCCTTCGAGGAAGGTGGGTGAGGAGCCGGCGGCGGGCTTCGCCAAGTCGCGGCACGGCACGCCCATGCTGTCGCTCGACAACGCCTTCGCGCCCGAGGATTTCGCGGAGTTCGCGGCGCGCATCCGCCGCTTCCTCGGCCTCTCGGCGGAGGAGGTGCTGCGCTTCGTGGCGGAGCCGAAGATCGACGGGCTTTCGGTCAATCTCACCTATGAGGGCGGGCAATTCGTGCGCGGCGCGACGCGCGGCGATGGAACGGTGGGCGAGGACATCACCGAGAACCTGAAGACTCTCGACGAGCTGCCCCGCGCGTTGACCGCACCCTTCCCCGAGCGCATTGAGATCCGCGGCGAGGTCTTCATGACAAAGCCGGACTTCCTCGCCTTCCACGCCGAGCAGACGCGGCTTTTCGAGGAGCGCGAGCGCCGCCGCGAGGCCGGTGAGAAGGTGGGCGAGGCCGTGCGCATCCCCGTCAACCCGCGCAACGCGGCGGCGGGCTCGCTGCGGCAGCTCGATGCGCGGGTGACGGCGCGGCGGCCGTTGAAGCTGTTTGCCTACGCGCAGGGCGCCTCCTCCGCGCCGGTGGCGGAGACGCATTCGGGCTATCTTGATGTGCTGCGCGGCTGGGGTTTCCAGGTGAACCCGCTCTCGGAGGTCCTGCGCGACGAGCACGCGGCGGCGGATTTCCAGGCGGCCATGGGGCAGCGCCGTGCTGGGCTCGACTACGATATCGACGGCGTCGTCTACAAGCTGGACCGGCTGGACTGGCAGGGCCGCCTCGGCTTTGTCGGCCGCGCGCCGCGCTGGGCCATCGCCTGGAAGTTCCCGGCCGAGCGCGCGACGACGAAGCTGCTGGAAATCCAGATTCAGGTCGGCCGAACGGGCGCCCTGACGCCGCGCGCGGTGATGCAGCCGGTGAATGTGGGTGGCGTGATGGTGCAGCACGCGACACTGCACAACGAGGACGAGGTGGCCCGCCGCGACGCGCGCGTGGGCGACACCGTGGAATTGCAGCGCGCCGGTGACGTGATCCCGCAGATTATCCGCGTGGTCGATCCCGACCGCCCCGGCCGTGGCGAACCCTGGCTGCCGCCGACGCACTGCCCCGAATGCGGCAGCCCCGCCATCCGCCCGGAGGGCGAGGTGGTGCGCCGCTGCACCGGCGGCCTCATCTGCCCCGCGCAGCAGGTGGAGCGGCTGATCCACTTCGCCTCCCGCAACGCGATGGATATCGAGGGCCTAGGCATCGAGAACGTCGTGCTGCTGCACGAGGCGGGGCTGGTGAAGACGCCGGCCGACATCTTCCGTCTCTCGGAGCACACGGCGACGCTGCGGGGCTGGAAGGGCTGGGGCGGCAGCGCCAAGGGAGAGTCGAAGAAGGTGGCGAACCTTCTCGCCGCCATCGAAGCGCGGCGGCAGCCAAGCCTGGAGCGGTTCATCTTCGCCCTCGGCATCCGCCGCATCGGCGAGCAGAACGCGCGACTGCTGGCGCGGCACTACCACTCCGCGGGCGCGTGGCGGCAGGCCATGTTGGACGCGCGCATCATCGGCAGCGAAGCGCGGGAGGATCTGGGCGGCATCCAGGGCATCGGCCCCTCCATCGCGCAGGAACTCGTCACCTTCTTCTCCGAAACGCGGAACGTGGAGGCGCTGGACGACCTGCTGCGCGAGGTGACGCCCGAAGAGGCCGAGGCGGTGGCGGAGGGCGCGCTCTCCGGCAAGTCCATCGTCTTCACCGGAAGCTTGGAGACGATGACGCGGCAGGAGGCGGAGGCGCGGGCGGAGCTGCTGGGCGCGAAGGTGGTGAAGTCCGTCTCGAAGCGCACGGATCTCGTCGTGGTCGGCGCCGATGCCGGCTCCAAGGCGAAGAAGGCGGCGGAACTGGAATTGAAGACGCTGACCGAGGCCGAGTGGCGCGAGTTGGCGGGCTTCCCGCCCGTGGAAGCGCCGGGCTGAGGGTTCAGACCGGTAGCGCCTCGATCCGGGCGAAGGCGATGAGGTCGTCCTCCGCCCGGCGGCTGAGCGAGGGGTGCGCGGCGCCTGCACCGGGAGGGCTGGCGGGCCAGCGGCGGATGTCGCGCAGCCGCGTGGCGAAGCCGGCCTGCGCGAAAGCGGCCCGGATCTCGGACAGGCCCATTCGGTTCACGTAGAGGCCGCTACGCGCGACGAGCGGCCCCTCCCAGAAACCGGGCGGGAAGCGCAGTGTGTTGAGCGCGCCGCCGACATGGTCGTGGAAGTCCACCGCGTGCACGCCGAGGCAGTTCGGGGCGGCGACACGGCGCAGCTCGGCCAGCAGGCCCGGCAGGGCGTCTCGGCGGACATGTTCCAGCACCACGTCGGAGACGATCAGCTCCACCGAGCTGTCGGGGATGGCGGCCAGGACCTCCGTGCCGCCGATCAGCTGGCGGGCGCCACAGGCGGCCAGCACCGCGGCCTTGTTGGGCAGGCCCTCCAGCACCGGGGCGGGCAGGCCGATCCCGCGCGCGAGTTCCGCCACCCGGGCATAGGCGGCCGGGTCCTCCGGCGCGTCGTCCTCCACATCGGCGAACCAGACGGGG
Organism: Roseomonas sp. KE2513; assembly: GCF_016107305.1. Classification (GTDB taxonomy): domain Bacteria; phylum Pseudomonadota; class Alphaproteobacteria; order Acetobacterales; family Acetobacteraceae; genus Roseomonas. The sequence continues at coordinate 340,427 of NZ_RCVR01000001.1, forward strand.
GCGCAGCCGAGGGCGGCGTAGGCGGGGGCGCGCACCACCAGGCGTCCGGGGCCGAGTTCCAGCACGCCGCGCGGCGGGCGGCCCTGGCGATTGGCGAACTCACCGGCGCGGGTGCAGGGCTCGTGCAGCACGCGGCTCTCGGATTCCGCGATGAAGCTGTGCCGGTTCACCCCTGCCCGGCGCAGGAGGGCGGGTGGCACCCGCAGCGCGGCGATGGCGAGCTTGGACGCCACCTTGGCCCACCAGGGCAGACCGGCGCCGGCCGCGTAGTCGGGCGGCACGACGTCCTGGCGGGTGCCTTCATCGCTCATCGTCTATCCCGCGGCCCGGCGCATCGGGTGCTTCTCCACCCGGAGGCGCCGGGGCGCAATCCGGGCGCGCCGCCTAGCGGATGGCGGGCCGCCCTTCCGGCAGAGCGGCCATGGCCGGGCGGGCGGCACGGGCCGCGTTCCAGGCGAGCGCGCCCATGCCGATCAGGGCCACCGCGCCGACGTAATGCGCGGCGGCGTGGCGGTCGGAGGCCATCAGCAGGGAGACGAGCAGCGGGGTGACGCCGCCGAAGACCGCGTAGGCGACGTTGTAGGAGAAGGACACGCCGGTGAAGCGCGTCGCCACCGGAAAAGCGCCGACCATCACGAAAGGCACCACGGTGATGATCCCCACCGAGGCGCCGGCCAGGGCGTAGAGCGGCAGCAGGTTCGCCGGGTTTGCCTCCGTGCCGTAATACAGTGCGTAGGTGGCGGCGATCAGCAGGAGGCTGCCAACGATGCCGACGCGAAGCGCGCCGAAGCGGTCCATCAGCGCGCCGTAGGCAACCGCCATGGCCGTCAGCGTCGCCGTCGCGGCCACGTTGGCCGAGAGGGTGGTGGCCGGCGAGAGGCCGTGCAGCTTCTGGAACAGCGCGGGCGTCATCAGAATGACCACGACGATGGCGGCGGTCAGCATCCAGGTCAGCAGCATCGAGATCGCGACCGAGGCGCCCTGGCCGCGCAGCACCGTCTTGATCGGCATCTCCCGCGCGGGTCCGGCGCGGCGGCGCATGGCCTCAAAGACGGGCGTCTCGTGCAGCCAGCGGCGGAGATACACCGCCAGCAGGCCAAAGAGGCCGCCGGTGATGAAGGGGATGCGCCAGGCGAAGTCAGTAACCTCGGCGGGCGTGTAGGTGAGGTTGATGCCCGTCGCCATGAGGGAGCCGAGCAGGATGCCGCCCGTCAGCCCGCCCGTGAGCATGCCGCAGGCAAGGCCCACGCGGCGGGCGGGCACGTGCTCGGCGACGAAGACCCAGGCGCCCGGCGCCTCTCCGCCGATGGCCGCGCCTTGGAGCACGCGCATCAGCAGCAGGAGGATCGGAGCGGCCACGCCGATGGCGGCATGGGTCGGCAGCAGGCCCATGACGAGGGTCGGCACGGCCATGAGAAAGACCGAGAAGGTGAAGACGCGCTTGCGCCCGAACAGGTCGCCGAAATGGGCCATCACGACGCCGCCAAGCGGGCGCGCCAGGTAGCCGGCGGCGAAGATGCCGAAGGCCTGCATCTGCTGCATCCACTCCGGCATGTCCGGCGGGAAGAAGAGCTTCGCGATTGTCACGGCGAAGAAGACGAAGATGATGAAGTCGTAGAATTCGAGCGCGCCACCGAGGGAGGCGAGGAAGAGGGTACGAATGTCCTGCTGGCTGAGCGGCGGGACGGCTGGGTCGTTTATCGGATTGGGCATCAGGTCGGGTTCCGGTCGTCGCCCGACGGAAGCTTTCTCACGGGCATGGTGCGGCGCAATATCGTGTCGTGCCGTTCCGCCGACCATCACGGATCGGGCAGGCGAGCCATGCCGGAAGGGCAGGTCCGAACAGACCATCAGGGCGGCTGATGCTCGGGATCAGGCAAAGTCGTTCGACCTTGGCGACCCGCGGCGGCAGCCTTTGGCCATGCCCGTCGATCCTGCCCTCCTCCTCGCCTGCGTGCTGGCCAGCATCATCGTGGTGCTCACGCCGGGGCCGGACATGATGTTCGTGCTCGGCCAGACCCTTGCGGGCGGCGCGCGGCGGGGCTGGGCGGCGGCGATCGGGATCTGGTGCGGGGCGACGGTGCATGTGCTGGCCGCCGCGCTCGGGGTCGCGGCCCTGCTGGCGGCCTCGCCCGCGCTGTTCACGGCGCTGCGGCTGGCGGGCGCTGCCTACCTTGTCTGGCTGGGGATCGGGGCGGTGCGGGCGGCCTGGCAGGGGGCGCCGGCCCTTGTGCCGTCAGCCGCGGCGGCGCGGCGGGTGGTGCTGCAGGGGGCACTGACGAACCTGACCAACCCAAAGGTCGCGCTCTTCTTCCTCGCCTTCCTGCCGCAGTTCGTGGCGCCCGGCCGGGCGGCGCCCTGGGTGCAGATGCTCTTGCTCGGGCCGCTGCTGCCGCTGCTCTCGGTGCCCTTCTTCGCCGCGCTGATCGCGGGGGCGGGCTGGGCCTCGGCGCGGCTCGCGCGTTCCGCCCGCGCGGCGCGGTGGCTGCACGGTGCGGCGGGGGTGATCTTCCTCGGGCTCGGGGCGCGGCTCCTCGTCCAGCGCCCCTGAGATGCGGCGCTAGCGGGCGGCGCCGAGCACCTTCTCCCGCATGTCGTCGATGAAGTTGAGCATCCAGCGCGTGTAATCCGTCGCCTCCTGGACCGAGCCGCCCACGGTTTCCAGCGAGAGGTCCGCCAGCCGGCTGCGGACTGCCGGCGCCTTCGCCGCGCGGTCATAGGCGGCGTTGATCTGGAAAACGATGGCGGGCGGCGTGCCGCCGGGGGCGAAGAGGATGATGCCCATGTTGAAGCCAAGGTCGGGATACCCGGCCTCCGCGATGGTCGGCACGTCCGGCAGTTGCGGGATGCGCTCGGGCGAGAGGACCGCCAGTGCCTTCAGCCGGCCGGCAAGGACGTGCGGCAGCAACAGTGCGGTGGGCTGCACCACGTAGGAGACGCGCCCGGCGAGCAGGTCGGAGGTGAAGTCGCCGCGATAAGGCACGTGCACCGCCTCGAAGCCCAGGCGCTGGGCGAGGCGCGCGGGGACGAGGTGGAACAGCGTGCCGACGCCGAAGGAGGCGTAGTTCAGCTCGCCCGAGCGCTGCTTCCCGACGCGGGCGAGGTCGGCCAGCGTGTTCACGCCGAGTTCGGGATTGGCCACGACCATCCAGTGGTCCCGCGTGGCGCGGGAGATGGGCGTGAAGTCCGTGAAAGGATCCATGGGCTGGCGCCCGGCGAGGAGGAAGGAGTGGACGATCGCGTCCACCCCGCCCATGAACAGCACGTGCCCGTCGGCTGGGGAGCGGGCCGCGGCCTCGACCGCGATGATGCTGGCGGCGCCGGGCCGGTTGTCCACCACCACGGGCTGTCCGAGGGATTCCGCCATCACCTCCGCCACCGCGCGGGCAGTGAGGTCGATGGTGCCGACACCCGGCGCGACGCCGACGATGATGCGGACGGGACGGGTCGCGTAGCTGCGGGCCGTCTGCGCGCGGGCGCCGGCCGCGGCCAGCACGGCCGGCGCGGCGGCGCCCAGAAGGGTGCGCCTCTGCATGGTTCGTTTCCTCTTCCGGCGGCGCGGCGCCGCGCCCTTCATTCTAGGGGCGTGGCGAAGCGGAGGGCTAGAGCGGTGCGCAGGCCTCCCGGAGCCAGGCGGCGGTGGCCTCGTCCAGCCGGGGAGAGACCTCCGCCAGGACGCGGGCGTGATAGGCATCGATCCATTCCCGCTCGGCAGGCACGAGCGCGGCGGGGTCGATCAACGCGCGCTCGAAGGGCGCAAGGGTGAGGGTCTCGAAGCGCAGCCAGGGGCGCGGGCCCGGCACCTCCTTGTCCGCCTGGACGAGAAGCAGGTTCTCGATCCGGATGCCGTAGGCGCCCGGCAAGTAAAAGCCCGGCTCGTCCGAGAGGATCATACCCTCCCGCAGCGGCACGTTGGCCGCGGCGCGGGAGAAGGCAGCCGGGCCCTCGTGCACCGAGAGGAAGGCGCCGACGCCGTGGCCGGTGCCGTGGTCGTAGTCGAGCCCCGCCTCCCAGAGCGGGCGGCGGGCGATGGCGTCGAGATGCGGACCGGCGACGCCCGCGGGGAAGCGCGTGGCGGCCAGCCCGATCATGCCGCGCAGCACGAGGGTGTAGCGGGTGCGGAGCTCCGCGGGCGGCGCGCCGGGGCCGGTCCAGAGGGTGCGGGTGATGTCCGTGGTGCCGTCCAGGTACTGGCCGCCGCTATCGAGCAGGAAGCACTCGTCCGGGTTTACGGCGCGGTTCGTCGCCGGCGTCGCGCGGTAGTGGATGATGGCGGCGTGCTCCCCCGCGCCGGCGATGGCGGGGAAAGATTCGGCGCGGAACCGCTCCTCCTCCCGGCGGAAGGCAAGGAGGCGTTCGGCGGCGGCCATTTCGGTCAGGCCACCGCGCGGCGCTTGGTCGGCGAACCAGGCGAGGAAGCGCACCATGGCGCGGGCATCGCGGCGGTGGGCGGCGCGGCTACCCTCCTGCTCGGCGGGGTTCTTGGTCGCGCGGGGCAGGCGCACGGGGTCCGGACCGGCCGCCAGCTCGGCGCCGGCGGCGCGGAGGGTGTTTGCGAACCAGACGGGCGTGGCCTCGGGGTCCAGGCGGACGGTGCGGCCGCGAAGCGCCGCGAGCGCCCCGGCCAACCCGGACCGCGGCTCGATGGAGACGGCGTTGCCGAGCGCCTCGCGCAGGGCCGGCCCGGCCTTGGTGGGGTCCATGAAAAGGGTGACGCTGGCGTCGTCACGCAGGAGGGCGAAGGCAAGGGCGAGCGGCGTATGGGCAAGGTCCCCGCCGCGCATGTTGAGCAGCCAGGCGACCGAATGGGCATCGGAGAGCACGACGGCCCCCTGCCCTGCCCCGCGCAGCTCCGCCGCGATCGCCTCCCGTTTCTCGGTGGATGACTGGCCGGCAAGGGCCTCCGGCCAGGGCTCGGCCAGGGCGGAGGGCGCGGCCGGCCGGTCGGTCCAGACGGCGTCCAGGGGGTTGTCTGCCAGCGGGACGAGAATGGCACCGGAGGCGGCGAGCCGGTCGAGTGCGGCCTGGGGGTGCAGCCAGGGGTCGTAGCCGATCCGCCGGCCGGCCGCGTGCTCCTTCAGCCAGTCCACGGGCGGCTGCTCGGTGAGGTGGCGCCGTTCCCAGAGTTCGGGGTCCGTCTCCTGGGCGAGCTGGGTGGTGTAGCGGCCGTCCGAGAAGACGGCGGCGCGCCAGGGCAGGACGATGGCGAGGCCGGCGGAACCGGTGAAGCCTGTCAACCAGGCCAGGCGCTCGCCGGATGGGGGAACATACTCGCCGAGGAACTCGTCGGCGCGGGGGACGATGAAGCCTTCAACCCCCTGGCGGAGGAGTTCCTGGCGGAGTGCCGCGAGACGAGTCGCGGAAGGATTTGTCACCAGTTGGTTAAACAAGACATAGTTCCCCAATTACCCATGCTGCCGGCGCATGGCTTGATCACATGAACAGCGCGACATTCGTGACGCGAGCGGGTCCATATAGTTCCGCACCAGACGGGCGGGCAGCGGCGGCATGGGCTTCCGCGGGACGCCGCCCTCGACACGGACAGAAGCAATGAACCCCCGCATCTCCCAGGCGCACAACCCCGCGCCGATGATGCCCCAGCCGGCGAACCTCCCGCCGATCAGCAATATCGAGCTCCTGCGCCAGGCCAACGAGGCCCGGAATGCGGTGATCACCTCCGCCCTGCAGCGCATGGTCTCCGGCTTCGCCGCCTGGATGCAGCGCCGCCGCGCCGAGGCTGAGCTGCTCTCCCTGACCGACCGTGAGCTGGCCGATATCGGCATCACGCGGAGCGACATCCCCTCAGTCCTCAGCGGCCGCATGCAGCCGGAGCGCGAAGTGCGCGCCACTCGCGCTGCCGTGCGGAAGCCGGTTCCGGCGGCTGCGAACGACCAGCGCCGGTCCAACCAGGCGGCCTGAGCGACATCCTCTCCTGAGTACCGGGGCGGCGAAGTCCCCTCCTCCTTCGCCGTCCTGATGCCCGGCCCGCGCGACGCCCTTCCCCCGGGCGCCAACGCGGGCCGGTGCTGTTTCCGGGCGCTGTCAGCCGCGCTTGCGGAGGACCAGGGTCGTCCAGGGGCCGAAATCGAGCCGCCGTTCGAGGTGCAGCCCGCCGCGGCGATGGGCAGCCATAACCTGCCGCGCCTGGATGCCGAGAAGACCTGCCAGGATGGCGGTGCCGCCCGGCCGCAGATGACGCGCCAGGTCCCGCGCCATGGCGCAGAGCGGACGGGCAAGGATATTCGCGAAGACGAGGTCGTAGCCGCGCCCAGAGACGGCGGGCGAGGTCCAGCCATCCGCGCGGATGGCATGCACCAGAGTCTTCAGCCCATTCATCCCGGCATTTTGGTTGGCGACCCGCACGGACCAGGGCTCGATATCCGTCGCCAGCACCCGGCGGTGCAGCGCGCTGGCAGCGGCCATGGCGAGGATGCCGGAACCGGCGCCGAGGTCGAGCAGGCGGAGACGGTCCTTCGGCAGCGGGCGCATGCGGCGCGCGACCGTCTCGAAGGCGATGAGGCAGCCGCGGGTGGAGGCGTGCTCGCCGGAGCCGAAGGCGAGGCCGGCATCGAGCTTCAGCACCGTCCTTCCGTGCACCTTGCGGTCAGGCAGGTGGGTGGGGCGGATGAGGACTCGGCCGCCGATGGACTGCTCGGGGAAGGCCTCGGCGGTGCGGGCAAGCCAGCCCTCGGCCTCCACCGGGGCGCGCTGCGGGACGAGGTCGAGGCCCGTCATCAGGGAGGCGAGCGCGAGGGCGGCGGCCAGCTCGTCCTCCTTCGCGCCCTCCTCGCGCACGCCCTCCACGCGCCAGGTGTCAGAGGGCTCGTCGAGGAAAAGGGAAACGGTTCGGCAGGCGCGCTGGAAGGCGGCCTCCACCACCGGCACCGCCTCCTCGGGCAGGCCGTCGATGGAAACCGCTTCGAGGTTCTGCGCGTGGCGCCTGGACATCATGCCTTCTCCACGAAGCTGTCGAGGACGCGCTTCTGGCCCGCCTTCTCGAAATCCACCTCCAGCCGGTTGTCGTCCACCGCCGTCACGCGGCCGTAGCCGAACTTCTGGTGGAAGACGCGCTGGCCGACCTTCATCGCATCGGCGCGGGCGGGGCGTTCCTTCACCTCCCAAGCGCCGGCCTCGATCACGCGCGGGCGCTGCGAGGAGAAGGGCGAGTTGCCACTGAAGACGGAGGGCGCGTCCACCATGCGCGCGCGCTGGACAGCGCCGCTACCCTCGCGCTCGATCTGGTCGGGCGGCAGTTCCTCGAGGAAGCGCGACGGGATGGCGGCGGACCAGTTGCCGTAGATGCGCCGGTTCGCGGCGTGGGAGATCACGGCCATCTTCCGCGCGCGGGTGATGCCGACATAGGCGAGGCGCCGCTCCTCCTCGAGCGACTTCGTGCCACCCTCATCCAGCGCGCGCTGGTGCGGGAACAGCCCCTCCTCCCAGCCCGGCAGGAAGACAAGATCGAATTCGAGGCCCTTGGCGGCGTGCAGCGTCATCAGCGAGACGCGGGCACCCTCGGCGTTCTCGTCGTTTTCCATGACAAGCGCGACATGCTCAAGGAAACCTTCCAGCGTCGTGAACTCGCCGATGGCGCGCACGAGTTCCTTCAGGTTCTCCAGCCGGCCGGGCGCCTCGGCCGACTTGTCCTGCTTCCACATCTCCGTGTAGCCGGATTCGTCGAGCATGGTGGCGACGGCCACAACATGGCCCTCGCGCTGCATCAGCGCGCGCCAGCGGGCGAACCCGTCGAACAGCTCGCGCATGGCGGCGCGGGGCTTGGCGCGCATTGCCTCCGTGCGCGCCAGGCGCTCGGCGGCGATGGCGAGCGGGATTGCCTGCTCGCGCGCCGCGACATGCATGGATTGCAGCGCGCCGTCACCGATGCCGCGCTTCGGGGTGTTCACGATGCGCTCGAAGGCGAGGTCATCGCTCGGCTGGTGCATGACGCGCATGTAGGCCATGGCATCGCGCACCTCGGCGCGCTCGTAGAACTTGAGGCCACCGACGACGCGGTAGGGAATGCCGAGAGTGATCAGCCGCTCTTCGAAGGCGCGGGTCTGGAAGCCGGCGCGGACGAGGATGGCGACCTCGCCGAGGGAGACGCCTTTCCGCTGCGCCTGCTCGATCCGTTCCCCAACCATGCGGGCCTCCTCCTCGGAGTCCCAGAGGGAGACGACGCGGACCTTCTCCCCCTCGGCGTCGTTGCGGCCGGAGCGGAGGGTCTTGCCCAGTCGCCCTTCGTTCCTCGCGATGAGGTGCGAGGCGGCGGCGAGAATGGGGCGGGTGGAGCGATAGTTGGATTCAAGGCGCACGATCTTCGCGCCCGGGAAGTCCTTCTCGAAGCGGAGGATGTTCTCCACCTCCGCGCCGCGCCAGGAGTAGATGGACTGGTCGTCGTCGCCCACGCAGCAGATGTTGCGGTGGGACTGCGCGAGCAACCGCAGCCAGAGGTACTGCACGCTGTTCGTGTCCTGGTACTCGTCCACCAGGATGTAGCGGAAGGCGCGGTGGTACTGCTCAAGCACGTTCGGCTGGGTGCGCAGGATCTCCACCATGTGCAGCATCAGGTCGCCGAAATCGGCGGCGTTGAGGTCGCGCAGGCGGGACTGATAGGCCTCGTAGAGCGATCGCGCGCGGTTGTTAGCGTAGTCGCTGTCCTCGGCCGGGGAGACGCGGGCGGGGGGTAGGCCGCGGTCCTTCCAGCGCTGGATCACCGCCATCAGCCCTTGTGGCGGCCAGCGCTTCATGTCCACCGCCGCGGCGTCCATCACCTGCTTCAGCAGGCGCATCTGGTCGTCGGTGTCGAGGATAGTGAAGGAGGAAGTGAGCCCGACATATTCCGCGTGCCGGCGGAGCATCCGTGCGCAAAGGGCGTGGAAGGTGCCGAGCCAGAGCCCCTCCGCGGGGCGGCCGAGGATGGCGCTCACGCGCTCGCGCATCTCGCGCGCGGCCTTGTTGGTGAAGGTGACGGCCAACACCTGATTGGGGAAGGCGCGGCGCGTCATCAGGATATGGGCGAAGCGGGTGGTCAGCACCCGCGTCTTCCCCGTGCCGGCGCCGGCCAACACCAGCAGCGGGCCGTCCACAGTCTCCACGGCCTCGCGCTGCTCGGCATTGAGCTTGGCAAGGTAGTCGTCCCCGGGGACGGCCAGGCCTTGCGGGTTCAGGGAGGGGGGCTGGGCTGGCGGGAACACGGGGGCGGCTATAGAACGGGATGCGAACCCGCGCCAACCACGATGACCTCCCGGCGCGGCAGGGATGTGCCGATTGCCGCTTCGTCTCGCCCTCGAATGGTCTGCCCGGCACGGAGGGGCGCTGCTGGCAGCGGGGATCTTCGCAGGGCTGCTGATCCCGCCCCTTTCCGCGGCGCTGCGCGACGTGGTGACGCCGACGATCGCCGTGCTGATGACCCTGGTGCTCCTCCGGGTCGATCCGGGACAGGTACTGTCCTATCTCCGGCGGCCGTTGCTGGTGGCAGGGATGCTCGCCTGGGTCCTGCTCGCGACGCCCCTGCTCGCCTTCGCCTTCGTCCGACTGGCCGGGCTCGAAGGGCCGCTCGGGGCAGGGCTGGTGATCATGGCGACGGGCTGCTCCGCCACCTCCTCTCCCGCCTTCGCACGGCTGGTGGGGCTGGATGGCGAGTTGTCCCTAGTGGTCTCGCTGATCTCGACCCTCCTCGTGCCTTTCACCGCACCGCCGCTGGCCCTTGGGCTGCTCGGCGTGGACCTCGCCCTTTCCATTGGGGGACTGATGGGGCGGCTGGTGCTGGTGGTGGGGGTGCCACTGGCTATCTCCGTCGCCATCCGCCGGATCGTCCCGCGCGCCACGCTGAACCGCTGGGGCCCGGCCGTGGACGGGACAGTGGTGCTGCTGGTGGTGCTCTACGGCTTCGGGATCATGGACGGGGTGCTGGCGCGGCTGCTCGCCTCCCCCGGCTTCGTGCTGGGCGGGCTGGCGCTGGCCTTCGGCGGTGCCTTCGCCCTTAACGCGGTGACGGCTCTCGCCTTCCTTCCGGCCGGGAAGCGCGTGACCCTCTCGGCCGGGCTGCTCTCGGGCAACCGGAACATGGCGCTTTACTTCGCGGTGCTGCCCGCCACTACGGACGCACGCATCCTGCTCTTCTTCTCCCTCTGCCAGTTCCCGCTGTTCCTCTCGCCTTTTCTGCTGAGGCCAATCTATCAGCGGCTGCGGCTGGAGGATTGATCGGGCTGTCGCCGGACCTTCCTGATCGATCAATCGCCGCGGGTCCATGACCCGAGGCACACAAGATGCTGGTGCGGGGTCCGGGGAGAGGAAGACATCCCTCTTCCTCTCCCCGGCGTCACCGGCGCTGCGCCATCACGGCTTCGGCGGGGCAGCTTGGGGCCGAGCCCCCAGGATATGGGCGATGGCGTAGGTCAGGTCCGGCCGGTTCAGCGTGTAAAAATGGAACTCGTCCACGCCGTTGGCCTGGAGGAGGCGCACCTGTTCGGCCGCGACCACGGCGGCGACCATGCGGCGGGTTTCCGCATCCTCGTCCAGGCCCTCGAAGAGGGTTCCCATCCAATCCGGCACGCGGGCGCCGCACATGGCGGAGAACTTGGCCACCTGGGCGAAGTTCGTCACCGGCAGGATGCCTGGCACGATCGGCACGTTGATCCCGGCCGCGTGGGCACGGTCGATGAAGCGGAGGAAAGTGGGCGCGTCGAAGAAGTACTGGGTGATGGCGCGCGTGGCCCCGGCATCGATCTTGCGCTTGAGATTGTCCAGGTCGTCGTCCGCCGAGGTCGCGGTTGGGTGGACCTCCGGGTAGGCTGCCACCGAAATTTCGAAGTCGGCGATGCGCTTCAGGCCGGCGACAAGGTCGGCGGCATAGGCGTAGCCGCCGGGATGGGGTTCGTAGCCGTTCACCCCGGCCGGGGCGTCGCCGCGAAGCGCGACGATGTGGCGCACGCCAGCCTCCCAGTAGTCACGAGCCACGGCGTCCACCTCCTCGCGCGTGGCACCGACGCAGGTGAGGTGCGCGGCGGGTGTGAGGCTCGACTCACGAAGGATGCGGGTGACAGTCGCGTGGGTGCGCGCCTGCGTTGTGCCGCCGGCGCCGTAGGTTACGGAGACGAAGCGCGGCGCCAGCGGCTCCAGCCGCTTCACGCAAGACCAGAGCTGGGCCTCCAGCGCCTCGGTCCGAGGCGGGAAGAACTCGAAGGAGAGCAGCGGGGCAGGCATGGCCGTCAGCGAGGGCAGGGCGTCCACGCGCGGCCCGGCAAGCCAGTTCCGCAGCGTCTTGGGGGGCGACATCTCGTTCATGCGCTGGTCCTAGAGCATCCCGCGGCCGGATCGAAGCGGCAATTGGGGGCGGAGTGGCGGCGCGTCCAGCGCGGCGAGCGGAGGGGACAGGCCGGCGGTGCGATCAGGCGGGGTTAATGGCGACTTGTAACGCCCTGGTGAGGGCGGTTTGCGGCCCTCGCTGCGAGTGCTAACACCCTTGCGACACCGGATTCAAACACCGCTATGCGCCTCCCCCTCCCCTCCTACCGCCTTCTGCCCGTCGCCTTTGCCGCAGCGGGAATCCTTCTCGCCGGCTGCGCCACCATGCCGCCAGCCGACGACAAGGAGGCGCTGGAGGAGTTCCGCGCCACCAACGACCCGGCCGAGCCCTTCAACCGTGCGATGTACGACGTGCACCAGGCGATCGACACCGCGGTGCTGCGCCCGGTGGCTGTGGCCTATCGCGCCGTGGTGCCACCCCCGGTGCGGACAGGGGTGTCGAACGTGCTGAGCAACCTGCGCAGCCCTGTGATCCTCATGAACGATGCCCTGCAGGGCGAGACGGAGCGCTTCGGGATCACGCTCGGCCGCTTCATGATCAACTCCACGCTCGGGGTGGGCGGCGTCTTCGATGTGGCCAGTCGCTTCGGCCTCGTGCCGCATACCGAGGATTTCGGGCAGACCTTCGCGGTCGCCGGGGTGGAGGAAGGGCCCTACCTCTTCATTCCCATCCTCGGCCCGAGCAACCCGCGGGACCTGCTGGGCTTCGCCGCGGGCATCGCGGCCGATCCCTTCACCTGGCTGACCTTCGGCAATCGCGACCTGCTGGACGCCCTGAACTATGCCCGCGCCGGGGCGACCGTCGTCAGCACGCGGGAATCCTTGCTCGACACGCTCGACGACGTGCAGCGCACCAGCCTCGACCCCTATGCGACGCTGCGCAGCGCCTACCGGCAGCAGCGCGCGCGGGAGATCGCCAACACGGGCTCCGGCGCGACGGCCGTGGCACCCCAGGGCCTCGGGACCGGACTTGGGAACAGCGCGCCGGACGCCGGGCAGCCCTGAGAGAGCCTTTTTCGGGGTACACCGTTTCGTTGGTTGGCAGCGTTCCTTGGCAGGCGGCGGAACGCAACCGAGGCCCAGGCGTTGAGCGGGCAAGGATGGCGCCCTAACTGGGGCTGCGGCGGTTCGATGCCCTGCCGGCGCCTGGCGAACAGACAGAACGAGACTTGTGACCCGATGATCGAAAGACGCATCCTCCTCGCCGCCGGCGCCACCCTCCTCCTCGGGCGCACGCTGCCCGCAGCTGCGCAGCCGGTGGATACCGCCCGCGCCGCCTCCTTCATCCAGGCCACTGGGCGGGAACTCGTTAACGCCATCAACAGCGGCAACTCGGTGACGCAGCGGCGGGACCAGGTGGCGAATATCCTCCGCCGGGCGGTGGACGTGGAGGGGGTGGGTCGGTTCATTCTGGGCCGCTACTGGCGGCTCGCGACCCCCGAGGAGCAGGCGCAGTACATGCGGCTCTTCGAGGAAACGCTGATCCGCAACCTCTCCGCCCGGTTCGGCGAGTACCAGGGGGTGCGCTTCTCCCTCGGCCGCAGCCAGCAGCGGACGGAGGATGACGCACTGGTGAACACCATCGTCGAGCGGCCGAACCTCGCCCCCTTCTCGCTCGACTGGCGGGTCAGCGAGGTGGGCGGGCAGCCGCGGGTGGTGGACGTCATTGCCGAGGGCACCTCGCTCCGCCTGACGACGCGCAGTGAGTACTCCGCCGTGATCAGCCGCAGCGGCGGGCGTGTTTCCGCCCTGCTGGACGCGATGCGCAACCAGGTTGCCCAGCTAGCGGCGCGCGAAGGGCGCTGAGCGGTCGGCTCTTGCAGTCGGCCCAACCGGCCTGCAATCTGTCGGAGCCTTGTGACCAACGAGCAGCAGAGGGTGACAAATCGTTGCCTCGGCCAGGGTCGGTGGCTGTTAGGCTGGGTGTAGGAAATTTTCCTACTAGTATCTGATCAGTTTCAGGGACATGGCCTAATGTCGCCCCGCGCCCGATGCCAGGAACAACTGCGCGCCGCTTTTTTCGAGGGCGCGACAGGCGATCGGCGGCACCGCCTCGGCCGCAGCGCGCAGGCTGAAGGGGTGGTGGCGTGAGGCTCGAGGCCGACCAGCTTGGCGCTGACCAGGCGGTCCGCCAGTCCTCCGGCCTTTCAGCGGTGGTCGATCGGCCGGACCGGCGCCTTGGCCTCCGGGCGCGGCTACGGGCCTTCGTGGCCCGCCCCAGCTTCCGTCAATCCTTGGTCCGTGCCGGGTTCAGCCTTGCGCGGCAGCGGGTTCAGGCCGCGCGGATCGACCTCTCGCAGCGCTTCGCCAAAGGGCCGCGCATCCGCTCCTGCCGCGTGGGCAACGTGCCGCTGGACCGGGCACGGAGCGTCGCGATCTTCATCCACTACGCGCCCGTCGCGGCGGTGAGCCGGATGGTGATGGAGCAGGTGCAGGGGTACCGGGACCGGGGCTTCGCCGTGGTCTTCGTGTCAATGGCGCCGTCCATCCCCTCCGCCGCCGTTACAGAACTTGAGGGGCGCTGTGCCGCGATCGTCGAGCGGCGGAACTACGGCCTCGACTTCGGCGCGTGGCACGATCTGCTGCCGGCCGTCCTCACCCAGGCGCCAGAGGCCAACGAGCTGCTGCTGGTGAATGACAGCCTCTGCGGGCCCTTTCGCTCGCTCGAGCCCGCCTTCACCGCCATGCGCACGGCGCCGGAGGGGCTCTACGGGCTGACGGAGAACCTCGCCCCTGCCCCGCACCTCCAATCCTATTTCCTGCTGGCGACCGGGCGCGCCACCATCGAGGATCTCGCGACCTTCTTCGCCGCGCATCGCGTAACCGCCAACAAGCGGCGCACGATCCGCGAGGGCGAGGTGCGTCTGAGCGGCTGGATGCGCGGGCGCGGGCACCCCGTGGCCGCCTGGTGCGGCTATGAGGCGGTGGAGGCGGCGGCTCTGCGGCAGCCGGCGGCGCGTCGACGGGTGCGCACCCTCTACCCGCACCTCTTCGCGGGCATCGCGCCGGACGACGCCGCCGCGATGCGCGCGGCGCTGCGCCGGCGGCCGCTGAACAGCACGCACCTCTTCTGGCGCGAGTTGGTGGAGGAGATGGGCTTCCCCTTCGTGAAGACCGACCTGCTGCTCCGCAATCCGCTGGGCATTGCCGACGACCTCGACTGGCGCCCGCTGCTGGAAGGGAACCGCGAGGCGGTGTCGGTTATCGAGGAGCATCTCGCGCTGCTCGGCGGGCCTCGTCGGGCGGCCGCGCGGCCCGCGGGAACGGCGCCGGCCGGGAGGACGATGGCGGCCTAAGGGCCGCTACCGCCGGCTCTCGAAGACGAGCATGCGGTGGCCGAGGTTGTTGAACTCCCCGCATTCCGTCATCCCGATATCGGTCATCACCGCGCGGGAGGAGGCGTTGCTCTCCCGCGCGATGCCGATGATGCGGGGCAGGCCGGCGGCGTGGCCGAAATCGAGGGCCGCGCGCGCCGCCTCCCGCGCGTAGCCGTGGCCGCGGCATTCCGGCCAGAGGGCATAGCGCAGCGCGACGCCACGGCCGTCCGGACGCTCCATCAGCCCGGTCAGGCCGAGGAACTCGCCGTCCTCCGTGCGATGGACGGCCCAGGTGCCGTAGCCGCGCACCTCCCAGAAATCAATGTCGTCCTCCAGCTCCTCGGCCGTGCGCTCGGGCGTGCGCACGCCGTGGAGCATGGCCTCGAAGACCGCCGCATCGGATTTCAGGCGCACGAGGTCGGGAAGGTTCTCCTTCCCGACCGGGAGCAGCGTCAGGCGCGGCGTGCGGACGACGCGCGAGGTGACGAGGCGGGCCGCGTGATGCACCGCGCTACCTCAAAGCGATCATCGTGACCCTCACCGGGTCAGCGGCCGGTACTTGATCCGGTGCGGCTGGTCTGCCGCGGCGCCCATGCGGCGTCGCTTGTCGGCCTCGTAAGCCTGGTAGTTGCCCTCGAACCACTCGACATGGCTGTCGCCCTCGAAGGCGAGGATGTGGGTCGCCAGCCGGTCGAGGAACCAGCGGTCGTGCGAGATGATGACGGCGCAGCCCGCGAAATCCGTCAGCGCCTCCTCCAGCGCGCGGAGCGTGTCCACGTCGAGGTCGTTCGTGGGCTCGTCCAGCAGGAGAACGTTATGCGGGTTCTTGAGCATCTTCGCGAGGTGCACGCGGTTGCGCTCGCCGCCCGAGAGAACGCCCACGGGCTTCTGCTGGTCGCCGCCCTTGAAGTTGAAGGCAGCGCAGTAGGCGCGGCTCGGCACCGCGCGCTTACCCATGGTGATGAGGTCCTGGCCCTCCGAGATCTCCTGCCAGACCGTGTTCTTGTCGTTCAGCGTGTCGCGGCTCTGGTCGACATAGCCGAGTTCCACGCTGTCACCGACGGTCATGGTGCCGGCATCGGGCTTGTCGCGGCCGGTGATCATCTTGAACAGCGTCGTCTTGCCGGCACCGTTCGGGCCGATCACGCCCACGATGCCGCCGGGCGGCAGCTTGAAGGAGAGGTCGTCGATCAGCAGGCGGTTGCCGAAGCCCTTGCGGATGGCATCGGCCACGATGACCGTGTTGCCGAGGCGCGGCGCGGGCGGGATCTGGATCTCGGTCGGGTCGGGCGCCTTCTCGAGGCTCTTCTGCAGCAGCTCCTCATAGGCCTGGATGCGCGCCTTGCTCTTGGACTGGCGGGCAGCCGGGCTGCGGCCGATCCACTCCTGCTCCTCGGCCAGCTGGCGCTGGCGCGTGCTCTCCTCCTTCTCCTCCTGCTGCAGGCGCTTGCGCTTGGCCGCGAGGTAGGAGGAGTAATTGCCCTCGTAGGGGATGCCGCGGCCGCGATCGACCTCGAGGATCCAGTTGGTCACGTTGTCGAGGAAGTAGCGGTCGTGGGTGACGATCAGCACCGCGCCCTCGTACTCGCGCAGCGTCTTCTCGAGCCAGGACACGCTCTCGGCATCGAGGTGGTTTGTCGGCTCGTCGAGCAGCAGCATGTCCGGCTTCTCGAGCAGCAGCTTGCAGAGCGCCACGCGCCGGCGCTCGCCGCCCGAGAGGTGGGTCACGGCGCTCTCGGCCGGCGGGCAGCGCAGCGCGTCGAGCGCGATGTCCACGGTGCGGTCGAGGTCCCAGCCATTCGCAGCGTCGATCCGCTCCTGCAGCTCGGCCTGCTCGGCGAGGAGCGTGTTCATCTCGTCCTCGCTCATCTCCTCGCCGAACTTCATGCTGATCTCGTTGAAGCGCTCGAGGTCGGCGGTGAGGCTGCCGAAGGCATCGCGCACGTTCTCGCCCACCGTCTTGTTCGGATCGAGCCAGGGCTCCTGGGAGAGGTAGCCGACCTTTACCCCCTCGGCCGCCCAGGCCTCGCCGCCGAACTCCTTGTCCTGCCCGGCCATGATCCGCATCAGCGTGGACTTGCCGGCACCGTTGGGGCCGAGCACGCCGATCTTGGCGGTGGGCAGGAAGGAAAGGGTGATGCCCTTGAAGACCTCGCGCCCGCCCGGGTAGGACTTGGTGAGATCCTTCATCACATAGACGTACTGGTAAGCGGCCATGGTCGGGGCTCCGGGCGGCGTGCGTGCTGCGGCGCCTTCTACCCGCGTAACCCCCTGAGCGCCAAGGCTGGGGGGGCGGGGCTGGCGCCGCTCGGGGTCAGGCGCCTTTCAGCGCCATTTCGGCGTGCGGTCCCGCGCGGTGCGGGTGGGCGCGTGGAACTCCGGCGGCTTGGTCGCCACCCAGCCGAGGAAATCGGCCAGGCGCGGCTCGGCGCGGAGGGTTTCAGGCTCGGTGAAGCGGCGGGCCAGTTCCGCCTCGGTGAAGCGGGCGTGGATCGCCTGGTGGCAGATATGGTGCAGCAGCACCGTTCCGCGATGGGTACCCCCCTTCAGCCGGGGCGTGAGGTGATGGCGGCTGGCGCGGGCACCGGGCGGGATGGGGCGGAGGCAGAGCGGACAGGTCGCCTCGGCCTGTGGTGCCTGGACCTGGCGCTCGCCTCGCGCGGCGCGCTTCTCGTGGCGGCGGGACACATCGGGAAGATGGGGAGCGGGCCGCCGCTCCGAAAGCCCTGCCGATCTGGCACGGCGGCCCGCAGCGGGATAGAACGCGCCATCCTTCCGGCCTGCCATGCCGCAGGCCCGCCCTTTCCGGAGCAGGCATGCAGGACCCGGTTCTCTTCTCCCTTACCGTCCTCCTCATTCTTGGCACGCCCGGGCCGACCAACACGCTGCTGGCGACGGCCGGGGCGACGGTCGGCTTCCGCCGGGCCCTGCCGCTGCTCCCGGCCGAGGCGGCGGGCTATCTCATTGCGATCCTCGCTATCGGGCTGGCGCTTGGGCCCTTTGTCGCGGGGGTGCCGGCAGTGGCGATGGGGCTGCGCCTCGCGGTCGGGACCTATCTCGCCCTGCTTGCGGTCAAGCTCTGGCGACAGGGGCCGGTGGACCTATCCGTCATGCCGGTGACCCCACGCCAAGTTTTCGTGACGACGCTGCTGAACCCGAAGGCGATCGTTTTTGCCCTCGGCGTCATTCCCTTCGGGGCAACGCCCTGGTGGCCCTGGATGCTCGGCTTCCTGGGGCTGCTCTCGGGCGTGGCGCTCTGCTGGATTGGCCTCGGCAGCCTGCTCGGGCGCGCCGCTGGGGCGGCGGGGCGCGCAGGGTTGGTGCCGAAGCTGGGCGCTGCGGCGGTAGGGGCCTTCGCGCTCGTCCTGGTGGTGGGGTCTCTGCTTCGCTGAGGGGTTAGCGCGGGCCGCGCTCGTCGTGGCCGCGTTCGGGGCCATGACTGGGGCCGCGATCCGGGCCGCGCCCACGTCCCTCGCCCCGCCCGCCTTCGGGGCCGCGATGCATCTCCCCCAGCGGCGGGCCGGGTGGGACGCGGAAGTCGGCACGGCCGTCGTGCCGCCACTCGGGGCCGCGGCCGGGCGGTCCCTCGTGGCGCCATTCCGGCCCACGGCCAGGCGGGCCGTCCCGCCGCCAATCGGGCGGGGGCGGGCCACGGAAATCGGCGCGCGGTGGCGGCGGGCCATGAAATTCCCCTGGCGGCGGGCCGCGCCAGCGGTCGCGCTCGGCGTACCAGGGCTGGCCACGGTAGTTGCGGTCCCAATAGTCGCCGAAGCGGAAGCCGACGATCGGCACGCCGAAGCGCGGGCCGTACTCCGGCAGTGGCAAGGGGCGGTTCTCGTAGAGGTAACCAAGATAGCCCGCGGGCAGCCAGCCGCGCGCCGGGCCATAGGCGACGTCGCACCAGACATAGCCCTGAAGGCAGCCGAAGATCTCCACCGGGGCGTTCCCGGGCAGGAAGGTTACGGGCGGGTATTCCATGCCCGGCCCGGCACGCAACTCCACGGGGGCGGCGGCGAACCCCGGGGCAGCGTTGGCAGCGCCGTGCAGGCCCAGGAGGAGGGCCGCGGCGGGAAGAAGGGCGGAGCGCATCGGCGTGGTCTCCCACTGGTGTCCCGAGGGGAACGCCGGGGTAATCGGCCTGTTGCGCGGCGGGATTAAGGCGCCTCCGCCCGCTTGCGGAGCGGCCTGGCCAGGTTGGATCCGGCGGAGGTGAAGCCGAGGGCGGCGAGGAAGGCAGCCCCCTCCCCGTCCGGCGCCGCCTCGAGGAGGTCGCAGCCAGCGGAGCGGGCGGCCTGGGCACCGGCCTTGATCAGCAGCCGGCCGATGCCGTTCCGCCGCTCCTCCTCCGCGACCACCAGGGAGGTGATGCGGGCCAGCGGGCGGTCGGCCGTGAGGCTCGGGTGCCAGGAGAGGGCAATGACGCCGATCACCGCCCCATTCCAGCCGGTTGCGACGAGCACGGCGGAGGCCGGGTCGCGCGCCATCGCCTCCAGCCGGGAGACCACGGTGCGCGCCTGGCCGCCGAGCAGGGCGGCGAGATCCGGGGCATCGGCGGGCAGCGCGGATCGAAGATCGACGCCATAACGTGTTCCGGCAGCCATCCCGCCCCTTCTCCCCGGCCCTTGGTGTTTCCGCGACGGGCCCCAAGCTCTAGGCCGCCCGGGCGCTTCCGCCCGGCATGAAACGCGGGCCGCCGCGCCCGTTACGTGACGCGGGCCTCCTGCCCGGCATGGATCGCGGGCCCGAAGCCCGCCACGAGGAGAGATTGATGCAGAAACACGCTTCCGCCAGCTGGACCGGCGGCCTGAAGGATGGCCGCGGCACGATCTCGACCGAGAGCGGCGCGCTGAACGCGCAGCCCTACGGCTTCGCCACGCGCTTCGAGGGCGTGAAGGGCACCAACCCCGAGGAGCTGATCGGCGCCGCCC
The DNA here is from genome assembly GCF_016107305.1 of Roseomonas sp. KE2513. GTDB lineage: Bacteria > Pseudomonadota > Alphaproteobacteria > Acetobacterales > Acetobacteraceae > Roseomonas. Next base: position 359,979 of record NZ_RCVR01000001.1, read on the forward strand.
ACGCGGGCTGCTTCACCATGGCGCTCTCCCTCATCCTCGGGAATGCCGGGTTGAAGGCGGACCAGATGGACACGAAGGCCGACGTCACGCTCGACAAGGTGGGGGACGGCTTCGAGATCACCAAGATCCACCTCACGCTGCGGGCGAAGATCCCCGGCACCGACGACGCTACCTTCCAGGACCTGGCGGGCAAGGCGAAGGCGGGCTGCCCGGTCTCCAAGCTGTTCAAGGCCGAGATCACGCTCGACGCGGCCCTCGAGGCCTGAGACCTGCGGCGCCGGCACGTCCGGCGCCGCCCCTTTGCGGAGAGTGCCGATGACCACCCGCCGCGCCCTGCTGGGCGGCGCCACCGCCCTTCTCGCCGCCCCGGCTCTCGCGCAGGGGGAGGCCGCGCGGGTGCTGCGCTTCGTGCCGCAGGCGGACGTGACAACGCTCGATCCGCTCGCCACCACCTCCTACGCGGTGCGGAACCACGGGCATCTCCTCTGGGACACGCTCTGGGGCCTGGACGCCGATTTCCGCCCGCAACCTCAGCTCGCTGAGGGCTACGTGGTGGAGGATGACGGGCGGCGCTGGGTGATCACGCTGCGCGATGGACCGACTTTCCACGACGGGGAGAAGGTGCGCGCGGCCGATGCCGTCGCCTCGATCCGCCGGTGGATGGCGCGCGACACACACGGGCAAACCCTGGCCGCGCGGCTGGACGCGATCGAGGTGATCGACGACCGGCGCTTCGTCATCCGCCTGCGGCGCCCCTTCGGCGTGATGCTGGAGGCGCTGGGCAAGTCCTCCTCCTACCCCTGCTTCATCATGCCGGAGCGCTTCGCGAACCTCCCCGCCGCGACGCCGCTAACGGAGGTGGTGGGTTCCGGCCCCTACCGCTTCGCGGCGGAGGAGCGGCGCTCCGGGTCGCTCGCGGTCTATCGGCGCTTCGAGGGCTACGTCCCCACACCGGGCGGGTCGGTGGCGGTGACGGCGGGCCCGAAGCTCGCCCATTTCGAGCGGCTGGAGTGGCATATCCTGCCCGACCCCTCGACCATCGGCGCCGCGCTCCAGGCCGGCGAGATCGACTGGTGGGAGCGGGCGGCGCCGGACCTTCGCCCGCTCCTCGCCCGCCGGCGGGACGTGGTGGTGGACCGGGTGGAGACCCAGGGCACCGTCGCGATGCTGCGCCCCAACCACCTCCACCCGCCCTTCGATGACCCCGTCGTGCGCCGCGCCCTGCTGCCGGCGCTGAGTCAGGCCGACATCATGGCGGCGATCATGGGCGACGACCGCAGCCGCTTCCGGGACGGGATGGGCTGCTTCCCGCCGGGCTCGCCGCTCGCCTCCGACGAGGGGCTCGCGGCCGTCGCGGGGCCGCGGGACATGGCCGCCGCGCGGGCGGCGCTGGCGGCCACCCGCAAGGCCGGCGCGCGGGTCGTGGTGCTGAACCCCGCGGACCAGGTCAACAACAGCAACGCCACCCTCGTCTGCGCGGACGTGATGAAGCGCGTCGGCTTTGAGGTGGAGGTCGCGACCTCCGACTGGGGCACGATGCTGGCCCGTCGCGCCCGGCGGGACCGTCCCGAACGGGGCGGCTGGAACGCCGTCTACGTCGCCTTCGGGGGCGAGGACCTGGTCAATCCCGGCGGCCATCCCCTGTTGCGCGGCAACGGCGCCGATGCCTGGTTCGGCTGGCCGACCAGCCCCGCGCTGGAGGCGCTGCGCGACGAGTGGCTGGAGGCGCCGGACATGGAGGCGCAGCGGCGGATCGGCCGCGCCGTGCAGGCCCGCTTCTTCGAGGAGGTGCCCTTCTACGCCCTCGGCCAGTACTTCCTCGACAGCGCCTATCGCCGGGGGCTGAAGGTGGAGCGGCGCGGGATGACGCTGCCGCTGAACGTGCGGCGGGAGGCCTGAGCGGTCACCCGCGCCCTTGCCCCGGCGCCCGCCCGGCCCGATCTTCCGGCCAGCCCAAGGGACTGCACGCATGGACACGAACCCCTCGAACCTCCTCCCCTCGCTGGACGACGCTGCGCGGCTGAACCGGCTGGCGGAGCTGGCCGTGAAGGTCGGGCTGGGGCTGGTGCCTGGGCAGGAGCTGGTGATGACCTCCCCGGTGGAGGCGCTGCCGCTGGCCCGGCTGATCACGGAGCACGCCTACAAGGCAGGGGCGAGCCTCGTGACCACGCTCTTCTCGGACGAGCAGTCCACGCTGCTGCGCTACCGCTTCGGCCCGGACGAGGGCTTCGACACCTCCTCCGCCTGGCTCTTCGAGGGAATGGCGGCGGCCTTCCGGAGCGGTGCGGCGCGGCTGGCGATCGTGGGCTCCGACCCCTCGCTGCTGTCGGAGCAGGACCCGGGCAAGGTGGCGCGGGCGAACCGGGCGCAGTCGAAGGCCTATCGCCCGGCGCTGGACCTGATCGCGGACAGCTACATCAACTGGACCCTCGTGCCCTTCGCCCATCCGGCCTGGGCGCGGGCCGTGTTCCCCGAGGCGGCGCCGGAGGAGGCGGTCCGTCGGCTCTGGGACGCCATCTACTCGATCACGCGCGTGGACACGCCCGACCCCATCGCTGCCTGGGCGGCGCATAACGCGAACCTCAAGGCGCGGCAGGACCGGCTGAACGAGCAGCGCTTCCACTCCCTCCGCTTCCGCGGGCCGGGCACGGACCTCATCGTGGGGCTGGCCGAGGGACATGCCTGGATGGGCGGGGCGAGCCGCGCGAAGAACGGCGTCTACGGCAACCCGAACATCCCGACGGAGGAGGTCTTCACCACCCCGCACCGGGCGCGCACCCAGGGCGTGGTCTCCGCCACCAAGCCGCTCTCGCACCAGGGCACGCTGATCGACGGCATCCGCGTCCGCTTCGAGGAGGGCGCCATCGTCGAGGCCCACGCGACGCGCGGGCAGGCGGTGCTGGAGCAGATGATCTCGACCGACGCCGGCGCGCGCCAGCTCGGTGAGGTGGCGCTGGTGCCCAGCTCCAACCCCATCGCGCGCAGCGGCATCCTGTTCCTGAACACGCTGTTCGACGAGAACGCGGCGAGCCACATCGCGCTCGGCCAGGCCTACAGCAAGTGCTTCGTGGCCGAGTTCTCCGAGGAGGAGCTGGTGCGGCGCGGGGCTAACCGCAGCCTCATCCATGTGGACTGGATGATCGGCTCGCCGGAAGTCGAGGTGGACGGGCTGGACGAGGCTGGCCACGCCACGCCGGTGATGCGTGGCGGCGAGTGGGTGGACTGAGCGCCGCGCCTTTCAGGATCTGGGATGAACTGTTCATGACCTCTCGCCGCCGCGCCCTTTCGAGCCTTTCCATGCTGGCCGCGCTCTCCGTCGCCGCGCCGCTCGCCGCGCAGGCGCCCGGCATTGCCGTGGAGCAGCCCTGGGCACGCGCTGCCTTGCTGGGTGGCAATGGCGGGGCCTTCCTCACGCTGCGCAACACCGGCACGGCAGCGGACCGGCTCGTCTCCGCCTCCTCTCCCCTCGCCCGCACGACGGAGATCCACGAGACGGTGCGGGAGGGCGACGTGATGCGGATGCGCCCCGTCACCGGCATCGAGATTCCCGCGGGCGGCAGCGTGACGCTGCGGCCGGGCGGGTCGCATGTCATGATGACCGGGCTGAGCCAGGCGCTGCGCGCGGGCTCGACCGTGCCGCTGACGCTGAACTTCGAGCGCGCGGGCGCGGTCCAGGTGCAGGTGGCGGTGCAGGGGGCGGGCGCCAGCGCGCCGGCCGCCCAGCACACGCACTGAGTGCAGGGCGAGACGCGCCTATTCCTTCCAAGGATGGGCGCGCCAGAGGGATTGAAGTTCCTCGCGCAGCGCTGAAAGCGTGGCCCGGTACTCGGGCGGCGCGAGGTAGCGCAGGGGCAGCGCCTGCTGCGAGGCGAGGCGGCGGAACTCCGCGTCTTCCATCACCGCCCGCGTGGCGGCGGCGAGGCGTTCCAGCACGGGGGCGGGCACGCCGGCCGGGGCGGCCAGGCCGCGCATGGAGCCCTGCACCACGTCGAAGCCCTGCTCGCGGAAGGTGGGCGTGTCCGGCGCCTCGGCCCAGCGTTCGGTTGCCATCTGGCCGAGGGCACGGAGCTGGTCCTGGCGCATGTCGTTGATCCCCTCCCCCACATTCATGCTCGCGACCATGATCTGCCGGCCGAGGATGGCGTTGCGGACCGGGGCCGCGCCCGCGAAGGGCACATGCGTCATCCGAACGCCCGCCAGCCGCTCGAAGGCGAGCGCCGCAAGGTGGTCGTCGGAGCCGATGCCGGTCGTGCCGTAGGTGACGGTATCCGGGTTGGCTTTTGCGAAGGCGACGAGGTCCGGCAGGGTGCGGAAGCGGCTGTCGGGCGGCACGAGAAACGCGCCGGGGTCGTCCACCACGTTTGCGACGGGCGCGAAGTCCTCAAGCCGGTAGCGCGCCTGCCGCTCGATCGGGATGCTGACGATGTTGGGCGTGTTGATGAAGCCGATCGTGTAGCCGTCGGGCTGGGCGCGCGCCATCTCGGCCCAGCCGATCTCGCCGCCAGCGCCGGCGCGGTTCAGCACGACGACGGATTGCCCCAGTTCCCGCTCCAGGAAGCGCGCGAGGGTGCGGGCGGCGACATCGGTGCCGCCGCCGGGCGGGAAGGCGACGATCATCGTGACCGGGCGCTCGGGCCAGGCGGCGCGGGCGGGGCCTGCCGCGAGGGCGGCCGCGGATGACGCGGCAAGGGCCGCGAAGTGGCGACGCTTCATGCTTTCCTCCCCTCGCCGCCCGTTCCCCTCGGGGCGGGCGGCTTGCCAATCGCAGGGATCGTGCCGATCCTGGGCCACGCCGCCAAGACGGCGCGGAGGGGAATGTCCGGATGCCGGGTGCCATCGGGCGCCCCTCTCCGCCGCCTCTCCGACGATCATTCCGCCGCGACGGCGGATCGCCAGGAGAGTTCCCCCTATGACCGTTGGCCTTCGCATTGCCGAGCGGCGCCCCGAGCCCGACGCCGCCCTGATCGCCCGTGCCGCGAAGCTGCCGGTGGCCAATATCGGCGACGTGATGAGCCGCCTTCAGGCGATGCGCGGCGGCTTCATGGCCTATGGCGGGCGCCGCACCTTTGTCGGCCCCGCGCTGACGGTGAAGGCGCGGCCGGGCGACAACCTCTTCCTGCACCGCGCCATCGACCTCGCGCGTCCGGGCGAGGTGATCGTCTGCGATGGTGGCGGAGACCTTGAGATCGCGCTCGCCGGCGACCTGATGATCGGCCATGCCGAGAGCCGCGGCGTCGGTGCGCTGGTGATCGACGGCGCCGTGCGCGACCTCGACGGCATCGAGCGGATGGATATCGGCGTCTGGGCACGCGGCGCGACCCCGGCCGGCCCCTACAAGGACGGACCCGGCGAGATCGGCTATCCCATTGCCTGCGGCGGGCAGGTGGTGATGCCCGGCGACCTGATCGCGGCGGACGAGGACGGCGTGGTGGTGATCCCCTTGGCCGAAGCGGCGCAGGTGATCGCCGATGCCGAGAAGCACTCGACGAAGGAGCAGGAGACCACCGCCGCCATCAAGGCCGGCGGCTGGGTGCGCGGCTGGGTGGAGGAGACGCTCGCGGCCAAGGGCGTCGCTGTTACGCGATGAGGCACGTTCCGGCCGAGCGCGTCCGGCGGCAGATCCTGGGCGTGCTGCACGCCTGGGGCATGGCCGAGGACCTGGCGGCGACCACCGCCGAGGCGATGGTCGAGACCGACCTGATGGGTATCGACAGCCACGGGCTCTCGATGCTGATGATGTACGAGAGCTTCCGGGAAGCCGGGCAGCTCGACCTTTCCGCGCGGCCGCGCGTGGTGCTGGACATGCCGGCGACGGCGCTGGTGGATGGCGGCGCCAATCTGGGCCACCCCGTCGCGGATTTCTGCATCCGCCTCGCGGTGGAGAAGGCGCAGGCGGCCGGAATCGCGGCGGTGGGGGCGCGAAACTCCCATCATTTCGGTGCGGCCGGGCATTACGCGCGCGTCGCGTCGTCCGCGGGAATGATCGGGATGATCACCAGCTCCGCGCGCACGGTGCTGATGGTGCCGACGCGCGGCACGCTGCCGCTGCTGGGCGCGAACCCCATCGCCTTCGCTGCGCCTGCGTTGCGGAACCGCCCCTTCGTGCTCGACATCTCCACCACGACGGTCGCGGCCAACAAGGTGAAGGTCTACGACCTCAACGGGAAGCCGATCCCCGAGGGATGGGTGGTGGACGAGGCCGGGCGGCCGGTGACGGATTCAGCCGAGGCCATGCGGATCATCTTTAAGGAGCCGGGCGGCGGCGTCACGCCGCTGGGTGGCGCGGAGGTGACGGGCGGGCACAAGGGCTATGGGCTCGGCGTGATGGTGCAGGTGCTCTCCGCCACGCTGACGGGCGCCGCCTTCGGGCCGATCCGCAATCCCACGCGGGTGCCGGGCGACCCGGACGATGTCGGGCATTTCTTCCTCGCGATCAATCCGCGTGCCTTCCGGCCAGAGGGCGGGTTCGAGGCGGAGATGGACGCGATGATCGACACGCTCCGCGCGACGCCGCCGGCCGATCCCGCACGACCCGTGCTGGTAGGCGGCGACCCCGAGGCGATGGAGCGCGAGCGGCGTCTGGCGGAGGGCATTCCGGTGCCACCCGCGCTGGAGGCGCATATTCGCGCCATCTGCGGGCGTTCGGGAGCAAAGTACGAATTGAGCGACGACTGAAACGAACCGGGAGGAAACAAGGATGAAGCGCAGGACGATCCTCGGGGCCGCAGGCACGCCCCTGGCCTGCCCGGCCTTTGCCCAGGGGATCGGCCCCTGGGCGCCGACGCGGCCCGTGCAACTCATCGTCGGCTACGCGCCGGGGGGCGGCAGCGACATCATCGCGCGCACCATCGCGGAGGCTTCGGCCCCCTTCTTCCCCGTGCCGCTGGTGGTGGTGAACCGCCCTGGCGCGGGCGGCGCGCTGGCGGCCGAGCAGGTGGCCCGCGCGGCGCCGGATGGACACACGCTGATCGTCCATGGCGGGAGCGAGAGCACCTCCCTCCCCGCCTTCCGCGACCTGCCCTACGACCCCAAGCACTCCTTCCGCGCGGTAATTCGCATGACGCGGAACGGCCACTTCCTCGTCTGCAAGGGCGGGCCTTCGCCGCGCTTCCCCGACCTTCAGGCGGCGATTGCGGCGGCGAAGGCTGACCCAGGCGGGATCGCACACGGCTCGGCGGGGAACGGGACGCTCTCGCAAGCGATCTTCATCCTGCTTGAACGCGCGGCGGGGGTGCAGTTCCTGCACGTGCCTTATACTGGTGGTGGGCCGGCGCTGCAGGCGCTGATCGCCGGGCAGACGGCGCTGAACATCAACGCCTCGGACGAGCTGGGCGGCTTCGTGACCTCGGGCGACATCAAGCTGCTGGCGCTGGCTGCGGAACAGCGCGCGCCGGCCTACAAGGACGTGCCGACGATGCGCGAGCTCGGCTACGACATCGTGGCCGACAACATGAAGGGCTGGGTCGGGCCCGCTGGGCTGACCGATGAAATGGTGAAGTCGCTGCACGACCGTTTCCGCCAGGGCATGCAGACACCGACCTGGGCGCGCTTCATGGAGCGCGTCGGCGAGGCGGACGGCTACGCGGACGGGCCGACCTTCCAGGCCGCGATGGACCGGCTGCTCGACAACATCCGCGCCGCGATGAAGAGGACCTGACGATCTTGGACACCGTATCGCCGCCGGCGCGCGTCGCCTTTCTTGGGCTGGGCGTGATGGGGGCCGCGATGGCCGCCAACATCGCGAAGGCGGGCTTCGCCCTCGTCGTGCACAACCGAAGCCGGGGCAAGGCGGAGGCGCTGGAGGCCGCCGGCGCGACCTGGGCCGCGACGCCGGCCGAGGCCGCGCGCGGGGCGGCGGTGGTGGGCCTCTGCCTTCCCGATACGCCGGACGTGGAGGCGGTGCTTTTCGGGCCCGACGGCGTGGCGGAAGGTGTCGCGCCTGGCACGGTGGTGATCGACTTCAGCACCATCGCCGCCGCTCCCGCCGCCGCTTTCGCGAAGCGGCTGCTGGAGGAGCGCGGCGCGCATCTGCTGGACAGCCCCGTGAGCGGCGGCCCGGCTGGCGCACAGGCGGGCACACTGACCTGCATGATCGGTGGCGATGCGGATGCCTTTGCGCGCGCACGGCCCTTCTTCGAGGCGGTGGGCAAAACCTTCACCCATCTCGGCCCGCCCGGCGCCGGACAGGTCTGCAAGTCCGCGAACCAGCTCATGGTGGCGGCGACCATGCTGGCAGTGTCAGAAGCGCTGGCGCTAGGCCGCAAGGCTGGATTGGACCCGATGGCGATGCGCCAGGCGCTGCTCGGCGGCTCCGCGAAGTCTTTCGTGATGGAGAACCACGCGAAGCGCATCATCGAGGGCACGCTCCAGCCCGGCTTCCGGGCGGAGCTAATGCGGAAGGACACGCGGCTCTCGCTCGCGGCCATGCGCGACCACGGGGTCTTCGCACCCTCCACGGCCCTCGCCGCGCAAATGATGGAGGCGCTGGTGAACAGCGGGCGCGGGGGGATGGATTCGGCGGCCCTCGGGCTGCTGGTGGCGGAGCTTTCGGGGCTGGAGGGATGAGCGCGCTGCGGGTTCTCTCCACCCTCGCGGTGGCGGGGGCGATGCGGGGCATGGTGCCGCGGATGGAGGCGGCGGCCGGCGTGCCGGTGGCGGCGGAGTTCGCACCCACCCAGGGGCTGATGCCGCGCCTTCGGGGCGGCGAGGCGGCCGATCTCGTGATCCTCACGGCCGAAGGGATCGCGGAGCTGGCGGCGGAAGGGCTGGTCGATCCCGCCAGCGCGGTTGATCTCGTGCGCTCGCATATCGGAATAGCCGTGCGGGCGGGTGCGCCACATCCGGAGATCGGCACGGCGGAGGCGCTGCGGGCGGCACTCCTTGAAGCGCCCTGCGTCGCCTATTCGCGCAGCGGCGCCAGCGGCATCGCCTTCGCGGCATTGATCGAGCGGCTAGGCATCGCGGAAGCGGTGAATGCCCGCGCGAAGGTCATCCCGGCGGGCTTCACGGCGGAGCTGGCGGTGCGCGGCGAGGCCTCGCTCGCCGTGCAGCAGGTGAGCGAGTTGCTTGCCGTGCCTGGGATCGAGCTCGTCGGGCGCCTGCCGGCGGAGGTGGGCACGGTGGCGGTCTTTTCCGCCGCCATTCCCCGCGCCTCCGCGCAACCGGAAGCGGCGGGGCGGCTGATCCGCTTCCTTGCCTCGGCCGAGGCCGCGCCGGTGCTGGAGGCGGCGGGGCTGGAGCCGATCGCGGCGGGCTGAACCCCTCTACTGGCGCTCGATCCCCGCCCGCTCGATCACCCCGGACCAGCGGGCGATCTCGGCGTGGACGGCTTCCTTCACCGCGGCCGGCAGCGTGGCCGGGCGTGGGGCGAGGCCGAGTTCGCCGAGGCGGGCGCGCAGGGTGGGATCCGCGAGCACGGCGGCCGTGGTCTCGGACAGCCGCGCGACGACGGCGGGCGGCGTGCCGGCGGGGACGGCGATGGCGTACCAGGTCTGGATGTCGAAGCCGGGATCGCCGAGGAGTTCGGCGACCGTCGGCACCTCCGGCAGCAGGGAGGAGCGCTCGCGGGAGGTGATGGCGAGCGCCCGTGCCTCCCCGCCCCGGATCTGGCCGAGGACGGAGGAGGCGGGTTCCACCACCAGTTCCACCTCCCCGTTGCGCAGCGCGACAAGGGCAGCGGGGGTGCCGCGATACGGCACATGGGTCAGGCGGATGCCGGCGGCGGCCTGGATGGCTTCCGCCACGAAGTGCTGAGTGCTGCCGACGCCGACGGTCGCGACATGCAGCCGGTCCGGTGTCTCCTTCGCGCGGCGGGAGAGCTCGGCCATGTCTCGGGGCGCCTCCGGTCCGGTGCCGGCGAGGAGGACGAGGCCCACCGAAGCGACCATTGCGACGGGCTCCACGTCCGTGAACGGATCGTAGGGCAGGCGGCGGTAAAGGGCGGCGGAGACCGCGTAGCCGTTGTTGATGAGCATGAGCGTGTGCCCGTCCCGCGCGCGGGCGAGGTTTTCGGCCGCCATGGTGCCGCCGGCACCCGGGCGGTTCTCCACCACGACGGGTTGGCCGAGCGCGGCTGCCAGGGAGGGGGCGATCAGGCGGGCCACGATGTCCGTGGTGCCACCGGCGCCGAAGCCCTGGAGGAAGCGGATGGGACGGTCCGGCCAGGCCGGCTGAGCGGTCGCGGCGCGGTGCATGGCCGGCAGCGCAAGCAGGCCAAGCGCGGCGCGGCGCCCCAGGCGCGGAGCATGGGTCATGGAAGGCCTCCCTGGTCCGCGAATCCCCGGTTTGCCCGGGCTGGCGGATTTTGCGGCATCTGGCCGGGCGGCGGCATCGGGCGTCAAGCCGGTCGTATCGCCAGGGGCGCCGGCCCGGCCTATGGTCCGCGCCGCCAGGATTCGAGGGGGAACGGGATGTCGGACGCCGCCATGCTGCGCCGTATGCAGGTGATGGAGCTGGTGCAGAACTGGGCCGTCTGGCGCGATGCCGGGGACTGGGAACGCTTCCGCACGGTCTGGGCGCCCGAGGGCCGGATGATGGCCACTTGGTGTCAGGCGCCGGCCAACGGCTTCATCAAGGCGAGCCAGGAGGGCTGGGCGAAGGGGGTCTCGATCCTCCACTTCCTCGGCGGCTGCTCCGTCGATATCGAGGGGCGGCGCGCGATCGCCCAGACGAAGATGACCATCTCCCAGCGCGCCCCGGTGGACGGCGTGGTGGTGGACGTGGTCTGCACCGGTCGCTTCTACGACTTCATCGAGGAGAAGGCGGACGGTTGGAAGATCGTCCTTCGCCAGCCGATCTACGAGAAGGACCGGATGGACCCTGTGGACCCTGCGGCGCGCCTGGAACTCGATGGCGCCCTACTCGCGCGTTTCCCCGAGGGCTACCGGCACCTCGCCTATCTCCAGACCCGCATCGGCTACGACGTGAAGACCGACATGCCCGGGCTGAAGGGCGAGAAGGTTGCAGCCCTCTACGCCGCCGGCGCCGCCTGGCTGCGCGGTGAGGCGCTTTCCTGGGAGGAATGATCCCTCCCCATTCCTGGAGTCATCGTTGATGAGTGAATTCAAGATCCTCGGCATCTCGGGCAGCCTGCGGAAAGCCTCCTTTAACACCGCCGCGCTGCGTGCCGCGGCCGAGCTGGCGCCCGAGGGGGTGACGGTCACGATCTACGAGGGACTGGGGAACATCCCGCCCTATGACGACGACATCCGGACAGGCGCCGGCTACCCGGCGCCGGTCGAAGCCTTCCGCTCGGCCGTGCGGGCCGCGGATGCCGTGATCTTCGCGACGCCCGAGTACAACTACTCGATTTCCGGCGTGCTGAAGAACGCGATCGACTGGGCCTCCCGCCCGCCCGAGCCCTCCTTTGACGGGAAGGCGGTGTCGATCATTGGGGCGACGCAGGGGATACTCGGCACGGCGCGGGCTCAGTACGACCTGCGGAAGATGTGCGTGTTCCTGAACGCCTATGCCCTGAACAAGCCGGAGGTGATGATCTCCCAGGCCGGCTCGAAGTTCGACGGCGAGGGGCGACTGACCGACGAGACCTCCCGCAAGCTGATCGCGGACCAAGTGGTGGCGCTCCGGGCCTGGGCGCTGCAGCTGCGCAAATAGGGGTGGCGGCGCGCCCCTTGGCGGGGCGCGCCCCGGCGTCGTAGCCTCCCCGCGGGACGCTTCACGGCCGATCGGCAAAACCGGGAACCAACCCGGCCACTGGATGACGGAGACCGCGCTTGGCCTATGCCCTGCAGCAGCTGATCAACGGTGTCGCGCTGGGCATGATCTATGGCCTGATCGCCGTGGGCTACACGATGGTCTACGGCATCATCGGCATGATCAACTTCGCCCATGGCGACATCTTCATGGTGGGCGCCTTCGTCTCGCTCATCTCCTTCGTGCTGCTCTCGGCCGGCGGCTGGGCGGCGGGGCCGGGGGCGGTGCTGCTGGTGCTGCTCGTCTCCATGGCGATCACCGCGCTTTATGGCTGGTCTGTCGAGCGGATCGCCTATCGCCCGCTGCGCGGATCGTTCCGGCTGGCGCCGCTGATCAGCGCGATCGGAATGTCCATCGTGCTCCAGAACTTCGTGCAGGTGAGCCAGGGCGCGCGCGCGAAGCCGATCGAACCGATCATCCAGGGCAGCGTGGAGCTGTGGCACGGCAACGGCTTCTCGGTTTCGCTCTCCACGATGCAAATTGTCATCGTGGTGGTGACGCTCGCGGTGCTCGCGATCTTCACCTGGCTTGTAACGAGCACGAAGCTCGGCAGGGCGATGCGCGCCTGCGAGCAGGACAGGAAGATGGCGGGCCTGCTGGGCATTGATACGGACCGCACGATCAGCATCACCTTCGTCATCGGCGCGGCCCTCGCGGCCGTGGCCGGCACGCTCTACCTCCTGCGCTACGGCCTGGCCGACTTCTTTATGGGCTTCATCGTGGGCGTGAAGGCCTTCACCGCGGCGGTGCTGGGGGGCGTGGGCTCGCTGCCAGGGGCCCTGCTGGGCGGGTTGCTGATCGGGCTGATCGAGACGCTGTGGAGCGCCTATGCCGGGCAGGACATGTTCCTGCTGCGGGAGCTGAACCCGGCCTACAAGGACGTGGCGGCTTTCGCGATCCTCATCGCGACGCTGATCTTCCTCCCCAGTGGCCTGCTCGGCCGCGCCGAGGTCGAGAAGGTATGAGCGGTGCCCGCCTGCCGGAAGGGCCGCATCTGGGCGGCGTGCCCCACAACGACGACGGCGTGCCCGCGCCGGGCGAGATGGGCGGCATCCCGCGTGGACCGGAGGCGCCCGCGCCGCGGCCGCCGCTCGTGCACGCGCTGCGCGACGCGGGGCTCGCGGCTTTAGTCGCCCTCGGCCTCTTCGTGCCGCTGGTGGGGCTGCGGACGGATGTCGGGCCGAGCGGCGGCGGGCTGATCCTGCGCACGCGCTGGGCGGATGTCGCGATCCTCGTCGGCATCGTCTTCGCCGGGCGGCTGGCAATGAACCTGTGGTCCTCCCTGCGGCCGGCGGGCAGGCCGCGGACGGCGCGGCGCACGGCGCAGCTCGCGCGCATCGGCACCTTCGTGGCGCCGCTCTTCCTCGCCTTTGCCGTGCTGATGCCGCTGCTGCCCTGGACGACGCGCTACGGTCTCGACCTTGGCGTGCTCGTGCTGACCTATGTGATGCTCGGCTGGGGGCTGAACATCGTGGTCGGGCTCGCGGGGCTGCTGGACCTCGGCTACGTCGCCTTCTACGCGGTCGGCGCCTATACCTACGCGCTGCTCTCGACCACCTACGGGCTGTCGTTCTGGGTCTGCCTGCCACTGGCGGGGATCTTCGCGGCCTTCGCGGGCATGCTGCTCGGCTTTCCGGTGCTGCGGCTGCGCGGCGATTACCTGGCGATCGTGACGCTGGCTTTCGGCGAGATCATCCGTGTGGTGCTGCTCAACTGGGTCTCGCTGACGGGTGGGCCGAACGGCATCTCTGGCATCCCGCGCCCCTCCTTCTTCGGGCTGAGCTTCAGCGCGGGCGGCGGGCCCGGCAGCTTCGCGGATTTCTTCGGGCTGGAACCCTCCCCCACGCACAGGGCGGTGTTCCTCTACTACCTCATCCTCGTGCTCGCGCTGCTGACGAACTGGGTGACGCTCCGCCTGCGTCGCCAGCCGCTCGGCCGCGCCTGGGAGGCGCTGCGGGAGGACGAGATCGCCTGCCGCGCGCTCGGCATCAACGTGACGAACACGAAGCTGACGGCCTTCGCCATCGGCGCCATGTTCGGCGGCTTCGCCGGCGCCTTCTTCGCGACGCGCCAGGCCTTTGTCTCGCCCGAGAGCTTCACCTTCATCGAGAGCGCCATCATCCTCGCCATCGTCGTCCTGGGGGGGCTCGGCAGCCAGCTCGGCGTCGCCATCGCGGCGCTGGTGCTCATCGGCGGCTTCGAGGCCTTCCGCGACTTCGAGGAGTACCGGATGCTCGTCTTCGGCGCGGCCATGGTGGTGATCATGGTGTGGCGGCCGCGCGGGCTGGTCTCCTCCCGCAAGCCCTCCGTCGCGCTTGGGGAACGCAAGGCGATCTCGGGCGACCTCGTCGGAGGGGGTCACGGATGAGCGCGCCGATCCTCCAGGTGCGGGAGCTGGTCATGCGCTTCGGCGGGCTGACCGCCGTGAACCGCGTCTCTTTCGACGCCATGGCCGGCGACATCACCGCGGTGATCGGGCCCAACGGCGCGGGTAAGACGACGGTCTTCAACCTCATCACCGGCTTCTACAAGCCGAGCGCGGGCGAGATCATCCTGCACGGGCCCGCCGGCCAGAAGCCGCTGCACGCGACGGTCGGCCACCGGATCGCCCGCAGCGGCGTGGCGCGCACCTTCCAGAACATCCGGCTTTTCCCCGGCATGACGGTGCTGGAGAACCTTCTCGTCGCGCAGCACAACACCCTGCAGGCCGCGACCTTCTTCGGCATCGGCGCCGCCTTCGGCCTCGGCCGCTACCGGCAGGCGGAGCGCGAGGCGGTGGCGTTGGCCCGGCGCTGGCTGGAAGCGACCCGGCTGCTCGATCGCGCGGACGACCCTGCGGGCGCCCTGCCCTACGGCGCGCAGCGGCGGCTCGAGATCGCGCGGGCCATGTGCACCAATCCCGTGCTGCTCTGCCTGGACGAGCCGGCGGCGGGACTCAACCCCCGCGAGTCCGAGGAACTGGCCGAGCTGATCCGGCTCATCCGCGATGGCGGCTGCTCCATCCTGCTGATCGAGCACGACATGGGCGTGGTGATGCGCATCTCCGACCGGGTGGTGGTGCTGGACCACGGCCAGAAGATCGCCGATGGCACCCCGGCCGAGGTACGCGCGGATCAGCGGGTGATCTCCGCCTATCTCGGCGAGGGCGACGAGGACGACGCGCCTTCCGTACCCGCGGAGGGCGCGGCATGAGCGCGTTGCTGCAACTCGACGGCGTCACCGCCGCCTACGGCGCGGTGGAGGCCCTGCGCGGCGTCTCCGTGCACGTGAACAAGGGCGAGATCGTCACGCTGATCGGCGCGAACGGCGCCGGCAAGTCCACGCTGCTGATGACGATCTTCGGCTCCCCTCGCGCCCGCGCCGGGCGGGTCCTGTTCGAGGGGCGCGACATCACGGCGATGCCCCTGCACGAGATCGCCCGCGCCGGCATCGCCCAGGCACCGGAGGGCCGGCGCATCTTCCCGCGCATGAGCGTGCGCGAGAACCTGCTGATGGGCGCCCAGGCCTTCGGCGTCGATCCAGGCCCGGGGCTGGAGCAGGCCTTCACGCTCTTCCCCCGCCTGAAGGAGCGCGAGACGCAGCGCGGCGGCACGCTATCGGGCGGGGAGCAGCAGATGCTCGCGATCGGGCGGGCGCTGATGTCGCGGCCGCGGCTGCTGTTGCTGGACGAGCCCTCCCTCGGTCTCGCACCGCTGGTGGTGCGCGGGATCTTCTCGGCCATCCGCGCGCTGAACGAGCAGACGGGGCTGACCGTGCTGCTGGTGGAGCAGAACGCCAACCAGGCGCTGCGGCTCGCGCACCGCGCCTATGTGCTCGTCACCGGCCGCATCACGCTCGAGGGCACGGGGGCGGAGCTTCTGGCGCGCCCGGAGATCCGCGACGCCTATCTCGGAACCCATTGAAGCCGGGGCGGGCCGCGTCTTAGGCTTTCGCCAACCGCACTAACCAGAGGCAAGACCGATGACCATCCAGCGCCGCACCCTTCTGGGTGCCTCCATCGCGACCCCGGCCCTGCTCTCCGCCGGCGGCGCCATGGCCCAGGCCCGCGGGCCCATCCGCATCGCTGTCGCAGGTCCCCTCACCGGCGCCAACGCCACCTTCGGCGCGCAGATGAAGGAGGGCGCGACCCAGGCGGTGACCGACATCAACGCGGCGGGCGGCATCCTCGGCCAGCAGCTCGTGCTTGAAACAGGAGACGACGCCTGCGACCCGCGCCAAGCCGTCTCGGTCGCGAACCAGCTCGCCGGGCGGCAGGTCCGGGCGGTGATCGGCCACTACTGCTCCGGCTCCTCCATCCCCGCAAGCAAGGTCTATGCGGAGGAGGGCGTGGTGCAGATCAGCCCGGCTTCCACAAACCCGCGCTACACGGACGAGGGAAGCTGGAACACCTTCCGCACCTGCGGGCGCGACGACCAGCAGGGCGCGGTGGCCGGCAAGTACATCGCGGCGAATTTCCAGGGCAAGCGCGTCGCGATCCTTCACGACAACTCCGCCTACGGTAAGGGCCTGGCGGACGAGACGAAGAAGGCGCTGAACGCCGCCGGCACGACGGAGACGATCTACTCCGCCTACACGCCCGGCGAGCGCGACTACAACGCCCTCGTCTCCCGCCTGAAGGCCGCGAACATCGAGGTCATTTATGTCGGCGGTTATCATACCGAAGCCGGGCTGATCGTGCGCCAGGCCAAGGAGCAGGGCATGGCCGTCACGCTCATCGGCGGCGACGCGCTGATGACGAACGAGTTCTGGCAGATCAGCGGCGCTGCCGGAGAGGGCACGATGATGACCTTCCCCTCCGACCCGCGGAAGCGCCCGACGGCGGCCGAGGTGGTAGCCCGCTTCCGCGCCCGCAACGTCGATCCCGAGGGCTTCGTGCTCTACACCTACGCCTCCACCCAGGTCTGGGCCGAGGCGGCGAAGAAGGCGGGCACGGTGGATCCGCGGCGCGTGGCCGAGACGATCAAGTCCTCCGGCCCCTGGCAGACGGTGCTCGGTCCGATGAGCTTCGACCGCAAGGGCGACGTGACCATTCCGGATTACGTCTTCTACGTCTGGAAGAACGGCAGCTACGCCGAGGTGGGCGCCTGATCAGTACTTGAAGCGGCACCGGGCATCTCCCATCTTCCTCTTCGTCAACAACTGAAAGGAGGTGATCCGGTGTCTCATCGCATTAACCAGGGTTCCGTGACCGCAGTCCGGATCACCGTGCAGGGCTGAACGCGATCGGTTCGGGTTCTCTTAGGAATCTGAATCGCACCGCGTGACCTAGCGAACTGTACGGGTCACCAGGACAGCGCGGCCGCGAACCGGCCACGCGATGTGAAGGCCTCGGCGGTCACCGCCGGGGCCTTCTGCGTTTCCGGGGTGGCGGCCCTAACCCATGACGTGGCTGCCTTACCACATCGTCATGTGCTGTTCCCCGCCATGGGCAACCCCTTGCAGAGGGTCCCGTTGCACGGCCGGGCCACAAGGCCACAGCAAAGGGATTCAGGCGCATGTCGGCAACCAACCAATCACAGTACCAAACCTCCCAACCGGTGGTGCCAGAGGGCGCGCCGGTGCTGCGGCACCGCATCTCCTGGGGCGCCATCCTCGCGGGTGCGCTGGTGGCCATCGTCATCGGTACGGCGCTGAATATTCTCGGCGCCGGCATCGGGCTGACCACGGTGGACGCCCAGGCGCATGATTCGCCGGCCGCCAGCACCATGGGCATCGCGAGTGCCGTCTGGCTGCTTTTCGCGAACCTCCTCGGCCTGGCGATCGGCGGCTATGTGGCGGCGCGGCTCTCCGGCACCTCGGACCGCAGCGATGCGACGTTGCACGGCGCGGCGGTCTGGGCGACCGCTTATCTCGTCTCGGCGGTGCTGATCGGCAGCCTCGTCTCCGGTGCGGCCAATACGGCGGGCTCGGCGCTTTCGGGCGTGATGGGTACCGTCACCTCCGGCGCCGGCCAGGTCGTGCGCTCCGCCGCGCCGCAGGTCGATCCGGGCCAGCTCGCCGAGCGGGCCCGTGCCGCGCTCTCCGGCCCTGCCGACCCCGCGCGGATGACAACGGAGCAGCGCGGCGCCGAGATCACGCAGCTCATCGGCAAGCGGATCGCGGGCGGTGACCTCTCGGGCGACGACCGCACGCGGCTGAACCGCCTCGTGGCCGCCGAGGCCGGCATCTCCGAGCAGGACGCCGCGACCCGCGTGCAGGCCTACGAGGCCGAGGCGCAGCGCACCGCGCAGGAAGCCGAGCGCCGTGCCCGCGAGGCGGCCGACGCCTCCGCCAAGGCGGCCTCGATCACGGCCTTCTCGCTCTTCGCCGCGCTGGCGCTGGGGGCGATCGCCGCCGTCATCGGGGCGCGCACGGGCACGCGCGACATGGTCTATCTCGCCTCCCGTCGCAACGTGGTCTGAGCCAGGCGAGATCTTGGAGAGGGGGTCCGGTTCGCCGGGCCCCTTTTCTTATTCTGGCACGCCCACCGGGTGGTAGTTGCGGGAGAACCAAATCAGCGCGGGGCGCGCGGGGCCGAGGCGGATGGCGCGGACCTGGGCGAAGATCACGCTGTGCGTGCCCTTCTCCACCACCTCCTCCACCGCGCAATCGATGGCGACGACGGCTGATTCCAGCGCGGGCGCACCGGTCGCAAGCTCTGTCCAGTGCCCCTCGTCGAAACGGGTGACCTGGTCGGCGCCGGTGAAGCCGGCGAAGATGTTCGCCATCTCCTGCGCATCGGCCGGAAGGACGTTCACGCAGAGCACGCCGTTCGCCTTGGCCACGGGATTGAGGCTGCTCGTGCGGTTCATGCAGACGATGATGGTCGGTGGCGTGTCGGTCACGCTGCAGACGGCGCTGGCGGTGATGCCGACGCGCCCCGCCGGGCCGTCCGTGGTCACGATGGTCACGGCCGCGCCGAGCCGGGCCATGGCGTCGCGGAACTCCTGGCGGCTCGGCTCCATCGCAGCTTCCTCTTCGGCACGGTCGCCCCCGGTATCGCGCGCGGCGCGGCTCTTTCATAGGGCCCCCCTAGCCGCGCGGCGGAAGGAGGCCCCAGATGCGGAGCATGACCCCGCCACGAGAGGGGCCGCCGCGAGTGGCGCGCCGGACCCTCGTCTCCGCTCCTCTGGCAACCGCGATGCTGCCGCCCGGACCGGCGCGGGCGGCGACGGCGCCCGACTGGCCAGCTCTCGCACGCGAGGCCCTGGCGCCGATCCGCGCGGCGCTCGCCGCGTCGGAGGGGCCGGTGCTGCTGAAGTCCTTTACGACGGACGGGCGCGAAGCCTTCGACCGGGTCCATGCGGAGGTCGCCTTCACCTACGACAACGCCCTCGCCGGGCTCGCCCTGCTGGCTGCGGGAGGCCGTGCCGAGGCCGAGCGGATTGCGGAAGCGCTGCGGCTTGCGCAGGAGGAGGACCGGTTCTGGACCGATGGCCGCCTGCGAAACGCCTATGCCGCCGGTCGGATCTTCCCGGATGCACCCCGCAGTGTCCGCCCGCCGGGCTGGTGGGATGCGGCGGCGGGGCGATGGCTGGAGGACGGATACCAGGCCGGCAGCGCCGCCGGGCCCATCGCCTTCGCCATCCTTCTCTGGACCGCGCTGGGCGACGCCCCTTTCACGCGGGCAGCCGGACGCGCGGCGGACTGGCTGGAGGGGCTGCGGGCCCCGCAGGGCTATCGCGGGGGCACGATCGGGCACGAGCCCTCGCCGGATTCCCTGGCCTGGATCAGCACCGAGCAGAACCTTGACCTAGCGATCGCCTTCGCGCGCCTGGGCCGTGAGGCTGCGGCCGGACACGCGGCGGGCTTCCTCCGGTCCATGTGGCTGCCGGCTGAGCGGCGCTTCGCGATGGGCCTGACGCCGGAAGGCGCGGTGAACGCGGGCAGCGCGCTCGATGCCAATCTTTGGCCGCCGCTCGCCTTTCCCGAAAGGGGATATGCGGAGGCACTCGATTGGGTGCTGGCCCGGCACGGCCTGCCCGCAGGGGCTCCGGCGGCGGAGCTGGACGGCCTCGACTTCAACGACGACCGCGACGGCATCTGGCTGGAGGGCACGGCGCAGGCGGCCTTGCTGCTGCGCCGCCTACGCCGGGACGCGCTGGCCGCCCGCTTCGCGGCGACCATCGCGCGGCACCGGCGCAGGGATGGCTGGATCGCCGCCGCCAGCCTCCCCTGGCTGACCACCGGCCTCGGCACGGGGCTTCAGCCCGGGGCGGCGGACTTCCTCTACCCCGCGCGCGGGCACCTGGCCGCCAATGCCTGGGCCGCGCTGGCCGCGCTGAATGCGAGCCCTTTCGGCTAGCCGCGCGGGCGCCTAGCTTGCCGTTCCGGAGGAACCGCCATGACGCCGTCGAGCCCCGAAGCCCTCGCCGCATCCGTGCCGGACGGCGCGCTGCTGGCTCTGCCGCCCGACAACTCCCTTCCCTCCGTCGCGCTGGCCAGGGCGCTGGTCCGGCGGGGCGCGCGCGGGCTGCGGTTGCTGGGCGTGCCCGTCTCCGGCTTCGCGACGGACCTGCTGATCGGCGCGGGCTGCGTGGCGGAGGTGGAGACGAGCGCCGTCTCCCTCGGCGAGGCTGGCTTCGCTCCGCGCTTCTCGGCCGCCGTGCGGGCGGGAAGCATCGTCGTGCGGGACGCGACCTGCCCGGCCATCCACACCATGCTCCAGGCCGCCGAGAAGGGCGTGCCGTTCATGCCGCTGCGCGGGGTGATCGGCAGCGATATCCTGGCGCACCGGCCGGACTGGCGGGTCGTGCAGAACCCGATGTCCGAGGCGCCGGACCTGATCCTGCTGGTGCCGGCCCTGCAGCCGGAAGTGGCCGCCATCCACGCCGTGATGGCGGACGAGGCGGGCAATCTCTGGGTGGGGCGGCGGCGGGAGCTTGCGACTCTTGCCCATGCCTCCCGCAGGCTGCTGGCGACGGTCGAGCGCGTGGTGCCCGGTAACCTGCTGGAGGACGAGCGCCTGGCCGCCGGCACCATCTCGGCCACCTATGTCGAGGCCTTTGCCGTGGCGGAGCGCGGGGCACATCCGGTCGCGCTGCTCGACGAGTACGGCTTCGATGCCGCCTATGTCGCCGCCTATGCCCGCGCCGCGCGGACGGAGGAAGGCTTCCGGGCGTGGGTGGACGAGCATGTATTCGCCCAGGCCGCCCGGATCGCCGCCGAATGAGTGCGGTGCAGCCCGAGGAGCGGCTGGCGGCGGCGCTGGCGCGGCTCATTCTCGACCCCTCGGCGCCACCCGCACGCCACATCGCGGTCGGTGCGGCCTCCCCCATCCCGGCGGCGGCCTGCTGGCTGGTCGCGAAGTCCGGTCACCCCGTGCGGCTTTCCCTTCTGCACAAGCGCTCGGGCAATCCCTTCACCGAAGGGTCGCGGGAGCTGTTCGACCTCACCGGGCAGGGGCGGATCGACCTCTTCTTTCTCGGCGGCGGGCAGATCGACGGGGGGGCGAGCCTCAACCTCATCGGCACCGGGGAATGGCCGGGCGACGCGGTGCGGTTTCCCGGCAGCTTCGGCTCCGCCTTCATGTACCTCATGACACCGCGCACGATCCTCTTCCGCGAGGAGCACTCGCCGCGCGTGCTGGTGCCGCATGTGGACCATGTCTCGGCCCCCGGCACCTCTCCGCCCGAGGTGTTCCGGCGCGGCACGGCGCAGGCGCTGGTGACGGGGCGCTGCGTGTTCCGCTTCGACGCCCAGCGGGCGCGCTTCGTGCTGGAGAGCGTCCATCCCGGGGAGAGCCTCGCCTCGATCCGCACTGAGACGGGCTTCGACTTCGATGCGCCGGCCGAGGTGCCGGTGACGCCCGATCCCACCGAGGCGGAGTTGGCCCTGCTGCGCGGCCCGGTCTGCGACGAGATGGCGGAGACCTATCCCGATTTCTGCGCCCGCGTCTGGGGCCGCGCTGCCGCGGCCTGACCTTGGCGCGGCGCGGCGCCCGGCCCATGGTGCGCACCGCTTACCGGAGGACCGCCCATGCGCATCGTGGACCTGAAGGAGGTGACGGCGCCGATCGCCTCCTCCATCGCCAACGCCTATATCGACTTCAGCAAGATGACCCTCTCGCTCGTCGCGGTGGTGACGGACGTGGTGAGGGACGGCCGGCGGGTGGTGGGCTACGGCTTCAACTCCAATGGCCGCTACGGCCAGGGCGGGCTGATCCGGGAACGCTTCGCGCCCCGCCTGCTGGAGGCGCCGCCGGAATCCCTCCTGAACGACGCCGGCGACAACCTGGATCCGGAACGGATCTGGGCCACCCTGATGAAGAACGAGAAGCCGGGCGGGCACGGGGAGCGGTCCGTGGCGGTCGGCACGATCGACATGGCGGTGTGGGATGCCGTGGCGAAGATCGCCGGCAAGCCGCTCTTCCGGCTGCTGGCGGAACGGCACGGGCGGGAGGCCGATCCGCGCGTCTTCGTCTACGCGGCCGGCGGCTACTACTATCCGGGCAAGGGGATCGAGCAGCTGCGGGCGGAGATGCGCAGCTATCTCGACCGCGGCTACTCCGTCGTGAAGATGAAGATCGGCAACGGCATCGCCGAGGACCGCCCGCGGATCGAGGGCGTGCTGAAGGAGCTGGACGGCAAGGCGCAGTTGGCGGTGGACGCGAACGGCCGCCTCGGGCTCGAGGACGCCATCGCCTACGCCAAGATGCTCCGCGACTACCCGCTCTTCTGGTACGAGGAGGCGGGCGACCCGCTGGACTACGCGCTCCAGGCCGCGCTGGCGGAGTTCTACCCCGGGCCGATGGCGACCGGCGAGAACCTGTTCAGCCACCAGGACGCCCGCAACCTGCTGCGCTACGGCGGGATGCGCCCGGACAGGGACTGGCTGCAATTCGACTGCGCCCTCTCCTACGGCCTCTGCGAGTACCAGCGCACGCTGAAGGAGCTTTCGATCGCAGGCTGGTCGCCCTCCCGCTGCATCCCGCATGGCGGGCACCAGATGTCGCTGAACATCGCGGCCGGGCTGGGGCTGGGCGGCAACGAGAGCTACCCGGACCTTTTCCAGCCCTATGGCGGCTTCCCCGACGGCGTGCGGGTGGAGGGCGGCTACATCACCATGCCCGACCTGCCCGGCATCGGCTTCGAGGGCAAGTCGGACCTGATCAAGGTGATGCGGGACCTCGCGGCCTGAGAGGGATGCGCCCGGCGGCGAGGCGTCAGGTCTTCCAGGCCTCCATCGTCGCCCGGGCGCATTCGTGCATGACGGTAAGGGCCCGTGCCGTGGTGTCCGCGCCGATCACGAAAGGGTTGCGCCCCGCGGACGGCATGGCCGCCAGCTTCGTGATCGCCTCGTCATAGCCGGCGTGGTTGGAGATGAAGACGTCCACGTTCCGTTGGCGGGCGATGTCTCGGAGGCGGGCGGTGGCGTCGATGTAGCCCTGCAGGCGCTCCATCCGGTCGGGCTGCGCCCCGAAGTTGAAGGCGGTGCCGCCCCAGAGCAGCGCCCGGTGCTCCTGCCCGCCCTGCCGGACGGTGAAGAGAAGGGAGATCGTGCCCCTGGTATGGCCCGGCGTCACCAGCACCTCGACGGCGGTGTCGCCCAGGGTGATCCGGTCTCCGTCATTCACCGCGACGTCCCGCTGGGGCGGGCGGCCCCATTCCGGCGCGTCAAATTCCAGCTTCGTCGCCATCATCGTCCAGTCGGTCTCGGACGCGACGATCTTCGGCGAGGCGACGCGCTTCACCCAGCCGGCGCCGCCGTAGTGATCACCGTGGCCGTGGGTGATGACCAGATACCGGATCTGCGCGGGGTCCAGGCCGAGGCGGCGCATGCCCCCGCCGATGACGCGCTCCGCCTCGTCGTCGTTGTTCAGGGCGTCGATCAGGATCAGCCCGTCGGAGGTGCGGATGATCCAGGCGCTGACCCAGCGGGCCCCCACGTAGAACAGGTTATCGAAGGCCTGGCCCGGCGGCGGCACGGGCTGGTTGATGAGCGGGCCGAGATTGACCTGCGGGGCG
Organism: Roseomonas sp. KE2513; assembly: GCF_016107305.1. GTDB lineage: Bacteria > Pseudomonadota > Alphaproteobacteria > Acetobacterales > Acetobacteraceae > Roseomonas. Next base: position 383,636 of record NZ_RCVR01000001.1, read on the forward strand.
GCCGGAGGCGTGAGCGCGGTGTTGCCCAGCCGGAGATAGGCGCCGAGATCATTGCCGGCCGCCTCCTTGGCGAGGTCCAGGTGGCGCTGCACCGCCGGCGGGACGGCGGCGCCGGCCGGCAGGGCGGGAAGCGCCAGCGCGGCGCAGCACGCGCAGCCCAGCGCCAGGAAGCGCCGCCGCCCGGGCTCGACCGCCTCCGCCCGCAGGGTTGTCCTCTCGGTTCTACGCCAGAAAGACATCGTCTCGCTCCCTCTCCCTGTGGGGAAGAGAAGGCTCCTGCACGGGAACTGTAAAGGATGTGCGATTCTCCGGGGCGGCCTTGAGCGCCGCGCCGGGCGGGGGCAGAAACAGGGCACGGAGGAAGAACCATGACCGACGCGCTGCCGACCGCCGAAACCGGAGCGGATTCCCGCGCCGTGAGCCCTGGCGCCCTGGCCGGGATAAGGGTGATCGACCTCACGCGGGTTCTCGGCGGACCCTACTGCACCATGATCCTCTCGGATCACGGGGCGGAGGTGATCAAGATCGAGCCGCCCCAGGGCGACGAGGTCCGCGCCTGGGGTCCGCCCTTCCTGGATGGCACCGCCAGCTACTTCCTCGGCGTGAACCGCAACAAGCGGAGCATCGCGCTCGATCTCTCCAAGCCCGAGGGGCGGGAAGTCCTGCTGCGCCTGCTGGAGGGCGCGGACGTGCTGGTGGAGAACTACAAGCCCGGCAGCATGGAGAAGTGGGGCATCGGCTACGACAAGCTGAGCGAGCGCTTCCCCCGCTTGGTGCACTGCCGCGTCTCCGGCTTCGGCGCCACGGGGCCGCTCGGCGGGCTGCCCGGGTATGACGCCATCGTGCAGGCGATGGTCGGGCTGATGTCCATCAACGGGGAGCCCGGCAGCGGGCCGCTGCGGATGGGAACGCCCGTGGTGGACCTCGCGACCGGCCTCTACTCCACCATCGGCATCCTCATGGCGCTGCAGGAGCGGGAGCGCTCCGGGCGCGGGCAGTATGTCGACATGACGCTGCACGATTGCGGCATGGCGCTGCTGCATCCGCAGGCGGCGAATCACTTCCTCAACGGCAAGCGCCCGGCGGCCACGGGCAACCCGCACCCGAACATCTCCCCCTACTCGAAGTTCCGCACGGCGACCTGCGAGATCTTCGTCGCCTGCGGGAACGAGCCCGCCTGGCGGAAGTTCTGCGGCTTTCTGGGGCTGGAGCATCTGGTGGACGATCCGCGCTTCGCCACCAACGGGGACCGCGTGGTGAACCGCGCAGACCTCGACACTGTCCTGGCCGCCCGACTCCATACGGAGGATGGGCACGCGCTCTGTGACCGGATGCTCAAGGCCGGGCTGCCCGCCGGGCCAGTGCTGTTCGTGGACGAAGCCGTGGCCGCGCCCCACACGGCCGCGCGGAACATGGTGGCCGAGATCGGCGAGTTCCGCGCGCTGAACACGCCTATCAAGCTCTCGCGCACGCCCGGCGGCGCCCGCGCCGTGCCGCCCGCCTTCAACGAGCACGGCGAGGAGGTGCTGCTGGCCGCCGGCTACACGGCGGAGGAGGTCGCCGAGCTGCGCGAGAAGGGCATCCTCGTCGCGACGCCGCGGGGTTAGGGCCCGGTCAGGGGCACGGCCGGGCTGAGCTCCTCGCCCGGCTGCTCCATCCGCGCCCTCGCCCGCTGGTAGGAGCGGAAGGAGAGCGGGATCATCGCCGCATAGGCCAGACCGGCCGCGGCGATGGCCGCCCAGGGCTCCGCGACCAGCAGCGCGACGTAGCCGGCGGCCCCGAGCAGCAGAGGCAGTACCGCCTTGCGGGGTACCTTGTAGTTCTTGAACGACCAGGTTGGCAGGGTGCTGACCAGCAGCCCCGCGACGACCACCAGCACGAGGGCCGAGAAGACGGGGTGACGGATGGCGCCCGCGAGGCCGGTCCAGCCCCAGCCCTCGAAGGTCAGGGCGGCAAAAACCGGGAAAAGCGCCAGGCCAGCCCCGGCCGGAGCTGGCACGCCCGTGAAGAAGCCCGGCGGGCGCGGCGTAGCCCCGGGTTGGAGCGGTGCGTCGATCGCCGCGTTGAAGCGCGCGAGGCGCAGCGCCATGCAGGCGGCGAAGAGAAGGCAGGGGATGAAGCCGAAGCCCCTGGCGTCGTGCAGCGTCCAGAGGAAGAGGATGAAGGCGGGCGCCACGCCGAAGCAGAGGAAGTCCGAGAGGCTGTCGAACTCCGCCCCGAAGCGGGAGGTGGCCTTCAGCAGCCGCGCCAGCCGACCGTCGATCCCGTCGATGATGGCCGCGACCACGATCAGGGTGACCGCCAGCTCCCATCGGCTATCGAGGGCGAAGCGGATCGCCGTCATGCCCGCGCAGAGGCCGACCATCGTGAGGATGTTCGGCAGTAGCCGGTTGAAGGACAGGCCGGGCAGCCGGCCGGAGCCCTTTGGCCGGAACCGCTGAGGGGCGAAGCGGAACCGGCGCGGCGGCGTGCCCATGCGCCGTCAGGCCCGGATGGGGGTGGCGACGGGGGCGGCGAGGTCGGCGATGATCGTCTCGCCACCGATCATCGTCTGGCCCACCTCCACCAGCGGGCGCACGCCCTCGGGCAGGTAGAGGTCCGTGCGGCTGCCGAAGCGGATGATGCCGAAGCGCTCGCCCGTGCGGACGCGGCTGCCCTCGCGCACGTCGCAGAGGATGCGGCGGGCGATGAGGCCCGCGATCTGCACCACCGCGATGTCGCGCCCATCCGTCATGCGGATGGCCAAGGCGTTGCGCTCGTTGTCCACGCTCGCCTTGTCCAGGGAGGCATTGACGAAGGCGCCGTGGCGATAGGCGATGCGGGTGACGGTGCCGTCGATCGGAACCCGGTTCACGTGCACGTCGAGCACCGAGAGGAAGATCGCCACCCGCCAGCGGGCGGCCGGGCCGAGGCCCAATTCCTCCGGCGGCACCGCGGGCTCGACCGAAACCACGTGCCCGTCGGCGGGTGCGATGAAGAGGCCTGGGCGGGTCGGCGTCACGCGCTCGGGGTCCCGGAAAAAATAGAGGCAGAAGCCGGTGAAGGCCGCACCGAGCCAGAAGAGCCAGCTTCCAAGGATGGCGCCCCCGATCACGGCAACGCCGGCACCGCCGATGAGGAAGGGGCGCCCCGCCGGATGCGGCGGCGCGATGACGAGGCGCAGGCTGTGCCCGAGTGACATGATGATCCAGGAGATGGGGGACAGGGAGCGGACGAGTGCGCGTTATGGTTTCTCCCGCCCGCCCGGACAACCCTGAAGCGCGGCCGCCCCGCCTCAGTCCGTGAGCGGCAGGGTGAGGACTTGGCCGGGGAAGATCCGGTCGGGATGGCGGATCCCCTCCCGGTTGGCGCTGAGGATCACGGTATAGCGCGCCCCGCGGCCGTAGCTGTCGCGGGCGATACGCCAGAGGTTGTGCCCTGGCTGGACCACCAGGCGGCCCTCGCGGAGGACGCCGGGGGGAAGGAACTCGCGCTCGAAGGCCACCTGGATCCGCCCCGCCGGGGCCGCGCGGCCAGTGCGCGCCAATTCCTCCACCCGGAGGATGTGCTGGCCCGCCACCGGCGGCTCCTCGAGGCCCAGGGACCAGCGGCCGGTCTCGTTGGCCGCGGTGTCCCCGAGGTGTCGGTCATCAGCATAGACGCGAAGCCGCGCGCCGGGCGGGGCGGTGCCGGCTAAAACCATGCCGCCTGCCTCGTCATAGTCCAGCACGTCGAGCCCGAGCGCCACGGGCCCGGCCGAGGGGGAAAGGCGGCGCGGGGCCGCGGCGCCGATCGGGGGGAGGAGGAGCACGAGGGAGGGCGGCGCCGCCGATCCAGGGTCGGACGGCGCGGTGGCCGGCAAGCTGGCTAATGGCGGTTCCAGCCGGGCCGGGCCCACCACGAGCACGGTGTCCGGGCCTCGCAGCTCCTCACCGCCGGGGAGGCGCGAGCGGAGCGACAACTCGCGCGGGCCGCCGGCGAGGGGCTCCGGCGGAAGGATGACCCATTCCCCGCGCCCGTCCGCGCGGGCGCGGCCGATCTCCTCACCGCCATCGAGGAGCACCACCTCCGCCCCCGGGGAGGAGCGGCCCGCCGTCACGGCCATCCCGCGGGTGCCTAGGCGAACCACGTCGAAGCGGGGCAGCTCGGCGGCAGGACGGGGCACCGGCTCGGCCATGGCATCGGCGGGCAAGGGCCGGGTGGCCGGTGCGGGAGGCGCGCCCGCGGACATGCGCGAGTCTGCGCCCGGCCAGCGCCAGGGCGCAGCCCCCGGCTGTTCACCCGATGCGTGATAGGCCCCTGCCGCCAGGGCGGCGAGAACCGCCGCGCCGGCGACTCGCAGGCGCGCTGCTCTTGTCATGGGCACGCAACTAAGCCGCGCGCCCCGGCCCCCACAAGGGCGCATCCGAGGCCGCCCCCGCCCGTCGCGGCCAGGGGGCCTGGGCGAAGGCCCCTTACCCTCCCTATCCTTCCCTCGATGGTGGCGAACGGAGAGGCCGATGGCGGAGCCGACGGAGCGGGCGCAGGGTCCGCTGGTGAAGGTGAAGGTCTGGGATGGCTGGATCCGGGCGGTGCACTGGGCCCTGGTTCTGCTGATCGGCTTCTCCTGGTGGGCCGCCGAGACCGAGCGCTACGAGTGGCACATGCTCTCGGGCGAGGTGATCCTGACGCTGCTGCTGTTCCGCCTCGGCTGGGGTATCGCCGGCTCCGATACGGCGCGCTTCACGCGCTTCCTCCGCTCCCCGATGGAGGGGTTTCGCCACCTACGCCATCTCACACGGCGCGAGCCGGACACGGAGATCGGGCACAACGCCGCCGGGGGGTGGATGGTGCTGGTCATGCTGCTCGTGCTGCTGACCCAGGCGGTGTCCGGCCTCTTCACCGATGACGGCATCCTGACGAAGGGGCCGCTCGCGCGCAGTGTCTCCGGCGCCACGGCGGACACGGCGCGGAGCATCCACCTGATCAACTTCGACCTCATTCTCGTGCTTGTCGCGCTGCACGTGCTGGTGGTGCTCGCCTATGCGGGGCTGAAGCGGCACGACCTCGTGCGGCCGATGGTCACGGGCTTCAAGCGCGTGCCAGCGGCTCTGGCCGCGCGGGCGCCGCGCCTGGGCAATCCCTGGCTTGCCCTGGCGCTGCTGGCTGTCGCCGCAGGCGTCGTGACGATGATCGCGCGCCAGGGTTAGGGGAGGCGGGAGCCCCTCCCCCGCCCGATTCAGCGACCGCGGAAGTTGCGGTGGCAGGCGCCGCAGGCACCACCCATGGCGCGGACGGCCTGGGCGGTCGCCGCCGCGTCGCCGCTGGCGGCGGCGTTGCGCAACGCGCCCGCGGCGTTCACGGCATTCGCCGCCGCCGCCTCGAAACCTGCGCGGTCCGCCCAGACGCTCGGCAGTGCCTTCGAGCCGTTGTTGTCGGAGCCCGGCGGGAAGAGCGCGGGGAAGCCCGTGAAGAAGGCGATCAGGTCTTCGGTGCGCGGCACCGTCTCGCGCACGTTGCCGCCGGCGGAGGCCACGGGCGTGATCGCCTCCAGATGCCCCTGCATGCGCTTCAGTCCCTCTTTGCGGGTGGCGACGGAGTCTGACTGCGCGAGGGCCGCGCCGGCGCCGAGAAGCGACAGAACGGCAAGCAGAGCGGCGAGACGGGGCATACGATGCGGCATGAGAACCTTCCGGGTTAGATGAAGGGAGCGTAACCGCCCCGGCGCCGCACGCACCCCGATTCGGTCGCCGATCCCGGCTTTTCACCCCGTTGCGACGGCCGTCGCGCGCCATCGTCACGCCTGCCCTTGCCGACATCCCGGCACGGCGCTATACGCCGCCGCCCGGACGCTGTCGTGACGGAGCGTAGCTCAGCCTGGTAGAGCACTGTGTTCGGGACGCAGGGGCCGGAGGTTCGAATCCTCTCGCTCCGACCATCGACAGCACCGCGTAAACCCCGCCAAGCCACCTTGGCGGGGTTTTTCGTTGGCGGCTGACGCGGCGGCAGTCCGCGTGGCTGATCTGCAACAGTGCGGCACCGTCCGCACGCAGCACCCCGTGCGAGCCGTTCCGTTGGCATGCCGGTCGCAAGCTGGCGCCCTGCCACGCCGGAGCGTGAATGGGGATCAAACCATGAAAACAAATGCTGTCGCTGCCGTCACACTCGCCCTCGGCCTCTCGCTCGCCGCGGGTTCGGCCGGGGCCTTCGAGCTCGAGGACGCCGGGCTGACCATCGGCCTCACGCCCACCATTTCGTCCGATTACCTCTTCCGCGGCGTCAGCCAGACGCAGAACCGCCCGGCGGCGCAGGGCACAATCGATATTCAGCACACCACCGGCTTCTACGTCGGCGCCTTCATCTCGAACGTCAGCTTCCTGGGCACGAACGCCCGACAGGAAGTGGACGCGCTGGCCGGCTGGCGGACAACCGTCGCGGGGGTGAGCCTGGATCTCGGCGGCATCGCCTATACCTACCCCGGCTACCGCAACCCGACTGGCTCGGGCCTTTACGACCTGCAGTACTTCGAGGTCTCGGCCAAGGCTTCCTACGAGTTCGAGCCGGTGAAGGTGCTGGCAGCAATCAACTACTCGCCTAACTACCAGCTCGAGTCCGGCACGGGCGTCTATGTCGAGGGCGGCGTGGAAGTGGCCCTCCCCTTCAACCTGACCCTTGGCGGCCGCGTCGGCCACCAGTGGATCCAGAACAACACCCGCTGGGGCTCGCCGGACTTTACGAACTGGAACGTGACCGTCTCCACGAAGCTATACGACTTCGTGCTCACCGCCGGCTACTTCGACACGGACCTCAACCGGGGCGAGTGCTTCGCCGGGCAGAAGATCTGCGCCGCGCGCGGCATGGTCTATCTCAGCCGCACCTTCTAACGGCGGGAAACAGAACGGCGGCGCGGAGGCTCCTTCCGCGCTGCCCAGTACATCAGCCGGCTGGCCGGCCAGACCCACGCAATGCCGGCGACGGTGAAATACAGGACGTGCAGCGTCCAGTGGCCCGGCAAAACGGCATCGGCCAGCGCCACGACCGCTGCGATGTAGAGCAGGAAGCCCAGGATTCCGGCGATGACCGCCACGGGAACGCGCGACATGCCCGCGCTCCTGCCGGATTCCGGGCGCAGTGGCCAGCCCTTTCGGCGTGCCCCTCTCGTTTGGCGAGGCTCCTGGTCCGAAAGGCGGTGCTTCGCGCGGGCAGTGATTTGCGCAGGCTGGGGCCGGCCCTTATGAGGCGGACGCCCGAACGGAGCCCCGCGATGAACGACAGCCCCGCCGCCAGCCCGCCCGAGAGCCAGGTTCTCGACTTGAAGCAGCACATCCGCGGGATCCCGGATTTCCCGAAGCCGGGCATCCTCTTCTACGACATCTCGACCCTGCTGCGGCACGGGCCGGCCTGGAAGGAGGCGATGCGCCGCCTGGCCGACATCGTGCGCCCGCACCGGCCGACGCTGCTGGCGGGGATCGAGAGCCGCGGCTTCCTCGTCGCGGCGCCGCTGGCACTTGAGTTGGGCCTCGGCTTCGTCATGCTCCGCAAGCGCGGCAAGCTGCCCGGCGCGATTATCGGGCTGAACTATGCTCTCGAATACGGCACGGACCGGATCGAGATGCAGGCCGATGCCGTGCGCCCCGGAGATCGCGTGGTGGTGCTGGACGACCTGTTGGCCACGGGCGGCACCCTGGCGGCCTGCATCGCGCTCCTCCGCCAGGCCGGCGCGGAGGTGCCCGCCACGGCCGCGCTGATCGAACTGACCTTTCTCAAGGGGCGCGAGCGGCTCGGCGGTACCGCCTTCGAGTCCCTCGTCGCCTATGATGACTAGCGGCGGTCGCCACATTCCTGCCCCATCGTGGCGGCAGCGTCTGCCAGCATGACCGCGCTTCCGCCGCCGGCCCCGCGAGGCGACGCTCCCCTGACCCGCCGGGCGCTGGGTCTGGGAGCAATAGCCATCGGCACGCTGGGCTCCATCCCCGTCCGGGCGAGCGAGGGCGCGACGATCCTCGCCCCAGGGCCGGAGGACGGTGGCTGCGCGCGCTGGGCCGCGCGGGCGGGCCAGGCCCTGGCGCGCGGGATGCAGCGGCCCGGCACCATTCGCCTCGCCCTGCTCGGCGGGCCCGACGGGGTGACGGCTGCGAACCGTTTCGCCACCCTCGATGGCACCGGGGGCCCCAGTCTTCTCGCCCTGCCCGGCTGGACCTGCCACGCCCGCCTGACCGGATCGCCCCGCGCGCGCTTCGAGCCGCGCGCCTGGGTGCCCCTGCTGCTCTCCTGGCGCGGGGCGGTGCTGGCGGGGCGGGGGCCCCTGCCCGGCCGCGGCAGCGCGCCACTGAGGGTCGCCATGCCTTCCGCCGAAGCGCCGGAGGCGGCGGCCCTCGCCGCGCTGGATCTGCTCGGCCTGACCGCGCTGCCGCTGGTGGGCATGCCAGAGGCTGCCTTTGCGGCGGGCGAGACGGACGCGCTGATCGTCCTTGGGCCCGACCCGCTGACGCGCGCGCAGGCGATGGGCGCCACGCCCTGGTACGGCTTCCCAGGTCCGTCCGAGACCGAGCGGGTGGAGATCGCCCCCTTTCCCCTCTCGGCACCCCTGGCGCGCGCGGTCGTAGCCGCTGTGGCGGCCATGCAAATCCAGGCGGCGCTCTTCGCGCCCGTGCTGAGCGCGGCGGACAGCTTGGCCGCGTGGCGGATGGCCGCTCCACGCTGGCAGGAGGAGGAGCGGGCGACCTCCAGAGACGATCAGCCGCTGGTCGGAACCTCCGCCGCCGAGGCCTTCGCACTGCTGACCCCGCCGCCGGACGCCGTGCTCGACTACCGCAACTGGCTCGACCGCCGGCTCGGCTGGCGCGCGGGCTGACAGCGCCTGATGAGCCGCCGGATAGGGCCGACCGGCAGGTTGCAGAGCGGCACGGCCGCCGTCAGCAAGCCCGATTGCCAACACGAGGAGCGTGCGGGGATGGGCGAAGCGCGTGGGGCGCGACGGTCCCCACGAGTCAACCGAAGAGATTGAGCAGTGGGGAGCTCGCGCTGCCGGCGCTGTTGGCCGACATCACGTAGCGCTCGGCCAGCTTCGCCGCCTGTTTCGGATCGGTCAGCTTCGACAGGTCGATGCGGGAGGTGACGGCCCGCGCCTGGGTGGTTACCTCCTGGATGGCGAGGGAAGCCGGCAGTCCGAGCGCGCCGGTGACTACGCGCCGCAGCACGGCATCGCCGAGCACCTCGTAGACCGAGGGTGCTTTGCCGGTGGCCATGCGCTTCTCGAAATAGAGCGCGTCCGAGATGCCCGAGGCTTCACCATCCTTCGAAAGGCGCCACTCGTAGGAGGTGTAGCCATCGATCAGCTTCTGCTGCACGGCGGGATCGCGCAGCGCGTCCATGCCGCGCTTGGCCAGGTTGAGCGTGGTGGCAGCCGACTTCCAGCGCGCGTCGGGCAGTTTGGCCGCGACGGATTTTGGATCCTTGGGGTCCGAGGTCAGGGCGCGCACCGCGAGGCCCGGCACGCCCGTCGCGTCCGGAAGCCCGAGGGCCGGCAGCAACACAGCCGAAACCCGCGGGTCGCGCAGCGCTGTCTCGACATCCTTCGCGCGCGAAATCCCCTCCTTGAAGCGGGTGATCGCGAGCTTGACCGCGGCCTCTTTGGCGGTGGCAGCGACGCCCTTCGTCTCTGCGCCGGCGGCAGAGGCTCGGCGGAGCGCGGCCACGGCGCTGGCGGCATCCGCGGTGGCGGAGGTGCCGCCACCACCGAGCAGGGCAAGGGCGATCGAGCCGGACATGCCCCCACCCCGCCCGTCAGCCCGTTCCGGCCAGGCCAGCCGCGATGTTCTCGTTCACCTCGATAAGGAAGGCGAGATCAGGCTTCTCGGACTCCATCTCCTTCAGCACGGTGCGGCCGACGGAGATGATGGAGGCGCGGAGCGGCGGCGGCAAGCCGTTGGTGGGATCGACCAGCACGCCTTCCACCGCGAGCCAGAGGCGGCGGTTGTCGGAAAGGGCACGCGCGCGGCGCAGCGTGCTCTCTGCCCCGCCATCCAGCGCAGCGCGGAGCGAGCCGGTCACACGGCGGAACACGTCGGCCTCCTGCGCTCTCACCGGCATGGCCGACCTCGCCGCCCGATAGGCGGAAAGCGGGTTGCTGTGCTGCATCATGCGGTCATCTCCTCCGGCACGGGACGGGAGCTGGGTGGTGGGGCAATGCCGAGCACCGCTTCCTCGTGCCGCATGACGCGGCGGGCGAGCTTGAGGGCGGTGTAGCAGTCATCCTCCTCGGCAGCGGTCAGTGCGCGGTCGAGCATGGCCGAGGCCAGGGCCGAAGTGGTCGCGGCCTGGAACTCCGCGATCAGGACGCGGGCGGCTTCCAGCCCCTGCTCGCGCTCGTCCTCCGTGCCGATATAGGCGGTCTGCAGGGCGAAGTAGATCCGGCGTGCTGGGGTATCCGCAGCCTCTGGCGGAAGGATCTGCTTGCCGAAGAGGAAGCGGGCCTTCGCCGTCAGCTCGATGCGCGTGCGGTTGCGGAAGCGTATGGGTGCGCCATTCACGACCATGAGGTCGCCCTGGCGCAGCTCTAGAACCAACGTGGACACGATCTTCGCGTTCCTTCGTGGTAAGCGGTGGACGACAAGCGGGAGGGGCCATCGCCGCGCCGCAGCCGGGGGCATCTCGCCGCCCGGCGCGATGGAGGGGAAACGGAGCGCGGCACCGCGGCTCTTTCGCGGCGCCGCACCGCTCAGCGGAAGAGGCTCAGCAGGCTCTGCGGCGCCTGGTTGGCGATGCTGAGGGCCTGAGTGCCGAGCTGCTGCTTGATCTGGAGCGACTGGAGCTTCGCGCTCTCCTTAGCGAGGTCGGCATCGACCAGGGCGCCAAGGCCCGTGTCCAACGACACCATCTTCTCCTTGTTGAAGGACACCTGGGCATCCAGGTAGTTGTTGTTGCCGCCGAAGGTGTTCAGCGCCGTGTTGATGGCGCCCATCTTCGTCGTGAAGTCACCGCCCGAGGCGAGCGCGGAGGCGGCCGCCTCCGCGGTGGTGGGCTTCTCCGCGATTGTCAGCGTCGTGCTGTCGACGGCCGAGAGCGTATAGGTCGTGCCCGTCTCATTACGCACCGTCGCGATGTCGCCGCCGCCTGCGTCAGCGCTCGTGCTCAGCAGTGTGCGGCCGTTATAGGTAGCATCCGAGAGGAAGTTCTCGACCTGCTGCTTCAGCCCGTCATACTGCGACTCGTACTGCGAACGCTGGTCGTCGGAGAGCGTGCCGTCGGCGAGTTTCACCAGCACGCCGCGGATGTTGCTCATCGTGTCCGAGACCTTGGTGAGCCCCGCGAGGGTGGTGTCGAGCACCCCCTTCACGCCGCCCATCTGCTCGTTCGCGGAGGTCAGGCCCGCAATGTCCGCGCGCACGGCCTGCGCCACGGCGAAAGCCGCGCCGTCGTCCTTCGCGTCCGCCACGCGATAACCCGTGGAGATACGCTTCTGTGTCACCGCCAGCGCGTCGTTCGTGCGATTGAGCGACTGCAGCGCCACCTGCGCGCCGACATTCGTGTTGACTGAGTTCAGGGCCACGTCTTGCCCCTTTCCTGTCCGAAGGAGGCCTCTTCAGGCCTCACCCGTTGCGTTCCGCCTTTTGCGGTGAGAGCCCATCCTGGGCCGAGCGCGGTTAACGGGGGTTGAATCGGGGCATCAGCGCAGGAACTGTGTCAGTGACAAGCCCGAGAGCATTGAAAGAGCTTTCCAGGACGCCTGCAGCCGGTTCTGCGTGTCCTGCATGGCCGCCAGGGTCGAGGCGAGGTCCACCTCCTCCACGTCCGCGAGCTGAGTCTTGAGGGTGACGCCGAGTTCCTCGTGGCGGGTCTTGGCAGCCTCAAGCTTCTCCTCGGACAGGCCGAGGGCGCCAGACTCCACGCCCAGCCCGGTCATGGCGGATTTCAGCGCCCCGGTGATGCCGCCGAGCACCTTATCGAAATCCTCCCCCGAGGCGGTCTTGTCGGGCGTGAGGCTGGCGAGCGCCATGAGCCCGCGCAGGAGATCACGCGACCAGCCCCCCTCGCCGGGGCTGCCAGGGTCGGCCGGCTCGGTGGCGTTGCGGTTGGCAAAAAGGCCGACGGCAACCGCCTGGCCGTCCTCGGCGAGGACGCTCGGGCGGGCGTCCTGCCGGCCCCGCGCGGAATCGAGGAGGTAGTCGGAGAACGGGGTGCCTCCCGGCGCGGTGCTGCTGGCTGCCACCAGCGTCGCGGCGTTCACGGCGTCCCCATTGCCAGGCGCGAGCGAGGCGACCGCGGCCGCGATGCCCTGGGCCATGGGCGTCGCCATGATGCCGTCAGGGTCGGGAATGGGCGGGTTCGCCGTGTCCGCCCCGCTGAAGAGGTAGTCGCTGCCGGATTTCGCGTTCAGCAGGGAGGCCACCTGCCCGATCGCCTGGCGCGCGCTGTCGGCCAGGGCGCTGATGCGGCTGGTGTCGGCGCGGCTGATCTTGCCCGCCTGGGTGAGGAAGTTCTCGGCGATTGAGGAGAGCTGCGTCATCGTGCTCTGGGCGATGGTGGTGCGGCTCAGGGCGCGGTCGATCGCCTGCGCGTGGGCCTCGCCCCGGGCCACCCCGCCGCGCAGGTTGATGGCGCGTCCCGCCTGCCCGGCGATGTCGCCGTAATAGGTGCCGCGCCGCCCGTCCACCGACTGGGCGGAAAGGGTTCCGAGCTGCGTCTTCAGTGTCGAGGACTGCGCGATCAGCCAGGCAAGGCTGCCGTTCCCCACTCCTGCTATCGCCATCACCGCACCGCCTGGAGAAGGTTGTCGTACATCGACTGCACCACCGAGAGGATCCGGGCATTGGCCGAGTAGGCCGTCTGCAGCGTGACCATCGCCGCCAGCTCCTTGTCCATGTCCACGCCCGAGCGGGCGGCGAAGCGGGTCTCGAGGGAGTTCAGCAGGTCCCCGCTCGACTTGCCCTCCGCCTCGGCGGCGGCGCGGAGGGAGGTCTGTGTGGAGACGACCTGCGCGGCCTGGTCGCCCAGGGTCCTTGCCGCCCGCAGGCGGGAGGAGAGGGTTCCGTCAGGCCCGAGTCCGCTGATCGCGAAGCCGGGCTGGGCGGTGCCGGGCGCGACCTCCGGGCCGAAGGTGCGGTTCAGCACGCGGTCGAGGAGGGTGGTGAAGTTGGCCGGGCCGTCGGGCGGGTTCGGCGTGAAGCCGCTCGCACCGCCGGCGCCGTCCGCCACGGCGTGGGAACCGTCCCGTAGCTGACCCGGCTCCGCCCTCACCAAGGCGTTCACACCGATGGAGCCGGCGAAGCCGATCCAGCCGCCCGTCGCGTAGGGCGTGGAGGGATCGGGCACGGTGCCGGCGGCGCTGGAGAAGAGGGTGAGCCCCTGCGCGTCGAAGCGGGAGGCGAGGTTGGCGGCGGAGATGTCCAGCTCGGCCTGAGCGAGGGGCAGCTCCCGGTCGCGCAGGTCCGCATAGGCCGCGAGCGTTCCGCGGCCGAGCTGCGCAGTGACGTTCGTGCTGCCGAGCATCACGCCCGGCAGGCTGCCGCCGGGGCCGTGGAAGGCCTCCGGCCCCGTTGTCGCATGGTCGATGAAAAAGGGGCCGGTGGCGGAGCGCAGCGGCAGGTTCAGCCCGCCGGCCGAGATGAGCGTCACGCCGCCGTCCGGCTGCGCGACCGCGCGCACCTCCATGATGGAGGAGATCGTCGCGATGGCCGCGTCCCGCTGATCCTCAAGTTCGGTGGTGCTCCGGCCCTGCGCGCGCATGGGCAGGATCTGGTCGGTTAGCGCGGACACCTGGCGGAGGGCGCCGTTCAGCCGGTCCACATCGGCCGCCATGCCGTCCTGCGCGTCCTGGCGGGCGGACTGGATGGCGGCCGAGACGGTGTTGTAGCGCGCGGCCAGCCCGTCCGCGGCATCGACGGCGCGGGTCTGGAGGAGCGCGTCCGAGGGGCTGGCACGGAGCGCGACGAAGGCGTCGCCGAGCGCGGCCGTCAGGTCGCCGATGGATTGCCCGGCGGCGCCGTGGGCGACCTCCACTCCCTCGAGCAGGCGCGTGCGCACCTCGGCCGCGCCCGTGGCGGCGCGGGCGGCGTTCATCTGCGTCACCAGTGCGGTGTCCACCGCGCGCGTCGCCTCCTGGCTGCGCACGCCGGAGGACAGGCCGCCGGCGACGTTGGCCTCGGCCTGAACCTCCTTGCGGGTGTAGCCTGGGGTGGCCGCGTTCGCGACGTTGGCGGCGGATTGCGCGAGCTGCCGGTTGATGTGGGACAGGCCGCTGCGCGCGATCGAGAGGGCGAGGTCGAGGCTCATCGGCGCTGCTTGGCTCCTGCGGGTTGGGTGCCGCGACCAGGGATCGCCGTTCTGGCGAGGCCCGGCATCAGCGCCGCATGTTGAGCGTGTCCTGCAGCAGTTCATCCGAGACGGTCACGATTTTCGTGTTCGCCGAATAGGCGCGCTGGGCGAGGATGAGCTTCGAGAATTCGGAGGCGAGGTCCACGTTCGAGCCCTCCAGCGAGGAGGTGACGATCTTGCCGCTGCCGTTCGAGGAGGCGTCGTTCACCCGCGCCTCGCCACTGTCGTTCGTGCGGAGATAGGCCTGGCCGTCCACCTTCTGCAGCTTGTCGGGGTCGGCGAAGGTGACGATGGGCACGCGGCCGATCGTGCGCGACTGGCCGTTGTCGTAGTTCACCGTCAGGTCGCCGGTGTCGGAGAGGGAGACGGTGGAGAAGCTGCCAAGCGGCACGCCGTCCTGGGAGATGTCGCGCAGCGTGTATTCCTGCCCGGAATACTGGGTGAGGCCCGAGGCCTGGCCATAATCACCGAGCTTCAGGTTTACCGTCTGCGGCCCCTGCCCGAAATCCGCGGTGAACTGGATCGTCGCAGGGTCACCCACGACCGGCGGGTCGTTCACGACAGTCAGGCCGGACGCGCCGGAGAAGGAGCCGATCGTTCCGGCATTAACCGCGGGCGTCGCCGTCGTGCCGAAGCTCACGTCCACGCTGCGGGTTCCGCCCATCGTGTCGTCCGGGATGGACATGCCCAGGCTCCACTGGTTCGTGCCCGTGTTCGTCCAGGTCATGTCCACGTCGTGGAGACGGCCGAGGCTGTCATAGATCTTGATCTGCGCGCTCACCGGCTTCGTCGTGGAGTCCGCGGGCAGGTTGGCGGAGAGGTTCACGTTCTCCGTCGGCACGGGGTTGTAGACCGACTGGTCCACGCGCATCGGATTGACGGTGGAGCGGTCGGGGTTGCCCTGCGAATCAGTGCTCCAGCCCTGCAGGTAGTAGCCCTGGCCGTTCACGAGGTAGCCGTCGCGGTCCATGTTGAAGTCGCCCGCGCGCGTGTAGAAGTCGCGCGCGTCGAAGACCGGCTTGCCGTTCTCCGTACTCCGCGGCAGGGCGACGGCGAACATCCCCTGCCCCGCGACCGCCATCGCGAGCGGGTTGTCTGAGGGCTGCACCGTGCCCTGCACCGTTACGGTGTAGTCGGGCCGCGCGATGACCGAGCCCGGCTGGTTCACCTGCTGGTTGGAACGGGTGACGTAGGACACGAAGTTGGAATCGGTGCGCTTGAAGCCGGTTGTCTGGCTGTTGGCGACGTTGTCGGCCACGTTGCCCAGCGCGCGCGACTGTGCGGTGAGCCCGCTGATAGCCGTGGTCATCGAGGCGTAGAGCGACATGTTGGCTCCCTGTCCTGTGGGGCTGTGGCGGGGCGGGCGGTGCGCCTGGCGCCGGCGGGGGTTCGAAACCCCACCTGCACCACCCTGCCCGGCCGCCCGGGTGGGGGCGCTGGCGCAACCCATGTGCCAGCCATCCGGCAGGGTTCCGCGGCGCCCCTTGCCGCTCACCCGGCAGAGCCTGCCGCCCTTGGGGACAAGCGTGCCGCCGCGGCGTGGCCACGGGCTGGCAAGCGGCTTGCGGAAGGGGGTTGCGGGGCCGCGCTGACGCCCCCGGGGAGCAGAGCCGAGGATGGAAGCGCTGGACAGCCTACCGACAACCGGCTCCGCCACGGGGGCGCCCGCCGCGCCCGCCGGGGCCATCCCTGCTGGGAAGGGCTTCCACCGAACCCTCCGGGATGTGCGGGAGGAGGGTGGATCCGCCGCCGTGACGCCGCTCGGTGCCGGGCCCAGGTACGCCGCGGCCCGGATGACACCCGCTGCGGGCGGCGCGGCGCCGGCGGTTCCCGCCCAGGGGGTTCCGGGGCAGGTCGCCCAGGGACAAGCCGCGGGGGTGCAGGCCGTCGTGGCTCAGGGCAGCGCAGGCCAGGCTTTTCCGATTCAGGCGCTACCTCCATGTGGGAACGAGCGCGGACAGACCCCGCCCATGGAAGCCGCAGGCCAGGAAGGCCGGTCCGGAGAAGCGGCGATCCCCTCCGCGTCCCCAGTTTCCACCGTCCCGCAAAATGCAGGGCAAGTCGTGGCGGGCAACTCGGCGAAGTCGGCGGCCGGCAAGATGCCGTCGTCCCCTTCTGCCGGGGCCCCGCCGATCGGCGGGGCCGCCCAGCACGGCAAGGGGGCGCCCCCTGGTCAGGGCGTTCCCGCGTCGGTCGACGCAAAGGAGGACGCCGAGGCGACCACGAGCGCCGAAATGGGCGAGCTCGCGCAGGCGGAGAATGCGCCCGCGCTCCCCTGGCCGGCCATGCCCGCCGATGCCGGGGTGGAGACGGGTGCCCTCGGCCTCATGCCGCCGAACATGGCTGGAGAGGCGGGCGTCTCGCCGCAGGAGCCCCTTGCGGTGGCAAATCCCTTTCCTGCCGGGGCTCCGATCGCCGGGCAGGTCCCGCCGCCCGCATCGTCCACGGTGAATCCGGCGGCCGTCCCCACGGGAACGGCCAGGGCAATCGGAACGGGCCGGGCGATCAACGGGGCTGCCAACAGGGCGGCCAGCGGTGCCTCTTCGCCTACGCCCGGCGCGGCCGGATCGGCCGCGGCCGGCGAGGTAGAAACGGGCGGGACCGTAGCCAAGGGGGCAGAGGGAGCCAGGAAGGCCTCCGCCCCCTCGGAGAAACAGGTGTGGGCGGAGCATCCGGGGCAACGGGCCGATGGACCCAGCCTGCCGGGGTCACCGGTCGCGGAGCGGCTTCCGGGATCGGCACCCTCGAGCTTCGAAGCCCTGCTCGGCGAGGGCGGGAAGGCGTCGGAAGCCGGTCAGGCGCGCGCCGGGGGTGAGGCC
Source organism: Roseomonas sp. KE2513 (assembly GCF_016107305.1). GTDB lineage: Bacteria > Pseudomonadota > Alphaproteobacteria > Acetobacterales > Acetobacteraceae > Roseomonas. The sequence continues at coordinate 400,729 of NZ_RCVR01000001.1, forward strand.
ACGGCGGCATCGGTTGTGCCCGCCACAGCCTCGTCTGCCCTGCCCGTTGGGATCATGCCGGCGCATAGCCCGCCGCCCGCGGCAATGCCGGTCTTGGCGCCGCCGCCGGAGGCAGGCCCGGCCCCGCGCCTGATGCCGCGCGTTGCCCCAGCCGAGCAGGTGGCGCCTGTCGCGATCGCCCTCGCCCTGGGCGGCGGCACGAATGGGCGGATCAGCCTCAGCCTCGATCCGGTGGAACTCGGCCGGGTGGAGGTAACGGTGGAGCGGGTGGGGGAAGGCGCGCGTGTCCAGGTTGCGGCGGAACGGCCGGAGACTCTCGCCCTCTTGGCGCGGGACGGCGCCTCGCTGGAAAGGGCGCTCGGCGGTGCCGGGATCGGCGGCGACGGCGGGCGGAGCATCAGCTTCTCGCTTCTCGGCGGCGATGCGGGCGGACAGGGAAATGCCTTCGGGAATGGCCAGGGCCGCACCGGCTGGTCGGAGAGCGGACGCGGCGGCCAAGGCGGCGGCCAGGGCGGCGGGAGGCAGGGCGGCTCCTGGCGCGGCGCCGCGGGCGAGCCGCCCGAGGTCTTGAACACGCAGCACCGAGTCCTGCTCGGCCTGCTCGATATCGCGATCTAGGAGGGTAAACATGGCCACCACCGCGGCCGCCGCGACAACCGCGGCAAGCAGCACGACAGCCGGTTCTATGGCCTCGAAATCTGGTACGCAGCTTGCCGGTAACTTCAACAACTTTCTCGCTCTGCTGACAACGCAGCTGAAGAACCAATCCCCGACCGACCCGCTCGACACGAACCAGATGACGAACCAGCTCGTGCAGTTCGCCTCGGTCGAGCAGCAGATCTCGATGAACAAGAACCTCGAGCAGATGGTCTCGCTTCAGCAGGCGGCACAACTCACGGCAGCGGCGCCGTTGATGGGACAGCGGGTGGAGGTGGAGGGCGACTCGCTTCCCCTGCAGAACGGCACCGCCACCATCCGCCTGCCGGCCGGGGGTAATGCGCGTATGGCCGAAGTGACCGTGACGGACAGCGCCGGGCGGACGCTTCGCAAGACTCAGGTGAAGCTTGGCCAGTCCGCGCAGGACTGGCAGTGGGACGGGCGCGACGCGACCGGGAACAAGCTCGCGGACGGTGCCTACAGGGTGGCTGTGACGGGCGCGGATGCCTCGGGCGGCGCTGCCGCGACGAGCTTCACCGTTATCGGCACAGCGACGGCGGCGGAGCGCGCCGATGGGGTGCTGAGGCTCCGCATCGGCGGCGCGACCTATACCTTCGACAAGGTGCGCTCGATCGGGGCCGGGGCCTGACGCAAAGGAGCGCTCGGTAACCTCCTCTTAACCCCGGCCCGGCAAAGATTGCCGGGCCGGCAGAATGCCGGCTCGAGAGGGCCGCGGGATGCGAGAGGTAGGGGTTCGTTCTTCCGGACCGTTCGACGCGGGGAGCCGCTGAATGCCGGGCTTCCTCGAGCAACTGCGTGCCCTCGGGCCGGTGCGCCTCGCGGCGATGGGAGGAACGGCGCTCGCCGTCCTCGGGCTCCTCGCCTGGTTCGGGATGCGAGCCGGGCAGCCGGGCATGACCCTCCTCTACTCCGACCTGGATGCACGTGACGCGGGGGCGGTGGTCGCGACGCTCGACCGCCAGAAGGTGCCCTACCGGCTCGGCGCGGGCGGCACGACCATCCTTGTGCCCGAGGAAATGGTGCCGCGCCTTCGCCTCGCCCTCGCGCGTGAGGGGCTGCCCGCTGGCGGCAATGTCGGCTGGGAGATCTTCGACCGCGGTGAGAGCCTGACCACCACCCCCTTCCAGCAGGACGTTAACCGGCTGCGCGCCATGGAGGGCGAGCTGGCCCGGACGATCCGCGGCCTGGCCGGCGTGCGGGCCGCGCGGGTGCACCTCGTGCTCCCGCGGCGCGAGGCCTTCTCCCGCCAGCAGTCCGAGGCGCAAGCCAGCGTGGTGCTGACCATGCAGGGCGTGCAGCGGCTGGACCGGGAGGGCGTGCAGGCGGTGCTGCACCTGGTGGCGACCGCCGTGCCCGGGCTGCAGGCTCGCAACGTCTCCATCGTGGACAGCCGCGGGGAACTGCTGGCCCGCGGCGGGCAGGCCGTGAGCGGCCCCGCCGCCGCCGCCACGCAGGAGGAGATGCGCCGTGCCGAGGGCATGCGCATCGCCCGCTCGTTGGAGGAGATGCTGGAGCGCAGCCTTGGCGCCGGCCGCGTCAGGGCCGAGGCGACGGTGGAGATGGATTTCGACCGCGTCCAGACGACCGAGGAGCGCTTCGACCCCGAGAACCAGGTGCCCCGCAGCGTCCAGAACAGCCAGGAGCAGTCGCGCGGCGCGGAGGGCGGCAATGTCTCCGTCGCCAACCAGCTCCCGGGTGCGGATGGCGCCGGTGGGGGCGGTGGTTCCTCGGAGAGCAAGTCCGAGGAGACGACGAACTTCGAAATCGGCAAGACCGTCCGCAACACGGTCCGCGAGCACCCGGTGGTGCGTCGCCTTTCAGTCGCCGTGCTGGTGGACGGCGTGTGGGAGGGGACGCCGCCCGCCTTCCGCGAGCGAGGTGCCGAGGAGCTGGCGCGCATCGGCACGCTCGTGCGCAGCGCCGTCGGCTTCGATGAGCGGCGCGGCGACCGGGTGGAGGTCGTCTCCATGCGCTTCGCGGCGCCCGAGGGCGGCGATAGTCCGATGGATGCGGGCGTGCTGGGCTTGGGGATCGGGCCGGCGACGGTCGCCCGGCTGGTGGAATCGGCGCTCTACGCGGTCGTCGCCCTGTTGGCCATTCTCCTCGTCGTGCGCCCCATGACACGGCGGCTGACCGCGACGCTCATCCCGCCGGCACTGGCCGCGGCACCAGAGGGAGCCGCGCTGCCGGGCGTGGCGGGTGCCGCGGGCGCGGCCCTGGCAGGGCCGGCCGCGATCGGTGCCCTGGCCGGACCGGGCGGTGTCCTGGCTGGTCCGGATGATGGCGGGCCCGAGGATGAATCGATGGTCACCATGAACCGCGTGCAGGGCCAGCTCCGCGCCTCTTCGATCGCGAGGGTGAACGCCCTGATCGAAAGCAACCCTGACGAGGGGCTGACGGTGATCCGTGGCTGGCTGGCCCCTGAAGGAACCTGACGATGGCATCGCCCCTGAACGGACCGCAGAAGGCCGCAGTCATTCTCCTGACCCTTGCCGAGGAGCACTCCGAAAAGCTTTTCGCTAGACTGCACGAGGACGAGATCAAGGACGTCTCGGCGGCCATGGCGACCCTTGGCGTCGTGGACGCGACGGTGGTGGAGGATCTCTGCAAGGAGTTCTCCGACGCGCTGGGCGCGACCGGCAAGCTCGTCGGCTCCTACGAAACGACCGAGCGGATGCTGCTCAAGACGCTCCCGAGGGACCGCGTCCAGCAAATCATGGAGGAGATCCGCGGCCCCGCCGGGCGGACCATGTGGGACAAGCTCGGCAACGTGTCCGAGGCCGTTCTCGCGAACTACCTCAAGAACGAATACCCGCAGACGGTCGCCGTCGTGCTCTCCAAGGTGAAGCCCGATCACGCGGCGCGCGTGCTGGCGCTGCTGCCCGAGGGCTTCGCCATGGAGGTGGTGATGCGGATGCTGCGAATGGAGACGGTGCAGAAGGAAGCACTGGAGGGCGTCGAGCGCACGCTGAAGATGGAGTTCATGAGCAACCTGGCGCGCGCCAGCCGCCAGGACAGCCACGAGGTCATGGCCGAGATCTTCAACAACCTCGATCGCGCCGCCGAGGGACGGATCATGGCCGCGTTGGAGGAGCGCAACCGCGAGAGCGCGGAGCGCATCCGGGCGCTGATGTTCACCTTCGACGACCTCGCCCGCCTCGACGGACAGGGCGTGCAGCTCCTGCTGCGCAGCGTGGAGAAGGACAAGCTGGCGCTGGCGCTGAAGGGCGCGAGCGAGCCGTTGAAGGACCTGTTCTACCGCAATCTGTCAGAGCGCGCGGCGAAGATGCTGAAGGACGACGTGGCGGCGCTCGGCGCCGTCAGGCTGCGCGACGTGGACGAGGCGCAGGCCGCGATGGTCGCCACCGCGAAGGACTTGGCCGCCTCCGGCCAGATCCAGCTTGAGGATGGGCAGGAGGCCATGATCGCGTGACGCGCTTCGCGGGAATGCCGCCATGCTGAGTTCCTCCCCTCTGATGACCGGACTGCGCGGCCTAGCGCTGCCCGACCTCGACGCACCGGCCGTCACGATTCCCGCCGAGCCGCCGCCGACCGCAATCGAGGAGCGGGTGGAGGAGGCCCGCCGCGAGGGGCACGCCGCCGGTCTGCGGGAGGGCGAGGCCCGCGGGCGGGCGGCCGAGCAGGTGTCCCGAGACGCCCTGCGGGACGAGGCCATCCGCGTCGCGCTGCTGGAGCTCGAGGGCGCCCGCGCCGCCGCGCGGGAGGCGAGCGATGCGGGCGCGCATGCCCTGGCCTCGCTGCTGGTCGGCATGGTGGACGCCGCCCTGCCCGGCGCCGCCGCGCGCGAGGCGGCGGCGCTGCTGGAGCCGCTGGTGAAGGCGCTCGGCCCGGTGGAGGACGCGCCAGCCGGCGCGACGCTGCGGGTGCCCCCTGCGCTGCTCGACCACGCGCGCACCCGCTTCGTTGCGCTCGGCCTGCCAATCGAGCCCGATCCGGCGCTGCCGGAGGGGGATGCACGCATCGCCTGGAAGCATGGCGGCCTCGAGCTCGACCTTTCCCGCCGCCGCGCGGCCATCAAGGAATGCCTGGAGGCGCTGCGGCTGACGCCCCCGGATAGAACAGGAGACAGCCTGTGACGAATGGATTCGAGCCAGTTTCCGCGAATGAGGCCGCCGAGCCCCGCCCGCCCGGGGCGAGCCAGGGGTTAGACGCCGTCTATGACATCCCCGTGCAGGTCAGCGCGGTGCTGGGACGCGCGACGCTTCAGGTGAGCCAACTTCTGAAGCTGGGACGCGGCGCGGTGGTGGAGCTGGACCGCAAGCTGGGCGAGGCGGTGGACATTTACGTCAACAATCGCCTCGTCGCCCGCGGTGAGGTGGTCATGGTCGAGGACAACCGCCTGGGTGTGACGATGACGGAAATCGTGAAGGCGGACCGGGCAGGATGACGCGCCTCCTTATCATCGGCAGCCTCGAGGCGGAGCTCGGGCATGCGGCGCGGATCGCGATGTCGCGCGGGGCGCGTCTGCGGCAGGCGGACGGCGTCACCTCCGGCCTGGCCATGGCGCGGACAGAGGGTTTCGACCTTATCCTCTGCGACGTGCTGCACGACGTCGGCTGGATGGTCTCATCCCTCGAGGCGGAGCGGATCTCCTGCCCGGTGGTCGCCTGCGGGCGCAACGCGGACGCAGCCTCGGCCGTGCGGGCGATCCAGGCGGGGGCGAAGGAGTTCCTGCCCCTGCCACCGGACGCCGACCTGATCGCGGCGATGCTGCAGGCCGCGACCGGCGAGCCCGACGCACCCGTGCACCGCGACCCCGCCATGGCGGCCGTGCTGCGCCGTGCCAAGGGCGTCGCGCGCGCCGAGGCGAGCGTGCTGATCACCGGTGAGAGCGGCACGGGCAAGGAGGTGCTGGCTCGCTACATCCACCAGCACTCCCGCCGCGCACAGGGCGCCTTCGTCGCGCTCAACTGCGCGGCTCTGCCGGAGGCGCTGCTGGAGAGCGAGCTGTTCGGCCACGAGAAGGGCGCATTCTCCGGTGCTGTGGCGGCGCGGCGCGGCAAGTTCGAGCAGGCGGACGGCGGCACGCTGCTGCTGGACGAGATCGGCGAGATGGATCCGCGGCTGCAGGCGAAGATCCTGCGCGCCTTGCAGGAGCGGGAGATCGACCGGCTCGGCGGCGCGGGCCCGGTGAAGGTGGATGTCCGCATTCTCGCGGCCACCAACCGGGACCTCGCGGCCGAGGTGGCGGCGGGGCGCTTCCGGGAGGACCTGTTCTTCCGGCTGAACGTGGTGGCCTTGCGGATCCCCGCGCTGCGCGACCGACCCGACGACATCCTGCCGATCGCCGAGCACTTCGCGCAGCGCTACGCCGAGGCGAACGGGCTGCCGCACCGTCGCTTCGCCCCTGCCGCGCGCGCCGCGCTGCTCACGCACCCCTGGTCCGGCAATGTGCGTGAACTGGAGAACACCGTGCATCGCGCCGTGCTGCTGGCCGAAGGTGACGAGATCGGCCCGGAGGCTGTGGAGCTGCACACCCCGCTGCCGCGCGCGGCTGCCGCTGCCGGTGCCGGTGCCGGTGCCGGTGCCGGTGCCGGTGCCGGTGCCGGTGCCGCGAACGAGCCTGCGGCGCCCGTACGGGCCATTGGCGTCGCGGCCCTCGTCGGGCGAAAAATGGAGGAGGTGGAGCGCGACCTCATCATCGAGACGCTGACGCATTGCCTGGGCAACCGGACGCGCGCGGCAGAGATCCTCGGCATCTCCATCCGTACGCTGCGGAACAAGCTGCACGAGTACCGCGCGGCAGGGGCGCCGGTCCCGGTCGCCCCCGGGCAGATGCCCGTGGCCCCTCTCCCCTACGCGATGGGCTGAGCCATGGTCGCGCTGCCCGCCTGGGTCCGGACGATCGGCGCCTCCACGGACGTGGCGCTGGCGCTCGGCGTCGGCATGCTCATCGTCGTGCTGGTGGTCCCGCTTCCTGTGCCGATGCTGGACGCGGGGCTGGCACTTTCGGTTACGCTGTCGGTGCTCGTGCTGATGACCGCGCTGTTCCTCCAGCGGCCGCTCGACTTCACCTCCTTCCCGACGATCCTGCTGCTGACCACGCTGCTGCGCCTCGCGCTGAACGTCGCGACCACGCGCACCATCCTCACCCACGGGCATGAGGGCCCTTCGGCGGCGGGCCACGTGGTTTCGGCCTTCGGCGGCTTCCTGATGGGCGGCGACGTGGTGGTGGGGCTGATCGTTTTCGCCATCCTCCTCGTCGTGAACTTCATGGTGGTGACGAAGGGCTCCGGCCGCATCGCCGAGGTCGCGGCGCGCTTCAGCCTGGACGCCATGCCCGGCAAGCAGATGGCGATCGACGCCGACCTCTCCTCCGGCCTCATCGACGAGAAGGTGGCGCGCATCCGCCGGGCGGAGCTGGAGGCGGAGAGCGGCTTCTACGGCGCCATGGATGGTGCCGCGAAATTCGTACGCGGCGACGCGATCGCGGGGCTGATCGTCACCTTCATCAACCTGCTCGGCGGCATTGCGATCGGCGCTGGGCGGCACGGGCTGCCCTTTCTCAATGCCATCTCCACCTTCGCCTCGCTCACGGTCGGCGATGGGCTTGTCTCGCAGATCCCGGCGCTGCTGACCTCGGTCGCTGCCGGCGTTGTGGTCACCAAGGGCAACACGGAGGGCACGGCGGACAAGGCGATGGTCCAGCAGCTGGGCCTGGCCAAGCCGCTCTGGATCGCCTCCGGCGCCGCCGTGATGATGGGGCTGCTGCCGGGCATGCCGCTGATCCCCTTCGTGATGCTTGCCGCAGGCTTCGGCGCGGGCGCCTGGAACCGCAACAAGTCCGACGATGCGGCGGAAGCCGTGGCCGCGGCGCCGCCGGCGGTCGCGCCCGAGCCGCCGATCGCTGATACCCTGCGGATCGATCTTCTCCGCATCGAGCTCGGCTACGGGCTGCTGTCGCTCGCGGCCGGCGAGGGGCCGCGGCTGACGGACCAGATCCGCAACCTCCGCAAGACCGTCGCGCAGGAGATGGGCTTCGTGCTGCCGAGCGTGCGCCTGCAGGACAACCTGCATCTGCGTCCGCACGAGTACGTGGTGCGCGTGAAGGAGATCGAGGCCGGGCGGGGCGAATTGCGGATTCCGATGCAGCTGGCGATCGACCCCTCGGGCAACCGCCCGGACATGCCGGGCGAGCCCTGCGAGGAACCCACCTTCGGCCTGCCTGCGCTCTGGATCGAGGAGCACCGGCGCGAGGAGGCGCTGGCCCGCGGCTGCACCGTCGTGGACGGCGCCGGCGTGCTGGCGACCCACCTGACCGAGGTGGTGCGCGAGAACATGCCGGAGCTGCTGAGCCATGCCGAGGCGCAGAAGCTGCTGGACGACCTGCCGGCCGAGAACGCGAAGCTGCTGGCCGACCTCATTCCCGCGCAGATCACGACGGGCGGCGTGCAGCGCGTGCTGCAGGCGCTGCTGGCCGAGCGCGTCTCCATCCGTGACCTGCCGACGATCCTGGAGGGCATCCAGGAGGCGCTGGCGACGGGCGCGCGGGGCGTCCCCGCCATCGTCGCGGTGGTGCGGACGCGGCTGGCGCGCCAGCTCTCGGACGCGGCGCGCGGGCCGGAGGGCTACGTGCCCCTGATCTCGCTCTCCGCAGAGTGGGAGCAGGCCTTCGCCGAGGCGCTGATCGGCCCGGGCGACGAGCGGCAGCTTGCAATGGCGCCCTCCCGCCTGCACGAGTTCATGCAGCGCGCGCGGGACGCCTTCGACAAGGCGACGGCCATGGGTGACCAGCCCGTGCTCGTCTGCAGCCCCGCGGTGCGCGCCCATGTGCGCGCGATCGTGGAGCGCTTCCGCCCCTCCACCGCCGTGCTGGCGCAGACGGAGATCCATCCCCGCGCGCGCATTCGCACGGTGGGCGCTGTCTAGCCTTCATCATCGGGTAACCACGGGGGCCCCAGGCTCTTCCCATGCGGCTTCGAGTCTTCCGCGCTGCCAGGATGGCAGATGCCATGGCGGAGTGTCGCCAGGCACTGGGCCCGGACGCGCTCATCCTCTCCACCCGGCGCACCGCCTCGGGCGTCGAGGTGACGGCCGCGCTGGAGCCGGCGGAGGAGGCCCCTCCCCCGCCACCGCCCGCTGTCGCCGCACCGGTAGCGGGCCCGCCTGACGCGCTGGCCCGCCACAACATGCCCGCTGCCCTGCGCGCGAGGATCGGCGCGGGCAGCCCGGCCGCGTTGGCCGCGGCGCTCCGCTTCGCGGAAGTGCCTGATCCTTCGGCGCGGCCGCTGGCGCTGGTCGGCCCGCCGGGCGCGGGCAAGACCCTTACCTGCGCCAAGCTGGCGACGCGCCTCGTGCTGCAGGGGAATATCCCGCTGGTCGTGACGGCCGATTCGCAGCGGGCGGGCGCGACGGAGCAGATCGCCGCCTTCACCCGCGTGCTCGGCGCGCCGCTGGCGGTGGCGGGCACAGGCGCACAGCTCGCCCAGGCTCTGGCCAGGCGAACGCGGGGCCAGCCGATGTTGCTGGATACCGCCGGCTGCGACCCCTTCGATCCCGCCCAGGCGGAACAACTCCTCGCCCTGCTGCGCGTGACCGATGCCGCACCGCTGCTGGTGATGCCCGCGGGTCTGGATGCCGAGGAAGCGGCGGAGACGGCGCGCGCCTTTGCGGCGCTCGGTGCCCGCCACATGCTGCCGACTCGCCTCGACGGCGCCCGGCGCCTCGGGGCCGTGCTGGCGGCCGCCCTCGCTGGGCCGCTGGCGCTGACCGAGGCCGGCACGGGCGCCGGCGCGGCCGATGGCCTGACTCCCCTCACCCCCGCTTGGCTGTCGGCGCGCCTCGCCGGCCCCGCACGCCGCCCGCAGGAGGCCGCATGAACATCGTCCCGACGAACGGGGCCCGGCTGATCGGGATCGCCTCCGGCAAGGGCGGCGTGGGCAAGACGGTGCTGGCCATCGGCCTCGCCCAGGCCCTCGCCCGTGCGGGGCGGCGTGTGCTGTTGGCGGACGGGGATCTTGGCCTCGCGAACGTGGACGTGCAGCTCGGACTGTCCGTCCGGCAGGATCTCATGGCGGTTCTGGCGGAACAGGTGCCGCTGCGCGAAGCCGTGGTCGCGCGGGAAGAGGGATTCGACGTGCTGCCCGGCCGCTCGGGCTCCGGCGGGTTGGCCGCGCTCGATCCCGGCTGGATCGACCGCTTTCTGGCGCTGCTGCGCGGCGCCCCCTACGACCATGTGGTGCTTGATATCGGCGCGGGGCTGGATCCGGTGCCGCGCCGGCTCTCCGCGGGATGCGACACCCTGGTGGTGGTGGCGACCGACGAGCCGACGAGCCTCACCGACGCCTATGCGGTGCTGAAGCTGCTGGCGCGCGACGCGCCGGGGGCGGATGCGCGGGTGGTCGTGAACCTCGCGGCCGATGCGGCCCAGGGGGCGCGCACCCACGGCGCGCTGGACCGGGCCTGCCGCGGCTTTCTCGGCCGGGGGGTCGCGCTAGCCGGTGTGGTTCGGCGGGATGCGAAGGTACGCGACGCCATCCGGCACCAGGCGCCGCTGCTGACCCGCCACCCAACCTGCAACGCCGCGCGGGACCTGGAGGCGCTGGCGGGCGGGCTGCTCGGGGTGCGGGCCGCGGCCTGAGGACGCGTCAGGCGCGCCGCAGCACCAGCAGGGTGCCGGGCACGGGGGCGCCGCGTTCCTCGCGCAGCGTCACCTCGCCCTGCGCGACGGGGTGCAGGCGGGTGGCCTCGGCAAGCTTCAGCACATGGGCGGGGTCGTGGCGGTAGCGCATCCCCTCCCCCAGGGCGTAGGGCGCGCCCTCGCCGGTCTCGATGCTGAAGGCGGCGTGGCCGCCGGGGCGCAGCGCGGCGGCGGTGGCGTTAAGGGCGGGCGCGAGGTCGCCGAGGTAGTTCAGCACGTCGGAGGCGGCGATCAGGTCGTACTCCCTCCGATGGGCGGCGAGGAAGGTGACCAGCTCCGCCTCCTCCAGCGCCTCGTAGATGCCGCGCTGGCGCGCGATGTCCAGCATGCGCGGGGAGAGGTCCACGCCCGTCATCCGCCGTGCCCAGGGTCTGAGGGCTTGGCCGGAAAGGCCGGTGCCGCAGCCGAGGTCGAGCACATCCAGCTCGCCGGCCGGCGCGGTGGCGCCGCGGAGGAGTTCGGCCAGGGCTTCGGGCGTGCGGTAGCCCAGGGTGTCCGTAAGCTCGGATTCGAAGCGGGGCGCGTAGGTGTCGAAGAGGTTGCGGACATAGGACTCGGGCGGGCGAGCCGGCGCCTTGCCCTCGCCGAGGGAGGCGAGGAAGAAGCGCGCCTGGGCACCCACCGTTCCGCCGGCCGAGAGGGCGCGGCGGGCGGCCTCGGCCGCACCGGGCAGGCTGGCCTCGCGCAGGCCGTGGGCGAGGGCGAGCTGCGCCTCCGGATCGGCAGGGGCCAGCGCCGCCGCCTCCCGCAGGTGCGGCAGGGCCTCCGCCACCCGGCCGAGCGCGCAGAGGGCCTGGCCGAGGTTGCGGCGGGAAACGGCGTCGCCCGGGCGCATGGCGACGACGCGGGTGAGGACGGTGACGGCCTCCTCCAGTTGTCCGGCCGCGGCCAGCGTTGCGCCGCGGGCAGCCAGGAACACCGGGCTGTCCGGCATGGCGGCAACGGCGCGGGAGGAGAGGACGAGCGCCCCCTCGAGGTCGCCGTGCTGGCGGGCGATGATGCCGAGCAGGTTCATCGCGTTCGGCTCGTTCGGCTCCAGCTCGAAGGCGCGGCGGTAGAGGGCGATGGCGCCCTGGTCGTCGCCCACCGCTTGGCGTGCCGCGCCCTCCCGCACCAGGGCGGCGGCGGCCTGCCGGGAATCGAGGGGCGTGTTGGTCTGCGACATCGGATGCTCCGGAGAGGGCCGGCGGGGCGGGCGATCGGCCCCTCCCCTACAGGATCGGCCGGTTCCTGTCCCTGCCCGCCCGATCCGTTGGGGACCCATCTAGCGCGGCGGCGCGAGCCGCGCGAGAAATGGCGCCACGGGCACGGGAACGGCCGTGCCGGCCCCGGAGAGAGACGCCGATGACGAAGCTGACCCGCCGCGCCGCCATTCTGTCCGCCGCCGCCCTGCCGGCGGCGCTGGCCCACCCTGCCCTGGCCCAGTCGGGCGATCCGTTCAAGATCGGGCTGGTCCTGCCGATGACCGGCCCCTTCGCCAGCACGGGGCGGCAGATCGATGCGGCGATCAAGGCCTGGCTGCGCGCCAACCCCGCCCCCGTGGCCGGCAAACGCTTCGAGATCCTGCTGCGCGACGACACCGGCGTGGCCCCCGACGTCACCCGCCGGCTGGCGCAGGAGCTGGTGGTGCGCGAGCGCGTACGGGCCCTGGCCGGCTTCGGGCTGACGCCGCTCGCCCTTTCCGCCGCGCCGATCGCGACCGAGGCGAAGGTGCCGATGATCGTGATGGCGGCCGCGACGAGCATCATCCCGCAGCGCTCCCCCTATATCGTGCGGACGAGCTTCACCCTGCCGCAGGCGGTGCGGCCGATGGCGGAGTGGGCGGCGAAGAACGGCATCAAGTCCGTCGTCACGATGGTGACGGACTTCGCGCCCGGCCTCGACTCCGAGAAGGCCTTCAAGGAGGCCTTCGCGGCCGCCGGCGGCAACGTGGTGGCCGAGATCCGCACGCCGCTGCGCAACCCCGACTACGCGCCCTTCCTGCAGCGCGTGCGGGACGTGAAGCCGGACGCGCTGTTCATCTTCGTCCCCTCCGGCGAGGGGTCGGCGCTGATCAAGCAGTTCAGCGAGCGCGGGCTGAAGGAGGCGGGCATCCGCCTGATCGGCACGGGCGACGTGCTGGACGACGACATCCTGAACGACATGGGCGATGCGGTGCTCGGCGCCGTCACTTCCCACCACTACTCCACCGCGCATGAGAGCCCGGAGAACGCCGCCTTCCGCGAGGCCTTCAAGGCGGTCGCACCGGATATGCGCCCGAACTTCATGGCGGTGGGTGGCTGGGACGGCATGCACCTGCTGGCCGAGGCGCTGCGCCGCACGAACGGTGATGTGGACGGCACGAAGCTGGTGGAGGCAATGAAGGGTCAGTCCTGGACCTCTCCGCGCGGCCCTGTCTCGATCGACCCGGCGACGCGCGAGATGGTGCAGGACATCTACATCCGACGCACGGAGCGGCGCGACGGGCAGCTCTGGAACATCGAGTTCGACAAGATCCAGGGCGTGAAGGACGCGGCCTGAGGCGGCAGGGGAACGCCCAGGCATGGCCGCGGCCATCACTGTCCTGCTCGACGGCGTCGCGAGCGGGATGCTGCTCTTCGTGCTGTCGGTCGGGCTGTCCGTCACGCTCGGGCTGATGAACGTGGTGAATCTCGCCCACGGGGCCTTCGGCATGGTGGGCGGTTATGTCTGCGTGGTGCTGCTGAGCCGGGCGGGCGTGCCCTTCGTGCCCAGCCTCGCGGCCGCGACGCTGGCCGCGGCGGCGCTGGGCTGGGTGCTGGAGCGGCTGCTCTATGTTCGCCTCTACGGGCGGGACCATCTGGACCAGGTGCTCTTCTCCATCGGACTGGTCTTCGTGATGGGCGCGGTCGCGGACTGGCTGATGGGGGCGCGGCAGCAGCTTATCCAACTGCCGGAATGGCTCTCCGGGCGGGTGGAGATCGGAGGCATCGGTCTCGGACGCTATCGCATCTTCCTTATCCTGCTCTGCGGGGTGGTGGCGGCGGGCCTGCATTTCGGGCTTGTGCGGACGCGCTTCGGAGCGCGGCTGCGGGCGGCGGTGGATGACGGCGTGGTGGCGCGCGGCATGGGGCTGCCGGTCGGGCGGATATTCTCCCTCACCTTCGCGCTCGGCTCGGGGCTCGCGGGGCTGGGCGGGGCGCTAGGGGTGGAGGTGCTGGGCCTCGATCCGAACTTCCCGCTGAAATACCTCGTCTACTTCCTCGTGGTGGTGGCGGTGGGGGGCGCGAACTCTGTCATTGGCCCCTTCGTCGCGGCCATCCTGCTCGGCGTGCTCGACGTTGCCGGGAAGTACTGGGTGCCGCAGGTGGGGGCCTTCGTGATCTACACGGCCATGGTTGTGCTGCTGCTCGCCCGCCCTGATGGGCTGCTGGCGAAGGCGCGATCCTGATGCGGGTGCTGTTGCACGCCCTGCCCTGGCTGGCGGCGATCGCGGCCTACTTCCTGATGCCGGAGCAATTGCCCCTGCTCTCCTCCATCGCCATCGCGGCGCTGTTCACCGTCTCGCTAGACCTGATCGTCGGCTATGCGGGGGTGGTGACGCTCGGGCAGGCCGCCTTCTTCGGGGCCGGGGCCTATACGGCGGGGCTGCTGGCGCAGAACGGCTGGGGCGAGCCTCTTTCCGGGCTGCTGGCGGCGGCGGCGGTGGCTACGGTTCTCGGGCTGATTACCGCGCCGCTCGTGCTGCGCTCGGGGGCGCTGGCGGGGTTGATGGTGACGCTCGGCCTCGGGCTGATGCTCTACGAAGCGGCGAACAAGGCCGCGCCTATTACCGGCGGGGCGGACGGGTTGCAGGGAGTGGAGGTCTGGCCGGTGCTCGGCGTCTTCCGCTTCGATCTCTACGGGCAGACGGCCTATCTCTACAGCCTCGCGGTCCTCTTTATTCTCTTCTGGTTGGCAAAGCTGATCGTGGCCTCGCCCTACGGCCTCTCACTGCGGGGGATCAACGGCAATCCCCGCCGCGCGCCGGCGCTGGGCGTGCCGGTGAAGGCGCGGCTGACGGCGGCCTATGCGCTGGCGGCCGCCTATGCCGGGGTGGCCGGCGCCCTGCTTGCCCAGACCACCGCCTTCGTCTCGCTCGATGCCCTCTCCTTCCAGCGCTCGGCTGACGGGCTGCTGATGCTGGTTCTGGGGGGCTTGGGCAGCCTCTACGGCGCGCTGATCGGGGCGGCGGCCTTTACCCTCGCGCACCACGCGCTGAGCGAGGCGAGCCCGATTTTCTGGCAGTTCTGGCTCGGCATCGCGCTCATCGCGCTGGCGCTGTTCGGGCGCGGCGGGCTGATGGGGCTGTTACGGAAGCTCCTGCCGCGGGGGGCTGGCTCTTGAGCGGCGGCGCCCTTCAGACTCAGGGGCTGACACGCCGTTTCGGGACCTTCACGGCGGTCGACAAGGTCTCGCTCTCGGTAGCCGAGGGGGCGCGGCACGCGCTGATCGGGCCGAACGGCGCGGGCAAGACGACCTTCGTGAACCTGCTCTCCGGCGCTATCCCCGCCAGCGCCGGCAGCGTGGCACTACTGGGGGAGGACGTAACGGCGGCGCCGCAGCACGCGCGGGTGCGGCGCGGCCTGGCGCGCACCTTTCAGGTGAACCAGCTCTTCGCCGAGCTTTCCCCGCGCGAGGCGGTGGTGCTGGCGGTATCGGAGCGCGCGGGGGCGGGCGGCACCTGGTGGCGTCCGGTTTCCTCCATGCCGGCACTGCGAGGGGAGGCGGATGCGCTGCTCGACCTCGTGCGCTTCCCCATCGCCGGGCGGGACGGGCGCACGGGCGCGCTCGCCTATGGGCGGCAGCGGCTGCTGGAGATCGCGCTAGCGCTCGCCATGAAACCCCGCGTGCTGCTGCTGGACGAGCCCGCCGCCGGCGTGCCGCCTGCCGAAAGCCGCGAGGTGCTGGAGGCCGTCTCCGCCCTGCCGCGCGACGTGGCGGTGCTGCTCATCGAGCACGACATGGACCTTGTGTTTCGCTTCGCCGAGCGCATCACCGTGCTCGCCCAGGGCGCCGTGCTGGCGGATGGGGAGCCGAACGCCATCGCGCGCGATCCCCGCGTGAAGGAGGCCTATCTCGGCACCATGGAAGTAGGGGTTGGGGAGGTCGGCCATGGCTGAGCCGCTCCTCGTCGTGGACGGCCTCACCGGCGGGTGGGGCGAGGGCGTGGTGCTGGAGAACCTCTCCCTCTCGCTGCGGGAGGGCGAGGCGATGGCGCTGCTCGGCCGCAACGGTGCCGGCAAGACAACGCTCATCTGCTCACTGATGGGCGTGGCCCGGCGCCGCGCTGGGGCGATCCGCCTCGGCGGGGTTCCGCTGGAGCGGCTGGCGACGGAGAGGCGCGCCGTCCTCGGCCTCGGCTGGGTGCCGCAGGAGCGCAACATCTTCCGCTCCCTCACGGTGGAGGAGAACCTGACCGCCGTGGCCCGCCCCGGGCGTTGGGACCTCCGGGCTGTCTACGGCCTGATGCCGCGGTTGGAGGAGCGCCGCGCCAATCTCGGCAATGAGCTGTCGGGCGGGGAGCAGCAGATGCTTGCCCTCGGCCGCGCGCTGATGCTGAACCCGCGCCTGCTGCTGCTAGACGAGCCGCTGGAGGGCCTGGCCCCCGTGATCGTCCAGGCCTTGCTCGCCGCCATCCGCCGCCTCGTGCGGGACGAGGGGATGACGGCGATCATCGTGGAGCAGCACGCCCACCAGATCCTCCCCATCGCCGACCGTGCCGTGATCCTTGATCGCGGGCGGGTGGCGGCGGAGGGGTCCGCGGCGGAGATGCTGGCCGCGCCGGAAATTCTCGACCGGCATCTCGGCCTGAACGCGCATTAGAAGTCACCAAGGAGAACGCCATGCCGAATGGCAAGCCACCCTTCCGCGCCGACCATGTGGGCAGCCTGCTGCGCCCCCCCGTGCTGCGGGAGGCCCGTGCCGCCCGCGCGGCCGGGCAGAAGGACGACGATGCCGTGCGCGAGGTCGAGGACCGCTGCATCGCCGACGCCATCCGCGAGCAGAAGAACGTCGGCCTCAAGGCCGTGACGGACGGCGAGTACCGCCGCGCCTTCTGGCATTTCGACTTCCTGGCGAAGCTCGGCGGCGTCGAGATGTACGAGGCCGATCAGGGCATTCAGTTCCAGGGCGGGCAGACGAAATCCTACGGCCTCAAGGTCACCTCGAAGCTCCGCTACGAGGCCCATCCCTTCGTGCAGGACTTTGCCTATGTCGCCGCCCATGCTGATGGCGCGGTGGCGAAGCAGACCATTCCCTCCCCCTCCGTGCTGCATTTCCGCGGCGGGCGGCGGGCGGTGGACGCGGCCGTCTATCCGGAGATGGACGCCTTCTTCGCGGACCTGGCCGGCGCCTACAACGGCGCGATGAAGGCCTTCGCCGCCGCCGGCTGCCGCTACCTGCAGCTTGACGAGGTGAACATCGCCTATCTCTGCGATCCGAATCAGGTCGCGATGCTCAAGGCCCGCGGTGACGACACCGACAACCTGCTGAACCGCTACGCGGACATCATCAACGGCACGATCGAGGGCCGGCCCTCGGACATGTTTGTCTCGATGCACCTCTGCCGCGGCAACTTCCAGTCGATGCACATCGCCGCCGGCGGCTACGACCCGGTGGCGGAGGTGCTGTTCAACGGCATCAACGTCGATGCCTACTTCATGGAATACGACGACGAGCGCTCGGGCAGCTTCGCGCCGCTGCGCTTCCTGCCGAAGGGCAAAACGGTGGTGCTGGGCCTCGTCACCAGCAAGCGCGGCGAGCTGGAGACGAAGGACGAGCTGAAGCGCCGGATCGAGGAGGCGGCGAAGCACTGCCCGATCGAGCAGCTCGCGCTTTCCCCGCAATGCGGCTTCGCCTCGACCGAGGAGGGCAACCTGCTGACCGTCGAGCAGCAATGGGCCAAGCTGCGGCTCTGCGTCGATGTCGCCCGCGAGGTCTGGGGCGAGGTGTAACCGGGCCGGGCCGGGGGCGTTCCCCGGCCCTTCCTACTTCTGGCGCGCGGCCTTGATGGTATCGGCCAGAGCGCGTAACGCTTCAGGCACGCCCTCCCCGGTCGCGCCGCTGATGAGCAGCGGCTCCTTCCCAATGGCGCGTGCCAGGGCCTTGATGCGCGAGGTCTTCGCCTGCGGCGTCATGGCGTCCATCTTGTTCAGCGCCACGATCTCGGGCTTGTCCACAAGCCCGCCGCCGTAGCCTTCAAGTTCCGCCCGCACGGTGCGGTAGGTCTCGACCGGGTCGGCCTGGGTGCCGTCGATGAGGTGCAGCAGCACCGCGCAGCGCTCGATATGGCCGAGGAAGCGGTCGCCGAGGCCTGCGCCCTCATGCGCGCCCTCGATCAGACCGGGGATGTCGGCCAGCACGAACTCCTCGGTCGCGTTCAGGCGCACGACACCGAGTTGCGGGTGCAGCGTGGTGAAGGGATAGTCTGCGATCTTCGGGCGGGCGGCGGAGCTGGCGGCCAGGAAGGTGGACTTGCCGGCATTGGGCAAGCCAACGAGGCCCGCATCCGCGATCAGCTTCAGCCGCAGCCAGACCCAGCGCTCCTCCCCGGGATAGCCGGGATCGGCGCGACGGGGCGCGCGGTTGGTGCTCGTCTTGTAATGGGCGTTGCCGTGGCCGCCATCGCCGCCGCGGCAGAGGATGGCGGTCTGGCCGGGCTCGATGAGGTCGGCGAGGACCGTTTCCTTGTCGTCGGCCAGGATCACGGTGCCGACCGGCACCTTCAGGATCACGTCGTCGGAAGCCGCGCCAGTCCGGTCCGAACCGGCGCCGTTGCCGCCTTTGCGGGCCTTGAAGTGCTGGGAATAGCGGTAGTCGATGAGGGTGTTCAGTCCCTCCACCGCCTGGGCGAGGACGTTGCCGCCGCGGCCGCCATTGCCGCCGTCCGGCCCACCGAACTCGATGTACTTCTCACGACGGAAGGCGACGACGCCGTTTCCGCCGTCACCGGCCTTCAGATAGACCTTGGCCTCGTCGAGGAACTTCATGGGAATCGGGGATCCAAAAACAGAAACGGGGGCCGCGAGGGGCCCCCGTGATCCATCGCTGTCGGGGGCCTTGGCCCTATTCGGCGGCAGCCGCCAGGGGCTCGACCGAGACGGCCACGCGGTGGTCCGCCTTGCGCTCGAACTTCACGACGCCGTCGACCAGCGCGTGGAGGGAGTGGGTGCGGCCGACGAGAACGTTGCGGCCAGCCATCATCTTCGTGCCGCGCTGGGTCACGATGATGTTGCCGGCGCGGACGGCCTGGCCGCCATAGAGCTTCACGCCGAGCCGCTTGCCGGCGGAGTCGCGCCCGTTGCGGGAGGAGCCGCCGGCCTTCTTGTGCGCCATGGTCTGTCTCCTTGGCTTATCTGGGGGCTTCTGGGATTAGGCCGCGATGTCGCCGATGCGCAGAACCGTCAGGTTCTGGCGGTGGCCATTCTTGCGGCGGCTGTTCTGGCGGCGGCGCTTCTTGAAGATGATCACCTTCTCGCCGCGCTTCTGCTCAAGCACCGTGGCGGTGACGGTCGCGCCGGGCACCGTCGGCGCGCCGATGGTCAGGCCGGACTCGCCGCCCACCGCCAGCACGTCGTGGAAGGTGATGGAGGCGCCGGCCTCACCCTCGAGCTTCTCCACGGTGAGGACGGCGTTCGGGGTCACGCGGTACTGCTTGCCGCCGGTGCGGATCACTGCGTAGGTCATGGGGGTGAGGGTCCGCTCTCGTCTCGGCCGGTTTGATGGAGGCCGGGCTGATCCTGGCCAGGTCGTGCTTGTACCGGCGGGGCCCGCACCCTGGAAGGGGGAGCTCACCGGAGAGGCGGGCATATAGCGGTCCGGAACCCGGCCCGTCAACATCGGTCTCGCTCATGGTGCGTTGCAAGGGGCGGCGGGGGGCATTATAGGGGCGCCACGCCGGAGAGGTGCCAGAGTGGCCGATTGGGCCGGTCTCGAAAACCGGAGTAGGGGCAACCCTACCGTGGGTTCGAATCCCACCCTCTCCGCCATTTTGCTTATACCGCCTGCGTCCGTGAGCCTCCGCCCACCTCCGAGCTTCGGAGGCGAGCTGTTGATGCGGCTCCGTTTTCTGCCCCGCAAGCCGCTGTTTTTTCGGTCCGTCCGGCAGCCCCCCCTCGCAACTCGTGGGCTGAGCTCACGGCCCAGGGGAGAAGCCAAAGTCGCCCAGATCAGAGGAAGGGCGGTCGAGGCGTTGCCCACCGGGCCGGAACGCAAGGCCATGGAACAGGCCTGTGCTCGAAGGCTGCAACGCCGCCCATTCCTATGGTGGCTTGTGTAGCCTCTCACCCCGTGAGTTCATCGCCAGCCATTCGCCTGCCCGGTCTTGCAGGCAGCACTCCAAGCCGCGACCTCCGCGGTGGATTCTTCCCAATCATACCGTTCCAAGTCGCTCGCGCCCGGGATGGAGGTGGTATCCGCCCCGTAGGTGCAGCGCGTTCTCCGGTGCTGCGGCTGCCCGGATAGCGCGATGGACGGGGTGTTGTGGCAATGCCGTGAGACGAGGGCGTCAGCCCCATACGGCGGAGATGATGCAGACTGTTCGGCCGCTCCCGTTATGCCGGGCCAGGGCTGCCGAGGGATTGTCGAGCTGAATGTAAGCCACGGCGAGTGGCGGCACAGACCTGTCACCCAGTCCCGGCGGCGCCCGAAACAGCGTTTGCGGGTAGCTGTCAGCATTACTACGGTCAGCCTCGGTTTGACGGAGTTACGTCATGTTTGCTGCCCTGGACCTCGCAAGCCGGGCTGCGATCGGCGCCGGGTTGGTCCTGGCCTCCGCCTGGTTGGCGACGCAAGCCCTCGAGGTCGTCCTGCGCCGCCGGGGCTCGATTTGGCATATCCCCGCTTCACGGCGAAGCCGGCGCGTCCTTGAGGCGTACGCGTTCGCCGTAGCAATGGCCCTTCTCGCCGCAGCGCTCGCCAGTTGGCTCGGCACGATCCTCGGCGTGCCTTTCTGGTTTGGAGCAGCTATAGCCGCAGCCGCGTCGTTGTGGGCCACACTCAGGGTGGCCAAGCTGTTCCAGCAGGTTCGGGAATTGGGCGAGACCCTGATTGCCGATGGCGTGACGGAGGTGGCCCTTGACCCCCTACCGGCCGCCGCTCCTCCAGCGGGCGGCCGCCGCATCGTCATCCTGTGCGACGGGACCGGTAACCGCCCACCAGACGCCGATGACCCTGCCGCAACAAACGTGTGGAAGCTGGGGCAGGCGCTGGTCGAGGATGAGACCCAGACGATCTGGTACGATCCAGGCGTCGGCACCGGCACGTCGCGCGCGGCCCGGGCAGGTGCCGCCTTGGAGCGGTGGGCGGGGTGGCTATGGCTTTCTCCGCTGGCGACGGCGCTCGGCATTGCCGGGCGACTGCGGCAGGGGTGGGAAGGCCTGACCGGTACGGGCATCACCGAAAACATCTTGGATGGCTACGCCGAGATTGTCCGCCAGTACCGTCCCGGCGACCGCATCTACATCTTCGGCTTCTCCCGCGGCGCCTACACGGCGCGCGCGATCGCCGGGGTGATCCGCACCTGTGGGCTTCTGAAGGCGTCCAACCTTCGCTACGCGCCCGCCTTGGTGTCGCTCTACTCGGCCCAGCGCGGCCGGGTAGGAGAAAGCCGCAGCACCGGCGTACCGGTCCAGGACGAGTTCGTCTGGCGCGAGGTTCCCATCGAGATGCTGGGCGTGTTCGACACGGTCGCCTCGCTGGGCGCGCCGCTCTGGGGTTGGTGGTTCAAGCCCCAGGGATTTGAGAGCCGGGCACTCAACACCAGCCCGATGCCAAACTGCCGCCATGTCTACCACGCGCTCTCCATGGACGAGCGTCGGGCCACCTTCTTCCCAACCCTGTTCTGGAAGGCTGGGGGCACCCGCTCCGGGTGGACGGAGACCCTGGAGCAGGTCTGGTTCCGGGGCGTGCACGCCGATATCGGGGGCGGATACCCGGAGACTGGCCTGTCCGATATCACCCTCGGATGGATGCTCGAGCGGGCCATGAGGCATGACCTCGCTGTCAGGCCCGGCACTCTCGCGGCGTTGAAGCCCGACCCGATGGCGCGCCTCCACGACGAGACGTCGCGCCGCCCATCCTGGAGCTGGCTAGGTACCTGGCCGCGATGGGCGCAGGTCTTTGGTGGGCCACCAACCACCGGTGCGGGCATCTCGGTCCACAGCAGTGTCTTTGAGCGGGCGCAAAGGGTTTACGCGAAGACGGGCCGCTACGATCTCCATGACCTTCGCCCCGGCGAGACAGTGGCCTTCCGCGCGGAGGCGCACCGGCAGTGGGACCGAACCGGGCTTATCCTTCAGGGCGATCCCGATCGGCCAATCTACTACCGGCTGCGGTGGGTAGGCGGCCTTTGGCGTGACGCCAGTTGCCCCCCATGCGGACCTGCGGGCAACGTGGCGGGGGAGCGGCCGGGTGACCCGCGGTGGCGAGCGCGCTGGCGCAGGCGTGTCCGGGGGGCGCCCTGGATGACCCTTTGCGTCACGATCGCCGGGCCGCGGCGATGGCCTCTGCGCGAGTTGCCGCTCGGCTTGGCCTTCGCCTACCTGCTCAAGCGCGATCCCAGGCTCTTGCTGAACCAACTGGCTCCGATCGGGCAGAGCCTGACGATGGAAGGCAGCAGCGTTCTTATCCGGAGCGAGCGTCCCGCAGGCATGCTCTACCTGTTCGCCAATGATCTCTGGCAGACCTACCTCAACAACTCCGGGGAACTCGAACTGGAGCTGACCAGACTTGACGGGAAGCTTGGCCTGGAGGAGGCGGTCTGGGTGCTTCCAAGAATAGGTCCTTGGCACTTCGTATCGCCGAGTTGAAGTGTTGCGCCTGGTTGAAGGACGGTTGCTCCCTTGCCAGTTGAACCATGCCCCCTCTGGATTGACCACGCCATCTGCTTGCTACGGTGCTCGAGTGCAGGCTCCTGAAAGTTCCTGGTACGACGCGAATGCTGCCCGGCTGGCGGCTGCCTATGAGGCGGTCCCACCGACGGTTACCCGCGACTGGCTGGCCGATCTGCTGCCCGCACCTCCTGCGGTCATTATCGATGTCGGTGCGGGCACCGGCCGTGACGCGGGCGCCTACGCCGGGGCTGGATACGAGGTCGTCGCCATCGAGCCCTCGACCGCGATGCGGGCGGAAGCCGAGGCACGGCACCCCTCACCAAGGATTCGCTGGCTCGCGGACAGCCTGCCCGCCCTGACGACGGCGTCCCGCTCGGGTGTTGCGGCCGACGTGGTATCCCTGAGCGCGGTCTGGCAGCACGTCGCGCCCTCAGACCGGCCACGTGCCTTCCGGAAGCTAGTAGGTCTTTTAAGGCCGGGCGGGCTGCTCGTCATGACCCTGCGCCACGGACCTGACGATGGGCGCGGCGGACACCCTGTCAGCTTCGCTGAGGTCGAGACCTTGGCTCGTAGCCACGGCATGCAGGTGGTTCGCGCTGTGCCGTCTCCCGACCTCCAGGGACGCCCTGACATTTCCTGGACCGCCGTAGTCCTCCGCCTGCCGGATGACGCGGCGGGCGCCCTGCCGCAGCTGCCCCACCTCATCTTGCCGGAGGTCAAGAACGCCACCTACACATTAGGCACTCCGGCTCGCCCAATTGGCGCACGAGCCGAGCGAAGACGCGGCTGAACACGACCAAGTGGCACCATCGCACGAGGCGGTTGTACAGGGCCTCGTGTGGCCCGTACTCGGCAGACGCGTCGCGCCAGCGCGGCCCATTGCGGATCACGTGGATGATGCCGCTGACCACCCGCTGATCGTCGATCCGAGGCAGCCTGTGCGAGAGCGGGAGGAGGGCGCAACCCGCCGGATCTGCGCCCTCGTGAGCCAGTACAGGTCAGCCATGGCAGCACCTCCGGCCGCCATCGAGATCAGGTGCTAGCCCTATCAACGGGTCCTGAGCCTAGTTCGGGCAGCGGTCTTCACGGCTCCAATGCCGGGGGATGCGTGGCCCAGTGAAGCCAGGACGGCCATCCGCAACGCGCTGGAGTAGATCGCGGACCTCAGCTGCGATGATGGTCACGCTGCGCGGGGTCGAGTTGCCGCTGTGACCGGCTATGTCGTCCAGATCAACAATCTTGGCGTTCGGCGCATACGCTGCCACCTCCATCACACCGCTCTCTCCCGGAGTGAGAAGCTGGTCGAAGCAATTTGGCATAAGTAGCAGCCGCGCCTTGATGGAGCGCGCGGCTGCGCGCAGGTCGCCGTTGAAAGGAGGCGTCCTGGCGATATCGTGGTCCACGATCGCCCAGGTGCGGTAAACCCAGTCACGAGCATCGGTGGCGTTGCCGAGCTGATCGGTCGTCGTGGCGTAGAAGCGCTCGACAGAAGCGCGGTCTTGGAACATCTCCGCAAAGGACTCTGGCGAGAAGCCGAAGGCGTTCTGGATGTTGATCCCAATGCCCGTGCCGCGGCGCGGCGGATCGTTAGCCGGATAGTTCCCGTTCTGCCACTTGGGGTCGAGCATGATGGCTTGGCGCGCGGCCTCCCAGATGAAGTTCGTCTGCCGGGTCGCATTTGCCTGTGGAACGATGGGAATGACTGCATCCATGAAATCTGGGTAGCTGACCGCCCATTGCAGGCTGCCTATCCCGCCCATCGAAATGCCCGTGACCGCAACCAGATGGCGGATGTTCAGGCACTCGGTCAGTAGCCGGTGCTCGGCTTGCACCATGTCGCGAATGCCAAAGCGTGGAAAATTCATGTTCATGCCGGATCGCGTTGGCGACGTTGTGGCATTCGGATCCGTCGACGCCACGCCCAGCGTATCAGGCTGGATGACGAAGTAGCGATCGGTGTCGAACGCTCGTCCTGGCCCGGCAAGGAAGCTCTGCGCGTCCCGATTGCCCCGCAGTCCATGAATGGAAAGGATGGCGTTGCTGCGCTCGGCGTTGAGGGTGCCGTGCGTGATGTAGGTCATGCGTAGGTTGGGAATGGACGCGCCGCTCTCGAGCTTCAGTTCACCCAGATCGCAGGTCTGGACAGGAGACGCCTGAGCGGCAGCCGGTGCGCTTCCCAAGGAACTGGCCAAAGTCACGGCAAGACCGAGAGCGGCTAGAACCATTCGCTCTCCAAGACTGCTGGTCAACCATCCCGCTTTTCTTCCGCCTGGGCGCGGAGCAAGCAATTCTCTCATTCTGTTTCCTCCTTGGGGCTTTTGCCCTGCCCCGCGGAGGACGCTACGACCCGGATAATCGAGGTACAACTGGGGAGACACCGCTTAGGCAACCCTAGGTGCTTAGAGGCCCATAGGCGTATCCGCGAACAAGCGAGGCAGCGAGTCAGCCAGGCACACTGAGAGGATGCGCGCGTCCTCTTCGCCGACACTCGTGAAAGCGTGGCGCATGGTGCTGTCGATGTAGACGCTGTCGCCCTCATCGAGACGCGTTGGCTCGTAGTACTCGGTGTGGAGCTCGATGCTGCCCGAGATGACGTAGATGTACTCCTCGCCCTCGTGGCTGGCCCAGCTCTCCGGCGGCAGGACCTCACGCGTGCGAATGGTCATGAGCAGCGGAACCATGGCCTTCCGGGTCAGCTCGTTGCAGGGCACCAGGTAGTCGTAGCTGTTAAAGCCGAAGCGTACGCCTTCGCCGCGCTTCGAGATCACACGCCGCCCCATGGCGAAGCGCGGGCTGGCCGGGCTGAGCAGGTCGTCTATCCGCAGCCCTAGGGCGCGGGCCACCCGGGACACAGTGTCGAACGAGGCGCCACTCTTCCCGTTCTCGACTTTCGACAGGGTGCCGACCGCCACCCCACTTTCCCGGGAGAGGTGCGCGAGGGTCCACTGCTTGGCCCTGCGGCCGTCACCCAGTTTCCGCCCTACTTCCGGCTGGCCCAACACAACCGCCGCACCAGGACGCCGGACCTCCTCCGGAGCAAGGTGCGCCAGAGCGGTTTGCTTGCGCTCCTCAGACTTAGCCATCGTACATGCCCCCGGTTTTCGATTTCGAAAATTCTTGCGGATCGTCGAAAATAGGAGAAACATACCACCGTCACGGGGGAACGGCACCATGAAGGTTGCGATCGCCAGCTTCGAGTTCGAGGGGAACACGCTCTCCGACCAACTCCACCGGCGTGAGGACTTCGCCCGCAAGGTGCTGGCTGAAGGCACCGCGGTGATGCCCGCTGTTGAGGGCCGTGACCTGGCAGTCACCGGTGGCATCGAGACCCTCCAGGCGGCGGGCTTCACGCTCCATCCCGTTCTCGTGGCGCATGGTGGCTCCGGTGGCAGGGTGGAAGGCGCCTTCTACCGGGACACCCGGGACCGCATCGTCACGGGCATCGCCGCCCTGGCGCCACTCGACGGCGTGTTCCTGGCCCTGCACGGCGCCATGATCTCCGAGGACGAGGACGATCCGGAAGGCGAGATCCTCTGGCGCCTGCGCGAGGCGCTCGGCCCTGATGTGCCCATTGCTGCCAGCCTCGACCTGCACGCGCATGTCACGCCGCGCATGGTGGAGGCCGCCACCATCCTGGTCGGCTACGAAACCTACCCGCACGTCGATGCCCACGGCACCGGCGTCCGCGCCGCGCAGCTCCTCGTGAACACCCTCCTAGGGAAGGTACGGCCGGTGATGCGGCTGAAGCGGCTCGACGCCCTCCTCCCGGTCGCCGCGGGCGCCACCAACGGCGATATGCCGATGGCCCGATTGCGGGTCGCGGCCCGCAAGGCGGAGCAGGAAGGCCGGGTTCTCTCGGTCAGCTACTTCCCTGTCCAGCCCTGGCTCGACATCCTGGACCTGGGCATCGCGGGGCTGGCCATCGCCGACAAAGACGCCGCGGCCGCCGAGCAGGTGGCCGATGCCATCGTGCGCGATATGTGGGACCGGCGGCGGGAGTTCGAAATCCCCCTGCTCACGCCCGACGCGGCGGTGCAGCGCGCCCTGGGCCACCCGGCGAGGCGCGTGTTGATCTCGGATGCGCCGGACTGCGTCGGTGGCGGGGCGCCCGGTGATGCCCCGGCCATGCTCGCTGCCCTGCTGCGAAATGCGGCGCACGTCCCGGCCGCCGTGCTGGTTGTCGACCCGCCTGCGGCTGCTGCCGCGAAGGCGTCCGGGATTGGGGCGACGCTCCGCATCAAGCTGGGTTCCAAGCTGGACCCCCGCTTCCATCCACCCGTCGAAGTGGAGGCGTTGGTGGAGAGCCTGCACGACGGTCGCTTCGTGTACAGCGGCGGCATCAGCGCGGGCACCCCTGGCAATATGGGCGACACCGCCGTGCTGCGGGTGGGTGAGCTGCGGATCGTCGTGCCGACCTTCGCCACTTACGAGTACGCCGACGAGCAGTACCGCGCCGCCGGCATCGACATCGCCTCATGCCGCATCGTCGTGCTGAAGAATCCGATGAACTTCCGGACGCTGCTCGATGAGGAGACGGACTGGCTGATGATTTCGGGTGCCGGTCCCACCACGCCGAGCCTTGAGAGCATCGACTGGCGGGTGAAGCAGCGACCCTTCTGGCCCTGCGACGACCTTCCGGAGCCCAAGTACCTCGGAGAACACCGCCAGTGAACAAGCCGATCCTATCCTGGCCCGCGCCCCGGAAGATGGCGTCGCACGCCCCGGCTGATCCACGCTTTGCCGGCGGTACGGCCTGGGTCGACGGCGCCGTCGTTCCCGTCGCCGAGGCCACCCTGCCCTTGCTCGATTGGGGGTTCCTGCGCTCGGACGCGTGCCAGGAGACGATTTCCGCCCGCGACGGTGTCCTCTTTCGGCTGGACGACCACCTGACCCGCTTCGAACGGTCGCTGGGGCGCCTGCGCATGACCTCGCCATTGGCGCGTGAGGAGATCCGTCAGGCTGTCCACGCGCTGATCGCGGCCGCTGGGTTCCGTGACGCCTACGTGCAGATCATCATGACGCGCGGCAGACCCCCAATCGGCAGCCGCGACCTCCGGCTCTGCATCAACCGCTTCCAAGCTTTTTGCATCCCCTATGTCTGGATTGCGCCGCCGGAGGTGCAGGAGCGCGGAATGCACCTGCATGTCAGCCGCCGTCTGCGCGTGCCGCCCGCCTCCGTCGATCCGATGGTGAAGCATTACCACTGGCTCGACTTCGAGATGGGCCTGATGGAAGCCTATGATGCCGGTGCCGAGACGGTGGTGCTCTGCGACACCGACGGCAACATCACCGAGGGGCCTGGCTTCAACATCTTCATTCGCCAGGGCGACCGGCTGCTGACCCCGCGGCAGGGCATGCTGGACGGCATGACGCGCCGCACGGTGCTGGAGCTCTGCGCCGATCTCGGCATCGCGGTCGAGCAGACCGAGGTCTCGCTCGACGCGCTGCGAGGCGCCCAGGAGGTGTTCCTGACCACCACGGCGGGCGGCGTGCTGCCGGTGACCCGAGTGGACGACGTCGCCATCCGGAACGGGCCGGGCGCCTACACGCGGCGCCTGCACGAAGCCTACTGGTCGCGCCGAGCCGAAGGATGGCTCGGCGAGCCGGTCGACTACGCCACCTCACTCCCTCCAGCGAAGCAGGTGACCTGATGATTGATCGTCGTGGCCTTCTTGCCTCTGCGGGAGCGGCGATACTCGCCCGCCCCGCCTTGGCCCAGCCCGCGTCCGCGCGCGTGCTCCGCTTCGTGCCAGAGACGGGGTTGATCGTCCTGGATCCCATCGTCACCACCGCGGCCGTCACCACCATGCACGGCTACGCGGTGTTCGACACGCTCTACGGCGTGGATGAGCAGCTCCAGCCACAGCCCCAGATGGCCGAGGGCGCTCGCAGCGGCGACGACGGCCTGAGTTGGGAAATCCGGCTACGGGAGGGCCTGCGCTTCCACGACGGCGAGCCGGTCCGGGCGCGCGACTGCGCCGCCAGCCTGCAGCGCTGGAGCAAGCGGGACAGCTTCGGCCAGGCACTCGCCGCGGCGGTCGAAACCTGGGAGGCATCGGACGACCGCACGCTGCGCATCCGGCTGAAGCGGCCGTTTCCGCAACTGCTCCGCGCCATCGGCAAGCCGCATTCCTCGCCCGCCTTCATCATGCCGGAGCGGATTGCGCAGACGGACGCGATGATTCCGGTGACTGAGATGATCGGCTCCGGCCCCTTCCGCTTTCAGCGGGATGAGTACGTCGCAGGCAGCCGGGTGGTCTACACGCGCTTCGACGCCTACAAGCCGCGCGACGAGGCCGCTTCCTGGAGCGCCGGTGGCAAGCGGGCGCATTTTGAGCGCGTCGAGTGGCACATCATGCCCGACGCCGCAACCGCCAGTGCTGCATTGCAGGCGGGAGAGGTGGATTGGTTGGAGACGGTTCAGGGCGACCTCGTGCCCGTGATGAAGCGGAGCCGCCAGATCAACGTCCGACCGTTGAATCCATTGGGCCTGATCCTCGGCATGCGCTTCAACCACGCGACGGCGCCCTTCAACAACGTGGCGCTCCGCCGCGCGATCCTCTCCGCCGTCAATCAGGACGACTACCTCCAGGCCGTGACGGGCGGCGACGCAGAGAGCTTCCGCCTATGCCGCGCGATGTTCCCTTGCGGCTTGCCCGGTGTGAACGAGCTGGGCGCGGAAGCGATGCTGCAGCCACCGGACCTCGGTAGGGCGCGAGCGGCCGTGACAGCGGCAGGCTACAAGGGAGAGAAGGTGGTTCTCCTGCACGCCTCCGACCACCCCATCGTCGGCCCGCTCGGCGACATCACGGCGGACCTGCTTCGCAAGCTCAACATGAACGTCGAGCAGCAAACAATGGATTGGGGCACCGTAGTGCAGCGGCGGACCTCCAGGGAGCCGGTCGAGAAGGGCGGCTGGAGCATCTTTCACACGACCTGGCCGGGGTCCTCCGTCGCCAATCCCGCGGAGAACCTCTACATCCGCGGGCAAGGCGCCACCGGCTGGTTCGGCTGGCATGACAGCCCTGAGCTGGAGAAGCTGTCCGCGGATTGGCTACAGAGTACCGACGCGGCCGAGCGGCAGAAGTTGCTGGACGCCGTGCAGCGGAGCGCGTTCGAGACGGTGCCGGTGGTACCGCTCGGGCAAATGCTGCCTAACATGGCGCACCGCACCAGCCTCACCGGCATCGTCACCGCGTCGGCACCCGCCTTCTGGAATGTGCGACGGGGCTGAGGCCGACGCTCCTGGCTGCCGCGCGCCGACCTTGGCGCGCGTCCTCCTCTCCCCCTGGAGTTTCGCTTATGAGATCTTTGCCGAAGGCGCTTGAGGCGAGCACCGCTGCCCTCCGCGGGATAACGCCCGATGCCATCGCAAAGGCCGCCATGGCACCCGTCTGCCGACGTGTGCAGGCGAATGCGAGGAAGATCCGAAAGGGCGAGTTGGAAAGCAGGAGAAATTCTCCCGAGGCCCTGCGCGACGACAATGAGAGCCGTCCTCATCTAGTCCTGGGCCATCGGGCGCCGCAGAAATACCATTCTTTAGCAAACCGTTCAGGGCAGCTGGAGGGCTCCGTAGCTGTCGGATGCCGACGCTGGATCTGGACCACCAAACCCAAGCGCCTGAATCCGAGCCTCACCGGCTCGACCGCAGCACCCGTGAAAGTCCCTCGGCCGAGTAGGGCTTGTTCAGCAGCTCGAACCCCTGCGCGCCGTCGTTCGCCAGCACGTGGCTGTAGCCACTGGTCAGAACGACCGGAAGGCTCGGCCACCGGCGCCGGATCTCCTTTCCGAGCTCCAGGCCGTTCATGCCAGGCATGACCACATCGGAGAACACCATGTCAAAGCGGCTCGCGTCGCTCTCCAGCAGCTCGAGTGCCGCCTTGGCGTTGGACGCCCAGGTGGGCACGTAACCGAGGTCCTCGAGCATCTGCCGGGCGAACTCTCCCACCTGGGTGTTGTCCTCGATCAGCAACACGTTCCGGCGCCCCTCTGCTGGCGCGTCGACCTCCTCGGTGGGCTGCGTGGGCGCCACCACCGGTTTCGCCTCCGCCTGTGGGAGGTAGAGCGTGAAGGTCGAGCCCTGGCCGACCTCGCTCTCGACATGGAGTTCACCACCAGACTGCTTGGCGAAGCCATAGACCTGGGAAAGACCGAGCCCGGTACCCTTTCCCGCCTCCTTGGTCGTGAAGAACGGCTCGAAGATCCGCCCCAGCATCTCAGGCTGGATCCCAACGCCCGTATCGGACACGGAGACCGCGACAAAGGAGCCCCGAGTGCCCGCATGCCCGCGGGTCGGCGGCACCCCTGAAGCGAGCCAGGTCCTCAGCCTCAGGCGCCCCTCGCCCTCCATCGCGTCGCGCGCGTTCACCGCCAGGTTGACCAGCGCCGTCTCGAACTGGTTTGGGTCGGCCTCGATCGCGCGGCCCTCGCATTCGATAAAGGTTTCAATCGTCACGGGCGCGCCCACCAGCGGGCGCACGAGTTCGACGACCGACCGGACCCGATCGCCCACCACGAACACCTCGGGCCTGAGCGGCTGGCGCCGCGCGAATGCCAGCAACTGGCCCGTCAGCTTGGCCGCGCGCTCGGCGGTCTCGGAGATGGCCTCGACGTAGCGGCGGCGCCGCTCCTCCGGCAGGTTCGACCGCCGCAGCAGGCCCGCGGACGAGCGGATGACCGTCAGCAGGTTGTTGAAGTCGTGCGCCACCCCGCCGGTGAGCTGGCCCACGGCCTCAAGCTTCTGGCTTTGCCGCAGCGCCTCCTCCTGCAGGCGGAGCTGCTCGGTGCGGCGGGAGACCTCGACCTCGAGATGTTCGTTAAGCCGCCGCAGCTCTCTCTCGGACTGCCTGCGCGCGGTGATGTCCAGCATGGCGCCGATCATCCGGAGCGGCTCGCCACCCGGCCCGCGCACCATGAAGCCGCGGTCCAGCACGTCGGCGTAGCCGCCGTCGGCGCGCCGGAAGCGGTACTCGTCGCTCCAGCGGTCGCCGCCACCGTCAATCACCGCGTGGATGGACCTGGAAACCCGTTCCCGGTCGTCGGGATGGACCTGCTCGAGCCACCAGTCGCCGGAGGGGCACACCCGCTCCGGCGGGTGGCCGTAGGTTTCCTGGAGGGCCTCGTTCCACTCGACACTGTCACACCGCAGGTCCCAGTCCCAGATCGCGTCGTTGGTCGCCCGGACGGCGAGCTGGTAGTGCTCCTCAATGGCGCGCCGCGCCTCCTCCGCCCGGCGCTGGGCAGTGATGTCGGTGTTCGTTCCAACCCACTCGCGGATGCTCCCGTCGCTATTGCGCACGGGGACGCCGCGTGCGGTGACCAGACGCCACTCTCCGCCCGCGCTGCGCAGCCGGTATTCGGTGTCGAACACCCTGCCCGCGGCGACCGCCACAGCCCATTCCCCAACCGCGTGGGCGCGGTCATCCGGATGGACCGCATCGGCCCAGCCGACGCCCAGCCATTGCTCCAGCGCCTGGCCGGTGAAGGCGCGCCAGCTTGGCGAATCCTCGCGAACCACACCCTGGGCGTCAGTGGTCCAGACCGTCGCGGTGGAGGCGGCTACCAGGGCGCGGAAGCGCTCCTCGCTGGTCCGCAGCGCCGCCTCGGCCTCCTTGCGGTCGGTCACGTCGAGAACGAACTCGACCACCTCGTCACCGAGCCGTCTGGCCGCGAACAGGCCCCACCAGCGCGAGCCGTCCCTGCGGTAGTACTGCTTCTCGTAGGGGGTGGTTTCGCCGCGGGTGGTCACCTCCTCAACCGCCTTGAGCGAGGGCGGGTAGAACTCCGGCGGGGTCAGATCCTGCCAGGTTTTGCCGATCGCCTCCTCGCGGCTGAAGCCGGTCATCTGCAGGAAGGCGTCGTTCACCTCCGTGAGGCCGAAGCCCTCGCCCCAGAACATGACCCCGACCGTCCGGATGGAGAGGGCGGTCCGCAACCGCTCCTCGCTGAGGCGCAGGGCCTCGCGGGAGCGCTCGCGCTCGGTCACGTCGCGCGATGAGGCCAGCAGCAGTTCCGGCCGCCCGTCCGGGCCGGGCACGGCCGTGACCTGAACATCCCACCACCGGAGCGTGCCCGTGGCGGCGGGGCGGAAGCCGTGGAAGCGGCCGACCCGCCCGGCGAGTGCCTCGGCCAAAGCGGCCTTCACCTTCCCGCGCTCCTCCTCCGGCCAGAGCTCCACCCATTCCCTGCCCCGGACGTGCTCGGCGCCGTCGATCTCCAGCATGCGGAGGCCGGGGCCGTTCATCGAGGTCAGGCGACCGTCGGGCGTGAGGAGCTTGAGGCTATCGGCGCTGTTCGCGAACACGCCGCGCAACACGGCCTCGCTCGTCCGGAGCCGCTCCCCGGCGAGGTGCTGCTCCGTGCGGTCGCGGACGATCTTCACGTAGCCGATGTGCTCGCCGTTTCGGTCGTCCTCGAGCCGGGTCATGGAGCCCGAGCCCCAGAAGCGCGTGCCGTCCTTGCGCAGGTGCCAGCGCTCGTCCGCCGCCCGACCGCAGTGCCGGGCAGTGGTCATTTCGGACGCGCAGGCGTCTATCGCCTGGTCCTCGGGCGTGAAGATCATGCAGGCGTCGCGGCCGACTGCCTCCTCCTCGGACCAACCCATCACCCGCTCGGCGGCGCTGTTCCAGCTGGTGATGACGCCGTCGAGGCAGATCGTGAAGACGGCGAAGTCGGCCGAGCTCTCCAGGACGAGTTCGGCAAGGCGGCTGGAGCTCGGCAGCCTGTGCCGGGCGATGTCAACCTTGCGGCTGTTCATCGGTATTGCTCGGCTTCAGGGCGGCGGCTCGATGGGCGGGCGGTTCGGGCGGCAGGGCTTCTGCGCGCTCCAGCAGGCGCAGCCCGGCGCGGACGACTTCGCTGGATGTCTGATAGCGGCCGGAGGCGACGAGGCGCTCGACGAACCGGCACAGTTCCGCCGTCAGGGCGACATGGAGGCTGTGTTGGGCTGGCATGGCGCGCACTTAGGGGATGTCCCCAGAGGGTGTCACCATCTGTCCACCCACCAATGTCCGCGAGGTGGAGGCGTGCGGCAATCCTGCCACATACAGGCTAGCTTTCGGCCACCGTTAACGGGGTTGGCCGGCCAGCAGGGATGGCCCACCTGCAACGGCTCCCCCCAGTGCCGCGCCAAAGCTGGCCCCCTCAGGCACAGCGGTAAGCCACGGCCGACCAAGCCTGGAGCCGCGCAAAGCTGGCTATCCCGTTGAGCGGACGGAGGTGGCCCGCTTTCCGGTGGCATTTGAGCGCGGCTGGTAGCTTACGGCTCTGGCACGAAACTGGCTGGTGGTAGGGTGTGCTGCCCCAACCCATACGTCTTCAGCTTTGCAGGAATTCAATGCTCTCACGCCGCGCGCTTCTCGGCTCCGCCACTGCCGCTCTCGCCACCCCGGTCGAGGCTCAGCCGAGTTACCCTGACCGCCCGATACGGCTGGTCTGCCCTTATCCTGCGGGCGGCGCCACGGACGTGCTGACCCGGATCCTGGCGGAAGGGCTGCGCGAGCGGCTGGGCCAGCCGGTGGTGGTGGAGAACCGTTCCGGCGCGGGTGGCAATATCGGCGTGGACGTCGTCGCTAAATCCGCACCGGACGGCTACGTGCTGGGCACCGCGCCCGTCGGCAACTTCATCATCAACCCCTTCCTCTATCGCTCAATGCCCTATGATCCCGTGCGCGACCTTACGGCGGTCTCGCTGGCTTTCGAGGTACCGAACGTTGCGGTGGTGTCGGAGAAGTTTGTCCCTGCGCGCAACATGAGGGACTTCCTGGCCTGGGCGAAGGCAAAGGCGGGCGGGGTGGTCTATGGCACGTCAGGCGTCGGCACCTCGGCGCATCTCTGCTCGGAGCTGTTGTTCAAGCGCGCGGGAGTGGAATGCACCCATGTGCCCTTCCGCAGCGCGGCGCAGGTGATCCCGGCGATGCTGTCGGGCGACGTGGACTTCGCCATCGACAATCTGGCCTCTTATGCCGGAGTGATCCAGCAGGGACAGATGAGTGCGCTGGGCATGACCACGGCCGAGCGCTGGCCGACCATGCCCCAAGTCCCCACCATGGCCGAAGCCGGTATACCCGATTTTGTGGTCACTGCCTGGTCTGCGCTGATCGGCCCGGCAGGGCTACCGGTGCCGGTACAGGATCGGCTCTCCACCGCCGTTCAGAGCGTGGCCGCCGATCCGGCGATCCGGCAGCGCTTCCTGATGGCAGGTGGGCAGGCGCTGGCAAGCACGCCGACCGGTGCGCGGGAGCGCATGGATCGTGAGCGTCCGATGTGGAAGGAGATGGTGGAACTGTCTGGCGCCCGCATGGAGTAGGCAGGGCGTAGAGTCCCGGCAGGGCTCGCCAGGGGCGCGGTTGTGCGAACACTAAGGCCGACCGGTCCCCCGAGCCCGCTTGCGCCTGGCGGGACACGAAGGACTTGCTTGGCGAAGGCGCCCTCGTAACGCCGCCGTGCCTAGCCGCTGTGACGGCTATCAGAGCTCGCCCATAGAACGAGCCTATGGAAGGGATCAGGAACTTTTAATTGTCTGATGTCCGTTTCCGTGCGGGACTTACGTCCTCAAGCGACTGCTGCTGCGGCAAGACGCCCACAAGGGTGCTGAACCGGTGAGGAAGCGATCATGAGTATTGCCAAGACCCTGAACTTCCTCGTCCTGACCGGCATGGTCCTGGCGCCAGTGCTTCCGGCTTCGGCCGAGGTAGCGCCTCGGCCCGAGTGGCTCCGTGTCGAGAGGCACCGCACGGTTGATGGTCGATCGGACGACCTCGTGACAGCCGGGCTGGGCGTCGCCCGCCTTCTCTCCGGCCCGGCGCCCGGCTACGCCGACCCGCGCGCGCCGATGGCGGACGAACTGCGGCGCGCAGCCATGTTCCGCCGGGGCGATGCGGGGTTCGGCTTCGGACGCCTTTTCGGGCCGAACGTGGACACCTCCACCGGTCAGGTGCTGGAGGGCGACGGGCGTATCGCCGGTGAGGAATATCTGGCCTTCGCGAACGACCCCGGCGGTGGCGGGTCGCACAACGTGGCGATGCTGCTGCAGGTGCCGCAGGAGCTCTCGCGGGAGCGGAACTGCATCCTCGCCGTGCCGGTGAACGGCTCCTCGGCGCTGTTCCGCGACATCGTCGACTTCGGCTTCTGGGGCCTGCGCCGCGGCTGCGCCGTGGTCTACACCGACAAGGGCGCGGGCAATGGCGTCCACGACCTCGAGAGCGACACGGTGCATCGCATCGACGGCACCCGCGCCCCAGCCGCCGAGGCGGGGGAGCACGCACATTTCGCGGCGGATCTGACGCCGGAAGCACAGCAGCGGCTGCTGGCGGAGGCGCCGCACCGGATCGCCTTCAAGCACGCCCATTCCCGGCGCAACGCCGAAGCGGGCTGGGGGCAGGACGTGCTCCGCTCAATCCGGTTCGCCTTCTGGCAGCTGAACGAGCGCGCCGGGTCGGAGCGGTTCGCCCGCTCCAATACGCTGGTCATCGTGGCCGGGAACTCTAACGGTGGCGGCGCGGCCCTCTACGCCGTGGAGGCCGATGACGAGAGGCTGGTGGACGCGGTGCTCGCGGGTGAGCCCCAGGTGCAGGTCCGGCCCGACGACCGCACGGTGGTGACCTATCGCGGGCGGGAGAGGCGGAATCCCGGCAGGATGCTGCTGGACTATTTCACCTTCGGCAACCTGTACCTGCCCTGCGCCGTGCTGGCCCTGCCGGAGGACGCTCCCGCCCGTTCCGGGGTCACCCGTGCGGCTGACCGATGCACCTCCCTGCGCGAGAAGGGACTGCTGGAGGCGAGTGACACAGCGGCGCAGGCACGCGAGGCGCTGGAGCGCGTCTATGCCTACGGCTACGACCGGGCGCTCGAGATCCTCCATGCGCACAACTACTCCGTCGTGCCGGATGCCACTGCCGCCAAATACGTCTCGGCCCATGGTCGCTACGGGGTAGAGGACCGGGTGTGCGGGTTCAGCTTCGCCGCTGTGAACGCTGAGGGGCGGCCCATGCCGGTTCCGCCCGAGGTGCTGGCCCAGAGCTTCGCCACTGCCCCCGGCGGCGCACCCTTCGGGCCGGTGGACATCGTGAACGACCGCGACCCGACGGGCCCGCGGCGCAACGGGCTGTCGGCCTCACCCTCCACGGGTCGCCAGGACTACAATCTCGACGGCGCGCTCTGCCTCAGGGAGATGGCAGTCGGCAGCAGCCCGGAGGCGCGGCGTGTCCAGGCTGGCATCGCCGAGTTCCTGGCCAACGGCAATCTGCGTGGTCGCCCTGCCATCATCGTCCATGGGCGAATGGATGATCGCGTGCCGGTGGCCTTCTCCTCGCGCCCTTATCTTGCGCTGAACAGCCTCGCGGAGGGCGACCGTGGCAACCTGCGCTACTGGGAGGTGGAGAATGCCGAGCATTTCGGCCTCTCCGGCCCCGGCTTCGACACGCGCTTCGTGCCGCTGAACCTTTATCTCCTGCGCGGTCTGGACGCGCTTTGGGCTCACCTCACCGTGCAGGCGCCCCTGCCACCCAGCCAGGTGGTGCGCACCGTCCCCCGGGGCGGCAGTGCGGGAACGGCGCCGCCCCTCCAAGCGGGAGCCGTACCGCCGCCGCAGGAAGAACCCGTGGCCGGAAACCGGATCGCCGTCAGCGCGGGCCGCGTCACGATCCCGGATTGACCGGATCAACGGTCCCAGGCGGATCGCTGCCGCACCATGGAAATCAGCAGGGCCGACGAGCCCCGAAGGGAGGATAGCCGGATGAAGCGGTGGCGGATGGATCCCGTGCTGATGATACTGCCCGCGCTCGCCCTCCTGACGGGCGTGGCGGGGCAGGCCTACGCGGCCGACTGCGCGGCGCTCGCCTCCCTGGCGCTGCCTCAAGCACGGGTGGAAGCAGCGGAGGAGGTGACGGCGGGAGCGTACAGGCCGCCCAGCGGCCCGGCCCAGGAGGGTCTCCCCACCTTCTGCCGTGTGCAGGGTGTTGTCACGCCCGTGCCAGGCTCACGCATCGGCTTCGAGCTCTGGATGCCGAAGGATGGCTGGAACGGCCGTCTCCAGATGTTCGGGAATGGGGGATACAGCTCTGCCATCTCCTATGGCGAGATGGCCGGACTCGTGCGGCGCGGCTACGCAACGCTGGGCACGGACACGGGGCACCAGGGTGACGATCCCTCCTTCGCCGAGGGCCGCCCGGAGGCGATCGTGGACTGGGGGCACCGGGCGGTGCACGAGTCTGTCGTCCGCGCAAAGCAGGTCGTGGCGAGCTTCTATGGCAGACCCGCACGCCACACCTTCTTCGCCGGCTGCTCGACTGGCGGGCACCAAGCCATGAGCTCGGCCCAGCGCTACCCGGAGGACTTTGACGGCATCATTGCCGGAGCCTCGGGCGGCAACCGCACCCACCTGAACGCGGGTTTCCTCTGGCAGTACCTGCGGAATCACCGCACGGGCGAGGATGCCGCACAGATCATTCCTGCGGCAAAGCTGCGGCTGGTCGGGGACGCCGTGCTCGCTACCTGCAGAGCCGACAACGGTGCCCGGGGCGGAGGACATCCGGCCGATGCCTGGCTTAACGACCCCCTCTCCTGCGGTTTCGACCCGGCCAGCCTGCGCTGCACGGGGGAGGATGGCGCGAACTGCCTGACGGCTCCCCAGGTGGACGCCCTGCGGGCCATGCATGACGGCCCGCGCAACCCGCGCACCGGCGAGCTGATCCACTTCCCCTTTCCGCGCGGAAGCGAGAACAGCGGCGGCCCGCCGAACCTGCCGGGCTGGAGCCTCTACTGGGCGGACCCGGGCAATCCCGCGGCACCCGCCCGGGTGAACTACTGGCGCCACTGGGCAGGCTTCGGCGCGGGCTGGAACTGGTGGAGCTTCGACTTTGACCGCGCTATGGCCACGGTCGACGAGCGCCTCGCGCCGGTGATCAACGCGACGAACCCCGACCTCTCGGGCTTCCGGCAGCGCGGCGGCAAGCTGATTGCCTACCATGGCATGGCCGACCCGGTGGTGCCCTTCGCGGAGTCCATCGCCTACCATGAGCGCGTCGTGGCGGCTCAGGGCGGCGATGAAGCCGCGGCGAGACAGCAGGTTGGGTCCTTCTATCGCCTGTTCCTGGTGCCCGGGATGGAGCATTGCCGGGGTGGCCCCGGACCTAACCAACCTGAACTCCAGGCCGCTTTAGAGCGCTGGGTGGACGAGGGCACGCCGCCCGATCAGATCTTGGCCCACAATCGCGAGGGCAACCGGCCGGACGGGGCCGTCCGCTTCAGCCGCCCGCTCTGCCCTTACCCACAACGTGCGGTTTACGACGGGGGGGCGGCCCCAACCATGGCAGAAGGTTACCGGTGCACCCAGTTCCCAGGCATGGCAGTGCCAGAGATTGGGACGTCGTATTTGCGATAGCAGGCGGTGCGCCGCCACCTCAAAGCCATACGCCCGACTTCTTCAGCAGCCTGTTAGTATCCACCTGTCCGTGTCCAGGATCGCGTCGCGCCTGCAGTCAATAATGCACTTGCCTCCGACGTAGCCGTGCGTCTTGGTGAACGGTGCCGTCACCGTTTGGCTGTCGAGTATACCGCCTGGCCGGCTGACCTACTGCGGCGCCTTTCCAGCATTGGGGCAAGATCCTGGAGGGCTCTAAGCAAAAGCCGTTGGACGAAGCGCCAGAACCACTAATCGCCCGTCTGCCTTGGACCGAAGCGAATGGGCAGCATGCGTCAGCTGCTGCCTGAGCGTCCCAGGTAGCGGATCGCGTTCAGCACCTCGTGCGAGTCTAACGTGAGCTTGCAGCCCTGCTTCGAGGACCTGGGCCTCTATGGCTCGACCTCGTCTATTCCTCGTGCGCCAAGTCAGGCGGGTAGCGCTTCGCACTGCGGGTAACGTTGGTCACTTGGCAGCGCATCTCCGTGGATCGTACCTCGGCGTGGAAGCTCCTCGCCCGCACCGCGCCGAACCAACCTCCAATGGCCACTGAGCGCTTTCGTAATGAAAACAAAACAACATTTGGAAAAGTGCGCACTCCCGATTGACCTTGATCACGACTTTGTGAGTTATTCCGCACGCGCAAGTTGAAGAGCCGCGGATACGCACCCGTGACCGATGCGCATGGGCACCAGCTGGAGCAAGGATTCTCAAGTGTTGAAGAGCAAAATCGTAGCGTCTCGCTCGAAGATCACTTTGCGAGTGCTCCTCGCCTCCACGGTGCCCGCACTAGCCATCCTCGCTTCGGGCGGGGCCAACGCGCAGACCGTTGTGGGTGGGAACCAGACCGTCTCCGGCAACGTGAACGGTGCTGGCAACGGCGGCTATCTCGTGCGCGGCGGTGCGAGCCTCAGCTTTTCCGATGGCACGCTCTATGGCTTCCGGACCCGCGGTAACGACGGCTCGGGCGGTGGCGCAGGCATGGGCGGCGCAATCTTCGTGGACCAGGGCGGCGTCGCCCGCCTGAACAACATGACGGTCTCCGGCAACAGCGCGACCGGCGGACGTGGGGGCATCGGCTCGACCGGCGGCTCGATGAACGGCCTGGTAGCGCCGAGCATTGGCGCCACGGGCGTCAACGGCATCACCTGGCCGGATAACAACTCGCTGGTTGGCGACGGCAGCGGGAACGGGCTGCCGGGCACCTATGCCGGTGACGGGCAGAACAACGCGAACGGCATCGGCGGCACCGGCGGTACCGGCGGCAGGGGGCAGTCCGGCTGGTCGAGCAACCCGCCCCTGGAGTCTGACAAGGATGAAGCGGCTTTGGCAGTCGCCTCCCTTGCAGCGCAGGTCGTGGCGCTCGGGGCCGAGGCCATCGGCGCCGGCGCGAATCCCTTTACTGCCTCCATCGTGGTAGGCCTTGCCGCACAGCTCGTGCAGGCCGGGATCGACGCGGCGAGCGCGGGAATCGCGTTGGACAACGCGATCTCGGCACTCACCCGCTGGAACGATGCGAACAATCGCG
This sequence comes from Roseomonas sp. KE2513, assembly GCF_016107305.1. GTDB lineage: Bacteria > Pseudomonadota > Alphaproteobacteria > Acetobacterales > Acetobacteraceae > Roseomonas. The sequence goes on from NZ_RCVR01000001.1 coordinate 440,826, forward strand.
GTCAGTTCGGCCTGGGCGGTGACGGCGGAGCGGGCGGCTATGGTGGCACTGGCTCGACTGGCTTCGGCGGCGGGGCCGGCGGCACCGGCGGCACCGGCGGGGCCGGGGGCGGCGGTGCCCGCGCGGGCCTGGGTGGTGAAGGCGGCGGCGGCGGCGAGGGCGGCTTCGGTGCCGGCGGTGGCCGCGGCGGTAACGGCGGCAGCGGTGCGCTGACTGGCGCAGCCGGCGCGGGCGGCGCGGGCGGCTTCGGTGGTGGCGTCGGCAGCAACGGCACCGGCCTGGGCGCCTCTGCCTCCATCGGTGGCGGCGGCGGCTCTGGCCTGGGCGGCGCGATCTTCGTTCGTGATGGCGGCACGCTCATCATCGAGGGCGACACCACCATCGGGCGGAACCGCGTTGTGGGAGGCGGCAGCCTGAACCGCGGCGTCGCAGGCGAGGCGGCCGGTTCGGACATCTTCATCATGCGGGGCGCCGATGTCCGCCTTGAGGCGGGCACGGGCAAGACGATCACCATCGATGGCTCGATCGCCGATAACAGCGCGGCCAGCCTCGGCAGTTCGTCCATCCAGAGCGGCGAAGGCGCCGGCATCACCATCGGGCGTGGCTTGACCGTCCTTAACGGCCAGAACACCTATACGGGTGTCACGCGCATCGAGACCGGTGGCATCCTCCAGGCGCAGGATGGGGTTGGCATCAACGCGGACAGCAACATCACCTTCGCCGGCGGCGTGCTCCAGACGAGCGGCCTCTTCAACCGCTTCACCGGCAGCGATCCCGACGAGGTGCAGTGGGCAGGTTCCGGCGGCTTCGCCTCCTCCGATGCCGCGGGCCTGCGGGTCGTGCTCAACGCGGGCATGCGCCTGACCTGGGGCGCGGACGGGTTCGTGCCGGCCGGCAGCGCCCTCATCATCGGCGCGCCGACGGCAATCGGAGATGTCGTATTCGTCAACGCCATCGATCTCGCCGGGGCGATCCGCACGATCCAGGTCGTCGCGAACGCGGACGGGACCACCCGCGCCTATATTGACGGCGTACTCTCGAATGGTGGGCTGCAGGTCGTGGGCGATACCCGCCTGACGCTGCGGGGCGCGAACACCTTCTCCGGCCAGGCTGGCATCGCGTCCGGGGCGACCGTCGCGCTCGAAGGCGCCGGCAGCCTGGCGAGCGCCGGGCGGGTCGTCGTGGACGGGAAGCTCGACCTTTCCGCCACCAACGACTCCCGTCTCCGCAGCCTGGCAGGGACGGGCACCACGAGCCTCGGCGACCGGACCCTTACCCTGACCGCCGCCGGCGACACCTTTGCGGGCGTGGTCTCCGGGACCGGGGGCGTCCGTGTGGCCGCGGGCACCGAAACCCTCACCGGTGTGAACAGCTACACCGGCGAGACCCATATCGACGCCCCTGCCACGCTTCGCCTCGCGGGTCCCGGCAGCATTGCGGCCAGCGCCCGCGTCACGACGGACGGCACTCTCGACATCGCCGCCACCAACGCGGGTGCATCGATCCAGACCCTGGCCGGCACCGGCGCCGTCAATCTCGGCAACCGTACGCTGAGCCTGACGCAGGCGGCCGACACCTTCGCGGGTTCCATCGGTGGCGCCGGCGGTGTGACCGTCGTCGCGGGAACAGAGACGCTCTCGGGCGTGAACACCTACACGGGCGAAACCCGCATCAATAACGGCGCCACGCTCGCGCTCTCCGGGAACGGCTCTATCGCCCGCTCGGTGCACACCGTTGCTGACGGCACGCTCGACATCGCCGCCACGACCGCTGGCGCCTCGGTGCGGAGCCTGACGGGGAACGGGCAGGTTCAGCTCGGCGAGCGCGATCTCCGTATCACCGCGGGGCCCGGCGAGACCTTCGCCGGCGTCATCACCGGCACGGGCGGCGTCGCGCTGACGGGTGGCGTCCAGGCCCTCTCCGGGCAGAACACCTACACGGGCGCAACGCGCGTGGACGGTGGTACTCGCCTTTCCCTGCTCGGGCAGGGCTCGGTCGCCGGTTCGGCGGGCGTTCAGGCAGACGGCGTGTTCGACATCTCGGGGACGACGGCGGGCGCCTCGGTCCGCACCCTCTCCGGCACGGGCCGGACAGAGCTGGGTGACCAGCGCCTGACCGTCACCGATGGCTCGACCGAGTTCTCCGGCAGGGTCCAGGGTGCTGGCGGCCTGACGGTCTCCGGCGGTACGCAGGCCCTTTCCGGCGCGAACAGCTACACCGGCACGACCGTCGTCGGGCCGAACGGAACGCTCGTCCTGTCGGGCCCGGGTTCCCTCGAGAACTCGGCCGAAGTCCAGGCCGACGGCAACTTCAACATCGCTGCTCGTCCGGGCGGTACGCGGATCCAGACGCTGTCTGGCGCCGGCACCACCCAGCTCGGCGGTGAGCGCCTGACGATCACCCAGGGCTCGACCTCCTTCGGCGGCAGCATTTCCGGCGAGGGTGGGCTGACGGTTGCGGGCGGTGCCCAGGGCCTGTCCGGCACGAACGTCTACACGGGCACAACGCGCGTCGACTCTGGTGCCGTGCTCGGCCTCACCGGGCAGGGCTCCGTTGCGACCTCGGCTGAGGCTTCGGTCGATGGCATCCTCACCATCGCCGGCACGACGGCGGGCGCTTCCGTTCGTACGCTCACCGGCGCAGGCCTCGTTGAACTAGGCGATCAGCGCCTCTCGGTGACCGCGGGCTCAACCGGTTTCGATGGCACCATCGTCGGCACCGGGGGCGTTACGGTTGCGGCGGGGCAGCAGAGCCTCACCGGCGTGAACACCTTCACCGGCGAGGCCGCGGTCGGCGCCGGCGCCACGCTGCGCCTCGCCGGGGTCGGGTCTGTCTCCGAGGCCGCGGCCGTGCGCAACGACGGTGTCTTCGCCATCGCCGACACGGCGGCCGGGACCTCCATCCGGACGCTCGCCGGCAACGGCGAGGTGGTCCTGGGCGACAGGCGCCTGACCGTTACCGCGGGCTCCACGGAGTACGCGGGGACGATCGGCGGGACCGGCGGGCTGACGGTCGTGGCGGGGGGCCAAGCCCTCAGCGGCACCAACACCTACACCGGGACGACCTCGGTCGCCGGGAACGCCGCCCTCTCGCTGGTCGGCAGCGGCTCCATCGCGACCTCCGCCGAGGTGGCGAATGACGGCCTCTTCTCCATCGCCGGAACCATGGCGGGGGCCTCGATCCAGACGCTGTCCGGCAACGGCAGCGTGGATCTCGGCGCGCAGCGCCTCGACGTCACCGCGGGCTCGACCACCTTCGCGGGCAGCATCGGCGGCACGGGCGGCCTCTCTGTCACGGGCGGCACCCAGACGCTGACCGGGATGAACGCCTACCAGGGTGCGACGAGCATCTCGAACGGCGCGACGCTTGCCCTCGCCGGCACCGGCTCCATCGCGCCCTCCTCCGAGGTTGCGGTCGCCGGCACCCTGCGCATCGCGGACACGACGGAAGGGGCCGCCGTGCGCACCCTGTCCGGCGGCGGCGCCGTGGAGCTCGGGAACCAGCGCCTGACGGTCACGGCCGGCTCCACGGAGTTCGCGGGCAGCATCGGCGGCACGAACGGGCTGACGGTGCTCGGCGGGCGCCAGGCGCTCTCCGGCGAGAACACCTATCTCGGGCGCACCGGCATTGCCTCCGGTGCCACCCTGGCGCTCACCGGCACGGGCTCGATCGCCAGCTCCGAGGGCGTCACCGCGCTCGGCGCGCTGGATATCGCCAGCACGTCCAACGGTGCCAGCATCCGCACCCTCTCGGGTTCGGGTGGCGTCACCCTCGGCGACCAGCGGCTGACGATCACCGCGGCGAGCGACGTCTTCTCCGGCAGCATGTCCGGGGCGGGCGGTGTCACCATCGCCGGCGGCCAGCAGGCGCTCTCGGGCGTGAACACCCAGACGGGAGCGACCCGCGTGAATGAGGGGGCAGCGCTCTACCTCCTCGGCAACGGGAGCATCAGCGCCTCTTCCGACGTGCAGGCGAACGGCCTCCTCGATGTCTCCGGCGCGTCGGGCAACTCCCGCCTCGCCGGCCTGTCGGGGAACGGCAGCGTCGTGCTCGGCAACCGCTCGATCGACCTGACGGCGGCAACGGGCAACTTCGGCGGCACTATCGGCGGCACAGGCGGCGTCACCGTCTCCGGCGGCACCCAGGCGCTCTCCGGCAACAACCCGTACGCCGGTGCGACGCGGACGCTCGCGGGGGCAACCCTCGCCCTCACGGGCGGCGGCGCCATCGCGGCCTCCTCGGGGCTCGCGAATGACGGCGTGTTCGACATCGCCGGCACGAATGCCGGGGCCTCGATCCGCACGCTGACCGGAACGGGCGCGGTTCGCCTCGGCGACCGCTCGCTGACGATCACCGATGCCGCGGGGACCTACTCCGGCACCATCGCGGGTGCCGGCGGCCTTACGGTCAGCGGTGGCTCGCAGTCCCTGACCGGGGTCAACAGCTATGCGGGCGGCACGAGCGTCAGCAACGCGACTCTCTCGGTGGCCAGCGACGCGGCCCTCGGCACCTCTTCGGGCGCCGTCACGCTGCAGAACGGCACCTTGGTGACGCCTGGCGGCCTGAACTCGACGCGGCCGATCTCGCTCTCCGGCGCCAACACGATCGGCACCTCCAACCAGGCAGTGACGCTTGGGGGCACGATCAGCGGCTCCGGTGGGCTCGTGGCCGCGGGTGGCGGCAGCCTCGCCCTCACGGGAGCGAACACCTACTCGGGTGGCACTCGCGTGATCGAGAGCACGACCCTGGCCGTCGGTTCCGACGCAGCGCTGGGAGCGCCGAACGGCGCCGTCGTGGTCGAGAGCGGCACCTTCCGTGCGACCGGCTCCTTCAGCACGGACCGTCCGGTCGCGATTACGCCTGGCGGCACCCTCGAGACCACGGGCTTCGACGTCAGCCTCAACGGTCCGATCCTGGCGGAGCGCAACGGCGGGAACTCCTTCGTGCAGGTCTTCTCCGGCACCACCCGCGTGATCGGTCCGATGTCCATCGACGGGTCCGGCCTCTCGATCAATCCGACCGGCACCCTCCGCGGCGTGGGCACGATCACCGTTCCGACGAACGTCCTCGGCACCCTCGCGCCGGGCAACTCGCCGGGCACGATCACCTTCACCGCGCCGGTGCAGATGGCGCAGGGCTCGACCCTGTCTCTCGACATCGACGGGACCGGAACCGGCACCGGAAGAGGCAACTACTCGCGCGTGATCGCGAGCGGACCGGATGGCAGCTTCACCGCCGGCGGCATGATCCGTCCGCTCCTGCGGGGGATCACCGGTGACGCGAGCAACAGCTACGTCCCGACGATCGGAACCCGCTTCCGCGTGGTCGAGGCCGAGGCCGGTGTTCGCGGCAGCGCCCAGGGGCTGGTTCAGCCCGAGGGTCGCCTGACGGGAAGCCGCTTCGACGCCCTCTACACGGCCAATGCGCTGGATCTGTACGTCACGCCCGCGAGCTATGCTGACCTCTCCACTCTCGGCGTCGCCCAGACGCAGAATCAGCGGCAGGTCGGCCTTGGCCTCGACGCGCTCCGTCCGGCGCCCGGCGTGCGTACGGATGCGGCGACCACCTCCGCCCTCGGGATCCTCTTCACCCGGGACGCGGCGAGCCTGCCGGCCGTGACGGACCGCCTCGGCGGCACCATTTACGGCGATGCCCTTCAGGGCAGCCTCGCGGCCACCCAGGCCTTCGGAGCGGTGGTGAACGACCAGATGGCGGTGCGCCGCGGCGCGCCGGGCACCGGCGTGAACTCCGCGACGGCGATGGACGGTCGCGTCAATCTCTGGGCCGGCGGTTTCGACCGCAGGCTCCGGGTGGGTCAGGACGGTAACACGGGCTTCCACACGTCCGATGGCGGCTTTGCGGCGGGTGGTGACGTCCGCATCGGCGCCGCGGGCCACCTCGGTGTGGCGGTCGGCGGTAGCTCCGCCCGCGTGACCTCCTCTGCCACGGGCAGCTCGGCCACGATCGACATGGCGAATATCGCGGTCTACGGCGGTTACGATGTCGGCCGCGTCTTCGTCGATGGCCAGGTCGGCCTGAACCACGCGGAGACCCAGGCGCGCCGTGACCTCGGCGTCTTCGGCCTCACTGCCAAGGGCAAGGCGTCGGGCACCGGCGCGGCCGCCGGGTTCGAGGTCGGCACGCGGCTCGACGTGGGACCGGTTCGCGTCACGCCGTCGGTCGGCATCCGCTACGACAGCGTTCGTCACGACAGCCTGACCGAGAACGGAGGCAGCGTCCTCTCCCTCTCGGTGAGGGGCTCGGACATGACGAGCGTGCGCGCCACGGCCGGACTTCGGGCGGATACGGCGCTGTCGCTCGGCGGCGGTGTGGTTCTCACGCCGAGCGTCCGGATCCTTGCTTGGCAGGAACTCGGCGATGACGGCGTGAGCACCACCTCCTCCTTCGTCGGCGCTCCGGGCGCCGCGATGAAGGCGGCCAGCGCAGCCACCGGCCGCACTGGCTTCCTTGGCGGCGCCGGCCTGAACCTGTCGCTCCCGAACGGTCTCTCGGCCTTCGCGAACTATGCGGCCGAAACCCGGGGCAATGCCTCCGGCCAGGTGTTCACCGGCGGCGTCCGCTACAGCTGGTGATGATGAAAGCTCCCGGCTCCGAAAGGAGCCGGGATCCCCTTCAGGCTGCCAACAAAGGTAGTGACACATGGTTTCCGCGTCGAAATACGTCTTCTCTGCCAGCACGACCGCGAATGGGCGTGAACTCTGGCTGACCGACGGCACTGAAAACGGCACCGTCCTGCTTAAGGACATCAACCCCGGAACCGGGGACTCGTCGCCCGGCCTGTTCACCCCCCTGCCCGATGGCCGGCTCATTTTTCAGGCCAGTGACGGCTCGAGCGGTACCGAGTTGTGGGTGACGGACGGCACTGAAAACGGCACCACCCTGCTGAAGGACATCAACGCCGGTTCCGGCGGCTCGAATCCTTTCGGCTTCGTCGCGCTTGCGGACGGCAGGCTGATGTTCCAGGCCAGCGATAGCGTCGCAGGGGCCGAACTCTGGGTGACGGATGGCACCGCAAGCGGCACCACCCTGCTGAAGGATATCAAGGACGGAGCAGAGGGCTCAAGCCCGCAGGGCTTCACCGCCCTGCAGGACGGCCGGTTCGTGTTCCAGGCGGGTACCGCCACGGAAGGCACTGAGCTCTGGGTGACGGACGGCACTGCCAACGGCACCACCCTGCTGAAGGACATCAACGCGGGGGCTGGCAACTCGAGTCCACTGAGCTTCACCGCGCTCACGGATGGCAGGCTGGTTTTCCAAGCCTATGATGCCACCAACGGCACGGAGCTGTGGGTGACGGATGGCACCACCAACGGCACCGTCCTGCTCAAGGACATCAATGCCGGAACAGGAGGCGGGAGTCCCGGCGCGCTCACTCCCCTGGCCGATGGCAGGGTTATCTTCCAGGCCTACACCGCAGCAAAAGGTATCGAGCTGTGGGTAACGGATGGCACAGCCAGCGGCACGAGCTTGCTGAAGGACATCAATCCCGGTCCGGGCCTTTCCCTGCCCTATGCCTTCGCGGCACTGCCTGATGGCCGGTTCGCCTTCCAGGCCAACAGCACCACGAGCGGCTTCGAGCTGTGGGTGACCGACGGCACCACCGACGGCACCACCCTGCTTAAGGATATCAATCCGGGAACGGCGCTCGGCAGCCCAATTGGCTTCACGGCGCTGCCGGATGGCAAGCTGGTGTTCCAGGCGAACAACGGAACGAGCGGCACTGAGCTGTGGGTAACGGATGGTACCCCCCAGGGCACCGTTCTTCTCAAGGATATCAGCGCAGGATCCGGAAGTTCTTACCCGCAGGGCTTCAAGGTCCTTGCGGACGGCCGGGTGATGTTCCAGGCCGATGACGGTACGCACGGCACTGAGTTGTGGGTGACGGACGGCACCGCCAATGGCACGACCCTGCTCAAAGATCTCGAGGCCGGTTCATCCTACTCGTTCCCCTTCGAATTTACTCTCCTGCCCACCACCCCGATCGTCACCCTCGCGCACGACACGCGCCTGCCCCATGACGGCGTCACCTCCGATGGTACGGTGAATGTCAGTGGCGTGAAGCAGGGCAGCACCTGGGAGTACAGCCTCGACACCGGACAGACTTGGACCACCGGCACAGCAGGCAGCTTCACCCTGGCAGCCGGCAGCTATGGTGCCGAGCAGGTTCAGGTGCGGGCACTCGAAGCAGGCGTCGCCGGCACGCCCCGCATGCTGGGCGCCGTGACCATCGACATGACGGTGCCTGGCATTCCGTTCGCGGCGCTGGCGGACGATACGGCATTGCCCAATGACGGGATCACTGCCGACGGGACCGTCAATGTGAGCGGCCTGGAAGTAGGTGCCGCGTGGCAATACAGTACCGACAGTGGACAGAGCTGGGCCGTAGGCACGGGCGGAGCTTTCGTTCTTGCCGAAGGCAGCTACGCCGCCGGGCGCGTGCAGGTGCGACAGCTCGACCTGGCCGGCAATGTCGGATCGCCTCAACTCCTGGGCCCGGTAACGATCGACAAGACGGCGCCGGATGCGCCGGCCGCTGTCGCACTGGCCGGGATCAGTGATTCGGGCGTGCTTGGCGATGGGATCACCCAGGAGCACACGCCCACCCTGACCGGCACCGCCGAGCAGGGCGCATCCCTCGAGGTTCGCGAGGGGGCACGATCACTCGGTGTTGTAACGGCAGATCCCTCGGGTCATTGGAGCCTAGCGCTCGCCACACTTGCCGAGGGCGACCACGCACTGAGCATCCTGGCCACGGACACGGCCGGAAACGTCTCCGCCGCGGCCTTGGCACACATCCGGGTGGATTCCACTGCCCCCTCTGCCGCGGTGTTCGACACCATGCCGGCAACGCGGGACACCACGCCGGTGCTGTCGGGAACGGCCGAGGCCGGCACCACGGTCCAGGTCTCCGAGGGAGCGGTCGTGCTCGGTAGCGCAGTAGTGAACGATAGTGGGCATTGGAGCCTCACGGCCCCTGAACTCGCCCAGGGGAGCCACATACTTACGGCGGTGGTCACGGATGCGGCCGGCAATGCCTCCACCACCTCCTCCGGAACGCTGGTCGTGATGGTGAATGACGCCCCCACCGGACTGGTCCTCATTAGCGGCACGGCGGCCGAGGGCTATGTCCTCACGGCGAGCAATACCCTCGCCGATCCGGATGGCCTTGGTGCGATCAGCTATCAATGGCTAGCCGACGGGCAAGAGATCAATGGAGCGACCGGTCCGACTCTGACGCTCGATGCCGGGCAGATCGGAAAGGTCATCACCGTGTTCGCCGGTTACACGGACCTGGAAGGTACACCTGAGAGTGTCAGTTCCACTGGTACCGGCATGGTCGCGCCGTCCTTCCATGTGAGCAGCCCAGGCTTTACCGGTTTTGTCGAGGCCGGCGCCTATCACGGGCCGCTTCCTGGCCTCACCTATGAGTTCTTTGGCAGCGATACCGGCCAAGCCGTTCTGGGCACCGGCGGGAACGATCTGATCGCTCTCGGCGTGGGCAACGACTATGTCGACGGAGGAGACGGTAATGACGCCCTGTACGGCGGTGCTGGCAACGACATCGCCGTCGCGGGCTTCGGCAATGACCTCGTCATCGGCGCTGACGGTAACGACACCCTCTACGGCGGCGCGGGTTCCGACCTGATCTACGGCGGAAACGGTGACGACGTCATCGCGGGCGGCGTCGATGGGGATATCCTGGTCGGGGAGGCTGGCGCGGACCTGATCTTCGGCGAGGCCGGGGACGATGTGCTCTACGGACAGGATGGGAACGACCTCGTCTACGGTGGCGACGGGAATGATGTGCTCACGGGCGATGCCGACAACGACATCCTCGTCGGGGAGAGCGGCAACGACTTGGCCTTCGGCGGCACCGGCAACGACACGCTCTACGGTCAGGCTGGCAACGACCACCTGCGCGGCGATGACGGTGACGACGTGCTCTCGGGCGGTGACGGCGCCGATACCCTCGTCGGTGGCCTGGGCAACGACTTGGCCTTCGGAGATGCCGGTAACGACATCCTCTATGGCGAGGCCGGCGACGACCACCTCCGTGGCGACCTCGGCAACGACACGCTAGTGGGCGGGGACGGGACCGACACGCTGGTCGGCGGGGCCGGGGACGACCTGATCATCGGCGATGCTGGCAACGACGTGATCTTCGGAGAGGCCGGCAACGACCTCCTGTACGGCGGCGCTGGCAACGACACCTTCGTGTTTAGCGCCGGCGGCGGCCGCGACGTCGTCATGGACTTCAGCCAAATGGCGGGAAATCACGACGTGCTTCAGGTGGGAGGGCTCTTCGCGAACTTCGCAATGGTCCTGGCCGCCAGTCAGCAGGTCGGCACCTCCGTGGTCATCACGATCAATGCAGCCGACTCCATTGAACTGACTAACTTGTCGGTTGGATCTTTAACCGCTTCCGACTTCCTCTTCACCTAATCAGGGTCTGGTGATGGCTATTCCCTAGCCAGACGGTTCGCTGTGTAGTTGGCAAGCGTGCGGGGCGCCAATGATGCGCTCCGCCGCATCACGCCTGCCTACGTTCTTGAGGCTGAGCGGCGCCATTGCGTAATTCGACCCAGGGCGACTTCGATCCCTTCACCCGTTCGGTCAGGCAACGTCGAGAGCGTTCTGCATACCAAGGCGGTGGAAGCTGTCGAGGATGGTGAGGCGGACCTGCACCTCAGGCGACCGGGCAGGCGGGATCGCCCGCTGCCAAGTGCCCGCCGTACCGCTGGCGAGCTGACATCGCCATCTTAACAGGACTACGGAGATGCTTAAGCACTTCAGGCTTGCACGGACTCGTGGGCTTGGTCTGCGCCCAAATTTTGGTCGGCCTCTATGCAAGTTCTCGGGCTGGTTGAGCTTGGTTGGCAAAGGCGCTCGGGGTCAAGTTCCCAAACGCTGAGTGGGGTCGCTCCTCGTTACAGTGGCATCTCCATTCCTCGATGCGCTTCTTGGCGTCGGCCAGGGACAGGAACTACGAGGCGTTCAGCCACTCGGCCCGTCGCCGGGCATCGAAGGCCTCAATGAGCGCGTTGTCTGGGTTGTGTTGCGGACTCTGAGGAGGGCCGTAGGTGGTTTGATCAGCACGCAGATCAGGCAGCGATCTGGAACAGCTCGGTGAAGAAGGTGGCTTGAATCCGCATGTCGCGTCCGTTGATCTTCAGAAGCTGCTCCTTCCTCACCATTGCCATCACCTCGTAGCCTGCCAGTGTTCGTTGTGCGGTAAGGAAGCTACTAAGGCCGAGCCCTGGTGTGACAAGGCGTTTCAGGTGCCGGCGGTCTTGTTCCACGATGTTGTTGAGGTACTTGCACTGGCGTAGCCGCGAGCGTTGCCACAGTTCGCCATCCTCCTTCAGCTGCTCAATGGCACACGGGTAAGCCAGGTTCTTGTCTACCGTGACGGTGCGGGGGTTCACTGTATGCGGCTGCCCCAGCGCTTGCGGAAGAACCGCCCTGCGACCTCGGCGTTCCGCTTGGCCGAGAGCAGGAAGTCGATCGTCCTGCCATGGCTGTCGACCGCGCGATACAGACGCACCCAGCGCCCCTTCACCCGAACGTAGGTCTGGTCGACCCTCCACGAGCCGTTGCTCGGACACAGATGCGGCCGGATCCGCGTCTCAATCTCTGGTGCACAGGCCTGGGTCCACCGAACGAGGGTGGTGTGCGCGACTTCCACGCCGCGGTCCTGGAGCATCAGCTCGAGGTCACGGTAGCTGATCGGTAACATCAGGTACCAGCAGGCCGCCCACAGGATCACCTCGGCGGTGAACTGCCGGCCCTTAAGGACCGGCCCGGCCTCACCGACGCCACCCTCCGCCGTCTCGACGTGAATGGTCTGTACCTACCCGGGACAGCGCCGCAAGCTCGCAACAGAACTGCTTCGCAACAACATGCGAGACGACTGGCAAACACGGCCGCTTCTCGCGGCACTGGCCTCTTGGCGATACGGCCTCGGAATGGCAGCTTCAGAGGGCGGCGGTGGTCCGCCGTTCTCGAACCCTTCCATCCTCGATCCCGGCGACGGGTGAGAAAACCTGCGCAGGGAGGGCAGGATGATGTCGCCTAGGCTTGCTATCGTCACCATCGGCCAAACACCTCGGGACGACGTGATCCCGGAGATGCTGATGCTGCTGGAAGCCGAACCCGGCAAGCTGCAGGTCGAAGAATTCGGCGTGCTCGATGGGTTGGTGGAGGCGGAAATCCGTGCCCAAGCCCCCAAACCGCGAGAGGCGCGGCTCCACACACGGCTGGCGGACGGAACAAGTATCGTCCTCGGCAGCGGCTTCATCCTGGGCCGGCTGGAGCCTCTTCTGGAGGAGCTGGACGGGCGCGGATACGACCTGATCGTCCTTGCCAGCACGAGCATTTTCCGCTCCTTCCGCATGCGCACCGCCTTCGTCCACGCCCAAAACGCGGTTGATGCTTGGATTGCGACGCTGGTGATGGGGGATTGCGAGCTGGGCCTGATCCACAGCTTGGCTGGTCAGCATCGCGGCCTCGCCCACGGCACCCTCGTTCAGAACGCCCGTGCCGTCGTTGCAGGCGGGGAAAGTGCGGAACTGAAGGAGGCGGCAGAGCGACTAGGGAGTGCTGACCTGATCCTCATGCATTCCGTTAGTTACGGCGAGCCCGACGCACGCCATCTGGCGGCACTGACGCGCAAGCCGGTGGTGACGGCGCGCCGCATCCTTGCTGGGGCGATACGCTTGCACCTGTTCGGGTTGGTGGATCAGCCAAGTCCGTCCTCCTTCGGGCTCGCCGCCGACAGCGACCTGTTGGCGTGGTTGATAGATCACCTTCCCTCCGATGCTGAACTACTCACCCCACGGGAGCGGGACGTTCTTGCGGCGGCGTTGGAGGGCGGCGGGAACAAGGAGATCGGCCGGAAGCTGGGCATCAGCCATCGGACGGTCGAGATCCACCGCGGGCGGGGCCTCGCGAAGCTGAACGCGCGCTCACCAGTCGAGCTGATGCGTCGCCTGCTGATCACGCGCGGAACCTGACCCGCCCATTCTTTAGGCTATTTGCTCAATCCGCAAGCAGACTTCCAGGCGCGTGCATTCAGCATACGGGCCAGCCCTTATGTCGCCGTTCGCAGCCGCCGCTATCCTCCAAGAAGTGCAGGCGGCGACTGGAACGGCTCGGCTCCGGCCCTCCTGCAAAAAGTGGAGTGGCTTTCCATGGCAGATGACTTCGGACGTTACCGAATCGGCTTCGATATCGGGGGCACCTTCACGGATTTCATCCTGCTGGACCGGCACACTGCTACTATCCGCCTGCACAAGTGCCTGACCACGCCGCAGGATCCCTCCCAGGGCGCGCTGCTCGGGCTGGCGGAGTTGGTGGCGGACGCGGGCCTCTCGCTTTCCGACATCACCGAGATCGTGCACGGCACGACGTTGGTGACGAATGCGCTAATTGAGCGCAAGGGCGCAACGCTGGGCATGATCACGAGCGCGGGCTTTCGCGATATCCTGGAGATCGGGACCGAGCAGCGCTACGACATTTACGATCTTTTCCTGCAGTTCCCCGATCCCCTGGTCCCCCGCCGCCGCCGCCTGGAAGTTGCGGAGCGGATGGACCGTGACGGTCAGGTCGTGACGCCGCTCGACGTGGAAGCGGTGAAGCGCGCGGCAGCGCGGCTGGTCGCGGAGGGGGCTGAGGCCATCGCCATCTGCTTCCTGCACGCCTACCGCAACATGGCGCACGAGAAAGCCGCCGCCGCCGCGATCCGCGAGAGCTTCCCGGACCTCCCCCTCTCTCTCTCCTCCGAGGTGGTCGCGGAGCTGTGGGAGTACCAGCGCTTCGTCACCACCTGCGCCAACGCCTATGTTCAGCCCTTGATGGACCGCTACCTCCGCCGTCTCGAGCGCGAGTTGTGGACGGGCGGGTTCCGCGGCGCGCTGCGGCTGATGCAGTCGGCTGGCGGGCTCGTCTCGCCAGAGGCGGCGCGCGCCTATCCCATCCGCCTGCTGGAGAGCGGCCCGGCCGGCGGCGGGCTGGCCACGGCCTTCTTCGGCAAGCTCGTTGGCCAGGAGGACATCATCTCCTTCGACATGGGCGGCACCACGGCCAAGGCCTGCATGATCGAGGCCGGACGCTGCGAGATCGCGCCGATGATGGAGGTGGCGCGGCTGCACCGTTTCAAGAAGGGCTCGGGCCTGCCCATCAAGGCGCCGGTCATCGACATGATCGAGATCGGCGCGGGCGGCGGCTCCATCGCTGCCATCGACGAGGTGGGGCTACTGAAGGTCGGGCCGCATTCTGCCGGCGCCGATCCCGGCCCGGCCTGCTACGGCCGCGGCGGCACCCAGCCCACGGTGACGGACGCGAACCTTGCCCTCGGCTACTACGATCCCGGCTTCTTTCTCGGCGGACGCATGTCGCTCGACAAGGCGGCGGCCGAGGCGGCGCTGGCGCGGGTGGGAGAGGGGCTCGGCCTCTCCGCGGTGGAGACCGCCTGGGGCATCCACCGCACCGTGACAGAGAGCATGGCCGCCGCCGCCCGCATCCACATCATCGAGAAGGGCAAGGACCCGCGGCGCTACGCCATGGTGGGCTTCGGCGGCGCGGGCCCGGCGCATGCCGTGGAGGTCGCGCGCATCCTCGGCGTGCAGGAGGTGCTGATCCCACCGGCCTCCGGCGCTGCCTCCGCGCTTGGCTTCCTCGCCGCCCCGCTCTCCTTCGAGCAGGTCCGCTCGCTGCCGCTCTCGCTGAACGATGCCGGGGCGCCGGCGGCGATGGAGGCGGTGTTGGCGGAGCTCTCGGCCGAGACGGTCGCCATGCTGACCGCCGCCGGCACCGCCGAGGCTGATATCACCGTCGAGCGCAGCGCCGACATGCGGCTGGCCGGCCAGCTCCACGAGATCAGCGTGCCCCTGCCCGCCGGCCCGATCACCGCCGCCTCCATCCCGCAGGTGCTGGAAGCCTTCCGGGCCGTGTACTCCGCCCGCTTCACCTCTGTGTACGAGGGTGTCTCGGCGGAGGTCATCTCCTTCCGAGTTCGCGCCTCAGGCCCGGTCCCGGCGCTGACCGTGGAGCAGGCGGGCGCCCCCGCGGCCGGCACGGCGCGCAAGGGCAGCCGCATGGCCTGGTTCGGCGACGCCTTCCACGACACCCCCGTCCTCGACCGCTACGCCCTCGCCATGGGCGAGACCGTGCAGGGCCCGGCGATCATCGAGGAGCGCGAGGCGACGACCATCCTCGGTCCGCAGGACAGCGTGATGGTCGGCGCGGCGGGCACGCTGCGCATCCGGGTGGGTGTCGCCTCCCCCATCGCTGCCCGCATCACCCCGGAAACCCCGATGAGCGAGGCGCGGGCGCTGATCGAGGCGGATCCGGTCTCTCTCGAAATCATGTGGAGCCGCCTGGTCACCATCGTGGAGGAGATGTGGCACACCATCTGCCGCACCGCCTTCAGCCTCATCGTCTCCGAGGCGCAGGACTTCGCCTGCGACCTGCTGGACGCGACCGGCGAGTCCCTCGCGCACTCCCCGCGCGCCATGCCGGTCTTCAACCTGACGCTGCCGCGGGCTGTGAAAGCCATGCTGGAGAAGTTCCCGGCCGAGACGCTGCGCCCCGGCGACGTGCTGATCACGAACGACCCCTGGCTCTGCGCCGGGCACCTCTACGACATCGCCATCGTCACCCCTGTCTTCCGCGGAGGGCGGCTGGTCGCGCTGCTCGGCACGGTCGGGCATGTCGGGGACATCGGCGGCATCAAGGACGGGCTGCGGGCGGAGGAGATCTTCGACGAGGGCCTGCAGATCCCGCCCGCCAAGCTCTACCGCGCCGGCGAGGCAAACGACACGCTGTTCGATCTCATCGGCGAGAACGTGCGCAAGCCCGAGGAGGTGCTGGGCGACCTGCACTCCTTCGTGGCGGCCAACGCGCAGGGGGCGGAGCGCCTGCTCTCCTTCATGCAGGACTACGGTATGCACGACCTCCGCGCGCTGGCCGCGGTGGTGCAGGGCCGGGCAGAGAAGGCGATGCGCGATGCCATCCGCGCGCTGCCGGACGGCGTCTACCGCTCCGAGGTGAGCAACAACATGCTCGGCCAGACGCTGCGCTATCCGCTGAAGCTGACCGTCGCCGGGGACGAGATCGAGCTGGATTTTGCGGGTGCGCCGGCGCAGCTGCCCCGCGGCGGGCTGAACTGCACCTTCAGCTACACCGAGGCGCACGGCTCCTACCCGCTGAAATGCATCCTCAGCCCGGGGGTGCGCGGCAATGCCGGCTGCTACCGCCCGATGCGGGTTAAGGCACCGGAGGGCTCCGTGCTGAACTGCACGCGGCCAGCCGCGGTGGCGCTGCGCACACGCACGGGCTGGTACCTCGCACCCAACATCTTCCGCGCTCTTTCCGAGGCGGCGCCGGACCGGGTGCAGGCGCATACCGGGCTCCCGGTCTCGATCAAGGTGCACGGGCTGGACGCGGCCGGGCGTCTCTACTCCGATCACTTCTTTATGGGCGGCGGTCAGGGCGCGGGAGCGCGAGGAGATGGGAAGTCGGCGCTGCTCTGGCCGACCTCGGCCGCCAATACCTCGATCGAGCTGTTCGAGACGCGCGCGCCAGTTCTGGTCGTGGAGAAATCCCTTATCGAGGGTTCCGGCGGGCCGGGGCGGCGTCGCGGCGGGCTCGGCACCCGCACCCGCATGCGCAAGCTGCACGACGACGGCAGGCCCACCCAGGCCTCCGTGGCGGCTGAAGGCGTAGGGGTAGAGGCGCCTGGCCTGTTCGGCGGGCAGCAGGGCGGGATGGCGCGCGGCGCCGTGCTCGACCGGAAGGGGAACTTGGTCCGGGATTGCGGAACTGGCGAGCTGGTGACGCTGAACGATACGAGTCAGATGATCGAGATCCGTCTCTGCGGCGGCTCCGGCTTCGGGGCGCCGGAGGATCGGCCGGCCTGGCTCGTGGAACAGGACGTGCTTGACGGCTATGTCGGCCCCGGTGCCGCATCCACCCCCACGGCCGCCCAGGCAGCCGAGTAGAGAGGACCGAACCATGGATCGCCGAAGCTTCCTCCTGGGCGCGGGCGCCGCGGTCGCGGCTTCCTCCCTCGACCCCGCCTACGGGTTCGAGCGAGAGGGCAACCGGCGCATCCTGGTCTTCTCCGGCAACCAGCCCGTGCCGATCCTCGACCCGCACCAGCGCTACGACTGGTCCACGCGGATGATGCAGCGCTGCCTGTACGACGCGCTGGTGCGCTACGACGGCACGCCGCCGCGCGTCGTCCCCTGGCTGGCGGAGCGCTGGGAAACGAGTGCGGATGGCAAGACGTGGACCTTCCACCTCGTCGGGAACGCCAGGTTCCACAACGGCGACCCGGTGGACGCCGAGGCCGTGCGCTTCTCCTTCGAGCGCGGGCTGCGGCTGAACAAGGGCATCTCGTGGATGCTGTCCAAGCACCTGAAGCCCGGGAGCATCGTGGCTGTAGACGCGCGTACCGTACGCTTCACACTGGAGCAGCCCTACCCCGACTTCCTCTCATTCATGCCGCTCTGGTTCATCACCAACCCCAAGCAGGTGATGGCCAACCAGGAGGGCGACGACGACGGCCAGAAGTGGCTGACATCAGCCGAGGCTGGCTCCGGCCCCTTCCGCATCCGCCGCTGGGACGGACAGAGCGTGATGTCGCTGGAGGCCGTGCCGGACTACTGGAAAGGCTGGCCCATGGCCGAGGCGGACCGCCCGGCCGGGGTGATCTACCGCGTCATGCGCGAATCCTCCCCCCGCAAGGCAGCGCTGCAGCGCGGCGAGGTGGACATCGCCGCCGGGCTGACGCCGGATGACATCGAGCAGCTCGGTAAGATGCCGGGAATGACCATCGCGGATGTGCCGGGGGCCGCCCCCTTCGCCATCATGCTGAACACGCAGAAGGGGCCGACGGCGGACCTCAACCTGCGCAAGGCCATCGCTTACGCCTTCGACTACGACGCCCTGATCACGATCCACAAGGGTGCTGCCCGGCTGATGGACGGGCCCTTTCCGGTGGTGACCGCGGGGCGCATCACACTCGACATGCCGCGCCGGAACCTGGAACTGGCGAAGGGGTACATGGCGAAGACGGCCACGCCCGAGGGCGGGATCGAACTCGAGTTCCTCCACATCGCCGGGCACGAGGTGCAGCGGCAGATCGGGCTCGTGCTCCTGGCGGCGCTGCAGCCGCTCGGCATCAAGGTGAACCTCGTCGCCCAGCCCTGGCCGACGCTGATCGGCCGCGGTGCCTCGCCGGAGACGGCGGCGGCGATGACGGCCGTCTACGTCACGCCCGTCACCACCTCTCCGGATACGGTGGCGTCGCAGTACGCCTCCTCCGCCGCCGGGCAGTTCTGGGGCATCCACCACCTGCGCGACGCCGAAATCGATCGCATGGTCGCCGAAGCTGCGGTCGAGCTGGACGAGGTGAAGCGCGCGGACCTCTACGCCCGCATCCAGCGCCGCGTGGTCGAGCTCCAGCCCGTGATCTTCTGCATGACCGCCAACCAGCAATGGGCCATGCGCGGCTACGTGAAAGGCTTCCAGCCCCAGCCGCTGAACCTGACGGGCGAGGTGGACCTCTTCCCGCTCTATGCGGCGCGTGCCTGACGATGCTCCGCTACCTGGCTCGCCGCATCGCCTATGTCGCGCTGATGCTGGCGGGGCTGGTGCTGATCACCTTCGTCATCTCCAACGTCACCCCGGCTGACCCGGCCGCGCTCGCGGCCGGGCCGGACGCGACGCCGGAGATGGTCGCCACCTTGCGCCGGGAGTACGGGCTTGACCGGCCGCTGCCGGAACAATTCCTGCGCTACGTCGGCGACCTCCTGCAGGGCCGGCTGGGGCGCTCGATCCAGAGCGGGAACGAGGTGATGGACGACCTCTCGCGCTACGTGCCGGCCAGCCTGCAGCTCGTGCTGCTGGCCATGGGTTTCGCTTGCGTGGTGGGCATTCCCTTGGGCATCCTCTCGGCGGTGCGGCGCCACTCGCTGCTCGACCATGGCATCCGCGTGCTCGCGGTCTCAGGCGTGGCGCTGCCGGCCTTCTGGATCGCGCTGCTGCTGCAACTCGTCCTGGCGGTGTGGATGGGCTGGTTGCCGACGGGCGGCCAGCTCTCCATCGCGGCCGACCCGCCGCCGGTCTTCACGGGCATGGTTCTCTTCGACGCGCTGCTCACCGGTCAGTGGGACACCTTCGGCGATGCGGCCGCCCATTCGGTGCTGCCGGCCTTCGTGCTCTCCCTTCCGTGCCTGGCCTCCGTGCTGCGGGTGAACAGGGCCGAGATGATTGAGGTGCTGGGCTCGGACCACGTTACCGCCGCCCGCGCGCACGGGGTTGTCCCGCGGCGGGTGGTGGGGCGGCTGGCGCTGAAGAACGCGATGCTGCCGACGCTCGCCATGATCGGCCTCCGCTTCGGCTGGATGCTGGGCAGCACCGTGCTGGTCGAGACGGTGTTCGACTGGCCGGGCATAGGTCTCTATGCCGTCAGCTCCGCCATCGCCTCCGACTTCAAGCCGGTCATGGGGGTAACGCTGACGATCGGGCTGATCTTCATGCTGGCGAACCTCCTGGTTGACCTTGCCTACGGCTGGCTCGACCCGAGGACCCGCAGCGCATGAGCACGACCACCGCCGCCCCGCCCTCCTTGCCACGCTTGGCGCGCCTTCGCCTGGAGTATGCCGGCCTGTTTCGGCAGCTTCGCTTCTTTACCTGGACCTTCGCCCGAAGCCCCTCCGCGCTGCTGGGCCTTGCGCTGGTGCTGGCCTTCCTCCTGCTGGCGGCGATCGGGCCCTGGATCGTCCCCTATCCGGAGGACGCGCAAGGGGCGGTGAACCTGGCGCGGCGGCTCCAGCCGCCCTCCTCCGCGCATCTCTTCGGCACGGATGAGATGGGGAACGACATCTTCACCCGTGTTATCATCGGCACCCGGACGAGCTTCTGGATCGGGCTGACCATCACTGGCCTGGCGGCGCTGGTCGGCGTACCCCTCGGGGTGACGGCGGGATACTTCGGCGGGCGCGTGCGCTCCGTCATCATGCGCGCCACGGACGTGTTCCTGGCGGTGCCGGGATTGGTGCTGGCTCTGGCGATCGTCGCCTCGCTCGGGCCCGGAATCATGCACGGCGTGCTGGCGCTCACCATCGTCTGGTGGCCGGGCTACGTCCGCCTGATCGAGGCAAAGGCGCTGACGTTGCGCTCCGAGGCCTATGTCGAGGCGGCGCGAACCATGGGAGCCTCCCATGGCTGGATCCTGCGGCACCATATCCTGCCCAACTGCATCAGCCCTCTGATCGTGAAGGCCAGCATGGATATGGGCATGGCCATCCTTGCGGCGGCCTCCCTCGGCTTCATCGGCCTGGGTGCGAAGCCACCGGCGCCGGAATGGGGCGCAATGATCTCCGTCGGGCGAACCTTCATGCCTGACTGGTGGTGGTATTCTGCAGCTCCGGGACTGTTCATCTTCCTCACCGTTCTTGGCTTCAACCTTTTCGGCGACGGGTTGCGCGACACGCTCGACCCGCGGAGCTCGAAGGGATGAGCCTGCTTGAGATCCGTGACCTCCGTCTCGTCTTTGATGGCTTCGAGGGGCGCGCCCATGTGCTGGACGGGATCGACCTGTCCGTCGCGACAGGCGAGGCGGTGGGCATTGTCGGCGAGACGGGCTGCGGCAAGTCGGTTCTCGCGCGCAGCGTGCTGCGGCTGAACCCCTCGCCGCCCGCGCGGGTGACGGGTGGCGCGATCCACTTCGATGGCATCGATATCCTCGGCATGGACGGGGCCGCACTGCGCCGGATGCGCGGACGGGACATCGGGATGGTGTTCCAGGACCCCGTCACCTATCTCAACCCTGTCTTCACCATTGGCCAGCAAATGGCCGAGGTCCTGCGGGCGCATGAGCCCGGGCTGTCGCGCACAGCACTGAGGACGCGCAGCGTCGCGCTGCTGGAATCCGTGCGCCTGCCGGAGGCGGAGGCCTTGCTCTCCCGCTATCCGCACGAGCTGTCGGGCGGGATGCGGCAACGCGTGCTGATCGCCGAGGCGCTGGCAGGAAACCCCCACCTGCTGATTGCCGATGAACCGACGACCGCGCTCGATGTCACCATCCAGCGGCAAGTGCTGGCGCTCATCGCCGACTTGGTGCGGCGGCTCGGGCTGACTTTGATTCTGATCAGCCATGATCTCGGTGTGATCGGCGCCGTGTGCCGGCGCATTGTCGTCATGTACTCCGGCACTATCGTGGAGGATGCCCCGGCGGAGGCACTGTTTCGCGGGCCGCAGCACCCCTATACGCGCGGGCTGCTTGCCGCCATTCCCGACCTGAACAGGCCGGAGCACATGCCAGCCAGCATTCCCGGCAGTATCCCGGACCTACGCCACCCTCCCTCGGGATGCCGATTCCATCCGCGCTGCCCTCTGGCGATGCCGGTATGCGCGCGAGAGAAGCCACCGCTGGTTCCGGCGGCCGCCGCCTCGCAGCATCTGGTGGCGTGTCACGCCGTGGCGCAGAGTATGGTCGCTGCCGAGCTTGGGCTGACGAGGGCACCGGTATGACGGTACCGCTGCTGAGTGCAGAGAGGGTATCGGTCCGCTTCGGGCAACATCTGGCGCTGGAGAACGTCTCCATCGCGCTGCGGCCTGGCGCGGCGTTAGGACTGGTCGGGGAGTCCGGCTCGGGCAAATCCACCCTGCTGCGCGCGCTGCTGAAGTTGCAGCCCGTCTCGACCGGGCGCGTGCTGCTGGACGGCACCGACATCACAGGCGCCGGCGGGGCCGCGCTGCGGCCGCTGCGGCGCGCTGTGCAGGTGGTGTTCCAGAACCCGCATTCGGCGCTGAATCCGCGCAGCACGGTGCACGACTCCGTGGCGGAGCCGCTGCGCATCCTTGGCGGCCTTGACCGGAGGCGGCTACAAAGCCGGGTGGCGGGGTTGCTGACGGATGTGGGGCTGGGGCCCGAGTTTCTCTGGCGCTACCCGCATGAACTCTCGGGTGGCCAGAAGCAGCGCGTCTGCATCGCGCGTGCCCTCGCACCCGGGCCGCGGGCGCTGCTGCTGGACGAGCCTACCTCCGCGCTTGACGTCTCTGTGCAGGCGCAGATCATCGAATTGCTGCGAGGTCTGCGGCAGCGGCACCAACTCGCCTATCTCTTCGTGTCGCACAACCTCGCGGTGGTGCGGCTCCTCTGCGACGAGGTCATGGTGTTGCGACAAGGGCAGGTCGTGGAGGTGGGGCCGGTCGCGCAGGTGCTTCAGGAGCCCCGCGAAGCCTACACGCGCGCGCTGCTCAGCTCGGTCCTTTCCCCAGGCATCACGGACCTACGCGAACCGAAGGGCGTCAGCGAGGACGCCTCGTAGCGTCGCCTGTTCAATCGCTCCACGCTTTCGTGCCGAAGAATGTTTGCGCCGAATTCTTCTCGCTGTAGCGAGATCAACTCCGGTGCTAAGACGAGGCCAGTGTGGGCCAGAGGGGCCGCGGCGCCCGCGTCTGGCACGAGCGCGGCATCCGCCCGAGTTGTGTCATCGACCAGCGCCATGCGTCAGCCGAATTTTTAGCGCGGTCCGCCCCGGCACTGATCAGGCCTTCGCTCTCGCGCTGACCGAGCTGGGCACGGCGGCCATGCAGGCCTTCCTCGGCCACTTCGCCGCCACCCTGCTCGAGGGCGTCCACGCCGCCCTTCGACTGGACGGCGCGGGCTGGCACATCGCAGGACGGCTCACCGTGCCTGACAACGTCAGCCTTATCTTCCTGCCGCCCTACGCTCCGGAATTGAACCCAATCGAGCGCGTCTGGCTCCTCTGCGCAAGCGCTTCCTCTCGCTTCGTCTCTTCCCCAATCTCAAAGCCACCATCGATGGCTGCTGCCAAGCCTGGAACCACCTCACCGCCGAACCCGGCCGCATCGCTTCCCTGACAGACTACCCATACCTGCGGTCAGTCAGGACTTCATGAGCCGAGTATGAGACGCAGCCGCCTGTTCCCATACTTAAGCAGGTCATTTCTCGCCGACGACAGCAAGATGCCACCTAGTCGAATTGATCCCCGCAGTTCAGGAGATCGTTGAGCTTAACCACGTCGGGATCGGACTGCGCGAGATTCCGGATATTGAAGCATCGTCGGTTCCAGAGGTTACGCGGATCGAAGGCCGTCGAGGTTGCTTGCCATGATCCACCTAGCTGCGGATTAAAAAGGCTAGTGGGATCGAGGTTCAGGAACTCGTAGAAGGCGCTGAGGACCGCCGTCGAGATGTATAGCTCCGTCAGGGCCGGCGCGATGACGGTGATCCGCCGGTAGTCGGCGAGCGTCGAGTCTTCCTGCCGCTTACCGGCAATATCAATCAGGAAGGCGCGCGTCAGCGGGTCGATCCGCCGGTCGTTCAGGAACTCGCGAATTGCGAGTGGAATGAAGCGCTGGGGCGCAACGTCGCCACCGCCGCGCGGAACGGCGACCGGCGCCTGACGCGCCGCGGGCGCCGGCCGGCGCTCCACCGGCCGCTCGCGCGACGGCTGGGCCTCGGCTGTGGCGCCAAGGGCGAGCCCGAGTAGGACCGCCAGTGCAGCCTTAGCGAACCGTGACAGGTGCACCTGGAGTCCTTCGCGCCGCTTCACGCGCCATTCGCCGCGGGCGGCTTCACGGTGAACCTCGCCCGCAGCGGCCGCAGCCTGGCGGCAACGCCCGGCCGGTCCATCCTCGATGCCATTACCGCGGTGGGCGTCGAGGCACCGCACTCCTGCCTGCAGGGCATCTGCGGCGACTGCGAGACACGGGTGCTGGCCGGCACGCCCGACCACCGCGGTTCGATCCTGTCC
Organism: Roseomonas sp. KE2513; assembly: GCF_016107305.1. Classification (GTDB taxonomy): domain Bacteria; phylum Pseudomonadota; class Alphaproteobacteria; order Acetobacterales; family Acetobacteraceae; genus Roseomonas. The sequence continues at coordinate 464,638 of NZ_RCVR01000001.1, forward strand.
GAGGCTGAGCGGCAAGCTGGCGTCACGACCGATGATCTACTGCTCCGGCGCACTCTCGGACGCGCTCATCCTAGATATCTGACAGCAAAGGAGGAGAACGCCACGCCCGATACCCACATCACGTCCCCCGACAGTGGCACCGGCTACGACCGCCCGAAGCCGACCTACGACCGCGCCCTGACCGAATTGGGCCGTGGCACGCCGATGGGCGAGCTGCTGCGCCGCTACTGGCACCCGGTCGGCCTTTCCTCTGATGCTGGCAGCACGCCAAAACAGGTGCGCGCCCTCGGCGAGCTTCGCAAGCCCGGTGGGGGCGGTGCCGCTCGCGCGGGTCAAGCGCATCAAGCCCCTCGCCATGGTCGGCCGCAGTCGATCCGCCGCCATGCCAGAAGTGCCGACTTTCGCTGAGCAGGGTATTGCGGATTTGAAAGTCGCGCCCTTCGTCGCCGCCTGGGCGCCTGCGCAAACGCCGCGAGCCATCGTCTATCGGTTGCATGCAGCATTTATGGCCGCCGTGAGCGACAACGAGGTCTGTCAACGCATGCTCGAGCAGGGGCAGGATCCGGTCGCGTCGTTACCGGAAGAACTGGCCGAGACCGTCAGCCGGGATCTGCCCAGCTGGCAATCCCTGATCGAGCTTTCCGGTGCGAGGCTCGACTAAGCCTTGGCGAGCGGCAACCGTCCGACCAGCAGCTTTTCGACAGTTTGTTCCGAACCCCAGCGCCGAGCCGGCGCGTCGACATCCTGCATCCTCTTGCCCTTTGTAGAGGATACCCCCGCAGCTCGGTTACATCTGCTTGGCCCCGTTCAAGCTTCCCAAGCGGCCACTCCGCTCCTGGCTATCCGAATCCACCGAAACAGCTTCCTCCTGAGCCGCAACACGGCGGCTCAGCAGATGTGCTGTGCAAAAGAACCATTCGGGTATTCCGCTCCCAGACACACGGCCAATCGTACTCTGGAACAAGGGACGTTTCACCGGTCCCAAGCCACCGCTCAAGCCCAAGCAGGTCTGGGCCATCCGTCATGCTCTTCAACGCGAGCAGCGGCTCCGCGATGCGCGCCCTGTTCAACCTGGCGATTGAGAGCGAGCTTTGGGGTTGCGCCCCATTCCGGCTGACCATCGGCCAAGTGGTCGTTGATGAAACGGTCCATCAACGCGCGACGGTCATCCGACGCCGACTGCGGCCTCGCCGTCTTCAGTCTCCGCGTCTACTTCGCCGCCATTCAAGCGGTGCACCATCTCACACGAAGCGCCGCGCGTCCGCCAAACGACTGGACTAGTTGTGGATTAGCCAGCTCGCATGGCTTGGACAGGTGAACCGGTCGTGAGGCTTGCCTGGTCAAGCATCACTTCCTCAGCGACTGAGGCAGCTTCGGCCATGATGACGTGCATCTCCCGCAGCAGGGCCGCGCCTTTGACCGTTCGCTGCACGAGCACGGAGCGGCGGTCTTTCAGGTCCGTCTTGCGGCGGGCGAAGTCGAGTTCGCCCAAACGATCCAGTGCGCGGGTGATCGCGGGCTTGGAGACGTTCAACTGGGCAGCCAGCCCTCGCACGGTGTGTGGCCCCTCGCCGAGGTAGACCGTGAGGAAGACTCCGAGTTGTCTGGCCGTTAGATCTGGGCCATCGCGGCGGACGAGAGAGACGACGGTCTCCCGGAGGATCCCAACTAACTGGTCCGGTGTGCCTTGCACGGGCATGGGCGGTTCCTTCTCATGGAATATTGGCGAGACGGGTCGTTCCGGCCATTCCAGTTATAGGCTGATAATTCCTATTGTGCAACCTTGGGTTGAGGCAGTAACATTGCTTCTCGCGAACGAGGATCGTTATGGTTCCGGAGCCAGTCCACCGATCAGCCATCAGCCTGGCCGGCATAGGCAACTCGACAACTCACCCCACCACACACCTGCCTAGGCTCTGGAGCCCGGCTCATGGCTGACACGCCCCCCTACCCGGATCCACCTGCGCCGCTCCGCCCGGCATTCGGGTTCATGGGTGCTGACTGGAGCAGCCCGTTTCTGCCAGGCTCCAATCCTCCGTCTCTCTCCGCCGAGACGCCTGCTATGGGGACCGGCGGCCCTGACACTGACCTCATTCGCTTCTGCGCTGAGCATCCCAAACACATGGCCGCGGTGAAGGACGCTCCTGACGAGGAGGAGGACGGTCCTGCCTGGCGCGCCTACGAGGAGAACAGGGATGCGATCAGCGCGATCAGGCCGCAGACGCTCGCCGGGATGATTGCCAAGGCTCGCGCGGCCAAGCTCGAAGCGGGTTTCTGGGACAGGGACGAAAACATCCATGGCACCATGGCCGAGCCCTGGGCATGGGATCTCGTGAACAGCCTTCTGCAACTGGCAGGCGAAGGGTAAACCGCGCCTGGCAACCGCCCCCTCCCTGTCTCTTCTACCGCCGAGCTCATGAATTGACCTGTCTGATCCAGGGATAGTTGGTGGGGGAGTGGAGGTGATCGGGCGTGAGAGCGTTTCAGGCTTGGCAGCATGCGTCGACGATGGCGGCGTTGCTGTTGAGCAGGCGGTGGGACAGGAACCGCTCGCGCAGGTGGAGCCAGACGCGCTCAACCGGGTTCAACTCGGGTGCGTAGGGCGGCAACTGAATTAGGATGACGTTGTTGGACACACGGAGCTGCCGTGAGCCGTGCCAGCCTGCTTGGTCGATCACGAGGACGGCGTGGACGTCGGGGGCGAGGGTGGCGGCTAAGTGCTCCAGGAACACGCTCGTGGCCGTGGTGGACACCACCGGCAGGACCAGGGCGAACCCCTCGCCTGTTGCGGGCCGAACGGTCGCGTCGAGGTAGGTCCAGTCATGGCGCTGATCGCACAGCCCGCGCGGGCGCTGCCCTCGTGCCCACCAGCGATGGCCAGTGCGGCCTTTCTGGCCCACCCTGGCCTCGTCCTGGAACCAGAGCTCGATCCGCTGACATGGATGATTGGCGGCGACGGCTGCTACGGCACGGCGCAGCCCCCTTTTGCAGAGGCTGTCTTGGCCACCTCGTCGGCCTCGGGGGGCCGCGGCCGGGTCTTCTGCCAGGACAGATCTAAGCCGCGTACCACCCGCGACCGGCTCGCCGGGTGCAGGCGCTTGTCAAAGCAGCCCTCGATCCAGCGGCACAGCATCGGCAGCGTCCACTCCACCCCGCCATCCCGCTCCAGGTCAGACCCGCGCAGAATGATGGCGAACAGCACCGCCTGCTCGGGCTCGCTCAGCGTCGAGGGCCGCCCTGGCTTGGGCCGGTCTCGCAGACCCTCCAAGCCCGTGGCGTTAAAGCGTGCCACCGCGTCATGCAACGCCTGGCGCTGCAGCCCCACCAGCCGCGTCGCCTCCGCCCGGCTTAACCCGTCCGGCGCATGCGCCACAGCCAGCATACGCGTCGCTGTCAGTGGGTTCCGCTCGCGCCGCGCCAAACGTCGACGCTCGTCCGCGCTCGCTACATCCGTCCGGATCTACAGTGCTCGCCCCATCAAGCCCACTCCGCCAGGTCACGTTAGAAGCGAACCACCACCCCCACCCGCGCGGAAATCACACGAGAGTCAGTTCATCCGCTCGCCGGGATGAGAAGCCGGCAAGCCGTTCGTTCGACTGCGCCAAGTTACGGTGCAGGAGGTCGAGTTGCGACGCATACTGTGACCATCGTCAGTCTGACTTGCATGCGCGCGCAGGTGAACTGACGATTCGCACGGTTCAGTAGGGCAGCAATGCCAGACAGCGATCGGCTACCGAACCCGACGTGCGCGACCACATCAAAGACGGCATGGTGGTCATAGTTACCTATGCTGCCAACATCGGCA
>NZ_RCVR01000010.1 GCF_016107305.1 Roseomonas sp. KE2513
GGGTGATTACCTTCACTTCTGAACTTCTGCTCGGCCTGAGATAACTCGCTGCCGTTCAAACCAGAAGAAAGAACCACCGTTCGTCTGGGATCGATATAGGCGCCGATAGCGTCTGGATCAACCCCTCTTTTCGCCTTTCCGGAAGAAAACTTCCGGACCACCAAACATGTAACCGAAGACCTCACGGTCATCCTGCTACCAGCCAGGAAATCCTAACGGACTCACCAACCTTTTTCACAAGCCTCCATCTTCAAGATAATGCCGAAGCATCATCACGAAGCGAGGGAAGGTGAAAGATCGATGACTCCGCTGAACTGCGGAGCGGCGAAATACTTCCGCCGGCGCCGCCTTGCAAGTGCCTTCCGCCATGCTTGCAGGTAAGTCCTGCCGCTCCGTCGACGCAGACCGCCTGCTCAGCGGTCCCGCTCCTCCAGGGCGCGCGCAGCCTGCCTGGCTCGGCGAGCTGCGGTCCTGCTTGCTTCCTTGGCGTTTGTCGCCGGCCGCTCGGCACCGGTTTGCTCATCCTCCACAGGGCGACGGTGCCGGTGCCGCCGAGCGGACGGTGCGCTTCCAACGGTGCTGCTCGCCTCAGTCCGCTCCGCTTCCGCACCTGTGGAAGGCCGCGCGGCAACATGCCGGAGACGGGCGGAGCGAACCTCAGCCCCCTCCCCCGCTGCCCGCGGCCGTGGCCGGGTGGCCGGCGCCGGCTCTGGCGCCGCAGCCTGACGCTCGAAGCGAGGCGCGATGTCGTCGGCGACGTACTGGGCCACGTGCGGGGTGCGGACCACCTCGCGGTAGGTGTCGAGCGGCACGTTCAGGAACTCCTCCGCTCGGCCACCCCGCCGCACCATGCGCAGCCTCCCTGGCGCTGGCGGGTCGCCGCACCAGCGGGCGACGGCGAAATCATTGGAGACCAGGGTCGAGCTGCTGCAGGTCTCCGCCTTAGCGCCGCTGCCAGCGGACACCGCGAGAAGAAGGGCGAGGCCAAGAAGGAGGGGTCGGCTCATCAGGAACTGCTCTGCGGATGAAGGCGCGCAGCCATATCGGGGAAGCGGGGTGCCGGAAAGCCGTAGGTCGTTGATTTAGTGGGTGCCCACCTGCCCTGCCTGGAGGCGGTGGCCCGCCCGCACTACAATCTGTCCCCTGCCGGCTCCAACGGGGCCGCCACCCACGCCCGACACCAGAACCCTCCACCCCGAGCCCATGCCTGCCCAGATCGTCATCACAGAGAAGACCAGCCAGGCGAAAGACGTACGTGCCGCCGTCGGCGCGCGCTACGGCATGATCCTTCCAGCCGAGGGCCACCTCTTCGACCTCGTGGAGCCAGAGGAGGCCATGCCGGAATGGAAGCGCTGGTCCCCCATCCTCCTGCGCCCGGAGGGTCTCTACCCCACCAAGCCGGCCCATGGCGGCAACAAGGCCTCCAAGCTGAAGGCCATCCGCGAGGCCCTGCGCGGGGCGGATTGCGTCTGGCTCGCGACGGACTGCGACCGGGAAGGCCAGTTGATCGGTCAGGAGATCCTGGAGCACCTGAAGTATCGCGGCCGCGTCATGCGGGTGATCTTCACCGCCCAGGATCCGCAGACGATCCGCGAGGCCTTCGCGCGGGCACGCCCCAACGCCGAATACGCGCGCCTCTACGCCGCGGCCGTCGCCCGGCGCCAGGCGGACCAGATCTACAACCTCTCCCTCACCCGTACCGCGACCGTCACCCTCGCCCGCGGGGCCCGCAGCGTCATCGGCGTCGGCCGGGTGAAGACGCCGACGCTGGCCATCGTCTGCCGGCGGGAACTCGAGATCCGCAACTTCGTCCCGCAGGCCTATTTCGAGGTGGTCGCGACCGCCGATGCCGCGGCCGGCTCCCTCCGCCTCCGCCACGCCCCGAAGGAGCGCATCCTCAAGCGCGAGGACGCGGACGCCGTCGCAGCCATCGCGGAGGGCTTCGAAGGGCCGCTGAACGTCCGCGTGGAGGACAAGCGACAGGGCCCGCCCCGGCTGCACGACCTGCCTTCCCTCCAGAAGCTCTGCGGCTCCCGCTTCGGCTGGTCGGCCGCGCACACGCTGGAGGTGGCGCAGCAGCTCTATGACGGTGAGGGCAAAAAGGTCATCACCTATCCCCGCGCCGAGACGCGCTACCTGCCTGAGAACCTTATCCCCGACGTGCCGCGCATCGTGGCGGGCCTGCAGGTCGGCCGCGCCTTCAGCGAAATCCCGGTGCCGCAGCCCCCGGTCGTCCGCCGCGGGGCCTCCGGCCATTTCCACGACAAGGGCTTGGCCGGGGCCAGCCACCACGCCGTCATTCCCAACGTGAACACGGTAGAAACGCTGCGCGCGGTCTGGCCGCGCCTCACTTCGGACGAGCGGAAGCTCTTCGACGTGATCGCGCGCTCCTACCTCGCGGCCGTCATGCCCGATTTCCGTTACCGCCAGACCACCGTCACCATGGACGTGCGCGGCCATGCCTTCCGCGCCGCCGGCCGACAGCCGATCGAGCTGGGCTGGCGCGCCGCCTTCCCCAACTGGCAGCCGGCCGACGAAAAGGGCGAGGACGCACAGCTTCTCCCCCCACTGCGCGACGGCGAGCCCGCCCGGCTGCACGACGCGGCCGTCGAGGCGAAGGAGACGCGTCCGCCGCCGCGGTACAACGAGGGCACGCTGATCGAGGCCATGCAGAACGCCTGGCGCTTCGTGGAGGACGAGGCGCTGCAGGAGCGGCTGAAGGAGGCCAAGGGCATCGGCACGCCCGCCACGCGCGCCGAGATCATCCGGGGCCTGAAGGCGCAGGACTTTCTCGCCATCGACGGCAAGAACATCGTGCCGACGGAACGCGGCCTCTCCCTCCACGCCGTGCTGGAGCGCGCGGACCCCGCCCTCGTCGATCCCGGCGTCACCGCGCAGATGGAACGCCTGCTGGACGAGGTGCTGGTCGGCGAGCAGGAGATGATGGGCGCAATCGACGCCGTCTGCGCCCAGGCCAGCCGCATCATCGGCCGGCTGCAGGAGAATGCGGGCCCGGCCGATCCCGCACTGCTCGGCGGCGCCCGCCGCACGGGCGGCGCGGCCGGGGCGCCGACGCCCGCCATGAAGCGCTTCGTGGACAGCCTCGCCCGCCAGAAGGGGATCAAGCCGCCGCGCGGCTACACCACCTCGGCCGCCGCCTGCCGGGCTTTCCTCGACGAGCACGCCGCCAAGCGCGAGGCGTCGCCGACGGTCGGCGGCGACGCTCAACGATCCGTCCGCCGTGCGCCGCGCCGCGCCGCGCGCCCGGCCGAAGGCGCATCGGATACGCCTACGCCTCGGCAGAGAGGGACGCGGAAAGCAACGGGGAAATCCGCCGCTAGGCCCCGTGCGCGCCAGCCCGCCGCGTCCGGGCCGGAGCTGACGGAGGCTGAGACGCCGCTCCGCATCCCCTTCGGGAACAAGGAAGCGGCCATGAGCCTCGGTGCGCGGTACCGCGCCGGCGGTTGGTATGCTCCTGCCGGCACTGACCTGGACAGCTTCCGCGAGCGCGGGTGGCTCTGAGCGGGGAGTGAGGGAACACAGCGTCGCTGCCCGCTCTCTCTTTACCAAGTCGGCATTCGAAGGAACTTCTTGCAACCCCGCCAAAAGAGCCCATATTGGACGGGTCAGGTTTCGTTGTTTCGGTTTGCTTCCTCTGCCCTCACGGGTGTCAGGTTTGTTTCCGTTTCAAGGCGAAGGTGATCCGCTGGGTAATGTTGCCCCGCGGTTTTTCTTTTTTGATCGGATGCAACATCATGGCGACTGGTACCGTGAAGTGGTTCAACGCGACCAAGGGCTACGGCTTCATCCAGCCCTCCGACGGCTCGAAGGACGTCTTCCTCCACATCTCCGACGTGCAGCGCGCCGGCCTGGACGTGCGTGAGGGCGACAAGCTCGAGTACGACGTGCAGTCGGGCAACAACGGCAAGTTCTCGGCCGGCAACCTCCGCCAGGCCTGAGCCGCAGCGGCCGCCACGCCGGCGGACCAGCCGGCGCGGCGAAAGGCCGCCGTATGAAAAGGCCCTGGGCCGGAGAGATCCGGCCCGGGGCCTTTTGCATGAAGAACCCGTAACGTCAGGACCGCGCGAACCACTCCGGGCAGGGCAGCGGATGCCCATGCGCCTGGGCCTCCGCCCGACGCTCGTTGCTGAGCATGTAGGTGCAGTAATCATCGGCTGCGGCGTCGGCATCCATGTCGGCCGGGATCAGCTCGCTCGCCCTGATCGCGTCCGATATCGCCGCCCAATTGGCGGTCAACGAGATGTCGGACACGTCCGCCCCATTCCCCGTCCCGGCGGAGAGCCGGACCGCATTCACGATGATCGCGGTCTGCACGATCCATAGAAATTGCTCTTGTTTGGTCACAACCCGACTCTTTCCGGTCTCGGATGCGATGAGTCTGCACCGCACGCACAGAGCTGAAAAGCCGCCCTTCGTCCCCCGTGGCGGCTTGTGAACCACCTTTATAAGTAGCCTCGCGCGACGATCTGTCATCCTGTCCATCAGGATCCAAGCATGCGCTTTCTCATCCCGATCGCCCTTCTCGCCGCCCTGGTCGCCTTCCAGCGGCCGGACTGGGTCACGAACCTCGAGAACGGGCTTCGCCACGCGGCGCTCCGCCTCGGCGAGGTAGGCGGCGCCCCTGGGCCGGGGCGCGGCAGCACCGCCGACCGCGCCCCGGCTCGCGAGCCGGACCGCGCCGCCTCGCTCTCTGCGGTCGGCCGGGTGACGGAGGCGCAGGCCGACGCAAGAGGCATTGAAGAACAGCGCGACCTAACCGCCCGGGACCGGGTGCAGGCCCTGCTGCGCGCCGCCGCTGCCACCATGGCCGGCAGCGAGGCGATGGGAGAGCTGCGCAGCCTTCAGGACGCCCGCGCCCGCCTCGCCGAGTTGCGCGATCGTGCGGCGGCCGCCCGCATTGCCGGCAGCGACGCCACCGAGCTGGAGGCCCAGGCCTCCCGCGCCGGCGCCGAGGCCTCCCGCCTCACCGACGCCTTCGTCGCCAGGCTTGGGCAGATCGGTGTCACCATCTCGCGCGAAGCGGCGGAGAAGCTCGCGATCTCCGTCAACGGGGATGACGTGGTTGCCCTTCTTGCGGCCTACGCGAACGTGGAAAAGTTGGAGGCCGATCTCCGCGCGGCCGTTGCAGGCGCCGGCGACAACGAGGCGGTTCTGCGCCGCTACTACGGAATTCACGCCACGCTGCTGGCGGTGCTCGAGACGGTGCAGGCCGAGGCCGTTTCGCGCATCGACAACCTGCTCCTTCCGCGCCTCGACGCGATCGACCGCGAGACGCGGGACCTACGGAACGATGCCCAGGCCCGCCTGCGCCCGATGCGCGACGCGGGCCTGCGCGCCTCGCTCGAGGCCAACCTGCGCACGCAGGACCTGACGCTGCGCGCCACCGACCTCTACCGCCGCCACCTGCAGGACCAGCGGACGAGCCTCACCCAGGCCCTGGACCGGACGCGAGCGGCGCGCGGTGTGGCAGACAACACGGCGCGCACGGCAGCCCTTGCCTACGACGTGGCCGCGCTGATGCGAGCGGAGCGGGACTTCGGCGCCGTGATAGCCATCCGACCGCCTGTAATCCTTCCCTTCGAGGGCGAGGCGCTGCGCCGCGAGTTCGAGGGCCTCTCCCGCCGTCTCGGCGAGCAGCCCACGAGCTAAGCCCCATTCAGCTCCGCGGTGCGGAGAAGATAGTCGCAGCGGCCGTTATTGGCGCCTTCGAGCGCCAGCTCAGGCGCGCCCGGCGGCGCGTCGGTACGGCGCAGCACCGTCTCCCGCGTCACCAGCAGGCCCGGGCGATTGGTAATGAGCCGGAACAGCCCATTCTCCGCCGGCTGCAGCACCGCATCAACGATCTCGCCGCAGACAGCAGGTCCCCCGCGGGTCAGCTCCGCTCTCAGCCCCCGCGCCACCGGCGGCACGCCCGGCAGCGCCACGAGCAGCGAGCCCGGCGGCAGGGTGGGGGCCCGCAACTCCGCCTGGGGCATGGCGGCCGGCGGCGGCTGCTCGGTGGAGCAGGCGGCAAGCCCCGCGAGCGCCACCACCACCGGGATCCATCGGCGCATCAACCCGCTCCTCCGCTCCGCCACCTTACCGGTTTGGTCAGGCCGTGGCCGAATCCCCGGGCGGGGCGGCTTCCAGGCGGTATCCTAGTCCGCGCACCGTCTGGATCACCACCCCCGCCCCCGCCTGCCCCAGTCGCGCCCTGAGACGGTGGACATAGACCTCCACCGCGTTCGGCTGCACCGCCCGATCCAGCCCTGCAAGCCGCGCCTCCAGCGTCTCCTTCGCCACCGGACGCGGAGCGGCCCGGAGCAGCACCTCGAGCAATGTGCGCTCCCGCGGTGGGGGGTCGAAGGGGGCGTCGGCGACGGTCAGCGCGCGCGACAGCGGATCGAGCGAGAGGGCGCCCATCACCAGCGGCGCCGCCCCGCGCCCGCCACGCCGCCGCGCCGCGTTAAGCCGGGCGACAAGCTCCACCAGCGAGACCGGCTTGACCATGTAGTCGTCGGCGCCGAGGTCCAGACCTTCCACCACCTCGGCCACCTCGCCGCGGGCGGTCATCATCAGGACGGGCGGCGCGCCGGGGCGGTGGCGGAGGCGGCGCACGAGATCAATCCCGTCGCCATCCGGCAGCCCACGGTCGAGAACCACGGCGTCGTACTCGCCGGTTGCGAGCGCCGCCTCCGCCTCCTCGATCGAGCCGCCGGTATCCGCCTGCCAGCCCGCCCGCCGCAGCCCCTCCGCCAGCAACTGCGCGAGCCGCGCGTTGTCCTCCACGAGCAGGACCCGCATGCCCTCTTCCCCTCGGCAACCCCGCGGAGAGTGCGTCGGCGCCGGGGGCCGGACAAGCCGCGCCGCCGCCCGATGGGGGCGAGACAAGCTGCGCCCGGCGCGAGTAGCCTCATCCCATGGCCGCAGCTCCCCCGATCGCCGCCCCGGGCAAACCCTATAGCCTCGTCCTCCGCCTGGCCCTCGCCTACGCGGTGATCGGCTTCGGAGCACTGGTGATCGGCGGACTCATCCTGCACCACACCATTAACCGCGTGGTCTGGACCGAACACCAGCGGGGCATCCTCGCCTCCGGCAACGATCTGACCGAGCGGCTGGAGAAGGATGGGCTCGCTGGCCTCTCCCGCCCCATCCGCACGGAGGCTTCGCGCCGCTTCGACACATCGAGCGGCTCGATGCTCTACGCCGTCACCGATGCCCAGGGCCACCGCCTGGCCACCTCCCCCGGCGTACGGGAGCAGCTGCCGCGCGTGGAGGAAGACGGCTCGATCCCTTCCACCTTCAAGATCGGGCAGGACGGCACCCGCCTCTGGGGCGTCACCCGCTGGATCGACACGCCCGATGGCCGCCTGGCGCTCCAGATCGCCCAGGACATGGAGCGCTCCTATATCGTCCTCGACGACGTGCCTGCTGCGGCGTTGGGGCCCATCATGGCCGTGCTGGCGCTCGGCGCCGTGCTTCTCTTCATCGCGAATATCGGGCTGCTGATCCTTCTCTCGGCCCCCCTCCGCCGCGCGGCGCGCGAGGCGGAGCTGATCGGCCATGGCGGCCCGCCCCGGCTCGACGAGAGCGAGATCCCCCTTGAACTCCTGCCCCTGATCGAGGCCGTGAACGGCGCGCTGGACCGCCTCGACGACAGCCTCGAATGGCAGCGCGGCTTCTCGGCCGAGGTCGCGCACGAATTGCGCACTCCGCTCGCCATCATCCAGGCCGAGCTGGACCTGCTCAACGCCGACGAGGTGACGGACCGGCTGCGCCGCGACGTTCAGGAGCTCGCCCAGCTCGTCTCCGACCTGCTGGAGGCCGCCGAGGCCGCCCGCGACATGCCCGTGACCGAGGGTGCCTTCGATCTCGCGGAACTGGCCGCCGACACCGCCCGCCGCTTCGCCCCCATGGCCGAGCGCGAGGGCCATCCCGTGATCGCCCCCGCCAGCGGCGGCCCCATCTGGGTCCGGGGTGAGCGGGAGGCGATCGGCCGGGCACTGCGCAACCTGATGGACAATGCCCTCTCGCACTCGCCACCCGGTGGCGCGGTAACCCTGAGCCTCGGCGCACCCAGGAACGGCATGGCGGTGGTGGAAGTGGCTGACCAGGGCCGCGGCGTGCCGGAAGCCGAGCGGCGAAACGTGTTCCGCCGCCACTGGCGGGCGGGCGACACCCACCGGCGTGGCCTCGGCCTTGGCCTATCGATCGTGGAGCGCATCGTGCACGCCCATGGCGGCACGGCCGAAGTAGGCGATGCACCGGGCGGTGGCGCGGCCTTTTCGCTCCACCTTCCCCTGGCGCCTGCGCCAGCGGTTATTGCGGTGACGCAGGCGCCGGCCAGTCTGTCCGCGGGATGAGGGCTGTTCTTTCCTAATGCCCTTCCTGCGCGTGCAGTCGCCTCGGGTCAGTACCCGAGACGCACCGGCCGCAAGGCACCCCCAAATCAGAAAAAAAGATGATGGCGAGGGATCCGGAAGGAGGAAGAATTCCTTCTTCCTCTCCCCAGCCTCACTCGCGGAACAGTTCCAGGAAGGGCTCGCTCAGTCCTGCGCCGCGCGGTCGATGAAGAGGGCGCCGCCGGTCACCACGCGGGCGCCAGGGTTCAGCCCCTCCGTCACCTGCACCATGCCGTCGGACTGCAGGCCGGTCTTCACGCGGCGCATGATGAAGCGGTCGTCGCCCAGCGCCTCCCAGAGGGAGGTGGTGGCGCCGCGATAGATCAGCGCGCCCGCGGGCACGGCGACTGCCTCGTTCGCGTCGCCGACCGCAATGCGGAAGGAGGCGAACATCTCCGGCTTCAGCAGGTGGTCAGGATCCTGCACGGCGGCGCGCACGGTCAGGCGGCGGGTGGTCGCGTCCAGCGCGCTGGCCACATTGTCGATCCGCGCCTCGAAGCTCCGGCCGGGCAGCGCGTCCACGCTCACCTGCACCACCTGGCCGACGCGGACCAGCGGGGCGTCCATCTCGCGCACGCCAGCCACCAGCCACATCTGGGAGAGATCGGCGATGGTATAGATCGGGTCCGCGCCGCCGGCGTTCAGCCACTGGCCCGGGCCGATGCGGCGCTGCACCACGGTCCCGGCCAGCGGCGCCGTCACGGCCACCACGGCGTTCACGTGACGGGTGCGCTCGATCTCGGCAATGGAAGCAGCGTCGCGGCCGAGCACGCGCAGGCGGTCGCGTGCGGCGGCGAGGGTGGCCTCGGCAGTGCGCTGGTCGGAAAGCGCGTTCGCCAGATCGGCCTGTGCCTGCTCCAGGTCGCGGCGGGCAGCCGCCTTGGCGGCGAAGAGGTCGCGCTGACGGGTCTCGTTGCGGCGGAACAGGTCCACCTGGGTGCGCGCCTTGCCAGCGGCGTCCAGCGCGGAGAGGAGGTCGTTGGCCGCCCCGGTCAGGTCGGTCGTCTCGATCTCGAACAGCACGTCCCCGGCCTGGACCTGCTGGCCGGGCTGGGCCAAGGCGCGGACCACGCGGCCGGTATAAGGCGCGAAGATCGGGGTGGAGCGCTCCTCGTTGAAGGAAATGCGGCCCTCGGCCACGCGCTCGGGCCGAAAGGCGCGCGCCGCCACGGGCTCGACGCGCAGCAGCTTCGCTTCGGTGGAGGAGAGCTTGAAGGAGCCATCCGCCATGCGGCCCGTGTTGGAGGCGGCCTGGGCAGGGGAAAGCACAGCCGGCACCGCGGGCGAGCCGAGTTCCTTATAGGCGTAGAAGCCGCCGGCGCCGATCACGGCAAGACCGGCGAGCAGCAGCGGCAGGCGGCTGCGCGGCCGGGCGGCCGGGGTCTCGGGCACGGCTGGAGCCTGCTGCGGCGCGGCGCCGCCCACAATAGTCTGGACGGAGGCGGCCTCGGCGAGCTGAGGAGGGGTCAGCATGTTCATGGCCAGCACCTGCTACCTGGACAAAGGGGCGGGACGAGCGCGCTCGCCATCCCTGATCGTCTTATGCACCCCCTGCCTTACAAGCGGCTTACACGCCGATTTTCGCTCTTCCAGAGAGGCTTCGAAGGCCTCAGATCGACGCTGCCAGAGGTCGGCAGGGGTGTAGCAGCCCCAAGTTCCGGCTCTCGCCGCGCCATGATCCCCCCGCCCCGGGAGCCACCCCCTTGCGTCACCTCGTTGCTCAGTCACTCGAGCGCCGTCCGCTCGTGCTGCTGTTCTTCGTCGTCTTCATGGTGGTGGGCGTGCTCGGCTTCCAGCACCTGAACATCGAGGCGTATCCGGACCCGGTGCCACCCACCGTGGTGGTCATCACCCAGAACGCCGGCCAGAACGCCGAGGAGATCGAACGCACCATCACGATTCCGATCGAGGTGGCGATGTCGGGCCTGCCCAACCTGACCACGCTGCGCTCCACGAGCCTGTTCGGCCTCTCGGACGTCCGGGTCCAGTTCAACTTCAACTACACCTACGAGGAGGCGGTGCAGCAGGTGCTGAACCGCCTCGGCCAGCTCGGCGCTCTGCCGAACGGCGCCCAGCCCGGCATCTCCCCGGCCTCGCCCATCGGCGAGATCATGCGCTACCGCCTGGTCGGCCCGCCCGGCTATCCGCTGGAGGACCTCAAGACCCTTCAGGAGTGGGTGCTCGATCGCCGCTTCAAGCGCGTGCCAGGCGTGATCGACGTCACCTCCTTCGGCGGCATCTCCAAGACCTACTCGGTCCAGGTCGACCTCGGCCGGATGAACGCCTACGGCCTCTCGCTGCCGGCGGTGGTGGACGCCATCCGCAACGGCTCGGTCAATGTGGGCGCGGGCACGCTGAACGTCGGGCCGCAGTCGGTGGTGGTGCAGGGCATCGGTCTCATCCACTCGCTGGACGACATCCGCAACGTCGTCCTCGGCAGCCAGAACGGCAGCCCCGTTCTCGTCTCGGACGTGGCGACCGTCGGCGTGGGCAACCTGCCGCGCCTCGGCATCGCGGGCCATGAGAACGACGACGACGTGATGCTCGGCACCGTGCTGATGCGGCGCGGCGAGCAGACGCTGCCCACCATCCACGGTGTTCAGGCGGAGGTGAAGCGGATCAACGAGGGCGGCGTCCTGCCCCCCGGTGTGAAGATCGTCCCCCTCTACGACCGCGAGGACCTGGTGAACACGACCACCGTGAAGGTCGTCCACAATATCCTTGAAGGCGTGGCCCTCATCCTCGTCATCCAGTGGCTCTTCCTGGGCGATCTGCGCGGCGCGGCGGTAATCGCCGCTACCATTCCCTTCGCCTTCTTCTTCGCCGTGCTGATGATGATGGCGCGTGGGGAGAGCGCGAACCTGCTCTCCCTCGGCGCGCTCGACTTCGGCCTGCTGGTGGATGCGACGGTCATCATGGTGGAGAACATCTTCCGCCATCTTCATCTCGCCCGCCATCACCTGCCCCCCGGGCAGAAGCCCCGCCCGGTGCCGATGACGGTGCTCAAGGCCGCGAGCGAGGTGGACAACGCCATCCTCTTCTCGATCATGATCATCATCGCGGCCTTCATCCCGCTCTTCGCGATGGGCGGCATCGAAGGCCGCATCTTCGGCCCCATGGCCAAGACCTACGCCTACGCCATCGGTGGCGCGCTGCTGGCCACCTTCACCATCACCCCCGCGCTCGCCGCCACCTTCTTCAAGCCGGAGACGGAGGAGAAGGACACCTTCGCAGTGCGCGGCATCCGCTGGGCCTACACCCGGCTGTTCCACGGGGGCATGCGTCGCCGCGGGCTGACGATGGCCCTGGCCGGCGCCATGCTGCTGGGCAGCGTCGGCGCCATGACCCGCCTGGGCGCCGAGTTCCTGCCGACCCTGGAGGAGGGAAGCATCTGGCTGCGCGCCACCATGCCTTCCACCATCAGCCTCGAGGAGGGCAACCCGACCGCCAACCATATCCGGCGCGTGCTGATGGAGTTCCCGGAGGTGATCACCGTCACCTCCCAGCAGGGTCGGCCGGACGACGGCACGGACAGCGCCGGCTTCTTCAACGCCGAGTTCTTCGTCCCGCTCATCCCGCAGGAGAAGTGGACCACGGCGCCCGACCGTGACGGGCTGGTCGCCGCCATCAGCAAGCGGCTTGACGAAGAGTTCGCGGGCGTCGAGTTCTCCTTCTCCCAGGCCATTTCGGACAACGTCCAGGAGGCGGCCTCGGGCGTGAAGGGCGCCAACGCGGTGAAGGTCATCGGGCCGGATCCCGTGGTCGCCTCCCGCGTGGCCGATGCGATCCGGCGGGAAATGTCGCAGGTGCAGGGCATCGCCGATCTCGGCGTGCTGCTCAGCGTCGGGCAGCAGACCATGTCCATCAGCGTGGACCGTGCGAAGGCCGCGCGGCTGGGTCTGACGGTCAACGACGTGAACACCGCCATCTCCGCCGCCGTAGGCGGGCAGGAGGCCGGCAACTTCTACGAGCCCGGAGGTGACCGGAACTTCCCCATCATCGTCCGTCTCTCCCCGCGATTCCGCGACGGCATGGACGCGATCGGCCGCGTGCCGGTGGGCGGCAACGCCGTGCTGCGGGATGTCGCGCGCATCGAGATGGTCTCCGGCGCCTCCTACATCTACCGCGAGAACTCCTCCCGCTACGTGCCCGTCCGCTTCTCCGTCCGCGGCCGCGACCCGGCCAGCGCGGTTCTTGAGTCGCAGGAACGGGTGTCGCGCAACGTGGACCTGCCCCAGGGCTACCGCCTGGAATGGGTGGGCGAGTTCAAGAACCTGCAGGCGGCCGTCGCCCGGCTGATGGTGGTGGTGCCGATCGCGCTCGCGATCATCGCGGTGCTCCTCTACATCGCCTTCGGACGGCTTAGGGAGACGCTGATGGTCTTCGCCCTCCTGCCGCTCTCAATCTCCGGTGGCGTGCTCGCCCTCACCGTCGCGGGGCTGAACTTCTCCGTCCCGGCCGCGATTGGCTTCCTCGCCCTTCTTGGCATCACGGTGATGGAGGCGATCATCTTCCTCTCTTACTTCAACCAGCTGCGCGAGCAGGAGGGGATGTCCTGGACGCCGGCACTGACCCGCGCGGGCTTCGACCGGCTGCGGCCGGTGATGATGACCTGCTTCGCCTCCTTCTGCGGCCTGCTGCCCATGGCGCTCGCCCACGGCATCGGCGCGGACGTGACGAAGCCGCTCGCGATCGTGGTGGTCGGCGGGATTGGGCTCGTGCCGCTCTTCATCCTCGTCGTGCTGCCGGTGGCGGTGGACCTCACCGGTCGCCGCCGCGCGGCGCGGGAGGAGCGCGCGGAGATCGCCGCCGGCACCCGCACCGCTCCCGCCGAGTGACCACCCCTTCCTCGCCCGCTCGTCCCCGAGGCCTGACACGATGACCCGCCTGCCCCGCCACGCCGCCCGCGCGCTCCTCGCCGCGGGGGCTCTCGCCCCCCTGCTCGCGGCACCCGGCCGCGCGCAGGAGGCCCGGGCCCCCGCCGCCATCACTGCCCCGGCCGCGCCTGCCGCCGCCCCCGTTGGCCGGCCCACCCGTCCTGCCCGCACCCCGCGCAGCACTGCCCCGGCCGAGGCACCGCTGCCGATCCGCGCCCCGGCCTTGACGTTGCCGGAGGCGGAGGCACTGCTCGTGGATCGCAATCTCGCGGTCATCGCCGCCCGCCGCGGCGTGGACATCGCGCGCGCCCAGCGGCTGGTCGCCAACACCAACCCCGCCGGTAGCATCGGCTATGGCCAGACCACCGCGCAGGTGAACGAGGGCGGCCGCTTCCGCAGCTACAACGGCGAGCGCTACGTTTCCCCGCTCAACAACGCCTCACTGAACATCAGCTTCACCATCGAGCGGGGCGGCAAGCGGGAGTTGCGCACCCGCCTCGCGGACGAGCAGATCAGCGTCGCCGAGGCGCAGGTGCTCGATGCGCTGCGGGCCCAGGTCTTCACGCTGCGCCAGTTCTTCATCCAGGCGCTGCAGGCCCGCGCGAACCTCCAGGTGGCGCTGGCCAATCGCAACAGCCTGAATGGCACGGAAAACCTTCTCTCCCGCCAGGTGCGGGAAGGCGCGATCCCGGAATCCGATCTCCTGCGCTTCCAGGCCAGCCGCCTACCCTTCGAGCAGGATGTGGCCAACGCCGCGCAGTCCTACGCCGCCGCCGCCGCCCAGGTCGCGGCGCTCCTCGGGGTGGACGCCAGCCGCACGGCCGAGCCTGCCGCGCGCAACGCGGGGCGCGACCCCGTGCCCTCGATCCTCGCAGGCATGCCCTTCGACCTGCGCGGCCGCTTCGACGCGACGCCGCCGCTGGACCTGACGCGCGAGACCCTGGCCGAGGCGCTGCCGAACCGACCGGACGTGCTCGCCGCCTCCCGTGCCGTGAACGCCGCCGACGCCAACACACGCCTCGCCGAGGCCGGGCGCTCACGCGACGTGTCGATCAACGGCACCGTGACCCGCACGGAACTGAGCCAGGACCTACCGAACGCCAGCCGGCCGCTCCGCGCCAATGACACGCTCGGCATCGGCCTCTCCATCCCGATCTTCACCAGCCGGTTGACGGAGGGGAACATCGCCGTGGCCAGTGCCCAGCGCGGCCAGGCCCAGGCGCAGGCTCAGGCAGCGCTCGCCAATGCCCAGTCGGACCTGGCTGTGGCTTGGTCGGCCTATGTCCAGGCACGATCCCTGCTCGACCTGACCACCGGCAACGCCCTCGGCCGGGCGGAAGAGGCTTACCGCTCGACGGAGGCTGCCTACTCTGCCGGCGGCCGCACCCTGCTCGACACTCTGGACGCGCTTCGCACGCTGAACGCGACACGGGTGGCGGGGAACGCGGCGCGGGCCGCTTACCTCAACGCGCTGGCCGGGCTCGAACTCGCCAGTGGCATCGGGGGCATCGCGCCGCGGCTCTAGCCGCCCGATACGGCGATGGCGCGTGGGGGGTCTTGGAGCAGCCGCCGGGAGATCGTCGTCGTCGGCCGCTGAACGCCCGCGGCGCTACCCCTCGGCCGCCAGCATCGCCGCGTCGATCTGCTGGAGCAGCTGGGGGAAGTCCACGGGCTTGGGGTGGTAGTCGTTGCACCCTGCCTCCAGCATCCTGTCCCGGTCGCCCGACATCGCGTGGGCGGTCAGGGCGATGATCGGGATGCCCGCCGTGTCCGGGTCGGCACGGAGCGTGCGGGCAGCGGTCCAGCCGTCCATCACCGGCAGGTTCATGTCCATCAGCACGACGTCCGGCCGCTCGGCCCGTGCCATGTCCACGCCCTGCTGCCCGTCATGCGCCAGCACCACGTCGAAGCCGCGGCGGCGCAGCCGGCGGGAAAGGAAATCCCAGAGCTCCTCGTGATCCTCCACGAGCAGGATCTTCGTCATCGTGCGGCAGCCTCCGTCTCCGGCTGCAACGGGGGCGGAGGCGCCGGGTTCCCTGCCGCGCGTGCCGCCGCGATACGCCGCAGCTCGGAGAGCAGAGCGTCGGGCGGCTCGTCATCGGCGGGTAGCACGCGCCGGACCTGCCCGCGCAGCGCCTCCAACTCGGCCGGGGCCACCTCTCCCCCCGTCAGCGCGATCACGTGCAGGTGCCGCAGGTCCTCCCGCGCGCGTAGGCCGTGCACCAGCCGCAGCCCCTCCTCCTCCGGCCCGGGCACGGCAACGAGCACGAGGCCGACGGGCGGTGCCGCCGGGTCGGGCGCGGTCAGGCGGGTCATCGCCATCTCCGTGCCGTCCGCCTCCTCTACGGACCAACCCTCGCTCTCGAGCAGGTGGCGGAGCTCGGCCCGTGCCTCGGCCTCGGCCTCCACTACCAGGGCGGCGCCTGGGGCGCGGTAGCGGTCGAGCACGTTTCGCAACCGCTGCCACTGCACGGGCTTGATGAGGTAGTCCGCCGCGCCCAGAGAGACCGCCAGGGCCCGCTCCTGCACGATGGAGACCATCACCACCGGGATCTCAGCCAGATCGGGATCCGCCTTCAGTGCCGTTAGCACGGACCAGCCGTCCATGCGGGGCATCATGACGTCGAGCAGAATCGCGGTCGGGCGAAGCGCCTTCGCCAAGCGTAGCCCCTCTTCCCCGTCATGGGCGCAGCGCACGGCGAAGCCGTCGCGCACCACGAAGCGGGAAAGCAGCTCACGGGACGCCGCATCGTCGTCCACCACGAGGACAAGCCCGGCCTGCGTGCGCTCCTCCGCATCCGGCAGGGAGAGCGCCTCCGCCTGGGGCTCGGGGCCGGTCTCGGTCATGTCCATCGGCACGCGGATGGTGAAGGTGGTTCCCCGCCCCGGCTCGCTCTCCACGGCGATTCCGCCGCCCAGCAGGGTGCAGAAAGCCTTCGTGATGGCGAGCCCCAGGCCCGTGCCGCCGAAGCGGCGCGTGGTGGAGCTGTCCGCCTGGGTGAAGCGGGTGAACAGGCGGGCGAGCTGCTCCTGCGTCATGCCGATGCCGGTGTCGGAGACGCGGAAGGTGATCTCGCGCCGCCCCATCTCATCGCGCCCTTCCGTCGCCGAGAGCGTGACACGGCCCTTCTCCGTGAACTTGTTCGCATTGGAGAGAAGGTTAATCAGGCACTGCCGCAGCTTCACCTGGTCAGAATGCATGGTGCCGAGCCCCTCGGGCACCTGCACCTCCAGCGCGTTGCCCTTACCCTCCATCAGCGCCTGCACCGTCGCCACGGTCTCGGAGACAAGTGTGGAGACCGCAAAATCCTCTGCATGGGTCTCCATCCGCCCGGCCTCGATCTTGGAGAGGTCGAGCACGTCGTTGATGAGGGAGAGGAGGTGGCGCGCGTTGGCGCCGATCTTCCGCAGGTCCTTTGTCAGCGCCTCGCCGCCCTCAAGGTCCTCGGCCTCCTCCTCCAGCATCTCCGAGTAGCCGATCACGGCAGAGAGCGGGGTGCGCAGCTCGTGGCTCATATTAGCGATGAACTGGCTCTTCGCTCGGTTGGCATCCTCGGCCGCCTCACGCGCGAGCGTTGCCTCCTCCTGTGCCTCGCGCAGATCGGTCGCATCGGTGTTGGTGCCGAACCAGCCGGTGATGACGCCCCCGCCATTCTCGTCGGGATCGTCGCGGATCGGCACGGCCCGGCTGAGAAACCAGCGGTAGCCGCCATCGGCGCCGCGAAGCGGGAAGAAGTCCTCCCAGGGCTCGCCCGCCGCGATGGCCGCGCGGAAGCCGGCCTGCACGCGCTCGGCATGGTCGGGGTGCTGCACGGCCACCCAGCCGGAGCCCTTCATCGTCTCGAAGCTGGTGCCGGTGAACTCGTACCAGCGGCGGTTGTACCACTCGATCTCGCCCCCGGCGTCCGCCTGCCAGGCGAGCTGGGGCAGGGAGTTGGCAAGGGTGCGGAAACGCGATTCACTGCGCCGCAGCCGGTCCTCGGCGCGTCGCCGGCGGGTCACATCCGCCAGGATCAGCCCGGCCCCCTCCGCCCCTGCCCCGGAATGCGCGAGGGGGAAGAGCGTGGCCATGAGGTAGTGTCGCTCGCCCGGACGGTCGGGCGGAGCGGTCTCCACCTCCACCTCGGACTGCGCACGGCCGCCATCGAGCACGGCACGCAGCCGCGGAGCGATCCGTTCGCGTACTGCATCTGGCAGCGCGGGCATGGTGCCGCCAGCGGCACCCGACCGCGGCAGGCCCATCGCGCGTTCCCCGATATCCAACAGGGCCTGGTTGGCGTTCACGACACGCATGTCGGCGCCGATGAAGCCGAGGCCGACCGGTGCATTGGTCATCACCGCGTCCAGCAGCGCATTGGCCTGCCGCTCTGCCCGGCGCCGGGACCGGGCGTAGGCACCGAGCAACCCGCAGGCGAGCAGCGCGGCGCCGACCGAGATTCCCCAGAGGAGCAGGCCGCGCCGGTCGCTCGCGCGGTTCAGCGCCTCCACCTGCGTGCGGGCAGCCGCCTGCTGACGCGCCACCTCGGTGCGGATGGCGTCCATCGCCTCGCGCCCCTGGCCGGTCTCCACCTGGGCGCGGGCCTGCTCGTCGCCGCCCGCGCGGCGGAGCGCCACCGAGCGCTCGGCCAGCGCCTCCCGCCGGGCAATCAGCTCGCGCAGGCGGCCCTCGGCCGGCAGACCGGCCGGCCCACGGAGGCGCTCGACGGCCACGAGGCGCTGCTCCACCGCCACGAGCCCTTCCTCGTAGGGCTGCAGGTACTCCTCGCGCCCGACGATAAGGAACCCGCGCTGGCCCGTTTCCACGTCCTTCATGGCCGAGAGCACGCCCTCCAGGCCGACCACCAGCTCGTTCGCGGCATCGATCGCGGCCGCGTCCCGCCCGTTCAGCAGGGTGCCGACGGCGCCGGCGGCGACCGCCAGCAGCGCCAGCAGCGCCGCGACCATTGGAAGGCGTGGCAGCCCCCTGGCGCGGGAGAGAGGGCCGGGTCGGGGAGAGGCATCGGGCACGGGCGTTCCTTCGTTCCGGCGGCGATCGTGCCAGCCCGGCGTCCTGCGTTCACCGGCACCGCCGATGACGTTCCCGCGCGCAACGCCGGAAGGGGCTGGTGGGATGCCGAGGGGCGTGGCACGGCGCGGCCCTGCCCGAATGCCCGCCTGGAACGAATCGCGCCTGATGGCCCCGACCGAACGACGCCTGCCGCCGGCCCCCGCGTCCGGCAACCCCGTGGCAGGGGCGGCGATGCTGGTCTCGGCCGCCATCATCGTCGCCGCCCTCTATTTCGGGCGGGACGTGCTTGTGCCCCTCGTCCTCGCGGTAATTCTCGCCTTCGTCCTCGCGCCGGTCGCGAAGTCGCTGCAACGGGTAGGGCTGGGCAAGGGGCTCTCGGTGCTGGCGGCGGTGCTCGCGGCTTTCCTCGTGCTCGGGGCGATCGGCACGGCCCTCGGCGCGCAGGCGGCGGATCTGGCGGCGGAAATCCCGCGCTACGCAGCCGCCCTCCGCGCGAAGCTCGGTGCCCTGCAGGGCCTGGGCGACCTGCTTCGCCGGGCGCAGGACCTGCTCGGCGGCGGTGCGCCGGCGGCAACTGCCGGCGAAGCCGTGGTCGTCGCCAACAACCGCTCCGACGCGGCGCTGCTTGGCGTGCTCGGCAACGTGCTCGGCCCGCTGCTGCGGCCGCTGGCCACCGCCGGGCTCGTCATCATCTTCAGCATCCTTGTCCTTCTGTACCGCGAGGATCTGCGGGACCGCGCGATCCGCCTCGCCGGCGCGCGCGACCTGCACCGGACGATGACCGCGATGAACGACGCCGCCGGCCGCCTCTCGCGCCTCTTCCTGGCCCAGGTGGCGCTGAACGCCTGCTACGCGGTGGCGATCTCGGGCGTGCTGGCCGCGATCGGTCTGCCAAGCCCGCTGCTCTGGGGCATCCTGGCCGGGCTGATGCGCTTCGTGCCCTTTATCGGCACGCCGATCGCGATCACGCCCCCCCTGCTGCTCGCGGCCGCCATCGACCCCGGCTGGTCCACCGCCGTCGTCGTGCTCGCCGTCTTCCTTCTCTGCGGGCTGGTTATGGGACAGGTGCTCGAGCCGCTTCTCTTCGGGCGCCGCACGGGCCTCTCGCCGCTTTCGGTCGTGCTCGCCGCCAGCTTCTGGGCCTTCCTCTGGGGACCGATCGGCCTTCTCATCTCCACGCCCCTCACCGTTGGGCTCGTGGTCCTCGGCCGCCACGTTCCCCGCTTCGAGTTCTTCGACGTGATGCTCGGCGACCGCCCGCCCCTCCAACCGGAGGAGAGCTTCTATCAGCGCGCGCTCGAGGGTGACGCGGACGGGCTGGTGGCCCAGGCCCGCGAGTTCCTGGCCGAGGACGGCAACTCCCTCACGGCCTACGGCGACGGCGTGGCGCTGCAGGGCCTTGTCCTCGCCCAGACAGACTGGTCGCGCGAGGCGCTGGAGCCGGAGCGGCTGGACGTGATCCGTAACCAGGTCGGCACGCTGCTCGACGACCTCTCGGATCTCGGCGCGGCCGGGAACACCACCCTCCCCGCTCCCTGGCAAGCAGAGGGGTCGGTTCTCTGCATCGCCGGCCGCGGCCCCTTCGACCCACTAGCCGCGCGGCTCGCCGCCCTCGTGTTGCACCGGACTGGGCTCGGTGCCCGGGCGGAGACGAGCGCGGCCCTGGAGAACGCCAACTTGGCCCGGCTCGACCCCGCCCTGGTCCGTCTCTGTATCCTCTCGGTGCTGGAAGAGGGCAACAGCGTCGCCGGACTGCGCTACTTCCTCCGCCGCATCGCGCGCCAGCTTCCGGAAGCGAAGGTCATCGTCGGCCTCTGGGACGCACCGCCCGACAGCGCCATGCTTGCAGCCCTGCGCGAGGAGGGGCCGGCCGACGCGATCGTCACCTCACTCGGAGAAGCGGCGGCCCTAGGAGAGGCGATGGCGGCGCGCTGAGGCCGGTGCCAGCGGCCCAGCAAAAGGTCGCAAACGAACAGAAGAAGGTGGCGTAGGGCCTGAGGAGAGGAAGGATTCCTCCCTCCCCTCCCCAGAGTCACCGGCGATATCGGGCCAGAACCAGCCCGGCGCAGGCATTCAGCCCTTCAGGCTCTCCGGCACCTTCCCACCATTCTCCGCCAGCTTCTGCATCACCTGCTTCTGCAGCCAGATGTTCATCGAGGCGCTGTCCTCGGTGCTGCCGGTATAGCCCAGCTCGCCCGCCAGTTCCTTGCGATTGGCGAAGCTGCTGTCGAGGCCGAGCAGCTTCATCAGGTCCACGATGGAGGTCTGCCAGTTCAGCTGCTGCGGGTTCTTTGACGCCATGTCCTTCAGCACCGCCTCCACGTCCACCGGCTGGGACGGTGCGGCGCCGGCCGTGGTGGCCGGGGTGGGGGTGCCGGCATTGGCGTCGGTTGCGGTCGGCGCGATGCTGCCGATCCCGCCGGCCTCGGGCGTCGCCGCCGCGGCCTTGTGGCCGAAGATCTTGGACTTAATGGTCTCGAAAAGGCTCATGCTCAATCCTCCGTGGCCGTTACGGCTGCGGGGAGTGAACGGCCGCGGGCGGCAGGGGTTGTCCCCACGCGGGCTATCCCCCGCCCGGCCCTTCCTGATCCCGGCCGGCCCGGTCGCGGAAGCGGGCGCCGTGCAGTGGGTAGGCGGTGGTGTATTTCAACCGCTCCATCGCGAAGCGGGAGGTGACGTTGCGCATGGGAACGGCCTCGATCAGCCGCTTATAAAAGGAGTCGAACTCCGCCATCCCCGTCACGGCCACGCGCAGCATGTAGTCCACCTCACCGGCCATGCGGTGCGCCTCCATCACCTCCGGCATGGCCGAGATGGTCCTGGAGAAGGTGCGGAGCCATTCCGGCGTGTGGTCCCCCGCCTCGATCGCGACGTAGACGATGAGGTCCACGCCGATCTTCTCGGGGTCCACCAGGGCGACGCGGCGCGTGATCACGCCGCCCGCCTCCAGCTTCTGAACGCGCTTCCAGCAGGGCGTAGCCGAGAGCCCCACCTTGT
Source organism: Roseomonas sp. KE2513 (assembly GCF_016107305.1). Taxonomy (GTDB): domain Bacteria; phylum Pseudomonadota; class Alphaproteobacteria; order Acetobacterales; family Acetobacteraceae; genus Roseomonas. The sequence continues at coordinate 21,285 of NZ_RCVR01000010.1, forward strand.
CCGCCAGCTGCGCCACGGAAAGTGTCGCGTCCTCCTGCAGGAAGGCGACGATCTTACGGTCGATTTCGTCCATCATTGGCTAATGGCATCGGGGGCCGGGCGGCATAGACCGCCCGACGGCATCCATCAGCCCTGCCGGATCCACTCCGGCTCGTCCACGATGTCGAGGTCGGGCAGGTTGATCACCACCTCCTCCGTGCCGCTGCGCACGAGCGCGCAGTGCAGCACCTCGGTGGAGGAGGAGTTGATCTCCTGGTGCGGCACATAGGGCGGCACGAGGAAGAAGTCCCCCGCCTTCGCCTCGGTGATGAACTCCAGCCGGTCGCCCCAGCGCATATGCGCGGTGCCGGAGATAACGTAGATCACGCTCTCCAGGTGGCCGTGGTGGTGCGGGCCGGTCTGAGAGTTCGGCTCGATCCGGTTCGTGCCGGCCCAGAGCGCGGTGGAGCCGGTGCGGCTGCCGGAGATCGCGACCTCGCGGTTCATGCCCTTGGTCTCGGGCGTGTCGCAGCTCTTGGCCTGGGCGGGGATGTGGCGAATGCCCTTGTTCCGCCAGTCATAGCCCTGGGGGGGCTTGGCGATGCTGCCGTCAGGCATGGTCGTGTTTCCTTGTCATGCTTCCCCGCCGGCTCTCCGGCAGGGCGTTCCCCTTGATGGGGGCAGGGTTGCGGCCGGGTGCGGCCGGCGTCAAGCGCCGCGCAGGCCGGCCGCCACCGCATCATTAAAGGAGGAGTCGAGCAGGTCCTTCGCCTCGATCCGCTGCCGGACCAGCCGGGCGCGGGTGTAGAGATCGATGTTCTTCTGCTCGTCCACCGCCACGCTGTCGTCGATCGGCACCACGCGGGTGCGGGCGCGCTCAAACCAGCGCTGGGCGACGTTGGCCGGCACGTTCATCAGCCCGGACCAGGTCTGCGCATAGCCCGGCGCGTTCGCATTGGCCCATTGGCGCGCGGTGGCCAGGCGGCGCACGAACTCCGCCAGGTCCGGTCGGCGGGCGGCAATGGCATCCGTGCGGGCGGCCTGGAAGCCGAGGCCAGGGGTGATCCCCTGCCCGTCCACGATGATCCGCGCGCCCGACAGCACCTCCTCCTGCGAGACATAGGGCTCCCAGGTCGCCCAGGCCTCGACCGCGCCGCTTGTGTAGGCAGCCTTGGCGTCGGCGGGCAGGAGGAAGACGAAGCGCACGGCGTCGAGCGGCAGGCCGGCGGCCTCCAGCGCGGCGAGCACCACTTGGTGACCGATGGAGCCGCGCCCGGTCGCGATGCGCTTGCCCTTGAGGTCGGCGAGGGACTGCACAGGGCTGTCCTTCGGTACGATGATCGCAAGGCCACCACGGTTCTCCCGCGTGGCGGCGATCGCCTTGATGGGCACGCCCGCCGCGGCGCCGAAGGTGAAGGGCGCGTCGCCCACCAATCCCGTGTCGATCGCGCCCGCATTGAGCGCCTCCACGAGCGGGGCGGCGGCCGGAAACTCGCTCCAGGCAATGCGGTCGCCGAAGCCCGCGAGCTGGCCAGAGGCTTCCATCACCGCGCGCGCATTGCCGCGCTGGTCGCCCACCCGCAGCGGAGACTGCGCCCGAAGGATACGGGGCGCGGCGAGGAGGCCGGCGCCCGCGAGGAGAAGGCGGCGTCCAATCATTCTGCGGCCACCCCCACACGGCGCGCGAGGCGCTCGGCCACCAGCCGGCGCGTGGCCGGCAGCAGGGAGCGGCCGTACTCCACCGCGTCCTCCAGCGGGTCGAAGCCGCGGATGAGGAAGGTGGTCACGCCGAGGTCGTAGTACTCGAGGAAGGCTTCCGCCACCTGCTCGGGTGTACCGACGAGGGCGGTGGTGTTGCCGCGCGCGCCCGTCTCCCGCGCGATGGCGGTGTAGAGGCGCCCCTCCGGCCGGTCACCCAGCGCGGCAGCGGCCAGCAGGCGCTGCGATCCCGCGTTCTGCGGCCCTGCGTTGGCCGGGCCAAGTGCTGCCTGGCCGCGCACCTCGCGGATGCGGGCGAGGATGCCCTCCGCCTTTGCCCAGGCGGCTTCCTCCGTCTCCGCCAGAATTGGGCGGAAGGAGAGCGAGAAGCGCACCTGGTCCTGACGGCCATGCTTCGCCGCCTCGGCCCTCACGCGGCTCACGATCTCGCGCACCTGCGCGTGCGTCTCGCCCCAGAGGGCATAGACATCGGCGTGCCGCCCAGCGACGCGCAGCGCGGCTTCGGACGCGCCGCCGAAATAGACGGGGATGCGCGGCTGCTGCACGGTCCGCACGGCCGGTGAGGCGCCCTTGATGCGGTAGTAGTCGCCCTCATGATCCACCGGCGCCCTGGCACCCCAGACCGACTTCAGGATCGAGACATATTCGTCCGTCCGCGCGTAGCGCTCATCCTTGGAGAGCCAGTCGCCGTCCCGCGCCTGGTCGGCGTCGTCACCGCCGGAGATGACATGGATGGCGGCCCGCCCGCCCGTCAGCTGGTCGAGCGTGGCATAGGCGCGCGCCGCATTGGTGGGCGCGATGAAGCCCGGGCGGTGCGCGACGAGGAAGCCGACCTTCCTGGTGTGCGCCCCGGCATGGGCGGCGAGCTGCAGCCCGTCAGGCCCGTCCGAGTGCCAGCCGATGAGGATGCGGTCGAACCCGCCCTCGTCATGCGCCTGGGCAGAGGCGACAAGATAGCCGGGATCGACGGAGGGGCCGCGCGCCGGATGAATCTCCGACTGCTCGCGCGGCTGGACCATGCCGATGAATTCGACCCCATCGGCGGGAAGCGTATCGAGGCTCATGGCCTTGTCCTTTCAGAGGGAGAGCGCGGCGCGACCGGCCGCGAGAAGGGCGGCGTCGGGCTGCGGCGTGTGAATGCGGGCGCAGAGCACGTCGCGCAGATGCCGCTCCAGCGGATTGGCGCGGGAGAGACCATGGTTGCCGCAGAGGGCCACCGCCTCCTGCACCGCAGCGATGGCATTGTCGGCGGCAACGGTCTTCACGAGGCCGAGCCCGGTAGCGCCGCTGCCGCCCCCCGCGGCGCCGGCGATCAGATGCGCGTTGGTGAGGATCAGCGCCTCGATCCGCCCGACCGCCTCCTGCACGCGCGGCAGGGTGGCGAGCGGTGCGCCGAGATTGGCGGGCACCCGCGCGCGCAGGAACCCGAGCAGCCAGTCCCGCGCCGCCCGCGCGACGCCCGTATAGAGCGCGGCGATCAGCAGCGTGTTCCAGGCGACCGCGTCGGCATCGGGCGCCGCCCAGGCGGAGGGTGAGCGCAGTTCCAGCGCGTGTTCCTCAGGCAGCGCGACCTCCTCGAACACCACGTCGTGGCTGCCCGAGGCGCGCAGTCCGGCCTGATCCCAGGTCTCGACGATGCGCACGCCCGGCGCGCGCATCGGCACAAGGAAGAGGCCCGTACGCGGCGAGGCCTCGTCGGTCCGTGCCCAGACCAGCCCCCAATCGAGGGCCGGCGCGCCGGTGGAGTAGATCTTGCGGCCACTGAGGCGCCATCCATTGGCCAGGCGCCGCGCGGTGGTCGCGGGAAGCCCACCGCGCGCGGGCGTTCCAAGCTCCGGCTCCACCCGGAGGGCGTTCATCAACTCACCGCGTTCCACCGCGCCCTGGGCGATGCGGGCGCGGAGGGCGCGCGGCACGGCGGTGTTGCGCGCGAGGCCCCGGTGCTGGATGAGCTGCATCGCCAGCACCAGCGCGGTGGCCGGGCAGCCCTCCGCCACGGTGCCGACCAGCTCTGCCGCCCAGGAGAGGCCCATGCCATGCCCGCCGAATTCCGGCGGCACGGTCATGCCCAGCAGCCCGCCTTCGCGCAGCAGCGCGATGTTCTCGTGCGGGAAGCTGCCGTCCCGGTCGTGCCGCGCGGCGCCCGCGGCGAAGCGCTGCACCATCTCGCGCAGCGGGTCGGCGCGGCGGGGAAGAAGCGAACCGTCCATCAGGCGCGCGCCGCGAGCCGTGCGAAGCCACGGTCCCATAGCGGGGCGACATTCACGCGGCGCGGGATCACCCCGATGCGCGCGAACTCGTCCGCCACAGCCTGGTGCGAGGCGATGGCCGCATCATCCACCGGCGCGAGGCTGCGCGGTTGCGACACGTTGTCGAGCAGCGCCCGGATCGTCGCCTCTGGCACGTTCAGGGCCGATGCCTGGGCCGACGCGTATTCCGCCGGCCGCTCCTGGATGAAGGGCAGCGCGCGGCGAAGGCGGTCCAGCAGGTCCCGCGCCGCCTCCGCGCGCGCGGGCTCATCGGCGAGGCCGGCCCGGATGAAATAGGGATAGTTGCCCGAGAGGATCCCCGCTGCCGTCCGCAGCACCCGCGCGCCGCCCTGCCGTGCGACCGGCACGGAATAGCCGTAGATTGCCCAGGCATCGAGCGCGCCCGCCCGGAAGGCCGCCTGCCCGTCCGAAGGCGTGAGATTCACCAGCTGCACGTCGGAGAGCGAGAGCCCCGCCTCAGCGAGCATGCGGGAGAGATAGTAATGCGTGGTCGTCGCCCGCACGTAGCCGACACGCTTTCCCTTCAACCCCGCGATGTCATGGATGGCCGATCCTGCCGGCACGAGCACCACCTGCTCGTTCACGTCGCCGCGGATAACGGCGACGAGTTTCACGCGGGCGCCAGAGACGGCGGCGAAGGTCGGCGGGATCTCGCTCCCATAGGCAAGATCAAGTGCCCCGGCGCTCGCGGCCTCCACCATGAGGTTGCCCGAGCCGAACTCCGACCATTCGACGCGATAGGGCGTGTCGGCCAGCCCCGCGAGGCGCAGCAGCAGCGCGTCGCCCGCCTTGTACTGCGCGGCGCGCAGCGTGACCGGCCCCTGCGCTCGCGCGAGGGCGGGCATGGCGAGCGCGCCGAGGATCGCGGCGCGCCTTGTGAAGGGGATCGTCATGCGGCCTCCCGGATCACCTCGGCCTCAAGGCCGAGTTCGGAGAGGAGGCGCCGCCGCAGCGCGACGAAGCCGGCATCGCCGTGGCTACGCGGGCGCGGCATGTCCACGGCAATATCCGCCGCGATCCGCCCGGCGTCGAGCACCAGCACGCGATCCGCCAGCAGCACCGCTTCGTCCACGTCATGCGTGACGATCAGCGTGGTCGGGCCGTGCGCGCGCCAGAGGTCTAGCACCAGCGCGTGCATGCGAATGCGCGTGAGGGCATCGAGCGCGGCGAAGGGCTCGTCGAGCAACAGAAGGCGCGGCTCGCGCACCAGTGCCCGGGCCAGGGCCGCCCGCTGCGCCTCGCCGCCCGAGAGTGTGGCGGGCCAGGCCTCTAGGTGCCGCGCCAGCCCCACCTCGCCCAGCGCCCGCTCCGCCCTCTCCTTCGGGTCTGCGCCGGAAAGGCCGAGCGCGACATTCGCCCAGATCCGCTTCCAGGGCAGAAGACGCGGCTCCTGGAACACGGCGGCCACGCGATCCGGCAAGTCGATCGCGGCCTCCGCGGGCGCAGGATCAAGCCCTGCCAGGGTGCGCAGCAGCGTCGTCTTGCCCGAGCCGGAGCGGCCCAGCAGGGCGGTGAAGGAACCCGGCTCCAGTTCCAGGTCCAGGCCGTGCAGCACCGTGTTGCTGCCGAAGCGGCGGGTCAGGCCGCGCACGGAGACGTTGCGTTGGTCGCTCATGCCGCTCAGCCCTTGATCAGGTTGGGGCGCCAGGCGAGCGCCCGCCGCTCGACGGTCCGCACCAACGCATCGGCGAGGAGGCCAAGCAGCGCGTAGACCACCAGACCCACGACGATCACGTCGGTGCGCAGGAAGTCGCGGGCGTCGTTGATGAGGAAGCCGATGCCGGCTGTCGCGTTGATCTGCTCGGCGATGACGAGGCTTAGCAGGGCGCTGCCGAGGGCGTAGCGCAGGCCAACAAGCCCCGAGGGCAGCGCCCCCGGCAGCACGACGTGGCGGATCAGCCCGGCGCGATCAAGCCCGAAGACCCGGCCCGCTTCCATCAGCTTCGGATCGGTGCCGCGGATGCCCGCGAAGAGAGTGAGATAGACAGGAAAGGCGCTGCCGAGCGAGACGAGCGCGATCTTCGGCGCCTCGCCGATGCCGAACCAGAGGATGAAGAGCGGCACGAGCGCGAGGAAGGGCAGCGTGCGCAGCATCTGCATCGGCGCGTCGACGATCTCCTCCCCACGCTTCGAGAGCCCGGCGATGAGTGCGAGCGTCACGCCCGAGGACACGCCGATCACCAGCCCCGCCGCGACGCGGCCGAGGGAAACGAGCAGGTTGTGCGGCAGCTCGCCCGAGAGGATCAGCTCCCAGGCGGTCGCGACGATTGTCGTCGGCGCAGCCAGCGTGCGCGGCGCGATCAGCCCGGCCATGGAGGCGCCCTGCCAGAGCAGCAGGATCACGATCGATGAGGCGAAGCGCTTGTAGCGGGACAGGCCGAAGCCCGCGCCGTTCGGCGGGCGAACGGCCTCTCTCGGCCGCGCGGGCGCAAGGGCCCTGCGCGCGCCAATGGCGTGCGTATCGGACATGGGGAAGGCTCCGGCGGTGGGGTTGCCGCGCGAGGCGGCGCGAGATCGGGGCGGATCAGCCCCGACAGGACGCCGTGATGCCGGAGGGTGCGGCGCGGGCTGGCGTGTCGTTCATGCCCACAAAGCTATGAACGCAGCGCAGGGCGGGAAAGAGCGCGGTTTACCAAAGAAGGGGCAGCCCGTGGTCGCGCTGTTCTGCGCTGGGGCCGGCCGGGGGAATGCCATTCCCCCGGCCCATATAGGCGGCCTATTCGGCGTCCGGCTGGTGCTCCGGCGCCGCCGTGACGAAGGCCGGGTGCGCCTCGCAGGCCGCGACGGCGGCGCTGATTCGCGGCAGGTCTCCGATCTCGGCCCCGAAGCGGCGGGCATTACCGACCTGAGGGATGAGGCAGAGATCGGCCAAGGTCGGCGCCGCCCCGAAGAGAAAGGGGCCCTTCCCCGCGGCAACGAGCCGCTCGCAAGCCTCCAGCCCCTCGCGGATCACGCGGCGGGCCCAGCCCGTCACCTCCTCCTCCGGTAGGGAGAGCGCCCGCAGCGCCGCCAGCACCTTCAGGTTCTGCACGGGGTGGATGTCGCAGGCGATGGCCTGCGCGACGGCGCGGATATGCGCCCGCTCCAGCGCGTCGCCGGGCAGCAGGCGCGGCTCCGGCACCGTCTCGTCCAGCCACTCGCAGATCGCGAGCGACTGGGTGAGCACTGCGCCGTCATCCGTCTCCAGCGCGGGCAGCAGGCCCTGGGGGTTGAGGCGCAGGTAGTCCGGCGCGCGCTGCTCGCCCTTCCGAAGGTGATGAAAGGCGTGCTCCACCGCCACTCCCTTCAGGTTGAGAGCGATCCGCACGCGCCAAGCGGCGGAGGACCGGAAATAGCCGTGCAGCCGCATTCAGTACCTCGATCAATCAAGCGTGATATTCAGGTCGCGGATCAGCGGCAGCCAGGTGGCGCGCTCGCGCTCCAGCAGCGCCTCGAACTCGGTGGGGCCGCCGGTCAGCGTCTCGAGCCCGATCTGCTTCATCCGGCCGCGCACCGCCTCGTCGCGCATGGTGGCGTCCAGCTCCCGCGTGAGCTGCGCGACCAGGGCATCGGGCGTTGCCTTCGGCACCACCAGCCCCTGCCAGGCATAGGCCTCGAAGCCACGCAGGCCCAGGGCGGCTTCGACCGTCGGCACGGAGGGCTGCTCCTCCAGCGGCTGGGCGGAGAGCACCGCCAGCGCCTTCACGCGCCCCGAGCGTAGGTATTCGGCGCCCGAGGGATAGTCGAGCACCATCATCGGAACCGTGCCCGCGATGAGGTCGTTCAGTGCAGGCGCCGCACCGCGATAGGGAACATGGTTGAAGCGGACGCCCGCTTCACGCGACAGCCGCTCCAGCGCCAAGTGATGCGGCGAGCCGATGCCGGCCGTCGCGCAGTCGATCGAGCCGGGCGCTGCCTTCGCCTTGGCGATCAGCGCCTGAACCGTGTCCGCCGGCGCCTTCTCGCCCACCGCCAGGACCAGCGGGAAGCGCGCCATCAGACCCACCGGCCGGAAGTCGCGCACGGGATCGTAGGGCAGGCGCTTGAACAGCGCCGTGTTGAAGACGAGGGTGCCGTTGTCGGCGGAGAAGACGGTGTAGCCATCCGGCGGCGACTTCGCGACGGCCTCCGCCCCGATATTCGTCGCGGCTCCCGGCCGGTTCTCAACGACGATCGGCTGGCCCAGGCGGTTGGACAGGTTGGCGCCCACCAGCCGCGCCAGCGTGTCCGTCCCGCCACCCGCGGCATAAGCGACCACCCAGCGCAGCGCCCGCTCCGGATAGGCGGCGAGCGCCCTGGCGAGGGGCAGCGCCGCGAGGCCGGCGCCCAGCAGGGCGCGGCGGCCAGGGGTGAACTCTCTCATGGGTCGTCCCTTCCTCAGGCCGGCTCGTGCGACCGGCTTCGTGCGATGTGTCAGTTGGCCGGCAGAATGGTCGCTCGGCAATCCCCGAAGCCAATCGGGGCGAAGCCCTCGCGGCTGGCCTGGGCACGGAGGATGATCTCGTCTCCATCCTCCAGGAAGCGGCGCGTCTCGCCGGAGGGGAGCTGGACCGGCTCCTTCCCGCCCTTGCTCGCTTCCAGGAGGCTGCCGAAGCCGCCCTCGCCGGGGGCGGAGATGGTGCCGGAACCCAGCAGGTCCCCTGGGTTCAGGTCGCAGCCGTTGGAGGCGTGGTGCGCCACCATCTGCGCCACGGTCCAGTACATGTGGCGCGTGTTCGACAGCGCGATCCGGTGCGGCGCCATCCCCGCCTCTGCCATTCCAGGGGTGAGGATCAGTACCTCCAGCGCGATGTCGAAGGCGCCGCGCGCCTGGTCCTGCGGATCGAGCAGGTAGGGCAGCGGGGTTGGATCGCCTTCTGGGCGCGACGGCTGCGGGATGCGGAAGGGCTCCAGCGCCTCCGGCGTCACCACCCAGGGGGAGAGGGTGGAGCCGAAGTTCTTCGCGAGGAAGGGCCCTAGCGGCTGGTACTCCCAGGCCTGGATGTCGCGCGCCGACCAGTCGTTCAGCAGCCCGTAGCCCGCGACATGCGCCTCGGCCTCCGCCACCGGAATGGAATCGCCGAGCGCCGAGCCGGGCCCGATCCAGATGCCCATCTCCAGCTCGTAGTCGAGCCGCTCGCAAGGCGCGAAGCGCGGGGCGTCGTCGCCCGGCCCCTTCAACTGGCCCTTCGGCCGCCGCACCGGCGTGCCGGAGACGCGCAGGGAGGAGGCACGGCCGTGGTAGCCGATCGGCACGTATTTGTAGTTCGGCAGCAGCGGGTTGTCGGGGCGGAAGACCTTGCCAACATTCGTCGCGTGATAAATGCCGACATAGAAGTCGGTGTAGTCGCCGACCCGCGCCGGCAGGTGCAGCGTGCAGTCCCCTGCGGGGTAGAGATGTGGCTCCAGCGCGCCTCTTTCGCCGCTACCCTCTGCCAGCAGGGAGGAAAGCCGCGCCCGCAGTTCCCGCCGCGTCCCGGCGCCCAGCGCGAAGAGCGCGTTCAGCGTTCCGCCCACCGCCGCCTCCCGCACGTCCTCGGCCACCGGCGCGGCGGAGAGGTCGAGGACCCTGTCCCCGATCGCGACGCCCACCCGGGACGCCCCGCCGCCCGGTGGAGTGAAAACCCCCAACGGCAGGTTCTGGATCGGGAAGTCCGGGTGGCCGTTGGCCGAGGCCACCCAGCTGCGGAGGGATCTGTCGTGCGTCGCGTCGGTCATGCGGTGCGGTTGCTCAGCGCTGGTTCGGGTTGAAGTGCTTGCGCAGGCCCGCGCCGTAGCCGGCATAGTCCCGCTGGAACTGCGGCGCCTCGGCCGCGTAGCGCGTCACCCGCTGGGGCAGGCGCGTCTCGAGCATGAAGGCAAGCGTGTTTTCCAGCTTGTGCGGCTTCAGCTCCGCGTTGCTCGCGCCCTCGAAGGCCGCCATGTCGGGCCCGTGCGGCAGCATGCAGTTGTGCAGAGAGAAGCCGCCTGGCGTGAACCCCCCGCCGGTCTTGGCGTCATAAACACCCTCCACCAGCCCCATGAACTCGCTCATGACGTTCATGTGGTACCAGGGCGGGCGGAAGGTGTTCTCGGTCACCAGCCAGCGCTCGGGGAAGATGACGAAGTCGATGTTCGCCGTGCCCGGCGTCTCGCTCGGCGAGGTCATGACGGTGAAGATCGACGGGTCCGCGTGGTCGAACAGGATCGGCCCGACCGGCGAGTAGCGCTTCAGGTCGTACTTATAGGGCGCGTAGTTACCGTGCCACGCGACCACATCGAGCGGCGACTGCGCGATCTCCGTCCGCCACAGCACGCCGCCCCACTTCACCGTAAGGGTCGAGGGCACTTCCCGATCCTCATAGGCTGCGACGGGCGTGAGAAAGTCGCGCTGGTTCGCCAGGCAGTTGGCGCCGATCGGCCCGCGCTCCGGCAGGGTGAAGGCGCCACCGTAATTCTCGCAGAGATAGCCGCGCGCGGGGCCGCCGCGCAGCTCCACCCGCAGCTTCACGCCGCGCGGGATGACGGCGATCTCGCCCGGCGCGATGTCGATCACGCCGAACTCGGTCGCCAGCCGCAGTCCGCCCTGCTGCGGCACGAAGAGCATCTCCGCATCGGCGTTGTAGAAGTACTCTTCCTCCATGGAGCGGGTGACGAGATAGATATGCGCGCCCATGCCCGACTGTGCGCCAGCGTCGCCGGCCGTCGTGATGGTGCGGATGCCCTCAAGGAAGGAGATCTTCCCCTCCGGCAATGGGATCGGGTCCCAGCGGAGCGGCGCGAGCGGCAGCTCCACCTCCGCGCAGGGCGCGGTGCGCCACAGGCCCGCATCCACCCGCTCGAAGCTTCCCCAATGCGCGACGGTCGGGCGGATGCGGTAGAGCCAGGAGCGCTCGTTGGTCGCGCGTGGCGCGGTGAAGGGCGAACCCGAGAGCTGCTCAGCATAAAGTCCGTAGGCGCAGCGCTGCGGGGAATTGCGCCCGATCGGCAGGGCGCCGGGCAGGGCCTCGGTCTCGAAGCCGTTGCCGAAGCCCGGCATGTAGCCGGTCTCGTTCCTCGTCAGCGGCTGCGGGGTGAAGGGGGCGTTCATGATGGGGCTCCTCTCTATCCGTCCAGCTCAGCGGACTTCATCTCGGTGCCGTGCTCGAGCGCGCGCCACATCTCCACGTCGCGCTCGGCGGTCCAGATGCGCGGATGATCGAGACCCTTGGCCTCATCATAGGCGCGGGAGACATCGAAGGGCATGCAGTGGTCGAAGATCACCCAGTGCCCGTATTTGGGCCGCATGGCCGACATCGCCTCGTCGTAGACCTGCTTCAGCGAGTGGCCTGCGGCCACGCCCCGCTTCGCGATCCCGAAGAGGTCCGAGGTGAAGTCGGCCGTGCCGCGCAGCCCCTCCTCGATGCTCCCGGGCGTGGTGAGCGAGTTGCCGCGGCCAGGAACGAGCGCCACCGGCTTCAGCGCCCGGATCGCCTCCAGCGTGCCCGGCCAGTCCGCGAAATGCGCGTCGCCGCAATAAGGCGTGGCACCGTACTCCACGCAGTCGCCGGAGAAGAGCACGCGCTCCTTCGGCAGCCACACCACCGTATCGCCGGCCGTGTGGGAGCGGCCGATATGGATAATCTGCACCTCTCGCTTGCCCATCCACAGCGTCATCCGCTTCTGGAAGGTCACGTGGGGCCAGGTCAGGCCGGGAATGCTCTCCTTGCCGCGGAACAGGCGGGGGAAGCGGCCAATCTCGCTGTCCATGTCCTGCTGGCCGCGCTCGACGATCAGGTCGCGCGTGACCTCGGAGGCAATGATCTGCGCTCCCTCGTAGCCGGAGGCACCAAGGACGCGCACTGCGTGGTAGTGCGAGAGCACGACATGCGTCACCGGCTTGTCCGTCACGGTGCGGATGCGCGCGATCACGTCCGCCGCCATGCGCGGCGTCGCCTGGGCATCGACGACCAGCACGCCCTCGTCCCCGATGACCACGCCCGAATTTGGATCTCCCTCGGCCGTGTAGCCGTAGAGGCCCGGGCCGAGCTCGTCGAAGGAGATCGTCTTGTCGGCGAGATCGGTGGTGCTGGCGAAGCCGGACATGGCAAATCCTCTCCTATGTGCGGGCGGCAATCGTATTGTCGATGCCATCGGGCTCGATCCCCCGCCGCGCCCGCGCCATGGCCTCACGCAGCACGGAGAGGTCCCCGATATGGTTGCAGAGCAGCAGGATCAGTCGCGCATCCACCTGCCGGCTCTGCTCGGGCGCAAGACCCTGGTGGATGGACAGCAGCGCCTCGTAGAAGTCGTCGGGGGAGGCGATGTTGGGCTCGGTGTTCAGCATCACGCCCTCCCCACCGCACGGTCGAGAGCCGCACAAATCGCCTCGGGATCGAAGCGCCGCCAGCGAGCGCAGACATGCTGGTCCGGGCGGATGAGGTAGGTGGTGCCGGGCAGCGCGTCGTAGCGGCGCGCGGCGACTCCCTCCGCGTCCTCGTCAGGGGTCACGTTCACCAGGCGGAGCGGCGGCAGGGTTTCTGGCACGGGCGGTGGCGCCTCGCCGAAATGCAGCAGCACGAAGCCTCCGCCCAGTCGCCGCAGCAGCCAGTTCGGGGCGCCCTCCCGCATCAGCGGCGCGTCCAGCGCCGGCGCCCCCGGCATCATCGTGCCCGCGAAGTCATCCGTGTCCGCGGTGTTGAGCGGCGAAGCACGGTAGGTGCTCGGCAAGGAGAGGCGCCCGCTGTTCACCAGGCGCCGGGCGAAGGCGCAGTCCCGCGCCAAGTCCAGTGTCGCGTCCCGGAAGGCGCGGCTCGCCTCGTTCTTCGGCGTGATGAAGTCGGTCGAGCGCGTGGAATTGAGGATATTTTCGTCCGCCGCCGCCACGCGCTCGTCGTCATAGCTGTCCAGCAGCGTAGCGGGAGCCTCCCCCCGCAGCACCAGCGCCAGCTTCCAGGCGATGTTCTCGGCATCCTGCACGCCGCTGTTCGCACCACGCGCGCCGAAGGGCGAGACGCCGTGCGCCGCATCCCCCGCGAAGATCACCCGGCCGTGCCGGAAGCGCGCCATTCGGAGGCAGGAGAAGGTGTAGACGCTCACCCATTCGAGATCGAACGCAGCGTTCTCGCCCAGCAGGGCCCGCACGCGGGTGATTACCCGTTCAGGGGCGCGCTCCGCCTCCGGGTCGGCGTCCCAGCCGAGCTGGAAATCGATGCGCCACACGCCGTCCGGCTGGCTGTGCAGCAGCACGGACTGGTTGGGGTGGAAGGGCGGATCGAACCAGAACCAGCGCTCCGCCGGGAAGTCGGCCTTCATGCGGACATCGGCGATGAGGAAGCGGTCGCGGAAGGTGCGGCCCTTGCTCTCCAGACCCAGTGCCCGCCGGATCGGAGAGCGCGCGCCGTCAGCGGCGATCAGGTAATCGGCGAGGATCCGGTACTCGCCCTCGGGCGTTTCGACCAGGAGTCCCACGCCCGCCTCGCCCGGCTCGACCGCGGTGACCTTGTTGCGCCAGCGGATCTCGAGGTCCGGCAGCGCCCGGGCGCGGTCCAGCAGGAAGCCTTCCACGTAATATTGCTGCAGGTTGACGAAGGCCGGCCGCTCGTGCCCACCCTCTGGCAACAGGTCGAAGCTGTAGACGGGATGGTCACGGTGGAAGACGCGCCCGCGGTTCCAGGTGACGCCCTTCTCCACCATCGCGTCGCCGCAGCCCAACCGGTCGAAGATTTCGAGCGTGCGCTTGGCGAAACAGATCGCGCGGGATCCGGTGGAAAGGCTGCTGTCGTCATCCAGCAGCAGCACACGCAAGCCGGATTGTGCGAGGTCGATCGCGGTCGCCAACCCCACGGGCCCCGCGCCCACTACCACCACGGCGTGCCGCACAACCTGGAGCGAGGACTGGTCCGGGGAGCGACGGTACTCGAAGCGGAGCGACTGGTAGTCGACGTGCATGGCCCGCAACCCTCCCCTTCGTCCCGGCCTTGGCGGCCCTCCTGAAAGGGGCAAATATCATCTCATCTGAGACGATACAAGGATTCCAAAGTGCCACGCTCCCCTCCTCCAGGTCCGGCCCCGCTGCGTCTCGCCGAGTTCCTGCCCTACCGGCTTTCCGTAGTGGGGGAGACGGTCAGCCGCGCCTTCGCCGACCGCTACGAGGCCGAATTTGGCCTTTCCATCCCCGAATGGCGCGTCATGGCCATCCTTGGGGAAGGCGAGCCGCTCTCCACTCAGGAGGTGATCGTCCGCAGCGGGATGGACCGCGTGAAGGTCAGCCGCGCGGCCATCCGCCTGGCGGCGAAGTCGCTCGTCGCCCGCACCCCGCACCCGCAGGACCAGCGCGCCCATATCCTGCGCCTGGCGCCGAAGGGCCTCTCCCTCTACCGCCTCATCGTTCCACGCGCCCGCACCCTCCAGGCCGCGCTGGCGGAGGCCCTGACCGCGGAGGAGCAGCGCGTGCTGGATGTCATCCTTGGCAAGCTGCACCGGCGCGCGGCCAGTCTCCGCGGCTGGAAGGACGAGGTGTCAGACCCAGGCCTCGAGTAGCTCATCCGTCCGCACTGTTTCCACCTGCTGACCGAAGCGCTCGCGGTAAAGGGTCAGCAGCGCGTCATGCGTTCGGTCGGAGGATGAGCAGACCGCATCCGTCGGCACCACCACGCGGAAGCCGCGGTCCACTGCGCCCAGCACCGCCGCGAGGACGCAGACATCAGTTTCTGCTCCCGTCACGATGAGCGTGTCCGTGCCCCATTCCTTCAGCAGTGCGTCAAGCTCCGGCTGCAGCCATGGGGAGTAAACCTTCTTGTCCACCACCTGCGCGGGCGGCACCAGCCGCGCCAGGGTGGGCAGCAACTCCACGGCCTCAGGTGGCAGCGCCTCCAGGGTCACGCTGTCCCATCGCTCGTAGTAGCGGCGCCAGGTCCCCTCCCCCTCTCCTGGCCGGTCCGCGGGGATGAAGCGGGTAAAGACGGTCCGCTCGGGGTGGGCGACCGCGATCCGCTCCACCACGGGCAGCGTCTTGATCATCCAGGGTGCGTGCCAGTCCGTGCGATCGGCGAAGAGGCGCTGCATGTCCACGCAAAGATGCGCGCACCGGTCCGAGAGCGGCCCGTAGCGAAACCCGTTCTCTTCTTTCATAGCACCCCTCTGTTGTTCTCTCGGATGGAACGACGCCAGCCGGTCAGGGATGCAGCTCGACCCCAGCGCACGGCCCCGTGATCACGTCGCCGCAGGCCTGACAAGGTGCAAGAATCAGGCGCCTCCCGCCCCGTTGCCCCTGCTCCATACCCCGCGGACCTGCCTCGAGTTGACCGGATGACTGGCCGGCGCCCTGTCCGCTGCCACAAACGGAGTCGCCTTTGTCAGAGGCCATTACGTCCCGCATCAAGGAGGACTCGCCGAACGCCCTGGGCACCAGCTGGGACGGCAAGGGCACCAACTTCGCGCTCTTTACCGCCAACGCAACGAAAGTGGAGGCTGCATCTTTGACAGCACCGACGGGAAGGAGATCGATCGCGTCGAGTTGCCGGAATACACGAACCAGATCTTCCACGGCTACCTGCCGGACGTGGCTCCCGGCACCTTCTACGGCTACCGCGTCCATGGTCCCTATGAACCCGAAGCAGGCCATCGCTTCAATCCCAGCAAGCTGCTGCTGGACTCCTATGCCCGCGCCCATGCCGGCGAGCTGACCTGGAATCCTTCCGTCTTCGGCCACAAGATGGAAACCGGCGACGATCTGACCTTCGACGAGCGCGACAGCGCCGCCTTCATGCCGAAATGCGTCGTGTGGACCCGAGCTTCGACTGGCAGGGCGAGCCCGGGCGGCAGTTCGTTCCTTGGGACCACACCATCACTTACGAGACCCATGTGAAGGGCTTCACCCGCCTGCACCCGAAATGTCCGGCAGGACCTGCGCGGCACCTGTGCAGGGTTCGGGCAGAAGCCGGTGGTGGACGATATCAAGTCGCTCGGCGTCACCTCAATCGAGCTGCTGCCGGTCCACGCCGTCATCAACGACGACTTCCTGCTCAACCGCAACCTGGTGAACTACTGGAGCTTCAACACCATCGGCTTCTTCGCGCCCGACCCGCGCGACGCATCGGACGTGTCGAACTTGCTGCGCGAGTTCAGGAACATCCAGAAGAAGGACCGCTCCCTCATTTGCTTCACGCAGAAGCTGACGGGCCTGCGCCACAACTATCCAATCCTGCGCCGCACCCGCTTTCTTACCGGTGAATACAATGAGGAGTTGGGCGTCAAGGATGTCACTTGGATCAACGCCAACGGTTCCGAGTTGCAGCAGGGCGAATGGGAGGATGCCAGAATGAAGTGCTTCGGCATTCTGATGGATGGCCGAGCCCAGATCACGTGCACCCGCAAGCGCGGTCAGGACGCGATGCTGCTGATGATCAGCAACGGCCACCACGACGTCGTGGAATTCACCCTGCCAGGGTCACCGGGCGGCAAGTGCTGGTCGCTGCTGGCAGATAGCAATCTTCCGGACGAAGCGGAGGAGCCGAGCTTCAATGTCGGGCACGCCTATGAGACCACCGCCCGCTCCGTGCTGCTCTTCCTGCTAACGCCGGAGGAGGCGCCGGCCAGCGCCTGATCAACCCCTCCGACGCGGCGGACATCCTGCCACGACGGAAACTTGGGCAGTTCAGGACTGGAAGGGCAAAGGAAGAAAAGCCGCCATCAATCCGCTCCGCCGCCCCTCGCCGCTGCCCCTGCGGGCCGTCCACCAAGTGCCGCTTCCCGCTGGAAGGCCCATCGCAGTGTCCGCGCGATCCCGAGCGTCCCCGCCCGCACCAGCGGTCCGCTGAGCGCCGGACCAGACAGCCCGTGCATCCGTCGCGCCCATGGCGGCAGCAGGTCTACCCCGGCCTGGAGCGCGAGTTGCTGCAACGGCTCGGCCATCCGGCTCGGTGCGGGCTGGCTGAGGACGAGGCGGGCGACCTCCCGTGTCCGGTAGTCGCTCCGCAGAGCAGGCCGGGTGGCCGTAATCAGCGCCATTGCCTCGGCACGGCTCTGCGGCACCGGATCGGCCCCTAGCGCCCTGCCGACCCGCGCCATTTCCTTGAAGTAGCGGTCCTGGTCGGCCGCCGGCATGGCCGGGTCGGCGTAGCGGATCCAGGCATCAAGGAAGCTGACCGTTTCGGTCACATGCACCCAGGCCAGCAGCGCCGGGTCGTTCGCCTCATAGGGCGTACCGTCCGGCAGGGTTCCCCGGATGTGGCCGTGGATGCCTCTTACCCGGGCAATGGCGGCCTCCGCCTCGGCCCGGGCGCCATAGGTGGTCACGGCGATGAACCGCGCCGTGCGCCGCAGCCGCCCGTGCATGTCCGCCCGGAAGTTGGAGTGGTCCCAGACCCCCGCCAGCACCGCCGGGTGCAGCATCTGGAGAAGGAGCGAGGCCACCCCTCCCACCATCATGGAGGTGACGTCCCCATGAACCCGCCAAGCGACTGAATCTGGGCCGAAGAGCCCGTCCGGCTGGCGGATGACCGGTCGCTCGCCGCGCTTACGGTCGTTGAACAGCGCCGCAACCTGGGCGGCGATCGCCCCCTTGAGCGGCCGCGAGACGAGGCTGCCGAAGGAGTCGGCCGGCATCAGCAGCGCTCTCCAGCGTCCGGCAGGGGGCCGGGAGGCACCGGGAAGCGGCCGGAAGGGGACGAAAGCGTCATCGGCAGTCAACGGCGGAGGGGCAACCGCGTTGCCGGACGTGCCGCTCATGCCCCTCGCAGCCAACGCTCTGGCTCCAGACAGGAGACGCATAACAATATTATTCCGATAAACTATCAGTGTGCTTTTAGTGCATGTCGCAGTGTGGCGTAACACGACAGAACGACCAGTACTAGGTTTTTTTTCCTTCTCTTCACGGATTTGAGAGCACCTGATCAGCAATTCATCGCCTTGGTGGGAACCGTTTCGGTTTCATGCCTGTGTGCTGCCCGGCTCGTTTGATAGCGCTCCGCCCAGCCGCACGCCGGCAGCAGCGCTCACCCAGCGACGCGCCGTGCCGGATAGCAACAATGGGAAAGAAGAGCAGCCATGGGCACCCTCTCGGTTGGCGCAGGACAGCAGTTTTCGACCATCGCTTCCGCCATCGCTGCGTCGCGTGATGGCGACACCGTCGCCATTCAGGCCGGCACCTACACGAACGACTTCGCGTCCGTGAACACGAAGATCACCATCGAAGGGGTGGGTGGCCTGGCGCGCCTTAATGCGACCGGAAACATCCCGAATGGTAAGGGTATTCTGATCACCAACACCGACGTTACCATCAAGGATCTCGCCTTCTCGGGCGCGACGGTCGCGGATGGCAACGGCGCGGGAGTCCGCTACCAGGGCGGGAACCTGACGATTGAGGATTCACTTTTCGAGAATAATCAGAACGGCCTCCTCGCCAACCCGGTGTCGAACGGCACGATCACGATCAGAAGCAGCGAGTTCAACCATAACGGCGTCGGCGACGGCCGCACGCACAACCTCTATGTCGGTGAGATCGCCAAGCTCACCATCGACAACAGCTACTTCCACGACGCGGTCATCGGCCACGAGATCAAGAGCCGCGCACACGAGACGATCGTCACCAACAGCCGCATCGCCGAGGGTCCCGACGGCACCGGCAGCTACTCCGTTGACGTGCCGGATGGCGGCAAGGTGGTAATCGCGAACAACGTCATCCAGCAGGGCGCGCGTTCCGACAATCCGGGGATGATCCACTTCGGCGGCGAGAACGGCCCCTATCCGGGCTCCAGCATCTCCGTCACCGACAACACCGTCATCAACCACTTCGTCTCGCCCAGCGCCTCGCTGCTGCTGAACGAAACGAGCGCTCCGGCGTATGTCTCCGGCAACTCGGTCTTTGGCCTCCCGAACCAAGTGGTGTCCGGCGTCGCGGATGTCGTCAACACGATCAAGCTCGCCGTGGCGCCCCTGCTAGACCTGTCGCACCCCTATAACGGCCAGGCTACGCCCGCTCCGGTCGCAACGCCCGCCCCCGCGCCGGTCGTCACGCCCGACCCCGTGCCCGCGGCCGGAACGGACCATCCCGCCCCTGTGACGACGCCCGCGCCGGTGCCCGCACCAGCCCCCGTGCCGGCACCGTCCCCGGTCGCGGCACAGCCGGTAGCCGGCCCAGGCGACCTCGTCCTCCACGTTTCCGAGGATGCCTGGCAGGGCGACGCGCAGTTCATCGTGACGATCGACGGCCAGCAGTCGGGCGGCATCCGCACCGCCACCGCTTCCCACGCCGCGGGCCAGCACAACGACGTCGTGATCTCCGGCTTGGCCGAAGGCCAGCACACGGTAGGGATTACCTTCCTGAACGATGCCTGGGGCGGCACGGACTCCACCGACCGCAACCTTTATCTCGACAGCATCAGCTACGCAGGGAAGGAGACCGCGGTGAACGCCGCCCTCTACAGTGCAGGCACCGCGACGGTCACGGTCGGCGACGCGCCCGCCCCAGCCGCGGCTCCGGCTCCGGCTCCGGCTCCGGCTCCGGCTCCGGCTGGCAACGCGCCTGCACAGACCAGCCACAGCTTTACCCTGCGCCTCTCGGAGGATGCCTGGCAGGGCGACGCGCAGTTCGTCGCGATCGCTGATGGGAGGCAGGTGGGCAGCGGCGCGGTAACCGCCTCCCACGCTGCGGGGGCGACGCAGGACTTCACCTTCAACGTTGACAACGCGCCTTCGAACATCACCGTCGCCTTCATGAACGACGCCTATGGCGGCACCGCAGCGACCGACCGCAACCTCTACGTGGACGGCATCAGCGTGGACGGGCACGAAGTGGCCGGCGCGAACGCGGCGCTCCACAGCTCCTCGATCGTGAACTTTCACATCGACCCCTGGGGCTGACAGCAAAGGGGGGGGGCGCCGGTCGGCGCCCTCACCTGCCAGCCCCAAGGAGTGGCGGCCCGGCATCAGGCGCGCTCAGGCCGCTCCTCCGCACTCTCCGTGCCTTCCCCAGCCGGCCCTGCGGCCTCCCCGGCCGCAGCCGCCTTCTCCAGCTTCTTCTGCGCCTTCGCCTGCGCCTTCAGTTCCTTCGCCTTTTCGCGCTGGCTACGCTCGAAATCGTAGTTCGGCTTCCGCATGCACCACCTCATCCTTCCTGGGTCGCGATCACGCGGCCGGCGCAAGCTTAGCGTGCATGGCGCCTGCCCCTCAACGCCCCTGCCCCACCACCCCTCCGCCGCAGCGGTCCCTCAGCGGGAAGTGGCCCGCGCCGGCCGCCCTGCCGCCCGGGCAGCCTAGAAAGAGGAGCGAGATGCGGACGAGCCACACGCATTCGCTTCAGATCTCCCCCCTCCCCTGCCCCGGCAGCGGTATGGTCGGCATCACTTTATGCCTCGGCAAGTGGCAGCAGGCGGCCGCAACCGGCGCCTGGACACCATTTGACGACGTTCCGACTGATCAGTCGGAAATCGCCTGGAGGAAGAAGCGCCAAGCCGTCCACGCCGCGCTGGACCATGGGGTGGCGGTGCTCGTCCACTGCAAGGACGGCCTCGGCTGCGCGGGTCTCGTGCCCTCCCGCATCCTCGTGGAGCGGCACGGCGCCACAGCAGGCTATCGCCCCCGTGCGCGCCAGCTGCCCTGGCGCAATCAAGACGCAGGGGCAGGAACACCACGTGCTCAGCCTGAGCGGAGTTCCCCGGACTAGTGGACGAATTCGTCCCTGTACTGCCGCACGACCCCGTCGAAGTCGCCGTCGCGCGTGAAGCCCAGCGCCAGCGGCCGCGTGACGTCGAAGTCGCCGGGCCAGGAGCAGACGATGTCGGCCACGCGCTTCTCCGGCTCCTGGCTGACCAGCGCGCGCGCGGCGGCGCCACCCACCCGCTCCAGGCTCTCCAGCATCTCCCCCGCCGTGACGCAGATGCCCGGCAGGTTCAGCGTGCGCCAGGGGCCTATCCACGCCCCCTCCACGGCCATGGCGTGCACGAGGTTCTCCACCACCGCATCCGGGGAGGAAAGCCATAGCCGCGTGCCCACCGGTACTGGCAGGTTCGAGGCGACGCCCGCCAACGGCTCCCGGATGATCCCGCTGGCGAAGGAGGAGGCCGCCGAGTTCGGCTTGCCCGGCCGCACGACGATGGTCGGCAGTCGGCACACCCGCCCGTCCACGAAGCCCCTGCGGGAGTAGTCGTTGACCAACAGCTCCCCCATCGCCTTCGCCGCGCCATAGGAGGAGGCGGGCATGGGCGCCAGGCTCTCCGGCACCACGACCGGCATCTCGCCGCCGAAGACCGCGACGGAGCTGGCAAAGACGAAGCGCGGCGCATGCCCGGTGGCCCGCGCCGCTTCCAGCAGGGCGCGCGTGCCGTCGAGGTTCACGCGCATCCCGACGTCGAACTCCGCCTCCGACTGCCCGCTCAGCACCGCCGCCAGGTGGAAGACGCCAACCGTTTCCGCATCGATCACGCGCCCCGCCAGAGCGGGATCGGCGATATCCCCGACCACCGAGGAAACCCGCGCATCCTCCACCGGGCAGGGCGCGAGATCGACCGAGAGCACGCCCTCGAAATCCGGCAGCCCGTCCTTGCTCCCGCGCGCGGCCAGCAGAGCCCGGATCACCCGGCTGCCGAGGAAGCCCGCGCCGCCTGTGACAACGATCCACATTCCGGCCTCAACGCGCCTTGTAGGGGGCAAACCAGCCGAGCCCGGCCGTCGTCTCACCCCGCGGATTGTACTCGCAGCCGATCCAGCCCTTGTAGCCCACGCGGTCCAGCACGCCAAAGAGGTGCGGGAAGTTCAGCTCCCCCTCGTCCGGCTCGTGGCGGTCGGGCACGGAGGCGACCTGCACATGCGCGAAGCGCCCGGCCAGCTTCTCGATCAGCTTGCTCAGATCACCATCCATGATCTGGGCGTGATAAAGGTCGAACTGCAGCGAGACATTAGGTCGCCCCACGCGCTCGATCAGCGCGATCCCGTCCATCTGGTGATTGACGAAGTAGCCGGGCATGTTGCGCGTGTTGATCGGCTCCACCACAAGCGTGACGCCCTCCGCCGCCGCGGCATCGGCCGCGAAGCGGAAGTTCTCGATGAAGGTCGCCTCGCAGGCCGCACGGTCACGATCGCCCGTGATACCGGACATGCAGTGCAGCAGTGGGCAACCGAGCGCCTTCGCGTAGCGCAGCGCCACCGGCACCGTCTCCCGGAACTCCGCCTCACGCCCGGGAATGGCGGCCATGCCGCGCTCGCCCCCCGCCCAGTCCCCCGGCGGCATGTTGAACAGCACCTGCGACAGCCCGGCCGCCCGCAGCCTCTCCGCCACCGCCTCCGGCGCGTGCTCGTAGGGAAAGAGGAACTCTACCGCCTCGAAGCCCGCAGCGGCCGCCGCGGCGAAGCGGTCGAGGAAGGGCAGCTCCGTGAACATCATCGAGAGATTGGCGGCAAAACGCGGCATGTTCCTGCTCCTTCTCCGGCTCGGCCGGCCCTGTCCTGCGCCCCGATCGAGAGGCCCGCTTCAAACTACCCCAGTTTGCCGCGGGCGGAACCTGAGGCACGACGCTCAGGCATCCCGGTCTCCGGGCAGCTTGATGCCGGCAAAGGTCCTGATCACCGCCGCATCGGATTCCCGCCCGTGGCCCGCGTTGCTCGCATTGGCGAACATCCCGTAGGCCGTGCTTGCCAGGGGCAGGGGGAAGTTCAGCGCCAGCGCCGTCTCCGTCACCAGCCGCAGGTCCTTCACGAAGATGTCCACGGCGGAATGGGGCGTGTAGTCGCCTTCCACCACCTGCTTCATGCGGTTCTCGAACATCCAGCTGTTCCCCGCGGCGTGGGTCACCACCTCGTACATCGTGTCGAGCGGGATGCCGGCGCGCGCGGCCAGCGCCATCGCCTCCGCCCCCGCCGCGATGTGAACGCCAGCCAGCAGCTGGTGCACGATCTTCACGGTGGCGCCGAGCCCGATCTCCGCCCCGACCTCGTAGACCTTGCCCGCCACCGCATCGAGCACCGGCCGCAGCCGGTCGAAGGCGGCGCGCGGCCCGGCGGCCATCACCGTCATCTCCCCCGCCGCCGCCTTCGCCGCCCCGCCCGAGACGGGCGCGTCGAGCACCAGCAGCCCCATCGCCTCCAGCCGCGCGGCGATCTCCCGCGAATCGGCGGCCGAGATGGTGGCGGAGACCATCACCCCCGTTCCCGGCCGAAGTCGCGCGGCCAACCCACCCGGCTCGAACAGCACCGCCCGGCACTGTGCGGCATTCACGACCAACAGCAGCACCCCGTCCAACTCGCCCGCGAAGGCTGCGGCATCGTTCCCGCTGGCCTCCGCCCCTGCCTCCCGCAGCGACGCGCAGGTGGCGGGGTTCACGTCCAGGCCATAGGTCGCCAGCCCGGCAGCAATGCAGGAGCGGGCCGCACCCATGCCCATGGAACCGAGTCCGACCACGCAGACCCTGTACCGGTTGCCGTTCATGGGGACGTCCTCGGCTGATCTTGCATTTGTGAAACATAAACGACCGGCGCAGCGCAGCGGAACGCCCGGTCCGGAGCCGCCGGCAATACAGCCCGCTCCGCCCCGGCCCGCAAGCCATCGCGCAAGGGGTGCCCGCCGGGATCACTGTTGCATTGCCTCGCGCGCCCTGCGTAGGCTTGGGTCAACAAAGCTGGAGGATTGTCCCAATGGTAAACCTGGGGCCGCGCGCCCGCCACATGTCCTAGCGGACCGCTGATGGCTTCGGTCGAGATACGCGGCGTCCGCAAGAACTTCGGCGCCACACCCATTCTGCACGGCGTGGACCTGAACATCGCGGACGGCGAGTTCTGCGTTCTGGTCGGTCCTTCAGGCTGCGGCAAATCCACCCTGCTGCGGATGATCGCGGGCCTCGAGAACATCAGCGGCGGCGAGATCGTCATCGGCGGCCGCGTGGTAAACAACGTCCCGCCGAAGGACCGGGACATCGCCATGGTGTTCCAGAACTACGCCCTCTATCCGCATATGACAGTGCGGGAGAACATGGCCTTCTCGCTGCGCCTGGCGAAGGCGCCGAAGGAGGTGATGGAAGCCGAGACGGCCCGCGCCAGCCGCATCCTTGGGCTCGACCCCCTGCTGGACCGTTACCCGCGCCAGCTCTCGGGCGGCCAGCGCCAGCGCGTGGCCATGGGCCGCGCGATCGTGCGCCACCCGCAGGTCTTCCTCTTCGACGAGCCGCTCTCCAACCTCGACGCGAAGCTGCGGGTGCAGATGCGTGGCGAGATTAAGGACCTGCACCAGCGGCTCCGCACCACCACCGTCTACGTCACCCATGACCAGATCGAGGCCATGACCATGGCCGACAAGATCGTGGTGATGCAGGGCGGCCGCGTGGAGCAGATCGGCACGCCGCTCGAGCTATACGACCGCCCCGCCAATCTTTTTGTAGCCGGCTTCATCGGCAGCCCTGCCATGAACTTCCTCCCCGGTCAGATCAGCGACGGCGGCTTCCGCCCTGATGGTATCGACGGCGCGACCAGCCTTCCCCTTCCCGCCCGCGCCGAGGCGGGCCAGCCCGTCGTCTATGGCATCCGCCCGGAGCACCTCCGTCTCGACGAGAACGGCATCCCCGTCATCGTCCAGCTCGTGGAGCCGACGGGGTCGGAAACCATGGTCACCGCACGGCTCGGCGATTCGACGCTTGTCGGCGCCTTCCGCGAGCGTGTCACGGCGCGCGTCGGCGACACGCTCCGCATCATGCCGGATCCCGGGCTCGCGCACCTGTTCAACAAGGGGACCGGCACGCGCCTCGGCGCCTGATCGCTTCCGCCACCAAGAAGAAAAGAGAGGGAGAAACCTAAGGATGAACCGGATCACCCGCCGCGGCACGCTGGCGCTCGGCGCCGGCGCCATGGCCGCCACCACCTTCGGCGCCCGCGCCGCCGTGCCGGTCAAGGACGCGACAGCGCCGCGGCAGCCGCTAGAGAACGGCGCCACCCTTCGCGTCCTGCGCCCGACGAAGTTCGTCGACGCGGACGAGACGATCTTCCGCGAGAACACCGCCAAGTTCACCGCCCAGACCGGCGTGCAGGTGCGCGTAGACTTCGCGGGCTGGGAGGATCTCCGCCCGCAGACCGCGGTTGCCGCCAATACCGGCGCCGGCCCCGACGTGGTGGTCGGCTGGGCCGACGATCCGCATATCTACGCCGACAAGCTGCTCGACCTGACGGAGCTCGCCGGCTATCTCGGCCAGAAATACGGCGGCTGGCTCGCGCTGCCCCAGCGCTTCGGCAAGAAGTGGGGCACGGAGCAATGGATCTCCCTCCCTATGGGTGGCACCGGCGCACCTTGCGTCTACCGCATCTCCTGGGCGAAGGAGGCGGGCTACGACAGCATCCCCACCGACCACGAGGGCTTTCTCAAGCTCTGCCAGAACATGAAGCGGAACGGGCATCCCGCCGGCTTCGCGCTGGGCAACGCCGTGGGCGACGGCAACGCCTATTGCAACTGGCTCCTTTGGTCGCATGGCGGCATGGTGGTGGACGAGGCCGGGAAGGTCGCGATCAACAGCCCGCAGACCATCGCGGCCCTTCGCTACGCGAAGGAACTCTACCAGACCTTTATTCCCGGCACGCTCTCCTGGGGCGACGTGAACAACAACCGCGCCTATGCGGCCGGTGAGATCGGCGTCACCCAGAACGGCGTGTCGATGTACTTCTCGCTCAAGAACGACCCGCGCACGGCCGCCATTGCCGAGGACACGGGCATGATGCGCATGCCCACCGGCCCCGCCGGCAAGATGGCGGAGAACGTGCTGCTGCTGAACGCCATGGTGTTCAAGCACAGCCGTTACCCGAACGCCGCGAAGGAATACCTCCGCTTCATGATGGAGCAGGAGCAGTACGACCCCTGGCTCATCGGCTGCGGCGGCTACTGGTCCCACCCGCTTGCCGCCTATGCCGAGAGCGAGGTTTGGAAGAGCGATCCCAAACTCGCCGTCTACCGCGACACCAACACGGTGGAGTTCTGGTCGGGCTACAAGGGCCCGATCGGCGTCGCCTCCGGCTCGGTCGCGGCCGACTACGTGGTGGTGCAGATGTTCGCCGCCGCCTCCTCCGGCCAGTCCACTCCCGAGGAAGCGGTGCGCGAGGCCGAGCGCCGCACCCGCCGCTACTACCGCTCCTAATCGGGCAGGAGCGCCGCGGGCCCGCCCGCGGCGCCACCCGATTCCACAAGGAGGCCCTCATGGCCGACACAACCGCCGCGGTGCCCTGGAACCCGAGGCGCTCCGCGCCCGGGGCCCTCGCCCGCCTCCTCGACAACAAGGCCTTCCTTGTCTTCCTCTGCCTGCTGCCGGCGGTGGGCCTGCTGCTCGTCTTCCTCACCTACCCGCTCGGCCTCGGCATCTGGCTTGCCTTCACCGACACCCATATCGGCCGCGGCGGCGAATTCGTTGGCCTGGAGAACTTCGAGTCCCTCTGGTACGATCAGGTTTTCTGGAACGCCGTCTTCTACACGGTTTTTTACACGCTGGTCGCAACCGTCCTAAAGTTTGGCCTCGGCCTCTGGCTCGCCCTGCTGCTGAACGAGAACGTGCCCTTCAAGTCGCTCATCCGCGCCATCATCCTGATGCCCTGGATCGTGCCGACGGTCCTCTCGGCTATCGCCTTCTGGTGGATGTTCGACGCGCAGTTCTCGATCATCTCCTACGTGCTGGTGGACGTGCTGGGCTGGCGCGACAGCTACATCGACTTTCTCGGCACGCCCTGGCACGCGCGCTGGTCGCTTGTCTTCGCCAATGTCTGGCGCGGCATCCCCTTTGTCGCGATCTCCCTCCTGGCGGGGCTGCAGACCATCTCGCCCTCGCTCTACGAGGCCGCGCTACTGGACGGTGCCTCCTCCTGGCAGCGCTTCACGAAGATTACGGCGCCCTTGCTGATGCCTATCCTCTCGGTGGTGCTCACCTTCTCCGTGCTCTTCACCTTCACGGACTTCCAGCTCGTCTATGCCATTACCCGCGGCGGGCCGATCAACTCCACCCACCTCATGGCCACGCTGGCCTTCCAGCGCGGCATTCCCGGCGGCCAGCTCGGCGAGGGGGCGGCCATCGCGGTCTCCATGATCCCCTTCCTCGTCCTGGCGACGCTGTTCAGCTACTTCGCCCTCTCCCGGCGCAAGTGGCAGCAAGGAGGCAATGATGAGTAACTCCACGGAGGAGGGCGCGATCCTCTCCTGGCAGTCGGCCCCGCGCCGGCTGGTCACGCTCTACCTGCCCCTGGCCCTCTTCGTGTTCATCCTCCTGTTCCCCTTCTACTGGATGACGATCACGACCTTCAAACCGAACGCGGAGCTCTACGACTACAAGAACTTCAACCCTTTCTGGGTGGTCCATCCCACCCTCGCGAACATCAACAAGCTCCTGTTCGAGACCTCCTATCCGCGCTGGCTGATGACCACGATGCTGGTCGCCATCTGCTCAACCGTGCTCGCGATCTTCGCCTCGGTGCTGGCGGCCTATGCCATCCAGCGGCTACGCTTCCGGGGTGCCAACGCGGTGGGGCTCGCGATCTACATCGCCTACCTCGTGCCGCCCTCGATCCTCTTTATTCCGCTCGCGACGATGGTCTTCCAGCTCGGCCTTTTCGACAGCCCACTGGCGCTCATCCTCACCTACCCGACCTTCCTGATCCCTTTTTGCACCTGGCTGCTCATCGGCTACTTCAAGTCCATTCCCTACGAACTGGAGGAGTGCGCGCTCATCGACGGCGCGTCACGGCTGCAGATCCTCCGGCGGATCACGCTGCCCCTGGCGGTGCCTGGCCTGATCAGCGCCGGCATCTTCTCCTTCACCCTCTCCTGGAACGAGTTCATCTACGCACTTGCCTTCATCTCTTCCTCGGAGAAGAAGACCGTGCCCGTCGCCATCCTGACGGAGCTCGTGCAGGGCGATGTCTACCAGTGGGGCTCGCTCATGGCAGGCTCCCTGCTCGGCTCGTTGCCGGTCGCGATCTTCTACTCGTTCTTCGTGGACTACTACGTCTCCTCGCTCACCGGCGCGGTGAAGGAGTAGCTAGCCTCCGCGAGAGCCCGCGCCCTGTCGAATGGTGCCGTCGCGCTGCGGCACCTCCACCGGCGAGATCTCCACTGGCGCGACCCCATCCTCCAGCATGCCCAGCTGCTGCGCGGTGCGCGGGCTCACATCGAGGATGCGGCCGCGGACGTAGGGTCCGCGGTCCTCTACCTCCACTGTGGCAGTGCGCCCCGTCTCAAGATTTTTCACCCGAGCCGTCGTGCCCAGCGGCAGGGTCCGGCTCGCGGCGGAGTTGGAGTTGACGGAGAAGCGCTCCCCATTCGCCATCCGCCGCCCGTTCAACCCCCGGTGGTAATGCGACGCCCGACCCCGCTGCACACGGCCAGATGTGTCGTCGCCCGGCCTTGCGCGCTGCTCCTGGGCCCTGGGTTTTGCCGCTTCGGCCGGCGCCGTCGCGGAGAGGGACGCCGCCGAGACGGCCGCCGCGAATGCCAGCAGGGCGAATGCCTTGCCCATGTAGAGCCTCCTGTCCCGATGCTTCGGATGCGGCGCGGTGTCCCGCGCGCAGGCGGTGGAAACGCCCCCTCTCTCGGATGGATGCCCCATCGCCCTGATCCTTCCGCTCCCCGTCCAACCGCCTCCGGTGCCCGGCGTTGATCCAGCAGTAGAAGCCAGGTGAACCGATTTGCGCGCCCTGCTCGTCCTCGCCGCACTCCTTGGCGGCCCTGCCCTCGCCCAGCCCGTCGCGCCGGACGCCTCGGGCGGCGCACGGCGCGGCCAGGCCTCGGTCTTCGCCCCCGCGCTCGCCGGCCGCCGGATGGCCGATGGCGGCACGGTGGAACTGAACTCCGACAGCGCGGCGAGCGACGCGCTCCCCCTCGGCAGCACGGCCCGTGTACGCAATCTCCGAAACGGCCGCATCGCGATCGTGCGTGTCCGCGATCGCCTGCCCACGTCGGGGCGGCGCATCATCAGCGTCAGCCCGAAGGTCGCTCAATTCCTTGGCATGCCCGTCAACGGCGTCGCGCAGGTTGAGGTCGCGCCGCTCGCCGTGCCGCAGCGCGACGGCAGCATCAAACTCGGCGCGGGCACCGGCCTCGCAGGCCGCCGCGCTCGCATCGTCGAGCCACCGCGCTGACGCAGCACGATTGACCGCATACTGAAAGAGCGCGACCCTCCCGCTGCAATTGACGCATGGCCGCCCCCTTTACGGAGGGCAGCGCCGCGCGCGTCATCGGCAGCGCTCGGAGCACCTCATGCCCAACATCCCGATCACCCTCGCCCTCTCCGAGTACGACCACGTCCGCGACGTGCTCGACGGCACTGTTCCCGTTCCCGGCGCCGACCTCACCGTGCTCCGCATGCCCGTGGAGGAGATCTTCTACCGCTTCACCTTCCACCGGGAGTGGGACGTGTCGGAGATGTCCTTCGCGAAGGTCATCTCCCTCATGTCCCAGGGCGATGACACGCTTGTTGCCATCCCGGTCTTCGTCTCCCGCATGTTCCGCCACTCCTCCTTTTACGTGCGTTCGGACAGCGAACTCACCGATCCTTCCCAGCTCGCGGGCAAGCGCATCGGCGTGCCGGAATGGGCGCAGACCGCCGCCATCTACTCCCGCGGCATCATCGCCCACCGCTATGGCGTGGATCTCTCCAGCATTGATTGGTTCCAGGCCGGCGTGAACGATCCTGGCCGCGTGGAGAAGGTGAAGCTCGACCTCCGCGGCGGGTTGAGGCTCACCCCCGTGAAGGACCGCTCGCTGTCCCAGATGCTGCTCGACGGCGACCTCGACGTCGTTCTCTCAGCCCGTCCACCCGCGCCTTTCCTGGAGAACCGAGGCATCCGCCGCCTCTTCGCTGACTACCGCTCCGAGGAGGAGCGCTTCCTGCGCGACACCGGGATCTTCCCCATCATGCACGTCGTCGTCATCCGTCGGGAGGTCTACGACCGGCACCGCTGGCTCGCGCTCAACCTGATGAAGGCGCTGGAGACGGCACGCGACCGCTCCCTCACGCGCATGTCCGACATCACCCTTTCCTACTTTCCCGTTCCCTGGATTGCGGAGCGAGCGCGCGCGGCGCGGGAGATGATCGGCGGCGACGGCTGGCCCTATGGCGTGGAGGACAACCGCGCGACGCTCGATGCCTTCACCACCTGGGCCTATGAGCAGGGCGTCTGCCACCGCAAGCTTGACCCTGCCGAGATCTTTGCGCCGGAGACGCGAAGCCGGTTCAAGGTATGAGGTGACTACTCGGGCTTGATCCCGATCTCCCGCACAAGGGCGCCGTACTTCTCCGTATCGTGGCGGATGAGTTCGGCGAAGCCCTCGGGCGTGGTGATCAGCGGTTCCAGCCCGCCCGCCGCTTCCAGCCGCCCCTTCACCGCCGGCTCGGCCAGGGAGGCGTTGATCTCCTCCCTCAGCTTCGCGATCACTGGCGCCGGCGTCCCGGCAGGCGCGAAGACGCCGAGCCAGATCAGCACCTCGTAGCTCGGGAAAAACTCTCCGATCCTCGGCAGGTCAGGAAAAGCTGGCGACCGCTTCGGCCCTGTCACCGCGATCGCGCGCAGCCGCCCCTGCTGGATGAGCGGCGCGGAGGAGGTGCCCGAGAAGACGGCCGCTGTGTCCCCGGCAACGGTCGCCGTCACAGCCGGCGTGCCCCCACGGAAGGGCACGTGCAGCATGTCGATCCCGGCCCGCCGCATCAGCATCTCCATCGCCAACTGGTGCTGGCTGCCCGACCCGCCGGAGGCATAGGCGAGCGGCGGGTCGCTTCGCCGCGCGAGGGCGATGAATTCCTCGAAGTTCCGCACCGGCAGGGAAGGATTGACCGAGAGCACGAACTGGTTCGCCGCCACGCTCGCGACCGGGATGAGGTCGGTCGAGACGTTGAAGGGCGCGCGCTCGTAGATCGCGGGATTCACTGCGATCACGGTGTCCTGCGCGAAGAGCAGCGTGTATCCGTCGGGACGCGAGCGCACCGCAGCTTCCGTCGCGATCTGCCCGTTCGAGCCCGCGCGGTTCTCGATCACCACCGGTTGCCCCAGTCGCTCCCCCAGCCGCTGTGCGAGGATTCGCGCCGCCACGTCCGGTGCGCCGCCGGGCGGAATGGTGACAAGCATGCGGAGCGGCCGATCTGGATAAGGCGCCTGCGCCTGCGCCTGCGCCTGCGCCATGCCGAAACCAAGCGCGGCCGGGGCCGCAAGCAGGCTGCGTCGTCTCATGGTCCCGAACCTTTCCACCCCTGTTCTTGGCCACGAGGCTAAGCGCTCTCTGGAGCGGCGGCTACGGCCCCGTGATGTGCCGCAATGTCACTGACGCTCGATCCGGGCCTCGTCGATCGCCGCACCCCAGCGCGCATCCTCTCGCCGGCGAGCCCTTCATCCTCCGTCGCCGCACCGACGGACCCGGCATCTACGACGCCATACTCGGCGGATTGCAGCGCACAGGATTTATGCCGTGCGTGGTGGACGAAGCCTCTCGCATCAGCACCGCCATCAATCTCGTCGCGGCGGGGCGCGGTCTTACCATCGTCCCCGCCTCGATGCGCGTGCTGCACCGCGACATCGTCGCCTACCGTCCGTTCGCCTCCGGCGCGCTGCCGCGCTGGCCGTGGCCGGAGAGGGCTAGCCCGGGCGCCCCCCTGTTCATCCCTCGGCGTTCCGCCATAGGCTGCGGCAGGACGAAGCGGGAGGAAACAGCATGCCGCGCGATGACCTGGAGACCGGCGGCGCGAAATCCCGCGCCGAGGCGATGGACCGGCCCGTGCCCGCCACTCCCGCCGACAACCGCGCCTGGGGCAGCGACGCCATCGCAGACGTGCTGCGCGCCCTCGACATCCCCTTCATCGCGCTCAATCCTGGGGCCAGCTACCGCGGCCTGCACGACAGCCTCGTCAACCGCCTTGGCAACACCGCGCCGCAGATGCTCGTCTGCCTGCACGAGGAGCACGCGGTCGCCCTCGCGCAGGGCTACTACAAGGCCTCCGGCCGGCCCATCGCAGCCGCCCTGCACAGCAATGTCGGCCTCATGCACGGCACCATGGCCATCTATAACGCCTGGTGCGACCGGGTGCCCGTGCTCGTCCTCGGCGCCACGGGCCCAGTGGACGCCGCCCGCCGTCGCCCGTGGATCGACTGGATCCACACCGCCCAGGACCAGGGCGCGCTGATCCGCCACTACACGAAGTGGGACGCCCAGCCCGCCTCGATCCCCGCCGCGCGCGAGGCCCTGCTGCGCGCCCATCAGATCATGAACAGCGCGCCGCGCGGCCCGGTCTACGTGAACCTCGACGCGGCCATCCAGGAACAGGCGCTGGACTCGCTTCCTGCCCCGCCCGACGTCTCACGCTACGCCGCCCCCGCGCCCGCGGCTCCCGACCCTGGGCTGCTCGCCCGCGCCGTCACCCTCCTTTCCGGCGCCACGAACCCGCTCATCCTCATGGGGCGCACCGGCCGGACCACCGAGGCCTGGGAGCAGCGCGTGAGGCTCGCCGAGGCCCTCAGCGCGAGGGTCGCGACCGACCTCAAGCTTCCCGCCACCTTCCCCACCGACCACCCGCTGCACGCGGCTGCGCCCGGCACCTTCGCGGCCCCTGCCCTGCAGTCGGCGATGCGAGAGGCCGACGTGATCCTCGCCCTCGACTGGATCGACCTCGGCGGCACCCTCCGCGCGGCCGGCGCCGAGGAAGCCGGTCCCCGTATCATCCAGGTCTCGCCCGACCAGCGCCTGCACAATGGCTGGAGCTTCGATCACGGCGGCCTGCCCCCCGCCGACCTCAACTTCGACAACGAGCCGGACGTGGTCGTCGCCGCCCTTCTCGCCTCCCTGCCGGCGAAGCCGACCGCAGCGCCGAGGCCCGCCGCCGTCGCCGCCCCGGCGGCGCAGGGTGGCACCCTCACCATTCCTGGCCTTGCCGCCTCCCTTCGCCGCAACACCGAGGGGCGCAAAATCACCCTCATCCGCATTCCCCTCGGCTGGGACGGCGGGCTCTGGCACTTCAACCACCCGCTCGATTACCTCGGCCAGGACGGCGGCGGTGGCATCGGTAGCGGGCCCGGCATGTCCGTGGGCGCGGCGCTCGCGCTCCGTGAATCCGGCCGCCTGCCCGTCGCGGTGCTCGGCGACGGCGACACGATGATGGGCCTCTCCGCACTCTGGACCGCCGCCCATTACCGCGTGCCGCTCCTCGTCATCGTCTCCAACAACCGCTCCTTCTTCAACGATGAGGTCCACCAAGAGCGCGTCGCGAAGGAGCGCGGCCGGCCCGTCGAGAACAAGTGGGTGGGACAGGCGATCTCCGACCCCGACCCCGATTTCGCGAAGCTGGCGGAGAGCCTTGGTCTTCTCGGCGTCGGTCCGGTGGAGGACGAGGCCGCGCTCGACGCTGCCATCGCCCGCGCCGTCGCCCATGTGGAGGCCGGCGGCACGGCCCTCGTCGATGCCCGCGTGGCGCCCGGCTACGCCCCCGCCATGGCCTCCGCCCTCACGCGCGAGCCGCGGCGGGACTGACCACGGACCAAGGCCGCCGCCAGAGCGGCCCGGAAGGAAGGAGGAGGCGAATGCCCGAACAGGACTACACGCGCCCCGGCCGCGCCGCGGCGCTCACCCGCCGCGCGGCG
Organism: Roseomonas sp. KE2513; assembly: GCF_016107305.1. Taxonomy (GTDB): domain Bacteria; phylum Pseudomonadota; class Alphaproteobacteria; order Acetobacterales; family Acetobacteraceae; genus Roseomonas. The sequence goes on from NZ_RCVR01000010.1 coordinate 54,740, forward strand.
CTGCTGCTCGCCGCCCCCGCCCTGCTGCGGCGGCGTGCCCTCGCCCAGGGGGGCACGCCCTGGCCATCGGACAAGCCGGTCCGCCTCATCGTCACCCTCGCCCCCGGCGGCACGGCCGACTTCCTCGCCCGCAGCCTTTCCCAGCGGCTCCAGGAGGTGACGGGCAACAGCTTCGTCGTCGAGAACCGCACGGGCGGCAGCGGGGCGGTCGGCTGGCAGGCCGCCGCCCGCGCGGCACCCGACGCGACCACCCTTCTCGTGATCGACAACTCCCTGCCCATCGCCGCCGCCGCAGGCCGCGACATCGGCTTCAACTTCGCCCGCGACCTCGAGCCGGTCCGGCTCCTCGCGCAATACGCCCCGATCGTGGTGGTGAACCCGAGCCTGCCCGCCGCCGACCTTCCGGCCTTCGTCGAATACGCCAAGGCCCGCCCCGGTCAGCTCTTTTATGGCAGCAACGGCATCGGCAGCGTGACGCACCTGCAGACCGAACTGTTGCAGGCCGCCACCGGCATGCGCCTCAACCACGTCAGCTACCGCGGCATGGCCCAGGCCGCGACCGACCTCGTGGGAGGCCAGGTCCAGCTCTTCCTACCGGTCTTCCCCACGGTTGCCGGCCAGCTCCGCGGCGGCGCCCTGAAGCCGCTGGCGGTCGGCACCGAGGGCCCGCGCGTGCCCGCCCTGCCGAACGTGCCCAGCGCGCGCGAGCAGGGCATCGACTTCGCCGAGCAGACCTGGTTCGGCCTAATGGCCCCGCGCGGCATCCCGCCGGAGGCGATGGCCGCTATGGGGGCCGCTCTGGCGAGCGCCTGCGCGGGCGAGGCCTTCCGCCGCCGCCTGGAGGAGGGCGGCGCGACCGTGCCCGAGAACCCGCCCGCCTTTGGCGAGACCGTGACGCGGGAGGTCGCCCTCTGGACGCGCGTCTTGCGCGAGCGAAACATCGTGCTCGAATAGCCCCTCGCCGGAAGGGCGGGTATTCGGCGTTTTCGTTCCATTAGCTGGAAGCATCCCCCTCTCCCGTGCGTTGTGCCGGCAGTTTCCCCTCCCACGAGGGGGCTGCCGGAGAATGTCCATGCAAGTTCCTATCAAGCGCGCCATCGAACGGGTGCCCGGCGGTATGATGGTCGTGCCCCTCGCCGTCGGGGCTCTGATCGCCACCTTCCTCCCGGATACCCCGAAGTTCTTCGGCTCCTTCACCGGCGCCCTCTTCTCGGGGGCGCTGACTATCCTCGCGGTCTTCTATGTCTGCATGGGGGCCAGCATCGACTTCAAGGCGACGCCATACATCCTGAAGAAGGGCGGCACGCTCTTCGGCACGAAGGTGGGCATCGCCATCATCCTGGGCGTTATCTTCGGCCAGATCCTGGGCGAGGCCCCGGTGGAGGCCGGCATCTTCGCAGGCCTCTCTACCCTGGCCATCGTCGCCTCAATGAACGACACCAATGGCGGCCTCTACATGGCGCTGATGGGACAGTACGGCGAACCCCGCGACGTCGGCGCCTATACCGTGATGACGCTCGAATCCGGGCCCTTCCTCACGATGGTCACCCTGGGCGTCGCCGGCCTTTCGGCCTTCCCCTGGCCCACCCTGGTCGGCTCCATCCTGCCGCTGATCGTCGGCATGATTCTCGGCAACCTCGACCGTGACATGCGCGACTTCCTCAGCCGCGCCATCCCCGTGATGATCCCCTTCTTCGCCTTCGCCCTCGGCAGCGGGCTGGATCTGGCGAAGGTTTGGCAGGCAGGTCTGCTCGGCCTCGGCCTCGGGGTGGCCGTGGTGGTCGTCACCGGCATCCCCCTCTTCCTGGCCGACCGCGCCATCGGCGGCTCTGGCGTGGCCGGGGTAGCGGCCGCTTCCACTGCTGGCAACGCGGCGGCAGTCCCGGCCATTGTGGCGGCGGCCAACCCGGTCTACGCACCGGCAGCCGCCCACGCGACGATCCTCGTGGCCGCGGCGGTCATCGTCACGACGGTGCTCGTGCCGCTGCTCACCGCCTGGACGGCCCGCCGCTTTGGACCCACCCCGCAGCCCGTCCAAGGACCGGTTCCTGCCGAATGACCACACGCTGGCTGATCCTGGCCGATGACCTGACGGGCGCCGCCGACTGCGCCATTGCCTTCGCCCGGCGCGGCCTCTCGGCTTCCGTCGGCTGGCAGGGCGTGGAAGGAAACCTGGACGGCGAGGTGCTGGCCATTGATGCGGACAGCCGCCGGTTGTCGCCGGGCGCGGCCGGCGATCGCCATGCCGCCCTTCTCCGTGCCCGGCACCGGCCGGGCACGGGGCTGATCAAGAAGATCGACTCCACCCTGCGCGGCCAGCCCGCGGCGGAACTTGCCGCCACCTGCGCCGTCCTGCGGAAGGCCGGGCAGCCCGCGCTGGCGATCCTCGCCCCTGCCTTCCCCGCCACCGGCCGCACCACCGAAGCCGGCCGCGTGCATCTAAACGGCGCGCCTCTGGAAAGTACTGCCCTCTGGGCACGCGACCACTCCTACCCCAGTGCCGTGCTGACCGAGGTCCTCCAATCCGCCGGCCTTTCCGCGCGGCTGCTGCCGCTGGACCTCGTCCGCACCGGTGAGGCGGCCCTGGCCGAAGCCCTGCGCGCCGCCCTGGTGGAAGGGCTCGATGCCGTCGTCTGCGATGCCGCGGCCCCGGGCGACCTCGAGGCGCTCGCCCGCGCCAGCCTGCCACTGGCCGGGGAGGTTTTCTGGGTCGGCTCGGGCGGCATCGCCGCGGCCCTGGCGGCCGCCCTTCCCGGCAGCGAGACGGCCGCCGCCCCCGCCCTGTCGCCCCTGCCCGGCGGCGTCCTCATCGTCGTTGGCAGCATCGCCGAGGCTTCCCGCATCGCCGCCCGCCTGGTGGTGGAGGACGGGGCCGCCGAGTTCCCGGTGCCGCCCGACCTGCTCCGCGCCGGCCCCGCCGATCCTCGCTGGGCTCCGCTCTCGGCCGGCATCGCGCGGGCGCTGGCCGAGGGCCGCGACACGCTGGTCGAGATCGCGGAGGACCCGAAGGCCGACCTCTCGCAGGGCGCCGCCCTGGCCGAGGCCCTGGCAAACCTCCTCGCCCCTGCCGCCAGCCGCATGGGCGCCCTCTTCGCCACGGGCGGCGAGACGGCCTGCGCCCTGCTAGGCCATCTCGGCGTCCATGGCATTCGCCTGCTGGACGAAGTGGAGCCCGGCGTCCCGCTCGGCCTCACCCAGGGGGCACTCGAAATCCCCGTCATGACGAAGGCCGGCGCCTTCGGCGATGGCGGAACCATCCTGCGCAGCCTCGCCCGGCTGCGCGAACTCACGCGGGAGAGCGCGATATGACCGAGGATACCCGCCCCATCGTTGCCATCACCATGGGCGACGCCTCCGGCATCGGGCCGGAAATCATCATGAAAGCGCTCGCCCGCGGGGACGTGCAGGCCATGTGCCGCCCCCTGGTCGTCGGCGACGCCACGCGCCTGCGCGAGGCCGACGCGATCACGAAGACGGGCCTGACGGTGAATGCCATTCAGTCCCCGTCCGAGGCGCGCTACGCCCCTGGCACCGTGGAGTGCATCGACCTCGGCATCATCCCGCCCGGCCATCCCTTCGGCCAGCTCTCTCCCCTCTCGGGCGAGGGGGCCTACCGCTACATCGAGCGCGCGACGCGCCTCGTGGAGGCGGGGGAAGCCGACGCCATCTGCACCGCGCCCCTCTCCAAGGAGGCGCTGCACGCCGCCGGCCATAAGTACCCGGGCCATACGGAGCTTCTGGCCCATCTGACCGGCACGCCCGAGGTCTCGATGATGCTGGTCGCGCCGAAGCTGCGCGTGATCCACGTCACCACCCATATCGGCCTCCTCGACGCCATCCGGAAGATCGAGCCTGGCTTGGTCGAGCGGGTGATTGCCCGCGGGCACGCCACCCTCGTGAAGTCCGGCATGGCCGATCCGCGGATCGGGGTCTGCGCCATCAACCCCCATGCCGGGGAGAACGGCCTGTTCGGCCAGGGCGAGGAGGAGGAGAAGATCATCCCCGCCATCAAGGCCTGTCAGGCGAAGGGATGGCGCGTGGAAGGCCCGTTGCCGGCCGATACCCTCTTCTTCCGCGCCGCCCGCGGCGATTTCGATCTCGTGGTGGCCATGTACCACGACCAGGGCCACGGGCCGGTAAAGGTGATGGGGCTGGAATCGGGTGTGAACATCACGGTCGGCCTGCCGGTGATCCGCACTTCCGTCGATCACGGCACCGCTTTCGACATTGCGGGCAAGGGCATCGCGGACGAGGGATCGCTCGTGGAGGCCTTGAAGCAGGCCGTGGATCTCGCGCCACGGCGCACCGAACGAAGCGAAATCGAAACGATGTCAAGCTGAGAAATTAATTAGCGGCGTTAACGAAGATCACGCTTGCGTGATACGCGCGATGGTTGCATACTCCTTCTCACAGCAGCTTGGCCTGCCAAGCCGCTGCTTTCTTGGACGTTTCCTCCTATAAACTCAGGCGGTGCCCCCGGGCACCGCCTTCTTTTTTGCCCACTTGATCGATGGTGGTCAGTTTACCCGTCCGGTTGAACCGAGGCCCAACTCCCGCCGGTAGCGCTCGAAGCAGGCCGCCCCACATTCCAGCCGCATCAGCGCTCCCTCTGCGATGGCTGGCGCCAGGGATGGGTCTGCCGCGACCAGCGGGTGGATCGCCTCCTTGTTCCAGGCCGCGGAGTGCTTCACGTCCAGCACCGCGTGCAGGTCGAAATAGTGCCGGTCGCCCGAGGGCACCCCCAACCGCTTCAGCCCCCGCGCCACCATCGCCGCCCTTCCTGGCGCCGTCTGCTCGATCACGCCCAGCGCGCCCACGGACTGGTAGGTGTAGCGTCGGTTGGCCGCCAACCCAGCCATGACATTCGCCAGAGCAAGCGATTCCCAAACCGTCGTCTCCAGGCGCGGATTGAGGCCGAGGCGGCGTGCCAGGGTCTCAAGCAGAGGCCCGTGCATTCCTTTGGGATTCCCCCGCCCCATCTCGTCCCAGTAGTTCCGCGCGATCTCGAGCTTCGGGCGGACCGGCAGGCGCACCTGGGTGATCGCCGCAAGGTCCTCGAAGCCGGCCTCACCGGCCACCTCCTGCGTCAGGAACCAGCAGAACTCCTCCCGCGTCGCCGTCTCGGCCAGCCAGGGGAAGAGGGGGTCGCCCTGGCCGGGGCCGTTATGCTCCAGCGCCTCGAACCAGGCGACAAAGCCGTCGGCGTCCCGCGGCGCCTCCGCGGCACGCGCCGCCACCGCGGCCCGACGCTCCTCCAGGAACTCGCCCTCCTCCTGCAGCCACTCGGCCGCGCGGGCGATGTCGCCCCGCCAGTCATGCTTCGGCAGCGCCGGCCGGAAGCGCTCCTCGTTGAAGGCAGCGAGGCTGCGCTGCAGGCGGTCCTCCCGCGCGAACGCCGCCGTCTCACCCATGTTGTAGCCGCCTTCTGGCATGCGTTACTTCCTCCTGTTCACCGTGAGGACCACGGCGGCGATCCGGTCAGCCTCGCGATAAGCCTCGGACTCCAGCTCCTCGCCGAAGACATCCGGGTCCATCTCGCGGTAGCTCCACTCGACCCCGCGCCCGGCAAGTCGCGCCGCCACGTCGGAACGGAAGGGGTCCGCCCCGTTCACGACAGCGGCACCGCTGTACAGAACGAGCGTTCCATTCTCTGAAAGACGCTCCAACGCGGCGTCGAGGATTGCGAGCGACAACCCGGCACCGAGGTCGCCGCCGCCGTGCCGGTAGGCGCGCCTTGCCGGATCGACGAGGTAAGGCGGGTTCGAGACGATAAGGTCGAAACGCCCCTCCACCCCTGTCAGCAGGTTGCTGTTCACCGCCCGCGCCCTCGTGGCGCCCGCAAGGAGGGCGTTCACGCGGGCCATGCGCAGCGCCGCATCGTTGATGTCGACCATCGCGACCTCGGCCCCGGGATGCGCCCGCGCGACCACGATCCCGCCCGGCCCGGCGCCGCAGCCGATATCCACCGCACGCCGCACCGGGCCCGGGCGCCGCTCCATCTCGGCCGCGATCGCATTCGCGAAGCGATAGGTGTCGGGCCCGAAGAACACCGCCTCCGCCCCCGTCGTCGGATAGGCGGAGTGCAGGAAGAGCATCCCGTCCAGTGACGACACCCGCACGAGGCTACGACAGAGCGCGCCCTCCCGAACCAGCACCCCACCTTCCTCCATCAGCCCGAGCAGTTCGGACGGAAGCAGCCCTGGCTTGAAGGGTCGGCTCCAGCCGAAGACGTCCCGGAGGCTGCGCGCCTCCTCGTTCCCCGGTCGGCCGTTCACCCGCGCATGGGTAAGAGGCGTGGCGGTGATGAAGTGGTACTCGCGCTCCCTGAGCGCCTCGACCAGGCGTCGGAGTGCCACGTCCGATGCAGGAAGGATGGTGGGGTCGGACATGGGGGCATTACGCGGGGCACCCCAAACGGTTGCGGTCGCCGGAACGGGGCAGCCGTCCCCTCGCCCGCGCGCCGGCCTGCGCGGGCTACACCTCGCGCCGCACTGTCACTTCGGCACGCAGGAGAAGTCGGCCACCGCCGTGCCCGAGTTCCAGATCGAGGACATCTGCCCCTCCCCCAGTTGCAGCTCGGCACGCTGGCCCCGTTCGGCGCAGAAGGATCGCGCCCTCGCCGCTACGGCGCCCTGCCCCCGCGGCTGCGAGATCCGCGTCGCCTGGGTTGCCCGGTACTGGTTCGGCCCGAGGGTTGTCACCTCTGGCGACGAGCAGCCGGCCAGCAGAACCGCCGCAAACAGGATCCTGCGCCGCATTCAGCCCTCCCGGTCCTACGAACGCCGAGCGTCCGTCGGCGAATCCCTCGGATGACCATAGACCGGCCATCACCGCCCAGGAACCGCGCCGCCCACGACACGGCTTCACGGGCTTATGCGCGTCCTGCCCAGTGACCATCGCCGGCCACGGGGACCATCTGCCTCGCGGCCGAACAAAGGAGAGAGCCCTTGGAGATCATGCGCGTCGGGTCCCGCCCTTCAGCGAAAGGCCTTGGGGACTGGTTCACCGGCACCGTAAGGGTGGACCCCCTCTTCGATGCGCCGGATCCGGCGCGTGCCGCCGCTGCCCATGTCACCTTCGAGCCTGGCGCGCGCACGGCTTGGCACACGCACCCCCTCGGCCAGATGCTCTTCGTGACCTCCGGCCTCGGCCGCGTGCAGCGGGAGGGCGGGCCGGTCGAGGAGATCCGGCCGGGAGACGTCGTCTGGTTTCCGCCAGGCGAGAAGCATTGGCACGGCGCCGGCCCAACCACGGCCATGAGCCATATCGCCGTTCAGGAGAAGCTCGACGGCTCTCCCGTGACCTGGATGGAAAAGGTTTCCGACGCGGACTACCTCGCTCAACCCGTGACTTGAGCAAGGCGGAGGTGCGTGGACCGACTCGGGTTCCCGCGCCTCGTCCTGCCGCCATCCTCGGCAGGTCCAACTCGACTGCTGACCCCCCCTCAGCAGCCGACAGTCGGGTGACGCGTAGAAAAGCGCGTCAAAGTGAGCCCTCGCCGCCTCCGCAAAGCACGCAGCAGAACACGTCGTCTTTCCAAGTTGCATCAACGATGGCGCACGTTCGTGTAAGTCTGGTAAAAAAATTGAGACTGCAACCTTCGGCGGAAGGCGGCCTCAGAAATGGTCACAAAACTCAGGAAGCTCCCCAGGACCGCGCCGAATATCCTTGCGGCGGCCCGTAGCGCCCCTCGCCGCCCGCCAACCCTTCGCCACCGCCTCCTGGTCTTCGCCATCGCGGCCGCCCTGCCGCTCCTCCTTCTCGCGGGCGGCGCCGTCTGGCAGCAGAACCGGGCCGAGCGGCTGCGCGCCGAGGAAGCGCTGGTCGCTCGGGCCCATGCCATGGCGCTGTTGCTCGATCGCGAGTTTGCCGTGGCCGAACAAATGCTTCGCAGCCTCTCGGGCTCGCCCGCGCTGGCGCGCGGCGACTTCTCAACCTTCTGGTCCGAGATGCGCGGCGCGACGATGGCGACCGGGGCCAAGGCGGTGAACCTTGTCGGCTCGGACGGTCGGATTCGGCTCAGCACCAGCTGGATGCCCGGGGAGCGCCCGGGCGTGATGTCCACCGGGCCGGCCGGAGAGGCATTGGCAACCGGCCGCACCGTGGTCAGCAATCTCTTCGTCAGCCCAAGCGTCGGCGGATGGGCGGTCGCCGTGGCCGTGCCCGTCATGGCGCCGGATGCCGCGGGAGAGCAGGGAAGGCAGGTTCTCGGCCTCGTCCTTCCGCGTGAGCGCCTGCTCTCGACGCTCACCGACCAACGCTTGCCGCCCGAGGCGGTGGCCGCCGCGCTGGACCGGGAGCTGACCATCGTGGCGCGCACCGCGCGCGACCACCAGACGGTGGCGAGCAAGCCGCCTGCCGAGGTGCTGGCCGCCATCACGGCCCAGGCAGGGGTCATCCCACCCTATGCTGCGCTCGAGGGCGGCCTCGTGCACGGGGCCTATGCCCTAGCTCCGCAATCCGGCTTCCGGGTGAAGGTGAGCGTGCCCGAGGCGGCCTTCGAGGCGCCGCTTCGCCGAGCCCTGCTGCCGACCCTCCTGATCGGCTCCGGCCTCATCCTGGCCACGCTCGTGTTCAGCATCCTCTTCGCTGACCGTCTGGCGCGCTCACTCCGGCGCCTCGGCGAGCCCGGTGGGCGGGGTACGCCTGGCGGGCACCTCGTCCGCGAGATCGACGAGCTCAGCCAGGTTCTGGCCCGCCGTGCCGAGGAGCGCGAGCGGGTTGCCGCCCGGCTGCGCGCGCTGTTCGACGCGAGCCCCGTCGGCGTCTTGCGTTCCGATGCCGGCGGACGCGTCTCCGACGCCAACGACGCCTTCCTGCGCATTGTCGGCATGACGCGGGAGGACCTCGCGGCGGGGCGCGTGCGCTGGGACGACCTGACCCCGCCCGAATGGATCGGGCGCGACGAGGACGCGATCTCCCAGGCCGCCCGGAGCGGTTCCTGCGCTCCCTACGAGAAGGAGTTCGTCCGCCCGGATGGCACCCGCGTCCCGGTGCTCATGTTCTTCGCATTTCACGACCGCGACGTGGGCGCCGCCTCGGCCTTCGTCGTGAACCTCTCGGGCCGCGCGGCAACCGAGGCGGCCCTGCTGCGCCTGCACGAGCGGATGCGCCTCGCGATCGGCGCCGCGGGGATGTTCTTCTGGGACTGGAACATCGTCACCGGCGAGGTCGAGTGGTCGGAAGGTCTGGAAGAGCTTTGTGGGCTGCGCCCGGGCGGCTTCGGCCGCAGCGCCGACGCCTTCATGGCCATGATAGACCCCGAGGACCGCCCCCGGGTGCAGGCGGCGCTGTCGCGCGCCCTCTCGGACGATGCGCCCTATGACGTCGAGTTCCGCATGCGCCGCGGGGATGGCCGCGAGCGCTGGGTGCTGGCGCGCGGCACGGTGCACCGCGACGGCACGGGCAGGCCGACCCGCATGGTCGGCATCGACCTCGACATCACCGGCCGCAAGGCCACCGAGGCGGCCCTGGCCGAGAGCGAGGCCCGCGCCCGGCATGCGCTCGAGGAGATCGGCGCCGTCTATGCCACTGCCCCGGTCGGCCTTGGCCTGATCGGGCGCGACCATCGCTTCCTCAACATCAACGCCGCCCTCGCCGGCATGAACGGCCTCCCGCGCGAGAAGCAGATCGGCCGCCCCGTCGCTGAGGTGGTGCCGGAGCTCTGGGCGGAGATCGAGCCGGTCTGCCGGGCCGTCCTGGAGCGCGGCGAGGCGGTGGTGGAGCGCCCCATCTCCGGCCGGACCGCCGCGGCGGAGAAAGCGGGGCACTGGCTGGCCTCCTTCCACCCCGTGCACGACGGGTCGGGCGCGGTCTGGGGCATCAGTCTCGTGGTCAGGTCGGTGCCGCCGCCGGCCCCTCGGGCGTCCGCCGACGAGGCCTGGCTGCGCGACCTTCTGGCGACGCTCGACCTCGGCGCCTTCATGGCCCGCGACCTCGACGGCAAGATCCGCTTCTGGTCCAGCGGCTGCGAGCGGCTCTATGGCTGGACCGCCGGGGAGGCTATTGGGAAGGTCTCGCACAGCCTGCTCCGCACCGCCTTTCCGATGCCGCTCGCCGAGATCGAGGCCTCGTTGGAGAGGACGGGCGAGTGGCACGGCGACCTGCGGCACCGCACGCGCGACGGGCGTGAGGTGGTCGCGGCTGCCCAGAAGGTCCTGCGCCGGCGGCCGGACGGCACCGCCTTTGTGCTCGAGCTGCTGGTGGACGTCACCGCTCAGCGCACGGCGGAATCCGAGCTCGCCCGTGCCAACACGGAGCTGGAGCGGAGCGTGGCCGAGCGCACGCGCGCCCTGAAGGAGGCCGCCGAGGAACTCATCGCGGAGATGCGGCGGCGCGAAGTCGCCCAGGCGGCCCTGTTGCAGGCGCAGAAGCTGGAGGTGCTCGGCCAGCTGACCGGCAGCGTTGCGCACGACTTCAACAACGTCCTCGCCGCCGTCATGGGCAGCCTCCAGCTGATTGCCCGGCGAGCGGGGGGCAACCAGCAGATCCTCAATCTCGCCCGCGGCGGCGAGCAGGCGGCGGAGCGTGCCGCGGCCCTCATCCGCCAGCTCATGGCCTTCGCCCGGCGCGAGGAGCCGACGCCGGTGGTTATCTCCCCGGCCAAGGTGCTGGAGGACGTGGACCAGATGCTGCGGCGCTCCGTGGGCATGGGCGTCACCCTCGCACTGCGGGCGGCGCCAGACGCCTGGCCCGTCCTGGCAGATCCGCACCGCCTGGAGGTGGCGCTGCTGAACCTCGCGGTGAACGCGCGCGACGCCATGCAGGGCGCCGGCACCCTGCGCGTCGAGGTGCGCAACTCCCCCGTCGGCATGGGGCGGCCCGAGGGTCTCTACGCCGAGGCCGCCTACGTTGTCTTCTCCGTACGCGACAGCGGGCCGGGGATGTCGGCGGAGGTGCTGGCCCGTGCGACGGAGCCCTTCTTCACAACCAAGCCGCTAGGCAAGGGCACTGGCCTCGGCTTGGCAACGGTGCAGAGCTTTGCCCAGCAATCCGGCGGCGTGCTGCGCTTGCTGAGCACCCCCGGGCAGGGCGCCACGGCGGAGCTCTGGCTGCCGCGCGCCGCGCGCGGGGTGCCGCTCGACGTCGAGCCGAGGGCCGAGCCCGACCCGGCGCTGCACGGCGGCGCCACCCTGCTGGTGGTGGACGACGAGGACCAGGTGCGCCTCGTCGTTGCCACCCAGTTGCGCGACCTCGGTTACGAGGTGATCGAGGCGGATGGCCTCGCCTCGGCCATGGTGCAGGCCCTGGCGGCCGCGCAGCTCGATCTCGTCATCACGGACGTCACCATGCCCGGCGGGCGCGGGCCGGAACTCGCCCAGCGCCTGCGCGCCGCCCGGCCCGGTGTTCCCGTCCTCTTCGTTAGCGGCTACGGCGATCCGGGCACGCCGGGCAGCGAGATCGTGCTCGCCAAGCCCTTCACCCCCGGGGAGCTCGCACGGCACGTCCTCTCGGCCCTCGGTCGCCTGCCCGCGCCCGCTGCTCCTGCGGCTCAGCCGGCCGGAGCTGCGCAACCTCCATGCCGCCTGGCACCGCCTGAGTGACACGGCTGGCGCCGGCACCCTTTCAAGGCCGGCCGCGCTGGACATCGGCCACTGCGCCGGGGCGGCGAACGCCTTCACGGTGGCAGTCGAACCGGCCAAGGACGGCGGCGGGCTGCGGGACGCGTGGCTAAGGATCAAGGAAGGCAGCGGGCGTGGCCGTAAGGGGAGTGTCCCCAGGAGGGCCAGCTTGCCGGGTCCGCCTCCGGACCCGCCCGCCTTATGTTGCAGGAACGACTCAGCACGTCGTCGGGTTGCCGAACTCGCCCCCTTCGGCGCTGAGCCCTGCCTTCAACCCATGTCACCCACGGACCCGAGAAGAGGGCCGATGCCTGCCCTCCCCCCGCGAAGGCCGGCCGCCCTTCCGGACGGGTCCCGCTCCCTGGCAGGCCACACTCACGCCGCTTGCTTCGAGGCCTTGCCCGTGCACAGGCTTCCTCATCATTCATGCGAGAATGCATGGCGGATGGGAGGGCAGGATCAATGACCAATATCCGACGCCGCGGCCTGCTCGGTGCCGCCGGCGCCGTCTTCGTCGGCTGTTCCTGTGGCGCAAATCCCGTCCTGGCGGCGGACGCGCCCGCCGAGCCGCGCCGTGTCTCGCTGGGCGGCCGCCGCGTGCAAGTCTGCGATGTGCACGCCCACTGCGCCTTCCCCTCGGTGGGCGAGGTGGTCCGCGGCACGCCCTTCGACCGGCCGATCGCACCGCCGTCTCTGGTCGTCGCGCCGGACCGGATCGCCGCGATGGATGCGCGCGGCATCGACGTCGCGCTGCTCTCGGTGAACATATACTGGTGGTACGACGCCGAGCGCGATCTCGCAGAGCGCGTCGTGCGCCTGCACGACGAAGGACTCGCCGAGCTCTGCCGCGCCTATCCAGGCCGTTTCCTCGCGGCCTCCTCGCCGGCGGTGCAGTTCCCGGAACTGGCGGCCGAACAGCTTGAATACGCGGTGCGGCACCTCGGCGCCCGCGCCGCCTCGGTGGGCGGCCACGTCAAGGGAGAAATCCTCTCCGCGCCCCGCTTCGACCCCTTCTGGGCCAAGGTCGTCGAGCTCGGCGTGCCCGTCTTCATGCATCCCGACAACGCGCAGAACCTCGTGCCGCCGCGCAGCTGGGCCGGCCGGGGGGATCTCGCCAACGTCATCGGCAACCCGCTCGAGACAACCATGTTCCTGAGCCGGATGATCTTCGACGGCACCCTCGACCGCTTTCCGGACCTCCGGATCATCGCGGCGCACGGCGCCGGGTACCTGCCCTCCTACCTCGGCCGCGTCGAGGTGGCCTGCGACGTCCGCCCCGGCGCAAACTGCCTCAACCGCCGCCGCCCGGCGGAGTACCTGCGGACGCAGATCATGGCGGATTCGATGGTCTTTTCGGCGGAGGGCATCCGCCACCTCGTCGCCGAGATGGGACCCGGCCAGATCGTTTTCGGCTCGGACATGCCCTATGTCTGGCCTGACACCATCGACAACATTCTCCGCACGCCGGGCCTGGGTGACGAGGAGAAGCTTGCGATCCTCAACGGCAACTTCCGCCGCGTGATCCGGATGGATTGAGAACGGCCCATCCTTCAGCCGAAGGGATTCCGCACGGTGTCGTTGCCCTCGCCCGTCACGACCCGTTGCGGAAGCCGCTCCCCTTCGCCCTCCAGCACCGCGATCGCGGCCTGCAGGAGCGATTGCAGCCTGCGCGCGCTCTCGAGTCCGGCGCGATCACGGGTGAGGTCCAGGCTGCCGTAGAGAGACACCCTGTCTAGCCGGTTCTCCACCATCATCCCATCCAGCCGCATCGTCGCTGCCTCGTCGGCATAGGGGATGAACTTCACGGCCCTGCCCTCCTCTACCGACGCCCGAGCACTCGGACGAGCGCGATCACCATCAGCACCGCGAACACCACCGCCAGGATCAGTCCCGACCGTTCCTCGATCCAGGAGGATGGCTGCGGCGCGGGCTGCGGCGGCTCGGGCCTTGGTCTGGACCTCGGCGGCTGCGCCTCACGATCGTTGCTCGCCACGTCCGGCTGATTGTCGCAGCTGCCCCGGACATTGCTCGGACGCGGCTCCGGCAGGGGCTCGGCGCGCGCCTTCATTGCAGCGGGAAGCAATGGAAAGGCGTCGATGCCAGCGATCCACTGCAGTTCGTTGAGCGACACGGCTCGCCACGCCAAGCCCGGCTCGTTCGGAGCCAGGTAAGCCCCCGCCACGCCCCGGCTCGGCACGTAGATGGCCTTGTAGAGAGAGGTCGGCACCAGCACCCGTCCGTTCAGCCGCCGCAGGTTCTGGCCCTCGAAGATGGGACCGGTGAGCACCCAGACCTCGCCCTCCTCCATGGCCAGCTCGCGCACGGTGCTCTCCACGCCTTCCCAGAGGCAGCGGTTCGAGCCGGGGCTCTGCGGCACCATGTTGGCGAGCGAGAAGCTCTCCGCCTGAGCAGAGGCGGTCGGCATGTCGCCGGAGGGCGCCATGTGGCCGCGGTCGAAGCCGGAGCGGGCGTAATCCGACAGCCGCGCCCTCTCGTCCTCCGGCAGTTCTTCCTCGGCATGGAAGGCATCGTCGCGCTGCAGCTGTCGTGCCCGCTGGATGCGCCGGCGCGTCAGGTGCTCGGCGGAAGCCAGGGCGGTGCGGGAGACGCCGCTATGCAGCACAGCATAGCCCTCGAAGCACAGCTCGCGCACCTTGGCCGCAAGGGCCGGGCGGGTAATGTCTGGCGCGACACCGCCGGGATAGTGCTGCGGACAATCTGTCGGCGCGGCATCCGCAGCCGTCATCAGCCCGAACAGGCAGAGAGCGATCATCAGGGCGCGGGTCGGCATCGTGCGGCCCACGATCATGGCTCCTGGTGGGAAAGCAACACGACCACTCTCTTTCAGGCGTCGCAAACGATCTGCGTGGAGAGGACAGATGCCGCGCTGAACGTCAGCGCGGGCTGCACCGTCCTCCCGCCGGCCACGAAGGGGCAGGCCGGCCGCTGCCGCAGATCCTGCCGCTCGGTGTCGGCCCCGTCATGGCCGGAGCATCCGGGGAAGAGCATGCCGTTACTCCCTCTCGCCGCGAGTGTGTGCGCACCGGCAGCGCCCGTCTAAAGCAAAATGCGACGAGGGGGAGATGGCAAATCGGTCCGCTGATCACGCCGAAAGCCGTCACCTGACGACGTGGCGCCCGGCAGCAAGCGGGGTCGTGACGGCCTCAACCCGCATCGGTCATCGCTGCGCGGTCCAGGGGATGCCGTCCTGCACCGTGAAGGACAGCGTCGAGACGTAGCTCGTGCGGTCGTAGGCGACCGCTTCCTGGCCACCCGCGGTGGGATCGACGTGCTGCACCTCGGCAACGTAGCGACCAGCCCAGGGCGTCGGCAGGGTGACATGCCCCTCGGCATCCGTCTGAAGTTCCTTGCTCCAGCCCGGCGGCCCGATCAGCACCACCTTCGCGCGCCGCAGGGGCTCTCCCCGGAACAGCAGGGTGAAGGCGTCGCCGTCCGAACGGACTGGCACGAGCTCGAGGTCCAGCACGGCCCGCGTGTCGGTCCGCCCTTCGCGGGCGAGGTAGACCGAGCGCGTCCGCCCGCCCCGCGCGCGGTCACTCCACGGGGCAAGTTGCCCGGTGGCGCGGGCGTCGCCGCCCGGCAGCGGCCCGAAGGCGACGTGATCGGCCTCACGCGAGGCGGACGCGTTGCTTCCGACCAGCTGGGGCGCCGCGATGGCGTCGAGGTGCCCGCCCCGGCGCTCGCGCAGGTTCTCGGCGTACTCGCCAAAGAAGAGCCGCACGGTGTCCTCCCCGCGCTCAAGCCAGACCATGTGGGCGGCGGCGGGCTGGACAAGACTGCCGGCGATCAGGAGGGCGCCGAGGAGCGAACGGTTCACGGTCATGGTCCTTTGCGAAGGGGCCGCGGGCCGCGGCCAGGATTACGGCGCCCGGGTGATGAGCGACGCGGCGGCTCGCCACGGCGCGTGGCAGGGGGCTCGTTCGTGAGATCGAGCATCAGCCCCCCTTGCCCGGGTTACACCGCGGTTATATGAGAACGATTCTCATTCACAAAGTAGACTGGGGTAGCGGCGCATGCAAGATCGAGTTGCGGAAGAGCGAGTGCGATGCTGGCGCTTCCTCGTGCTCGGCGCGATGGCCTCCGCCATCCTGCCGCCGCAAGCCCTGGCGCAGGACGGACGGTCACTCGGAGACCCGGCGGGCGCTTCAACCGTCCAGGTTCCGGAGGTGAATGTTCAGGCCGGGCTCGAGCGCGGCTACAGCCCTGTCGAGGGCTTCGTGGCAGGCGTCAGCGCCACCGGCACCAAGACCGACACGCCGCTGATAGAGACCCCGCAATCGATCTCCGTCATAACGGCGGACGAAATTGAGGCGCGCGAGGCGCGCACGGTGACGCAGGCCCTGCGCTACTCCGCGGGCGCCATCACCGACACGCGCGGGTCCACCGCCGTGCGGCTGGATGCGCTGACGATCCGCGGCTACTCCCCCGCCGCCTATCTGGACGGCCTGCGGACGGCAGGCGGCCGCGACGCGAACCCGAGCACCGACTTCTACCGCATCGAGCGGCTGGAGGTGCTGCGCGGCCCGGCCTCTGTGCTCTACGGCAGCTCGCCGCCGGGCGGGCTGTTCAACATCGTCACCAAGCGGCCGGCCGACCAGCGGATCCGCGAGGTGCTGCTCGAGGCCGGCACGCGCGACCGGTACCGCGCGGCCTTCGACCTGAACGGGCGGCTCGACGAGAGCGGCCAGTGGCTTGGCCGCGTGATCGGCTCCTATTCCGAAGGCGACGGCGAGTTGGACCGCACGCGGGAGCGCCGCTACTACATCTCACCCTCGCTCACCTGGCGCCCCGACGCCGACACCACCATTACGCTGCAGGGCCACTACCAGCGCGACCCGGAGTCCGGCTCCTACGGCAGCGTGCCGGCCTACGGCTCCGTCCTTCCCAATCCCAATGGCCGCATCCGCCAGCGCTTCTACGACGGCGATCCCAACCTCGAGAGATCCAACCGCGAGCACTATTACATCGGCTACCAGGCCGAGCACCGCGCGACGGAATGGCTGACCCTGCGGCAGAACTTCCGCTACCTGCACACGAAGGGCGAGTACCGCAGCGTCTACAACGCGGGCGTCACGCCTGATTACCGCCAGATGGTGCGCTCAGTATTCGGCACGGACACGGACATCGACGTGTTCACGATCGACAACCAGGCCCAGGTGCGATTCCGCACGGGCCCGCTCGAACACCTCGCGCTCGGCGGCCTCGACTACTACCGGGTGCTGAGCGACGTCTATCAGGGCTCGGCACTCTCCACCACGGCACTCGGGCAGCGGCTGTCGCGTCAGGATCTGTTCAACCCGAACTACGACAACCAGCGCACCTTCTTCCCGCCCTTCAACAGCTACTCCAGCCAGCGCCAGAACCAGCTCGGCGTCTACCTGCAGGACCAGGTGAAGTTCGACCGGTTGACGCTCCTGTTCGGCGGACGGCTGGACTGGTCCGACACCTCCACCGAGAACAGCAACCTGACCACGCAGACGGTCTCCTCCCGCTCGCGCTCCACCGCCCACGCCTTCACCGGGCGCGCGGGCGCGGTGTACCGCTTCGACAACGGGATCGCCCCCTACGCCAGCTACAGCGAGAGCTTCGAGCCGCAGGCGGGCGTGGACCGGTTGGGCAGCCCCTTCGAGCCGACGACGGGGCGGCAGTACGAGGTGGGCCTGCGCTACCAGCCGCCGGGCGCCAACCTGCTGCTGAGCGTGGCGGCCTTCGACCTGCGGCGCCAGAACGTACTGACGACCGATCCCGTGGCACCCAGCTTCAGCGTGCAGCAGGGCGAGACCTCCTCCCGCGGGATCGAGTTCGAGGCGAAGGCCAGCCTGATGCAGGGGCTGAACCTGACGGCGGCCTATGCCTACCAGGACGTGGAGTTCAGCAAGACGCGGAACACCACCGTCGTTGATCTCGGCTTCTTCCCGACGCGCACAGGCGGAACGGTGGCCCTGCAGGGCAAGACCCCCTGGGGCGTTCCGCGGCATTCAGGTTCCGCCTGGCTGGACTACACCTTCCAGGACGGCACGCCGGCGGCCGGGCTGGGCGTGGCCGGCGGCGTGCGCTACCTCGGTTCCTCGTTCGGCGACGACGCGAACAGCTTCAAGGTCGACGCCGCGACGCTGTTCGACGCCTCGATCCGCTACGACCTGGGCCGGCTGGGCCAGAGCTTCCAGGGCGCGACCGCCTCGCTGAACATCACCAATGTGGCGGACA
Source organism: Roseomonas sp. KE2513 (assembly GCF_016107305.1). Lineage (GTDB taxonomy): Bacteria > Pseudomonadota > Alphaproteobacteria > Acetobacterales > Acetobacteraceae > Roseomonas. The sequence continues at coordinate 72,529 of NZ_RCVR01000010.1, forward strand.
CGCGCTACGTCAGCAGCTGTTTCGCCTACTCCACCTGCTGGTACGGCACGGGCCGCACGGTGCTGGGCACCCTGCGCTACCGCTTCTGAGATGGCGCGGATCGGCCCCTCCTTCCGGAGCGTCGCGTCGCTCCGGGTCCGGCTTCCACCCGACACGGAACGGCGTCGGCTGGGGGGGTTGCTGCTGCGCTCCCTCGCCGGAATCGGCGGCGGCTACGCGCTGGCCGCGCTCGCGACGGTCGTGCTGTCGCTCTCCCTGCCGCTGGCACGGTCCGAGGCGGTGCTCGCCGCCACGATGGCGAGCTTCGCCGTTCACGCCGCGGCCATCATCTGGGCCTTCGCGGCGCGCAGCGCCCTGAGGGCCGTCACCGGTCTGGTCACGGGGGCGGCGTTGCTCACCCTCATCCACCTCGTCGTGCAAGGTCAGCTTCCATGAAGGAAGGCTTCCGCCAGTCCATGGCGTGGCTCCACCGCTGGGCGGGCTTGCTTGTCGGCTGGGTGCTCTTCGCCGTGTTCCTCACGGGCACGGCGGCCTATCTGCGGCCGGAGATCTCCTATTGGATGCGGCCGGAGCTTGCGCTCTCCCGCCCAGGACCTGCGGACGCGGAGGTGGCGGTACGGGCCATGCAGGCGATGGCACCAAACTCGCCCAGCTGGTTCATCAACCTCCCCGACGAGCGGGACACAACGCTTCGCGTGTTCTGGCGCGAGCCCGGCGCGCGCGGCCGCGGCTTCCGCGAGGCGGTGCTGGACCCCGCCACGGGCCGCACGGTGGAAGCGCGCGAGACGCTGGGCGGGGAGTTCTTCTATCGCTTCCACTTCCAACTGCACTACGTGGGCGTGCTCTGGGGCCGCTGGATCGTCAGCATCTGCGCGATGTTCATGCTGGTGGCGATCGTCAGCGGCATCATCACGCACCGGCGCATCTTTGCCGACTTCTTCACCTTCCGGCCCGGTAAGGGCCAGCGCTCATGGCTGGACGGGCACAACATCTGCGCCGTGCTCGCGCTGCCCTACCACCTGATGATCACCTACACCGGCCTGGTGCTGTTCATGCTCATGGTCATGCCCTGGGGGATCGACCGCGCCTATCCCGGCGGGCGCGCGGCCTTCAACGCGGAAGCGTTCGGCAGCGCGCCGCCGCGCCCGCGGGCCGGCAACGCCGCCCCGTTGTCGCCCGTCCTGCCCCTCGTGCAGGAAGCGGAGCGGCGTTGGGGCGGCGGGCGGGTAGGCCGCATCGTCGTGGCCAACCCGGGCGACGCGAACGCCACCATCCAGCTCGTGCGCGCGGATTCCGAGCGCATCTCCTACAACCCGCAGAGCCTGACCTTCGATGGGCCGACCGGCGCGCTGATCCAGGACAGCGGAGAGGGGCACCCCGTCGCCGAGGTGCGGGGCTGGATGTACGGCCTGCACATCGGGCGCTTCGCCGGGCCGCTGCTGCGCGCGCTCTTCATCCTCTCCGGCCTGGCGGGCACGGCGATGGTCGCGACCGGCTGCGTCCTCTGGGCCACGAAAACGCGGCAGCAGGCCGCCCGGCAGGGGCGGGTGGGCTTCGGCACGCATTTGTTGGAGCACCTGAACGTGGCGACCATCGCCGGCTTGCCTCTGGCGATGGCGGCCTTCTTCTGGGCCAACCGGCTGCTCCCGGCAGGCATGCCGCAGCGCGCTGATTGGGAGGTGCACGTCTTCTTCGCCACCTGGGGCCTCTGCCTGATCCATCCCCTGTTTCGCCGGGGGCGCCAGGCATGGATCGAGCAGTTCGCGATCGGCGCCCTCGCCTTCGCGCTGCTTCCGCTGCTGAACGTCCTCGTCACACAGCGCCACCTCCTCGCGACGCTGTCGGAAGGCGACCACGTGCGAGCCGGCTTCGACCTGGGGCTACTCGGCTGCGCGCTTATGCTCGGCGCGCTGGCGTGGAAGGTCGCGCGGCACAGGCCGGCGCCGGCGTCCAGCCGCGTCCCCTCATCAATCCCAAGGCCGGGCCGATCGGTGGAGGCGGCCCGATGATCGGCTTCGGCGCCTCGCTCGCCTATGCCGGCTTCGTCGCGATGTGCCTCGCCATGGAGCGGCATCACGAACAAGTTTTCCGAACGCGCGCCGTTCCACCCCGACGGCGGCGCCTCCTCAGTGTCCTGGGATGGCTGCTCCTGGTGGCATCAGTGCTGGCGATGGTGTCGGCCAGCGGCTGGGGTCTCGGCCTGGTTCTCTGGGCGGGCATCCTGACCGCCACGGCCATCCCGCTCTCCATCCTGCTCACCTACGCGCCCCGCATGGCCCTGATGCTGGCAGCCGCGCCCCTGCCCGCTGGGCTCGCGTTGCTCCTGTCGGTCCCCTGAACGGCCGGCACAGTGGCCCCGCGTTCACGCCGCGCCTGTCCCGGCTGGGGCGGAGGAGAACCCACCCGTGACTGAAGGAGCAACGGCCGGGGCGCGAGACCGGCTTGCCCCGGCCGGTCCGCACAGGCCCCGCCGTCTTGCGCTATGCTTCGCTGCCCTCACCTGCCTCCCAAGGCTTGCCCGAAGGTGCTACTGAGCGAAACGAACACGCAGCGAGAGAGCGTTGGCTGACAAGGTGGGGCACATCGGCCCAATGGAACCTATCCGTGAGCGGCAGGGCCGCAGCGCCAGCGGGCGCCGCTCGGCTCGTCCGTGAGGCTTCCCCTTCCCGCCCCCCGCGCGCAGGGACCGGCCGATTCAGGACCGAGCCCCGCCTTCCTTGCCGGCGGCGGCGAAGCCGGCGCCCTGATGCGAGCCCATGACTGGTCCACCTCGTCACTCGGCGACCCATCCGCCTGGCCGCAATCGCTGCGATCGGTTGTCGGCCTGCTGCTCGGCTCCAAGTTCCCGATGTTCGTCGCCTGGGGCGAGGAGCTGGGCTTCCTCTACAACGATGCCTATGCCGAGATCCTCGGTGCGAAGCACCCGCGCGCCCTCGGCGCTCGTTTCCACGACATCTGGGCTGAGATCTGGCCCGACATCTCCCCGCTGATCGACGCGGCCATGGCCGGGGAGGCGACCTATCGTCAGGACCTGCCGCTCCTGATGAACCGCAAGGGCTTCGACGAGCAGACCTGGTTCACCTTCTCCTACTCCCCCGTGCGGGACGAGGGCGGCCGCGTCGCCGGCATGTTCTGCGCCGTGGCTGAGACGACCGCCCGGGTGCAGATGGAGAGGAAGCAGGCCTTCCTCGTTCGGCTCGGCGACTCCCTCCGGGGCCTCGAAGGCCCGCACGTGCTCCCGACAAAAGCGGCGGAACTGCTCGGGGCGGAACTCGGCGCCGATCGCGCGGGCTACGGCATCGTCGATGCGTCCGGCGAGGCGGTTTCGGTCGAGCGCGACTGGACGGGCGGTGACGTGCCGTCCCTCGCGGGGGAAGCCCGCCTCCTCGACGCCTTCGGTCCAGCCGTCATCGCCGAGTTGCGTGCCGGCCGCGCGCTGGTGGTGGAGGACTGCCAGACGGACCCGCGCACCGCCGACCCGGCCTATCTGCCGACATGGCGGGGCATCGAGACCCGCGCCTTGGTCGTCGCCCCCCTCGTCCCGTTCGGGCGGCTGGCGGCCATCCTCTACGTCCACAGCCGGCACCCGCGCCGCTGGACGGGTGCCGAGGTGGAACTTGTGGAGGAGGCCGCCGGGCGCACCTGGGACGCGGTCCAGCGGGCCTGGGCGCAGGCGGAGCTGCGCGAGAGCGAGGGGCGGCTGCAGCTGGCCCTCGACGCCTCGGGGATGGTCGGCCTGTACGACTGGCTCGTCCCTGAAGACCGCCTCTTCGCCGACGCGCGCTTCGCCCGGCTCTTCGGAGTGGAGCCGGAGCGGGCCGCGGCCGGCGCGCCGCTCGCGGACTTCACGCGCGTGATCCACCCGGAGGACGGACCGCGGGTCGAGGCCGCGATGAACCGCACGGTGGCGACCGGAGAGCCCTACGAGGCGGAGTATCGCCTCATCCAGGCCGATGGCGAGGTCCGCTGGGTCGCCGCGCGCGGCCGCTGCCTCTACGGCCCCGACGGGGCGCCTATCCGTTTCTCGGGAACCGTGGTGGACATCACGAAGCGCAAGCAGGCTGAGGAGCGGCAGGCGCTCCTGTCGCGCGAGGTGGACCACCGGGCCAAGAACGCCCTCTCGGTCGTGCAGGCCGCCCTGCGGCTGACGCGCGCGCCCGACCTGCCCGCCTATATTCGCGAGATCGAGGGACGAGTGGCCGCCCTGGCACGGGCGCAGACCCTGCTGGCCGAGGAGCACTGGGCCGGCGCGGACCTGCTGACGCTCGTGCGCGGCGAGCTGGACGGGTTCCTCGGTCGCGACGACGGGCGCTCACAGGTCACGGTGGAAGGTCCCACCGTCGCGCTTCCGGCCGGGGCGGCCCAGCCTTTCGCGATGGCGATCCACGAACTCGCCACGAACGCGGTTAAGTACGGCGCCCTCTCGACCCCTGCGGGCCGTGTGGCAGTCACCTGGAGAGTGGAGGGCAGCCCGCCCGGGCGGCTGCGCCTGTGCTGGGCGGAGGCGGGCGGGCCGCCGGTCGAGCGGCCGCCGGAGCGGCGGGGCTTCGGGACGCGGGTGCTGGACGGGACGGTGCGGGCGCAGCTCGGCGGGACGCTGTCGCTCGGCTGGGAGCCTTCGGGTCTGGTCTGCGAGGTGGACGTGCCGCTCAAACCGGGGCCGGCACCTGATGACCACTGGAACGAAGGCGGTGGCGGCTAAGCCCAGGCCTCCGGCCCATCGGGAAGCGAGGAGACCAGAAGTCGGCGCCACCCTGGCGAAGGGAAGCGTCGCACAGGTTTCTGATTGTCCCGATGAACGCCTGCACGCCCCAAGCCTTAGCAGCGCGGTCACCGCTCCACCGACGAGCACGGGTCGGTCCAGTCTCAGCCGACTGAGCCGCTGACGGGCGGCGCCAAGCTCACTCGGGCCGTTCCCTCCGCGAATACGCGCCCGCACCGCCGCCGTTCCCGGTATTGAACGCCTCCCCGGCAGCATACAGAGCAGTTTCGTGCAGCCTGCTTAAGGACGCGAAGCGGGCCTGCATCTCCTCACACGACACGCCGGCCGACACGTTCAGCAGGCTCTGGTACTCGGCCGTCTCATCCGCAGTCAGGCCAAGCATGACCCGCCGTCCCTGAGCGTCCGTGGTCCAGCCAAGATCGTTCATTTCCTCCTCTTCCTCAGCCGAGCGCCTGTCCCTCGCACCATCCAGCCTCGTGATGCCGCTGCCTCACGTCATCCCGGAAGCCGCCCACCATTCGCCACACAGGCCTCGATGAGCCGCTGCCGCTCATTCCGGCTCCGGGAAAGGGAGCCGGGCGGGTACTTCCGATCCACCTCCTGTCGGCACTGGGCCTCGAGGGTCGAGGGCGGCGGCCGCTCCTGAGCCGAAGCGCTGCCACATAGGGCCGCGACGGCCAGCCAGGATGCACTGACGCTGCACAGCCGCTTCATGCCATCTCCTCTCTGCGCAACCGCACCCCCTGATCTTCGGGATGAACTTGCCCCGCCTGCTATCTCAGAGGTCAACCTCGAGACTGAACAGGGCGCGATACTTGGGAGAATCCCTGCCGATGCCAGCACCTCCCCCGAAGCCGGCCGTCACCCGCTCGCTCAGCCGGTGCCGGACGCCAACTTCGACGATATTCGCATCGCGCTCCCCGAATTCCTGGCGTTCGCGCACGTAGTCCACGATCAGCGCCGTGTCGCGACCGAGAAGTTGACTATAGCCTGCGACCACCCGGTACTGGTTGTGCCTCTCCTGGACGGAGGGGGCAAAGCGCGTGATCCAGGCCGCATTCAGGTGCAGACGCTTGTTGCCGGCCGGGTCGATGGTCCGCGTCGCAACCCCCGTCAGCTGCAGCTGGGTGGCCCTGTCCCCGGGCCCGAGGGGCGTGCTGGCATCGATGCCGACGGCGAAGGCGGGGAGCCAGCGCGTCTCCCGATTGAAGTTGTACAGCGCACCCGCGCTCACCTGCCCCTGATTGGCACGATCGCCTGAGCCGACGATGTAGGGGACACTGACGTTGAGGAGCAGACCATCGACAGGGCTGGCCTGAAATTGCGGGAAGATCTGCAGATCGTCGTGGCCACGGCGCCGATCGAAGCGGAGTCCGGCTTGCAGCTCGCCTTCCTTTGGCTTGCCCGTGAAGGCGTCCTCCAGTGTCGTCGGTAGGAAGACGTCGAGGTCATCGACGTCACCTGCCTGGGCCGTGCTCGCAGCGGCAAGGAGTCCGAAGCCCAGCAAGAGAGAAAGGCGGCCGATGCTCCAGTACCGACTGTCCTGACCAGTGCTCATCCGCTTCCTACTCTGCACGCTTCCGCAGCCGCTCACCGGCGTCTCTGCCGCCCCCCTGATTGTTCTGAGGGGGGGGGGTCAGACCACCTACCGCAGCATACGCTACCTGCGGAGTAGGGGAGCATCGAGGCGATCGTCTAGCCTGCGATCGTCTCAACATCTTCGCTGAGTAGTGTGAGGGTGATTGTGGGGTGCGGGAGTTGGACCGCGCATAAACCCAGCAATTCAACGCCGGCTGGCGTCCCCAAGGGGATTCGAACCCCTGTTACCGCCGTGAGAGGGCGGTGTCCTAGGCCTCTAGACGATGGGGACGTGGCCTGCGGGAGCGGCCTTCTATCCGCGATCCCCGGAGGGATCAACCCGGGTCCGGCATCTTCTCCGCATTTTTTCCACGCCTTCCTCCGGCAGCCGGGTGCCGCCCCTCCCGACAGGCCTCCGAGCAGAAGCGGACGGCCTCCCAGTCCCGCGCCCATTTCCGGCGCCAAGTAAAGGGGCGCCCGCAGGCGGCGCAGTTCTTCTCCGGCAGGTTGGGCTTGTGGTGCGCCACGTCCTCACTCCCCTAGCCGGACCTCGCCCACTGCTTGCCCGCTGCGCGTATCGAGGATCACCACGCGGTCCCCGTCCGGCCGCTGCACCCAGACAGCAATGCGCCCCTCGCCCCCGGGCGCGATTCCGCCGATCCGGCTTCCCGCGGGCTGGCTGAGCGTCAGCCCCGCCGGAAGTGGCGTCCCCGCCGGCACGGCCACCACAGCCGGCGCCGAGGGCACGGCCTTGCTCGCGCGCTGAATGACCAGCACAACCAGGGTGACGGTGCCGACGACGATCAGCACCCCCATGCCCACGACGAGAACCTTGAGCGCGCGCACAGACCCCTCCACCGCACCGGCCGAGCCCCTCTCCTTCACCGCCACCGCCGAACAGGCGGGCGAGCGGCTGGACCGGGCTTTCGCCGGCATGGGCGGTCTCTCGCGCTCCCGCGTCAAGGCGCTGGTGGAAGCAGGCCACGCCGCGCGCGATGGCACCACCACCACCGACCCCTCCGAATCGCTCCGCCCCGGTGCCCGCTACACCCTCGCCGTCCCGCCGCCGGAGCCCGCGACGCCGCTGCCCCAGGCCATGGACCTGACCATCCTCTACGAGGACCGCGACCTCATCGTGCTCGACAAGCCCGCAGGGCTCGTCGTCCACCCCGCGCCGGGCCACCAGGACGGCACGCTGGTCAACGCCATCCTCGCCCATGCCGGGGAGGACCTCTCCGGCATCGGCGGCGAGAAGCGGCCGGGCATCGTCCACCGACTCGACAAGGAAACGAGCGGCGTCATGGTCGTGGCCAAGACCGAGGCCGCCCACCAGGCCCTCTCCACCGCCTTCGCCGAGCGCGATCTGGACCGCAGCTACCTTGCGCTTGCCTGGGGTACCCCCTCCCCCGTCTCCGGCAGCGTGGAGGCCCCGGTCGGCCGCCACCCGGCGGACCGCAAGCGCATGGCGGTCGTCGCCCGTGGCAAGCATGCCCTCACCCACTACGCGACGGAGCGGGCCTGGGGCGCCGCCTGTTCCCTCCTCCGCTGCCGCCTCGCTACCGGCCGTACCCACCAGATCCGCGTCCACATGGCCCATATCGGCCACCCGCTGGTAGGCGACCCCGTCTATCTCCGCCGCACCCCCGGAAGCGCGAAGCTGCTTCCGCAGGCGGCGCGGGATGCCCTTCTTTCTTTCCCCCGGCAGGCGCTGCACGCCCAGTCCCTGGGCTTCAATCATCCCATCACGGGAAAGCCCCTATCTTTCTCGACCCCCCTCCCGTCGGACATGGCTGCCCTGATTTCGGCGCTGGACACGCAGGAAAGCCCGTGAACAGGGCCTGAACACGAGCCCGGCACGCCATGTAACCGGACCGTTTCAGTCGGGTTTCTCTTGCTTTTTCCGGTGGTCCAGATTACAAGCACGACAGCTTTCGCAGCGGGGTGCCTCAAACATCCCCTTCCGGAACGACCGTCTTCTTCCCTCGCGGATGCGAAAACCTGGGGGATGGCAGGCGTTCTTGATGGGCTCAGGGCCCAGCGCGCGAAGGCATGGCTCGGATTCCCCGGGCCGCTGCTCAGCCGTTCGCGCGCCCGCCACTCCCGGGGGCACAGCCCGGCTGAATCAGGAGGCAGTTGCTTTTATGGCTTCCACTTCGATGATCCCGATTGCCCCCGAAGGCAACCTCTCCCGCTACCTGCAGGAAATCCGCAAGTTCCCGATGCTCGCGCCGGAGGAGGAGCTGAACCTCGCCAAGCGCTGGCGCGACAACCAGGACGAGAACGCCGCCCACAAGCTGGTCACCTCGCACCTTCGCCTTGTGGCGAAGATCGCCATGGGCTACCGCGGCTACGGCCTGCCCGTTGGTGAGCTCATCAGCGAGGGCAACGTCGGCATGATGCAGGCGGTCAAGCGCTTCGACCCCGACCGTGGCTTCCGCCTGGCCACCTACGCCATGTGGTGGATCCGCGCGGCTATTCAGGAATACATCCTGCACTCCTGGTCGTTGGTGAAGATGGGCACGACCGCCGCCCAGAAGAAGCTCTTCTTCAACCTGCGCCGCCTGAAGGGCCAGATGGCCGCGCTGGAGGAAGGCGACCTCAAGCCCGAGCAGGTCGAGAAGATCGCCCGCGTCCTCCAGGTGCCCGAGCAGGACGTGGTCTCGATGAACCGGCGCCTCGCCAGCCCGGACAACAGCCTCAACTCCCCCATCCGCGCTGACAGCGAGGGTGAGTGGCAGGACTGGTTGGTGGACGAGGGCGAGAGCCAGGAGAGCGAGGTGGCCGAGCGCGAGGACATGTCCAACCGCCGCGACCTGCTCAACGGGGCGCTCAGCACGTTGAACGACCGCGAGCGCCACATTCTCATCGAGCGCCGCCTGAAGGACGAGCCGACGACGCTCGAGGAACTCTCGCAACAGTACAACATCTCGCGCGAGCGGGTGCGGCAGATCGAGGTTCGCGCCTTCGAGAAGCTGCAGAAGAACATGAAGACCCAGATCGTCGAGCGCCGCTTGGCGGTGACCTGACGGCTTGGGCCGGCTGAACTGAAAGGGGCGGCGGAGCGATCCGCCGCCCCTTATCTATGCCTGCGCCGCCCTGCCGCTCCGCAGCAGCAGCGCCATTCCGGTGAGGCAGGCGATCCCGCCCGCCAGGAAAACCGCGGGGAAACCGCCGAACAGTGCGATGAGCCCACCGATGGGCCCGGCAAGCCCCATCGCCGCGTCGAAGAAAGCCGAGAAGCTGCCCACTGCCAGCCCGCGGCTGGCTGCAGGCACCCGCCGCACCGCCTCTACCCCCAGGGCCGGGAAGATCAGCGACATCCCCGCCCCGCTCAGCGTCGCGCCCACCACCGCCATCACTGGCCCTGGCGCCGCCCAGAGCAGCGCCTGCCCCAACGCCTCCACCCCCAGCGAGATCAGCGCGACACGGCGCCCACCGATGCGATCCGGCATTCCCCCGAAAAGCAGCCGCGCGGCTACCACGCCGGCGCCGAAGCCCGTCAGCGTCAGCCCAGCCCCGTCCCAACCGCGGCTGGCGAAGTGCAGCGCGACAAAGCCGCTCAGCAGTGCCTGCGGCGCTGCGCCAAGGAAGAGCACCACCCCCTCACGCCAGATCAGCCCGAACACCCTCAGCGCCGAGGTTTTCACCCCGCGCGCGAGAGGCGCCACCGGCGACAGCGGCAGCACGAGGGCCAAGCCCAGCAGCGCCACCACGATCATCGCCACGGAAACACCGGCGAAGCCGAACCGGCCCATCAGCAGGAGGCCGACCGGCGCGCCGATCCCGAAGGACACGAAGATGGCCATCCCCTGCCAGGTCATCACCAGCCCCGTGCGCGCGGCACCGAGCCGGGTAATCCCCCAGGTCATTGCCCCGACGAGGACAAGGCTCTCCGCCGGCCCCATCAGCAGCCGCGCCACCACGAGCACCGCCAGCGCCGGGACTGGGTCCGGCAGCAGCGCCGAGAGAAGGGACAGCAGTCCCGAGAGCCCTGCCAGCGGCAGTCCCAGCAGCACCGCCCGCTTGGAGCCCGCCCGGTCCACCAGCCGCCCCGCCCATTGCCGCGTCAGGATCGTGCCGACGGATTGCACCCCGATCACCACCCCGGCGGTCAGAAGGCTGAATCCCAGCCCCTCGTTCACGTGCTGGGACAGCACCGGCAGCGGCAGCGCGATGGAGAGGAACCCCACCAGCACGATCAGCGGATAGGGCAGCAGCGCCCGGGCGGGAACGGCGGAAGGGGACATCAGGGGCGCCCGGCTCGGGCCACGGCGGCCCCGTCGTGCGTTGATGGCGCCAACGCCCGCACCAGGCCGAAGGGGCCGGGCCCCCCCCTTCTCCGCGCCCTCCGCTGCCCGGTCAACCGCGGCCGCCGATCCCCGCCAGCGGGGCCGCCGCGCCGCCCGCCTTACCCGCCCTGCGACGGGTCCGGCCCGCGCGTCGGCCCCAGCGGCCTCGGCATCTCGATCGGCCGCCCCTCCTGGGCGGAGCGGTAGATCCCCGCCATCAACTTCTGGTCCTGCAGCCCTTCCTCTCCGGGCGTGTGCGGCTGGCGGTCCATGCGGATGCATTCGGAGAAGTGGTCGATCTCCGTCGCGAACTGGTTCTTGTGCTCGATCGTCCGCTCCGTCCGTGCGGTCATGCTGCCCGCACGCTGCGACACGTACATCCGCTGCCCGACATAGGAGAAAGCATCGGGCATCTCGACCGTCCCGCGCTCGAAATGCAGCGTCATCGACTTGTCGTTGAACGCATCATACTGCGTCAGGCAGTTCGCGATCACGCCGGACGGGTAACGGAGCATGAACGACACGCTCTCCTCGATCTCCGACCAGCGGGGATCGCCGGGCGGCGAGTAGCTGCGGGCGAAGACATCGATCGGCTCCTCGCCGGTGAGATAGCGCGTGGCGTTGAGGCAGTAGAGCCCGATATCCGGCAGCGCGCCCCCGCCGGCCAGACGGTGGTTGAAACGCCACTGCGCCACCTGCCCCTGGGACTGCGTGTTCACCGCCTGGATCGACCGCAACTTGCCCAGTTCCCCGCTGCGCACGATGCGGATCGCCTCGCGGTTATAGGGCTCGTACTGGCAGCGATAGGCGATCATCAGCTTCACCCGCGCGCGCTCGCAGGCCGCCACCATCTCCGCCGCTTCCTCGACGGTGGCCGCCATCGGCTTCTCGCAGAGGACGTGTTTTCCGATCGCCGCTGCACGCACCGTGTATTCGCGGTGCATCGCGTTGGGCAGGCCGATATAGACGGCCTTCACCTCCGGGTTGTCCCGAAGCTTTTCCATCTCCTCGTAGGAATGGACGGCGCTCTCGGGGATGCCGTAGCGCCGCGCCACCTCCCGCGCCTTCTCCGGGCTGCTGCTGACGAGCGCGACGGGCTTCGACTGCTTGGCTTCCCCGAAGGCCGGCAGCGCCTCCTCCACGCTGATCCGCCCAAGGCCGATGATGGCGTAGCCGACACGCTCGGACGGCGGCAGCGGGTTGGGCGTCGGCCCCGAGGGCGTGTCCGCCTCCCCCCGCCAGTTCGGGAAAGTGATGCGCCCTTCCGTCACCCCGCCCAGGTCCGTCGGCGTCGGCGCGGGATAGCCAGGCGCGCCGGCCGCCCCGAGGGCAAGGCCCGCCGCCGTCAGCCCCCCGCCCCGCAACAGGCCGCGCCGGCTCGCCCCATCGGTATCCTGGGCCATGTCGTTCTCCACAACGGAAAGGGGAGCCCGAAGAACGCCCGCTCCCCCGCGCCGTTGCCGACCACCGCGCGCCGCATCCGATACGCCCCGTCCATGCCGCCCATTTGGTCAGGGGATTGGACCGCCCGCGCCCGGCGGCCCAGATAAGAGGGTGAAGGAGCCGCCCATGCCCGACACCATTCCCGTCCCCCTCCGTCCGCGCGCCCCCGCCGGCCTCTCCATCGGCCACACGCACCTGAAGGTCTCCGACCTCGACCGTGCCTTAGGTTTCTGGCGGGACGTGATCGGGCTGGAGGAGACCGCCCGCTATCCCGGCGCCGTCTTCCTCTCCGCGGGCGGCTATCACCACCACATCGCCCTCAATGTCTGGGAGAGCGCGGGCGGCCCGCCACCGGCCCCCGGCACAACGGGCCTTTACCACGTGGCGCTGCTCTATCCGGACCGCGCCTCCCTCGCCCGCGCTCTGCGCACGGTGCTCGCGGCCGGAATCCGCCTTGACGGGGCCTCCGACCATGGGGTCTCCGAGGCGCTCTACCTGCACGATCCCGATGGCAACGGCGTGGAGCTCTACCGCGATCGCCCTCGAGAGGAATGGCCGCGCAACCCCGACGGCTCCCTCGGCATGTTCACCCGTCGCCTGGACCTTGCGAACCTCCTCGCCGAGCCGGAGGACGCGGCGGGCGGCTGATGGTCCGCACTCCCTGAAACGGAATGGATGCACGGCCAGGATCTTCGGTTTCGAGCAGGGCCAAATCAGGCCGCTGGACAGAGAATTGTAACAAACCGCTCCCGCCGTGAATAACACCGTGCCGACGCTAGTCTGCAGATGGGGCAAGCGAGGTTGGCCATGAACGGTTTCGGAAGGGCACGACCTGGCCGTGGCGAGCGATGTTCACGAACGCGGCGCCGCGTGGACCAGCGCAGGGGCCGCGACGAAACCCGACCGGGAGATCGTAGCGGCGCCCCGCGGGCCGCACCGCCTCCGGTGAACGGGGCGGCCGTGCTCTTGGCAGGCCCGTTCCCCGCCGGCCGCCTGCGCGCCCGCCGGCCGGGGAGCGACAGGCCGCGATCAGGACAGGCCAATCCCTGGACGTCCCTGCTGGCATTTTCGGAAGATCCTCCGGGCAGGCCCCGGGCGCGGGTCCGGCCCGCCAACGAGACCGGTGCGTGAGATGGTCCCGCCGGGCGAGGACCGGGCCGGTGCCGGATCCTGCCAGACTTCGCGTCGAGAACGTGGTGCTGACCCACCTGGACGCCGCGTACAGCCTGGCGCGCTGGCTGGTGCGCGCTCCCCATTTCGCGGAGGACGTCGTGCAGGAGGCGGTGCTCCGGGGACTGAGCTACTTCGCATCCTTCCGCGGCGAGGATGGGCGTGCCTGGCTCATGCGCATCGTACGCAACACCGCCTACACGATGCTCGCCGCGCGCCGGCAAGGCGGACAAGCCGCGGAGCAGGGCCAGGGGCTCGACGGTGACATGGTGCGGAACCTTCCGGACACAGGAGAGGGCCCGGACGCGGCACTATCGAGGCTTGAGGATGCGGCGCGCCTCGAGCAAGCGCTGGCGGCCCTGCCGATCGAGCTGCGAGAATGCATCGTGCTGAAGGAACTTGAGGAGCTCTCCTACAAAGAAATCGCCCAGGTCACCGGAGTACCCATCGGGACGGTGATGTCCCGTCTTTGGCGCGCCCGTCGCGCCCTCCTCGTCCAGGAAGGAGCAGCCGGTGAAGAGCGGTGAATCCTGCGACGAGATAAGGCTGCTGATGCAGGCGGACGTGGACGGTGAATTGCAGGCAGCCGAATCCGCGCGCGTCGCCGCGCATCTGGGAACCTGCCCCGCCTGCGCGGAACTTCAGACCCGGCTCATCGCGCTGTCGGGCGCGTTGCGCCGGGATGTCCCGCGCCACCGCGCCCCAGGACACCTGCGGGAGGCTGTGCGGAAGAGGGTCGGCGCCAGCGAGGTAGGACGTCCGCGGTCGCTGCGCCGCTGGTCGACGGGAGCGCTCGCGGCGGGCGCCCTGGCCGCGGGCGTGGCCTTCCTCAGCCTGCTGCCCATCCGGGACGCGGGGCCCGGCATCAACCCCGATTTCATCGTGGCGTCCCACATCCGCGCGCTCCAGCCCCAGCATCTTCTCGATGTCGTCTCCACTGACCAGCACACGGTGAAACCGTGGTTTGCCGGGCGGCTCCCCTTCGCGCCGCCCGTTCAGGATCTGGCCGCCAAGGGCTTCCCGCTCGTGGGCGCGCGCCTCGACCACGTACCCGGCAACGCGGCCGCCGCCCTCGTCTACAAGCGGCGGGAACACATCATCGATCTCTTCGTCTGGCCAGCCGAACCGGACGAGAGCACGGCAGGCGCTACAGGAACCCGCGAGGGCTACAACTACATCCACTGGTGGGCGAACGGCATGATCTTCTGGGCCGTCTCCGACCTGAATGCCCGCGAGCTGGCCGAGTTCGCGAGCCTGTGGCGCTGATGATAAGCGTCCCGGAAAGCTGCCGAAAAACTGACTGGTCACGAATAGATCGCCTCCACCCCTGGTCTTTTATCGAGTGATAGCTCGGGGTGGGACGAATGACCGGGACTGGGGATGCCGCTGGACAGGGGAGCCGCGCGTCGTCGCCCGGCTTGCTGTTCCCCACTGCCCGCGCCGGCGGCCTGGGCGAAGGATGCCGGCGGTGAGCGCGGTGATCTCCTCCCTGCTGCTGGGCGCCGGGGTCGGCCTGTCGATCGCGGCGCCGATCGGGCCGAGCAGCCTTCTGTGCATCGAGCGCACCCTCACGACGGGCATCGCGCGCGGCATTGCGACGGGCTGCGGCGTGGCAACGGTGCATCTCTTCTACGGCACGCTGGCCGTCGCGGGCGGGATCGGGCTCGCGCAGAGATGGCTCTGCATGGAGCTTGTTCCGATCACCTCCGGCCTCGTGCTTCTCCTTTTCGCAATCAGGGTGCTGCGGCGGAGCGCGATCAAGGCGGTGGCGCCCGCCGCACCCTGTTCCCTCCTGTCCTCCTACTGCGGTGCCGTCGGCTTGGGCTTCCTCAATCCGGCCACGCCGCTGCTCTTCGCCGCGGCGGCCCCGCTCCTTCTCGGGCGGGGAGCAGTGGCCTCGGCACCGCTGCTGATCGCGGGCGTCTTCGTCGGCTCCCTCGGCTGGTGGTGCGTCCTGAGTGGGGGAATATCCCTGCTTCGAGATCGTGTGACAGCGCGAATCCTCGGGCTGATGAACAGGGTCGCCGGCCTGGCCCTGGCCGGCGTGGCCGTCACCATAATCGTACGGAGTTGGAGCGGCTGATCGGCCGGACGCAGGCTCGGTGCTGACGGGAGCTACTCCGGCGGAGCATCCGCGGTGGGATGGCGCGGCGCCGACAGGCGCCGGACATCCAGCACCGCCGCGGCGAACTCCGCCGGCCGCTCCTGCGGCAGGTTGTGCCCGCCTCCGCGCAGCACCCGGTGCTCGTACGGCCCCGCGAAGTGCCGCGCGTGCCCGGCCGTGCCACCGCCCGCCAGAACCCCGTCCGCGTCGCCGTCGAGCGTGATGGCCGGCACCGTGATCGCCGGCCGCAACGCAAGCCGCCGCTCCACCTCCGCCACCGCCGGATCGCCCGCCACGAGGCCGAAGCGGTGCCGGTAGGAGTGGATCACCACCTCCACGAAGTCCGGGTTGTCGAAGCTCGCCGCCGTGCGCTCGAACGTCGCCTCGTCGAAACTCCATTCCGGCGACCACAGCCGCCATAGCAGCCGGCAGAGCCCGCGCCGGTCCCGCTCCAGCCCGGCCCGTCCACGCTCGGTGTGGAACAGGTACTGGTACCAGAGCCGGTGCTCGTCCTCGGGCGCGATCGGCTCCATCGCATGGGCGATGTCCTGGATGTTGTAGCCGTTCTGGGAAACCAGCCCCGCCACACGCTCTGGCCAGAGCGCCGCAACGACGCAGGCCGCGCGCCCACCCCAGTCATAGCCCGTCAGCACCACGCGCCCGATGCCCAGCGCGTCCAGCAGGTTCAGCAGATCCTGACCGAGCGCTCCCTGTTCCCCCGAGCGCGGCGTCGCGTCGGCGCGGAACCGCGTCCCGCCATAGCCGCGCAGCCAGGGCACGATCACCCGCGCGCCCGCCGCCGTAAGATGCGGCACCACCTCGTCATAGGCCCGCGCGTCATAAGGAAAGCCGTGCATCAGCAGCACGGGCCAACCGCCGGGATCGCCGCTCTCCTCGTAAGCGACGGCGAGAGCGCCCGCCTCGACGCGTCGCGGCGTCATGCCACGTCCGCCGCCGCCCCGTGCGGCAGCTCCGTCTCGGGCTCCCCCAATGGCACCCCTTCCAGCGGCACCGCCCAGGCGTCGTAGCCATAGACCCAGTCGCCGTTCCCACCCGCCCGCAGCCAGTTGTTCCCGCGGGAGCCGATCTGAATCCGTGCCGTGCGCTCCTGCCGCAGTGCCTCGTAGCGGCGCAGCGCCGCCGGCACGTCCTCCCTGCCCGAGAGGCAGCGCGCCAGCACGATTGCATCCTCCACCGCCTGGCCCGCGCCCTGCGCCATGAAGGGCAGCATCGGGTGGCAGGCATCGCCGAGCAGCGTCACCCGCCCGCGCGACCAGCTGGGCAGCGGATCGCGCTCGTACAGCGCCGTCTTCAGCACGCTGTCGCAGGCCCCGAGCAGCGCCCGCGCCTCTGGGTGATAATCCGCATACGCCGCACGTAGTTCCTCAACGCTCCCCGGCAGGGTCCAGCTCTCCTCACGCCAGCTCTCCTGCGGCGTGGTCGCGAAGATGAACACGTCCCGCCCCGCGCTGATCGGGAAGGTCACGATCTGGCTGGAAGGGTTCGGCCCCCACCACTTGGTGAACTGGTCGAGCCCCGGCAGGTCCAGCCCCGCTCGCGGCACCACGGCACGATAGGCGACAACACCCGTGAAGCGCGGTGTCTCCTCTCCGAACAGCGCCGTCCGCACCGCAGAGTGGATGCCATCGGCCCCTACCAGCGCCGAGACCTCCTCCGCACTCCCGTCCTCGAACAGGACGCGCACTCCTTCCCTGACCTCCTCCAACGAAGCCACCCGCCGCCCCAGCCGCACGCAATCCGCCGGCAGCGCCGCCTCCAGCGCTACCAGCAGGTCCGCCCGGTGCAGCGTGAGCTGCGGCGCGCCGTATTTCGCCTCCGCCTCGTCCGACATCGGCAGGCGCGAGGTCTCCTCCCCCGTGTCGTAGGTGCGGCTCACCCGCGCGACCGGCCGCGCGCCGTGTTCCCGCAGCGCCGTGCCAACCCCGATCCCGTCGAGCGCGCGCACCGCATTCGGCGTCAGGTTGATGTCGGCCCCAACACGCCCGAAGCGCGCGGCCTGCTCGAACACCACTACTTCGTGCCCCGCTTGCCGCAGGGCGATCGCGGCCGTCAGACCACCGACCCCGCCGCCGACGATCCCAATTCGTTCCATGCTTCAACCCTCCGGTCGGATCATCCTTCGGCGGATCGCGGGGAGAAGGAAGTCCCCGGTTTTCCGCTCTTGCGGCCTCGGAGAGGGCGCCGCCCTCTCCGAACCTCTCCCGCCAAGGGCCTGAGGCCCTTGGATCCCCATCTGGCTGCCGCGGATGCAATGGTTAGGGACCGGCTCTTTCCTGGCCCCCTTTCTGCGTGTGCGGTCGCCTCGGGTCTATGACCCGAGGCGCACCGGACACAAAGCATTCCGAACTCGAAGAAAAAGATGATGAGAGGGGTCTGGGGAGAGGAAGAACTCCTTCTTTCTCTCCCCAGAGTCACAAGATCTGCCCGCTCAGAGCATCCGCACCGCCCGAGGCGGCAGAAACTCGTCCGTATAGGCCATTTCCGGCGTCGGACGGTTCGGCAGCTTGAAGGTCTCCACCGTGGCGTCGATCTGCCGTTTCAGCCGGTCCGCCTCCACGAAGGAGAGCCCGTGCTGCCGCACCTTGTCCGACAGCATCATCTCGTCGAAGGAGATCTGCTGCCGCTCCGTCTCGATCGCCACGTCCGTCAGCGGCTCGCGCGCCTTCAGCGCGACGATAGCCTCGTTCGGGTTCTTGTAGGCCCAGATCATCCCCTCGGTCAGCGCACCAACCGCCGCGCGCACCGCCTCCGGCTTCTCCCGCAGGATTGCCCGCGTGGTGACGATGCCCGAGCCGTAGAAGTCGAGCCCGTGATCCCGGTAGTAGAAGACGCGCTGCTGCGGCCGGTCCATGCCCAGCGCCTTCAGCGACATGGCGGTGGAGGTGATGAAGCCCGTGATCCCATCGGCGCGCTTCTGCACGAGCATCGGCTCGCGCAGCTCGGGCGAGACGCTCATCCAGTTGATCGAGCCAAGGTCGATCCCGGCCGCATTCGCGAAGACGGGGAAGATCTGCCGTCCGCCGTCGAATTCGGGCGCCGCCAGCGTCTTGCCGTTCAGCGCCTTCGGCTCGCGGATCGGCCCATCCGCTCGCACCGTGGCCGAGAGCGGCGAGCGGTCATAGAGCACGCCGACACAGACGAGCCCGCGGTCCGGGTTCTCCGCCATGAAGCGCAGCTGCGAGGTCAGGTCGCCGAAGCCGATGTCGTAGGTACCGGCCGCGATATCCACGGGCACGCGCCCCGAGCCGTAGCCGCGGTTGATCGGCATCTCGAGGTTGTACTTGCGGAACAGCCCGCCCCGCTCCGCCGCGACGGCGAAGGAGTAGCCGCCGTGGATTACCCAATCGAGGGTGAAGCGCAGCTTGTGCGGCGCCTGCGCCAGGGAAAGCCTCGGCGCCGCCAGCAGTCCGGCGCCGAGGCCCAGCGCCGCGCGCCGGCCAATCGTCTGACTCATGCTCTGCCCTCAGAGAAGGGGGCGGCCAGCCGCCCCTCGTTTCCGGGTCAGGTTTTGCAAGAACCAAGCCAGGACTGGGCAGCTCAGCCTGGCCCGTCTGCGTCAGGGAAAGGTCACGCTGGAGACGTTGCAGAGGTCCACGGCCCGCCGCTCCTCGGCCGAGCGGTCGTCGTACTCCACGCGGATGTCGTAGTTGCACTCGCCGGCCGGCAGGCGGATGGCAAAGGTCCCGCCCGGCGCCACTACGGCGTCACCCAGCCGGTCGTCGCCCCAGCTGCTCTGCGAACTCGGCGAGGCCCGCAGCACCTGGATCGTCTTGCGCGTCCGGTTCACGAGGTTGAAGGAGGGATTGCCTGTGCGCCCCGCCGCCTGCGCGCCTCCCTTGCCGGACCCACCGGGCGCGCCGGACCCCTGGCCGAAGACCACCTCGTTCAGCGGGCAGGTATCGATCGCGCGCCGCTCCTCTGACTGCCCGCCATCATAGACCACGCGAATATCGTTCACGCACTGCCCGCTCGGCAGCCGCACGGGGAAGGAGCGCCCATTGTCGAGCACGTTCTGACCCAGCAGGTCCTGCCCCCAGGAATTCACCTGCGCCGAGGAGACGTAGAGTTCCTGGATCGTCCGGCCGGAGCGGTTGACCACGTTGAAGCTCGGATCGCTGTTCTGGGCCCGCACCGGCGGGGCGGCCAGGCCGCCGACAAGGAGGCCAAGGGCCAGGAGGCCCCGGCGCAGCAAGGCTGACCGCATCATCTTTATCTCTCCGAGGGTAATGGGATCGATGTTGAACCGGCCTTTCGATACGGAACAGGCCAGGAGCCGTGATAATGGCGTGATCGTGTGTGGGGCAGCGCCACGCAAGGCGCCGGCCCTCAGCCCCCCGCGCGCATCCGCCCCGGGTTCAGCCGCCCGCCCGGATCCAGCGCCGCCTTCACCCGCGCCGAGAGGGCGGCCAACGCCGGCACCTCATCGGGAATCACGGGCACCGAGACGCGCATCGGGTCGGGGGCGCGGAAGAGGGTAAAGGTGCCGCCCGCCCGCCGCGCCGTCTCCATTACCGCCTCATGCACCGCCGACGTCGCCGCGCCGGCCACCCAGACCAGCCCGCCGCCCCAGTCAAGCATCACCCGCGCCCCGATGCTGCGCAGCGCGGCCACCGCCGCGGACGCCCGGGAGGGCCGGACGGAGAGGCGCCACACGGCCTCCCCCTGCGCCACCGCCAGCGGTGCTGCGTCCCGAACCGCGCGCCACAGCGCCCGTGACTCGTCGCCCTCCAGCACGCGCCCGCCCGGCAGCGCCGCCCGCAGCCGCTCCATCCGGTAGCGCACGGAGGCCTCCACATCCTCCAGGCGCAGCAGGGCGACGGGCCCCATTACCCCGTTCGCGGAGACTCCTTCCGGCAGCATCGCCGCCCCCGTCACGCCGAAAGGGCTCGTCAGCCCGGCGGAGAGTGCCACCACCCCCGCTGCCTCGTCGGCCACCGGCAGCACCAGCGTCGCCGTCCGCTCCGGCGCTGGCCCCACCTTCAGCGTCACCTCCGTGATCACCGCCAGCGTCCCGTGACTGCCCGAGAGCAGCTTGCAGAGGTCAAGTCCCGTGACGTTCTTGTGCACCCGCCCGCCCGAGCGAAGCACCTCGCCCTCCCCGTTCACGAAGCGCAGGCCGAGCACCAGGTCGCGCGTCGCGAAGCCGGCCACGCGCCGCGGACCCGAGAGGTTGCAGGCCACCACCCCGCCGATGCTGCCCTTCCCGCCCCCGGTGGCGCCCAGCAGCGCGCCGAGGTCCGGCGGCTCCGCTACGATCCTTTGGCGCCGCTCCGCCAGCGCCGCCTCGATCTCCTCCAGCGGCGTTCCGGCGCGCGCGCTGATGACCATCTCCTCGGGCTTGTAGAAGGTGATGCCCGAGACGGCGCGCAGCGAGAGCGTCCGCGCCGCCTGCACCGGCCGCAGCATGGCGGCCTTGGTGCCGCGCCCCTCAACCGCCAGCGGCACCCCTTCGGCATGGGCCGCGACCACGGCAGCCGAAACCCCGGCCTCGTCGGCCGGCGCGATCCTGGACCCTTCCCCGCTCATCGTATTCCGCCCCCGAACCCCGGCCAGGCCGGACCGGCCCGTCCCCGCCACGCAGAGGCCTCGCCCATCGCGCAGCCCGGCGCAAGCCGCGCGCGCGACAACGCGCCCGCCCCTAATGCGCGGGCGGTGCCAGCGCTCCCTCCAGCGGAAACACCTTCGCCGGGTTCAGCAGCCATTCCGGATCGAAGGCCTCCTTCACCCGTCGCTGCTGCTGCAGCTCCGGCCGGGTGAACTGCACGCCCATCAGGTCGCGCTTCTCCACGCCCACCCCGTGCTCCCCGGTCAGGCAGCCGCCGACCTCCACGCAGAGCTTCAGGATGTCCGCCCCAAAGGCCTCGGCCTTGGCGAAGCTCTCTGGGTCGTTTGCGTCGAACATGATCAGCGGATGCAGGTTCCCGTCCCCCGCGTGGAAGACATTCGCGACGCCCAGCCCGCAGGCCGCGCTCATCTCCCCAATCCGCCGGAGCACATACGGCAGCTCGCTCGTCGGGATGGTGCCGTCCATGCAGAGATAGTCGGGGCTGATCCGGCCCACGGCCCCGAAGGCGCCCTTGCGGCCCTTCCAGATGGCCATCGACTCCTCGGCGCTCGCCGCAACCCGCATGCTGATGGGGTCGAAGCGCTCGCAGATCTCGCGGATGCGCCCGAGCAGCGCGTCCTGCTCCTCGCCGCTGCCCTCCACCTCGATGATCAGCATCGCCTCCGCGTCCAGCGGGTAGCCGGCATGGGCAAAGGCCTCGCAGGCGTGAATGCAGGGCTTGTCCATGAACTCCAGCGCTACGGGGATCACGCCGGAGGCCATGATGGCGTCTACCGCCGCCCCCGCGACCTCCGTGGAGCGGAAAGCCGCCAGCATCGCCCGCTGCCCCTCCGCGGCGCGCAGGATCCGCACCGTCACCTCGGTGACGAGGCCGAGTTGTCCCTCGCTGCCCGTGATCAGCCCCAGCCAGTCATAGCCGGCAGCGTCGAGATGCCCGCCGCCCACCTCGATCACCTCACCCTCGATCGTCACGAACTTCACGCCGAGCAGGTTGTTCGCGGTCACGCCGTATTTCAGGCAGTGCGCCCCGCCCGAGTTCATCATGACGTTCCCGCCGATCATGCAGGCGAGTTGGCTGGAAGGATCGGGCGCGTAGAAGAACCCCTCCCCCTCCACGGCCTTGGTGATGCCGAGGTTAGTCACCCCCGCCTCCACCACCGCCAGCCGGTCGGGGAAGGAGACGTCGAGGATCCGGTTCATCCGCATCAACCCGACCACCACGGCATCGGCCAGCGGCAGCGCCCCGCCCGAAAGGCTCGTTCCGGCGCCTCGCGGCACCACCCGCACGTCGTTCTCGTGGAGGAAGCGCAGCACGGCCGCGACCTGCTCGGTCGAGGTGGGCAGCACCACCGCCAGCGGCGGCTGCCGGTAGGCCGAGAGCCCGTCCGTCTCGTAGGGCCGGAGGCGCAGCGTCTCCGCGATCACGCCTTCGCCCGGCACCAGCGCCCTGAGCCCCGCCACGATCTCCTCGCGGCGGGCGAGCACCTCGGGCTTCGGCGGGGGCAGGGCAATCATGTGCGTGCCTCTTCGTTCTCGGCGCCGGTGTTCCCACGCCTCCAGCCTCAGCAGGTTGGGCGTCCCGCGCGGTCCCGCAAGCCGGCGCAGAAGCACGAAAATCCGCCGGACGGGTTGTCCGACGGAGGATCGCAATTCGGTAGAACCGCCCGCGGCTGCAGCCGCGGCGCCCCTCTCAGCCCTGGCGGGCCTTCAGGCGGGGGTTCTTCTTGTTGATCACGTACATGCGGCCGCGGCGGCGGACGAGCACGCAGTTCTTGTCGCGAACCTTGGCAGTCTTGAGCGAGTTGCGGATCTTCATGGTCTGACCTGGTCACACGTCGAGGGGCGGGGCGACAAGGCCGTCCCCGAGGGAGGCGGCGGTATATGGGCAGGGCGGCCATGGGTCAACCGCCCCGCGCGCTTCCGACCACCGTTCAGCCCTCAGAAACCCATTCGCAACAGGATCGTTCCGCCCGCAGGAGACCGCTCGATGCTGGAACGCCTGATCCTTATCCTCCGCCGCCTCCGCTACAAGCCCGAGCGCCGCTACATGCGCGGCGCCCGAACGCGCTAACCCGCCCCGCGCCCCATCAGAGCCAGCCCTTCGGCCACCGAGACGAACTCGCCGCCGCCGAAGACCCGCTCCTCCCCGAAGCGCCGCGCGAAGATGGTCCGCACCGCCGGCACGAGGGAGGTTCCGCCCGTGAGGAATACGCGGTCCACGCCCTCCGCCGGCACCCCCGAGTCGAGCAGCGCCGCCTCCACCGCCGCCTCCATCCGCTTGAGGTCCGGCGCGATCCAGGCCTCGAAATCGGCCCGCTCGATCGGCGCCTCCACTGCGAAGTCCTCGTGCCGGAAGCGCAGCACCGTCCGCTCCTCGGAGGAGAGCGACGCTTTGGCCGAAGACACTGCACGGTAGAGGGCATAGCCCGCCTCGTCCTCGATCAGCCGGATCAGGTAGCCCAGCTGCTCCGGGTGATCGGCCGTCCGCGCCACCTCCGCGATCTCGCGCAGCGTCTTCGGACCGCGCATCAGGGGAAGCTGGTGCCAGCGCGCGAAGCTTGCGTACCAGCCGGGCGGGATCGGCAGCGGCTTGCCCATCACTCGGTACTCGCCCCCCTTGCCCAAAAGGGGGGAGATCACCCGGTCAATGATCCGCATGTCGAAGGCATCGCCCGCCAGCCCTACCCCCGCGTGGCCCAGCGCGGTCAAGCGCCGCGAATGGCCGGCCGCGTCTCCTGGCTCGAAGCGCAACACCGAGAAGTCGCTCGTCCCGCCGCCGAAATCCCCGACGAGCACCGTCTCCGGCCGCTCGATCCCGCCCGCGAAGCGCTGCCCCGCCGCAGCCGGCTCCAGCGCCACCTCCAGCCCGGGCAACCCCGCGGCGGCGAAGGCGGCCCGCAGCCGGGCCTCGCCGAAATCGTCGTCGGCGCGATCCCCCACGAAGCGCACGGGCCGCCCCACCACCACCCGCGCCCCCGCCATCTCCGTCCCGAAGGGCGCGAGCAGCTCCTGCAGGAAGAGGGCGATCAGCGCCTCCAGCGTGAAGCGCCGCCCGAGGATGCGCGTCTCCACGAAGCTCCGCTGCGCCAGGTAGCTCTTCATGGACATCACCAGCCGGCTGGCGAGAGGCTCCTCCAGATAGGCTTCGATCGCCCGCGGCCCCGCCGCGTGCCGCGCCGCCCCGCCCACCGGGTCGGACCAGAAGCAGAGAACGGAGCGGAACACCTCTCCCGTGTCGTGGCGCAGCGTCACCACCTCTCCGTCCGGGTGCAGGGCGGTGACGACGCTGTTGGTTGTGCCGAAGTCGATGCCGATGACAGGTCGCAAGGCCGGGCTCCCCGCCAGGAAAAGGGGGCGGGTTCAAGCCTGTCCGGACGCCGATGGCAAGGGCGGGTTCAGGTCACCAGCGAGTAGATCATCCGCACGGCCGTGATGCCCAGGAACACCGCGAAGGCCCGCTTCAACGCCAACGGCGGGATGGTGTGCGCCAGATGCACCCCCCAGGGCGTCGCCAGCATGGAGGTCGGCACGATCAGCAGGCAGCCGATGAGGTTCACGTAGCCGATGCTTGCCGGCGGCAACAGCGGGTTCCCCCAGCCCGCATAGACGAAGCCGATCGCGGCCGGGATCGAGATCACGATGCCGAAGGCCGAGGCGGTCGCGACGGCCGAGCGGATCGGCGTGCCGAACAGGTTCAGCAACGGCACGCCGACCGTCCCGCCCCCAATCCCCATCATTGCGGAGACGCCGCCGATGAAGAAGCCGAGCACCTGCCGCAGGATCCCCTTCGGGAAGCTCTCCCGCAGCCGCGAGTCCACGCCCGTGAAGCCCATGTTGATCGCGACCAGCAGCGCGATCGCGGCGAACACCGCCGTCAGCGTGGAACCCTTCACCCAGATCGCGATGAGGGTCCCCGCCAGCACGCCCACCACCAAGGAAGGAATCATCGCCTTCAGCAGCGGCACGTCCATCGCCCCCCGTGCATAGTGCTTGCGCGCCGACTGGATGGAGGTCGGGATGATCGTCGCGAGCGACGTGCCCACCGCCAACTTCATCTGAATGGCCTCGGGGATCGCCAGGAACGGGAAGACGTTGAACAGCACGGGCACGATCACGATGCCCCCGCCCACCCCCAGCAACCCCGCCAGCGTGCCGGAGACCAGCCCCGTCGCCGCCATCACCGCCGCCAGCGCGGCAATCCAGACGGGATCCTGCATATGTTCCATGGGGGTATCCTGCTCGTCCGCGGGCAGGACCCGGCGGCGCTGATCCGCGGATCACGCCGCGTGGCGGAGGCTCTAGGCCCGAACGCCGCCCCTGTCAGGGGGGTGCTTGGCGTGAAGCACGCGCCGGGCGCATCATCTCCGCGTGCCCCTGCTCACCGATCCTCTGTTCTACGCCCTCGCCATCCCCGGCTTCATCCTCAACGGGATCAGCAAGGGTGGCTTCGCCTCCGGTGCGGGTAATGTCGCCGTCCCGCTCATGGCACTGGCCGTTCCCGCCCCCCAAGCCATTGGAATCTCGCTCCCCGTCCTCTGCGTGATGGATGTCGCGGGGCTGCGGGCCTGGTGGGGCAAGTGGAGCGCGCGGGAGATGCGGGCCATCCTCCCCGCCGGCCTCCTCGGCCTCGTGCTCGGCATCCTCGCCTTCGGCCTCATCCCCGCGCGGGGGATGAGCCTCTTGCTCGGCGGCATTACCCTCGTCTTCCTCGCCCGCAGCCTCTGGCAGCGCTTCCGCGGCGCCTCGCCCGCGCCCGAGCCGCCAAACCAGGGCAAGGCCTGGTTCTGGGGCACCGCCTCGGGCTTCGCGAGCACCGTCGCCCACACCGGCGGCCCGCCGCTCGCCATCTATCTCTACCCGCTGAAGCTCGACCGCGCCTCGCTCGCCGCCACTACCACGGTGTTCTTCGGGGTGATGAACTACGCGAAGCTGGTGCCCTATTGGGGCCTTGGCCTGCTGGACACGACGAACATCCTCACCAGCCTCGTGCTCATCCCCGCTGCGCCCATCGGCGTGAACCTCGGCATCTGGCTGCAGAGCCGCATCAGCGACCGCCTCTTCTACAACATCGTCTACGTCCTGCTCGCCATCACTGGCGCGAAGCTCATCTGGGACGGGCTTTCCTAAGGAGGTCCCCGCATGACCAACCGAATCCTCGGCGTCCTCGGTGGCATGGGCCCGCTGGCCAGCGCCGAGTTCATGCGCCAGCTCACCCTCCTCACCCCCGCCGAGCGCGACCAGGACCACATCCCCGCCGTGCTCTGGTCCGACCCCCGCGTGCCGGACCGCACCGCGGCCCGCCAGGGCCATGGCCCCGACCCCCTGCCCGCCCTCATCCGCGGCATCCGGGGCCTGGAGGCCGCCGGCTGCGGGGCCATCGCGATCCCCTGCAACACCGCCCATGGCTGGATCGACGGCATGCGCGCCGCGACCCGCCTGCCCATCCTCCATATCGTGGACGCCGCCGCCGAGGCCCTTCGCCGCCGGGGCATCGGCCCCGGCCCCATCGGCGTCATGGGCACCGCCGCCACCCTCGCCATGAACCTCTTCCAGGACGGCTTGCGCGCCGGCGGCTGGGAGGTCTCGATCCCGACCGAGGAGGAAATGGCCCGCCTCGTCACCCCCGGCATCGCGCTGGTGAAGGCCAATCGCGTGGCCGACTCCCATGCCCCCCTGGCCGAGGCCGCCCAGGCTCTCGCCGCCCGCGGCGCCCGCGCCGTGGTGCTCGGCTGTACCGAAATTCCCCTCGGCATCGCCGCCGGACCAGCCCAGGCGTTTCCGGTGATCGACACGATCGAAGCGCTGGCCCTGGCCTCCATCCGCTGGGCGCGGGACTGACATCGCGGGGAGCCCGGGGAGGAGGAGGAAGGAATTCTTCCCCTCCCCCGCCCCCTCACCATCATCTTTTTCTTCGAGTTTGGAATACTGGGCTGCCGGTGCGCCTCGGGTCACGAACCTGAGGAGCACCGGCAGCACGGGAAGGGCGCCAGGAAAGAACCGACCCTTCATTATCGCATCCGCGACAGCCAGATGCGGGTCCAGGGGCCTCATGCCCCTGGCGGGAGAGGTCTGGAGAGGGCAGCGCCCTCTCCAGGGCCGCGAGCGACGCCCCTACTTCGCCATGGCCGGCGCGCCGCGTTCCCCGCAGGCCCAGCCGTGCTCGTGGACCAGCCCGTCGTCGTGGTCCACCGGCTCGCCCCCGATGCGGGGCGTCGGGCCCCATCCCTCCTTGGGCGCGTCGTGGAACTGCGCCGCCTCGGTCGAGGTCTTCAGTGCGGTGGTGGAGGACTGTCCGCCGCTCGCAGCCGTCGCCACCGCGTCGAAGTAGCCCACTCCCACCTCGCGCTGGTGGCGCGTCGCGGTGTAGCCGTCGGACTCGGACGCGAACTCCGCCTGCTGCAGTTCGGAATAGGCGGCCATGCCGCGCTCCCGGTAGCCCTTGGCGAGCGTGAACATCGAGTGGTTCAGGCTGTGGAAGCCGGCGAGCGTGATGAACTGGAACTTGTAGCCCATCGCCGCGATCTCGGCCTGGAACCGGGCCGCCGCCTCCTCGCCCATCTTGCGCTTCCAATTAAAGCTCGGCGAGCAGTTGTAGGCGAGCAGCTTGCCCGGGAACTCCTTGTGGATCGCCTCCGCGAAGCGGCGCGCGTCCTCGAGGTCGGGGTCGGAGGTCTCCCACCAAAGCAGGTCGGCATAGGGCGCGTAAGCCAGGCCGCGTGCGATCGCGTACTCCTTCCCGCAGCCGGGGCGGATGCGGAAGAAGCCCTCCGGCGTGCGCTCGCCGGTGATGAACGGCCGGTCGCGCTCGTCCACGTCGCTCGTCAGAAGCTGCGCGCTCTCGGCATCCGTGCGGCACAGCAGCACCGTCGGCACGCCTTCCACGTCGGCCGCGAGGCGCGCGGCATTGAGCGTGCGGATGTGCTGGGAGATCGGCACCAGCACCTTGCCGCCGAGATGCCCGCACTTCTTCTCGGAAGCGAGCTGGTCCTCGAAGTGGACGCCTGCGGCGCCGGCCTCGATCATCGCGCGCATCAGCTCATAGGCGTTCAGCGGCCCGCCGAAGCCGGCCTCGGCATCGGCGATGATCGGCGCCATCCAATGGGTGGTGTCGCCGCCCTCCTGCGTCGCGATCTGGTCCGCGCGGCGAAGCGCGGCGTTGATCCGGCGGATCACCTTCGGCACGGAGTCCACGGAATAGAGGGACTGGTCCGGGTACATCTCCCCATTCGAGTTCGCGTCCGCCGCCACCTGCCAGCCGGAGAGATAGATCGCCTTCAGCCCGGCCTTCACCTGCTGCAGCGCCTGGTTGCCCGTCAGCGCGCCGAGCGTCGGCACGAAGGGCTCGCTGTGCAGCAGCCGCCACAGCCGCTCAGCACCCATCTCGGCCAGCGTATGGCGGATCCTGAACGAACCTGAGAGCCGCTCGACATCGGCCGGCGTATAGTCGCGCCGGATCCCGTCGAAACGCCCGGGCGAAGCGCCGTAGCCGCTGCCGGAACCGTCGGGGGAAAAGGTGGGATTGGTGTGGTTGCGCATTGCATGTCCTCCTGCGGTGAATGATTGACATTGCAACGCGAGAAAGCGAGCGTTCGTAGGGGGTTACACCCCGTAAACCCGTGAAGTCCTTCACTGTTCAGGCCCGAAATCAGTAAAGGATGTAAACCATGGCGCGCCCCATGATCGGCCGGGTCGTCCGGCGGCTGAGGCAGGAACGCGGCATTACCCAGGCCGCGTTGGCTGCCCGCCTTGGCATCTCCGCCAGCTACATGAACCTCATCGAGGCCGATCAGCGCGCCATCACCGCCAGCCTCGTCTTCAAGATCGCCGACGCCCTCTCGGTGGACCTCGCCCTCCTCTCCGGGCAGGCCGAGGGACGGCTGGAGGCCGGGCTGCGTGAAGTTTTTCGGGACCCGCTGCTCGGCGCCGAAGCCGTGTCGGAGGAACAGGCCGCCACCCTCGCCTCCGCCGCCCCGGACGCCGCCCGCGCGGTCCTTGCCCTATGGCGCGCCTGGCGCGTGGCGCGGGAGGATTCCGCCGGTCTCTCACTCCCCTCCGGCCGCCGCCTCTTGCTGCCCGGGGAGGAAGCGCGCGACGCCTTCCACGACGCCGCCAATCACTTCCCCGCCCTGGAGGAAGCCGCCGAGACCCTGCGCACCCTCCTGGGCGACCCCACGCCCCAGTCCCTGGACCACGCCCTCGCCGAGCGCCTGCGCGCCCATCACGGCCTGACCGTGACGGTCGGCGTTCTGCCCGGCGCCGCGCTGCGCCGCTACGACGCGGCCACGGCCCAGCTGGCGCTGAGCGAAACCCTCCCGCGCGAGAGCCGCAGCTTCCACCTCGCCTTCACCCTCGCGCTGCTCGAGGCACGGGAGACGGTGGAGCGCGTGATCGCCGCGATCGAGCCGAGCACGGAGGAGGCCGCGGGCATGCTCCGCATCGGCCTGCTGAACTATGTCGCGGCCGCGGTGATGCTGCCCTACGCGCCTTTCCTGGCGGCCGCCCGCGCGCTGCGCCATGACGTGGCGGCCCTCTCCGCCCGCTTCGCTGCCTCCTACGAACAGACCTGCCACCGCCTCTCCACCCTCCAGCGAGAGGGAGCGCGGGGCGTGCCCTTCTTCTTCCTCCGCGTGGACCCCGCGGGGAACGTTTCGAAGCGCTTCTCCGCCGCCGGGTTCCCCTTCGCGCGTGGCGGTGGTTCCTGCCCGCGCTGGATCCCGCACGCGGCCTTTGCCACACCGGGTCGCATCGTGGTGCAGGTGGCCGAACTGCCTGATGGCGCCGAGTTCCTCTGCTTCGCGCGCACGGTGGAACACCCCGCCACCCGCTGGGGCGAGCCCGCGCCCATCCAGGTCGTGGCCATGGGCTGCGCCCTCGGCCGCGCCTCTGAGGTCTGCTACGCGGACGGGCTGGACCTCGCTTCCGCCAAGGTCGGCATCGGCCTCTCCTGCCGCCTCTGCGACCGGCCGGACTGCCGCTCTCGCGCCTTCCCGCCGCTGGAACACCGCTTGCTGCTGGACCCCGCCTCGGCCGGGGCGCCCTTCGTCTTCTCGCGGCCGGGGGCGCCGGGCTGAGGTGCGCGGACATCTCCTGCCCGCCAGGACCTAGCCCGCGAGCACGATCCTGAACTGCATCAGCGCCGCCATCACGATCAGGGCCGCGGCAACCGCCCGCGCGTCTCTCCGGTGTGCCGCCATCGCCCCATGAGCCTGGGGTGAGAAAGCGCCCCTCCCACTGCGAGGAAGAAAAGGAACGCCGTGGATAGGACGGCCAGGGGAATGGCCGCCAGGGAGACACCTTCCCGTGGCCGGCCGAGCATGTATCCCGCGAAGAAGGTGGCCGTGACCGGGTTCATCACGCTGACGAGGAATCCGGCAACGAAGGTCGCGAGGCCGCCGGCGCGCGCGAGCGCCGAGGCGCAGGGCGCCCCGGGACGAAGGGCGGGCCGCGGGAACTGCCAGGCGACCACCACCAGCAGCACGCAGCCTGCCGAGCGCAGCGCGCCCGCCATGTGCTGGCCGACGAGGAGTTCCCCCGTCCCCGCCATCAGCGCCACGGCGCCCGCGAGGGTTCCCGCCCCCGCGGCGATGCCAGCACAGGCAGGAACGGCCCCGCCAATGCCGTGAATGGCGGCGATCCCACCGATTGCCGCCTGTTGGGTCCTGGAACCGTCAGCACGACAAGTTAAGCCGGCAGGAAGCCGGGAGCACCTCGATGAGCGATGGCACAGCGCCCTCGCGATGTCGGACACCGAAGTGGACGTCTAGCGTGCCGCCTCGGGCGCCGCGGCCTTTTCATCGGCGACACGGTAGCCGTAGGTGTCGTACTCCTCGTTGCCGGTCACCGTGCCGACGAAAGCCGCCTGCCGCTCCAGCTGCGGCGTCGGCGACACGTAATCAGGCATCGGGCTCAGCCCGACATCCTCTTCAGACCACTCCGTCTCCGGCAGCGGCATGGCGACTTCACTGGTGGCTGCCCATCCGGGCATGGGCAACAGCAAGGGCGAGACAAGCAGGGCCCAACGAAGGGCATGGACGAGCGGACGCATACGGCCTCCCTCTTCTTTCTGCTGCGTTGATGATCGGAATAATGAATCTTTGTCGGACCGACGCCAGCACAGAAGAAGCGGGCGTGGACTTGGATCCGACGCCGGTGATGCTGCTCTACATTCCCGATGTGTGCGCAGTGAAAATTTCTGTAAATCAAACGAACTTGATTGGGAGCCGGCCGTATATCGAGTCCGCAATATTACGAATACTTAGTAGGTCATCTTCGTAAATATACTGACTGCCCCGCCAATCAGGCTTCCAGGCACAGCAGCCGCATGAAGGATGATGTCGAAGCGCTGTCAGGAGACCGGTCCAGGTCCGTCCTGCGCAGACGGCACGCTCCAACCGGGGCCAGATGGTCATGGGCTCGGCCCATCAGGCGCGAGAAGGCACCCATCACCCGCGCACATTCAGTCGCCGGAAGCGAGCTTCAGCCCCACCAGCCCTGCAAGGATCAGCCCCGCCGAGGCCAGCCGTAGCGGGGTTGCCGCCTCGCCCAACACCACGATTCCCACGAGGAAAGCGCCCAGCGCCCCGATGCCCGTCCAGATCGCATACGCAGTGCCAAGCGGCAGGCTTCGCATGGCAAGCCCGAGCAAGCCCACGCTCGCGACCATGGCGACAGCCGTCAGAGCCGCCCAAGCTGGCCGCGTGAATCCCTCCGAGGCCTTCATCCCGAAGGCCCAGACGACCTCCAGCAGCCCCGCGAGAATGAGAAGAACCCAGGCCATGGCGCACTCCCGTCAGGCCCGGCAGAAAACCGGCCCTACGGCGCGTTTCGCGCCAAGGCCGGGCCTTATCGTGTCAGTCGCACTCGCAGCCCGGCGTCGGGCCGGGATCGGCGCGCACCACATGGTGGTCGATCCACTCCGCCACCAGCCGGCGCGCCTCGGTCATGCTCGCCTCAGGATGGTGGATCCGATAGAGCGAGGTGCAGGCCCCGAAGGCGCTGTAATCGCTCGTTCCGACGTCCCGCAACTCGCGATAGGCGGTCACCACGGCACGCTCGCAATTGCGGGCGATGTAGCTGTAGTCCTGCCCCATCCGGTCGAACCCCACTTCCCGTTTGCGCAGTTGTTGAGAATAACTCGCAACCGCTTCACGTGTTATACCGATACCTGTACAAGCGTTCAAGTGTGCGCTGCGCCCATGCACCGATTCGCCGAATACAGGGCCTGCCAGGATCGTTACGGCTCCGCGCCGCCGGGAAGGCCCTTTTAGGTTGCGGTCACCGCCCGGCCCACCGCCGCGAGTGCCGCGTCCCGCACCTCCAGCGGCGCAGCGGACTCGGTGAGATAGGCGGCGACCAGTATCGGCCGCCCGCCCGGCGGCCAGATCGCCGCCACGTCGTTGCTCGTGCCGAACCCTGCCGTGCCGCTCCGGTTCCCACAGATCCAGCCCTGCGGCAGCCCCGTGCGGATCTTCGTGTCCCCGGTCCGGCACCCGATCATCCAGGCGTTCAGCAAACCCCGCAGCGGCGCGGAGAGCAGGTTGCCCACCAGCAGCCGCTCCATGCTCACCAACATGAAGTTCGGCGTCGTCGTGTCCCGCGGGTCGCCCGGCCGCCCCTCGCCGAGCGCCGTCTCCCGCCGGTCCAGCCGGAAGCCCGCGTCGCCCCAGTCCCCGGCGCGCTCGGTCAGCCCCTCCGGCCCGCCCACCAGGGGCAGCAGCAGGTTGGCGGCGGCGTTGTCGCTCCAGACCATGATCGCCTCGAGAAGCTCGCCCACCCGCATTCCCTCGGGCCCGACCCGCTTCTCCGTCACCGGCGCGTAGTCCACGAGGTCCGAGGCCGTGATCGGCACCCGCCGCTCCAGGTCCTCCCGCCCCTCGTCAACCTCTCGCAGCACGGCGCCGGCGAGAACGAGCTTGAAGGTGCTTGCCAGCGGGAAGCGTTCCGCACCGCGCCAGGTGGCCCAGGCCCGCGTCGCCGTATCGAGCGCCGCGACGCCGAGCCGCCCCCCGCCCGCGCGCTCCGCCTCGCGCAGCGCTGCCATGAAGGTCTCGCCGAAGCGCCCACCGGAGGAGAAGGCGGCCTCCGGCGCGCCGAACGCCCCGCCTTCGGCCGGCGCCGCCCCTTGGCCCAGCACCGGCCCCGCCAGCGCCACCTCGGCCAGCGCCAGCCCACCCAGCAGCTCCCGCCGGCCCAGCATCGGCCTCAGCCCCGCGCCACGGCCTCGGCGAGGGCTTTGCCCACCTCCACCGTGCCCGCATTCCCGCCGAGGTCCCGCGTGCGCGGCCCGCCTTCGGCCAGCAGCGCCTCGATCGCCGTTGTGATCGCTCCTGCCGCCTCCGCCTCGCCCAGGTGTTCCAGCATCAGCGCCCCCGACCAGATCTGCGCGATGGGGTTCGCCACGCCCTTCCCAGCGATATCAGGCGCGCTGCCATGCACCGGCTCGAACATCGAGGGATGCGCCCGCTCCGGGTTGATGTTGGCGCTCGGCGCGATCCCGATCGAGCCCGCGACCGCCGGCCCCAGGTCCGAGAGGATGTCCCCGAAAAGGTTCGATCCCACCACCACGTCGAACCAGTCCGGGTGCTGCACGAAATGCGCGCAGAGGATGTCGATGTGGAACTGGTCCGTCGCCACCTCCGGGTAGTTCTTCGCCATCTCCGCGAAGCGCTCGTCCCAGAAGGGCATGGTGAAGGTGATGCCGTTCGACTTGGTGGCCGAGGTCAGCTTCCGCCGCGGCCGCTTCATCGCCAACTCGAAGGCATACTTCATCACGCGGTCGCAGCCGTGGCGCGTAAAGATGCTCTCCTGGCTGACGAACTCGCGCGGCGTGCCCCGGAACATCCGCCCGCCGGAGGAGGAGTACTCGCCCTCCGTGTTCTCGCGCACCACGACGAAGTCGATGTCCTCCGGCGCCCGGTTGGCCAGCGGCGAGCGCACGCCCGGCATCAGCCGGCACGGGCGGAGCGAGATGTACTGGTCGAAGTCCCGCCGCATCGGGATCAGCAGGCCCCAGAGCGAGACATGGTCCGGCACCCCCGGCCAGCCCACGGCGCCAAGGAAGATGCTGTCCGACCCGCGAAGCTGGTCCAGCCCGTCCTCCGGCATCATCCGACCGGTCTTTTGGTACAGCTCGCAAGACCAGTCGTAATGCGTCAGCTCCAACTCGAAGCCGAAGCGCCGCCCGGCGGCCTCGAGCACCCGCAGCCCCTCTGGCGTGGTCTCCTTGCCGATCCCATCGCCGGGAATGACCGCGATCCTGTGCCTGCGAGCCATGGGGTTCCTCCGTCCTTCGGCCCCCTCCTGCCTCCGGAACGGCGCGCGGGCAAGGGCCGGTGCGAGCTCCTGCCGGTGGGCCCTCCCCTTCCCTGGCTGTCGCCCGTGGCGCTGGCGAGAGGGAGAAGGAGTTCTTCCTCTCCCCAGCCCCCTCACCATGATCTTTTTGTTCGAGTTGAGAATGCTTTACGGCCGGTGCGCCTCGGGTCCTGAACCCAAGGCGACGGCACGCACAGGAAGGCACCACGAAGGGTTCAACCCTTAATCATCGCACCCGCGACAGCCAGATGCAGGTCCAGGAGCCTCACGCTCGTGGCAGGGGAGGGCAGCGCCCCCTCCGCGACCACAAGGACCGGCTCTCAACCGAGGAGCCGCGCCCGCACCACCTCGGCCACCTGCCCGCTCTCGTCGAGCGGCGCGCGCGGGGGTGCCTCGGGGTAGCGCGCCATCGGCACCGCCTGGCCCGCCGCCTCCAGGGCCGCGATCAGCGCCCGGTGGCGCGGTGCCCCCGGCGGCGGCCCCGCCACGAAGACTGGCCCCGCCGTCGCCAGCGCCTCGGACAGCATCGAGACCGAATCCCCCGTTACCACCACCCGGTCGGCATGGGCGAGGAAGCCGGCATAGGGGTTGGGCCCTGCCGCCCCCCAGCGGTGAAGCACCCCGGGCACGCCTGAAAGCCGCGCGGCCAACGCCGCCCCCGCCGCCTCGCCCGTCCGCCGGCTCGTCGTCACGAGCAGGCTGCCCGCACCGGGCAGCGCGCGCTCGACGATGTCCAGCGCGGCCGAGGGCTCCATCCCCTCCCCCCGGACAGGGCCGCCGAGCAGCACCGCCACCCGCGGCCCCGGCAGCGCGGCCAGCGAGGTCCATTCGTCCCGCGCCGCCGCCAGCACTGCGGGCGAAACGCGGTGCGTGGCCCCGAGAATCGGCAGCAGGTTCGCCGCCGCTTCCGGCGCGTCGTGCCGGCCGATCACCAGAAGGTCGAAATCCTCCGCCCCGGCGCCGGGTCGCATGCAGTGCACCGTCCGTACGCCCTGCCGCCGCAGCCAGCGCGATACGGGCGCCGAGCGCCGCCCCGCCGAGATCACCACCCGAGGCCAGGGCGGCACGATCGCCGCCCGCGCCTGCGCCGAAAGCCCGATGAGGCCCGGCCACGGGAGCGGCAGCGCGGCCAGCGGCCCCCATTCCATCGGCACGATGCGGAAGGGCACCCGGAGCCGCTCCGCAATGCCCAGCGCCTGCGCCGCCGTCCCCGCCCGCGGGTCCGCCAGCACCCAGACGGCTGCCGAGTCGCCTCCGGTGCTGCTCAATCGCGCCCCTCCTCCCGCCGTGGGGCAGCCCCGGCAGGCATCATGTCATGCACGACCACCGGCAGCGATGCGCTCGGGCAGGTTCCACGGCGTGGCGCGGCCCCGCCCCGCGCAACCGCGCATGGACGCCGCCCCGCCGCCCCGCTAGGGAACGGCCGTTTGACCCCCCGCCTCCCGGCCCGCTCGGTCCTGGCCCGGGGGCTGCCGCCGCGAGGGAGAAGATCCATGGCCATCCAGCACGCCTCCGAGTGGGACCGCGACGCGGCGCTCACCACTGCCCGCATTCTCCTCGAGATCAAGGCGGTGAACTTCCGGCCGGAGGAGCCCTATACCTTCACCTCGGGCTGGAAGAGCCCCGTCTACATCGACTGCCGCCGGATCATCTACTTCCCCCGCGCGCGCAAGACGATCTGCGACCTGGCCGCCGAGAAGATCGGCCGCCACATCGGCTACGAGACCATCGAAGCCGTGGTCGGCGGCGAGACCGCCGGCATTCCCTTCGCCGCCTGGATCGCCGACCGGATGATGGCGCCCATGGCCTATGTCCGGAAGAAGCCGAAGGGTTTCGGCCGCAACTCGCAGATCGAGGGCGACGTGCCCGAGGGCAAGCGCACCCTGCTGGTAGAGGACCTGACCACCGACGGCGGCTCCAAGATCCGCTTCGCCCAGGTGCTGCGCGACGCCGGCGCGAAGTGCGACGACACCTTCGTCGTCTTCTTCTACGGCGTCTTCCCCGGCGCCTTCGACACGATGAAGGCGATGAACCTCAACCTGCTGCACCTCTGCACCTGGTGGGACGTGCTCGAGGTCTGCCGCGAGCGCCCCTATTTCGAGGAGCCCGCCCTGCGCGAGGTCCGGCGCTTCCTCGAGAACCCCGTGGAATGGTCCAGGTCCCATGGCGGCATCGGCAGCGCCGAGGAAGCGGCCGCCAAGGGCATCACCGCCGCCTGAGGACGGCCCTCGGGTAAGGGCCCCGCACGGGCGGGGCCCCAGGACTTCAGCGCGCCGGTCGCGCGGGCGCTGCGCCGCCGGGCGAGGGCTGTGCCCCGCCGGGGGAGGGCTGCGCCCCGCCGGGCGGTTGCGTCGGCATCTGCATCGTCTGGAAGCCATCCGGCACCCGGAAGCGCGTGGCGTCCTGCGCGCCGTAGCGCACCTCCGTCGCCTCAAGCCGCGACGTGCCGCTCCCGTCCGGCAGCGGCGAGGCCGCGCGCAGCATCACCCCGTCCTCCGTCACGCAGATCGTGCTCGTGCCCTGCGGCACCGCCACGTCCCACTCCTGGCAGGATAGCCCGGCAACCTGCGCCGTGCCCTTGCGGGTAAAGCGCGCGTTGGGTGGCGCGTCCTGCGACATCGCCGCCGCGGCATCCGCCGGCAGCGTGAGCACCATGCGCTGCGGCTCCATCACCATGACCGCGGAATTCGCGCGGCGGTCGATCAGCATCCAGCCCATCCCCCCCGGCGGATCGACGCGCTGCTTGCCCTCGGTAATCGACCAGGACATCCGCATTTCCTGCGGCCCCGCGTTCGGCTGCCCTGGCATGCCGCCCAGGCGGTAGGTCACCGCGACGTCGCGCGTCGGCCGGATATTGGCCGGCGCTCCCTGCGCAAACGCAACGCCCGGCAGCGCCAGCACGGCGGCGGCGACGAAGATCCTCAGCATGATGCCCTCCCGGCATGTTCCACCCCCATCTGCTCCTGACCCGCCACCCCGCCCACCCGGACCTCCCGCACGATCCGGAGAGCGGGTGCCGGATGGAGCTGCTTGCGGCAGGGAAACGGCTCAGGTAACAAGGAGCAAGATATTGAAAAACAACACAATCTATCGACATATCGCGATCTGAACACCTGTTCATTGATCAGTTGTTCGCCGCGGAGAAGGGATAGCGATGGCGCGACACATGGGCCGCTTGCCCGAGGCCGTTCCCGGACCGGTGCCTGGGCCGGGAGATGCCACGCCTAGCCTTCCGGAGGTGAACCGCAGCATCGCCGTTCCCAACGCTGGAAGCTGGCTGCGCCGGCTGATGGCCTTCGTCGGCCCCGGCTATCTCGTCGCTGTCGGCTACATGGACCCCGGCAACTGGGCCACCGCACTCGCGGGCGGGTCGGCCTTCGGCTACACGCTGCTGACGGTCGCGCTCCTCTCCTCGCTGATGGCGATCCTTCTGCAGGCCCTCTGCGCCCGCATCGGCCTGGCCACGGGCCGCGACCTTGCCCAGCTCTGCCGGGACCGCTTCCCCCGCGCTGTCGCCATCCCCCTCTGGTTCCTCGCCGAGATCGCCATCTGCGCGACCGACCTCGCGGAACTGATCGGCACCGCCATCGCGCTGCAGCTCCTCTTCGGTATCCCTCTGCTAATCGGCGTGCTGCTCACCGCGCTCGACGCCTTCCTCATCCTCTGGCTGCAGAACAAGGGGATGCGCTGGCTCGAAGCCTTCATTATGGGCATGATCGCCCTTATCGCCGGCTGTTTCGTCGCGCAGCTGGTGATGGCGGATCCGAACTGGGGTGAGGTGATCCGCGGCTACCTGCCCTCCGCCTCCATCGTGACGAACCAGACGCAGCTCTACATCGCGCTCGGCATCCTCGGCGCTACGGTGATGCCGCATAATCTCTACCTGCACACCGCCGTCATCCAATCTCGCGACATCCGCCGCGACGAAGCGGGCAAGAAGGAAGCAATCCGTTTCGCCACCATCGACAGCACCGTGGCACTCGGGCTTGCGCTGCTGATCAACTCCTCCATCCTCATCCTCGCCGCCGCCGCCTTCCACGCGAACGGCAACACCGAGGTCGCGGAGATCGGCGACGCGCACGAACTCCTCGCGCCGCTCCTCGGCACCGCCGCCCCCTATCTCTTCGCCATCGCGCTGCTTGCCTGCGGCCTCAACTCCACCGTCACGGCAACGCTGGCGGGCCAGGTGGTGATGGAGGGTTTCCTCCGCTTCCGCCTCAACCCCGTGGTGCGCCGCCTGCTCACGCGCCTCGTCGCCATCGTCCCCGCCGTCATCGTCACCGCCCTCTACGGCGAGAGCGGTACGGCGCGCATGCTCGTTCTCTCTCAGGTCGTGCTCTCGCTCCAGCTCCCCTTCGCGGTCATCCCGCTGATGCTCTTCGCCGGCGACCGCGCCCGCCTCGGCGCGCTCCGCGCCCCCGCCTGGCAGCTCGCCCTCGGATGGGCCTCGGCGGCGCTGATCGTGGTGCTGAACATGAAGCTGCTCTTCGACTTCGTGACGGGCGACTGAGCCGTGAGCGGGCGGGCGGGCCCTACCTTCCCGCCCGCGGGCGCGCCATCATCCCCTCATGCAGATGGCACCCACGCACACGGCCTCCTGGGGCCGCCGCGCCCTCGTCGCCCTCCTGGCCCTCCTCGCGGCCCCTCCCGCCGGGGCCCAGCCGCGAGACACCCTCACCATCGGCATCTCGCAAGCCACGGGCACCTTCCACCCGAACATCGAGAGCATGGCGGCGAAGTCCTACATCCTCGGCTTCGCCCGCCGCCCGCTCACCGGCCACGGCCCCGACTGGCTCCCCCTCTGCCTCGCCTGCGAGACGCTGCCGACAATCGAGAACGGCGGCGTCGTCCTGGAGACCACGCCCGACGGCAAGCCGGGCATGCGCGTCACCTGGCGGCTGCGCGACGACCTCCGCTGGGGCGACGGCCGCCCCGTCACCGCCGAGGACATGCGCTTCGCTTGGGAGGCCGGGCGCGCCTTCGAGACCGGCTTCGGCGGCGCCGAGTTCTACCGCTCCGCCTACGAGTTCCTCTCGGACGGCCCGCGCAGCGTCACGCTGCGCTTCGACAAGCGGAGCTTCGATGCCGGCTCCGCCGAGGGCTTCGAACCCCTTCCCGCCCATATCGACCGCGCCATCTGGGAGGCGGATCGCCGCAACTACCGCTCGCGCACTGCCTACGACACCGACACCACCAACCCCGGGCTTTGGAACGGCCCCTACCGCGTCACTGCCGTGCAGCCCGGCGCTGGCGTCACGCTGGAGCGCAACGAGGCCTGGGCTGGCCCCGCCCCCACCTTCCGCCGGATCAATATCCGCGTGGTCGAGAACTCGGCGGCGCTGGAAGCGCAACTCCTCGCCGGCCAGATCGACATGGTCGCGGGCGAGCTCGGCTTCTCCCTCGACCAGGCTATCGCGCTGGAGCGCCGCGCCCGAAATCGCTTCCGCTTCAGCTACCGCCCCGGCCTTGTCTGGGAGCACCTGGACCTTCGCCTCGACAACCCCGTCCTTGCCGACATCCGGGTCCGCCAGGCCCTCATGCTCGCGATCGACCGTCCGAAGATCACCGCCAGCCTCTTCGACAACCGCCAGCCCGTCGCCGCCACCGCCATCCACCCCGACGACCCCATGCTGGACCGCTCGCTCGCCCCCTGGCCTTTCGACCCCGCCCGTGCTTCCGCCCTGCTGGAGGAAGCCGGCTGGCGCCCGGGTCCGGACGGGATCCGCCGCAATGCGGAGGGCGCCCGCCTCGCCATCGATCTCCAGACCACCGCCGGCAACCGCTCCCGCGAGACCGTGCTGCAGGTCATCCAGGGCATGTGGCGCGCGGCGGGGGTGGAGGCGCGCATCGCCAACCAGCCGCCCCGCGTCCTCTTCGGCGAAACCCTCTCCCAGCGCCGCTTCCAGGGGGCCGTCCTCTATGCCTGGATCAGCAGCCCCGAGAACGTGCCTCGCACCACCCTGCACTCCGACGAGATCCCGACCGCCGAGCGCAACTGGTCCGGCCAGAACTACCCGGGCTACCGCAACCCCGAGATGGACGCGCTCCTCGAAGCCCTGCCGCAGGAGCTGGACGCCGCGAAGCGCCGCCCCCTCTGGGCGCGCCTGCAAGCCATGACCCACCGCGATCTGCCCGCGATCCCCCTCTGGCACCGGGCGGAGCCGCATGTCCGGCCGCAATGGCTCGATGGCGTGCGCCCGACCGGCAACATGTCGCCCTCCTCGCTCTGGGTCACGGACTGGCGGGTGCGCTGAGATGCTGCGGATGATCGCGGGCAGGCTGCCGCAGATCGCCATTACCCTCGCGCTGCTCTCGCTCGTCGCCTATCTCGCGATCGGCGCCATGCCCGGCGACCCGATCTCGCTCGCCATGATGGCCGACCCGCGCCTCGGCCCGGCCGATGTCGCGCGGATGCGCGCGCTGCACGGCCTCGACCAACCCCTCCTTGCCCGCTGGTGGGCATGGGCCACGGGCGTGCTGCGCGGCGAGTTCGGCTATTCCCGCCTCTTCGCCCGCCCCGCCGCCGAGGTGCTGTGGCCCGCCCTCCGCGGCAGCCTCGTCCTGCTCGGCGCCGCCCTCGCGCTGGCCGCCTCGCTCGGCGTCGCCGCCGGGATGCTCGCGGCCCTGCGCCCCCGCTGGCGCGGCGCGGTGAATGCCGTGGCCCTTCTCTCCCAGGCGCTGCCGGCCTTCTGGCTCGGCATCCTTCTCATCATCCTCTTCGCCGTTACCCTCGGCTGGCTCCCGGCCGGCGGCTCGCCGGAAGGGGGCGGCTTCGCGGAAGCCGCGCGCTTCCTCATCCTCCCCGTCGCCACCCTCGCCATCGCCCACCTCGCCGCCTATGCCCGCCACACGGCGGCGAGCATGGCGGAGGTGCTGCAATCCCCCTGGATCACCGCCGCCCGCGCCCGCGGCAACCCGGAGTCCCGCATCGCGATCCGCCACGCGCTGCCCAACGCCGCGGTGCCGCTCCTCTCGATCCTGGCGCTGGATGCCGGCTCCCTCGTCTCCGGCGCCCTCATCACGGAAACCGTCTTCGCCCGCCCCGGCATGGGCAAGCTGTTGACGGACGCGGTCATGGGCAACGACAACAACCTCGCGCTCCTTGCCCTCATGCTCGTCGCCGCCACCACGCTGCTGGCGACGCTCGCGGCGGATCTCGCCCAGCGCGCGCTGGACCCCAGGCTGGCCGGTCGCGACTGATGCCAAATGCCCTGACGAATATGCGCCTTCGGCAGCGGGCAGACCTCGCTAGCGAATGCTTCGGCCGCGCCGCGCCCCCGGCGGTCATCAGCTCCCCGCTGATGACGTGCCGGCAGCTACGCAGACCGACCCCGCACCATCACCATGACGGTGCAGGTCGGCACGATCGACCTTAGGAAATGATCTTCCCCGCGCGGAGGGAAGCAAAGAAGGTGCGAAACATCTCCTCGGTTTCGACGCACTCGGCCAAGCCCGCCTTCCGCGCCTTGATCGTGCTCGACACGTTGTCGTACCCGCTGTTGAAGCTGAAATCGGCGAAGTTCCACGAGACCACCCTCTCATAGGGGGTGTTGAGCAGGCCATGTTTCGCGACGATCCCGCTCCACAGCTCGGCCCTCTCCGTCATGAGGGACGAGAGTGGCATCAGCACCGGATCGGCGGTTTCCATGTCGAACATGCGAGCGATGCGCGGCCACCTATGCTGCCAACGGAACTGGTCGCCGTTCGTGATGTTGAAGATGTCGTCGCGCGCGGCCAGGGTGACACTTGCCCAGACGCTCGCCTCCGGCCGCAGGTCTGCGGAAGTGACCTGGGAATGGGCGCGATAAGCCTTGAGCGGGCCCGAAAAGCCCAGTGGGAGGCGGAGTTCCCCGGAGATGGCTGCGTAGACGGCGATCACCACGCCAAAATTCATCGGACTGCCGGTGGCGTAGCCGATGGTCGCCTCCGGGCGCAGCGCCGTGTGGCTCAGAGCCGGCGACGAGAACCACGTTCTTCCGGCTCACTCGGGTCCCCTTTCCTTCAGTGCTCCCGGCGCGATGCTCATCGACCCGCCGGCTTTGCCCAGGCGTGTGATCATCGGTGCGCGTGAGGTAGTGAGAACCGGCGGCAGCGTCTCAGGTTCTTCCCGCCGGGGCGGACGTTCCGCTATGAGCCAGTCCCGGCCGCCCGGGAGCGGTCAGCCAACGTGGCGACTGGTATGAGAACCTCATGACCCGCCTGCGCCTCGGCCTCGCCATCCTGGCCCTGCTTGCCGCCGCCGCCCTTGCCGCCCCCTGGGTGGCGGACCTGCTCGGCCTGGACCCGGAGGTGCCGGACCTCCTCGCCCGCCAGGCCGGCCCCTCGGCCGCCCACCCGCTGGGCACGGACGAGCTCGGCCGGGACATCCTTGTCCGCCTCCTCATCGGCGCCCGCGTCTCCCTCGCGGTGGGGCTCGCCGCGGCCCTCGCCTCCACCGCCATCGGCCTCGCCGCCGGGCTCCTCGCGGCCTGGCGCGGCGGCTGGGTGGACGCCGCTCTCATGCGGCTGGCCGACGGGCTGCTGGCACTCCCCGCCCTGCCGCTTCTCGTGCTGCTGGCGGCGATGGACCCCGCGACGGTCGGCCTGCCGCGCGGCGGGGCGCTGGCCGATATCCTGCGCATCGTCCTTATCCTCGCGGTCTTCGGCTGGGTGGGCGTCGCCCGCCTCTCCCGCGCGGCCGCCCTCTCCGTCCTGTCGCGCGACCATGTCCGCGCCGCCCGTGCGCTGGGCGTCGGCGAGGCCCGCCTTCTCCGCCGCCACGTCGCCCCGGCCCTGGCCGCCCCCCTCACCGTCGCGGGCTCGCTCGCCGTCGCCG
This sequence comes from Roseomonas sp. KE2513, assembly GCF_016107305.1. GTDB lineage: Bacteria > Pseudomonadota > Alphaproteobacteria > Acetobacterales > Acetobacteraceae > Roseomonas. The sequence continues at coordinate 115,549 of NZ_RCVR01000010.1, forward strand.
GAGCCATCCTGGCGGAGAGCACGCTCTCCTTCCTCGGCCTCGGCATCCAGCCGCCCGCCGCCTCCTGGGGAAACATGCTGGCCAACGCCCAGGACCTCGTCTTCAGCGCACCGATGGCCGCGCTCTGGCCCGGCCTCGCGATCGCCCTCGCGGTGGCCAGCGCCATGCTCGTCGCGGATGGCCTCCGCGAAGGGCGCCGCTGATGGGGCCGCCTCAGCCCTCGTGCCGCGGCCCCTCGTGCTCGCGCGGCTTCTGCACCGGCTGCTCGCCGGCAGAGCGGCGGTTGAGCGCCGCCCGCACCCGGTCCGCGAGGTCCGCGCGGCGATAAGGCTTGCCCAGCACGTCCATGGAGGGCGCGCGCGGCCCCTCCAGCACCAGGTCCTCGTTGTAGCCGGTGGTCAGCAGCACCCCGATACCGGGCCGCTGCTCGCGCGCCCTTTCCGCCAGGACAATCCCGTTCATGCCGCCGGGCATGAGGATGTCCGAGAACAGGAGGTCCACCGAGGCGCCCTCCGCCCCGTCCAGGATCTCCAACGCCTCCTCGGGCCCGCGGGCGACGAGCACGCGGTAACCGAGCATCAGCAGGTGCTCCCGCGCGAGCGCCAGCACGTCGTCGTTGTCCTCGACCACGAGGATCGTCTCGGCCGAGCCGCGCTGCTTCTCCTTCGGCGCCGGCTCCGCCACGGCATCCGGGTGCGGCCCCACCGGCTCGGCCGCCATCTCACTCGCCGGGAACAGCATGCGGATCGTCGTGCCCTGCCCGGGCTCGCTCTCGATCTCCAGCCGCCCCAGGGACTGCTGCACGAAGCCCTGCACCATTGCGAGGCCCAGCCCCGTGCCCTTGCTCGGCCCCTTGGTGGTGAAGAAGGGCTCCGTCGCCCGCTCCACGACATAGGCGGGCATGCCCGTGCCCTCGTCCCTGATGGAGAGTGCAACGTAGCGCCCGCCGCCGACGCCATCCGTCTCCCGCGTTACAGCGGAGGTCTCCACCGTCACGGTCCCGCCCTCGGGCATCGCGTCGCGCGCGTTGATGACGACGTTGAGCAGCGCCATCTCGAGATGCACAGGATCGATCATCACTGAGGGAAGACGGCGGCGGAGGCTGAAATGCAGATCCGCGCGGCTGCCGACTGTCGTCTCCAGCATCTCGCCGAAGTCGTTGATCAGGGACGAGAGGTCGATCGGCCTGGGTTCCAGCCGCGTCTTGCGCGCGAAGGCGAGGAGCTGGCGCGTCAGCTTCGCCCCGCGCTCCGTCGCGTCGCTCGCACGGTCCACATAGCGCAGCAGCGCCTTGTCGGCGATCTTGCCGCGCAGGAACTCGAGATTGCCCGAGACGATCAGGAGAAGGTTGTTGAAGTCGTGCGCGAGGCCGGCGGTCAGCTGCCCGATCGCCTCCATCTTCTGCGCCTGGCGATAGGCCTGCTCCGAGGTTCGCCGCCGCGTCACGTCGAGCTGCGAGGCGAAGAAGTAGAGCAGCCGACCGTCTTTCTCGAAGACGGGCGCAATGAAGACCCCGTTCCAGAAAGGCGTGCCGTCCCGCTTGTAATTGAGCAGCTCCACCGAGGCCGCACGGTGCTCGTGGATCGCCGTCCTCAGCTCCGCGACCTTCTCGCGATCGGTCTGCGCGCCCTGCAGGAAGCGGCAGTTGCGCCCGACGATCTCCTCCTGCCGATAGCCCGTCAGGTCCTGGAAGGCGCGGTTAGCGAAGACGATGGGATTGTCCGGCAGGTTCGGGTCCGTGAGGATCATCGGCATGCGCGTCATCTCGACGGCCGCGAAGAAGACGTCGCCGCGGTCGTCGAGCCCCGGCTCGGTAACCGTCGCCTCCTGCCAGTGATGGATGGCGACGTTGCCGGTGGGCGAGTAGGAGCCGGGGTCGTGCTCGCCCGCCGCGGGAACGCCCCGGCTCTGCTGGTCACCCTGCCCCTGCACGTCCGTCGCGTCCGGCCTTCCAGTCTCGTCCGCGCCGCTCAAGTCGTCCTCTCTCACGCGCATCCCCGGATCCATTGACGCGGCGTTTCTGGCCGACGGGCGAGAGATTGGGAACATCCAGAAATGCACCAGGGGTCCACTAGCGGCTTTGTGGGCGGCCGGGCGTTCCGATCCCGTTGAACTGCTCTGCCCTGCGCAACGCCGATCTGTTCCGGTCGCTCCGTTAAGCAGCCGGCAAGATTTCGAGCACAAGTTCCGTCTCAAAATTAATACTCGCTGGACGGAATCACCTCCTGATGAGACATGCCGCGCTGCCGGCCGCACCAGCCCTGAAGCGAGGAAGCCGGCTCCGATGAGCGCCGCCCCCAAACCGAAGGGCCCGGCCCAGGGGCACCGAGACTCGCCGCGGCGCCTCGCACGGAGCGGCCCTAGCGGCTATCCTCATTGGGGCCCGAGTTATGCCTATCGCGGCGCGGTCATCCACACGGACCGGCGCGAGACCTACTACCTCTTCGAGTTGGAGGGTTTTCCTCATGGCGGCTGGACCGGCCTCGGCAGCCTCTGGGCCGTCACGCGCCTGGTCGATTGCTGGCTCGACGAGGGCCGCCTGCCGCCGCATTACCGGCAGCGCGGCCCCGGCCCGGCTCAGCTTCCGACCGTGCCGCCGTCCTTGCGGATGATCGCGATGATCGAGGGGCGCGGCGGCATCCCCTCGGCGTAATCCGGCCAGCGGGTGGAGGGCTTGTCGTAAGTGCTCCCCCGTTCCTCCCCAGGATGCTGGATCGCCAGGAACACCGTGCGGTCCCCAGGACCGATCAGGGGCCCGCAGACCTCCGCCCCGGTTGGCGCCGCGTAGAACCGCCGCGTCAGCGCCCGCCCCTCGCCCTCGGTGTCGGCGGCGTAGAGCCCGTCCGCCACGTCCGCGGCCGCGGGCGCGCCATCGGTCGCGATCCAGATCCGCCCCTTGCTGTCGAAGGCGCAGTTGTCCGGGCAGGAGAGCCAGCCCGAATCCGCCCCCACCGCCCGATGGTAGGAGGCGCCGGGATCGGAGCCTGGCCGCCCCGCCATCAGGAAGGTCTCCCAGCGCGCGGTCGGCGCCGCATGGTCCACCCCGCCCCGCGCCCGCGGCGGCACGATCTCGATGACGTGGCCGTGGATGTTGTTCGCGCGCGGGTTCGCCTTGTCGGTCCGCGTGGCCGTGCGGCTGCCGTTATTCGTCAGCATGACATAGACGCGCCCGTTCACCGGGTTCGCCTGCACGTCCTCCGGCCGGTCCATTGGCGTCGCGCCCAGCAGGTCGGCGGCGCGCCGCGCCTCGATCACCACGTCGCCCTGGCTGTGGAAGCCGTTCGCCTCGGTCAGCGGCCCCTCGCCATGCACCAGCGGCAGCCAGGTCACCGTGCCGTCGTCCCCGAAGCGCGCGACGGAGAGCGTGCCCTCGTCCAGCAGGTCGCGGTTGCGGGCGGGGTCCTCGCGGTCGAAGGGCCTGGCCGTGACGAAGCGGTAGACGTAGTCGAAGCGCTCGTCGTCACCCATGTAGATCACGACGCGCCCGTCGGCCGAGACGGCGTGGGTGCAGCCCTCGTGTTTGAAGCGGCCGAGCGCGGTGCGCTTCACCGGGATGCTCTCGGGGTCGTAGGGGTCGAACTCAACCACCCAGCCGAAGCGGTTGGGCTCGTTCGGCTCGCTCGCCACGTCGAAGCGCGGCACGTGGCGGCCCCAGGGGAACTGCGCATCCCGCACCAGCCCGTATCGCTTGTAGGAAGCGGCCTGCGCGCCCGTCTCAACGCCGGGCCCGCCGAAGTAGTAGTTGAAGTTCTCCTCGGCGATCAGCACCGTGCCCCAGGGCGTGTTGCCGCCGGCGCAGTTGTTCAGCGTGCCCCGCACCAGCGCCCCCGTCGGATCGGCGGAGGTGCGAAGCCGCTCGTGCCCTGCCGCCGGGCCGCTCACCCGGATCGGCGTCTCCGCCGTGATCCGGCGGTTCAGCGCACTGCCAGCGACCGGCGCCCAACGCTCACCCTCGCGCCGGATCTCCACGACGCTCGCGCCATGCGCCATCATCTCGGTAGCAACCTGCGCGGCCGAGGTGCCCAGCCGCGCCGCGCGGGCATCGCCCAGCCCCGCGAACATCAGCTCCGGGTTCGTGTACTCGTGGTTGACGACGAGCAGCCCGTGCTCGCCCTCACCACCCTTCGGCAGGGGGAAGAAGTCGAGATAGTCGTTGTTGTAGCCGAACTGCATCGCCTGGGCCGCGGCCGTCTGGTTGGCGGGGTCGAAGGCCGGCGCGCCGGGCAGCACCGGATCGCCCCAGCGGATCACCACCTGCACCTCGTGCCCCTCGGCCACGGCCTCCCCCGGGCCGGTGCCGTGCGGCAGCCCGCGAAAGCCAAGCGTGGAGGCCCCCGCCCCCCGCACCCCGGCATTCACGCCCTGGGCCCAGCTCTGTGCCGCAACCCCCGCGAAGGTCGCGCCGATCAACCCGCGCAGGGCCGCGCGCCGCGCCAGCCGCCGGCCGAGCACCTGCCGGATCGGGTCCACCGGTACCGGATTGCTCCCGATATCCTCGATGTCCCGCGGCATCGCCGCGTCGCACGGCATCGCCGCGCCGACCGCCGACCGCCCGTCCGAACCCTGCATCGCACCGCCCCCGTCTCGATGGCGGCCGCTTAGTCCCCGCGGGGCACCACCGAGTGTCGGTTCGGTGAAGCTTTCATGACGGCACAGCGCATCTCGGTGCCCCGTCAATCCCCCACCCTGCCCGGCCGCAGCCGGCTGAGGGTGATCAGGGTGGTGCGCGGCGGCGTGTTCCCGTCGAAGGCGGGCCAAGTGGTGCCCGGCCGGTCCCAGGAGGCACCAGGCTCCGCGCCAGGGGTGCGCACAATGGCGAAAATCGCCGTTCCGCCCGGAGCGGGCGTGGCCCCGCCGATCGCGGCCCCGCGCGGCGCGGCGTAGAGCACGCCCGGCAGGCCGCGCTCAGGCCCCGCGGCCTCCACCCCCACCAGCAGGTCCGGCGTCGGCCCAAGCCGCCCGCCGCGGTCTGTCCCGATCCAGACCCGCCCGGCGCCGTCGGTCGCCACGGTGTCCGGGTGCTCCAGTGCCGGGCGGCGCGGCACCCGCGCAGGACCTCCGCGCAGCAAAACCGAGACCTGGGCGCTCTCCGCCCCGTGGTCGCGCCCGTCCGGCACGATCTGCACCACCCGGCCCGGAGCGGGAGGCGAAACGCCGGGCTGGCCGCGGCAGGCGAGGAACAGCGAGCCGTCGCCCCGGTCCAGGTCGAGGCCGGAGGGATAATCGAGCCCTGTCGCCCCCAGCCGTGCCGCAATCGCCACCGTGTCGGTCAACGCCACCGGCCCACGCGGCAGGGCGATCCAATGCAGCCGCTCACCCTCCACCCGCGCCGCCGCTAGGGTGCCGTTGTCGAGCGCGTCCTGTGCCCGCGCGGAACCGATGGAGGTGAAGCGGAAGAGGAAGCCGTCCGCCCGCCGGTCCGTCATGTAGACCACCGCGCGGCCGTCCGCGGTCATGGCGCTCGCCACGTCGCCATGCGCGAAGCGGCCGAGAGCCGTGCGCTTCACCGGCACGGCGGCCGGCTCCGTCCCGTCGAGTTCAGCCACCCAGCCGAAGCCGCGGGCATCGGTGAAGCGCGCATCGACGCCGCGCAGCCGCGTGGACCAGCCGGTCGGGTCGCCCTCCGCCAGGAGAAGGCTGCCCCAGGGTGTCCAGCACCCGCCGGAGACGTTGAGCAGCCCTCGCACCGTTTCGCCGATGCTCTCGGCCGCGGGGCCCGACACGCGGCAGAGGGTGTTGGCCGTAAGCCGGCGGGACTGGTAACCCCCATCCGAGACGATCCAGCGCTCGCCCTGCCGCTCGACATTGAGCAGCGAGGCACCCTGCATCGCGGCCGCCACCTTCGGCTGGTCCACCCCGCCGGGGAAGGCCATGGCCGGGTCCACCGTCGGGTGCGCGACGGCCAGGATGCCCCGCGGCACGCCATCCCCGCCCACGGGCGGTACGAAAAGGCCAAGGACAAGCCCATCCCAGCCGAACTGGGTCTCCGCCGCCTCCGCCGTCGGGGTACGTGGATGCCAGGGCTTGGCATCGAAGGTCACGCGGTCGCCCCAGCGGACGAGGACATCGCGGGCGTAGCCGGGCACCACCGTATCGGCCGGAAGGGTGGGAGGCGCGGCGAGCGGCAGGTTCACCGCCTCCGCCCGGCCCGGCCCGAGCGCGCTCAGCGAGAGCACTGCGCCCGCCCGCAAGAGGCCGCGCCGAGCCGGATATTTCGCTCTGCAAGTCATGTCGGCACAAATCGTTGAGTCGGTTGCCCTCCACCAAGCAGCGCCACCACCTGTGGCGGCCGGTGCACGGACACCTCCGGGAGGGAGCCCTGCCAGGCCTCCACCTGCACGAGGCAGGACTGCGCGGCGCAACCCTGCCCGAGCGAGGAGGTGCCGGTATCCTGGGTCAGCACGTTCGGGTTGCCGTGCGCGCAGATGGCCCCCGCCTCTGTCTCCACCGGATCCCACCAGGCCCCTGTGGACATGGTCACCACCCCCGGCCGCAGGCCCTCCTCCAGCACGAGGCCGGCAAGCGCCGCGCCGCGGTCGTTGAACACGCGTACCACCTGCCCCGCCGCGAGCCCGCGCGCGGCGGCGTCCGCGGGGTGCATCCGGATCGGTTCCCGCCCCCGTAGCTTGCCCGCCCGCGCGGCACGGGCGGGATCGAGCTGCCCGTGCAGCCGTGTCGCCGGCTGGCTGGAGAGAAGGTGCAGCGGAAAGCGGGAGAGGTCGCCGCCCAGCCATTCCCGCGGCGCCTTCCAAACGGCATGGCCCGGCACCTCCGGATCGCCGAAGCCCGCGATGGTCTCCGAGTAGAGCTCCACCTTTCCGGAGGGCGTGGCCAACGGCGCCGCCGCCGGGTCGGCGGCGAAATCGGCGAAGCCGACAAAGTCCCGCTCGGGCGGGCTGAACTCGATATGCCCCTCCGCCCAGAAGCGGTCGAACTCCGGCACTGCCGCCCCCATGGCCGCACAGGCCCGGCGGAAGCGGTCGTAGAGGTGCCGCAGCCAGGCGCCCTCGTCCCGCCCCTCCGTGAAGGCGGCGCGATAGCCCAGCGCCTCCGCGATATCGGCGAAGGCGTCGTGGTCGTTCCGCGCCTCTCCCTGCGGCGGCACCGCCCGGTGCATCGCCCGCAGGAAGCGGTCGCGCGACGAACTCGCGATATCGTTCCGCTCCAGCGTCGTCGTCGCCGGCAGCACGATATCCGCGTGGCGCGCGATCGAGGTCCACCAGGGCTCCGAGACCACGATTGTCTCGGGACGGGAGAAGGCGCGGGCCAACCGGTTGAGGTCCTGGTGGTGATGGAAGGGATTGCCCCCCGACCAGAACACCGCGCGGATATCCGGCAGGAGAATATCGCGCCCGTTGTAGCGCAGCACCTCCCCCGGCCGCTCCAGCAGCTCCGTCACCCGTGCCACGGGGATCGAGACGCCCACGGGGTTGCGCGCGGCGGGTAGGTTCACTGTCGGCAGTTCCCGCCGCGACGTGCCCATGCCGTTGATGCTGCCATAGCCGAAGGCGATCCCCTGGCCGGGCTTGCCGATCCCGCCGAGCACGCTTGCCAGCCCCACCAGCGCCCACCAGGGCTGCTCGCCGTGCTCGGCGCGCTGGATGGACCAGGTGGCGGTCAGCATCGTCGGCACCCGCGCCGCCTCCAGTGCCAGGGCACGGATCATCGTCGCCGGCACGTCGCAGAGGGCCTCGGCCCATTCCGGCGTCTTCGGAACCCCGTCCGCTTCGCCCATCACATAGGCCCGCAGCCGGTTCCAGCCGGTGGTGCAGCGGGAGAGGAAGTCCCGGTCCTCCATCCCGGCCTCGACGATGGCATGGATCATCGCCAGCACCATCGCCGTGTCGCCACCCGGACGGATCGGCACCCAATCGGCCTTCAGGAAGTCTGCGGTGTCACCACGCAGCGGGCTGATGTTGACGAAGCGCAGCCCCGCCTCCGCCGCCCGGCGCATCTGCGGCACGTATTCGTGCGCCCCGCCGCCGCCCGCGGTCACCAGCCCGTTTTTCAGCGGCAGGCCGCCGAAGCACAGCATCAGCCGCGCGTTGCCGATGATGCTGCGCCAGTCGGTCGCCGGGCCCGTGACGGGGTCGTTGGTGCCCAACACATGCGGCATCAGCGTCATGCCCGCACCATAGGAGTAGTTCGTCACCTGGGACGTGAAGCCGCCGCCCAGCCCCAGGAAGCGGTGCAGCTGGCTGCGCGCGTGGTGAAATCGCCCCGCCGAGGCCCAGCCATAGGAGCCGCCGAGGATCGAGGCGTCCCCGTGCTCGGCCCGCACCCGCGCCACCTCCTCCGCCACCAGCCGCGTTGCCCGGTCCCAGGAAACGGGCACGAAGCGGTCCCGACCGCGCGGGGAGCCCCGCCGTGCCCCGCGCAGCCAGCCCTCCCGCACATAGGGCCGGTCGATCCGGCACTCGGCATGAACCAGGTCCGGCATCCCCTCGACAAGGGGATTCGGCCAGGGATCGCGGGCGAAAGGGCGCGCGCCGGTGACGCGGCCCTCCTCCACCACGGCGTCGAAATAGCCCCAGTGGGCGGCGTGCGGGACAGTAACTGACATGGCCGGGAAGCATCGACCTTAGAACCGCGGCAATCAACCGCACCCGCCCGGCAGCCCGAAACCGTGCCCTGCTGGGGGGCGTTCTGTTCCGCGACGCATAATGGCCGCCCGGCCGCGGACCAACGACCCGTACAGCGCCCCCTTCCCTCCTCCGCCTCGTTCCCGCGCCCGCCGCGCGCATCGCCGCGCCCCCACCCCAGGAGATCCGACGGATGGACCAGACAAACGACAGCGCGCCCTCGCGCCGCCAGATGATGGGCGGCGTGACCGCCGGCGCCGCCATGGCAGTCGCCTCCAACGCCCTTGCCCAAGGGACCACACAGGGCGCCCAGCCCACCTCGCCCCTGCCGCTCGCGGTGCCGCGCGACCCGCGCGACGAGTACCCCCGTCCGCCCTTCGCGCGGCAGACCCAGGCGGCGCCGGGACTTGCCGGACAGATGAACCCCCGCCCCGACCACGGGGAGACGAGCTACCGCGGCACCGGCCGCCTCGCCGGCCGCAAGGCCCTCATCACCGGCGGCGATTCCGGCATCGGCCGCGCCGCCGCGATTGCCTATGCCCGGGAGGGCGCGGACGTCGCCATCGGCTACCTGCCCCAGGAGCAGTCCGACGCGGACGAGGTACTGGAGATCATCCGCCAGGCCGGCCGCAAGGCCGTCGCCCTTCCCGGCGACATCCGTGACGAGGCCTTCTGCAACCAGATGGTCGAGACCGCGGTGCGCGAGATGGGCGGCCTCGACATCCTCGTGAACAATGCCGGCAAGCAGCAGGCGCAGAAGTCGATCACCGACATCACGACCGAGCAGTTCGACGCGACCTTCAAGACGAATGTTTACGCGCCCTTCTGGATCACCCGCGCCGCGGTGCCGCACCTCAAGCCCGGCGCCGCTATCATCATCACCGCCTCCGAGCAGGCCTACGATCCCTCGGCGATCCTCTTCGACTACGCCCAGACGAAGGCCTGCGGCGTCAGCTTCGCCAAGTCGCTGTCAAAGCAGCTTGCCGAGAAGGGCATCCGCGTGAACGCCGTGGCGCCTGGCCCCTACTGGACCGCACTCCAGCCCTCCGGCGGCGCCCTACCCGAGGCGCTGGAGCAGTTCGGCGCCAAGACCTCTCTCGGCCGCCCGGGCCAGCCGGTTGAAATAGCGCCGGTCTACGTCCTGCTCGCCAGCCAGGAGTCGAGCTTTACCACCGGGCAGGTCTTCGGCGCGTCGGGCGGCGGCGGGTTTCCCTGATTTCGTCTTGCTGCCCTGGAGAGGGCCCCGCCCTCTCCAGACCTCTCCCGCCAAGGGCCTGAGGCCCTTGGATCCCCATCTGACTGAAGTAGATGCGGTGATCAGGAGTCGGTTCTTTCGTCATTTCCTTCCCGCACATGCAGTCGCTTCAGTTCCATGATCCGAGGCGCACCGGTCGTTAGATCGTTCGCATCGGAAGAAAAAAGATGATGGCGAGGGCTTCGGGGAAGGAAGAATTCTCTCTTTCTCTCCCCGGAGTCACCGACGCTGCTGGATCAGACCCATTGCCCAGCCCCAGGCTTGGGCCCTGCTCTTCCGGGCGCTAGAACCCGCCGGACCGCCTGAACCCAGGCGTGACCAACCACCGGGCGAGAAGTCGCATGGCGTCGCGTGACGAAACCGGGGCTTTCGGGCCCGTCCCTCAGCGCCCAGTCCTTTCGGCCCATCCGCGCCTGCGGCCTGGCGATAGGGATCAGGTGCCCCCCGTCGTGCCGCCGCTTCCGCCGGGGATCCTGCCCGAGAACCGGATCAGCGAGTACGACGACGCCCCCGGCTTGGGCGCCCTGAACCGCGGGCCGCCGCGGGCTTGGTGGTGGAACGCCTCCTTACCACTGGCGGTCGCCGCCGCTATTGCGCCCGCCGTCACCGTGCTGCAGTTCCGTGCCATGGCGCCGCTGGCGGTGATCGCCATGCTGCTGGCGGTTCTCGCGCATCGGCGGGAGCGCGGACGGTGGCCCTGGCCGCGCGCGTTCGCGGTGCCGGTGCTCATCCTGCTCGCGGCCTTCGGGGCCGTTTCCGTCCTCTGGTCGCCCGAGCCGCGCTGGGCGCTCGCCGCCGCCGGCAGTCTTGCGGGCCTGGCACTGCTGGGCGGCGCCTCGGCCGTGGTGGTGGAGGACGAGACGCTGTCCGGCCGTCGCGCCCTCGGCTGGTGCATCCTCGGGGGCCTCGCCTTCGGCCTTTTGCTCGGTGCCTACGACAATGCCACCGGCCAGTCCGTTCGTGCGGCCGTCCGGGGCCTTTCCGAGACGCGGCCCGGGCTTGAATTCGGCCTCAAGCCCGCAGCCTCCTTCATGGCGCTGCTGCTGCCGCTCGTCCTGAAGGCGCGCTTGCCGGAGGCGCTGCGCTGGGTGCTTCTCGCGCTCGGCGCCATCCTCGTCTTCCTCATGCCGGGCGAGACCGCGAAGATCGCGGGCCTCGCCGGGCTCGCCGCGGCGGCGCTCGTGCGCGTCGGCGGGCGAGGGGCGTCGAACCTGATCGCGCTCGTCCTCGCGGGCAGCCTGCTTGCCACGCCCGTCCTCCTGCCGCTCACGCTGCGGCCGGACATCGCGGCGGAGATGCCGCGCTCCGCCCTGCACCGCATGCTGATCTGGGATTTTGGCCTTGAGCGCGCGGCCGAGCACCCGTTTCTCGGCTGGGGCATGGAGGCGAGCCGCAACCTGCCGGGCGGGCGCGACAATCCCTCGGACGCCTCGATCGCGCGGCTGGGCGTGAGCCCGACCGGCGCCAATTCCTGGCTGCGCGAGCCGGGCATCGAGCGCATGTCGCTCCACCCACACAATGGTGGCCTTCAACTTTGGTTGGAGCTTGGCGCGGTAGGGTTGGTACTGGGTTCGCTCGCGACCCTTGCCCTGGGCTGGGGCGCTACGCCGATGGCGGCAGGCGTGCTCGCCTCGGCAGCAGTAAGCTTCCTTGCGTCCTTTGGGGTCTGGCAGGGCTGGTGGCTCGCGAGCCTTGCCTTCGCCGGCGCCCTCGCGGCGGGGCTCTCGGTGCGGCGGGGCCAGGAACGCTGAAAGGCGTATTCTTGTAGAGAGGGTTCAAGGAGAGGAAGAAGGGGTTCTTCCTCTCCCTGGGGCTGCCGGTGACGCCAGCGCGGGAAGAAGCCCGTGGCTAAACCCCGCGCCCACGCCCCATGAAGTTCATCAGCAGCATGATCACGAACAGAACGATGAAGACGTAGAACAGGATCTTCGCAATCCCGACCGCAGCGCCGGCGATGCCGCCGAAGCCGAGCACGCCCGCAATCAACGCGACGACGAGAGCGATGATCGCCCAGCGCAGCAAACCACCTTCAGCCATGTTACCCTCGCTCATGATTGTGACGAGGATCAAACAAGGCCGAGGCTTGTAAGTTTCGGCGGTGCCCCATCACGCCGCTGTTTCGTGAATTGGTCAGTCCTGCAGGATGCGCCGCGCGCCCTCGGCCAGCACGCGCATTCCCAGCGCCAGGTCCTCCTCTGAGGTGTCCTCCGTCCAGTGATGGCTGATGCCGTTGATGGAGGGCACAAAGAGCATCGCTGCCGGCATCACGCGCGCGAGGTACTGCGCGTCATGCCCCGCGCCCGACGGCATTCGCTGCCATCGCTTCGGCGCCAGGGCTTCGGCCGCGCCCGCCAGCGCGTCCTGCAGCGCCGGGTCGCAGACGGCGGGGGTGGAGAGCGACATCGCCTCCAGCACCGCGGGGCAGCGCTCCCGCCGGTTGCTCTCGGCCACGCAGCGGCGCAGCACCACCTCCAGTCGCCGCAGCACCTCGATGTCCACGTCGCGGTACTGGAACAGGATCTCCGCGCCGCCGGGGATAATCGAGGGCGCGCCGGGCGAGAGAGCGATGCGGCCCGCCGTCCAGACCGTGCGCTCGGCGCAGTGGCGCGGGAACTCCTCGTCGATCATCGCGAGCAGCCGGACGGCCGTGAGACCGGCGTCGCGCCGCTCCGCCATCGTCGTCGTGCCCGCGTGGTTCTGCTGCCCCGCGATGGTGATCCGCCACTGCCAGATGGCGACGATCCCCGTCACGACCCCGACGCCGAGCCCCTGCGTCTCGAGCTGCCGCCCCTGCTCGATATGCATCTCGAGGAAGGCCTTATAGCGGTCCCGCTCCACCTGCAGGCGCGGTCGTCCTTCCAGCCCCACCTCGCGCAGCGCCTCGCGCAGGGGTTTGTCGTGGTAGCGGTTGGCCAGGCGGTCGATCTCCGCCTCCTCCAGGAGGCCGGTGAAGGAACGGCTGCCGATGAAGCTGCCGTAATGCCCCTCCTCGTCCGCGAAAACCGCGACGTCGACGGGCAGCCCGGCGCGAGCCAGGTGCAGCGCGGCCACGCAGCCGAGCGCGCCGTCCAGCCAGCCCGCCTCGTTCTGGCTCTCCAGGTGGCTGCCGGCCAGCAGATGCGGCCCGGGCTTCGGGCTGCGGCCGAGGATATTGCCGATCCCGTCGATCTCGGCCTCCAGTCCCTCCTCCCGCAGGCGGGAGACGAACCAGTGACGCGCCTCCATGTCCTGGGGGGAGAAGGTCGGGCGGTGCACGCCGGTCTTGAACGCGCCGAAGCGCCGCAGCGCGTGCAGGTCCGCCAGGAACCGGTCCGTATCCACCACCATGCGCCGAATCCCCGCTCTTGCCGCGGGTGGCACATTAGGCCGGTTCGGCCGCCCGTGAAATTGCCTGGAGGCGCCCTGCTTCAGGCCAGCGAGCCGCCGGGCGAGCGCCGCCGCGGCCTCGCGCACCTCTGGGTTCTCCCAGTAGCCCGCATCGATGGCCAGCCGCAGCGTATCGTGCCCCGCGCCGCCGATGAGGATGTCCGGCGTCGTCTCGCGGTCTGCGAAGGCGTGGATCAGGAGGTCGTCCGCGTCCCCATCGAGGATGATGCCCGCCCCCGCTCCGCCGTTCAGCGTGTTGTTCCCCTCCCCGCCGGCCAACTCGTCGGCACCAACGCCGCCGACCAGATTGAGCCCCACCGGCCCTGCGTGGTCCGGACCAGCCGGCGCGCCCTTTCCCGGATCGGAGGGAGCCGCGGGATCGCTCTTGCCCGGACCGGAAGGCGTGGCCGGATCGCTTTTGTGGGAATTGGGAGGTGTCGCGGGGTCGGGCGGCACGACGGTGCTCCTGGGCGTGGCCGCCTCCGTCGTGCCCGGCACGACTACGCCGCCGCCCAGCTTGTGCCCTCCACGAAATTCCGCATAGCCGCCAGCGCCACTCCACCATCCGGCACGCTGGTCCCCCAAGGCAGAATCGCCTGGAGCGCCGCCTTGTGGAGGCTGCTCACCGCATCGGCGGCAGTATCAGCGGAGCAGGTGACCTCGGGCCGCTCCACAGACCGTTTAGCGTTCGCAAAGGATCCTTTCTTGAGACCCCGGACCGAGGGTTACAAGGAGAGACTCCATTAACTATTTTGACCGCCCGTGATCCGCTGCGCCAGCCCGCACCCCATTGCTTGTCCTGGGCGGAAGGGCTAACCGCCCCCGCCCCCTGAACGGCCCTCTCCCCTGTCCCTGAACACGCCCCCCGCCCCGCCGCGCCCGCTGGCCACCGCCGACTTCGCCTTCGACCTGCCGGAGGCGCTGATCGCCCAGTCCCCGGCCCGCCCGCGCGACTCCGCCCGCCTGCTCCGTGTGGGCGACCACGCAGAGGATCGGGCCGTGCGCGACCTGCCAGGCCTGCTGAACCCCGGCGACCTCATGGTCGTGAACGACACCCGCGTGATTCCGGCACGCCTTCGCGCCAGGCGCGGCGAGGCCCGCCTTGAGATCATGCTCAACCGCGCGGAGGCCGACGGCACCTGGCACGCCCTGGTCCGCAACGCGCGCAAGCTGCGGCCGGGTGACGTGCTGGCCATCGAGGGTGCGCCCGAGTTGGCGCCGCGCGTGGTCGAGCCGCCCGAAGGTGGTGCCGTCCGCCTCGATTTCGGGCCCGACCAGGCGGCGCTGGCCGCCGCACTAGAGCGCGCGGGCGAAATCCCCCTGCCCCCCTACATCGCCCGCCCCGAGGGCCCCCGCCCGGAGGACCGCGAGGACTACCAGCCGATCTTCGCCCGCACCCCCGGCGCCGTCGCCGCCCCCACTGCCAGCCTGCACTTCACGCCCGAACTCCTCGCGGCGCTGGAGGCGCGTGGCGTCGCCCGCACCACCCTCACCCTGCATGTCGGCGCCGGGACCTTCCTGCCGCTGCGGGGCGATAACCCGCGTGCCCAGCACCTGCACGCCGAATGGGGCGAGGTGACGGAGGACGCCGCCCGGGCCATCAACGAGACCCGCGCCCGCGGCGGCCGCGTGGTCGCCATCGGCACCACCGCGCTCCGCCTGCTGGAGACCGCGGCGCGGGAGGACGGTACTGTCGCCCCTTTCCGCGGCCTCACCGACATCTTTCTCCTCCCCGGACACCGTTTCCGCGGCGCCGACCTCCTCCTCACCAACTTCCACCTGCCGCGGAGCACGCTTTTCATGCTCGTTTGCGCCTTCGGCGGAACCGAGCGGATGAAGCGGGCCTATGCCCACGCCATCGCCGCCGGCTACCGCTTCTACTCCTACGGCGATGCCTGCCTCATTGCCCACGACGAGGTGGAGGCAGCGGCGTGAACGGTCCCCTGAACTTCACGCTGCAGGGCCGCGACGGCGGCGCCCGCGCCGGCACCCTGCACACCGCGCACGGCGACGTTCCCACTCCCGTCTTCATGCCCGTCGGCACCGCCGGCACGGTGAAGGCGATGACGGCGGATGCGGTGCGCTCGACCGGCGCGCGCATGGTGCTCGGCAACACCTACCACCTCATGCTCCGCCCCGGCGCCGAGCGCGTCGGCCGTCTCGGCGGGCTGCACAGGCTGATGGACTGGCACGGTCCGATCCTGACGGATTCCGGCGGCTTCCAGGTCATGTCGCTCGCCGGCCTCCGGAAGATGGATGCCGACGGCGTCACCTTCCAATCCCACATCGACGGCAGCAAGCACCGCCTGACGCCGGAGCGCAGCATTGAGATCCAGCACCTGCTGGATGCCGACGTCACCATGTGCTTCGACGAATGCACCCCCTTCCCCGCCACGCATGAGCAGGCGGCGAAGAGCATGCGCCTCTCGATGAAATGGGCCGCCCGCTCCCGCGAGGCCTTCCGCCCGCGCGACGGCTACGGCCTGTTTGGCATCCAGCAGGGAAGCACCTTCGAGGACCTGCGCGCCGAGAGCGCGAAGGCCCTGACCAGTATCGGCTTCGAGGGCTACGCCATCGGCGGCCTCGCGGTCGGCGAGGGGCAGGCGGAGATGTTCCGCACCCTCGATTTCTCCGTGCCCATGCTGCCGCAGGAGAAGCCGCGCTACCTCATGGGCGTCGGCACGCCCGCCGACATCATCGGCGCCGTCGCCCGCGGCGTGGACATGTTCGACTGCGTGATCCCCACGCGCTCCGGCCGCACGGGGCGCGCCTATACCAGCCGCGGCGTGCTCAACATGCGCAACGCCCGCCACGCCGACGATGCATCCACGCTGGACCCGGAATGCGATTGCGTGGCCTGCACGCGGCATTCCCGCGCCTATATCCAGCACCTCATCAGGGCCGAGGAGATGCTCGGCCCGATGCTGCTGACCTGGCACAACATCCGCTACTACCAGACCCTCACCGCGCGGCTTCGCGCCGCCATCCTCGAGGGCCGCTTCAAGGCCGAGGCCGCCGCCATTGCGGCGAAATGGGAAACCCCCGCTCCGGCCGAGCCGCCGTCGAAGGAGGAGACGACCTCATGAACAGCGACGTTTCCGGTCTGACGCAGCTCGGCCAGTTCACCGCCCAGCCGAACAGCCCTGAGGAAGCGGTGCTGGAGCGCGTGCCCAACCCGCACAAGGGCACGCACTACGTCGCCCGCTTCACCGCGCCCGAATTCACCTCCCTCTGCCCCATCACGGCGCAGCCCGACTTCGCGCACCTGGTCATCGACTACATCCCCGGCGATTGGCTGGTGGAGAGCAAGAGCCTCAAGCTCTATCTCACATCCTTCCGCAACCACGGCGCCTTCCACGAGGCCTGCACGGTCGATATCGCCAAACGCCTCGTCGATCTGCTGGGGCCGGTATGGCTCCGCATCGGCGGCTACTGGTACCCGCGCGGCGGCATCCCGATCGACGTCTTCTGGCAGACCGGCAGCCCGCCCGCCGGCGCCTGGATCCCCGACCAGGGCGTGCCGCCCTATCGCGGCCGCGGATGAGTGCGGACGCGCGCAGCCTGATCCGCGACGAGGCCCTCCGCCTGGGCTTCGACGCGGTGGGCTTCGCGCGTGCCGAGCTCGGCCCCGAGGTGCGCGACCGCCTCGCGGACTTCCTCGCCGCCGGCATGCACGGCGAGATGGGCTGGATGGAGGGCCGCGCCGAGCAACGCGCCCACCCACAGGCCCTCTGGCCCGAAGCCCTCTCGGTCGTCTCCCTCGGCCTCTCCTACGCCCCCGCCGACGACCCGCTCGCCGCGCTCTCCATGCCCGGCCGCGGCGCGATCAGCGTCTATGCCCGCCACCGCGACTACCATGACCTCGTGAAATCCCGCCTGAAGGCGCTGGCCCGCTGGATGGTCGCGCGCTTCGACGCGCCCGGCGTCAAGGTCTTCGTCGATACCGCCCCCGTTTCCGAGAAGCCCCTCGCCCAGCAGGCCGGCCTTGGCTGGCAAGGCAAGCACACGAATCTCGTCTCCCGCGCGCACGGCTCCTGGCTTTTCCTCGGCGAGGTCTACACGACGCTCACCCTCGAGCCCGACGCGCCGCACGCCGACCGCTGCGGCAGCTGCACCCGCTGCCAGACCGCCTGCCCGACCGACGCCTTTCCCGCGCCCTACCGCCTCGATGCGCGCCGCTGCGTCTCCTACCTCACCATCGAGCACCGCGGCCCGATCCCCGAGGACCTCCGCCCCCGTCTCGGCAACCGCATCTACGGCTGCGACGACTGCTTGGCCGTCTGCCCCTGGAACCGCTTCGCAAGGCCGACCACCATCCCCGGCCTCATCGCGCGCGAGGACCTCACCGCCCCGCGTCTCGCGGAACTCGCGGCGCTGGACGATGCCGCCTTCCGCGCGCGCTTCTCCGGCTCGCCTATCAAGCGCGTCGGCCGCGGGCGCTTCGTGCGGAACGTGCTGAACGCGATCGGCAACTCGGCCGACCCGTCGCTCCTGCCCCTCGTGCAATCTCTGGTAGGGGACGAGGATCCCGTCGTCGCCGACAGCGCCCGCTGGGCGGCCGCCCGCCTCGGCTCAGCGGCGCCGAAGGGGACTCAGGTCAGCTCCACCGCGTAGCGGTGCGCGCGGGTGTCGAGCCGCGTCACCCGCATCTCCACCGGCCGCCGCGCGGCGTCGAAGGTCACGCGGTCGATCACCAGCAGCGGCGCGCCCACGGGAAGGCCGAGCACCGCCGCGTCCTCCTCCGTCGCGGCCGCCGCAGAGAGCACCTCCTCGGAGCGGACCACGGTGATGCCGTGCGCGCTCTGGTAGTGCACGTAGATCTCCGTCCCCAGCTGCTCCGGCGCCAGCGGCAGGCTGAGGCCCATGAACAGCGCGGCCGGCAGGGTGATCCGCTCGACGATCCGCGGGGTTCCGTCCAGCCGCCGGCTGCGGTCCACCCGGTGCACCTCGGCGCCCGGCTCCAGCTGCAGCCGCGCCGCTTCCTCCGGGGTCGCCGGCCCGGTGGTCACCCGCGTGATGAGCGACTCAGGCTCTGCCGCCCGTCCATCGAGCGTGCGCACACGGAAGAACTGCCCGAGCGCTGCCCGGCTCGTGTGCCGCGCCACATAGGTGCCGCGCCCCTGCCGACGCTCGATCAGGTGCCGCCGCTCCAGCCCCGCCAGTGCCCGCCGCAGCGTGCCCGGGGAGACGCCCAGTTCATGCGCCAGCTCCGGCTCGGCCGGCAGCGCCTGGCCCGAGGTCCAGGTGCCGGAGACGATCCGCTCGTTCAGGATGGCTTCGACCTGGGCATAGAGGGGGCGCGCGTCCGGCCGGCGCAGGTCGCTCACGTGACGTTTCCACAATTCATGGCTGGCTCCATCCTATCACCCCCACCCGCGCGCAGGCGAGGGCGCGGCCGGAGGGGCGAAAACCCGCGCCAGAATGGGCGGTAACGGCCGTGGTGCGGGGGCATCTCCCAACCGAATCGGTCCTTCATTGGTCTTGTGTCTTATAGAGGACCGTGGCACACGTCTCTCGCCGCCGTCGAAGACGGGCCGGGTTTAGGGTAGGAAACAAACGGGGACGACGCGGAGTCCGCCAGTTTGGCACCGGTCAGGCGACTGCCTCCGGACGCCCGGCGACCCGCGTCGTCACCCACAAGTCCCCTTCCACATCTCCCATCCGCTGACACCCCGTGCCGCTCGCACGCCCTTCTGCGCGACCAGACGCTTTTAGTGTATTTGCAAGAGGAAGTCGGCTCCTTGGCGTCCTCATCCAAGTAATCGTGGGCGCACGAATACTGTCGCCTGACAAGAAGGCAAGATGTTCCGTGCCGATGCTGGCGGCCCCGGAACGATGACCTCCGCTGGACTGGGGCCGCGCGACCGCCCAACTCGGCACGAAATCGAAACCGCTTGCACGCTTACTCGCTTTTCTGTTACCGCGTTCGCCATGACGTCCGCGCCCCCTCCGTCGGCTTCCCCCGGCCGGCAGGTCAACGCGGCGTTCCCGTGCGCGATGCCGCGGAGCGCCCCTCCGACCCAAGCCGAAAGCCCGAGCCGACGACGCCAGGAGGGCGCCCGGTTCGCGCTCGCCTCGCTCCTCGTCCTCGGCTTTGGCACTCTTGCGGCCAGCTGCGCCTCGGCGGAGGACACGGCTGACCGGACGGCCGAGGCCGCCGCGCCCGCCCTTGCGGCCCAGGCGGGTTCTTCCCCCGCCGTTCCCGGCAGCCAGCCCGGCGCCCGTCCCAAGGCCCCCTCTCGCCGCCTCCCGCCCGGTATCACCCTCGCCTCGATGGCGCCCCCGGCCGCCGGCCGCGAGTTCAACAGCCCCCGCGCCGCCTGTCTCAATGCCGCCCGGCAGTCGGAAGCCGCGCACAACATCCCCCCGGGCCTCATGGTCGCGGTCGCCCTGGCTGAATCCGGCCTGCACGCCTTCGCCATGAACATCGGCGGCCGCAGCCACTTCCCCTCCAGCACCGAGGAGGCCCGGCGCCTCTACAACGCGGCCGGGGCGGGGCAGCAGCTCATGGCCGGCTGCGTGCAGGTGAATGCCCGCGTCCACGCCGCCGGCTCCGACTGGCCCCTCGACCCTTGGCGCGCCGCCGACTGGGGCGCTGCCTATCTCCGCTCCCACTATGAGAAGTCCGGCAGCTGGGCCGAGGCGCTGCGGCGCTGGAACGGCGGGGGCGCCGCCGGCAACCGCCTCGCCTGCCGCGTGCAGGCGAAGCTCGCCGTCACGAACCCCGGCAGCACCCTTCTCTCCGGCATCTCCTGCGGCTCCGACCAGCGGGAGCGGCGCAACGGCCAAGCGCTGCTGGAGATCGCCGAGTCCGCGGACTAGCCGGGCGGTCCCGTTGGACACCACGGGGGCGGCCGCCTTGCCGCCACCTCCAACCGCGGCCATCTGCTCATCCATGCCCCACCCGGAAAGCTGGATGACGGTCACCCCGCTCGGCCTCTACTGCGAGCCCGGGGATTTCTTCATCGACCCCTCCCGGCCCGTCGAGCGCGCCGTGATCAGCCACGGCCATGCCGACCACGCCCGCCCCGGCCACAAGGCCGTGCTCGCCACGCCGGACACCCTCGCCATCATGCGCGCCCGCTTCGGAGAGGACCGGGCCGGCGATGTGCAGGAACCGCTGCGCTACGGGGAAAGCGTCACCCGCAACGGGGTCCGCATCACCCTCCTTCCCGCCGGCCACGTCCTCGGCTCGGCGCAGATCGTCCTTGAGTGGAAGGGCAGCCGGATCGTCGTCTCCGGCGACTACAAGCGCGCGCGCGACCCCACCTGCGCGCCCTTCGAGCCGATGGAGTGCGACGTCTTCGTCACCGAGGCCACCTTCGCCCTCCCCGTTTTCCATCACCCGCCCGCCGAGCACGAGATCCGCCGGCTGCTGGACAGCGTCGCCCTCTTCCCCGAGCGGGCCCATGTCGTCGGCGCCTATGCGCTGGGCAAGACGCAGCGGATCATCGCCCTGCTGCGGGAGGCTGGCTGGGACCGGCCCGTCTATCTTCACGGCGCGGTAGAGAAGCTCTGCACCCTCTACGAATCGCTTGGCGTTCCGCTTGGCGACCTGCGCCCGGTGCCCAAGGGCCTCAAGCGCGGCCATCCGCCGATCCTGGCGGGCGAGATCGTCATCGCGCCACCTTCGGCTGAATCCACGCCCTGGGCGCGACGCCTGGCCGACCCCGTCACCGCCGCCGCCTCGGGCTGGATGACGGTGCGGCAGCGCGCGAAGCTCCGCGGGGTCGAGCTTCCCCTCATCGTCTCCGACCACGCCGACTGGGACGAGCTGCTGGCCACGATCGAGGAGGTCCGCGCCCCCGAGGTCTGGGTCACCCATGGCCGCGACGACGCCCTCATCCACGCCCTGTCGCTCCGCGGCGTCCGCGGCCGTGCCCTGCACCTTGTCGGCCGCGAGGACGAGGAGGACGAGGGCGCCCCGGAGGCGCCCGCCGGCACCGAGGAACCGGCCGGAGCCGCCCATTGAGCGTCCAGGCCTTCGCCGACCTTCTCGAACGGCTCGTCTTCACCCCTGGTCGCAACGCGAAGATCGCCCTCATGCGCCGCTGGTTCGCCGAGCAGCCCGACCCCGACCGCGGCGTCGGGCTCGCGGCGCTGACGGGCGAACTGGCCTTCACCGCTGCCAAGCCCATGGTGATCCGGGAACTCGTGGAGAGCCGGGTGGACAAGGTCCTCCTTGCCCTCTCCCATGACTATGTCGGCGACCTCGCCGAGACGGTTGCCCTCATCTGGCCTCAGCGGGAGGGGGTGAACGCCCCTCCGCCCAGTCTTTCCGAGGTGGTCGAGGGCCTCGAGCTCGCCTCCCGCGCCGAGGTCCCGGCGCTGATGGAGGGATGGCTCGACACGCTCGATGCCGGCGGCCGCCTGGCGCTGATCAAGCTCGTCACCGGCGGGCTTCGCGTCGGCGCCTCCGCCCGGCTGGCTAAAACGGCGCTCGCCGAATGGTCCGGGCAGGAGATCGGCGAGATCGAGGAGGTCTGGCACGGCGTCGCGCCCCCCTACATCCCCCTGTTCCGCTGGCTGGAGGGACAGGGGCCCCGCCCCGATGCCGCCGGCGCGCCCGTCTTCCGCCCGCTCATGCTCGCCCACCCGCTGGAGGCACCCGCCGACATCGCGGCCGTGGAGGCCAACCCCGGCGACTGGCGCGCCGAGTGGAAGTGGGACGGCATCCGCGTTCAGCTCACCGCCGGCCCCGGCGGCCGTCGCATGTGGTCCCGCACCGGCGAGGACATCTCCGGCGCCTTCCCCGAAATCGCCGAGGCCATGGAGTTCCACGCCGTCCTTGATGGCGAGCTGCTGGTGATCAGAGATGGAACGGTCGCGCCCTTCTCCGACCTCCAGCAGCGGCTGAACCGCAAGGTGATCGGCCCGAAGCTCATGCGCGACCACCCCGTGGCCGTCCGCCTCTACGACCTGCTGCTGGACGGCGAGGAGGACCTGCGCGCCCTGCCCTTCGACGCCCGTCGCGCACGCCTTGAAGCCTGGTACGCCCGTCACGCCCCCGCCCGGATGGACGTGTCCGAGATGATCTCCTTCACCGGCCTCGACCATCTCTCCGGCCTGCGCGACACCGCCCGCGCCGCCTCCATCGAAGGGCTGATGCTCAAGCGCGCGGACAGCCCCTACCTCCCCGGCCGGGTGAAGGGCCTCTGGTGGAAGTGGAAGCGCGCGCCGCTCACCGTGGACGCGGTGCTGATGTATGCCCAGCGCGGCCACGGCAAGCGCAGCAGCTACTATTCCGACTATACCTTCGGCCTCTGGCGGAGGAACGAGGACGGCACGCGGGAGCTGGTGCCCGTCGGCAAGGCCTATTCCGGCTTCACCGATCAGGAGCTGGTGATGCTCGACCGCTGGGTCCGTAACCACACCACCGGCCGCTTCGGCCCGGTGCGGGAAGTGGAGAAGGCCTTCGTGCTGGAGGTGATCTTCGACGCCGCCCAGCTCTCCACTCGCCACCGCTCGGGCGTCGCCATGCGCTTCCCCCGCATTGCCCGCCTGCGCCCCGACAAGCCGGCGGAGGAGGCGGACGCGCTGGAGACGCTGATGGAGATGGTGGAGAACCGCCCGACCTGCGCTTGAGGACTGGCCAAGCCTTGCGTGGGTCGAACTCGAACCGTGACAGTTTCAGCCCGCCTCGGTAAACAATTGATCAGCGCGTCACGACGCGCCGAACTGTCCCACGCGGATAGGTGGGCAACGCATGCCGGAAAGGGAGAGGCCGGAGCCGTGACGCACCAGATCCTCCCGCTCCCCGAGATGGGGTCTGAGACTTCCGCCGGCCCGGTCCTGGCCCGCCGGCGCCGCGCTTTCCGCTGGGCGAGCTTTGCCGGGCTCAGCGTCCAGGCAAGGCTCCTGCTAATTATCGCGGCCTGCCTCCTGCCCACCTTGGCCCTTCAGGCGGTGGTCGGCTGGAAGCAACTCGCCGAGCGCCGCGCGCAGCTCGGCAACCTCGCCCGGCACCAGGCGGAACTGCTGGCTGGCACCGTGGACAACGTTGCCAACGGCGCGCGCATCCTCCTTGGCGCCGCCGCAGAGCTGGACCAGGTCCGGAGCGCGGGCCCGGATTGCGGTCCGCGTCTGGCGAGCCTGCGCCGGCACGCGCCGGGTTTCGCCTTTATCGCCCTGGCCGATCACTCAGGTGGCGTCATCTGCGCCTCCGACCCCACCCTCTACGGCGAGCGGGCCCCGGGTTGGGTCCCGGAATGGGGCCAGGGTGCCGCGCCGCCGCAGCGCTTCACCGCCGGGCGCTTCACCCGCACCCCCCTGCGCCCGGGCGGTGTGCTGCCCTTCCACTTCCCCCTCCCCGCCTCCGCCGGGCAGGAGGCCCGCACCCTCGTTGCGGCGCTCGACCTCAACTGGCTCTCGGACCAGCTCCGCGCCCTGAAGCGGGACGGCTCACCCTTCCTCGCCGGTGGGGTCCTCACGGTGGCCGACGCGCAGGGAGTCATCCTCGCCCGCGACATCCGCCATGCCGAGTTCGTCGGCCGCAGCTTCCCGCCCGAGGCATTGACCCTCACGCAGGCGACCGAGCCGGGAATCCTGCGGATTCGAAGCATCGACGGGGTCTTGCGTCTCATCGGCTACACGCCGCCCATCCCTGCGAACCACAATCTCTCCGCCGTCGTCGGCTTCTCGGAGCAGGAGTTGATGGCAGACCTCGAGCGCGCGTTGCTGCGCGGGGCGCTGCTGATGGTCGGCCTCAGCGCCGTCGTCTTTATTCTTACCCTTCTCGCCGCCCGCCGCTTCATTGCCCGCCCCGCGCGCGCCCTTCTCGCGACGGCTGAGGAGTGGCGGGGCGGCAACCTCGCGGCCCGGGCCCCCGATTGTGGCCCGGGCTCCGAGTTCGGCCATCTTGCGGCCGCCTGGAACGGCATGGCCGCGGCCCTGCGCCAGCGCGAGGACGAGCTGCGCGAGCATGCGGAGGCGCTGGAGCGCCGGGTCGCCGACCGCACGCGGGAACTGGTGGAGGCCAACGACCGCCTCTCGGCCGAGGTGGCCGAGCGCCAGCAGACCCAGGCCGCCCTGCTCCAGGCGCAGAAGGTGCAGGCCGTGGGGCAGCTCGCGGGCGGCATCGCGCACGACTTCAACAACGTGCTCCAGGCCGTGCTCGGCGGCATCTGCCTCGTCCGCCGCCGCGCGGGCGACCCCGAGGCAGTGGGGCGCCTCGCCGCTATGGTGGAGGAGGCGGCGCGGCGCGGCGAATCCGTCACCCGCCGCCTGCTCGCCTTCTCCCGCCGTGAGGAGCTACGTGCCGATGCGCTGGAGGTCGGCGCGCTGCTCGAGGGGCTGCACGAGGTGCTGGCGGCCACGCTCGGCGCGCGCATCCGCGTGTGGGTGGATGTGGCGCCCAACCTGCCACCCGTCTTCGCCGATCGCGGGCAGCTCGAGACCGTGCTCGTCAACCTCGCCACCAATGCCCGCGATGCGATGCCCCGTGGCGGCACCCTCACCCTCTC
Organism: Roseomonas sp. KE2513; assembly: GCF_016107305.1. Lineage (GTDB taxonomy): Bacteria > Pseudomonadota > Alphaproteobacteria > Acetobacterales > Acetobacteraceae > Roseomonas. The sequence continues at coordinate 140,214 of NZ_RCVR01000010.1, forward strand.
GGCCCGGCCTTCCGACACGGTGGCGCCGGAGGAGGACCTGCCCGCCTGCCTTCCCGCGGGGGACTATGTGCGCCTGACCGTCGCCGATACGGGCGAGGGCATGGCGCCAGAGGTGCTCGCCCGTGCCTCGGAGCCCTTCTTCACCACCAAGCCGCTCGGCCAGGGCACCGGGCTCGGCCTCGCCATGGCCCGCAGCTTCGCCAAGGGCTCGGCCGGTGCGCTGGCCATCAAGAGCGCGCCCCGGCAGGGCACGCGCATCTCGCTCTGGCTGCCGGTGGCGCGCCCCGCTCGGGCGAAGGAAGCGGCAGGTCCGCTCGCGGCGCCCCTGGCCACGGGCGGCGAGACCCAGCCGCGCCCCTGGGCCGATGCGCCCGCGCCTGACGCCGCAGCGCGGGCCGGCTCCGCCGGGAAGCCCCGCGTGCTCCTGGCCGACGACGAGCCGATCGTGCGCAACGTGCTGGTGACGCAGCTGGAGGACGCCGGCTACGCCGTGACCGCGGCGCCGGACGGCAGGCTCGCCCTCGCCCAGCTCACCGCGGCTGGCCCCTTCGACATCCTCGTCACCGATCTCGCCATGCCGGGCCTGGACGGCGTCGCCGTCATCCGCGAGGCCCAGCGGCGCCAGCCGGGCCTGCCCGCCATCCTGCTGACCGGCTACGCGGGCGATGCCGCCTCCCTGGCCCTCGGCACCGGCTTCACCCTGATGCGCAAGCCCATCGCCGGCATCGCGCTGGCGGACCAGATCGCGGCGCTGCTGGGAAGGGCGGGCGGCGGGGTCAGCCCGGCGCGGTGAAGCCCAGCTAAAGGCAGGAACACGTCCGGGCGAGCGCGAGTGGCGGAGCAACCCTCCGTCAAGTTTTGTCATGGAGAATCCGCGCTTTCGGAATGGAACAGGGACGACTGCCCTCCATGACACGCCGCGCCACCCACGGGTCCATCAGGACCAGACTGCATCTCTGCACCCTCGTCGCCGCGCTCGGCCTGATGGGCCTGGCCGCGTACGAGGTGGCCAGCCGGACGGCGGAGCTGGAGGAGAACCGCATCGCCATGCTGCACGCCGTGGTCGACACGGCTGTCGCGAGCGCCGGCCGGTTCGAGGCGGAGGAGCGCGCCGGGCGTCTGGACCGCGCTGCCGCCCAGGCCGCCGCCGCCGCCGCCATCCGCGCCATGCGCTACGAGGGGCAGGAATACCTCTGGATCAACGACACCCAGGTCCGCACGCGGGTCGTCATGCACCCCTTCCGCCCGGACCTGGAGGGACAGGACGTCTCGGAGGTACGGGATCCGAATGGCCTGCCGCTCTTCGTTGCCTTTGCCGAGAAGGTGCGCGCGGCCGGCGCGGGAACGGTCGGCTACCTCTGGCCACGCCCCGGCGCGGATAAGCCGGTCGAGAAGCTCTCCTATGTCGCGGGCTTCGCGCCCTGGGGCTGGGTGATCGGCACCGGGGTCTATGTGGACGACCTTCGCGCGGCACAGGCAAGCGTGGTGCTGCACGGTGCGCTGGTGGCCGGCGTCTCGGCATTGCTGGTCGTGCTGATGATCAGCCTTGTCGGGCGCAGCATCACCCGTCCGCTGGCCAGGATCGCGGCGGCCACCACGGCCATGTCGGGCGGTGACCTCGGCACACCCGTGGGCGATACCGACCGACGGGACGAGTTTGGCCATCTTGCCCGCGCTCTCGAGACCTTCCGCGAGGGCGGGCTGCGGACGCGGCGCCTGGAGGATGAGGCGCGGGCCGAGCGCGCGGTGCGCGACCGCCGCCAGGTGGCGATCGAGCGACAGACGCAAGACTTCGGCGCCTCGGTCTCCGGCGTGCTGGCGAGCCTCGCGCGCTCGGCCGACGAGATGCGCGGAGCGGCTTCGGAAATGTCAGGGGTGGTGCTGCGCACGCGCGAGGGCGCGGCCGGCACCGCGGCGGAGGCGGAGGAATCCTCGCGCAACCTCTCGGCCGTCGCCACCGCGACGGAGGAGCTGAGCGCGAGCGTGTCGGAGATCGCGCGGCAGATGGCCCGCAGCACGCAGTCCGCGCAGGCGGCGGTGCAACGCGCGGGGGAGACGGACTCCGCCGTACGCGGCTTGAGCGAGGCGGCCGCGCAAATCGGCGAGGTCCTGCACCTCATCGCGGATATCGCCGGGCAGACGAACCTGCTGGCGTTGAACGCCACCATCGAGGCGGCGCGGGCGGGCGAGGCCGGCCGGGGCTTCGCCGTCGTCGCCTCGGAGGTGAAGCAGTTGGCTGCCCAGACCGCCGAGGCGACGGGGCGGATCGGTGAACAGGTGCGCGGCATCCAGTCCGCGACCGAGGAGGCGGTGGTCGCGGTGCGTGACGTGGGCGCGGCGATCGGGGAGGTCGAAGCCATCGCGACCGCCATCGCGGCCGCCGTGGAGGAGCAGGGCGCGGCCACGCGCGAGATCGCGGCGAACGTGCAGACCGTGGCTCAAGCGACCGCTTCCGCCACCTCCTCCTTGCGAGGGGTGGCCGATGTGGCCGAAGGGGCCCAGGGAACCAGCAGCACGGTTCTTTCCGCCGCGGACAACCTCGCCCAGGTGGCCACCGACTTGCGCGGCGAGGTGGACAGCTTCCTGCGTGCGATGGTGGCGGAGAGCGAGGGGACGGACCGCCGCCGTTACGAGCGGGTGCCCGGCGGGGACGTGCCCCTTCGCCTCCTCGCCCTCGGCCTTCCTGGCGGCGAGACGCGGGTGGCGCTGAGGGATATTGGCCAGGGCGGCGCTGCCGTCGCCTGCGCGTGGGAAGCATTGCCCGGCACGTCGGTCGAGCTTGCTGCGGGGGCGGAGGAACGCATCCCCGGCCGGGTGGTGCGGGCGGACGGCGCCTGCATCGCCATCGCCTTCCGGCAGGACGAGCGAAGCATCGGCCTGGTGGACGTGCTGCTCGCGCGGCTTCCGAAGGAACGACAGGCGGCCTGACGAACTCCGCCGAGGCAGCAGGTGTCAATGCGCGTGCCGTAACCCTGCTTCCGACCGGGCAGCGTCAGGACGCCCTTGACCTTCCCATCATGGGAACCCCCATCTCGAAAGCGATGGAGGATCCTCCGATGAGCCTTGCCGAAGCCACGCGCCTGAGCCTTCCCGTCGAGGGCATGACCTGCGCCTCCTGCGTGTCGCGGGTGGAGCGGGCGCTATCGGCCGTGCCGGGCGTGACGGCGGCGGCGGTGAACCTCGCCACCCATCGCGCGATGGTGGAGGGCGAGGCGCTGGACCTCGCGGCGCTGCGCCGGGCGGTGGCGCGGGCCGGGTATGAGTCGCCCGGGGAAGTCACCGAGATCTCTGTGGAGGGCATGAGCTGCGCCTCCTGCACCGGGCGGGTGGAGCGGGCGCTGGCGGCGGTGCCGGGGGTAGAGGGCGCCTCGGTCAACCTCGCCACCCATCGCGCGACCGTCCGCCACGCACCGGGCGCGGTGGAGCGCGAGACGCTGGAGGCCGCGATCGCGCGGGCCGGCTACACGGCGCTGCCTGAGCACGACCCTGAGCACGACCCTGGGCACCACCATGGGCACGCCGCGGCTAGCGAGGCCGATCCCCATGCCGGGCCGCCCGGCGCGGGGGAGGAAGCGGGGCTGAGGCGGGACACGCTGGTTGCGATGGTGTTGGCCGCGCCGCTGTTCCTCGTCGAGATGGGCGGGCATCTCGTGCCGGCCCTCCATCACGCGGTGGAGGGGCAGGCCTGGCGCCTCGTGCAACTCGTGCTCGCCACGGCGGTGATGTTCGGGCCGGGCTGGCGCTTCCACCGCACGGGCTGGCCGGCGCTCCTGCGGGGCGGGCCGGACATGAACAGCCTCGTCGCGATCGGCACGCTCGCGGCCTGGGGCTATTCCGTGGTGGTCACGCTGGCGCCGGGGCTGCTGCCCGAGGGGCAGCGCGGGGTCTATTTTGAGGCCTCCGCGGTGATCGTGGCGCTGGTGCTGCTCGGGCGCTGGCTCGAGGCGCGATCGCGCGGGCGGGCTTCCTCCGCCATCCGGCGGCTGCTGGACCTCAGGCCGGCGACGGCGCGGGTGGAGCGTGAGGGGCGCGAGGCGGAAGTGCCGGCGAGGAGCCTGCGCGTCGGGGAGGTGATGCGCCTGCGCCCGGGCGAGCGGGTGCCGACCGACGCGGTGGTGCTCGAGGGCGAGAGCCACGTCGACGAGTCGATGGTGACCGGCGAGTCCCTGCCGGTCCGTCGCGGGCCGGGCGATGCGGTGGTCGGCGGCACGGTGAACGGCCGCGGCGCGCTGCGCCTGCAGGCGACCGCCGTGGGATCCGCGACCGTGCTCGCCCGAATCACGCGGCTGGTGGAGGAGGCGCAGGGCGGCAAGCTGCCCGTGCAGGCGATGGCTGACCGCGTGACGCGCTGGTTCGTGCCGGCGGTGATCCTCGTCGCGGCCCTGACTTTCGTCGGCTGGATGGTGGCGGGGGCCGGGACGGCGGGGGCGCTGGTGGCGGCGGTTTCGGTGCTCATCATCGCCTGCCCCTGCGCCATGGGGCTGGCGACGCCGGTGGCCGTCATGGTCGGCACCGGCCGCGCGGCGGCGCTCGGCGTGCTGTTCCGGCGCGGCGCGGCCCTGCAGGCGCTGCGCGACGTGACGGTGGTGGCGCTGGATAAAACGGGCACGCTGACCGAGGGCCGGCCGGTGCTGACCGACCTGATCCCCGCGCCTGGCTTCGACCGGGAGGCGGTGCTGCGGCTGGTGGCGGCGGCCGAGGCCGGCAGCGAGCACCCGCTGGCCGAGGCGCTGCGCGAGGCCGCGGGCGAGGTGTCCCTGCCGCGGGCCGAGGGCTTCGAGGCCGTGCCGGGCATGGGCCTTCGCGCGGTGGTCGAGGGGAAGCGCGTGGAGGTGGGAGCGGCGCGCTTCATGACCTCGCTCGGTCTCGATGTCTCGCCTTTCGCCGGGGCGGCGGCGGCGCTGGCGGCCCAGGGGCGCTCGCCGGTTTTCGCCGCGGTGGACGGAAGGGTTGCAGCGGTGCTGGCGATGGCCGACCGGCTGCGCGACACGGCGGCGCCCGCGCTCCTCTCGCTCAAGGGCATGGGGCTGCGGCTGGCGATGGTGACGGGCGATAGCCGCCGGACGGCAGAGGCAGTCGCGCGTCCCCTGCCTCTCGATATCGTGGAGGCGGAGCTGCGGCCGGAGGGCAAGGTGGAGGCGGTGCAGCGGCTGCGTGGCGAGGGGCGAGTTGCCTTCGTGGGCGACGGCGTGAACGACGGCCCGGCGCTGGCGGCGGCCGATGTGGGCATCGCGATCGGCACGGGCACGGATGTGGCGATCGAGACGGCTGAGGTGGTGCTAATGTCGGGCGACCCGCGGGGCGTCGCGACCGCGATCGGGCTCAGCCGGGCGACGATGCGGAACATCCGGCAGAATCTCTTCTGGGCCTTCGCCTACAATGTCGTGCTGATCCCCGTGGCGGTGGCAGGGCTGCTCTCGCCCGAGCTGGCGGCGGCGGCGATGGGGCTTTCGAGCGTCTTCGTCGTCGGCAATGCGCTGCGGCTGCGGAGGTTCGCGCCGTGAGAATCGGGGAGGCCGCGAGCGCCTCGGGCGTCTCGGCGAAGATGATCCGGCACTACGAGGCGGTGGGGCTGCTGCCCGCCGCCTCGCGCCGTGCTTCGGGATACCGCGACTACGGGGAGGCGGAGGTGCACGCGCTGCGCTTCATCCGCCGCGCGCGGGAGCTCGGTTTCTCGCTGCACGAGATCGCGGCGCTTCTCGCGCTCTGGGGCGACCGGGCGCGGGCGAGCGCCGAGGTGAAGCGGCTCGCGCTCGCGCATGTGGAGGCGCTGGAGAGAAAGGCGCGCGACCTCTCGGCCATGGCGGCGACGCTGCGACACCTCGCTTCGACCTGCCACGGGGATGGACGGCCGGAATGCCCCATCCTCGAGGATTTGGCTGGCGAGCCGCCAAAGAAGCCGAACGCTCTCGGAAACGTGATCTAACCGTAAGTATCCAGCCCGTAACCCCTGGGGAATGCTCGGCCGGAACAGTCGCGATTCCGCGGCCGCTGGATCGGGAGATTAGGATCAGATGACGAAGTTGCATGCGATGCTCGGCGCGGCCGCGATCGGCCTGCTTTCCGCCTGCGCGCAGACGACGCCGCCTCCGACGCCGACGACCGAGCCGATGCGTGGCGCTGCCCTCCCCGTCGGGCGCGCGGTGCCCGGTGGGCCGGCGACCCCGGGGATCGGGACCGAGCCGATGCGCGGCGCTACCCTCCCGACGGGCCCCTCGACGCCGGCCTATGGCAGCGGCGTCTCCATCGGCACCGAGCCGATGCGCGGTGGTTCCCTACCGACCGGGACCGATCAGCGCCGCTAGGCGCCGCCTAAGGAATTGGCGAAGCTGCGGGGGCCCTCAGGCCCCCGCTTTTCGTTTCAGGCTTTCACGGCCCAGCCGCGCTCGCCTCAGATATCCTCGAAGCGCTCCACATAGCGCAGCCCCGCCTTCTCCAGCGCCGGGCGCATGTCGTAGAGGTCGAGGCCGAGCACACCGGAGGCAAGCTTCGAGCGCTTGGCTTCCTCGTTCGCCTGACGCTTCTCGGCGGCGGCAAGGGTGGAAGCAATGTCGGCAGCCGGAACAACGACCACGCCGTCGTCGTCCGCCACGACCACGTCGCCCGGACGCACGGAGACGCCCGCGCAGACGACGGGGATGTTCACCGCACCGAGCGTGGCCTTGACTGTCCCGCGCGCGGAGATCGCGCGGGACCAGACAGGGAAACCCATCTCCCGCAGCACGGCCACGTCGCGCACGCCGGCATCGATGACGAGGCCGCGCACGCCGCGCGCCTTCAGCGAGGTGGCGAGAAGGTCGCCGAACATGCCGTCCGTGTTGTCGGTGGTGCAGGCGACGACGAGGATGTCGCCGGGCTCGCACTGCTCGACGGCCACATGGATCATCCAGTTGTCGCCGGGCTGAGCGAGCACCGTGACGGCGGAACCAGCGGCCGATGCCCCCGGCCAGGCCGGGCGCATGTAGGTCTTCATCAGGTTGGGCGCGCGGCCGCTCGCCTCGTGCGTGGTGGAGACGCCGAGCGGGGCGAAGCGGTCGATCGTCGCGAGATCGGCGCGCGGGTTGTGGCGGACGACGACCGGGGTCATGCCAGCACCTCGACGGCATCGGGGAAGATCGTCTGATAGGCCTCGCCGTACTTCATGGCCTTGCCGGAGTTGCGGCCGCCCTGCATGCCGCGGTTCAGCGCCACGCGCTCGTAGTAGTCCCAGAGGTGGCGTTGGGCGGGCAGCTGCTCGAAGGCCTTCCACTTCTGGTCCCACACCTCGGTAATGTTGAGGATGCGGTTGGGCTTGAAGTCGCACTGTTCGGGCTGGTGCGGCTCGAACTGGAAGACCTGCGGGGCGGTGTAGGTGACGCCGCCGGGGCCGGGCTTGTGGCCAGCGGCCTGGGCGGTGATGCGCGCCTCCTGCGCGACCTTGGAGGCGTAGGGGTGATCCACGTTGTAGGGGTCGTTCACCGCGTGGGTGAGGACGAAGGAGGGGTTCACCTCGCGGTAGATGTCGATCAGGCGGTCCATCATCGCGTCGGTGATGCGCAGCGGGTAGTCGCCAGCGTCGAAGAACTCGATCTCGGCGCCGAGGATGGAGGCGGCCGCTTCCGCCTCGGCCTTGCGGCCCTCCTTGCACTTCTCCAGAGTCATGCCCGGCTGCTTCCAGGCGCCCTGGCTCTCGCCGCGCTCGCCGAAGGACATGCAGACGATCTTCACGCGGTAGCCCATCTTCGCGTGCAGCGCGATGGCGCCGCCGGCGCGCCAGACGAAGTCGCCGGGATGGGCGGTGACGACGAGGCCGCTCTTCTGGGTTCCGGACATCGCGGTGCTCCTCAGTTCGCCCAGTAGAGGGTGTTCGGGTTGTCGATTAGGATCCTGCGGCGGTGCGTCTCGTCGGGTGCCGCGAGGCCGAGGAGGTCCACGAGGTCGCCGTCGTTCGGCATGTCGCCTGCAATGTTCGGGTGCGGGAAGTCGGTGCCCCAGAGCGTGCGGTCGGGCGCCACTTCGATCAGCTTCTGGGCGAAGGGCACGGCGTCGTGGAAGGGCGCGCCCTGGGAGGTCACGCGCTCCGGCCCGCAGACCTTCACCCAGGCGAGCGGGTTGCGCATGAGATCGAGCAGGCGGCGGAAGGGCTCCTGGTCGAGGCCGTTCTTGGCCTGCACGCGACCCATGTGGTCGATCACAAAGGGTACCTTGATGCGGGAGATGCGCGGCGCGTGCTCTACGATGTCGCCGGCGTCGAGGTGGAGGACGACGTGCCAGCCGAGCGGCTGGATGCGGTCGAGCACGCGATCGAACACGTCCAGGTCCGGCGTGCCGCCGAGGTGCTTGACGAAGTTGAAGCGCACGCCGCGCACGCCGCCCTCGTTCAGTTCCTCCAGCGCGTGGTCGGTGACGGTGCCGTCCACGATGGCGACGCCGCGATAGGCGCCGTTGCTCGAGGCGATGGCGTCAATCATCGCAGTGTTGTCGGTGCCGTGGCAGCTCGCCTGCACGATCACCGCGCGGTCGATGCCGAGAACCTTGTGCACGCGGCGAAGGTCCTCCACCGGCGCGTCGGGCGGCGTGTAGGAACGATCGGGAGCGTAGGGGAACTTATCGGCCGGGCCGAAGACGTGGCAGTGGGCGTCGCAGGAGCCCTCCGGCAGCTTCAGCTTCGGCGTCCTGGTGTTCGGATCGGGGGGCTGGCAGGTCTTCATGCTCGTCTCACTGCTTCTCAATGCCGGCGCGCTCGATCACCGCGCGCCACTTCTCGGCCTCGCTGGAAAGAAGCTGGCCGAGCTGAGCAGGGCTGTCGCCCTTCGCCTCGACGCCGGCCTCGAGCAGCTTGCTGCGCACGGCGGGATCGGCCAGGGCCGCGTTCAACTCCTTGTTCAGGCGCTCGACCACGGGCGCGGGCGTGCGGGCGGGCGCGACGACGGCGTTCCAGGAGGTGACGTCGAAGCCGGCGAGGCCGGCCTCCTGCAGGGTGGGCACATCCGGCAGGTTGGCCGCGCGGGCCGAGGAGGTGACGGCGATGGCGCGGAGCGAGCCGTCCTTAATCTGCCCCATGAGCGGGGCGACGATCTCGAAGGCGGCCGTCACGTCGTCGCGCAGCAGGCTGGTGAGCAGCGCGGGCGTGCCGGAGAAGGGCACGGTGGTCGCGTCGACCCCGGCGGTGGTCTTGAACAGCTCGGCCGCCAGGTTCTGCGTGCTGCCGACGCTGATGGTGCCGATATTCGTGTTCCGCGGGTCGCGCTTCAGGGCCGCAATCAGGTCCTGCGCGGTGCGGATGGGCGAGTTCGGCGCCACGAGGATGGCGATGGCAAAGGTGCCCATCAGGCCGACCGGTGCGAAGTCCTTGATCGGGTCGAAGGGCAGGTTGCGGAAGAGAGATTTGCTGATGGCGTGGGCGTTGGTGGCCACCATCAGCGTCGCGCCATCGGCAGGGGCGGTGAGCAGGGTCTGGCCGGCGACGATGCCGCCCGCGCCGGGGCGGTTCTCGATGACGACGGGCTGCTTGATACGCTCGGACAGCGCCGCGCCCACGGTGCGGGCCGTGAGGTCGGCCACGCCGCCCGCCGCATTGGGGACGATCAGGCGGATGGGCTTGTCGGGCAGCGATTGGGCGCGGGCGGCGCCAGGCATGGCGCCGGCCAGGGCCACGGCGCCGCCCAGACGCAGGGCGTCGCGGCGGGAAATGGACATGTGCGTTCCTTTCTTGCGGGGGCCGTGCTCTTGCGGCCGCTTCTCTTAGCGAATGATTACTCGGCCGCCTGCTTGTGGTGCATGGCGGCCGTCAGGCCATCGAGGAGCGCGTCGAGGTCGGTGGTGGCGAGTTGCTCCGGGCCCATCTCCCGCCCGCGCGCGGCCGCCCAGTCCTGGCGCTCGGCGATGGGGGCGCTGAGCAGCGGCGCGACGCCGGCCTCCTCCACCGTGCGGGCGACTTCCCGCATCTCCTCCGCCCGGCGCTTGCCGTGGATGAGGGCGCGGCTCATGACGTAGCGGGCAAGGTTGCGCCAGTTCTCGTGCGGCAGGGTGTCGGAGAGGGAGCGGAGCACGTCCTCCTCCACACCGTAGTGGCGGGCGGCGAGCATGCACTCGGTGGTCAGCGCCTCCAGCCCCTTCACCATGACGCTGCGGCACATCTTCACCGCGGAGGCGCGGCCGATCTCCGGCGAGTAGATTTTCAGGTCCATGCCGTAAGGCGCCATGAGGTCCATGAAGCCCTGCGCATCCGGCCCGCCCAGCAGGATGGGGGAGCGCAGGCCCTTGGGTGGCACGCTGGCCATCACCGCGGCCTCGACGTAGCGGCCGCCATGCGTGGCCACCGCGCGGCCGTTGGCCTGCTTCGTGGAAGGGGAGACGGAGTTCACGTCCACCACGAAGGGCGCGCGCGAGAGACCGCCCGCGAGGGACTCGGCGGCCGCAAGGGCGGAGCCGGCGGTGACGCAGACGAAAACGACGTCTGCGCCCGCCGCCGCCTCGGCGGCGCTGGCGTGGACGGTGGCGCCGAAGGCCCGGGCGCGCTCGCGCGCGGCGTCCGCCACGTCGAAGGCGTTGATGGCGCTGGCGCCGCCCGCGCGCAGGTCGCGGGCGAAGATGCCGCCGACCTCACCGAAGCCGATGATCGCGAAGCTGGTCATGGATCTCTTTCCTTATTCCACGCCGGCGGGCAGGCCGGCCCAGACATCGTCCAGCGTGAGCGGACGAGGGAGCATGTCCTGCGCCGTCATGTAGTCGAGCGCGAGCTGGATGATGGGGTTCAGGGCCGCGCGGGTGGCGGGCGGTGCGCCGCGCTCGCCCGGCCGCACTGGGGCGGCTGAGGCGCGGACCATGCGGAGGAGTTCCTGCACGAGTTCCGGGTGCATCTCGGCCAGGTCCTGGCTGACGGTCAGGAGGTGGTTCGCGGGCACGAAGCCGTGGCGTCCCCAGAAGGCCTCCGCGGCGGCCTTGGGGTCGGGGAAGACGGTGCGGAGGTTGGGGTCGTCCGGCACGTCGTTGCCGACGATCACCGCGTCGAGCGCACCGTCCCGGAGCATGGCCATCATGTCGGCGCCCTTGGGCGCGCGCTCCGCCCAGGGCGGGTCGGCGATGCCCTGGACATGGGCTTCCTCGAAGGTGATCCAGCGGCTAGCGGAGGGGGGCGGGCCGCCGTGCTCGGCGATGATCCCGCGCAGCCACATGCCGGTGGTCTGGCTATAGGCGCGGACCCCGATGCGACGGCCGGCGAGGTCGGCGGGGCCCTGAATGCTGCTGCCGGCGAGGCAGAGCATGGCGGATTCCTGGAAGCGGGCCGCGAGCACCACGGGCAGCAGCACGAGGGGGCGGCCGACGGCGCGCGCCTGGAGGAAGGTGGCGATTGCCATCTCCGAGACGTCGAAGCGCCCCTCCCGCACCATCGGCGCGAAGGCGCGGCTGATGACGGGGATATCGGCGAGGTCGAGGCGGAGGAGGTCGGAGGCGACCGCGCCCTCCTTCAGGGCGCGGGTGCGGGGATAGGTGCCGATGGCGGCGCGGAGAGTGGTGGGAACCATGGGATCAGGCTTGCCCCGTGCCGGAAAGCCCGCTTGCGCCGGTTGCCGCCATGCCCTGTTCCTCCGTTGCCGGTTCGGCCTCTGCTCGGGCCTGATCCTATAGAACGCCAGGACATATACCTACCGCGCGAGGCGCGCCGCCGTCCTATCGCTTTCCAGGGGCGAAGTATCAGCGAGAGTTATAGCGGCCAGTCCACGCTCACCGATCTCGGCGATATGGGCGCGCAGGCAGGCGATGAAAGCGAGGCCGCCCGGCGGCATGGGCCGGTCGTGCGGCAGGATGAGGCCGGCGGGGCGCGGCGGGGCGGGGGCCGGCAGGGGCACCACGCGCAGCGTGCCGCGCAGGAGGTCGCCGGCCATCATCAGGCGGGGCATGAGGGCGATCAGGTCGGTCGCGTGCAGCATCTCCCGGATGAAGCCGTAGGAGCTGGAGCGGAGCGAGGTGGCCGGGGCGAGGTCGAGGAGCGCGACGAGCCCCTCGATCTCCTGGCCGACACGCTGGCTGACAGTGGGAAGGATCAGCTCGTAGCGGCGCAGCGCCTCCGGCGTGATCTCGGGCAGGTCGAGCACGGGGTGACCGGCGCGCACGAGGACGGAGATCGGCTCCTCCCAGAGCGGCTCGCGCGGGAAGCCGTCGGGCACGGCGGGCTCGTAGAGGCGGCCGACGATGAGGTCGATCTCGCCGGCCGCGAGCTTGGGGAGAAGTTCCTCCGTCCGCCCCTGCTCCAGCCGGACGCGGATGCCCGGGTGCTCGGTGGTCAGGCGGGTGAGCGCGCCGGGAAGAACGCCCGTCGCGGCCACGGGAAGGGTTCCGATGGCCACAGTGCCGCCCCCGGGCTCAGAGAGGCGGTCCAACTCCTCGTCCAGCCGGCGCAGCTCGGCCAGGATCCGGCGGGCAGAGGTGGCGAGGAGGGTGCCGGCCTCCGTGGCGCGCACGCCGCGCGGCAAGCGGTCGAAAAGGCGCTGGCCGGTGATCTCCTCCAGGTCCTGCAGGGTGCGCGTGAGGGCGGGCTGGCTGATGCCGAGGGTGGCGGAGGCGCGCAGCAGGCTGCGCTGCACGGCGATGGCCTCCACCGCCCGGAGGTGGTGGAGCTTGAGGCGCTGGTCGAGGTAGCGCCGGAGGGTCACACGCCCGCCGCTTCGAGCGAGGCGCGGACGGCCTCCTCCACCCGCAGGGCTGCGTCGAGAGCGGCGCGGCCGGCAGCGCCGTCGGCCTCCACCGGGGCGCCGTCGAGGCAGGCGGCGGCGAAGGAGGCGTGCTCGGCTTCCAGGCTGTCGCTCTCGGCCCAGGTGGCGGTGAGGAGGCCGTGGCCGGGGATCTGCTCCAGCGGCGCCCCCTCCCCCTTCCTCACCCAGGCCATCTCCCGCTTCAGGTGGTCGAGGTTGAGGTAGCCGGCATCACCGAAGAGGCGCAGGCGCCGCTCCATGTGCAGCGAGACGCGGCTGGCGGTGATGGTGGCGGCGGCGCCGTTGCCGAAGCGGAGGCGGGCATTGGCGATGTCGATGGTGGGGGAGAGGACGCGGGTGCCGACCGCGTCCACGCCCACAAGCGGGCTGCCGGCCAGCGCCAGGGCGAGATCGAGGTCATGGATCATCAGGTCCAACACCACCGAGACGTCGAGGCTGCGGGGGCGGAAGGGAGCGATGCGGATCGCCTCCATATAGAGAGGACGGCCGACGCGGGCGGCGAGTGCGCCTTCGGCCCGCAGCGCGCGCATGCCGCCGGAGAAGCGCTCGAGCTGGCCGACCTGGAGCACCACGCCCTTGGCCTTCGCCAGGGCGATGAGGTCGTCGGCCTGCTCCAGCGTGGCGGCGATGGGTTTCTCCACCAGCACGTGGCGGCCGGCGGAGAGGGCGGCGTGAGCCAGCCCGTGGTGGAAGGCGGTGGGGGCGGCAACGATCACGGCCTGGGCGGCCTCTATCACCTGATCAGCGGAAAGGGCCGGGCAGCCGGCCTCAGCGGCGACGGCGGCGGCGCGGGCGGGGTCGGCGTCGTGCAGGCCGACGAATTCCAGGCGCGGCGCCTTCGAGGCCTTCAGCGCGTGAAAGCGGCCGAAATGACCGGCGCCAAGAATGCCCAGACGAAGACGCATGTTCAGGTTCCCTCGAACTGCGCCAGCCTGTAGCAGGGACTGTCCCGGGTTGCATCGGGGGCGGGCGGGAAGCATCTTCCGGCCCAATTTTCGTGGCATAGTGCCAGTTCTTACACACGGTTCGACGGGGGGCCGCAAAGGCCATGCTGTATTTCGCGCGGTGGAAGGTCGCCGCGATCCTGGGCGTCATCGTCCTGGGGCTGATCCTTTGCGTGCCGAACCTCGTGCCCCGCTCGGTGCTGCCGGCCTGGGCGGCCCGGCAGATCTCGCTTGGCCTCGACCTGCGCGGCGGCTCCTACCTCCTCTTGGAGGTGGACATGAACGCGGTGGTGCGGGAACGGGTGGAGAGCCTGCTGGACGCGACCCGGACGCGGCTCCGCACCGCCAATATCGGCTACGCCAACCTGGCGGGCGACCCGAACAACCGGCGGATGAGCTTCCGCGTGCGTGACCCCGCCCAGGCCGAGGCCGCGGCGGCGGCGGTCCGGGAACTGGCGAACCCGGTGCCCGTGCGCGGCTCCGCGACGGCGACCGAGCCGGACATCGCGGTGACGACGGCCCCGGACGGGACCGTGACGGCCACCCTCTCCGACGCGGCGCTGGTTGCGCGCGGAAGCGGGGCGGTGGAGCAGTCGCTCGAGATCGTGCGGCGGCGCATCGACGAGACCGGCGTTTCCGAGGCGCTGATCGCGCGCCAGGGGCAAAACCGCATCCTCGTGCAGCTTCCCGGCGTCGAGGATCCGAACCGGATCAAGGACCTGCTGGGCCGCACCGCCCGCATGACCTTCCACCTGCTGGACGAGAACGCGAATCCCGCGGCCGGCGCCCCGCCGCCGGGGGTGCAGTTCCTCCAGGGCGAGGAGCGCGGCGGGCAGGCCCCCAGCCGCTACGCCGTGCGGCGCCGGGTGGAGGTGGACGGAGCCAACCTCTCCGACGCGCGGGCCGGGCAGGACAGCCGGAACAACGAGTGGGTCGTGAACTTCACCTTCGATTCCGTCGGCACCCGCCGCTTCGCGGAGGTGACCCGCCAGAACGTGGGCCGGCCCTTCGCCATCGTGCTGGACGACAAGGTGATCACCGCGCCGGTGATCCGCGAGCCCATCACGGGCGGGCGCGGACAGATCAGCGGCAGCTTCAACGCGCGCACCGCCAACGACGTGGCCGTGCTGCTGCGCGCCGGCGCCCTGCCCGCCCCGCTGACGGTGGTGGAGGAGCGGACGGTCGGGCCGGAGCTGGGAGCGGACGCCATTCGGGCGGGCATGCTCTCGCTCGCGGCGGGCGCACTCTTCGTGTTCCTCTACATGGGCTTGGCCTATGGGCTGCTCGGCTGGTTCGCGAACATCGCCCTTCTGATCAACATCCTTCTGATGATTGCGGCGCTTTCCCTGCTGCAGGCGACGCTGACGCTGCCAGGTATCGCGGGCATCGTGCTGACGCTGGGCACGGCGCTGGACGCGAACATCCTCATCAACGAGCGCATCCGCGAGGAGACGCGCGCCGGGCGGACGCCGATCCAGGCGCTGGAGGCAGGGTTCACCAAGGCCTCCGGCACCATTATGGACAGCAACCTGACGAATCTCATCGCCATGGCCTGCCTCTACGCCTTCGGCTCCGGGCCGGTGAAGGGCTTCGCCGTGACGGTAGCGATCGGCACGGTGGTGCAGATGTGGACGGCGACCACCCTCGTCCGCCTGATCGTCTCCTGGTGGTACCGCGCGACCCGTCCGCGCGTGCTGCCGGTCTGAGAGGGGATAGAACCATGCTCGGCTTTCTTCGCCGCCCCCTCTTCCGGCTCGTGCCGGACGACACGCGGATTCAGTTCATGCGGGGGCGGATCGCGGGGCTCGTCGTCTCCGCGGTCCTCTCCACCGCCTCGGTGGTGCTGGCCATCTATCCCGGGCTCGAGAAGGGCATCGACTTCAAGGGCGGCATTGTGATGGAGGCCCGCACGCCGGGCCCTGCCGATCTCGGGCAGCTTCGCGGCGCCGTCACGGGGCTGGGCCTCGGCGATGTCGGGACGCAGGAGTTCGGCGACGCCTCCACCGTCCTCATCCGCCTGCCCGTGCAGGGGGAGGAGGCGGCGACGCAGCAGGCGGTTTCCCGCGTGCGCGGCGCGCTGGAGGCGGCGGCCCCCGGCACGCGCATCCTGCGGACGGAGGCGGTGGGCAACCGCGTCTCGGACGAGTTGTTCCAGGGCGGGCTGATCGCGCTGGCGATCTCGCTCGGCGCGATGCTCGTCTACATCTGGTTCCGCTTCGAATGGCAGTTCGCGGTGGGGGCCATTGTGACGCTCATCCTCGACACGACGAAGGTGGTGGGCTTCCTCGCCGTCACGCGGATCGAGTTCAACCTGACGACCATCGCGGCGATCCTGACGATCATCGGCTTCTCGGCCAACGACAAGGTCGTGGTCTATGACCGGATGCGGGAGAACCTCCGCAAGTTCAAGACGATGCCGCTGCGCGAGCTGATCGACCGCTCGATCAACGAGACGCTGAACCGCACCCTCGGCACCTCCATGACGCTGTTCCTCTCGGCGCTGCCGCTGGCGCTGTTCGGGGGGGAGACGCTGGCAGGCTTCGCCTGGGTGATGCTCTTCGGCATCGTCGTCTCTGCCTCCTCCTCGATCTTCATCGCGGCGCCGATCCTGCTCTTCCTGGGCGAGAACCGGCTGCGGCGCGGAACCGAGGCGGTGGCGAAGGCGGCCCCGGCCCGGCCCGCGCGCGCGGCGGGCGGGACTGTCGCGGAGCCGCGGGGGTGATCCGCCGCCGCTCGATCCTCGGGGGGGCGGCCCTGCTCGCGGTGCCCGGCGCGGCGCGAGCGCAACTCCCCACGCCCTATGTCGCGCCCGGCGGGCGGTCCCGCAGCATGACGCTGCTGGTGGGGGCGGAGGGGGGAAGCGGCGCGGACCTCTGGGTGCGCGGCTTCGCGCCCTTTCTGGAGCGGCACATCAAGGAGGTGCAGGTCTCCGTCGTGAACCGCCCCGGGGAGGGTGGGCTGGCGGCGCTGCGGGAACTCACGGGCTCGCCGACGAACGGTTCCGTCCTCGCCTATGCGCCGACACCTTTCCTCGTCGCCCGGATGGTAGAGCGGCGGGCGACCGGCATACTCGACAAGCTGCGGCTGATGGGCGCGGTGACGGAGGAGCCGGTGGCGCTGGTTGCGGCGCCCGGCACGGAGCTTTCCACGCTGCGCTCTCCGGGGAGCAACCGGCCGCTTGGCCTGCCGCCGCCGGTCAGCGCGGGCTCGATCATGGCGGTGGAGCTGGCGCAGTTCCTGCCGATGGAGCAGTTGCACTTCCCCTCCGCCTCGGCCGCGCGGCAGGCGGCGGCGTCGGGGAACGTGGCGGCGGCGCTGGTGAACGTGCCGGACGCCGTGGTGGCGGCGCGGGAGGGGCGGCTGGCCGTGCTCGCCATCGCCGCTGCCGCGCGGCACCCGCAATTGCCGGACGTGCCGACGCTGCGCGAGGAGGGGATCGCGCTGGACGCGGCGCTGCGCCGGGGCATCGCCGTGCCCGCGGGCATCGAGGAGCGGCCGGCGGCGCATATCGCCCGCGCGCTGCGGGCGGCCGCGGCGGACCCGGAATTCCTGGCGCAGGCGGAGTGGCGGGCAGTGCTGCCGCGCTTCCGGGACGAGGCGGAATGGGGTGCGATCGTCCGGCAGGACCTGGTGGAGTTGCGGACGCGCTGGGAAACCGCTCCCTGGCAGGTGGTCGGCGGCTGAGATCCTGGTTTAAACGTGTTGAGGCCGCCGGCCCCGTCCGCGCCAGGGAAAACGTCAGAGGGACCGGTCGGTGAGCGCGCGATGATACCCCGAGCCCCTGACGGCGAGATCCTCGCGGTGCAACTGAGCCCGCCGCTGCTTCAGCTCGTGCAAGCGGGCCTGCGGCGGATCGGCGCCGCGCCCGCTTGCGTGGTCGTGGCAAAAGAGGCGCTTCGCCGCATGATCGGGCCTGGGCAGCCGCCGTTGGGACTGCTCCTCGAGACTCCGCCGGACCTGCTGGGCGGGGAGGCACTGCGCGTGCTGGCGGAGGATCCTTTCGGCGAGACCCGTGTCCTTCTCCTCGGCGTAGGGGGGCTGAACGAGGAGGCAGACATCATGGCTGCCCTGCGCCACCTGACTGGCCGACGGGAGCCTGGCGAGGCGGCGGAGGTGGCGGCGCTGCGCCTTGGCCTCGCGCGGGGCGAGGTGGCCATGCGCTACCAGCCAATCGTGCGGCTGTCGGACCGCGCGCCCGTCGGCGTGGAAGGGCTGGTGCGCTGGCTGCGTCCGGACGGGCACGATGGAGCAACGCCGCTTGGGCCGGATTCCTTCATCCCGATGGCTGAGCGCGGCGGTCTCTCGGTGCCCGTCGCCCGCGCCGTGGGGCAGATGGCGGCGGAGGAGATGCATGCGCTGCGCCCGGCGCTCCGCCTGCCCGTCTCGATCAACCTGCCGCTGGGGGTACTGGTGCGCCGCGATACCGTGCCCTGGCTGGCGCGCGTGCTGCGGAAGGACGGAATGCGGCCGGAAGCGCTGACCATCGAGCTGACCGAGACGACGCCGGTGCGGGACCTGATCGCCCTGCACCGCGCCGTGGTGCGGCTGCGGGAGGCGGGGCACGCGGTCTGGATCGACGACATGACGCTCGACCGGCGGGACGTGCTGCTGGACCTGCCCTTCTCCGGCCTGAAGCTGGACCGGCAGCTGGTGGCAGCGATGCCGTCGAGCCATCGGGCTCGCTCCGAAGTGGACCGGCTGATGAGCATGGCCCGGGCCCGCGGGATGCTGGTGACAGCGGAGGGGGTAGCCGACCAGGCGCTCTGGCGGTTGCTGAAGGCTTTCGGAGTGGACCACGCCCAGGGCTTCGCCATCGGCCGGCCCCTGCCGGCGGGGGCGCTGCCGGCCTGGGCTTCCGTCTGGCGCGCGGCGGCGCGGCGGGGCTAGCGGGCGACCCCGAGGAGTTGTCGTCCTCCCCGGGGCCGCCCCTGCGCGGCTCAGCGCATGGCCGCGATGTCGATCACCTCGTCCGCACCGCGCACGGGGCCGAGCGCGGTGGAGCTGCCGTTCTCGAGATTGACCGTGTGGAGAACGCCGCTCGCGAGAAGATAGGCGGTGTTCGTCGATCCCTCCGCGAGGATGTCGAGGGCGGCGGTGCCGGGCACGCCGTTGCCGATGCGGCCGCGCACCTGCTGCACCCCGTCGTTCGGCGGCGCCTGGAGGTTGAGCTGGCCGAGGACGCTGTCGATGGTCAGGAGCATCGTGGCGGTCGCACCCGCCATGCTGTTGGTGTAGGCGCCAGCGGTGACGCGCGGCACGGTCTCCGCGAGCGGCGTGCCGGGCCCGTACTTCAGCTGGCCATCGCGGACCACGGCGCCGGTCTCGACATTGACGCGGAAGTTGGTGCCGTTGGCGCCCATGAGGCGCAGGCGGTCGGCGACGGGGTTGAAGTCCACCACCGCCCGTCCGCCGGATTCGAAGGCCTCGGAGAGCTGGCTGACCTTTGTGGCAGCGCCGGTCGTCGGGTCGATGGTAACGATCGCGCCCCTGTCGGTGACGCCGTAGAGCTTGCCGTCGGCCGGGCGCACGTCGATGCCGAGAAGGGCGCCATCCGCCCCGCGCACGCGGACCGGGCTGGAGGCGCGGCGCGCTTCGGCGTCGATGCGGACCAGGCTGCCCTCGGCGGTGAGGCCGATGAGGGTGGCCGCACCGGCTTCGGCCGTGGCAAGGCCAAGGAAGGCGGCACCGGCGAGAGCGAGGCGGCGGAGGCTGTGCGTCATGGATCGCTCCTTGAGTTGAGGCGAGGTGTCCGGCCTCGCCTCCGCCTTACGGAGCGTTCATGCGGCTGGACGCAGCCGCAACGATCACAGGGGCGCGAGGCCCATCAGGTGCCGGTCGCGGGGGCGAGGCGGCCGATGAAGAGAATCGGGCCGGTCGGACGGCCGGTGGGCGAGCCGCCCGGGGGTTCAAGGGTAATCTCGATGAGCATGCCCGGCTCGGGGCGCACGATGCCGGGGGCAATGCGGGTTTGGCCGCTCCCAGGGATCAGGCCGAGGGAGGTGGGTGCGGTGGCGCCGGGCGGCAGGGCCCAGAGCTGCTGGACGCGGCCGGCTTCCACGGGGCGCGGGTTGAGGCTGGCGAGACGCAGGCCGCCGCCCTCGGCCTCCACGAGCCAAGCGGGCTGGTCGCGGCTGGTGAGGAGGACAGTCATCATCCGCGGCGGATCCGCGGGGCGGAGGAAGAGGATGGCGGCGAGGCCCGCGGCAACCGCGGTGGCGCCGATGGACCAGGTCTTCCAGAAGCGGTCCGGCCGGGCCGGCGCGGCGCCACCCACAACCGCGCGCAGCGGCACGACCTGCGCGGGGGCGCGCTTGGCGACGGAGGCCTCGATGCGGTTCCAGAGGTCGTCGGGCGGGGCAGCGGGAGGGGCGAGGCCGGCGAGCGGGGCAAGGCGGGCCTCCCAGCGAGCGACCGCCTCGCGCAGCGCGGCGTCCACAGGAAGGGCGCGGTTCACCTCGGCGGCCTCCCGCGCGTCGAGGGTGCCGAGGACGTGCTCGGCGGCCAGGGCGTCGAGGGCTTCGGGATCGGAGGGGATCACGCGAGGCATCCCTTCAGCCGCGCGAGGCCGCGGCGGATCCAGGCCTTCACCGTACCGAGCGGCAGGTCCAGCCGGGCCGCGATCTGGGCGTGGGAGAGGCCGTGGACGAAGGCGAGGAGAATGCCCTGGCGGTTGCGTGACTCGAGCGCGTTAAGGCATTCGCGGAGGCGGTCGGCCTCTTGCGTCTCCAGCAGGCGATCCAGCGCCTCGGGCGCCACGGCGGCGTCGCCAAGGGCAGGGTCGTCGGTCGGTGTCTCGCGGCCGCGGGCGCGGGCGAGATCGAGGGCGGCGTGGCGGACGATGGCGGTGAGCCAGGCGCCGGCCTCGCCGCGCGCGGGGTCGAACTGGGCGGCGCGGGCGGCGATCTTCAGGACGGCGTCGTGCAGCGCGTCGGCCGCCGCGTCGCGGTCGCGCAGGATGGCCATGGCCACGCCGAAGAGGCGCGAGGCCTGCGCGTCGTAGAGGCGGCGCAGGGCGCCGGCCTCACCATCGGCGACGCCGCGGATCATGCCGGCAGCGTCGAGCGTCATGCTGGTGTCAGGCATAGGCCTCACGGTAGAGGGCGACGATCTCCGGGGCATCGGGGACGCGGGGATTGTTGGCGGGGCTGCCGGAGGCGATGGCCTGGGCGGCCATGGTTTCCAGCAGCCCATCCCAGCGGGCGGGGTCGATGCCGTGGGCGGCGGGGGTGGGGACGGAAAGGTCGCGATTCAGCGCTTCCAGCTCATCCACCAAGCGGGCGGCGGCGGTCTCGTCCCCCTCCCCTTCTCCGGCGACGCCCATGATACGCGCGGCCTCGGCGTAGCGCGGCAGGGCGGATTGCAGGCCGAAGCGGGTGACGGCGGGCAGGAGCATGGCGTTGGACAGGCCGTGCGGCACGTGGAAATGGGCGCCGATAGGGCGGGACATGCCGTGCACGAGGGCGACGGAGGCGTTGGAGAAGGCGAGGCCGGCGAGCATGGCGCCGCGCATCATCGCCTCCCGTGCCTCCTCGTCGCGCGGGCCGTTGCCGCCGCGCTGCGCATCGGCATAGGCGCGGCGGAGGTTGGGCGCGATGAGGCGCATGGCAAGGCGCGCATAGTCATCGCTGAAGGCGTTGGCGCGGCGGCTGACGAAGGCCTCCAACGCGTGGGTGAGGCTGTCCACGCCCGTATCGGCGACCGTGCGGGCGGGGACGGTCCAGGTCAGCTCGTGGTCCACGATGGCGGCGAGCGGGAGGGCACCGAGGCCCGCGATGAGCATCTTCTCGTCGCGCTCGGTGTCGGTGATGACGGTGAAGCGCGTCGCCTCGCTGCCGGTGCCGGCGGTGGTGGGGATGCAGATGACGGGCACGGCGCCGCTATTGGCCTGGGCGGGCGCCTTGTAGGCGCGGATATGCGTGCCCTCCGGCGCCGCGGCGAGGATGGCGACCGCCTTGGCCGTGTCCATCGGGCTGCCGCCGCCGAAGCCGATGAGGCAATCGTAGTCGCCCGCCTTGAAGGCCGCGACGCCCGCCTCGACCACGGTGTCGGTGGGATCGGGGACGGTCTCGCTGAAGACGGCCGGGGCGAGGCCGGCGGCGCGGAGGGGAGCGAGGCAGCGCTCCACCGTGCCTGATGACGCCATCCAGGGGTCGGTGACGACGAGGGGGCGGGAGAGGCCGAGCTGAGCCAGGACCTCCGCCACCCTGGAGACAGAGCCGCCGCCCGAGAGGATCAGGCGCGGGGCGACGAGCGTGACGAGCATGGGCGGACGTTCCCCTTGTTTGGGGCGCATCATGCGGTCGCCGCGCGGCTCCGTAAACGGCGGGTCAGGTGGTTGGCGGGTTCGGCGCCTCGCCGGGCTGCCAGATGGCGTCGAGAAGCCTGGCGTGGCTGGACAGACCAGGAACGGGGCCAGGTTCCTCGCCGAGCGACAGCCGGCCCCGGACGGTGACGGGGCGCATGGGGTGGTCGATATCAACGCCCGCGGCCCGAAGATGGACGACCACGATGTCGTCCGGCCAGCTGAGCGAGGGCGCGCAGAAGGGGCAGTCGGGCATCGGACCCTGGGAGAGCACGAAGTAGTCGGCTTCCGGCAGCATGGGCGGCGTCATGTAGCCGCACATCTCCACGATCTCGCCGGCCTGCGCCGCGGCGGCGCCAATCTCGATGCCGAGAAGGCCGCTGAGGGCGAAGAGATCCTCCCAGGCGACGGGTTCGGCGGGGGCGGCGTCCCAATCGCCCCTGGAGGCGGCGCCGAGCACGCCGTGCGCGCGGAGCGGCTGGCGCGGCGTGCGGGTGAGGAGGAAGTCCACCGCCCGCTCAGGCCTCGTGCAGGATGCGGCCGTCCACCATCGTCAGCCGGCTGCGGAGATCGCGGATCCGGTCCTCGGGCACGGTGAGGTAATCATCGGAGAGCACGACGAGGTCGGCGAGCTTGCCGGGCTCGATGGAGCCGGCGCGGTCGTCCATGAAGTCCACGTCCGCGCTGCCCATAGTGTAGAGGCGGAGCGCCTGCTGGCGAGAGACGGCCATTTCCGGCCCGAGGGGTTCGGTGATGCGGCCGCGGATCTCCACCTTGCGGGTGACGAGCCACCAGAGCGCGACATAGGGGTTCCAGTGCGCGACGGGCGCATCGGTGCCGGCGCCAGCGGGGATGCCGCGGTCGAGCACGGCCTTGGTAGGCGTGCACCAGGCGGCGCGCTCCTGGCCCCAGTAGCGCAGCATGTTGTTGGCCAGGCGCACGGACTGGTCCTGCACGGTGACACGAATGCCAAGCTTTTTCATACGATCGAGCGAGGCCGGCTTGGACAGCATGATGTGCATCGCGGCCCAGCGGAGGTCGGCGATGGGATGATCCTGCGCGACCTTCTCCCAGAGGTCGAGCACGTGGTCCGTGGTGGCGTCGCCGACCATGTGGACCTGGAACTGCCAGCCGCGGCTGGCGGCGAGGCGGAACATCTCCAGCGCCTCCGCGTCGCCGCCGGCGGGACCGAGCAGCTTGCCGCGAAAGGCAGGATCGGTCTGCTCGCCCTCGACGATCTGGTAGGGGTCGTAGGTCCAGGCGCCCTCCACGCCGCCGTCGTAGAGATACTTGAAGCCGCCGACGCGGAGCCAGTCGTCGCCAAAGTTGGGGGCCATGACGGCGGAGCGGGCGCGCACGTCGGCCAGCCCCGTCGCCCGCTGCATGATGCGGACGCGGTGCTTCATGCCGCCCATGCGCCAGAGGTCCATATAGGCGCCGATCTCCTCGGGCGTCGCGCCCGGCTCGGTGGAGGCGGTGACGCCGAGGCCGGTGAGCACGGTGCTGAAGCGCGCCAGGCCTTCGGTGAGCTTTTCCCGCGACATGACGGGTAGGAGGCGGCGGACGAGGTTCATCGCCGGGCCTTCGATGAGGAAGCCGGTGGGCTCGCCCCCATCGCCGCGCACGATCACGCCGCCGCGCGGGTCTTGCGTGTCGCGCGTGATGTTGGCGAGCTTGAGGGCGGCCGAGTTGACGACGGCGACGTGGCCGCCGCGCGGGATGTAGACGGGGTGGTCGGGCGAGATGCGGTCCAGCTCCTGCCGGGTCGGCATCCGCCCTTCGGCGATCTGGCCCTCGTGCCAGCCGGAAGAGGCGATCACCCACTCGCCCGGTGGCGTGATGGCCACGCGCTCGGCCAGGGCGCGGAGCACGGCGTCGAGATTGCGCGCGTCCTCGAGCGCGACGTTGAAGATGTCCCGCGCGGCGCCGAGCGTGTGCAGGTGGCTGTCGCGCAGGCCGGGGATGACCGTCGCGCCCCGCAGGTCGATGACGCGGGTGCGGGCATTGGCGAGCGCCATGACGGCCGCATCGCTTCCGACCGCGAGGATGCGGTTGCCGGCAACGGCGACGGCCTGGGCAGTATCGAAGCCGGCGTTGACCGTCAGCACCTGCGCGTTGCGGAGGATGATATCGGCGGGGACGATCGGATCGGCCGCCCGGCCCTCACCTGGAAGGAAGGTGAGGCCGACGGTCGCCAGGGCGCTGGAAACCAGTTGCCGGCGCTTCTGGGCGAACCAACCCTCGCGCGTTTCCCGATCCCGCATCGCCATTTCTCCGGCCGCAACGCCGGACAGCATGGGCGCGGCGCGGGATGGTCGCAAGCGCCAAGGGCCGAGGCGAGCTTCGCCCGGTGTCAGGCCGCGTTACGCGCCGCGCGGGCCGCCGCATAGGCCGCGAGGCGGCGCGCGGCGATGGGTGGCACACCGGCGCCGGCCTCGGCGTCGAAGCGGGGCAGGTCCTCGGCGAAGTGGCAGGCGCTGGTGTGACCGGGGGCGATCTCGCGCAACGGCGGGTCCTGTTCGCGGCAGACAGGCTGGGCGTGCGGGCAGCGCGTGTGGAAGCGGCACCCCGGCGGGATGGCGAGCGGGCTGGGCAGGTCGCCGGCCAATGGGCGCACGCCGCCCCGACGGGCAGGGTCGGGGCGCGGGATGGCGGCCAGCAGGGCGCGCGTATAGGGGTGGCGCGGATCGGAGAAGAGGGCGTGCTTCGGCGCCACCTCCACGATGCGGCCGAGATACATGACGGCCACCCGGTCGGCCACGTGCTTCACCACCGCGAGGTCGTGCGCGATGAAGAGGTAGGAGAGGCCCAGGCGCTGCTGCAGGTCGCGCAGCAGGTTCACGACCTGCGCCTGAATGGAGACGTCCAGCGCGGAGACGGGCTCGTCGCAGACCACCACCTCGGGCTCCACCGCGAGCGCGCGCGCGATGCCGATGCGCTGGCGCTGGCCGCCCGAGAACTCGTGCGGGTAGCGGTTGGCGTGGAAGGGACGGAGACCGGTGAGGCGCAGCAATTCCTCGACGCGCGCGCGGCGGGAGGCGGCGTTGCCGATGTTGTGGACGGCCATGGGTTCCGCGATCGCGTCCGCGACGCTCAGTCGCGGGTTCAGGCTGGCATAGGGGTCCTGGAAGACGATTTGGAGGCGCCGGCGCAGGGCACGCAGCTTCGCGCCCGTGACCTTCGTCACGTCCTCGCCTCGGAAATGGACCCTGCCGGCGGAGGGCTCGATCAGGCGCATGACGAGGCGGGCGGTGGTGGACTTGCCGCAGCCGCTTTCGCCGACCAGCGCCAGGGTCTCTCCCCGGTGAAGGGAGAAGGAGACGCCGTCCACCGCGCGCACCGCGCCGACCTGGCGGGCGATGATCAGGCCCTTCTTCACGGGGTAGTGCTTGGCGATGCCGTCCGCCTGGAGCAGAGGAGCCTCGCTCATGCCGCTACGTCCACGGCGTTCTCCACGGGAGCGCGGATGCAGGCGGCGCGATGGCCGGGCGAGAGTTCGCGCAAGGGCGGGTCGTTCTCCGTGCAGGCGCGGATGGCGAAGGGGCAGCGAGGGTGGAATCGGCACCCCTTCGGGAAGGCGAAGGGCGGTGGCACGCTGCCGTCGATGGAGAGGAGGCGCTCGCGATCCTCCTCGATGCGTGGGATGCTGCCGAGGAGGCCGATCGTGTAGGGGTGCTGCGGGTCGTTGAAGATGTCGGCCGCCGTGCCGCGCTCGACCACGCGGCCGGCATACATGACGGCAACCTCGTCCGCCATTTCAGCGACCACGCCAAGGTCGTGGGTGATGAGGATGATGGACATGCCCGTCTCCCCCTGCAGGTCGCGCAGCAGGTCGAGGATCTGGGCCTGGACGGTGACGTCGAGTGCGGTGGTGGGCTCGTCCGCGATCAGCAGTCGGGGGCGGCAGGCGAGCGCCATCGCGATCATCACGCGCTGGCGCATGCCGCCCGAGAGCTGGTGCGGGTATTCGGCGAAGCGACGGTCCGGCGAGGGGATGCGGACGCGGCGCAGCGCCTCGATGGCGCGGGTCTTCAGCTCGGCGTCGCTCGCCTTGCTGTCGTGGGCACGCATGGCCTCGGTGATCTGGTCGCCGATGCTGTGCACCGGGTTCAGCGAGGTCATGGGCTCTTGGAAGATCATCGCGATCTCGTTGCCGCGGACGGCGCGCATCTCGGCGGACGAAAGGGCAGCGAGATCGCGGTTCTCCAGCACGACCCGGCCCTGGGCGAGGCGGCCCGGGGTCGGCACCAGGCGCATGATGGAGAGGGACAGCATGGACTTGCCGCATCCGCTCTCCCCCACGATGCCAAGGGTGCGGCCATGGGGGACGTTGAGCGTGACGCCATCCACGGCCGCGATCTCGCCGGAGCCGCTGGGAAAGGTGGTGCGGAGATCCTCGACGCGGAGGAGGGTGTCGCCCGTCATACCCAGTTGAAGCTCGGCGGGCTGATGTTCTCCACCGGGCGGTGCGCCCAGTCCTGCGAAGGGGCACGGTCGAGGATGCGCTTCTGGGCGTCGTGCAGGTGGGCGGCCGCCTGCTCGTAATCCATCGTCAGCACCATGCCGTCCTTCACGACGAGCTGGCCATCCACGTAGACGTCGCGCAGCGCGCGGTCGCCCGCGGCGTAGACGAGGCTGCGGAGCGGATCGCGGCCGGGGCGCATCTGAGGGTGCGCGGCGTTCACCAGCACGATGTCGGCGCGGCAGCCGGCGGAGAGGCGGCCGATATCCTCGCGGCCGAGGGCCTTGGCGCCACCGATGGTACCGGCGTCGAAGATCTCGGTGGTGGTGACGGCGCGCGGGTCGGTGGCCTGGGTGCGGGCGAGATAGCCGACGAGGCGCATCTCATCGAGCATGTTGTGCGGGTAGGTGTCGGTGCCGAGGCCCATGTTCACGCCGCGGCGCTTGTAGCGGCCGAAGTTTTTCATGGTGATGCCGCGCCGCGCAAAAACGGTCGGGCAGTGGGCGACGGTGGTGCCAGTTTCCGCGAGGCGGCCGAGATCGGTGTCGGTGTGCCAGCGCGTCGAGGGGTGTTCGTCGAGGAAGATGCCGTGGCCGATGATGGCGCGGTCGTTCAGCAGGCCCATGCTGTCGAGCCAGCCGATGGGCGTCATGCCGTGGCGGCGGGTGATCTCGTGGAACTCCACGACGGACTGCGCGGCGTGGATCTGCCAGGAGAGGCCGCGGGCCTTGGCCTCCTGGCTGCTCTCGCGCAGCAGGCCGGGGGCGCAGGTGTCGATCTGGGCGGGGACGACCATGCCGAAGAGCCGGCCGCTCTCGTGCTGCTCGGCGCGGTCGATGAGCTGGAGGGCCTCGGCCATGGCCTTTTCGCCGGCGGCCTCGTCCCACTCGTATTCCACGACGTGGCCGTTCTTCGTGAACCAGCGCGCGGACTTGAACATCGGCGCGACGCAGACGCGCATGCCGGATTCCGCCAGCAGGTCGAGCCAGCCGGGATGCGCCATGGAGAGGTCGGCGACCGTGGTGACGCCGGAGAGGAGGAGTTCGCTGAGCGCCACGCGCACGCAGGAGGGCACTGCCTCCTCGTCCGCGCGGAAGATCGGCATGAACTCGTAGAGCGAGGAATTGTAGAGGCCGGGGGAACCGATCTCATCCAGCAGACCCTTGTTCATCGGCTCGCTGGAGGGGTGGGAGTGGATGTTGACGAGGCCGGGCATGACCATGAGGCCGGCGCCCTTGATCTCCTCCTCCGCCGGGCCGGTGTAGCCTCGGCCAACGAAGGTGATGGTGCCGCCGTCGAAGGCGACGTCGCTGTCCTGCATGTAGACGTGACGACCCGCGGAGGCGTCCCAGGCGACGACGACGTCGGCGTTGCGGATGACGGTGGTCATGGTTCTTCCCCGGGTGTTTGGGTGGGCGGCCGCGACCGGCGGCCACCCGGCAGGTTTAGCGCGTGAGGCGGATGTCGAGGCCCTTGTAGAGGCCGACGCCGTAGATGCCGTGCGGGCGGACGCCCTCGGTCCGCTGCGAGGCGGCGACCCAGAGCTGCTCGCGCGCGATGGGCACCCAGACATTGGCGGCGGTGATGCGGCGCTGCGCCTCGGCAATTGCCTTCATGCGCTCCTCCTCGGCAAGGCCGGTCTTGGCGATGCGGAGAAGGCGATCGGTCTCCGGGTCGTTCCAGTTCATCCGGTTCGGCGTCGGGCGATTGCTGCTGTCGAAGTAGAGCGAGAAGCCGTCCGTCGCGGAAATGTAGGGGTAGGACATCATGAAGGCGTCGAATTCCTGCGTCGCCAGCTTGCCCCAGCCCACGGTCGCGTCCCAGAGCTGCACGCGCATGTCGATGCCGATGCGGCGCAGGTCGGCCTGCATCGCTTCGGACATGCGGCGCCATTCGGTCGTCTGCAGGCTGTAGAGGAGGAAGGAGGCGCGCTCGCCGTTCTTCACGCGGACGCCGTCAGGGCCGGGCACCCAGCCGGCGGCGTCGAGCACGCGCTTCGCGTCCTCGGGATCGAAGCGCGGCACCATCTTCGCGGCCTCGGCATCGTAGCCGACGGTGCGCGGGTTCAGGTAGCCATCGGCCGGGTCGGCGGCGCCAAAGAAGGTGGCCTGCACGACCGCGTTGCGGTTGGTGCCCAGGTTGATGGCGCGGCGGATGGCTGGGTCGCTCACCACGGGCTTGTCCACCTTGAAGCCCATGAAGAAGTCCCAGAAGTAGTTCTCCTGGCGGGCAAGCTTCACGGTCGGCACGTTCCGCAGCCCGGCGAGGGCGAATTGCGGGATGTACTGCGTGACGTCGCCCTGGCCGGACTGGAGCGCGGCGAGGCGGGTGTTGGCCTCGGGGATGATGCGCCAGATCACGCGGTCAACCTGCGGCGCCGGGTTGTTGTAGAGCGGCGGTCCCCAGCGGTAGTTCGGGTGGCGCGTCAGCACGAAGTCCTGGCGCGGCGACCAGGAGCCCCAGCAGTAGGGACCGGTGCCGTTGAAGCCCTGCACGCCGAAATTGGGGCCGAGCTTCTCCACCGTCGCCTGGTCCACCACGGAGGCGAAGAAGAGGGTGAGCTGATAGAGCAGCTCACCGTAGGGTTCCTTCAGCTTGTACTCGACGGTGTAGTCGTCGGTGGCCACAACATCGTCCACCGGGCCCGCGCGCCAGCGGACGGGGGAGCGGGTCGCGGGGTCGATCCAGCGCTTGATGGTGTAGACCACGTCGCGCGCGGTGAAGGGCTTGCCGTCGCAGAAGGTGACGTCGCGGCGAAGCTTGAAGGTGTAGGTCTTGCCGTCCTCGGACACGGTCCAGGATTCGGCGAGGCCGGGGCGCACCGTGCGCTGGTCCCAGTCGAGGGAGACGAGCGTGTCGCTCATCATGTAGATGACCTCGCCGGCGCCGCGGGCGGTGGAGCGGGGCGGGTCGTAGTTGTCGGCGTCGATCTCGCGGAGCACCACGAGGGTGTTGCGCGGCGCGGCCTGGGCGAGGGCGTCGGCGGCGGGAGCCGCGACGCCCAGGGCCAGTAAGCCCGCGTATAGCCACTTCTTCATCGTCAATCCCTCTCTCGTTGCTAGGTGCGGAGCCGGGGGTCGAGCGCGTCGCGCAGCGCATCTCCCAGCACGTTGAAGGCGAGCACCACCGCGAAGATGGCGACGCAGGGGATCACCGCGATGTGCGGCGCGAAGAACAGGAAGTTGCGGCCGTCGCTCGCCATGGCGCCGAGTTCCGCGATCGGCGGCTGCGCGCCGAGGCCGAGGAAGGAGAGCGCGGAGCCCAGTAGGATCACCTGGCCGAAGCGGAGCGTCGCGAAGACGAAGATGGAGGAGAGGCAGTTGGGCGCGACGTGGCGGAGGATGATGCGGGCATCCGACATGCCGGTCGCGCGCGCCGCCTCGATGTAGTCGAGGCCCATCACCGCCAGCGCGGAGCCGCGGACGATGCGGGCCATGAGCGGGATCGTCGCGACGGAGAGGGCCAGCACCACGGCCTGAATGCCCGGGCCGAAGATGGCCGCGAGCGCTAGGCCGAAGAGGATGGCGGGGAAGGAGAGCATGACGTCCATCAGCCGCATCAGCAGCCCGTCGATCCGGCGGTAATAGGCAGCGGCGAAGCCAACCAGCGCACCGAGGATGCCGCCGATGGCGACCGAGGCGAGGCCCATCAACAGAGTGACGCGAAGCCCGTAGAGGACGCGGGTGACCATATTCCGGCCCTGCGCGTCCGCGCCCAACGGCAGGCCCGGCGAGCCCGGCACCTGCATGGCGAGCGAGAGGTCGTTATCGAAGGGATCGGTGGGCGAGAGGACGGGCGCGAGGAGCGCGGCGCCGATCACCAGCACGACTAGCACGAGGGCGAAGGCGGCGGCCGGCTCGCGCAGCAGCCGCGCGAGGGTACCGGGCCGCTTGGGCGGCGCGGCTTCTTGCTGAACCAGGGGTTCGATCGCGGCGCTCATCAGGCGCGCATCCGGGGGTCGAGGGCGGCGTAGAGCACGTCCACCACGAGGTTGATGAGGATGAAGCCGAGCGAAAGGACGATGATGGTACCCTGCGCCATCGGGAAATCCGCAGAGAGGATGGCGCCGACCGCCAGCCGCCCGACACCGGG
Organism: Roseomonas sp. KE2513; assembly: GCF_016107305.1. Classification (GTDB taxonomy): domain Bacteria; phylum Pseudomonadota; class Alphaproteobacteria; order Acetobacterales; family Acetobacteraceae; genus Roseomonas. Next base: position 170,709 of record NZ_RCVR01000010.1, read on the forward strand.
CCAAGAGAAGACGGTTTCCGTGACCACCGCGCCGCCCAGCAGGAAGCCGATCTGCAACCCGATGAGGGTGACGACGGGGATCATCGCGTTGCGCAGCGCGTGGCGGGTGACGACGCGGAACTCGCCGAGACCCTTCGCGCGGGCGGTGCGGACATGCTCCACGCCGAGCACGTCGAGCACGGCGGTGCGGGTCATGCGCGCGACGGGCCCGATGAAGGTGCCGCCAAGGGTGAGCGCCGGCAGGATGATCCCCATTAGCCCCTCCTCCGTCCAGAGCGGGCCGGCGCGGCCGGTGAAGGGAAGGAGCTGGAGCTTGAAGCCGACATACCAGATGAGGACGAGCCCGAGGAAGAAGACGGGGATGGATCCGCCCGCCACCGCGAAGGCGGTGATGAGGCGATCGACCAGCTTGCCGCGGCGATAGGCGCCGATGGTGCCGAGCGCGATACCGATGGGGATCGACCAGATGAGGCTGGCGAACATCAGCTCCAGCGTCGGGCCGACGGTGTTGCCGAGCTCCTGCAGCACGGGAACGTTGTTGATGATGGAGACGCCGAGATCCCCGTGCAGCAGGCGCCAGAGATAGAGCCCGAACTGGGTGTAGAGCGGCTTGTCGAGGCCCATGTCGGCGCGGATGGCGGCCACGACGTCGGGCGTCGCGGAGGGGCCGGCGCGAACCAGGGCGGGATCGTTCGGGACCACCTGCATCAGCAGGAAGCCCACAAGCACCACCCCGAAGAGAACGGGAATGGCCATAAGAAGCCGCTGGACGGCGTGGCGGCCCATGGGGTCAGGCCGTGGCCAGGGCGCGAAGGGCGCCGTGGCGGTCGAAGATCGGGGTGCCGCCGCGGAGCGTGAGGTCGGCCTCCGTGGTCAGGACCTCCTCTGGATCGATGGCGAAGATGTCACGCGACAGGACGGCGACATCGGCGAGCATGCCGGGTTCCAGCGTGCCGCGGCGGTCCTCGGCGAATTGCGAGTAGGCGCCGCACCAGGTGTAGCAATGCACGGCCTGCTCGGCCGTCAGTGCCTCGGACGCGCCGAGAACAGTGCCCTTGTTCGTCTTGCGAGTGAGCATGGTGAAGAGGTTGATGAAGGGATCGACCGTGCAGACGGGGCTGTCGGAGGAGGCGGCGGGATTGTGGCCCTCCTCCAGCCAGGTACGCATGGGATAGGAAACCTCGGTGCGTTCGAGGCCGAGGTTCTTCACGTAGAGGTCGCCGAACTCGTAGAGGAAAACGGGCTGAGGCACAGGAAGGATCCCGTTGGCCTTCATCCGCGCGCGCTGGTCGGCGTTGAGGAAGCCACAGTGCTCGATGCGGTGGCGGCGGCCGGCGAGGGGCGCGTCGCCCTCCCCTGCCCTCTCCATGCCGACCAGCACCTGCTCGATCGCGGCATCGCCGATGGCGTGGATGTCGAGTTGCCAGCCCTGGCGGTGATAGAGGGCGAGCAGGCGGTGCATCGTCTCGTCCGGGAACATGAACATCCCCGTCCCACCGCCCGCGCTCTCCAGGTAGGGGTCGAAGAAGGCGGCAGTCAGGCCACCGGCGGAGCCGTCGCCGAAGACCTTCACGGCGCCCCAGGCGAGCATGTCGTCCGTGTGGTCGGGGCGCAGGCCCTCGTTCCAGGCGCTTTCCGCGATGCCCTCGGGATTGCCGGCCAGCACCTGCCACATGCGCTGCACCAGCCGCCCCTCGGCAAGGGTGCGGCGGTAGGCGGCGATCTCGTTCAGCCCCGCGGTCATGCCGACATTCATGTCGGAGGCGGTTGCGAAGCCGCGGGAGGCGAGGTCCCGGCCGGCGGCCTCGATGGCCGCGACCATGTGCTCCTCGGAGGGGAGCGGGGCGGAGTCGAGCACCAGCCGGCGGGCGCGCTCGAGGAAGAGGCCGGTGAGGGCGCCGTTGCGGCGCTCGATGGAGCCGCCCTCGGGGTCCGGCGTGTTGTGGCCAACGCCGGCGGCGCGAAGGGCGGCGGTGTTGGCGACGCCCATATGGCCGCAGGTTCGGGTGATGAAGACAGGGTTGTCCGGCGAGACGCGGTCCAGCTCCTCGGCCGTCGGGTGGCGGCCGATGTCGAGGGCGCCGTGGTCGTAGCCGCGGCCGAGGACCCACTCGCCCTTTTTCGCCCCCTTCACGCCCTCCCCGATGCGGCGCAGCACCTCATCGAATGTCCGCACCTCCTCCGCGCGAAGGTTCACCTGGGAGAGGCCGAGGCCGTAGGGCAGCAGGTGCATGTGGGCCTCGTTGAAGGCCGGGATGGCGACCCTGCCCCCGAGATCCAGCCGCCGCGTGCCGGGCGGGGCGGCGGCCTCCACCTCCTCCGCCGTGCCGACGGCGGCGACGCGGCCGCCGCTGATCAGCAGGGCTTCCGCGAAGCCGTTCGCGAGGCCGCGGAAGATGCGGCCGCCAGCAATAAGGAGAGGCTCGCTCAAGAACGGTAGTCCGTGCCCTGGCCCTCGATCATCGTCAGGGCGGATTCCCAGGCGAACTGCGCATGGGTGAGGGTATGCGGGCCGTTGAACTGGGCGGCGGTCTTCAGGCGCACCTCCTCGGGCGGGAAGACCAGTTCGCTGCCGCCCGCGAGCGCCGCGACCTGCGCTTGGCAGGCGCGCTCCAGGTAGTAGATCTGATTCCAAGCCTCCGGGATGGTGCGGCCGCCGACGAGCAACCCGTGGTTGAGCAGGATCATCGCCTTGTTGCTGGGGCCGAGGTCCGCGATCAGCCGGTCGCGCTCATCGAGGTCAAGCGCGATGCCCTCATAGCCGTGGTAGGAGAGGTGCCCGTAGAACTTCAGCGCGTGCTGGCTGATCGGCAGCAGCCCGTGCTTCTGGCAGGACACCGCGATACCCGCCGCCGTATGGGTGTGCACGACGCAGGTGAGGTCCTCCCGCGCCATGTGGATGGCGGAGTGGATGGTGAAGCCGGCGGCGTTCACGCGGCGCGAGGCGGGCTCGTCATCCAGAACGTTGCCATCGAGATCGACCTTCACGAGGTCGCTCGCGCGCATGTTCTCGAAGAGCACGCCGTAGCGGTTGATGAGGAAGTGGTGCTCCGGCCCCGGGATGCGGGCGGAGATGTGGGTGTAGATGAAGTCCGTCATCCGGTGGAGCGCCACCAGACGGTAGAGCGCCGCGAGGTCGCAGCGGACGGACCACTCCTCGGGCGACATGCCAGCGGGCATCCGGCTCTCTGCTTGGATCACGACGTTCATGGCGGGGACCCTCCGTGCGGGGCGGGAGGTTCCGCCGGGCGCCATGGGGCGTCAACCCGCATTTGGCTGCTTCCAGGCCCCTCCCCGGCGGCGACGGGCCGGTGTTTGCCGCACCGGGGCGCAGGCTGCCGCCGTCTTGGGCGGGGGCAGGTACGGATCAGGTGCGGCGAAGTGCCAGGCGCTCGGGCGGCGGGCCGGGGGGCACGGCGGCGAAGGCGGCCCGTGTCTCCTCCGGCCATCGGCTCACGCGGCGCAGTGAGAGGTCCACGCAGAGGAAGAGCAGCTCGCAGCGGGCGCTCTCGAACCCCTCCTCGGCGTGGAACAGGCGGTGGCGGATGAGGAGGCGCTTCTCGTCATGCGCCAGCACCTCGCTCTCGGCGGCCAGCGGGTCGTCGAGGCGCACCTCGCGGCGGTAGGCCACCCAGTTCTCGGCGGCAAAGGTGCCGAGGCCGCGCGCGACGAAGGGCTCGCCCAGGCCGAGGGTGGGCCAGAGCGCGTCGGTCGCCAGGTCGAAGACGCTAACATAGGGCGCGACGTTCATGTGGCCGTAGTGGTCCACCCATTCCGGGCGGACCCGCACGAGGACGGGGCGCGTCACGCGGGCTTGCGGATGATCCATTTTGGGTTCTCGACCTTCATCTCCAGCCCGTGCTTCGCGGCGAACTCGTCCGCGGCCTGCTTCACGCCGGGCCAGGGATAGTCGTCGCCGATGAGGATGCCGCCGCGCTTGAGCAGTGCCCAATAGTTCTCGATGTCGCGCCGCACGGGGTCGTACTCGTGCGCGGCGTCGATATGGACGAGGTCGGGGTGCAGGCGGAGGCGGGCGAGGATGACGGCGGCGTTGTCGCTCGTCTGCGCCAGCGGCACCACGCGCTCGGCATGGCCGCTGAGGACCATGTTCGAGAGGAACTGCCAGTAGAGCGACGGCCAGCCATGGACAAGGCCGATGCTCTCCAAGATCCGGTCCGGCCGGTCACGGTTCCAGTGCTCGTGGCTGCCGAGGAAGGTGTCGATGGAGATGAGCGCGGAGTCGGGCCGCACCCGCCGCATCGCCTCGGCGAGGAAGGCGGTGGACTGGCCCTTCCAGACGCCGATATCGAGCGCAAGGCGGGGCTTCGCCTCCTCCACCGCGGCGACGAGGGCCGGGTGCAGGCCGTTCCAACCCTGCAGGTCGAGCGGGCGCGTGGGCTGGAAGCCGGCGTAGATGTCGGCGCCGTGGATGGTCCGCATCACCTCCGCGGCGGCGGGGGTGAGCGGCGGCGCGGCCTGGGCGGGAGCGCTCAATGGATTTCGTCGGCGCGCGAGAGGGCCTCGCGCAGCGCGGCCACGCTGAACTCGCGGGAGGCGCAGAGGTCGAGGATCACCCGCTCGCGCCGCGAGAGCAGCTCGATGGCCGAGGGGATCTTCGTGACGGCGTCGTGCGGGATCACCACGGCGCCGTGGCGGTCGGCATGCACGACGGCGTCGTGGTGGCAGGCCATGCCGTGAATTGTCACCTCCTGCCCGTACTGCACGATGTGCACATAGGCGTGGGAAGGGTTCACCGAGCCGGCGACGAGCTGGAAGCCCTGGGCGAGCATGTCGAGGTCGCGGATGGAGCCGTTGGTGACGCAGCCCTGGGCGCCGATGGCCTTGTGGATGTTCGTGTTCACCTCACCCCAGAAGGCGCCGGTGCCGGGGGTGTCGTCGAGGTCCTGAAGGATGACGACGGTCGGCATCGCGGCCTCGGCCACATATTCGTACCAGCCGATGCGGGCGGCACGGTCCACCTCGGCCGCGCGGCCGGAGGGGGCGGCGGCACGGATGGTGCCGGTGCGGGCGAGGCCGCAGATCGGCGGCAGGGTCGTGCTGGCCGGGACCAGCTGGCGCAGCGTGAAGCCGTGGCCGCGCCGGTGCGGGGCCACCATCTCCAGCGCGTTGCAGATCGTGGGGGTGTCCCAGGCCCGCAGCGCCTCAAGGTCGGCGGCGGTGAAGGGGTATTCGGGCATCGGCGTCTCCGGGTCCTCCCCCGGGCGCCTTGCCGGCGGCGGGGAGGGCAGCATCGCCGGGCGGGGGCGGAAGGGCAAATCCGGGCCGGCCGCGGCCGTGCAACGTTGCGCCACCGCTTGTGACGACGAGCACCGGAGAGGTAGCCTCCGCCCTCATGGACATCGCACCCCAGGCCCCGTCGCCCGGCGATCAGGCGGGGGATCGCGCTATCCCGCTGGTCGACGAGGCGCGCCCGGCCGCGGCGGGCGGGCCGAGGCCGACCGGTGCCGCGCCGCCCGGGCGGATCCGCGCCTTCGCGGGGCGTATCGGCACGCGCGCGGCGATGATCGCTCTGCTGATGCTGGCCGTTGTCGGGCTGCTGACCGGCAGCGCCCTTCTGCTGAGCGAGCGGCAGATCGCCATCATCGAGCGCATGGGCGGCCAGGACCAGCAGGCGGACGCGGCGGTGGACCGCTTCGGCGCCCAGATCGCCGACTTCTCCTCGGGCATGGCGAGCGTGCTGGCCGGCGTGCTGCAGCCGGTACCGGCGGCGGGAAGGATGGTGCGCAGCGGCAACCTCATCCGCGAATCCTACGCCGAGATCGAACGGCGCCTCGGCCCTGCGATCGACCCCGTGGTGCTCGGCGGCGCGCGCGACATGGCCGAGCGGCTGGTGCCGCTGACTGAAAGCGTCCGGACCGCCTTCGCGGGCAACCGGCGCGCCGAGTTCGGTGCCCTGCAGGAGGAATGGCTGGACGCGCTCTCGGCGTTCAACGGGCTCATGTACGCGGCGCGGCGGGTGGTGCAGGAGCGGAATGCGCGGACGCTGGCCGAGGCCCATGACGTGAGCGCCCAGGCGCGCAACGTCATCCTCGGCGCGGGCGCGGCGGGGGTGGTGGTCTGCGCCCTGATCCTCTTCGTGCTGATGCGGTTGATCGCGCGGCCGGTCGGGCGGATCGCGCGGGCGATGGACCGGCTCTCCTCCGGCCAGCTCGATACCCCGGTGCCGGACTCGGACCGGACGGACCAGGTGGGCGAGATGTCTCGGGCGGTGCTCGTGTTCAAGGACAGCCTCCTCGCCGCGCGGGCGCTGACCGAGCAGGCGCTGGAGAACGCCCGGCGCACCGCGGTCGCCACCGCCCAGGCCTCGGACGCCATCGGGCAGGTGAGCGACGGGGCGATGACGCAGCTCTCGGAGCTGCGGCAGACGGGCGAAGCGCTGGCGCAGACGACGGAGGGGATCGCCGACGTGTCGCGCTCCACCGCGCTGGCGCGCGACCAGTCGGCGCGGGCGAAGGCGGTGGTGGCGGAGAACCTGGCCAAGGTGAACGGCCTGATCGGCCTCGTGGACGCGGTGGGCGAGGACACGGAGCGGGTGACGCGGATCGCGGCCACCATCGCCAAGGTCGCGACCCAGACGAACATCCTCGCCATCAACGCCGCGATCGAGGCTGCACGGGCGGGGGAGCACGGGCGGGGGCTTTCCGTCGTGGCAGAGGAGGTGCGGGCGCTGGCGGCCTCCACCGAGAACCTCGCCCAGGAGATCGCGGACGTGGTGCTCGTGGCCGGCCGGCGGGCGCGGGAGGGCAGCGGCACCGCCGCCGCCGTGGGCGAGGCGATGGACGGGCTGGAGCACCTCGTGGCCGAGGGCGCGCGCCTCTCCGGCGCGATCGCGGTCGCGATGGAGCAGCAGCAGGCGACCATCGCGGGCCTGGGCGAGCGGGTGGCCACGCTGACCCGCATCGGCCAGTCCAACGCGACAGCGGCCGAGGAGATCACGGTGACGATGATCGATCTCTCCCGTCTGGCGAGCGACACGCGCCGGGTGGTGGAAAGCCTCGCGATCGGCAGGGGGCGCGGGACTTGAGCGAGGTGGCGGTTGCGCCCGATCCCGGGCTTGTCGACCCGGGGAGCGTCTCGATCCTCGTCGTGGAGGACTCCTCCTTCAACCGGCTGGTGCTGCGAAAGCGGTTGGCGGAGCTCGGCTATTCCCGCGTGACGGAGGCGACGGACGGGATGGAGGGCTTGGCCGCCATCGAGGCCGGGACTTTCGACATCGTGCTGCTGGACCTCGAAATGCCGCGCCTGGACGGCATCGGCGTGCTGGAGCGGCTGCACGCGGCGCGCGGAGCGGCGCCGCCGGTGATCGTCATCTCCGCGCTGACGGAGATGGAGGGGATCGTCCGCTGCATCGAGTTGGGGGCCGAGGACTACCTGCCGAAATCCTTCGACCCGCCCCTTCTGCGCGCACGGCTCGGCGCGGTGTTGGAGAAGAAGCGGCTGCGCGATCTCGCCGACCAGCGGCTGGCGGCGTTGGAGGCGGAGCTGGAGAGCGCGCGGGCCGCGCAGCTCGACCTCGTGCCGCAGGACTTCGCGGGGATCGCGCCCGCCGGCCTGTCGCTGCACGCGGCGATGATCCCGGCGCGGCAGGTGGGCGGCGACCTCTACGACGCGCTCAGGCTCGGCCCCTCCCTGCTGCTGGCCTGCGTGGCCGATGTCTCGGGCAAGGGCGCGCCGGCGGGGCTGACCATGGCGCGGACGACGGGGCTGATCCGCTCCACCGCGGCGCTGCTCTCGGAGGAGGGCGCGGCGCCGGACCCGGCGGCGATCCTCACGCGGGCGAATAACGACCTGGCCCGGGAGAACGAGAGCCAGACCTTCGTGACGGTGGTGGTGGCGGTGCTGGATGCCGCAGATGGCACGGGGCGGATCGCGCTGGCCGGGCACGAATCGCCGCTTCTCCTGCGCGACGGGCAGGTGCGGGTGCTGGAGGGCCTGTCCCGCCAGCCGCCGCTGGGGACGATGGAGGGCTTCCCCTATCGCTCCGACCCGCTGGTACTGGCGGCCGGGGAGGCGCTGTTCCTCTTTTCCGACGGCGTTACCGAGGCGGAGGACGGGGCGGAGCGCTTCTTCGGGCGGGAAGGACTGGCGGGAGCGCTGCGGCCGGTGGCCGGCGCCGTCCCGCGGGCGTTGGTGGAGGCGGTGCTCGAGGCGGTCTCGGGCTTCGCGGGCGGCGCGCCTCAGGCCGACGACATCACCGTCCTGGCGGTGCGGCGGTCATAGGGCTCCGGCGCGCGGAAGACGACCGAAAGGCCCTCCACCGTGGCGGCGGGGCGGCCGTTAATGAGGATGGTGCCGTCGGCGGTGAGAACCTGGGCGCGGCGGCCGATCCGGCGGAGGTCCAGGCGGTACTCGACGCGGCCGGGCACGCCGACCGGCACGGGGAGGCGGCGCATCTCCCCCATCTCAAGGGTCTCGGCCTCGCCGTCGAAGCCCAGCCAGACGCCGTAGTGAACGAGCAGCCGGCAGAGAACCTCGGGATCGAGGGCGGCGTCGCTGCTCTCGGCCTCCCCACCGACGGCCCGGACGAGGCCGAGGCCGTGGCGGCCGTCGCGCACGCCCACGCCGACCACGGCGCCCGGCCCCTGCCAGAGCGGGTTGGGCGCCAGGGAGCAGGAAACCGAAACGCGCCCACCCGCCGCGAGGACCGTGGCGGAAGCGGCATTGTCGTTCGCATGCGCGGAGAGGGGGTCGCGCCAAGCGAGAAGGGGAGATCGGCCGGACATGTGAAGCTGCCCTTGAGTGAACTTTCAATCGGAACAGATCACATAATCGCGAGCAGTGGGAATCACATTTGGGGCTTCGCAACTTTTTCCTAGCCGCGTGGCGGACTCGCCATGGTGGTCAGCCCTCCCCGGCCAGCCCATCGGGTTCGAGCAGCAGCACCGGATCACCATTTCCGAGGATGCCGACGCCGCCGACGCCCGGCAGGCGGGCGATCGCGGGGTGCAGCGGGCGGAGGAGGATGTCGGCGCGGCGCTCCACCCGATCCACGCCGAGGGCCAGCGCGCCGCCCGCCGCGCGCACCACCACCACCGCCCCCGTGGCCGCACCGGGCAGGCCGAGCAGCGGGGCCAGGGGCAGGACGGCCTGGCCGTCGCCCTCCTCTTGCAGCACCGAGTCGACCCTTGCCGCCGGCAGGGCATAGGGCTGGCCGCCGACGGTGACGAGCAGGACGGAGAGGGTGGCGGCGGTGAGCGGCAGGCGGAGGGTAAAGCTCGTGCCGCGGCCGGGGGTGCTCGCGACCTCCAGCGTGCCGCCGGCGCGGCGGGCGGCGTCCTGCACCACGTCCAACCCGACGCCGCGGCCAGAGGTCTCGGTCACGGTCGTGGCGGTGGAGAAGCCGGGGCGGAAGAGTAGCGCCTCGACGGCGGCGGGGGAGAGATCCGGGGCCTCGGCCGGCGCCACTAGGCCGCGCTCCACCGCGCGGGCGAGGACGCGGTCGTGATGAATGCCGCAGCCGTCATCCGAGACTCGGACGCGGATGCCACCCGTCCGGCGCGCGGCGGAGATGCGCAGCAGGGCCCGGGCAGGCTTGCCGTAGGCGCGGCGCTCCTGCGGGGGCTCGATCCCGTGATCCACGGCGTTACGGACGAGGTGGAGGAGCGGATCGGCGAGAAGTTCCACGAGGGAGCGGTCGATGGCGACATCTTCTCCCTCCAGCACCACCTCGACCTCCTTGCCGGCGGGCTGGGCAACGGCGCGAGCGACGCGGGGCAGGCGCGCGAAGAGAGTGCCGATGGGAACGACGCGGAGTTCCATCACCGCCTCGTCCAATCGGCGCAGGGAGAAGGACAGGCGGCCCTCCGCCTCTTCCAGCGCGTCCTCGAAGCGGCGGAGATGGTCGGCCAGCTCGGTCAACTCCCGTCCGGCGGCGCCTTCCAGCCGGCCGGCCAGCACGCCGAGCCGGGCGATGGCGGCGCGGGGCGCGCTCTCGCGCAGAGCCTCGGCGAGGGAGAGGGAGGCGGCGCGGACCTCGGATTCAAGGGAGATGAGGCCGTCGATCGTCTCCTGCCGGACGCGCATGGTGCCGCCGGAGGCGGTGGCCGGGGCGTGGGAGGCCTCCTCCTCGGCGGCCGAGAGTGAGAGGAGGACGCGGCGGGAGGGGTCGGCCGCCGTTGCGGCACGCGAGAGAGCCTCGAGTTCCGCGCCGCTGGCGAGGAGGAGTTCGAGCAGGGGCGGGCTGGCGCCGGGCAGCGTGCGGCTGCCGAGGATATCGGCCTCCGGACGCAGCGCGTCGGCGATCGCGGCCTCCAGCGCCTCCCCCTGTCCCATCGCGAGGCGCGCGACATAGAGGCGGGCCCCCGCTTCGAGAGCGGCGGCGGCGCGGGCGCGGGCGGTCTCGCTGAGGAGGGGGAGAAACCCTTCTGGGATGCGGGGATCGGCCACCGTGGAGCCGGCAAGCGGCGCGGGGCCCTTTCCGGCCTCGCGTATTGCCTCCGCCAGGGCCGGGCCGCGGGTGGCGAGGAGGGCGGCTGCATCGGGGTCGGCCGCACGGTCGGCGAGGTCCTCGAGCGCGAGAAGGGTGCGCTCCAGGCGCTCCTGGCCGAGGGCACAGGCGGCGGCGGCAGCTTCCCGCGCCGCCGCGGCAAGGGCGGAGTGCCCGTCGGGCGGATCGGCCAGGGCAGCCGCCCGGATGGAAAGGCCGGCGGTGTCGATCAGCGCCGCCTCCGGGGGTACGGCGGGCGGGATCGCCTCGGCCCCGGCCGCTTCCTCGGCGCGCGCACCGAGAAGAGCGAGGCGGCGGCGGAGGCGGCCGAGAGCGGGAAGCGCGGCGGGGGTGCCCGCGGCTTCAGCCAGGTGGCCCAGGGTTTCCGCAAGGGCAGGGAGGCGGATCAGGCGGGCGCCGGCGGCGAGGTCCGCGGCCTCGGCGCGCGCGCCGGGGTCCGCGGTTGCCGCCAGGGCGGCGAGGGCCGGAGCGGCAGCCGCGCAGCGGGAAGCGAAGGCGCCAAGGAGAGGGTCGGAAAGGACCGGCGGCGCGGCGGCCTGGCTGGGGGGAGACGTGGAGGTAGCTTCGCCGAGGCCGGCGAGGCGGCGGAGGAGCGCGGGGTCGGCCGGCGCGTCGGCATGGGTCTCCAGCACCCGCGCCCGGAGGCCGCGGAGCGAATCGACCGCCGTCATCAGCCCCTCCGCTACCTGGCCGGCGACGACGAGGCGGCCGGCGCGGGCGAGGCCGAGCAGATCCTCGCAGCCATGCGCGGTATCACGCATGCCGCCAGCGCCGAGGACGGAGGCCATGCCCTTGAGGCTGTGGAAGGCGCGGAAGAGGGTGTTTACCCCCTCCCCCGCCAAGCCCGGGGTAGAGAGGAGGCGCTCGATCGTGTCGAGATGCTCCTCCGTCTCGGCGGCGAATCCCTCCCAGAGGGCGGCGTCGTCGATCATGGCGCCAACCCGACGGCGCGGCGGGCGGCGCGGCGGATGGCCTCGCCCTGGCGCTCGCCGAGGTCGGGCGAGAAGGCGCCGGAGGGCTTGCCGACGACGGCGCTGGCGCCTAGCCGCCGCGCCTCCACCGCCACCTCACCACCAGGCACCGCGGCGGAGGAGACGACGACCATGGCGCCGCCGCCGCGCAGCGCCCATTCCCGCAACACGGCCAAGCCATCGAGCACGGGCATCTCGATATCGAGCAGGGTGAGGTCGGGCGCGTGCTCGGCCAGGCGGGTGAGCGCCTCGCCGCCATCTGCGGCCTCGGCCACCACCGTGAAGGCGGGATCGGCGGAGAGCGCCTCCCGCAGGAGGCGGCGCATCATCGCGCTGTCGTCCACCACGAGGATGCGGACGGGCGCGGGTCCCGGCGAGGCGAAGGGCAAGTCGTGGCCGGCGGCGGCGACCGCGCGGGCATGGGCGGCAAGGGCGGCGGCCGTCGCCGGGGCATCGAAGGGCTTGGGCAGAGGGTCGAGGGCGCGCAGGGCAGCGGTGAGGGAGGCGATCCCGGCGCCGGCGGACATGCCGCGCAGGGCATCGAGCGCCCGGCGGCGGTCGCGCTCCTCCGGCGCGGCGGCGAGGCTCGCCGTCGCGGCCTCCCATTCGGGAAGGAGCAGGGCGAGGAGCTCGGGGTCGAGGGCGCCGCTCACGCGATGCTTCCCAGGATACGGCCCGCGGCGCGCGGGGTGGTCAGGGCGTGCAGGCGGGCACCGAGGGCGGCAGGGGTGCCGGTGCCGGTGGCGAGGCCGGCCTCGATCACGGCGCCGGGCATTCCCGCGACAACGCAGCTTTCGAGGCTCTGGGCGAGCACGGCCATGCCGCGCTCGCGCAGCGCCGCCGCCCCCGCGGCGCCGTCCCGCCCCATGCCCGTGAGGACGATACCGATTCCCCCGCGCGCGACGAGGGCGGCGGAGCGGAAGAGGGTGTCAGCGGAAGGATGCACCACCCCCTCCCCCTTTCCGAGGCGCAGCACGAGGCCGCCGCCGGCGGCGCGGGCGAGGTGCCCGTCGGTGCCGCCGGGGATCACGGCCACTGTTCCCGCCGCGAGTGGCATGCCGTGGGTACCGAGCGCCACCGGCAGCCTGCTGCGTGCAGCAAGGTGGCGAGCGAGGTCAGGGCCGAGGTCGGGGGGCATGTGCTGGGCGATGACGACCGGCACCGCGAGGGGACCGGCAGCGGCCAGCAGCGCCTCCAACGCCTCAGGACCGCCGGTGGAAGCGGCGAGGACGACGACATCGGCGGTACCCGGCAAGTTGCCGGCCGCCTCGGCGGCAATGGGCGCGCGGAGCGGCGGGGCGGCGCGCGCGACGGCCGGTCGCTGCCCCGCCCAGTAGCGGAGCCGGCCGCGCAGGTCGCGGTCGATCTGGGCGAGGTCAAGGCTGCCGAGGGAGGAGCCCTTCCACAGCACGTCCGCCGCCCCGGCGCCGAGGGCGGCGAGAGCGTTGGCCGAACCGTCCCGGGTGTGGTGACTGACCATCACCACCGCCGGCGGGTCCGGCAGGGCGACGAGCCGGCGGGTGGCCTCGATGCCGTCCAGGCCGGGCATCTCGAGGTCCATCGTCACGACATCCGGGCGGAGGTGGCCGGCGAGCTCGAGGGCGGCGGCCGCCTCGCTGGCCTCGCCCACCACCTTCAGGTCGCCCTCCGCCTCGATGATGCGGCGCAGTGCCATCCGCATGAAGGCGGAATCGTCCACGACGAGGACGCGGATCATGCGGCGCGGCCCCTGGCGAGCGCCTCCGTCAGCGCACGGGCGCGCAGCAGGGGCGTGGGCTTGTCGTCGAGGTGCAGAACGGCGACGACCAGCCCCTCCCCGGCCACGGGGGCGATGTCGGCCTCCGGCACGGCGCGCAGACCGGCCACCGCGGAGACGGCGAGGGCCGCGGGGCTGGGGCCGGCCAGACGAAGCAGTGGCAGCGGCTGCCCGCGCCCGAGGACCGGCCCTTGGCCAAGCCGCGCACCGGCATCGAGCACGGGCAGCACGTCGCCGCGATGCGCCACGATGCCGGCCACGGGCTCGCCGCCACCGTTCCGCGGAACCTGCGGGGGAAGAACGGCGGCCACCTCCTCCAGCGGAAGGGCGAAGCCGGCGGCGCCGGCGCTGGCCAGGAGGACGTGGCGGCGCGGCACCTCCCGCGCGGGTTCGGGCACGCGCGCGAGGGGGGCGGCCGCGAGAAGCGCGGGGCGCGCGAGGGCCGCCGGCAACGCGGGCGCGGCGGTCATGGGGGTGGCGCCCCGGCAGGGCAGGCCGGTTTGCCGGCCGGCGGAGAGCATCACGGCGAGGAGCGGCGCCTCCCCCGCGTCGCCGCCGAAGGGTCGAGGGTCGAGGACAAGGACCGGGCCGACGGGGGTCCAGGCGAGGCCGAGCGCCTCGGGTGGCGCATCGGGCGCCGGGTGGAGCAGCGGCATGGGCAGCAGGCGGGAAAGGGCACCGAAGGGCAAGTCGAGCGCGGCGGGGACCGGCCCCGGCAGAGAGAGACGGAAGCCCCCGCGCGCGGGGGCTTCCGCCGGCACGGTGGGGCCGGGTGCCTCTTCCGGCTGGGAGAGGCGCAGCCGCGCGGGCGGGTAGGCGGACGCGGGAGCCAAGGGGGCGCCGGGCGGGGGCTCGGCCAGGGCGTCCCCGCCGAGGAGCAGGGCGCCCTCGGCCTCTGGTACCAGTACCCAGGCGGCAGCCGGTCGAGCGGCGCCGGGCAAGACCCAGGCCGGCACCGCACTCGTGCCGAGCAGCCCGACAAGCAGCCCGCCGCCGCCGCCAGGGACAGGGCGGAGAATGGGGGCGTCCATGGCGGAGGCACCCTCCGGCAGCCGAAAGACTCGGCCTCCGGCCCGCAGCCCCGCGGGGATCGTGTTCCCCGGCCTCATTTCCGGCGCCAGGTGCCGGGCGCACCGGCCTCGGGTCTGAGGGGCAACTCGGGCCCAGGGGCGTCGGTGGGGCCGAGCAGCAGCAGGCCGCCGGGCAGCAGGTGGTCGACGAGGCCGCGCAGCACCTCGGCCCGTGCCTGGGGAAGGAGGTAGATGAGCACATTGCGGCAGAGGATGGCGCCGAAGAGGCCCAGATCCTCCGGCAGGTCGAGGAGATTGGCACGGCGGAAGCGGGGCGCCGGGGCCAGCGGCTCGATCCAGTCGCCGCAGGGCCGGAAGCAGGAGCGGTAAGCGGGCGGCACCTCGCGCATCGGATCCGGCGGCCCCGTGCCGAAGCGCCCCGCGGCGGCGGCGGCAAGGGCGGGGCGGCAAAGGTCGATCCCGACGATCTCCGCCGGCAGCCCCGCCACGGCCGCGAGGACCGCGAGCGTCCAGGCCTCCTCCCCCGTCGCGCAGCCGGCTGAGAGAAGGCGGGGCGCACCGGGCAGCGAGGGCAACCGGTCGGCGAGCGCGGTGATCTGCGAGGCGGCGCGGAAGAGGCGGGTCTCCTGCACCGTTACGGCATCGAGCAGCGCGGCCCAGGCGGGCGAATCGAGGAGGGAGAGGGGGGCGTCCGCGGGGGGCGGGGCCAAGGCGGCGAGAAGCGGCACTGCGCCTTCCAGTCGCCGGCGCAGCACGGGGGATGGCGCGAGCCCGGCGAGCCGCGCCAGCACCCGCTCCGCCGCCTCCGGCGGGAGGCCGCGCGCGGGGGCGCCTGACGCTGCCTGCGGCTGCGCCTCGGCGGCGCCCGGCGGCATGGCCCCCGGCCTCGGGAGAGGTGGTCAGCCGCCCGCGAGCGCTGCGGCGCGCGTCGGGTGGGAGGGGATGATCTTGTCGAAGCCGGAAATCTCGAAGACCTCCTGCACGGCGGGCTGCAGGCCGCAGACAGAGAAGGGGACGCCCTTGGTCCGGGCCTGCTTCGCTGCCTTCAGCAGCACGCGCAGCCCGGCGGAGGAGACGTAGCGGACCCCCGACATGTCCGCCACCACGCCGCCGCCCTCGAGCAGGGCGACGAGCTTCTCCTCGGTCGCCGGGGCGGTCGCGGTATCGAGGCGGCCGTCGAGGGCCGCGACGGTCAGGGCGCCTTCCTTGTGCTCGGTGATCTGCATGGCGCTGGGGCTTCCCTGTCGGACCGGCGGCCGGATGCGGCGGCGGTCGGGTGACGAATGCGCGGCGATTGTGGCGCCTGGGCTCAGCCGGCGTCCAGAAGGGCCGTGACGCGGTTGAGGCCCCCGCGGCGCTCGTAGCTGACGCTCCGCGCGAGGGTGCGGAGGAAATGCACGCCGAGGCCGCCGAGGTCGCGCTCCTCCACCCCGGATGCGAGGTCGGGGGCGGCGGCGGAGAGGGGGTCGAAGGCGGGACCGTCGTCCTCGACCAGGAGGTTCAGGGCCGGGCCCTCGCGACGGACCTCCACAAGCAGGCGGGTAGCGCCGGTAGCGTGCATGGCGACATTCGCGGCCAACTCCTCCGCTACGAGAACGAGGTGCTGGGCATTGCGGGGCGAGAGGGCGTTGGCCTCGGCGAAGGCCTCCAACTGGTCAAGCAGGGCGGGGACTGCTTCCACCGCGGGCGGCATCTCGTGTCGCATCGCCGCGATGTCCGACTCCGGCCCCTGCACGCCTGTCCACCCCCCTGCCGCGGCGGGCAGCCTAAAGCGGCGGCCGGGAGGGGAACAGGGGGAGGCCCGGCCTATTCGACGTCGAGCGCGTAGCCGGCGCTGCGGACGGTGCGGATCACATCCCCCTCCGCGTCGCCATTCACGGCCTTGCGGAGGCGGCGGATATGCACGTCCACCGTGCGCAGCTCGACATGGATGTCGCGGCCCCAGACAGCATCCAGCAGTTGCTCGCGCGAGAAGACGCGACCGGGATGTTGGAGAAAGAATTCCAGCAGGCGGTACTCGGTGGGGCCGAGATGGAGGTTGCGGCCGGCACGCGTCACGCGGTGGGCGTCCTGGTCCATGGAGATATCCTGCCAGGTCAGGGCGCCCTTGGTCGCCGGCCCCGAGGCCCGGCGCATGAGGGCGCGGATTCGGGCCAGCAGCGCCTCGATCGTGAAAGGCTTGCCGATGTGGTCGTCCGCACCTGTGTCGAGCGCCCGGACGGCGTCGGCCTCCTCGGTGCGAGCGGTGACCATGATGATCGGCAGGTCGCGCGTCTCGGGGCGGCGGCGGAGCTGGCGGCAGACCTCGAGGCCGGACATGGCCGGCAGCATCCAGTCGAGCAACATGAGGTCGGGCTTGGCCTCGGCAACGCGGATCAGCGCCTCGGGCCCGTCGGTCGCCTCCTCCACCCGGAAGCCCTGCTTCTCGAGGTTGTAGCGCAGCAGGGTGAGGAGCGGCGCCTCGTCCTCCACCACGAGGATGGTCGGGCGCTGGTGCTCGGGGAGCGACGCCGATCTCATCCCCAACTTCTCAGGCCCCCGGTGTCGGTGGCAGGTCGGCGGAGATGTCCGCCTTCGGGCGGTCCTCCGGCAGCACGGCGCCGCGCACGGCGTAGTGCACGGTCTCCGCGATGTTCGTCGCGTGGTCGCCGATGCGCTCGAAGTTCTTTGCGATGAAGAGCATGTGGGTGGCCGCGGTGATGTTGCGCGGGTCCTCCATCATGTGGGTCAGCATCTCGCGGAAGATGCCGGTGTAGATGTCGTCCACCGGGGCGTCGGCAGCCCAGACGCGCTCGGCCAGCTCTGCGTCCTCGCGCAGGAAGGCGTCGATGCTGTCCTTCAGGTTGCGCTGGACCATCTGCGCCATCCACTGGAAGCCGTTGACGCCGCCGAGGAAGGGCTGGCCGGAGACGATGATGGCGCGCTTGGCGACGTTGCGGGCGTAGTCGCCGATGCGCTCGATGTCCTGGCTGATCTTCAACGCCGCGATGATGAAGCGGAGGTCGCCGGCCATGGGCTGGCGCAGCGCGAGGAGGCGCACGCAGAAGGCGTCCACCTCCCGCTCCAGCGCGTCGATCGGGGCGTCGCGGCCGACCACCTCGCCGGCAAGTTCGGAGTCGCGGCGGACGAGCGCATAGGCGCTGTCGGCCACCTGGCGCTCAGCGAGGCCGCCCATGCGGGCGATCAGCTCGCGAAGGCGACGGAGGTCTTCTTCATAGGACTTCACGGTGCGATCCGCCTGTCGGTCCGGGTGTTGGTCCATGGCTCGCTCCCCTGCCCTAGCCGAAGCGGCCAGTGATGTATTCCTGGGTGCGCTTCTGGCGCGGCGCGGTGAAGAGGTCGGCGGCGGGCGCCACCTCCACCAGTTCGCCCAGGTAGAAGAAGGCCACCTGGTCGGCGCAGCGGGCGGCCTGCTGCATGTTGTGCGTGACGATGGCGATGGTGAAGTCGCGCTTCAGCTCGTCGATCAGCTCCTCGATTTTGAGGGTGCTGATAGGGTCGAGCGCGCTGGTCGGCTCGTCGAAGAGGATGACCTCCGGCCGCACCGCGATGGTGCGGGCGATGCAGAGGCGCTGCTGCTGGCCGCCCGAGAGGCCCATGGCGGAGCTGTTCAGCCGGTCCTTCACCTCGGGCCAGAGGGCGGCACGGGTGAGCGCCCATTCCACGCGCTCAGCCATCTCGGCGCGGTTGAGGTTCTCGTGGAGGCGGATGCCGAAGGCGATGTTCTCGGCGATCGTCATCGGGAAGGGCGTGGGCTTCTGGAAAACCATGCCGATGCGGGCTCGAAGCGCGTTCAGGTCGAGGGCGGGGTCGATGATGTTCTCGCCGTCCATCATCACCTGCCCCTCGGCGCGCTGGCCGGGATAGAGACTGTACATGCGGTTCAGGATCCGCAGCAGGGTGGACTTGCCGCAGCCCGAGGGGCCGATCATGCCGGTGACCTGGCGGTCCGGCAGATCGAGGGAGATGCCCTTCAGCGCCTTGTTCGTGCCGTAGAAGAAGTCGAGGTCACGGATGGCGATGCGGGCGGGGTTCATGCCCGCGTTCGAGCGCACGGCCATCCCGCCGAAGCTGCCGGAGGAGGACTGCACGGCCGCCTGGGCCGTGGCGCCAGCCTTCTGCGCGGCAAGGCCGGTCTGGGCGGCATTCGCCGGCATCGGGCTCAGGGTGCCGGCGTTGGGGGCGGCGCTGCCGGTGGTCTGGTTCATGGGCTTTCCTATCCGCGGGCGCGCAGCACGGCGCGGGCGACGATGTTCAGGCCGAGCACGCCGAGGGTGATCACCAGTGCGCCGGTCCAGGCGAGCGTGATCCAGTCCTCGTAGGGCGAGCCAGCGTAGGAATAGATCGTGATCGGCAGGCTCGACATCGGCTGGGAGAGGTTCACCGACCAGTTGAGGTTACCGAGCGAGGTGAAGAGCAGCGGCGCCGTCTCGCCGGCGATGCGGGCGACGGCCAGCAGCACGCCCGTGAGAATGCCCGAGACCGCGGCCCGCCAGCATACGAGGACGATCATCTTCCACTTAGGCGCGCCGAGGCCGATCACCGCCTCGCGCAGCGTATTGGGCAGGAGGCGCAGCATGTCCTCCGTCGTGCGGACGACGACGGGGATGACAATAATGGCCAGCGCCACCACTCCCGCCCAGCCGGAGAAGCCGCCGAAGGGCAGGACGAGGAACTGGTAGACGAAGAGGCCGATGAGGATCGAGGGCGCGGAGAGCAGCACGTCCGAGACGAAGCGGACGACGTTCCCAAGACGCGAGTTGCCCGCGTATTCCGCGAGATAGGTACCGACCAGCAGGCCGACGGGCGTGCCGACGAGGGTGCCGAGCGCGACCTGGATGAGGCTGCCGACGATCGGGTTGAGCAGCCCGCCGCCCGACCCCGGTGGCTTCGTCACGTCGGTGAAGACGCGAAAGGAGAGGCCGCTGGCGCCCTTCCAAAGCAGGGTGGCGAGGATCGATACGAGGAAGAGCAGGCCGAGCAGGGTGGCGAGGGTGCAGAGGAAGCGGATCGTCGCGTCCATCCGCGCCCGCCTGCGGCCGAGGGCGGCGGAGGCGCGGAGGTCCTTGGCGCGGCCCGGGACCGAGGAAGCGGTGGTGGCGGACATTGGGCTCAGCTCCCCGTGCGGGCGCGGAGCAGCCAGCGCGAGAGCGCGAGCACCCCGAAGGAGATGACGAAGAGGATGAAGCCGAGGGCGAGGAGGGAGGCGAGCTTGAGGCTGCCCGCCGCGCTCTCCCCGAACTCCAGCGCCACGAGGGAGGCGATGGTGTTGCCCGGCCCAAAGACGGAAGTAGCGATACGGTTGGCGTTGCCGATGACGAAGGTGACCGCCATCGTCTCGCCGAGCGCGCGGCCAAGGCCGAGCATGATGCCGCCAACGACCGACACGCGGGTATAGGGCAGCACCACGCGCCGCATCACCTCCCACCGGGTGGCGCCGAGGCCGTAGGCGCTCTCCTTGTAGACGCCGGGGACCTGGAGGAAGACGTCGCGCATCGTGGCGGCGATGAAGGGCAGCACCATGATCGCGAGGATCAGGGCTGCGGTGAAGAGGCCCGTGCCGAAGGGTGGCCCCTGAAAGAGATCGCCGACCAGGGGCAACTCGCCGAGCGTGTCGATGATGGCAGGCTGCACGGTGCCGGCCATCAGCGGCACGATGAGGAAGAAGCCCCACATGCCGAAGATGATCGAGGGCACGGCGGCGAGCAGCTCGATGGCGGTGCCGACCGGCCCGCGCATCCAGGCGGGCGCCAGTTCAGTGAGGAAGAAGGCGATGCCGAAGGCGAGCGGCACCGCGAGGATGAGGGCGAGGATCGCGGTGAGCAGCGTGCCGTAGATCGACACGCCCGCGCCGTAGATGTCGCTGACCGGGTCCCACTCCGTGGAGGTCAGGAAAGCGGCGCCGAAGGCCCGGAAGGCCGGCAGGCCACCGAGGAACAGCTCGACGATGATGGCGCCGAGCAGCACGAGAACGAGCACCGCGGCGGCCCGGCACAGGCCGGCGAAGATCGCGTCGCCCATGCCCACGCCCCGCTTGGTCGCGGGGCGGGGTGGGGCGGCGGCTGCGGCATCGGCGATGACGACCTGGGCCACGCGGGGCTCCTTCTCCGGGTTGGCCAATCAGCCCGCCGGCCAGGCCGCCTGGCCGTTCACCTTTACCTCACCCCAGGCGGTGCGAACGGCATTCTGCACGTTCTCCGGCAGGGGGATGTACTCGAGGCTGCGGGCGAGTTCGCCGCCATTCTTATAGGCCCAGTCGAAGAAGCGCAGCACCGCGCGGGTGCGGGCGATGTCCGTCGGGTTGGTCGGCAGCAGGATGAAGGTGGGAGAGACGATCGGCCAGGAATTGGCGCCCTGCTGGTCCACGAGGCTGGCGGCGAAGCCCGGCACGGTCCAGTCCGCGTTCGAGGCCGCGGCCTGGAAGGTCTCCATCGTCGGCTTCACGTACTGGCCGGCCTTGTTGCGGAGCTGCGCGGTCGCGAGCTTGTTCGTGCTGGCATAGGCGTTCTCGACATAGCCGATGCCACCGCGGGTGTTGCGGACCGTGCCCGCCACGCCCTCGTTGCCGCGGGCACCCGCGCCCGTGCCCCAGCGCACCGAGGTGCCGGCGCCGACCTTCGACTTCCACTCGGCGGAGACGGCCGCGAGGTAGGAGGTGAAGACGAAGCTCGTGCCCGAGGCATCGGCCCGGTAGACCGGGGCGATCGCCAGGTTCGGCAGGGTGACGCCGGCATTCAGCTCGACGATCCGAGGATCGTTCCACTTGCTGACCTTACCGAGATAGATGTCGGCCAGCAGCTCGCCGGTGAGGCGAAGCTGGTCCTCGGCAACGCCTGGGATGTTCACGATGGGAACTACCGCGCCCATGACCGAGGGGAACTGCATGAGGTTGCCCTCGGTGAGCTGCTGCTGTGTCAGCGGGGCGTCGGAGGCGCCGAAGTCAACGGTGCGGTTGCGGATCTGGTTGATGCCCGCGCCCGAGCCCACGGATTGGTAGTTCAGCTCGATTCCGGCCGCCTTCGCCCCCTCGCCCCAGCGCTGGTAGACGGGGTTCGGGAAGGAGGCGCCGGCGCCCGTCACCTGGGCAGGGGCCTGGGCCAGGGCGGGCAGGAAGCGCCCGGCGGCAAGGGTGGCGAGGCTGGCGAGAGCGATGCGACGCTGGATCACCGTGTGATCTCCGAAGGTTCCGTGCCTGCCCCAGGGGTGGGGGCTGGCGGGCGCCTTCTAGGCACCACCGGCGACGCCTGCGTTGCACTTATATGACAGCTAGATGACACCCCCTGGCGGCAGAGCCGTCTGCAACGAAAAAGGCGCCTTCACGTGGAAGACGCCTTTCTCCTCTCATACCCGACGGCAACCGGGCCGCGATTCAGGCCCGGCGGTTGCCCCAGAGCTTCGGCCAGAGGGCAGCGAGTGCGATGCCCGCCACCGCCACCAGCGGCGCCGCCTGGGTGGTGAAGCCGGCAACGGCGGATTGCGCCGCACCCTGCAAAGCCACGTTGCGCACGGCCTGCGCTTCCATCTCCTCCCGCGGGGTGGCCTTGCGGGAGGCGAGGAGGACAAGAATGCCGGCGACCACGAGATCGAGCACCAGCACCACCACCGCGGAGACGATCGGCCCGAAATAGAGCAGCGCGGTGTGGAACAGAAGGACGTGCAGCATGGCGAAGGCCGCAAGGCCCATCACGCCGGCGCCGACATAGAAGCCGACCCGGGTGGCGGTGGCGCTTGCCTTCGCCTTCAGGCGCCGGCCTTCCGCCTGCGCCGCCATGCCGACCAGGCTGAAGGTCCGCATCGCGCCCCGCCCCTTCAGCGGCCGAGGATGCGGGCGAGGATGTAGCCGACGCCGGCGGCGATCAGCAGGGACTGGCCCGGGCGCTCGCGCACGCGGTCGGTCACGGCCTCGTACTGCACGCGGGTGGCGTCGGTCGCGCGGGCGGCATAGCCCTCGGCGGCGTCCATCGCCTGGGACATGTACTTCTGGCGGTCGGCGAGGAGTTCCTCGACCTGCTTGCGGAGTGCCGCAAGCTGCTCGCCCACGCTGCCGACCGCGTCGTTCACGGCGGCGGAAGCCTGGTCGAAGGTCTTACCGGCGTCGGTGTTCTCGCTCATCGATACTCTCCTCGGGACATGGTTTGGTCGGGGGGCAACGCGCCCCCGGGGGCGGGGTTGCGCGGCTGTCAGGGGATGGTTGCTTACTCGGAATGTTGAGTTGGGCGCGCGGCGAGGCCAGCCCCTCTCCTCCCTCTCAGCCCGACATCGTGCGCGGGGGATGGTTGTCGCGAATGGGGAAGCGGACCGTCCAGCAGGTGCCCCCGCCCTCCTCCGGCGACCGGCGCCCTCCGGTGAGTGGGCCACCGAGCTGCTTGGCGAAGCCCTCCATGAGCTGGATGCCGAGGCCGCGGGGACGTTCCTTGCGGTCGGGAATCCCGATGCCGTCGTCGCCGATGACCAGCGTGACCATGCCCCCCTCCTCCGACAGGCTAAGGCGGATGGTGCCGCGCATGTCGTCCGGAAAGGCGTGCTCCACCGCGTTGCCCACGGCCTCCGTCACCAGGAGGGAGAGGGAGACCGCCTGGTCGGTGGAGATGGCGATATCCGCGACCTCCAGCCGCAGCGCGAGGCGCTCGCCCGGCGATTCGTTATGCGAGGAGAACTGCTGGTTCGTCAGTTCGGTCAGGAAGGGGACGAGCGAGACCGTCTCGAAGGAGTGCTGCATGTAGAGGTGGCGATGCAGCGTCGCCAGCGCGCGCACGCGGTTGCGGGCAGCGAGGAACTCGGCCGTTGCCGCGGGGTCTCCAATCCGGCCGGCCTGAAGGTTGAGCAGCGAGGAGACGATCTGGAGGTTGTTCTTTACGCGGTGGTGGATCTCGCCCATCAGGGCGTCGCGCTGCTCGAGGGCCGCGCGCAGGTCGGCCTCGCGCCGGGCCAGGGCGGCGGCGGCCTCGCTGAAGGCCTGCTCCACTGCCCGCACCTCCCGCGGCTCCGTGCCCGCGGGGCTGACACGGAACGCGGCGCCCGGCCGCCAGCCGCGCACGCGGACCGAAAGCAGGCGCAACGGACGCACCATGGCGAGGTCCGCGCCCACGACGATGGCGGCGAGACAGGCGACGAGGAAGGTCGCCAATTCCATAATGCGTTGGATGAGGACGGTGCGCGCCGCTTCCCGCACCACACCGACGGGCTGCCCGACAATGAGGCGGAGACCTGGGTTCAGGCGGGCGCTGGCATAGGCGAAGTTGCCATGCGGGCCGTTCACCACCTGCCCCCCGTCATCCAACCGTTCCAGCATCGAAGGATCGAGGACCGGGCCCCCGGGGCCGCCGGGGGCCAGGATGCGGCCGTCGCGGTCCACCAGCCAAACGAGGCCGCCGCCCTCCCGCCCGCCACCCGCGGAGAGGGGCGAGAAGTCGCGGAGCGCGACCGTGCCCGCAACAGCCCAGCTGCCGCCCGGGTTAACGACGGGGCTCGGCGCGGGATTGCCGATAGGCTGGCCGCCCACGATGGAACCCGCGCCGGGCACTACCACCGGCAGCACAGGCAGACGCGAGCTGCCGCCGGGCAGGAAGCCGCCATAGACCGGGCTGCCAGCCTCAAAAGCCTCGTTCACTAGGGCCGCAAAATCGACGCCCGCTGGAATGGAGCCGCAGAGCGGGAGCGAGCCAGGAACGATGAGCGCGATCTCTCCGACATCGCCGGGATGGAGGTCGATCACACGGCGAAGGGCGGGGTTGCAAACCTTGGGCTCGTCGGTGGAGCGCGGATCCTCGCGCACGAGAGCGGCGAGGAGCGACTCGGCGGCACCGAGGGCCGCGCCGTAGCGCACCGCCATCAGCGTGCGGAAGCTCTCCACCGCACGCCGCCCCTCGGCAAGGGCGGCGCGGTGGTCCTGCAGAGCATTGGTGATGGCGATGGAGGCGACAGGAATGCCCGCCACCATCAGCAGCACGATCATTCGGCCACGGATTCCGCCGAGCACTGCTTCAAGCCAACGGCGGAACCAACCGGCGGGAAGGTTGCGGGCACCCCCGGTTGGAAAATACCCCCCGACAGGGCCTGCCGCACCCTGAGGTGCGGCGGATCGGGTGAAGTCAGGACCCGCGGCAGCGCCGGACGGGGACGTGTCGTCCGGCACCTGTCTCAGCTCTGCCCGCGATCCTGCTCGATGAGACGCAGCAACTCTTCCGGGATGGGCTCGCGCATCACGTCGTCGAACAGCTGATGGAGGCCGCGCTGCAGCCAGATGTCGAACGCAGCCTCGGGCGCGGCCTGGCCGCGACCGTTCGTGCCGGACTGCACGGGCTTCGACACAGCGCCCCCCGTTTTCGACTCTGGCTTACCCTCGTCCATCCTCAGACAGGGGACGCGTGCCCCACTCCGTTCTCGTCGCGCGCAGTATGACGGCGGGCGGCGCGAGTGGAAGAGGCAGACTTGCGAGCGGCAGAACGGGACTCAACCTGGGTCTCCACGCCGCGCTCCTCACCGGTGAGCCAGCGCTGGAGGGTCTGGCGGGCCCGGAAGACGCGGCACTTGGCGGTGCCGACGGCGCAATCCATGGCAGCGGCCACTTCCTCGTAGGACAAGCCCTGCACGGTCACCATCACCAGGGCGGTGCGCTGCTCGGCGGGCAGACGGCCGAGATGGCCGCGCAGTTCGCGCATCACCAGGCTGTCCTCCTGCGCGCCGGGGCGGGCGAAGGCGCTGCTCGGCACGTCGTCGATGTCCGTCGTCTCGCGCTTGCGGCGCACGTCGGAGATGAAGCGGTTCCGAAGGATGCGAAACATCCAGGCGCCGAAGTTGGTGCCGGGCATGAAGCTGTCCTTCGCGGCGAGCGCGGAGGTCACGGCAGCCTGGACGAGGTCATCAGCGTCGGAGCGGTTGCGAGTCAGCGCGAGGGCCTGAACCCGGAGCCGGGGCAGCGTGGTGACGAGCAGCTTGTGGAAGTCGGCAACGGTATGCGTGGCGCGGGCGGGCTGCTGGGTCATCGTGGTCTCGGCGGCGGTGTTCGTCATGGTGACTGTCCCTCGTCTCGATCTTCGCCGGACCAATGCGTGTCCCTGGAAATAGGTTACCAAATCCTTGTTCACGAAAACGGGGGCTTTGTTTTCAAGCCTCTGGCCCCGCTCCTTCCTCTTCCGGGCTGCCGTACTGGGCTGCCAGCGCCTTCCTGGCGCGGGAGAGCCGGGTTTTGAGCGTGCCGACCTGCACGCCCGCGACCCGGGCCGCGTCCTCGCCGGAGAAGCCGAGGGCGCCGACGAGCACCAGCGCCTCCTGCTGGTCGCGCGGGAGATGGGACATGGCGCGGGCGAGACCCATCACCTCCATGCGGTGCTCCTGCCCGGCCGGCGCGCCTTCCTCCACCGGCACGCGATCAAGGGCGCGCTTCTGCGCGGCGGCGCGGCGGCGGTTCTCGAACCAGGCATTGCGCAGGATGGAGAAGGTCCAGGCCCGCAGGCTAGTGCCGAGCTGCCATTGCCCCTCGTTACGAAGTGCGCGCAGCAATGTGTCTTGCACGAGATCGTCTGCTGCTGCCGGATCACGGGCGAGGAAGCGTGCGAAGGCCCGAAGATCGGGAAGCAGGCGGATGAGGGCAGGGCGGAACTCTTCGCCCACTGGGTCGTCCTGTTTCGTCATGAACCCGTTCAAAAGGGTGGCTTTGCGCAGGAATGGTCATCGTGCATGGACGCGGCGGCCAATGGACCCATCTATGGACTCGCCGGCCCGCCATTCGGGTGGCCCGGACGGGCTCTCGGAGGACTATCACGGATGAATGCGGTCTCGCAGGGGGAGTTGCTTCGCACCCTGCCCTTCGCACGGCGCTACGCGCGCGCCCTGACGGGCGGACAGGCACGCGGTGACGCGCTGGTGGCGCAGGCGCTGCGCGCCGGCCTGCCCTCCGACGTGCCGGTCGAGATCGCCCTCTTTGCCGGGGTGAGCCGGCTTGTTCCGGACAGCACCGGCGAGCACATCACCGCGAAGCAGCGCCAGCTGCTGCTGCTCACATCGCTGGAGGACCTGTCGCTCACGGATGCGGCGCGGGTGATCGACACGCCGCTGCCCGAAGCACGGCGGCTGCTCGATTCGGCGCGCGAGGCGCTGCGGGCGGTCGCGGCCACGGACATCATGGTGATCGAGGACGAACCGATCATCGCGATGGACATCCGCCAGCTGGTGGAGGCCTGCGGGCACAACGTGGTGGGTATCGCCAGCGGAGAGACGGAAGCGGTGGCCATGGCGCGGGACCTGAAGCCCGGCCTGATCCTGGCCGACGTGAACCTCGGCCCCGGTGGCGACGGGATCTCGGCCGTGCAGCGCATCCTGCAGGAGCAGGACACGCCGGTGATTTTCGTGACCGCCTATCCCGAGCGCCTGCTGACGGCGGACCGGCTGGAGCCGGCCTTCATCATCAGCAAGCCCTTCGAGCCGATGGCGCTGGCCATCGCAACCTACCAGGCGGTATCGGGTGGCGTTCCGCTGACCTGAGAACCCCTCCCGCACGAGACCGAAGGCCCGGCCGGGCAACTGGCCGGGCCTTGCGCTCGTTTCCATCGGTGGCCCGCACTGCATGGGTTGGAGCCCGCGAGGCGCGGGCGGTGGGAACAGGGAGGCATCGATGGACTGGGACCGTTTTGCCGGCGACTGGTCGGGCATGGGCGGCAGAATCCGCCAGCAATGGGGAAAGCTGACCGAGGAAGACATCAGCAAGGCCGGCGGGGACCGGGACATGCTGCTGGAGCGGATCCGCGAGCGCTACGGCGTCGGGCCCGATGAGGCGGAGCGGCAACTCGCCGATTGGGCCTCTTCGCGCGAGGCGGGGGATGCGAACCAGTCGGTGTCGACGAGCGGTGCGACCAAGGGGCAGAACGGAACGGTGTAGCGCGACGGCAACGGACCGTGGCCGCGCGGCAACCCCCGCCAGAGCTTCAACGTTGAGGCATCGCATCGCTCTCAAGGACATCGACCATGCTCTACTGGACCGTCATCTTCCTTATCATCGCGCTTGTCGCCGGCGTTCTCGGCTTCGGCGGCGTCGCCTCAGCAGCCAGCGGCATCGCGAAGATCCTTTTTGTCATCTTCATTATCCTGTTCCTTGTCTCCCTCGTCGCGGGACGCGGCTGGATCTGACACGGCGTCATGAACCGGCGCAGGGCATGCGTGACCGGCCTCGCGATACTTCTCGCGGGGCCGGTTGCTTTTCAGGGTTCCGTTTTGGCCCAGGGAACAATTGAGGGGACAGGTCGCCTCTGGTTCGACCCGACGCAGCTTCCCTCCTTCACGGGGGTAATCGACCGCTACCTGATCAACCCCGATGGAAAGACCGACCGGCTGCTGTTCCGCGAGGGACCGCAGGTGATCTTTCCGGAGAATGTCGCGGACGAGATGATGGCCGCGGTGTCGCCGGGCCACAGCATCGTCGTCTACGGGATTCGCGCGCGGCGGGCGCCGGCGATCACGATGCTGGCCTGGGCGAAGGACGGCTCCTCGGCACCTCATTTCGTGGAGCGGCCCACCTGGACCTTCCCGGCCTTCCACGCGGCGGATACCCGGCTGGAGGTCTCCGGCACAGTGCGGGCACCGCTGCTGACCGCACAGGGCGATTCGATCGGGGCGATCCTCGACGGCGGAGCCGTGATCCGAGTGCCGCCGGGCGTTGCGGCGGCGCTGGGCGACCGCATCTCCGTGGGCAAGACGGTGGCGGCGTCGGGTCGCGGTGCAGAGGTGCAGGACCGGGGAAAAGCGCTGGATGCCGACCGGATCGGGGAGGCTCCGGACAAGCTGGAGCCGCTGCCAGCGCCCGTGGACAAGCCGCAATGAGAGACATCCAGTGAGAAGAAACCGGCGGCCGATCAGGAGATGACGGTGTCGGGCGTGACGGGCGGGGACGGGCAGGACAGGGCGTGAGCGAGACGACAAGAGACGAGACGGCGGCCCATGCGGCAGCCGGGACAGCGCAGATCCAGACAGGGCCGGTCATGGCCTTCCTCCGCTTGGCCGGTGGTTATTTTCTGCGGGAGAAGGGTGCGCGATCCCTTGGGGCGGGGCTGCTGGCGCTAACGCTGTTGCAGATCCTCATCCAGATCCGCTTCAATCTCTGGAACCGCGATTTCTTCAACGCGCTGGAGAACCGCGACCGCGACGCCTTCCTCTGGCAGATGGTTCTCTTCCTCGGCCTGGCCGGGGCATCCATGATCACGGCGGTCTACCAGCTTTACGTGAAGCAGCTCGTGCAGCTGCGCTGGCGGGAGTGGCTAACGAAGCGGCTGCTCGATCTCTGGATGACGAATGCGCGCCACTACCAGCTCGAGCGCGCAGGGGAGAGCAACAACCCGGACCAGCGCATCGCGGAGGACGCGCGGCTGAGCGTGGACCTGGCGGTGGATTTCGCGACAGGCCTGTTCAACTCCGCCATCATGCTCTGCGCCTTCATCGGCATTCTCTGGACGATCTCGGGCGCGCTGAACCTGACAATCGGCGGGCGGGAAATCACCATTCCTGGCTACATGGTCTGGGCGGCGCTCATCTACGCGACGATCGGCTCGGTGCTCACCTTCTTCGTGGGGCGACCCATGGTGCGCCTGAACACGGAGCGGATGGCGAAGGAGGCGGATTTCCGCTTCTCCCTGGTGCGTGCCCGCGAGAGCAGCGAGGGTATCGCGCTGATCGGCGGCGAGTCCGACGAGCGGCGCGGGCTTGTGCAGACCTTCGTGCATGTCGCGACCTCGGTGCGCAACCTCATGCGCAGTCAGCGCAACCTCATGTGGCTGACGAGCGCCTATGGGATGTTGACCTCCGTCTTCCCGACAGTGGTGGCGGCGCCATCCTACTTCTCCGGCGCGATCACGCTGGGTGGGCTGATGCAGATCGGCTCCGCCTTCGGCTCCGTGCAGGCTTCGCTGAACTGGTTTGTGGACAACTTTCCGCGGCTCGCAGAGTGGCGCTCGAGCGTGGAGCGGCTGCTGAGCTTCCGCGAATCCCTGCGCGTGATCGAGGAGATGGTGGCTGAGCCGGACCAGCCGACGATCGTGCGCGTGGAGGAGCCGGAGGGCGAGGAGGAACGCGTGGCCTTCCGCGACGTGCAGGTGGCCTTCTCCAACGGCTCTGTCGTGATTGCTGAGGCGACGGCGAAAATTCGTGCCGGCGAGCGCGTGCTGGTGAAGGGTGAGTCCGGCACCGGCAAGAGCACGCTGTTCCGCGCCTTCGCGGGTATCTGGCCATGGGGCAGCGGCGAAATCTTTATGCCACCCCGCGACGCCACGATGTTTATGCCGCAGCGTCCCTACCTGCCGCTTGGCACGTTGCGGGGCGCGCTGTCCTACCCGAAGCCACCGGAAACGGTGACGAATGAGGTGGCGGCCGCGGCGCTGGCGCGCGTTGGCCTTTCGCACCTGGAGGAGAAGCTGGACGAGGACGGGCGCTGGGACCAGATGCTGTCACTGGGCGAGCAGCAGCGGCTGGGCTTCGCACGGCTGCTCATCCAGAAGCCCCGCTGGATCTTCATGGACGAGGCGACGGCTGCGCTCGACGAGGAGAACCAGGACGCGATGATGCGGCTGGTAGTGGACGAGCTGCCGGACAGTGCGTTGATCTCGATCGGGCATCGCCCGGGCCTGGAAGCCTTCCACGAGCGCACTCTCCACCTGCAGCGCGGTCCAGAAGGTGCGAGGTTGGCAATGCGGACGCCGGCGCGCGTGCTGAAGACGCGCAAGATCAAGATCCGGAATCCTTTCCGTCGGCGGGCGCGCGTCACAGTGTAAGGCGG
>NZ_RCVR01000100.1 GCF_016107305.1 Roseomonas sp. KE2513
GTGGCGGAAGCGGACTGAGCCCTCTTCCCGCTGCTGGTCAAGTCTGGAGAACGAAATCATCCTCGTCATCTCGGCGGCACCTTCACCGATGACCGCATGTGCCGAACTGGCGCCATCCTGAACGGGCTTTGACATCGTGCTTGGCTTTTACGCTCTGACGGGGCGAGAAGCCGCCACGGACCTGCGAGGAGGCGGGGCAGGGCAGGCGAGTGTCACAGCCCCGCTGAATGCCCAGGAGCACGGCGTCGCGCCCGCTGCCCTCGCTCGCGATGCAACACGCTCTGACGCGCGCCTCCGGGCCTGCTGCTGGCCTGGGATGCCGGTGAACGACGACCTGACCTGCCGCACGCTGTCGAGGCTCTGCGCGCCGCCCCGGGGTGTGCTGGGGCAACTCGTCCGCCTCGCGACCCCTCCACTTCGCGGCGCTGCGCGGAGGCACGAAGCAGCAGACCGTTCTCACCCTCCTGCATCGGCAAGAGGGTGCGACGGTGGCTCAGGCCACGGAAGTGACCAGCTGGGCTCAGCACGCGGTCCGCAACTTCCAGACTGGGCTGAAGGGGAGAACGCTGGCTTGAGGTGGTTGTCTATCGCATAGAGCCTGGGCGCGTGGCGGTCCTCCTGCGCAACGTGACCGAGCGCCACCGTGCTGAGGAGCGTCAGACACTTGCTGGCGCGGGAAGTGGATCACCGGGCCAAGACGCTCTCTCGGTCGTTCTCGCGGTCGTGCTGCTGACGCGGGCGCCGGATGTGAGGGGCTACGTGACAGCAGTCGAGGGCCGGGTTGCAGTGCTCGCACGCGCGCAGACGCTCCTTGCCCAGGATCGGTGGAGTGGCGCCAACCTCGGCGCCCTCATCGCGGGTGAACTTGCCTCTGTTCCTGGCGGGCGGCAGGCGGAGTTGGACGGGCCAGGATTGGCACTCCCGTCCGGCCTGGCGCAGTCGATAGCAGTGGCCCTCTACGAACTCGCGACGAACGCGGTGAAGCACGGGGCGCGGTCGGTCGCGACGGGTCACCTTTCCGTTTCCTGGCAGGTGAAAGGCCGTCGTGACGAGGTGCCGCTGCTGCTCCGCTGGGTCGAGACCGGGAGGCATCTGATCAATGGGGCTCCAGAGGGCTGGGGGTTTGGTTCGCGGCTACTGGACGCAACAATGCGTGACCAACTCGGTGGAAGCGCAACCCTCGCCTGGGAACGATCCGGGCTGGTTTGCGAGATATCAGTGCCGATCAGGTCAGCCGAGGGAGATACGGGCGCAACGGACGTTGTCGTGCCAGTATAAATCCGGCGGGCGAGGACTTCGTCACGCCGACTTCAGACCATGAGTACCTGGCTACTTGCACTCAACAAGATGACGGTAGTTTTTCTAACCTGGTTCACCCTCATGGCATTCCACAGGCCGGACGGCTAGGGCGAGGTCCGCGCCGTCGAAGCGCACCGGAATCTCCAACCCCGCTCCAGCCACTGCTTGCGCGGGAACTCGCTTCAGTTCCCGCCCCACCCGAGTATCCCAGAGCACAACCTCGTAAAAGCCAGGCGTGAGGCCTGGAACCGTCAGGGTGAGGGCGGCCTCGCCGCTCTGGTCGACTTGGCGCAAGGTTCGTCCTCTGTTGGTTACGGCTGCGCCTAAGGTCGGACGTAGTAGCCAGATGATGGCTTGGCGTAGATCAGCACATCCGAAGGCGTGGACGGGCGCACCACTGATTGAGATTTCTTCATTCAGGTTGCGGCGCTGGAATCTTGGCCAGTCCAGCAACGGCAGAAAGCGTGAGAGCGCCGCCTGCGCTGCCCGCATTCCGGGCGTGAGCACGTGCGGGCTGCGGTTGGGCCAGCGCATCCCGCCCCCCGCGCCGCCAGAGGCGAGGTGGGCCCACTGGATATGGCGGAAATACTCGTCGTCGAAAGCCTCTGGCAGGGTGCTGTGCCGGTCCTTGAAGCTGTGGATCGGACCGTGCTCGGAGTCGAGAAAAGGCCGCTGATCAATAATATGGCTCAAGGCGTCCCGCGTCAGCCGGCCAACGCTGACGGCGGGCGCCACGGTGTCGGCAGGGTGGTCGATCGTCCCGGTCTCGTAGAAGTGGCTGCTGGCGAAGTCGAGCCGCGGATGGCGGAAGATCGGGTCTGCAATGGCCGGGCTGGACAGCAGTTCCGGCCCGAAGACCGAAACGCATTGCAGGTGGGCCCGTCCGTAGAGCTCCGTCTCCAGGTCGCGCAGGAAGGGACCGACATCGTCAATGAACTCAGCGAAGGCATCCTGCTGGTTCTCGGCCTGGGCGGGGTGCATCTCGTTCCACAGGTCCCAGGCGAAGATCACGCCGCTGCTGCCCCAGCGGCGTGTGGCGAAGGCGAGCCGCGCTTTGATGAAGTTCCGCGTGGCCGGGCAGACGAGAAGGCGGGTGCGGGAAGAGCAGGGACCGCCATTGGAAATGTTGTAAGGGTGGTGCTGCCAGCGCACCCAGGTGAAGAAGGTGTCGAAGGGCGTGAGCAGAATGCGCATTCCGACACGCTCGCAGAGCCGGAACAGCTCGTCCCAGAGCTGGACCATCGCGGGCACGAAGCGGCCAGCCGGACGCTCCAGAAAGCGGTGGTTGCCCTGTACGTATTCCAGCATCAACCTGAGGCAGGTGACGCCTGTGTCTCGGAGGTGGAGCAGGTGCCTCTCCACGCCCGGTAAGTCGCGCTGTCGAAACAAGCCTTCCAACTCGGGCCAGGTGATCGCGTCGTTCTGTCCTATGGGTGTCCAAGGCTCGCCTTGAGACGTGACAAAATAGGGGACCCCCGCAGGGCGCTCTATCCAGGGCAGCTTGGTCAAATCTGGTGTTCCGGGTGCGGCCTCCAGAGATGCCGGAAGCGGAAGGGGTGAACGCAAACAGGCGGTCAGCGTTCCGCGCGACGTGCGCCTCGGTCGTCTATGAATACTATTCGGCCCGCTGTTCACTCGCCGGGAGCAGTTGCCGGTTGCGGCAACTCCAGGTTCGGCTGCGATCTGAATGCCTTCAGCGGCACGGTGCCGCACACCTTCCATCGAGGTGACCTGCCTCTCCGGGAGGAAGCCGGCAAGGCGTGATACCCGGGGATCCACCCAAGCTATCGAAGCGCGCGAGAATGTGGGCCCTATGCAGCGCTTTCCATGTCGTCCCGCGCAGGTTCCACCCTGCACGCGTGGCAGGACAGGCGGGGCTAGCGGCTCAGGCACAACACGGAACGCGTGCGGCGTCGAAGAGTTATCGCCGCGCGCATGCGGCGCGTGCCTCAGCCTTCTATGGGGGGCGGCACGGAGGCGTCCGGCCCCTCTCATGGAAGCAGGGCTCAGGGGTTCGGCGGTCCAGCGCCGGGCATGGCGGCGGCCGGACCTTCTGCCACGCGGGCGCTCAGATCCGTCTCGCGCAGCATCTTGTGCAGCATCTCGTCGCCGATGTGGTTGTCCTCGCGCAGTCGGAGCAAAGCACGGCGCACGGCGTCGTGGCCGCGTTGCACGTCCTCCTCCCCATCCGCCGCCCGGGACGCCACGCGTCCGGCAAGCTCCTCCTCGCGCTTCTCCTCCGCTTCGTCGCCCAGTGATGCGGCCTGGACTGCGGTCCGCAGCGTCAGCCCCTGCACGATCACCGAACCGAGGATGAGGAAGGCGGCCACGACAAGGGTCAGGCCGCGGTCCTCCATGACCGGCGGGGCGGAAAGGGCAACAATGACGCCGATGATGGAGGGGGTGCAGGCCCAGGCCATGACGCCGGCCGCTGCCAGCCGGGTAATCTCCCGGCCCGCCTCCCCCTCCCGCTCGCGCAGCGCTCGGGCCGGCGCGGGGAGGCAGGCCGCGAAGTAGGAGAAGGCGAATTGCAGCGCCAGGACCAGCAGCACGAGCACCAGGGCCGTCCCGGCTGTTTGCCAGATCGGCCATTCCTCCAGCGCCCCCAGGGCCTCGGGCAGCGCCCGCCCGGCCAGGAGAAAGAGTACGGCGGAGAGCAGGAGGCTCACCTCCTCCCAGAAGGTGACGGCGGAAAGGCGTGCTTCCGGGGATGTCTGCTCGCTATCGCTTTCGGCGTCCATCCCGCCGGAGGAGACGGCCAGCGCCGCCGCGATGATGGTCGCCGACAGGGAAAGTCCGAGCCCTTGCGCCACCAGGGCGCAGACGAAGGGCAGCGCGGCGGAAACGGCGATCTCCACCGGCGCGGGACTGGCATGCCCGCGCAGCCAGCGCGTGCCACGGCCCAGCGCCCATCCCACTCCGGCCCCCGCAACCAGCGCCCAGGCGAAGTGCCAGGTGGCGCCGAGCGGCGTCGGGGTCCCCGTCGCCACGGCCTGAACCAGCACCGCCAGGACACCGAGCGAGACGACCCGTGCCACGATCTCGCGGACCTTGAGCGCGTCGGCAATGGCGCGGGGTACGCTTGGCCGGCCCTCGGCCTCGTGGAAGAGGCGCGTATCGACCAGCGCGCCAACGACGCCCAGCAGCAGGGCCGGTGCCCAGTCCAGCCCTGGCAGAAGCCAGCGCGCCGCAACCGCGACAACGGGGATGGTGACGGCGGCCAGCGCGACGCCGATGCCGACCCCGGTGCCGAGCGTGAAGCGGAACAGGTGGATCGAAACTCGTATGGCCGCGGCATAGATGACCGGGGGCAGGAACAGGGCCATCAGGATCTGCGGATCCACCCGCGCGTCCGGTAGCCCGGGCAGGAAGGCCGTAGCGATGCCCGCCGCGACCAGGGCGAGCGGCGTCGGAACGTGCAGCAGTTTGGCCAGGACCAGCAACGGGCCGACCGCAGCGATGAGTAAGGCAGCGAACTGGAGCGCGTTCATGGCAGAGGCTTGCGCTTTGAGGCAGAACCTTCAGTGCATCTCATCAGCTGTGCTCCGGGCGTATCGCCATGCCGTTTGCCGGGGTGCCCATACAACGCGTAGCGGCAC
>NZ_RCVR01000101.1 GCF_016107305.1 Roseomonas sp. KE2513
GCTTGGCGGCAACAGGAATCCTGGATGTCAACGGACCCTAGTGTCCCGGTTCTGAAGTTCGTGACAAAGCCTGCTTCGCCGTATCCTCGCCCAGGGACCGCAGGCAGAAGCGCTTGACGCTGGCGAGGATGTCGTCGGCTGATTTGACCCAGCGGAAAGGCTTTGGGTCGGCGTTGGTGGTGTCCACGAAGGCGTGGATGTCACGCTCAAGAGCGCCGACTGAGCAGTGGACACCGCGGCGGATCGTGCGCTCGGTCAGCAGCCCGAACCAGCGCTCGACCTGGTTGATCCAGGACGCCGAGGTGGGCGTGAAGTGGACGTGGTAGCGCGGCCGCTTGGCCAGCCAGTCCCGGATCAGCTTGGTCTTGTGAGTGCCCAAGTTGTCGAGCACGAGGTGGACGTCGAGATCGGGCGGGACCTGGGCATCGATCTCGTCGAGGAACTTACGAAACTCGGCTGCGCGATGCCGAGGAAAGCATTTGCCGATCACCGTTCCCGCTTTGACGTCGAGAGCCGCGAACAGGCTGGTCGTGCCGTGGCGGACGTAGTCGTGGGTGCGCCGCTCCGCCTGTCCTGGCCGCAGCGGCAGCAGCGGCTGGCTGCGGTCGAGCGCCTGCACTTGGCTCTTCTCGTCCACGCACAGCACCAGGGCGCGGTCGGGCGGCGCAAGGTAAAGGCCGACGATATCACGCACCTTCTCGGCGAAGAGCGGGTCGGTGGACAGCTTGAAGGTTTCCGTCCGGTGCGGCTGCAGGCCGAAGGCACGCCAAGCTCGTCCAACCGTCGTGGCCGACAGGCCAGACGCTTTCGCCATCGTCCGCAGGCTCCAGTGCGTGCTGCCCTTCGGACGCTCCGCGAGCGTGCGGTCCACCAGCGCCGCGATCTGCTCGTCGGCGATCCGTCGCGGTGCGCCAGGACGTGGTTCGTCCAGCAGCCCGTCCGTGCGCTGTCGGGCAAAGCGCTCGCGCCACTTGCCAACCGTATGCTTGGCAATGCCAAGCTCTGCAGCAATTGCCGTGTTGGTCAGCCCCGCACCCGCCTGCAGGACGATGCGCGCACGCAGGGCCAGGGCCTGTGCCGTCTTGCGCCGCCGCGCCCAGCTCTCAAGCTCGGTCCGCTCCGCATCACTCAGGTCCAAGGCTGTCGGCACTCGGTAGGGCATCTGCGCCTCCGCATCAGCCCCAACACTTTGCCACGAACTTCAGGCGCAGGATACTAGTCGGCTTGTATCCCAGCTTCCTTCACCACGCCGCCCCACTTCACCGTCTCGGCCTCGATCAGGCGAGCCAGGCTCGCGCTGCCGCCGTCCATCGGCTCCGCGCCGATAGCAACCAGCTTCTCGCGGATGCCGGGTTCACGGATCGCGGCGAGCACGGCTGCTTCCACGCGCTTGCGGGCGGCCTCCGACAGATCCTTCGGTGCCATCATGGCGAACCAGGGGTCCACGGCATAGCCGGGCAGCCCGGCCTCGGCCACGGTGGGCAGGTCCGGAAAGGCCTGGGCGCGCTTCGTGGTGGTAGCCGCCAGCACGCGCAGCCGCCCGCCCGCGATATGCGGGGCGGAGGAGGTGATGCTGTCGAACATGCTGTCCACGCGGTTGCCCAGCAGGTCCGCGATGGCCGGACCCGAGCCGCGATAGGGAACATGTGTCATCTCCACCCGCGCCAGCGCGCAGAACAGGGCGCCGGCCAAGTGGATCGATGTGCCATTCCCGGCCGAGGCATAGGTGATCTGCCCCGGCTTCACCTTGGCGGCGGCGATCAGCCCCGGTACGTCCCTGATGGCGGAGGCGGCAGGGACGACGAGGATGTTCGGCACCACCGCGACGGGCGCGACGGAGACCAGGTCGTCGCTCGCATAGGGCAGCCGCGGGTAGAGGGCCGGGTTCACCGCCTGCGCCATCGAGACCATGAGGAGGGTAGCGCCGTCGCCGGACTTGGCCGCGGCCTCGGTGCCGATCGTGCCGCCCGCGCCCGCGCGGTTTTCCACCACGAAAGGCTGGCCCAGTGCGTCGGCCAACATGGGGGCGAGGAGGCGCGTCATCGCGTCGATCGCCCCGCCCGGCGGGAACGGGACGATGATGCGGACGGGACGGGTCGGCCAGGCTTGGGCCGCGGCGGCGCCGATGAGCGCGGGGCGCGCGAGGGGCGCGGCGGCGAGGCCGAGCAGGAGGGTGCGGCGGTTCATGACACGTGCCCTCTTCAGAGCGCGGACGGGTGCCGCGCGAGCGGGGTCACGCGGATGTCCATGTAGGGGAAGAGCGGCAGGCCGGAGAGCAGCGCGTGCAGCTCGTCGTTGTCCGCCGCGTCAAAGATGGAGACGTTGGCGTAGCGTCCGGCCACGCGCCAAATGTGCGGCCACTTGCCCCGGCGCATCAGCTCCTGCGCGTAGGCCTTCTCGCGCGCTTTGATGTCGTCCGCCTCCGCCTTCGGCATGTCGGGCGGGAGGTTTACCTCCATGGTGATGTGGAACAGCATGTTTCTTCCCGTTTCCCTGGTGTTGACGTGCTCGAAGGATCAGGCTGGGAGCAGAGTGCGGCTTCGGTCCGTACGAAAGTGCTCGAGCTTGTCCTCGTCGAGCCCGGTGCCGATGCCAGGGCTCTCCGGCAGGTGGATGGCGAAATCGTGGAACTCGATCTCGCTCGTGGCGAGCGTGTCCTTCAGCAGCAGCGGCCCGAAGAGCTCCGTACCCCAGGCGTAGTCTCCGAGGGTGGCATAGAGGTGCAGCGCGCCGAGGGTGCCGATCGTGCCCTCCAGCATGGTGCCGCCGTAGAGGCCGAGGCCCGCCGCGCGCGCGATGGCGGCCACGGCGCGGGTGCCGGATACGCCGCCGTGCTTGGCAGGCTTCAGGGCCATTGCGTGGCAGGCGGAGTCCGCCGCATGCCGCAACGCATCCTGCGGTGTCGCCACGCCTTCGTCGCCCATGATGGCGAGGCGTGGGTTGGCACGCTGCAGGCGGGCCATCGCGGGCACGTTCCAGCCCGCCACCGGCTGCTCCGCCATCACCACTCCGGCCTCGACCAGGGCGGGCAGGAAGCGGGCGGCGGTGGGCTCGTCCCAGGCCTGGTTCACGTCTACACGGACGGAGGCGCGGCCCTCGAAGGCGCGGGCGATGGCGGCGACATGCGCCACGTCGTCCTCCGGGGCGTGGGCGCCGATCTTCAGCTTGAAGTCGCGATGCCGGCGGAGGGACAGCATCCGTTCGCCTTCCTCGATGTCGCGCGCCGTGTCGCCGCTGGCCAGCGTCCAGGCGAGGGGGAGATGGGTGGCCTGAGGACCGCCCAGGAGGTCGGCCAGGCTCACGCCCCCGGCCCGCGCCACCGCGTCGTGCAGGGCCATCGAAAGGGCGGCCTTGGCGAAGTGGTTGCCGCGGACCGCGCGCGCGATGCGGGCCTCCGCCGCGTTCAGCTGCGAGGCGTCCTGCCCCAGCATTGCCTCGGCCAGATAGGTGCCGACAATGGCGGCGATGCCTTCCGGACTCTCCTCGCCCCAGCGTGGGCCGCCGATGGTGCTGGCCTCGCCATAGCCTTCCACCCCACCAGCAGTCACACGGACGATGACCACGTCCATCGCGTCTACCGTTGCGAAGGCAAGGTGGTGCGGGCGGATGGTGGGGACGCGGGCGGGAATCGCCTCGATGCGCTCAATGGGAAGCCGCAGGCGGGGCATGGCGGATCCTCCTGACCTGAGGGGTTCGAATGGAACGAAAACTGGTCAATTCCCCCTCTTCGATCAATACTGGTGTTTCGAATGAAGCGTTCGGGAATTCCGAATGGATTTACACCAGCTTCGTCTCTTTCTCGCTCTGGCCGGCACCGAGCACCTCGGCCGGGCGGCGGATGCTTTGGGCATCGCCCCTGCCACCCTGTCGCACCACCTCGCCGCGCTGGAGCGCAGCCTTGGCACGACGCTCTTCGACAGACTGGGGCGCGGCCTGAGACTGACGGAAACGGGCTGCCTGCTGCGGGGCTTTGCCACGCGCATCGTCAACGAAGCCGAGGCAGCCCGGGCGGCCATCGCAGAGCAGGAGCGTTCCGAAAGCGGCGTCCTGCGCCTGGGCGTGATCCACTCGTTCCACGCCAACCTCATGCCGGGGCTGGTGGCCGAGTTCCTCACGGCCCATCCCGGCGTGCGGATCGAGGCGCGAGAGATGATCGCCAGCGCGATCGAGGTGGGATTGCTAGACGGGGAACTCGACCTCGGGCTTGCCTTTGCGCCCGCCGGCCGCCCGGGCCTGGGTCTCGCGCCCCTGTTTGACGAGCCCTTGGTCCTTGTCACGGCGCGGGGCAGCCGGTGGACGGACGCGCCGCCCGAAACGATCCCGCTCGCCCTCTTGCCACCGCGCTTCGCCACGCGCCGCCTGATCGACACGTCGCTCCAGGGCCGCTGGACGCCCCATGTGGTGGCTGAGGTCGATGCCATCGGCTCCATCCTCGCCCTGGTCCGTAGCGGGGTTGTCGGGACAATCCTTTCCGCTCGCTCGGTCGTGGGCGATGGGCTGGACTGCCGCGCCGCCACCGACCCGCCACCGATCCGCAGGGCCGCCCTCCTCTGGTGTCCTGCGCGGTATCAGTCCGCCAGCGCCCGCGCCTTCTCCGACCTCGTGCGCGCGCGCCTGGCCAGGCCGGAGGGTGCGCCAAGCCGACGGGCCTGATCAGCTCTCGTCCAGGGCTCCGTTCGGCAGCTCATGATTATCGAGAGGTGAGAAGACCTACCTTGAACTCTGCAAAGGGTAGTGTCAGGCCGTTTTCAGCGCATTGCATGGTAGCGTCCGTCAATGTGGTGGAAATTGCATCTGGGCTTGAGGTGGCCACGGCTCAGGCGGCTCTGGGTGGGAGTTGCAGGGTTTCGGGGGTGGGCGCCGGGTTGAGCATCTCGCCCA
>NZ_RCVR01000102.1 GCF_016107305.1 Roseomonas sp. KE2513
GACAGCCGAGGAGATGCTCGGCCAGACCGCCGAGCGCTTCTTCACCCCGGAGGACCACGCTGCGGACCGGATCGGGACGGAGATGCGCCTGGCCGTGGAGCATGGGCGGGCTAGCGACGAGCGCTGGCACCTCCGCAAGGATGGGTCCCGCTTCTGGGCCTCGGGCGAGATGATGCCGCTGGCCGATGAGCGCGGCCCGCTCGGCTTCCTCAAGATCCTGCGGGACAGGACGCCGGAGCACCTCGCGGGCGAGAAGCTGGCCGCGAGCGAGGAGCGCTACCGCACGCTCTTCGAGACCGTGGAGACCGGCTTCTGCATCATCGAGATGCGCTTCGACGAGGCGGATCGCGCGGTGGATTACCGGATCGCCGAGGCCAACCCGGCCTTCGAGCGCCTGACCGGACAGTGCGGCGTCACGGGGCAGTGGGTGAGCGAGTTCGCGCCGACCCTGGAACGGCACTGGTTCGATACCTACGGGCGGGTCGCCCTCACGGGCGAGCCGGTGCGGTTCGAGAACGCGGCCGAGGCCTTCGGCCGCTGGTACGACGTGCAGGCCCTCCGCATCGGCAATCCGGCCGCCCGCCGGGTCGCTATCCTCTTCAACGACATCTCGGCCCGGCGCAGCGTGGAACTCGCCCTGGCGAGAAGCGAGGAGCACTGGCGCGGGCTGTTCGAGCGCCTGCAGGAAGGCCTCATTATCGGCGAACTGGTGCGCGACGACGATGGGCGGGTGGTGGACTGGCGCTACCTCGACGTGAACCCCGCCTGGGCCGCGCTCGTCAGGCTGGAGCAGGGCGACGCCGTCGGGCGGACCATCCGCGAGCTCTTCCCGGGGATCGAGCAGGCCTGGATCGACGAGCCCGCCGGGGTCGTGGAGAGCGGCGAGGCCGCCATTTTCACCCGGCAGGTCGGCCGGATCGGGCGCTGGTACGAGGGGCGGATGTACCCGCTCGGGGCGGACCGCTTCACCGTCATCTTCCAGGAGGTGACGGAGCGGCACCTGGCCGAGCAGCGTCGTGCCGCGGCCCTCGAGCTGGGCGACCGCCTGCGCGGTGAAGGCACCCCGGCGGCCTTGGCCCTGGCGGGCTGCGAAGTGATAGGTCGGGCCCTTGGGGTGGGGCGGGTGGGATATGGTGCCGTGGGGCCGGACGGCGAGGCCTTCACGGTCGAGAGGGACTGGACCGTCCCCGGCTTTCCCAGCCTCGCCGGTCGCTACCGAATGGACGACTACGGCCTTTACGCTGAAAACCTCCGGCGCGGCGAGGCGGTCGTCATCCCGGACGTGCGGGAGGATCCGCGCACCTCCGCCACGGCCCCGGCCTTGGAGTCCGTTGCGGCGCGCACCCTCATCAACCTGCCCATCGTCGAGCGGGGGCGCATCGCCGCGGTGCTCTACATCAACGACGACCAGCCCCGGGCCTGGACGGCCGAGGAGGCCGCCTTCGCGCAGGACATGGCCGAGCGGCTGCGCCAGGCGATCGAGCGGCGCCGCGCGGAGCAGGGTCTGCAGGCGCTGGCGGCCTCGCTGGAGCAGCAGGTGGTGGAGCGGACGCGCGAGCGCGACCGCTTCTGGCAGCTCTCCCGCGACCCCTTCCTGGTCTCCGACCGGGACGGGACCTGGGTGCAGGTGAGCCCGGCCTGGACCGCCATCCTGGGCTGGACGGAGCAGGAGCTACTCGGCCGCACCTCCGAATGGATGGAGCATCCGGAGGACCGGGCCCGGACCCGGGCCGAGGTGGGTTCCCTGGCCGACGGCCAGACCACGATGCGCTTCGAGAACCGCTTCCGCGCGCGAGACGGATCGTACCGTTGGTTCTCCTGGACGGCGGTGCCGACGGAAGAGGGTCTGGTCTACTGCGTCGCGCGC
Organism: Roseomonas sp. KE2513; assembly: GCF_016107305.1. GTDB lineage: Bacteria > Pseudomonadota > Alphaproteobacteria > Acetobacterales > Acetobacteraceae > Roseomonas. Next base: position 1,868 of record NZ_RCVR01000102.1, read on the forward strand.
GACATGACGGAGGAGAAGGAACTCGCGGCATCCCGGGAACGGCTGGAAGAGGAGCTGCGGCAAAGTCAGAAGATGGAGGCCGTCGGCCAGCTCACCGGCGGGCTGGCGCACGACTTCAACAACCTGCTCACCGGCATCACCGGCAGCCTGGAGCTGCTAGGAACCCGTGTGGCACAGGGGCGCCTGAAGGACGTGGACCGCTACGTCAGCGCGGCTCAGGGCGCGGCGAAGCGGGCGGCGGCCCTGACGCACCGGCTGCTGGCCTTCTCCCGCCGCCAGACACTCGATCCCAAGCCGACGGACGTGAACCGCCTGATCAGCGGCATGGAGGATCTCGTCCGCCGCACAGTCGGGCCGGAGATCGCGGTGGAGGTCGTCGGGGCCGGGGGCCTGTGGACCACGCTGGTGGATCCGCCCCAGCTGGAGAACGCGCTGCTGAACCTTTGCATCAACGCGCGCGACGCCATGCCGGACGGCGGCCGGATCACCGTCGAGACGGCCAACACGTGGCTGGACGAGCGGGCGGCACGGGAACGAGACCTTCCGCCCGGCCAGTACGTCTCCCTCTGCGTGACCGACACGGGCACTGGAATGCCTCCTGAGGTCATCGCCCGGATCTTCGACCCGTTCTACACGACCAAGCCGCTGGGCCAGGGCACCGGCCTCGGGCTCTCCATGATCTACGGCTTCGTGCGGCAGTCCGGTGGACAGGTGCGGGTCTACTCCGAACTTGCCCAGGGTACGACCATGTGCCTCTACCTACCCCGCCACCACGGCGAGGAGGATGCGGACACGGGGGATGCCGCCTTGGCCGACGCCGCCCGTGCCGAGCCCGGTGAGACAGTGCTGGTGGTAGATGACGAACCCACGGTGCGGATGCTGGTGACGGAGGTGCTGGAGGACCTGGGCTACACGGCCGTCGAGGCGGGAGACGGGGTCAGTGGCCTGATGGTTCTGCGTTCGGACGCGCGGATCGATCTGCTCGTGACTGACGTCGGCCTGCCCGGCGGCATGAACGGCCGACAGCTGGCCGATGCGGCGCGTGAGGTGCGGCCCGAACTGAGGGTGCTGTTCATCACCGGTTACGCGGAGAACGCTGCCATCGGCAACGGCCATCTCGCGCCCGGCATGCAGGTGCTGACCAAGCCTTTCGCGATGGAGCCGCTCGCCAGCCGCATCAAGGAGTTGATCAACGCCTCGCCGAATTAGGGCCTGTTGACGATCATCGAGAGGCGATGATGGCGGCAGCGAGGTTGATGCTGGCGCGGAAGCTGGTGTCGGTCTTGTCGTAGCGGGTGGCGATCGCGCGGAACTCTTTGAGCTTGGCGAAGAAGTTCTCGATCAGGTGCCTCCAACGGTAGGCCTCGCGGTCAAAGTCGAAGTGGCCTTTGCGGTTGGTCTTGGGCGGGATAACGGCGACGGCGCCCCGGGCGTCGAGTTCGGCCCGCAGCCAATCGGCGTCGAAGGCCCTGTCGCCGAGCAGGGCGCCGAAGGCGACGCCCTCAATGAGGGGCGGCACACCAATCGTGTCGTGGCGCTGACCTGGCAGCAGGACGAAGCGCGCCAAGTTGCCCAGCCCATCGACGAGGGCGACAATCTTGGTCGTCAGGCCGCCACGCGAGCGGCCAATGGCCTGATTTTGAGTCCCCCCTTTGCGCCGCTCGCCTTCTGGTGGGCGGTGACGATGGTGCCGTCGATCAGGGCGTACTCGAAGTCTGGCTCGTCAGACACGCGCTGGAAGATGCGGTCGAAGACCTCGGCCCGTACCCAGCGGCGGAAGCGCTGAAACACGCTGTTCCACTTTCCGAACCCTTCCGGCAGGTCGCGCCAAGGCAGGCCCGTCCGCACCCGCCAAAGCACCGCCTCCAGGAACAGCCGGTTGTCCTTCGCCGTCACGCCGCTGTCCGAGGCCTTGCCCGGCAACAGCGGCGCAATCTTCTCCCAGACCGCATCGCGCACCCCAAACCGGTCCTGATCCATCCTGCCACTACCCCGTCAAAGGCAGGGTTGAATCACAGCTTGGCGGCAACAGGAATCCTGATCGTCAACGGACCCTAGTTGGCCAGCGCCAGGAGACTTAACCGATCTACGTGTCACCTGAACGTCCGCTTCAGAGCACGGCCTGTTCCTCATCAGGCAACGGAAGTGGGTCGAACTCGGCCGTTGGAGGCTGGGCGATCAGCCCTAAGCCTTCTCAGCTCTACCCGTCCAAGATCACCATCCGGCCTACAAACCGAAGCTGGATTTCGACTACCGAATCCGCGTGCCCAGCCGCATGGGGCTCTCTTCTCTTGATTCAGATTCGTACCATGCCGGCCATGCGCTATGCTGCACGCATGACGAACAAGGCTGACGCAGCGCCCAGAACACGCCGCCCGTGGGACCTCCATCCCTCGCTAAC
>NZ_RCVR01000103.1 GCF_016107305.1 Roseomonas sp. KE2513
GCGACGGCGTGTCCCGCGCTGTCGGCGATCACGCAAACCTTGGTGCCGAAGCCCCCACGAGAGCGACCAAGCGCCTCACGCTCATCCCGTTCCGCCGCTGTCGCGCCTTTTTGGCCGCGCCTGCCGCCTTGGCGTGCGCCCGCACGGAGGTGCCGTCGAGGAAGGTCATGCCGAGCCCGATGCCTCGGTTCTGCGCCATGCTCAGCAGGCGTTCCCAGACACCCAGGCGAGACCAGCGGATGAAGGTCTGCGCCGCCATCCACCAGGGCCCCTCCTCCGCCGGTAGGGCCCGCCACTTCGCGCCATTGTCGTGCCGCCAGAGAATGGCCCCGATGGTCCGCCGCAGGTGCTGAGGTGGCACCTTGGCGTGCGGGCGGCAGGCCTCGACAAGAGGCTCCAGCACCGCCCACTGCTCATCTGTCAGCGCCATCCCGTTCTCCAGAAAGCCAGAGAACGCAGGCACCTTGCCAAGGATTCAGGCGCTAACAGGCCCTAGATGGATGCCATGTTCACATCGACGCGCATCAGCATCACTGGCAAACTCTCCCTTTTCTGAGCTGTAGCTACTTGCCTACAGCAAGGCATCTCACCGTTTGGCCTCCTTACACTCTTCCTTGAGGGGCGATGTTGTCCCGGATTGGCGGCTCCGCTTGCGGTCGGCACGGCGGAGGGCCATGTTGTGCAGCGCAGCAATCCTCTGTTGTCGGGTTGCTGCTTTCTTGGACGTTTCCTCCCTAAACTCGGCGGTGCCCTCGGGTGCCGCCTTCTTTTTGCCGGCAGGGCGTAGAAGCGCCTTCGTTGACGAGATGGGTGGCGAGGTCTTCCGCTACACCCCCACACCTACGTTGTAACTCCGTCATGACGGGCGAAAGCCTTCCATCTGGTGAGGCTCCTGCCCCGCGCTACCTGCCTTGGGAGCTGCACGCCTCGCTCGCCGAGGGGCGGCTTACGGCCGCGGCCCGCCTCCTGGCGCGGCCGGGCGGGTGGATTGCTTCTGGCCCGCGCCGTTGGACGACTATCCCGGAGAGCGCCGGAACAGCGGTGGCCTGCTGCAACTTCCTCTTAGCGCGGGTGGGTCGACAACCGCAGGTCGGCTCAACAGCGTAAATGGGGGCGGGCGAAAGTGCCATCGTTGGGGCCGGGCTTACTGGAGAGCCCATGCGTCGGATGGTCCAAAAGGGCTGACGCTGGAACCCGCATCCGGCGATTGACGCCAGACCCGCATGAGCTTCATAACAGGTTCACACGGGAGCATGTTCACATGCATACTATCGCACTGACGAACCAGAAGGGTGGCGTCGGCAAGACGACCCTCGCCTGTCATCTGGCCGTGGCCTTTACGCAGGCCGGGCAGAACGTCGTCCTCCTCGACCTCGACCCGCAGGCCTCCGCAGCGGAGTGGGGTGACGCCCGCCAGGCCGAGTTCCCGCACGTCCAGAGCATCCAGCCTTCTCGCTTGGCCAAGACCGCCCAGCAGATGAAGGAAATTGGGGCGGACATTTTGATCCTCGACACGGCGCCGCATTCGGAAGGCACGGTCATGGACGCCATCCGCCTTGCGGATCTGGTCTTGATCCCCTGTCAGCCGTCGATCATGGACCTCCGGGCCATGAGCAAGACGATCAACTTGGTGAAGCTCACCCAAGTCCACGCCTTCGCGGTCCTCAATGGGGTGCAGCACCATTCGACCATGGCCGCAGTCGAGGCCGAGAAGACAATCCGGGACCACCTTGGGCTTCCCGTCGCCCCGGTGAAGATCGGAGAGCGTGTCGCCTACAACCGCTGCTTCATCACCGGACAAGCGGCACAGGAGATTGAGCCAGACGGCAAGGCGGCGGCCGAGATCAAAAAGCTCCACAAGTGGACCGCCAAGCAGCTTGAGAGGGTGCCTGCATGAGTACAAAGCCGAACTTCGCCGCCGGACTGAAGGCGCTGCGCCCGGAGACGCTGCCCGCGCCCCCCGTCCCGGTTCAGGCCGCGCCACAGACTGTCCAGCCGCCTTCCCGCGTCGGCAAGGTCGCTATCAGCGCCTACTTCGATCCAGAGGTACGGAAGCAGCTCGCCATCATGGCGGCTCGTCAGGACAAGTCTCAGGCAGCCCTTTTGGCCGAGGCATTGAACATGCTGTTCGAGCATTACGGGGAAAGCCCGATCGCGCGGGCCTAAGTATGAGATATTCGGGGAGCGTCTCCCCTGCCCTACTTCGCGGACAAGAGTGAGGTTTTCGGGGAACGGCGCCGGAGGCGCTCCTGTGAGGGCATCGGGGAAAGCACATGCTCCGCCTTGCCGGAGATCCGCTCCTTCCGTCCGACCTTGGACGCCTGCCCTTCCCGATAGGCCGACTGCAGCTCTTCGTCGGATTTGCGCCACCAACCGACGTTCACCTTCACGACCTTCTTGCCCTGCTTCACGGGGAGGACGGCCAGGCCGAACGGGGCCAGCGCATTGACCTCCGCCACAGCAGGCTTGAGGACATGCATGTTCAGCTCACCGAAGGTCTTATACTTACCCGGCGGCACCCCCAGCATGGCCCGGAAATCATCAAGACTATATTCGATCTGGGTCTTGAAAGACAGGTTTGCGACCTGCGCCACGTTCTCATAGAGCGATACAGAATATTTTGAGCTGAACGACATGATGATCGGCAGCGCGATCTTGCCCCATATCGTCGACTTCTGCAGGATTTCGATCAGCATGGCATCGAAACTGTACGTCAGTACGCCCGCCGGACGGTCGGGACTGTCCAGATCATTGCCGCCGAGAAACTGGACACGACGCGTTTTCCCGTTGGGCAGCTTGACCACCAGCAGTGTCCGCATCAACGCCTCGATGGCCTCCTCGACCATCTCATAGCCCTTGTGACCGGCAGGCTTCAGCTCATCAATCTCAACGGTGTACCGCTTGCCCTCCGTCACGCCCTGCATGTGCGCGTGATGCCAAAGCACCGTAATCGCGCGGCGGGCGTTTAGGGTAAGCTCATGGTGGCCCGTCACCTGGATCAGCTCGGCAGGCTTGATTGCTTCCTGACCGCGCGGCGTCAGGGCCAACGTGAGAATCGGCGCTTCGGACATGGCCCGATGATACCAACCGCTGCCAAGTATGAGAACAACCCCCCGAAAATCTCATACTTGCAGCCCCGAACTTCTCATTTTTGACAATGGTCTTGTGGATAATTCGCGCTGCCTTGCCCGAAGACCTCACAGTAACGCCCCGGATCACTCATACCTTTCCCCGGTTTCCTCACAGCAACCGTCTCCCCTGCCCGGATTCCTCATAGGAGGCCCCGATAACCTCATAGTTGGCTCGGCAAGCCTTTGTTTTGGCAGGCGGATTAGCGGATGAATCTTCGAATCCTTGAATCTAAGAATCTACTTGAATGACGGAGGCGGTGGAAAAAGGACTGGCCGACTCATGGCGCACCAGGAAACACTGGTAAAAAGCCGCATTGAGAGCGCGCGAGGTCGCCTGGTGTCCCTATCCGACCGAGATCTGCGTGAGTCGGGAAGGCCCTGCGCTATCGGCAATCATCCCTCTCACCCCTTCACATGGCGTTATGTTATCATGTCAACATGCTTGCTCTGCAAAGGGTAGGCCCTCGCCATGCTTGGTGCTTCGCGCCTGTTCATGAGTCCGGTTCCGGCTTCTCTACCTTCGCATTCCGCTACGCTTTTCGGATGAGAAACCTTGCTTGGGGCAAGAAAGCCGTTCCTCGCTTCCAGCAACATCCAACAAGAAAGCAAGTTCGAGTGTGAACATGTGAGATTTGGAACTTATGAACATCATGACTGTCTGACATTATAACAAGCAGGGGCATGCGTATGTCAGGTTGTCGCCGCTACACCCGGCTAGCGCGGGTACCAGGGCACGCAAGCTACGTCCTTGGACCTACGATCCTCGAATTACTAAGGCATCGTGAGGATCTGGCCGGTGCCCTAACCGACTCGCTTCGTCTAGGACAGCGGGCATGAAGCACCTCCTTCTATCCACCTTCTGCTCTCCGTCACGATCGCGCCCCTAGAGGCACAGACGCCGGCCCCGGCCGCGCCGCCGCGCCTGGTCACGACCTGGGAGGCGGTGGACCAGCCGATGAGCGCGCTGCTGAATGGTGGGCACCGCATCATCTCGGCCATGGGCCCGAGCTTCACGCTGGAGCGAGGCGGCAAGTACGTGGCCTGCGAGGTGCGCCCCGCCGGCGGCAT
>NZ_RCVR01000104.1 GCF_016107305.1 Roseomonas sp. KE2513
TAGAACACATGGAGGAGCGCGAGCCCAACCCGACTATGGAAAACCCGTCTCTTGGAAAGTTGGAGCAGCGGGAGCAACATGGCGCAAACATTTTCTAGGGCATGGAAGGGTAGCCCAGACCAGTTGGGCGACTGCACGGGGTCTTCGCCTGTGCGACATGTGTCGGTGTTGTCTGAGGCGGGCACTGCTCCCAATGCCTCTCCTTGCGATGCGTGGGGTGATGCCGCGGGCGCGGCACTCGCGGCGGCAGCGGCGGTGATCGTAAGGCTTGCCGACGTGGAGCTTGGCGGGCCTGCGGCGGGGTCGCCCGCGACGCCTGGCCCGCACGCCCGGCACCGCATCGAGCGTGGGCACCAGCATGCGGCTGTCGTGGCGGTTGGCCCCACTCGGCGTCAGGCCAAGCGGCGTGCCCTGAGGGTCCGTGACAGGATGGCGCTTGGTGCCCGGCTTGCCGCGGTCCGTCGGGTTCGGCCAGATCTCCGCGCCCCCGTTTTCGCGGGCAGGCTGGCGCTGTCCAGTGCCGCCCGGCTTCAGTCCAGGGCGCCCGCGTCCTGCAGCCGCTCCAGCACCATCCGGTGCAGCCGGATCCAGCCTCCGGCTGCGTGCCACTCGCCCAACCGGCGCCGGCAGGTCTTGCCCCAGCAGCCCAGCTCAGTCGGCACTTCATGCCACTGAATGCCTGTTCGCAGCACGAACAAGATGCCCGCCAGCGCTGCTCGATCCGGTGCGCGCGGCCGACCGCCTCTCGGCTTCGGCCGCTCCCGCAGCAACAGCGGTTCCACCACTACCTAGGGGTCGTCAGAAACAAGGAGCGCCACCCCTCCCCAACGCCTTAACCCAGCTTTTGTCCCGAGCTCTTAACGTGTGGCGGGAGTGCACCACCTGCACTACGCACCAATTTGCTGGCTTTCCGGTCATTCTAATCAACCAGGAGCTTCGCCTTGCGCGTTAGTCAACAATGGCCTGGTAGCTCAGCACGCGCAGCTCGCGCCGGATTGGGTAGGTGGAGGAGGGCATGAGCTGCGTGAGCAGGATCACAGCCATATCCTCCACCGGGTCGATCCAGAACGCGGTACTAGCGGCTCCACCCCAGGCATACTCACCTGGTGTGCCGAGCACCTGGGCCCGGGCGGGATCGAGCATGACAGAGAAACCGAGGCCGAAGCCGATGCCCTCATAGCTGGATTCGCTGAAGCGCGGCTGCCCCATGGCGGCCATGTCTCCGCCCAGGTGGTTAACGGTTATCAGCTCTACGGTCTTGCGACCCAGCAGGCGCACGCCGTTCATTTTACCTTTATTCAGCATCATCTGGCAGAAGCGGAGATAGTCTCCGGCCGTGGAGCACAGGCCACCGCCGCCGGAGCAGATGGCGCGCGGCGCGGCGAAGCGGCTGCTGGCGGGATCGTCAATCAACTTCAGCGCGCCATCGGGGCCGCGGCCGTAATTGGCGGCGAAGCGGGGCACCTTCTCGGTCGGCACGTGGAAGCCTGTGTCCACCATACCGAGCGGGCCAATAACCCGGTCCTGCAGGAACTCCTCAAAGGGCCGGCCGGAAATCACAGCGACGAGATGGCCGAGCACGTCGGTGGCGATGCTATAGTTCCAGGCGGTGCCGGGCTGCGCCAGGAGGGGCAGGTGTGCGGCGCGTTCCACGACCTCGGCGAGCGTGGCATCCGAGGACTGGAAGTCCACGCCTTCGGAGCGGTACAGCGCATCCACCAGCGTGGCTTCCATGAAGCCGTAGGTCAGGCCAGAGGTGTGGGTCAGAAGGTCACGAAAGGTGAGGTCGCGCACCGCAGGCACGGTCTCGACCTTGCCGCGGGTGCCGCCGGTGAGGACGCGCTGGTTGGCGAAGTACGGCAGGAAGCGCGTGATCGGGTCATCGAGTTGGAAGTGGCCCTCCTCATAGAGCATCATGATCGCGACGCTCGCGAGGGGCTTGGTCATCGAATAGATGCGGACAATCGTGTCCTCTGCCATAGCCGTGCCGCGCTCCCGGTCGGCAAGGCCGGTGCAGCGGCTGTAAGCGACGCAGCCACGCCGCGCGACCGTCACGCTTAGCCCAGCGAGCTTGCCGTCTCCTACGAGCCGGTCCATCCATCCATCGATGCGGCTGAGGCGCTGCTGGGAAAGCCCAAGGGCCGCGGCTTCGGTTCGCACGGTCACGTCCATCAAGAATGTCCCTACTGCCCTGATGTGAGCATCCTGGGACCATCCTGAGCTTCGTGACAAATCTCGACTGCGAGAAAGTCAGCTTGGGAGGTACGTCGATAGTGGTGAACATGCACGGCTTCAAGGGTGAGCAATGCTGAAGAATGGTCAATGAAGACTGAAAGCGCTTAACTGGCTGTTATCGAGATGGCCCCACCAAAAGGGCGGAGTACAGGCATTTGTCAGAAGCCGAGTGGGCGGTCCTCTATCGAGCATCGTTTGGCCAGAACACGACGCGCAACGTTTGAAGGATAATGCGCAGATCGAACATGATGCTGAAGTTCTTCACGTAGAAAAGATCATAGCTGAGCTTGGATCGTGCGTCGTTCAGCGAGGCCTCATAAGGATAGTTGACCTGAGCCCAGCCGGTCAGGCCAGCCCGCACTAAGTGACGGTTCTCGTACAGCGGCAGTCGAGCAGCGAGTTGCTGGGTGAATTCAGGGCGCTCCGGTCTTGGGCCGACGAAAGCCATGTCTCCGCGCAGGATGCTGAATAGCTGAGGTAACTCGTCCAGCCGCGTTCGACGAAAAAGTGACCCGGTCATGGTGATGCGTGGGTCACTCCTCGCCGCCCAGACTGCGCCGGCTCGCTCGGCATTCACAGACATCGTGCGGAGCTTGATGATGCGGAACACGCGTCCGCCGCGCGATACACGATCCTGTCGGTAGAAAACGGGGCCGCCATCGCCAAGCTTCACAGCTAGAGCAGCAACTACCAAGGTGGGTGCCGTCGCAAGCAGCAGCGCGATGCTCACCACAATGTCGAGCCCTCGCTTAAGAAAGCGATCCAACGTGCCCATGGCAAAGCCATCGGCATAAAGAAGCCAATTAAGATCTAGGCGTTTGAGATCAATCCGCCCGATTTCTCTCTCCAGGAACTGCGCGTACTCGCTCACCGGGTAACCGGCCATCCGGCAGGATAGCAGGCCCTCCATGGTCAAGCCGCGCCGCTCGTCCGGGGCAACCACGATTTGGTCGGGATTTCGTCTGCGGACGGCAAGGAGGAGCCCGTCAAGCCCAGGGATAATCTCGTGGGTTGGATCCGCTGCGAGGCGGGGGTCAAGCTCTCCGAGATGGTCGTCATGCACGAAGACGACTTCGAAGGCGAGTGTATGCGCCTCATGCCTCAACAGCCACACGAGGTCCCAAGCGCGTCTGCCCGCGCCGATGATGAGGAGGCGGCGACGAAAGGCGCCCTTCAGGCGGAGCAGGTGGAGTACCAAGCGTGCGGCTAAACCAGCTCCCGCAAAGCATGGAACCGCCGCCGCGAACATCAGGTGCACGTCAGGTATGCTGAATGGAGCTGGCAGGATCGCCGTGGCCGCCCAGCCGGTGAGGCCGGCTGCACCGGCTGCAGCTGGTACGCGACCGAGGCTCTCACCCATTTGGACGAGCGCCTCACGTCGGTACAGGCCCATGGCGTAGAGGAACAGCAGGTCGGCTGCTGGAAAGAGCAAGGCGGCGGGGCTGATAGAATGATCTCTGCCAAGCAGCAGCAGCCCGCCCCAGCATGCGAAACCAAGGAAGCCTGTGTCTAGCAGGAACAAGGCGAGAGCGGCTGTAGGGCGGGCGCGTATCTGGGCGAGCACGGTATGCCTCCAAGGAGGACGTGGACTTTTCGGCCAAGCCTGGCCGATGAGAAGCGGGCGCAACACGGATGGGCGAAAGTGCCCTTTGAGGTTATAGGTACGATTTCGTTACATAACATCTGGTTAAAAGTTCGGGACAAAAGCTGGGGTGAGGCGTTGGGGGAGGGATGGCCCTCCTCGTTCCTGACGACCTCTGGGTGGTGGTGGAACCGCTGTTGTTGCGGGAACGGCCGAAGCTTCTGCTGGCGCTGCATCGCCGCCGGATCGTGGTTGTTCCCGCGGTCGGCCCTACTGGCCGCCGCACCATGCGCCTCGGGACG
>NZ_RCVR01000105.1 GCF_016107305.1 Roseomonas sp. KE2513
TCGCAGCCGGACGTCCAGGAGGTCCGACGGGAGGGGCGCGGCGAGCCGAAGGAGGCCGAACCCCCAGAGAAGAGCGATCCCCGCCGCCGAGGCCGCGAGGGGCAGCCACCACCGACGTCGTCCGAGCGCAAGAGCTGGGGCGGCGGCGACCGCCACGGTGAGGAGGCCGAGGCCGTAGGGGCCAATGACGGAAACGGCCTGCAGCGGCGCGTCCGCAAAGCCCCAGACCGTTCCGACGAGGTTCCAGGGAAAGCCCGTCAGCAGCACGCCGCGGAGCCACTCGGCCGCCGTCCAACCCGCTGCGAGCGCCGCGAGGAGCCCTGCCCCGCCGCAGCGCGCCTCGTCCCCCCGAATGGCGGCTCGCGCCGCGGCGACACCCGCCGCCGGAAAGAGGGCCAGGCAGGCGGCGAGGCCGAGCAGCGCGGGGAGGGCAAGCGCGCCGAACCGCTCCGCATCCACGGCGAACGCCTCAGTGATCCAGGACAAGCCCACGGCGAAGGAACTGAGGCCGAAGAGCCAGCCGAGGGCCAGGGCGCCCCAGACGGTCGGCGTGCGCTCCAGGAGGAGGAGAAGGCCGCCGAAGGCGAGGAACAGCGCGGGGAGAAGGTGGAGCGGCGCGAGCGCGAGCGGCAAGGCCGCCCCGAGGGCTAGGGCGGCAGCCGCGCGCGCAGCAAGTACTGCCCAGGGCCGCCGCGCGAGGGTGACGAGGGAACGCGTCGTGAGCAGACCGTTTGGAACGTCGTCCGCGGGGCTCGCGGCGACACTGGGCCGGGTGGGAGGGTATGGCCGCACGGCGATCAGAGTTCCTCGATCAGGAGCGGCGGCGGCGGGAGCTGTGATTCGAACGACTGGGCCGGATCGACCGTAGCCGGCGTCCGTTTGAGGACGATTGCCGGCGCCGCGACGAGGAGCGCGACCACGAGCGCCTGGATACCGAGGAAGGGCAGTGCGCCCCGGTAGAGGGTGATCGTGCTGAGTGCCGGCGGTGCCACCGTCCTGAGGTTGAGGATCGCGAGGCCAAGGGGGGGATGCATGAAGGACGTCTGAAGGTTGATCGCGAGAAGCACTGTGAGCCAGACCATGTCGATCCCGAGCTGACGCGCGACCGGCACCACGAGGGGCAGCACGATAAAAGCGATTTCGAAGAACTCGATGAAGAAGGCCAGGAAGAAGACGAGGAGGTTCAGCGCGACCACGAACCCCAGCGCTCCGGCAGGAAGGGACGAGAGGAGCCCATCTACCCAGGCTTGGCCGTCGAGGCCCCGGAACACGAGGATGAAGAACGAGGCCCCGAGCAGGAGGAAGATGAGGCCGGAGGTAAGATTGGCGGTCACCTCCATGGCTTGGCGCAGTCCCGTCAGGGTCAGCCTGCGCCGCGCGAGGCCGAAGAGAAGGGTCGCGGTCACCCCGATGGCGCCGCCTTCGGTCGGTGCCGCGATGCCGAGGTAGATCGCGGCGAGCACCGTCAGCACGATGACGAGGGGCACTCCTGCGGCCACGCTCGCGTCCAGCCAGGGCCTGACGGCGGAGCCTTCCTCCCCAGATGCTGGCGCGGCCGGCGGCGCGCGTTCTGGTCGCCCGTGCACTGACAGGAACACGTAGGCCATGTAGCCGCCGACGAGGATTGCGCTCGGCAGGAGCGCGCCGCGGTAGATATCCGCGAGCGACACCTCCAATTGCTCCGCAAGGACAATAAGGACAAGGCTTGGCGGGATCACCTGGGCGAGCGTGGCGCTCGCCGTCACGACGCCGCTCGCGAGGCGCGGCTCGTAGCCCGCCCGCAGCATGACAGGCAGCGCAATGAGGCCGAGCGCAACCACTGAGGCCGAGACGAAGCCCGTGATGGCCGACAGCACTGCGCCGACGAGGACGGTCGTGTAGGCTAGCCCGCCGGGGAGGCGGCCAAAGAGGCGGTTCAGGGCAACGAACATATCCTGCGCGATACCGGTCCGCTCCATCACCATGCCCATGAGGATGAGCATTGGGACGGCCAGCAGGTTGTCGTTGGCGAACACGCCGCCCATCCGCAAAATCATGATCTGGAGGAAGGTCACGTCAAAATGGCCTGCGGCCGCCCCGATCAGCCCGAAGGTCGCCGCGACGGCGGCGAGGGCGAATGCCACGGGGAAGCCGGAGAGCACGGCGAGGACGAGGCCGCCGAACATCGCTGGGGCGAGGAGGTCGGACACGGCCGGCCTATTCCGACAGGAGCCGGCGGCGGTGATCGGGGCGGACCCCGATTCCCGCGATGGACGCGACGCAGCGCACGACCTCCGCAATGCCCTGAAGGGCAAGCAACCCAAACCCGAGGGGAATGAAGCCCTTCATGATCCAGGCCGGGAGGGTGCTCGTGGACTCGCGCGATGCCCGGGTCTCGCCCGCGACGAAGGCCTGGGCGAATGCCGGATAGCTCGACCAAACCGCGGCGAGGCAGAGAGGCAGGAGAACGAGGAGGATGCCGAGGAGGTCGATCCAGGATTGTCCGCGCTCGCCCAGACGGCTGGAGAGGGCGTCCATGCGGACGTGCAGGTCGCGCTGGAGGGCGTAGGCTGCGGTCAGCAGCACGACGGCGGCGAAGAAGTGCCATTGCAGGTCGAGGGCTGAGGACCAAGCGACGCCGAGGAACTTGCGGCTCAGCGCGTTCGCGGTGATGAGAAGGGCATTGGCGAGAAGCGCCCACCGGGCACCGCGGGCGACGAGGGCGGTGACCCCGTCCAGGGCGTCGGCGAGGCGGAGGGCGACCCGGATCGGACCACCCTCTGGACCCGGTTCCGGACTGGGCAGCGCGCCGGGCATCATGGTCGGGGCGATGCCGCCATGCGCAGGTCCCTCGAGACGTACAGGAGAATGGACCAAGTCGATTGCAGGAGCAGACCGGCCACGACGGCCGCCACGGCGAGGTCGGACCAGGGCTTGCCGGTCCCCCAGACGAGGCCCACCGCGACAACCACGGCGAGGTTGCCGATCGCGCCATTGCGCGAGAACAGCCAGACAACCCGTACGTTCGAGTCCCCCGCCCGGTGCGGGATCAGCGCCGCAGCGGCGGCGGCGTTGACGACCAGCGTAACCGGCAGCTCGTTATCGTCACTCACGCAGTTCTCGCGGGCGGTAGGGCCTGCCGGAGGATCGCGACAACGAGGCGGATCGGGTAACCCACGATCATCGCAACCCCTCCCGATCCGGAACGGGAGTCGCGCTTGCGGGCGCGCCGAGGAACGCGATGCGCAGGATGCCAATTAGGCGTCCGCCGTTCACGGCGAAGAGGATAGCGGCTATGCCGAGGTAGGCCCAAGCCAACATCGTGAGAGAGGCGATCGTACGGGCTTCGTCGTCCTCGTAATGGAAGGCGAGCGCTACCTGGACCGCGAACAGGCCGGCGAGGGCGAGAGCGGACCAGAGCCCGAGACGCAGCCGCAGCAGCAGTCCGAGGCCGAGAAGGGACTGGGCGGCCGTAAGGAAGAACTCCTCCCCCTGACGCGCGTCGAGCGGTAGCGCGGTCAGCGCGCCCGCCCCGACGCTCATGGCCATCGGTAGCATGCCGACCAGCAGGGTCCACTGGTTAATCTTGTCACTGATCAATGTCGTGAGGCCGTTCGCCGCGCGCCCGGAGAGCACAAACAGCACCGCGACCGAGACAGCCGGCGCCTCGCTGGCGAGGGGCGCTAGCCACTGGATCAGGAGGAACTCGTTGAGGCCGATGGCTCGCCCGGCTTCCACCATGGCCTCGGCAAAGGGTTCGGCCGCGGCGAGGATTACGGCGCAGGCGACGAGCGCGAGGCCGGCCATGGCGGCCCATTGCCCGGAAGGCGAAAGGGCCTTGAGAGCCGCGGCCGGGCCAGGCTCCTCCTCTTCCAGCTCATCCGCCTGCGGCACATGGCGCACGCGCCAGACATAGAGGCCAAACAGCCCCGCGAGC
>NZ_RCVR01000106.1 GCF_016107305.1 Roseomonas sp. KE2513
CTACATCCCTCCCCCCAAGCCGCGTAATATGAGTTATGTAAAATACTCGTTTTCTGTGTTGTTTTTGCTCGTCAATTTGTTCGCGCTTGCTACAGCCAGTCCTCACAGCGCAGTCCCTCCACACGGCGGAACTCGCTGAGGTTGCCGGTGACCACCACCAGTCCGCGGCTCCTTGCGTGGCCTGCAATCATCAGGTCGTAAGCACCGATGACCTGCCCGGTGCGCTCCAGTACTGTGCGGATCTCCCCCGCATGCGCTGCTGCGTCTGCGTCGAAGGCCAGCACATCGAGCCGCGCTGCGAAGCGCTCCACCTCCCGTCTGTTCTCAATCGGGCGTGCCGACTTACCGGCTCCGTGCAGCAACTCCATCAGCACCACAGTCGAGATGCAGAGCGACCCGGCCTCGGCGTTGAACCGCGCCCGCAAGCCCTGCGGTCGATCTCGCAGCACACGGATGCAGAGGTTCGTGTCCAGCAGATAGCGCAGCATTAGAAGCGCTCGCGTTCCTCAGCCTGCGGCTGTTCGCGATCCGGCAGATCAATACCGGGTGCGCCAAAGAAGTCGTCCCAACTGGTATCAGCCGGTACGATGACCCGGCGCGTGCCGTCGCGCAGGATCGCGACTTCCCTAACGCCTTCTGGAAAGGCCACACCCTTCGGCAAACGTACAGCCTGTGTCCGGTTGCTTCGAAAGAGAGTGGTCCGGGTCATGTGAGCCTCTCGGGATATACATTGCATATATCCCGACCGTGCCCAGGTGCAAGGCTCAGGAAGGCCTAGACACGCGAATCAGGCTGAATCAGTGTCTTGAGGTGCTCTGTTTAGATCATCCGCCACTGTGACCCGCCCCCTTCGCTCGCATCAGCAGCGCCTCGCGGGCGTGATTGAGGCGATTGCCACCCGTGAAACCGAAGCGCGCGACGTCCTAGCCGCGGTCACCCCAGGCGGTGGCAAGTCGCTGTTGCCGGTGATCGCGGCAAGCCGCCTGATTGCCACCGGGATCGTCGACCGCATCTGTTGGGTCGTGCCGCGCGACAGCCTGCGGCTCCAGGCGGAGGAAGCCTTCGCCGATCCTTACTGGCGTGAGGCGCTACGCCACAGCCTGTCGGTGCGCGCCGCCGATAACACCCCCGACCCGAGCCGAGGGCTCGCCGGCTATATCACCACCTACCAGGGCGTCGCCGCGGCCCCGGATCTGCACCTGGCCGAGTTCAGGCGCCATCGCACGCTGCTCGTGGTGGACGAAGTGCACCACCTTCCTGCGCTGGCGGACATCGACCCAGTGGCGGCCGCACAGGAGATGGAGGAGGACCAGGCCAGTGCCTGGTCACGCGCCATCCTGCCGCTGCTCGAATGCGCCCGCGTGCGACTGCTGCTCTCGGGCACGCTGGAGCGCGCCGACGGCAAGGGCATCCTCTGGCTGCCCTACCGCAAAGGCCCCAAGGCGCGCACGCGGGAGGTGGCGCTGGATGCTGAGGGCTGGGCCGTGGTCGGCTACTCCCGCGCTCAGGCACTTGCCGAGCGCGCCGTGCTGCCGGTGACCTTCGGCGCGCTCGACGGCGAGGCCAGCTGGCGCGATGAGGACGGAAACGAGCTCGGCCCCCATCGGATCTCCGGCCTGCACCCCGACGAGACCACCCGCCCTGCCCTCTTTACCGCGCTCCGCACCGGCTTCGCCGAGGTTCTGCTGCGCGAGGCCTTCCTCGCCGTCCGCAGCCTCCGCGCGCGGCGACGCCAGGTGCGCGGTCTGGCACCCGCCGAGCCCGCGCGTGGTCTGGGCAAGCTGCTGGTAGTGGCCCCAGACCAGGCGACCGCGCGGCACTACCTTGCCGTGGTGCGGCAGTGGATCCCGGCGGCGCAGGCCGAGGCCGTGGCCCAACTCGCCACCTCGGATACGCCGCGGGCGCACGAGCTGCTGGCCGCCTTCCGGCTGATGCCGGAGCCCTCGGTGCTGGTGACGGTCGCCATGGCCTACGAAGGGCTGGACGCGCCGGAGGTCGCGGTGGTGGCGGCCCTCACGCACATCCGCTCTCGTCCCTGGCTGGAGCAGATGGTGGCGCGCGCGACGCGGGTGGACCCACATGCCGGTGCCTACGAGGCGCAGCAAGCACTGGTCTTTCACCCGGACGACCCGCTCTTTGGCCTGTTCCGCCGGCGCATGGAGACGGAGCAGGGCACCTTGGCGCGCCGTCCGAAGCCGCGGCGCGAGCAGTCCACGCTGCCCGCCTGGCTGCTGGATCAGCTTCCCGCGCCCAAGGAGGGCATTGTGCCGCTCTCTTCGAACGCGCTGGCCATGCGCTACGACCGGCTCGCGCCGGGGCCGGAGCTGGCGATGCGCCGCCCCGAACAGGAGGAGGCCCAAGGGGAGCTGCTGGAGGTGCCCTCCGTTGCTGAGCGGCGCCTGCGCATTCGCCTCGGCGAGATGGTGGCGGCGCAGGCGGTGGAGGACGAGGCAGGTGCGGCCGGGCTGCGCGGAGGGATCGCGGGACCAGGGCTGTATCACCGCTACAACGCGGCCCTGAAGCGCGTCACCGGGGACAAGGCGCGCGCCGCCATGACACTCGCCGAGCTGGAAGCAGCCGTGGGCTGGCTGGAGCGTAACCGGCTCGCGGACCACCTTCACTTGTTGGACCACGATCCCCGTTATGCCTGGTCCGCCCGCAAGCGAGGCGAGTGGAAGCCGCCCACCGGGCGTGCAATGCGCTCTCGGCCTGAGAACCCCCCCTCCCCTGCTACTTGAACGATGGATTGCCGACGGTGGTTCGAGTGTTGCCGGGCACAGGCCATGACCACACGGCACGATCGGGCAGCTCGCGGCCGACCTGAACGCCGCCATCAGGAAGGAGATCATCCAGACCGGCCGCTTCTCGCTGCCTGACTTCGGCAGCTTCACCGTGCGCGAGACCGCCGAGCGCACGGCGCTGAACCCGCGCGCGGGCGAGAAGGTGCAGTTGAAGGCCGGCGCAACCATCAAGTTCAAGGCCAGCGCGTCCCTTAAGGAGGCGGCCTTCGCGGGCGCCAAGAAGGCCAAGCGCAAGGCCACCAAGAGCAAGGCGGGCTGACCGTCAGCCGGACTTCCCGAGCGGCCATCGAGCGGCGCAAGAGGTCTGGCCAGCCTCGCCTCCGCCGGCAAGTTCTTGATTTGTTCAGTCCGCGTCGGCACTCTTTGCCAATGCAGCGCCTAGCCCGATTCGCCTCGTGTTGTCTGACCGTCACACCCGTCGAGGTAAGGCGCGCGGGCGATCGGCAGGGGCGAGGTGCATCCACACCGCGCTGAGCAGCACGGCGTCGAAGCTCAGCCCGAGGCGGGCAGTGGTGGCGAGCGCGGGAAGGCGGTTGTCGAGCCAGCGGATGCGCGGGGATGGGTGCTGCCCCTCGGCGATCCGGCGCAGGCCGGCCGCGGGCTCGACTGCGACCACGTCGTGGCCGAGATCGGCCAGCCACGCGGCGTCACGGCCGCTGCCGGCACCGACGTCCAGCACCGGCGCAGGAGCGACTGGCAGCAGGTCGGCAAGGCCGCCATGCAACACTGCGGCGGGTAGGGCCTCGTGGGCCACAGCCAGGGTCGCGGCATGGCGGTCGTACCAAGCAATGGCGTCCGTCGGGGGCAGGGTCACACGGGAGACCTACGCCATGCGCCGCCTCGCTGGCAGTGCCAGCGTATCCTGGCCGGGGGCTGGGCACCGATGAATTCGCTCTGCCCGCAAGTGAACTCGTCGCGAAGCGGACCCAGGCTGCCGCGGTGAACGTGGAGTGCTAAACTTGCTCGTCCTCCATCCCTCTCCGGCATCCTTCCGCTGA
>NZ_RCVR01000107.1 GCF_016107305.1 Roseomonas sp. KE2513
CCGCAGCCGGACGTCCAGGAGGTCCGACGGGAGGGGCGCGGCGAGCCGAAGGAGGCCGAACCCCCAGAGAAGAGCGCCCCCCGCCGCCGAGGCCGCGAGGGGCAGCCACCACCGACGTCGCCCGAGCGCGAGAGCCGGGGCGGCGGCGACCGCTACGGTGAGGAGGCCGAGGCCGTGGGGTCCAATGACGGAAACGGCCTGGAGCGGCGCGTCCGCAAAGCCCCAGGCGGTTCCGACGAGGTTCCAGGGAAAGCCCGTCAGCAGCACGCTGCGGAGCCACTCGGCAGCCGTCCAACCCGCTGCGAGCGCCGCGAGGAGCCCTGCCCCGCCGCGGCGCGCCTCATCCCCCCGGATGGCGGCTCGCGCCGCGGCAACGCCCGCCGCCGGAAAGAGGGCGAGGCAGGCGGCGAGACCGAGCAGCGCAGGGAGGGCAAGCGCGCCGAACCGCTCCGCGTCCACGTCGAACGCCTCAGTGATCCAAGACAAGCCCACGGCGAAGGAACTGAGGCCAAAGAGCCAGCCGAGGGCCAGGGCGCCCCAGACGGTCGGCGTGCGCTCCAGGAGGAGGAGGAGGCCGCCGAAGGCGAGGAACAGCGCGGGGACAAGGTGAAGCGGCGCGAGAGCGAGCGGTAAGACGGCCCCAAGGGCGAGGGCGGCAGCCGCGCGCGCAGCAATCACTGCCCAGGGCCGCCGCGCGAGAGTGACGAGGGCACGCGCCGTGAGCAGGCCGTTTGGCATGTCGTCCGCGGGGCGAGCAGCGGCGCTGTGCTGGGTGGGAGGGTATGGCCGCACGGCGATCAGAGTTCCTCGATCAGGAGCGGCGGCGGCGGGAGCTGTGATTCGAACGACCGGACCGGATCGGCCATAGCCGGCGTCCGCTTAAGGACAATTGCCGGCGCCGCGACGAGGAGCGCGACCACGAGCGCCTGGATAGCGAGGAAGGGCAGCGCGCCCCGGTAGAGGGTGATGGTGTTGAGTGCCTTCGGTGCCACCGTCCTCAGGTTGAGGATCGCGAGGCCAAGGGGGGGATGCATGAAGGACGTCTGAAGGTTGATCGCGAGAAGCACGGTGAGCCAGATCATGTCGATCCCGAGCTGACGCGCGACCGGCACCACAAGGGGCAGCACGATAAAGGCGATCTCGAAGAACTCGATGAAGAAGGCCAGGAAGAAGACGAGGAGGTTCAGCGCGACCACGAAGCCAAGCGCTCCGGCAGGGAGGGACGAGAGGAGCCCATCTACCCATGCTTGGCCGTCGAGGCCCCGGAACACGAGGATGAAGAACGAGGCCCCGAGCAGGAGGAAGATGAGGCCGGAGGTGAGATTGGCGGTCACCTCCATGGCCTGGCGCAGTCCCGTCAGGGTCAGCCTACGCCGCGCGAGGCCGAAGAGAAGGGTCGCGGTCACCCCGACGGCGCCGCCCTCGGTCGGCGCCGCGACGCCAAGGTAGATCGCGGCGAGCACCGTCAGCACGATGACCAGGGGCACTCCTGCGGCCACGCTCGCGTCCAGCCAGGGCCGGACGGCGGGGCCCTCCTCCCCAGATGCCGGCGCGGCCGGCGGCGCGCGTTCCGGCCGCCCGCGCACCGCCAGGAACACATAGGCCATGTAGCCGCCGACGAGGATCGCACTCGGCAGGAGCGCGCCGCGGTAGATATCCGCGAGTGACACCTCCAACTGCTCCGCGAGGACGATGAGGACAAGGCTCGGCGGGATCACCTGGGCAAGCGTGGCGCTTGCCGTCACGACCCCGCTCGCGAGGCGCGGATCGTATCCCGCCCGCAGCATGACGGGCAGCGCAATGAGACCGAGCGCGACCACCGAGGCCGAGACAAAGCCCGTGATGGCCGACAGCACCGCGCCGACGAGGACGGTCGTGTAGGCGAGGCCGCCGGGGAGGCGGCCGAAGAGGCGGTTCAGGGCAACGAACATGTCCTCCGCGATGCCGGTCCGCTCCATCAGCATGCCCATAAGGATGAGCATCGGCACGGCCAGCAGGTTGTCGTTCGCGAAGACGCTGTCCATCCGCAGGATCATGATCTGGAGGAAGGTCACGTCGAAATGGCCTGCGGCCGCCCCGATCAGCCCGAAGGTCGCTGCGACGGCGGCAAGGGCGAAGGCCACGGGGAAGCCGGAGAGCACGGCGAGAACGAGACCGCCGAACATCGCGGGGGCGAGGAGGTCGGACACGGCTGGCCTATTCCGGCAGGAGCCGACGGCGGTGATCGGGGCGGGCCCCGACGCCCGCGATCGACGCGACGCAGCGCACAGCCTCGGCAATGCCCTGGAGGGCAAGCAACCCGAACCCGAGGGGAATGAATCCCTTCATAATCCAGGCCGGGAGGGTGCTTGTGGACTCGCGCGATGCGCGGGTCTCACCCCCGACGAAGGCTTGGGCGAATCCTGGGTAGCTCGACCAAACCGCGGCAAGGCAAAGAGGCAGGAGAACGAGGAGGATGCCGAGGAGGTCGATCCAGGATTGTCCACGCTCGCCCAGACGGCCGGAGAGGGCGTCCATGCGGACATGCAGGTCGCGCTGGAGCGCGTAGGCCGCGGTCAGCAGCACGACGGCGGCGAAGAAGTGCCATTGCAGGTCGAGGGCCGAGGACCAGGCGACGCCGAGGAACTTGCGGCTCAGCGCGTTCGCGGTGATGAGAAGGGCATTGGCGAGAAGCGCCCACCGGGCACCGCGGGCGACAAGGGCAGTGATCCCGTCCAGGGCGTCGGCAAGTTGGAGCGCCCGGCGATAGGCCCGGGTGAGGTGCGCGAAATCCTTCGGCAGGTTGTCATCGTCGCCGCTCATACGGGTCTCGCGAGCGGTAGGGACGGCCGCAGGCTTGGGGCGGCGAGGCGGATTGAATGGCAAGCGATCATCGCACTCCCTCCCGATCTGGCACTGGGGTCGCGCTCGCGGGCGCACCAAGGAACGTGATGCGCAGGATGCCGATCAGGCGTCCGCCGTTCACGGCGAAGAGGATGGCGGCGATGCCAAGATAGACCCAGGCCAGCATCGTGAGCGTGGCGATCGTACGGACTTCGTCGTCCTTGTAGAAAAAGGCGAACGCCACCTGGACCGCGAACAGGCCGGCGAGGGCAAGGGCGGACCAGAGCCCGAGACGTAGGCGTAGCAGCAGCCCAAGGCCAAGGAGCGACTGGGCGGCCGTGAGGAAGAACTCCTCCCCTTGCCGCGCATCGAGCGGCAGTGCCGTCAGCGCGCCCGCTCCGACGCTCATGGCCATCGGCAGCATGCCGACCAGCAGGGTCCACTGGTTGATCTTGTCGCTGATCAATGTCGTGAGGCCGTTCGCCGCGCGTCCGGCGAGCACGAACAGTACTGCGACCGAGATGGCCGGCGCCTCGCTGGCGAGAGGAGCCAGCCACTGAATCAGGAGAAACTCGTTGAGGCCGATAGCCCGCCCGGCTTCCACCATAGCTTCGGCAAAGGGCTCGGCCGCGGCGAGGATCACGGCGCAAGCGACGAGCGCGAGGCCGGCCATGGCGGCCCATTGCCCGGCAGGCGAAAGGGCCTTGAGAGCCGCGGCCGGGCCAGGCTCCTCCTCTTCCAGCTCATCCGCCTGCGGCACATGGCGCACGCGCCAGACATAGAGGCCAAACAGCCCCGAGAGT
>NZ_RCVR01000108.1 GCF_016107305.1 Roseomonas sp. KE2513
GAGGTCGCCGACCTTCAGGCTAGCGGCAGGGACCTCGCGGGCTGTGCCGTCCTCTAGCAGCAGTGCAGTCCGCGGCACGAGTGCGCCGAGCGCCTCGATGCCCGCCCGGGCCCGCCCGGCCGCGACGTTCTCGAGCAGCTCGCCGATGGTGAAGAGGAACACGACCACCGCCGCCTCGGAGGTCGCACCGATGGCGATGGCGCCGACGGTCGCGATCGACATCAGCATCTCGATGCTGAAGGGCGACCCGGCGCCCGCCGCGGCGATGGCCTTTCGGCCGAAGTAGCCGAGGCCGAGCAGGGCAGCGGGCAGGTAAACCCAGTGGTCTAGGGTCGGGGCGGCCAGCGAGACGGCGAACCCGGCCACCATGAGGGCGCCGATCGCCGCGGCGAGCCGCGCCTTCTTCCCCTTCCACCAGGGCTGGCGCGGACGGACGAGCGGCACGTCGGCGGCACCCGCGCCAGGTTCGCCCTCGACGACCCGCGGCGCCTCGACCGGAGAGACGCCGTAGCCGAGCTTGCGGATCCCCTCCTCGACAGCCGAGCGCGGCGTGGCCGCTTCGTCCAGCCGGAAAGCCAGGACCTGGCTGTGGTAGTTAACCCGGATGTCCTCGGCCCCGCCGAAGCGGCCCACGGCCGTCTCGATTTTTGAGGCGCAGGACGGGCAGTCCATGCCCTCCACGTGATACCGCAGGGCCGACCTGGACCCGGAGGTCAGTTGAGCCGTTCCACCATCAGCCATTGCCTTCACCCCGTCCTTGCCAGTCACGCCAGAGGCGCGACGCCGTAGCCGAGCTTGCGGATCTTCTCCTCGACGGCCGACCGTGGCGTCGTGGCCTCGTCCAGCCGGAACTCCAGGATCTGCGCTTTGTAGTTAACCTGGATGTTCTCGGCGCCGCCGAGCTGCTCAACCGCGTCCTCGATCTTCAGGGCGCAGCTGGAGCAATCCATGCCGTCCACCTGATAGCGCAGGTCCACCCGCGTCCCGGGTGCTGTGGTTTCGCTGTTGGCCATCGGTTGCTTTCCCGTTCAGGTATGTCCCGCCGGTTGCGGCACGGACAGAAGTCGCCTATATGGACCCTATAGTGGATACAGGGTCAAGGGATGACTTTGGAAAATTCGTTGAACATCGGTGCCCTTGCTAAGGCGACCGGCACAAAGGTGGAGACGATCCGCTGGTACGAACGGGTCGGCCTGCTCGCCGCCCCCGCCCGCACCGCCGGGAACTACCGGACCTATGGGGAGCCGCACCTCGGCCGCCTGAGCTTCATCCGGCGCGCCCGGGACCTCGGCTTCTCGCTGGAGCAGATCCGTACCCTGCTCGATCTGGCCGAGGACCGCGAGCGTTCCTGCGACGCGGTGGACGCCATCGCCCGCGAGCACCTGGGCGAGGTGGACCGGAAGATCGCCGACCTCCAGGCGCTACGCCGAGAGTTGGACTCCCTTAGCGGGCAATGCCGACATGGGAAGGTGGCGGAGTGCCGTATTATCGAAGCACTTGCGCCCGCTCCGCACCTACTGTCGTCCTCGGTCTCCAAGTAAAAAACTGGAGCACAGAACAGACCACTTATTTCGGCCGGGGCCGATGATGGTCGCAACGGGGCAAATGAATACGGGTCAACATCAGCCTGGTGCTCATAACGGTCGACTAGACGCCGAGCTGCGCCATTCACACGACAGCCTGCTTAACGAGTCAGCGGTGGCGCCCGAGGTAGTTAGCCTTGGCACCCTCACGCGCAATGTGTGGCGTGACGCCGCCTTCCTGAACCTGGACGTCGAGAGCTACAGGGCCGAGGCGCTAGCGAGCTTGGCACAACCCCTTCCCGCCCTCTCCTTTGAGTTTACGCCTGTTGAGTGGGAGGTCGCGCGCGACGGCTTCGGTCTTTACTGCTTCAACGCGGCGCTCGGAGAGGACATGCGCCTTCTCCACCCCGCACCGCCCGACGCGGCGACGACATGGTGAAGGGGCGCGGCGGGTCTGTGCGCGCCTGCGGGACGGCGCACTGATGGATCCCTTGATCGTTCTCCGTCACCTTAGCTTCGCTGCCGCACTCGCCCTTCTCTCTGCCGCCCTCGTGTGGCTGATGATTGTGCGCCCAGTCCTCGATGATCCCGCACGCCGCGACGCTACGGCGCACACTGTCCCGACCCCGAAGGGCGGAGGGGTAGGCATCGTTGCGGCCTTCATCGCGGGGATGCTCGTCCTCTACAGCAGTGCGACTTTTGCCCGGATCGCTGATCCAGAGTTCGTCGGCGTCATTTTGGCCGCTATCGCGATCGCGGGCGTCGCGCTGGCCGACGATATTTGGGACTTCCGCTTCGCCGTGAAGCTCGCGGCGCAGGGAGCGGCGGCACTCGTCGCGATGGCGTCCGGCCTCATGATCCACCGCCTCGCGCTTCCCTGGATCGGCGTCGTGGATCTCGGCATCCTGGGACCGTTTCTCACCCTCTTCTGGATTGTTGGCTGCACAAACGCTGTGAACTTCATGGACGGGATGGACGGACTGGTCGGGGGCACCCTCCTCGTTGCCTGTACCGCCCTAGCTGTCACCTCGGCGTTCGAGGGAGGGTGGTTCATCTACGCGGCCTCGCTCTTCCTTGCGGCGGGAATCGCAGGGTTCCTGCCATTCAACCTCCACCCCGCTCGCATCTTCATGGGGGATGTGGGGAGCCAATTCCTCGGCTTTGTCCTCGCGGTGCTAGCCGTCGCGGCGGCGCGGTTCGACGCGGCGGGGATGTCCTTCCTTATCGTGCCGCTGCTGCTCTTCGGCATTCTTTTCGACGCCAGTTTCACTCTTGTCCGTCGCATTCTTATGGGCGAGCCGCCCGCTGCGCCGCATCGGACTCACCTCTACCAACTCGCCCAACGCTCAGGTATGGGCGTGCGGGCGGTGACGGCAGTCCACGGCAGCTTCGTACTGTTTCACACAGTGCTCGCGCTCGTCTTCCCTCACCTCGCGCCTGACGTGAAGCCGCTTATTGTCCTCCCAGCGCTCGCGGCGCAGCTCGGCTGGCTTGCTACAGTCGCGATCCACGTGCGGCGTGCGGGCCTCCAGTGGCGATGACAGCGCGGCCGATGTGATAGGCGATGAGGTTTGTTCTTCTTCTGGGCAGGGCATGCTCCTTCTTTGTTGCTTGTGCAGCTATCGATGGCAGTATGTGGGTGGACTGGTTTCTCGCAGGCCACGCGGCAAGCACCGCGTGACCCGCCTCGTGCTGGAGCGGCACCCAGGTCTCCCGGCTGTCGCGCTCCGAGGCCGCCATCACGCAACTCCGAGGTGATCCCCCTGGTGGGGCAGGCGGAGACGGCTGCGATGCTGTCGACCGTCCCACTATGTAATCCTTGCAGAAATACTACAATGGATGTTTGATGGTTTGATTGTTCAGGCGGTTTGATCGATAA
>NZ_RCVR01000109.1 GCF_016107305.1 Roseomonas sp. KE2513
CACCCACTACAGCGCACGTATTGCTGCGAGCCTGACCCCATGCTCGATGACCACCCAAGCTGATCGGGGAGGGGCGGGTGCATGTCGCGGAGCGCAACCGGGTCATGCAAAGTCTCGTCGAGCTCCTGTCGTGGGGCGAGGCGATGCTGCCCGACAACGTCGCCGTCATGCCGGACACGCAAGGCCAAGGTTTAGGCAACAGCATGCTAGCGTTCGCAGAGCTTGCGGCGAGTAAGGCGGGCTATGCTGCAATCCGCCTGAGCGGAGGCGAGGATGAGGTCCAGTGCAAGCCAAATTTCCTGGCTCGCGCATCTAAGAAGGATTAGACTGGCGGGGCCTTGAATAGGGGTTACACCCGGTAGAGGAGACGGCCATGTCTGACGTCGTCATGGTAGTGCTCCAGCGCCTTGACGCAGTCCCCCGCCTTTTGCGTGCGGCAGAGCGCCTCGCCGTCCTTGCTGGTGCGACCCGCATCAACATCCTCGCCGTCCGCACACCGCCTGGCTATGTGATGTTATCCCCTGAGGCATCTGTGAGCCCCGTGTTGGACGAACTCTTGGCATTTGAGGACGATCGTATCGCGGCGCTGCATGGCGCCTACCAGCACTGGGCGGCCGGCGTAGTAGACGCGTCCTTCACGACGCACTGGTCGTCGGTTGAGGGTCTTGCCGAGCCTGTCGTAAACGAGGGCCGCCAAGCTGATTTCGTTGTGGTTGGCCGCCCTGTCCGAGATGACAGCCCGTCGACACGGCGTGCATTTCATGCCGCTCTGTTCAAAACTGGGCGGCCTGTTCTGGTGGTTCCGCCCGGCTGGCAGGGCGAGTTTGGTCACTCCGTCGCGGTTGCGTGGAAGGAGGACAGCCGGGCGGCAAATGCCGTCCTTCCTGCCCTGCGCTGCCTCCGGAGTGCTGAGTCGCTGCATGTCCTCGTCGGCATCCGCCAGGGCGCCGCGCAGCCTCATCTCCCGCGGATCTTCGCCGATCACGGGATCCAGCCGGA
The DNA here is from genome assembly GCF_016107305.1 of Roseomonas sp. KE2513. Classification (GTDB taxonomy): domain Bacteria; phylum Pseudomonadota; class Alphaproteobacteria; order Acetobacterales; family Acetobacteraceae; genus Roseomonas. The sequence continues at coordinate 1,000 of NZ_RCVR01000109.1, forward strand.
AATGCACGTACTGCCCCTTGGCCCCGAAGTGTTTGGCCAAAAGCTCATCGATAAGGCTCGCGAACTCGATATCGACCTGCTGATCATGGGCGCCTACGCGCACAGCCCTCTGGTCGAAGCGCTCCTCGGCGGGGTGACACGCTACATGCTGGCCCATGCTGACCTTCCCCTGCTCATGCGGCACTGATCAGGGACGAGAGCAGGTCGGGCCGTACACCGAGCGTCTATTGCCGCGGCCCAGAACAGCCCCAATCGACATCGATGACCCTGGAGAGAGTGGTCAGCACCAGGTCTACTATCGTCGTGGCCCTTTCCTTTGCTCTACTGGTTGGTCAGATCGGAATAGTCGCCCGCGACGAAAGCCATGGTTAATGGCTAATCCTTGTGAAGGGAGCGTCGCTTCAAGGACCGAAGACAACGGGCCGTCGCAAAGTGCTATCAACTACTTGCTTCACGCCAGGCACACTCTTGGCGAGCACGTGAAGTGCATGGCTCACGGTCTCGGAATGGCGGAAGCCAGTGAACTCCACAACCCCGTCCCGGACACCCATAGCGATGTTGCCGGTGGTAGCCCAAGCTTCCCGCCTCATCGCCGTGAGTAACGCTCGACGGATACCTTCGTCGGACAACTCTACCGGTGATCCACCTGTGGGCTCCACCAGAGCACGCACCAACTCTGCGCGACCGACTACGCCGAGAAGCTGGCCTCCCGCCGTCACCAATACTCGACGAATCTTGTGGTCTTCCATGAGGCGAGCGATGTGGGCAGCGCTGTCCTCTGGTCCCACCGTTATGACCTGCTTCGTCATCAGGTCCTCGGCAGTGGTGCCGTGGCTCCGAACGTATCGCTCCGCCATGTTGTCTGGGCTGGAAAGGACCCGACTGAGCCAGCCCGCGCGAGGTTGGTCATCGTCCGCCGCTAGACGACGGATCAGATCAGCCTCCGTGACGATGCCCCGTAACGTTCCCTGAGGATCCACGACAGCAACCGTTGAGATGCCCCGATCTGCAAACATGCGGGCAAGATCGGCGGCAGGAACTCCTGGCGGCACAGTGGTGACTTCAGGGTTCATGAGATCGCGGGCTCGTGGCTGCATCATAGTGGCCTCCACGCAAGTTCTAGGTGGATAATGCAAGAGTTGCACGTCTCAGATAGGAGGAGCCTTAACCTTTGACCACCTTGCCCTTCGCAATGTGCGTTTTATCTGCTCAAGCCTTGGCCGAGGCTGATATTTCAGCTTCGAGTGGCAATCTGTTGAGGCAACAGCGAGGTTCGCTGGAACGCAGGATGATCTTCCTGTTTATGTTGGCCAAGGCTGACCAAGTGGCCAACTTGAGGCTTGTCCCATGCTAACCGGTTTAGGCCGGCAAGGGGCTGACGAGGAGCGCCGTGCTGGGCCGGGGCGGGGGGCAGGCACATGGGAGGCCGCCATTGATGCCCGGTGCTGCCGCATTGGCGGCCGCGTCTCAGGAGGAGGCAACCCGCACACTCCACCTACGCGCGCTCGATGTGGGGGCAGCCCGCACCTAAGATGTCACCATATCTCAAGGGCTCGGGCGGCTCCTGAAATGCTGGAGAGTGCCGACGCCACGCAGGGGTAACACATAGACCCACACAACGGTGGCAAGGGTACTGGCCAGAGCTGACGCTTAGCGGGGCTGGCGGCATTGAGACGACCGGAATGCAGCATGCGCCCCGTAGAGCAGGTCCGTGTTGGCCTACGGTGCGCATGGCCCGATCGCCGTCTCACCCTGACGAAGGTCTCTGCCGATCGAGGTGACGACGCAGAAGCTCCATGTTGCGGAGGTTGGCGTGGAAGAAGACGTCACCGACCGAGCCTGCAAGGGGCACCGTACTGATGAGCGCGTCGAAGCCGACATTGGCGGCCATGCGCAGAAGGGTTCCAGGCCGCACACCGAGCCGATGGGCCTCCCAAATTAGGTAGGCCGATACAGCCGTCGGAACGACGGGGCCGACGCCCGGTATCAGGCTCAGGACGGCGTCCGCGCCAAACCGGATGCCGGTACCCGGGATACGCCATTTGCTGTCCAGTAACTGTGCGACCCTCTGCAAGCGAGCATGGCCTGCCCCCGCGCGGCCGGCGGGATCCCGCAAGGGGGTCATCGAAGTGGTCGGGTTACGCATCGTGCTCCTCCGCGTGGACCGGTGGGGCGACCCTGGAAAGCCTAACGCCTCTGCGGCGCGATCAGTGGGGTCCGCCTGGAGATCGTCCCGTGATGCGAACTGACGCGGCGAGGGCGCTGAAGGAGCGGGAGCTCATCTCGGAGCGGACCAGGGCGGCGCCGGCGGCGGCAC
>NZ_RCVR01000011.1 GCF_016107305.1 Roseomonas sp. KE2513
TAGCCCGCTGCCCGGGCCGAAGAAGTTCACGATGCCCTGCGCCGTGCACCAGTCCCGCAAGCTGCGGTGTGTCTGATAATGGTGCGACCCCATGGCGGCGGAGGTGGAGTGGTCGATGACCATCACCGCCTTGTCCGGGCGGGGGATTCGGCCCACGCCGATCCGCTCCAGGTTGCGCTGGTGGCCGGGCCAGAAGAGTTCCTGACAGACCGTGTGGTCGGCCGAGACAGTGACGTACTCGCCCACCTCGACTGCGTCCCGCCGCAACGCGCGGGCGAGGATCTTCTGGGCAACCGATTGTCCGGCCATGCGGTCCCCTTCAGCCCGGCCGGGTGCCGGCAGCGCGGGAGACCTCGCCCCAGCGCGCGATCTCGCGACGGATGTGATCCATCAGCGCCTCGGGCGTGCCCGGCGCCGCGCTGGCGCCCTGGGTCGCGAAAACCCGCTGCACCTCCGGTTCCGCCAGCGCTTCCGTCACGGAACGGCGCAGCAGGTCCAGCCGGTCCGTGGGCACGGCCGCGGGGGCGAGGACGCAGTACCAGTTCATGAGCTCGATGTCGGGAACCCCGGCCTCCGCAAGGGTGGGCAGGTCCGGCAGAGCCGCGATGCGCTCGCGCGTCGTCACGGCCAGCGCGCGAAGCTGGCCGGATTGGATGAAGGGGAGCAGCGCCGGCCCCTCGCCGATCATCATTTGGATTTGTCCGGAGACGAGGTCGGTGGTGGCCGGTGCCGCGCCGCGGTAGGGCACGTGGACGATGTCGATCCCGCCATGCAGTCGCAGCAGCTCCCCGGCGAGGTGCGGCCCCGTGCCGTTGCCGCCGGACCCATAGGAGATCTTGCCAGGGTTGCGCTTCGCATAGGCGATCAGCTCCGCCACGCTGCGCGCAGGCAGGCCTGGATTCACGGCCAGGATTTCCGGCACCGCCGCCATCATGGAGATGGGCGCGAAATCCTTCAGCGGGTCATAGGGCATCTGCGGCATGAGGCTGAGCGCGCCGGCGAGCGAGCCCGTGCCGCCGATGCCGATGGTGTATCCGTCCGGCGGCGCCTTCGCCACGATCTCCATGCCGAGCACGCCTCCCGCGCCGCCGCGGCTGTCCACCACCACCGGCTGGCCCAGGCGTTCCGTCATCGCGCGCCCCATAGCGCGGCTGAAGGCATCGGCAGGACCGCCGGGCGCGTAGGGAAGCACGAGGCGGATCGGCCGGTTGGGGAAGGTTTCGGCACGGGCGGCGCCCGCGCGCACCAGGCTCAGCGCGACGCCCAGCTTCAGAAATTCGGCCCGACGCATCCATTCCTCCTGACATGCGCCCGTTGGCCGGGCTGTACCGGCCTTCATGGGCTGATCAGGAAGAAAAAAGCAATAGGTCAGTCCATAGAGCTTTATCAGCCCACCGCCTGCCCTTCTCCATGCAGAAACCCGCGACGGCTCGGCCTAGGGATGCCAGGGCGCGTCGCCATCCGGGGCCTCGCCTCCTCAGGCGGACCGGGTGCCCTACCCCGCTTCGCTTTCGTCTACCGGAACCTCAAGCTCCAGCATCCGTGAGGCGAGGCACTTGCCGTGCGCATCGAGGGCAAGCGATCGGGTGACGCCGCCGCCGAGCGCGCCCTCCAACACGAAGTTCAGCGCGCCGATGCCGGGAAGCGTGTAGCGGCGCACCTCTCCCTGCACGATGCCTGCGAAATGCGCGGCGACGCGCTCGGCCGTCACTTCGCGCTCCAGCCGCGTGTACTCGGCCGGATCGTAGGCGATGACGGAGATGCAGGAGATGTCACCCTTATCGCCCGCGCGGGCATGGGCGAGGTCGCGGAGGATCATCTCAGGCTTCCACCCAGGTCAGGCCGATGCGCGGCTCGGCCTCGGGAATGAGGCAGGAGCGGATGCCGATCACCTCTCGTACCGATTTCACCACTCCTCCCCCGCTCGCGGGGCCGTTGAGGTAGAGGCTGTCCACCTCATGCCCGATCCGCTCCGCCTCCTCGGGCGAGGCGCAGCGGCCGATGACGCGCACGCGCACCTCGCGCGGCTCGGGTGCACCGGCGGCGTGGCCGAGGATGGAATCCACCCCGATCAGCTCGAAGCGCAACTCCTCCGCCTCATGGCCGATCAGGCGCAGACGCTCCCGAACGATCTCAAGCGCCAGCCGTCCGCGGGCCGCGGCGCCGGGGCCGGCATAGGAGATCTGCCCCTCCCCAAACCAACCCTCGTGGCAGCCGACGGACACCTTGAGCGTGCCCGTCCGCGCCGTGCCATCGCCGCCGGAGACGCGCACCGCGTCCTCGCCCGCCGGCTCGATCCTGACGCCGGAGAAGTCGGCGACGACATCGGGCTGGAGGTAGCGCGCGGGGTCGTGCACCTCGTAGAGAAGCTGCTCCTTGACGGTCGCGGCCGTCACCCGCCCGCCAGAGCCCGGCACCTTCGTGATCGTCGCCGTCCCGTCCTCGGAAACCTCGGACAGCGGGAAGCCGAGGCGCGCGAGGTCCGGCACCTCCTTCAACCCTGGATCGGCGAAATAGCCGCCCGTCACCTGGCCCGCGCATTCAAGAAGATGACCGACGACCGTGCCGCGGCCGAGGCGGGTCCAGTCGTCCGCCGCCCAGCCGAACTCGTGCATCAGCGGGCCGAGGAACAGCGCCGGGTCGGCGACGCGGCCGGTGACCACCACCTCCGCCCCGGCCGCCAGCGCCTCCATGATCGGCTGCGCGCCGATATAGGCATTGGCGGAGACGAGGCGGTTGCCGAGGGCCGCGACGGTGCCGCCCTCGTCGAGCGCGGCGTCCGTCCCGCGCAAGCTGTCCGTCACGTCGTCACCCGTCACCGCGGCGATCCGCAGGCCGGAGAGACCCAGGCCGCGAGCCACTTCCGCCACGCGGCGGGCGGCCGCGAGCGGGTTGGCAGCGCCCATGTTCGTGACGATGCGGATGCCTTGTCGGCGGCAGGCCGGAAGCACCGCGCGCATGCGGGCCGCGAGCAGCGTGTCGTAGCCTGCCTCGGGGTCGCGCCGCCTTGCGAGCTGAGCGAGGGCGATGGTCCGCTCCGCCAGGCACTCGAAAACGAGGTAGCGAAGGCCGCCGTGCTCGGCCAGTTCCACCGCGGGCTCGATCCGGTCGCCGGAGAAGCCGGAGCCGGCGCCGATGCGGACCGTCTTCACCCGCTCAATCCGGCCTGATGTTGCCGGCGCGGACCACCTCACGCCACTTCGCGATGTCGGCCTCCAGCCAAGGGCGGAAGTCGGTGGGGGACATGCCGACGGGTTCCAACCCCTGCTCGTTCAGCTTCGGCCGCAGCTCGGGGTCGTTCAGCGCCACCGTCAGCGCGCGATAGAGGCGGTCGAGGATCGGCGCGGGCAGGTTCGCCGGTGCGAAGAGCCCGTGCCAGGCCGCGACATCGAAGGGTTTCACCCCCTGTTCCTCTACGGTCGGCACCTCGGGCGTCCATTCGAGGCGGCGCGAGGAGGTGGTGGCGAGCGCACGCATCTTGCCGTCGCGCACGAAGGGCAGCACGGCCGTCACCTGATAAACGGTCATCGCCACTTGGCCCGAGATAATGTCCGTGAGCGCCTGCGCGCCGCTGCGATAGGGCACGTGCTCCAGCGGCACGCCGGTCAGCTGCTTCAGAAGCTCCCCCGCAAGATGGCTGGAGGTGCCGTTGCCGGCCGAGGCATAGGAGGCGCCGCCCCGCTGCCCCTTCGCCCAGGTGAGGAATTCCTGCAGGTTCCGCGCGGGCACCCCGTTGCCGACGACCAGCAGGTTCGGCGCGTTCGTGACAAGGGAGACCGGCGTGAAGTCACGCAGCACGTCGTAAGGCAAACGCGGCATGAGCGAGACGTTCACGGAGTGGGAGGCGATGCTTCCCATGCAGAGGTTGTAGCCGTCGGGCGCGGACTTCGCGACGGCCTCGGAACCGACCACGCCGCCGGCGCCCGGCCGGTTCTCGACAACGATCGGCTGGCCCAGCTCCTGCGACATCCGCGGCGTCACGAGGCGTGTCATGATGTCGGTGCTCGTACCGGCACCGAAGGGAACGATGACGCGGATGGGCCGATCGGGCCAGCTGGCCTGGGCGAGGGCTGCGCGGGAGAGTGCGGGAAGCGCCAAGCCGCTGCCTGCGGCAGCCAGTATCCGACGCCGCGGGAACCCGGGTGACATGGCCATGCTGGCGTCTTCCTCCATCGTTGCGGGGAAGAGAGCCGGAAGGAGACGGATAATACAATTGAAAGTTCTTTAGGCCGCCCATAATGAACCTCTATGAGTGTTTCGCTGCGGCAGATGCGCGCCGTCGTCGCGGTGGCCCGGACAGGAAGCCTCGGCCGAGCGGCGGCGTTGCTCCACCTTTCCCAGCCTGCGCTCACCGTCCAGCTGCGCGAGGCCGAGACCGCGCTGGGGCTGCGGCTCTTTGACCGTGGCGCGCGGGGAGCGGTGCCGACCGATGCGGGGCAGGGACTGGTGGAGGCCTTCGCACGGGTACTGGAGGATCTCGACGCCGTGGTGGCCGGCGCGAAGGAGGCCGCTGCGGGGCGGGCCGGGCTTGTCCGCCTTGCCGTCCTGCCCTCGGTCGGGACGACGGTGCTGCCTGCTGTCCTCCTCCGCCTGCGCGCGGCCCATCCGGGCATCAGGGTCATCGTTCGCGACGCGGTGGCCGGAGGGGTCGTAGCGCTAGTGAGGAGCGGCACCGTCGAGCTTGGGATCGGCACCGAGATCGAGCGCGATCCCGAAATCGAGGTCACGCCACTTTTTGAGGACCAGATGGTCGCCGTGCTGCCCTCCGGTCACCGGTTCGAGACCCGCCGCGCAATCCCGGTGTCGGAGCTGGCGGGGGAGGCGCTCGTGCTGATGGACCCGGAGAGCAGCGTGCGCACTCTTTTCGACCGGGCCTGCCGCGCGGCGGGCACGATCCCGCTGCCCGCCTATGAGGTGACCTACATGAGCACCGCGGTCGCCCTCGTGCGGGCCGGCCTCGGCGTGGGTGTCCTGCCCTCCTCCGCCGTTGACCTCCGCGTCGCCCCGGTCCTCCACACCCGGCCGATCAGGGCGCCGGAGATCAGGCGCTCGATCAGCCTCATCCAGCGCGCCGGGCGCAGCCTTTCGCCCGCGGCCGAGGCGCTCAGGAGCAGCCTGCTCCCCAGGGAGGGCGACCCGAACCCGTCGTAAGGGAGCCCCGGGGCGTGCCCCTGGCTCCGGGTGGGTGCCTTTCCAGCCTGCTTCCCCTCATTCTACAAGGCGCCCGCCCGGCGTGGTGAAGGTGCGGCCCCGATGATCTCCAGACTTCCCCGTCGTCGATGAGGGCACCTCTCCGGCGCCGTTTCCGGCCCCTCCTGTGCCTGGCCCTGGCCTTCCTGGCCGCCGGATGCTCGCTCGGCGACACGATCGGGCGGCACGGCATCGCCTATAATGGCAGCGTGCAGACGGCGACGGATACCGTGCTCCTCCTGAACGTGCTGCGCGCGCGGGACCAGGCGCCGCTGCACTTTACCGAGGTGGGCGCCATCCACGGGTCGCTCAGCCTGTCGGCGGCGCTTGGTTACGACCTCTCGAACGTCAACGGCGGCACGGAACCGGCACTCATCGCCACCACCAGCCCGAGCTTCGACATCGCGCCGCTGGACCGGCAGGAATTCGCGCGCGGCCTGCTGCGGCCGATCGACCCGGCGCTGCTGCGGCTGCTCTCCGACCAGGGATGGCCGGCGCAGTTGCTGCTCCACCTGCTGGTGTCGCGCTTCGACGAGGGGCCGGGCGGGCGGATCGCGGTGAACGACCCTCGCCGCCGGCAGGACCTGGACCCGGCAACGCGCGCGGCCTGCGCCCGCGAGGGGCTCGCGGCCCGCGCACCCTGCGATCCCTTCCAGGCGATGGTGGACGCGATCACCGGCCACGGCCCACTGCAGTTCAACGGCTACACGCGCCTCGTGCCCGTCGGGCCCCGCCTGACGAGGGCCGAGGCGATCGCCCCGGAGAACCTCACCACGGCCCGGCAGCCGGGAATGACGATGCGGCAGGACGGCACGGGCTGGCAGCTCTACCGCGCCCTGCCCCAGCTCGTTGTCTGCGTGCCCGGCGGTGCCGGCAATGGGACGCCGGGGCGCTACACCGCGCTCGCCCTCGACAACGACGCCCCCCAGGCCTCCCCCATGTCGCAGGAGGGCTCTCCCTGCACGGCGGACGAGGTGGCGGACCGGCCCTCCGGCGCGGGCGAGGCGGCAACGCCCGGCGTTTCCTGGTACCTGCGCTCGGTGGACGAGGTGCTGCGCTACCTCGGCGAGGTGCAGCGGCGCGAGGAGGCGGGGATCCCCTACCGCATCAACATCGGCGCCGCGGGCACGCCCCGCCTCTTCCGCCTTTGGTCCGAGAGGCCGACCCGGCCGCGGCTCTCGGCCGAGTACCAGGGACGGCCCTGGTGGGTGGCCGAGTACGACGAGGGCGAGGACCTGACGCTGCGGGTGCTGGCCCTGACGACGCAATTGCTGAACCTGCAGAAATCCGCCTCCGAAATCCCATCGGCTGGAACCCTGCGGCTCGTTCGATAGGGGCGCTTGCGCGTTGCCGTCAGGCTTGCGCCGCCATGGCGCAAGGGAGCAGATCATGTCCGACGACCCCACCGCTTCCCACGGCCGCTTCAACATCATGGCGATCGCCGGGAGCTTTCCGGAAAGCGCCGACACGCTTCTCCTGGATCGCTACCTCACCAACGAGGCGGCCGCGAGCGCGCGCGTGTTCCGTGTCTATCGCCCGACGCCGCCGCACTACCACGCGACCTGCGACGAGTACCTTTACGTCGTCTCGGGGCGCGGCACCTTCTGGATGGAGAGCGCGGACACGCAGGAGGAATTTCGGCCGGGCCAGCTTCTCTTCTTCCGGCGCGGCACCGTGCACGCGATCCCGGACCTCCTGGAGGGGCCGGTGGTCTTCCTCTCGGTGGACACACCCCGGCGAGATCCGAAGGACATTATCTTCGTGAATCCCGCGGACGGCACGCCGGAGAGCTTCATCAGCCAGCACGGGGCTTGAAGGCTCTGGCCGTCGCGGCGCCAACGGCAGGCGACGGGTATCAGGTGAAGCGGCGCCGAATCATGTCGCCTACACCGGCACCGCCGGAGGATCGGCTCAACCCACGTAGGATGGCCACGGCACCGAGGATGACGAGGGCGTCCTCGACGAGACCGGTCGGCGTCTGGCCGTAGCGCGGCATGGTCGCGACCCGCGCGCGCCAGCCGAAATAGGAGGCGACGACGGCCGTGGAGCCGCCGAGCAGCGCGGCAGGCCAGCGCTGCCGAAACGGAGCGAGCGAGGCGCCCGCGATGGCGCAGGTGATGAACCGCGTCGCCAGGCCGATCGGCACGATACGATCGGGAGCGGATTTCAGCTTGTCACCGGCGAGCTCGGCCGCTGCGAGAGCCAGGGTGGCAGTGGCGACCGCCGGATGCCCCAGAAGACGGGGGGCGCCGTTGCCTGGGAGCAGGCCGCCGCGCGCTGCCGCCACGGAGACCGCTGCCAGCGGGGTCATTCCGCGCTGTCCGCCGACCAGGCCCATCAGGAAGGAGGCGAGCATGTCATCATCTCCGAACGATCAGCCGGGAGAACTCGTGCCGCGCGCGGGAGTTCCGGGCGCCTGATTGCCGATCAGGAGGCAACCGCGCCCGCGCTAGGTCCTTCTCCCCCCTGCACGCCGACGCTCCGGCGGAAGGAGACGCAACACATGCCAGCCAGCAAGCGCTTCGCGCCGCCGGGCCCCCTCGGCTTCGGCGGCGCCCCGCTCGGGAACATGTTCGAGGAGGTGACGGACGACGTCGCCGCGGCCACCCTCGGGGCCGCCTGGGACGCCGGCATCCGGTATTTCGACACTGCGCCGGAATACGGGCCAGGCATCTCCGAGCACCGCTTCGGCCATGCCCTTCGCGACCGCCCGCGCGACGACTTCGTTCTCTCCACCAAGGTGGGCCGCCTGCTGCGGGCGGACGCGAGCAAGGGCGGCAAGCACGGCCCCTTCGTGAAGGGCCTGCCCTTCCGGGTGGACTACGACTACACGGCCGATGGCGTGCGGCGCTCGATCGAGGACAGCCTCCAGCGCCTTGGGCTGGCCCGGATTGACGTCGCCTATATCCATGACTGCGCGGAGGACGCGCATGGCGAGCGCTGGCGTGAGGTGTTCGACATCGCCATGAAGGGCGCCGCCGTGGCGCTGACGAGGCTGCGGGAGGAGGGCGTCATCCGTGGATGGGGCCTGGGTGTGAACCGGGTGGAGCCCTGCGTGCTCGCGCTGGAGCGCGCGGACCCCGACGTCTTCCTGCTCGCAGGGCGCTACAGCCTGCTGGACCACCCGGCCCTCGACGTGTTCTTCCCGCGTTGCGCGGACCAGGGTGTCAACGTGGTGGTGGGCGGCCCCTACAACTCAGGCCTCATCGCGGGCGGCAGGACCTTCGAGTACCAGGAGGCCCCGCCCGAGAAGGTGGCGGCGCGCGACCGTCTTGCCGCGATCGCGAAGGATCACGGCGTGGACCTGCGTGCGGCTGCGCTGCAATTCTGTGCCGCCCACCCGGTGGTCGCCTCGGTCATCCCCGGCACCAAGAACCCGGCGCGCGTGCGGGAGAACGTCACCCTGATGAGCCAGCCGATCCCGGCTGCCTTCTGGCAGGAACTGAAGCGGACGGGCGTGCTGCCGGAGGGAGCGCCGACGCCGGCGGGGTAAGCCCCGCCCGCGTGCGGCCGCGGCTTGCGACACGCTTGCGCATCGGGAATGCTCCGTTTCCCAGGCGTGAGACGCGGCGCCGTCCGCCACCAGCGCGCCCCTCTCCCGGGCAAGCAAGCGAGGAAGCGTTCCATGACCACCATCCGCCGCTCCGAATTCATCGCGCTGGCTGCCGGGGCAGCTGGCCTCGGCCTCGCGCCGCGGGCACGCGCCGCCGACTATCCCACCCGCCCGATCGAGCTGATCGTCCCCGCCTCTGCCGGCGGCGGCACCGATGTGCTGGCCCGCGCCTTCGCCGAGGCCGCGAAGAACCACTCGCCCCAGCCCTTCATCACGGTGAACCGCCCCGGCGCGAGCGGCGCCATCGGCTTCGCCGAGACGCTGAATGCCCGGCCGGATGGCTATAAGGTCTGTGTCGTCTTCGTCGAGTTGGCGATCCTGCCCTTCCTGAACCAGATCAAGTTCACCGCCGACGACTTCCGCATGATCGCGCAGCTCAACGCTGATCCTGCCGCCATTATGGTGCGCACGGAAGCGCCCTGGCAGACGATCGAGGACTTCCTGGCCGAAGCCAAGCGCCGCCCGGGTGGGGTGACCCTCGGCGATTCCGGCGTGGGCTCCATCTGGCATCTCTCCGGCGCCGCCATGGCCGAGAAGACCGGCGTGCGCTTCCTTCACGTTCCTTATCCCGGTGCGGCGCCGGGCCTGACGGCGCTGCTCGGCGGCCACGTGGACGCCATGTGCTGCGGCCCCGGGGAGGCGAATGCCTTCGTGCAGGGCGGCAAGATGCGCGCCCTGACCGTAATGGCCGACTCCCGCGTTCCCGGCTTCGACACGGTACCGACGCTGAAGGAGCGCGGCGTGGACCTGACCATCGGCACGTGGCGCGGCCTGGGCGTGCCGCGCGCGACCCCCGCGCCGGTGGTGGAGGTGCTGGGCGACATTGCCCGCAAGGCCGCCGCCGAGCCGGGCTTCAAGGAGGCCCTGGCCAAGGTGAATCTCGGCTACAGCTACGCCGACGCGCGGACCTTCGACGCGCATATCGCGAAGGATCGGGAGTTCTTCCGCGAACTGGCAGGGCGCCTGCAACTGGGCTGAGGGCGCCAGGGCACCGCGGGCGTGATCCCTTCCGGCTCAGTCCGCAGCGTCGCTGAGGACCAGGTGGCGCTGCCCCGCGAAGGGGAACTCGCCCACCACGCGCATGCCCAGCTTTAGGTGCGCCTGAAGGGAGCGAGGGTTGTCCGCGCGAATGAACAGGACGGCCTCGCGCCCTGGGTAATACCGCCGCGCCTCAGCATGGAGGGCGGCCAGGAGGCCCCTGCCCCGCTCCCGCGCGTCGATGCAGACCGGGCCATAGACGTAGGCAGACGGACCTCCGGGATAGGCGTCGAGCATGGCGGCGACTGCCGGCCCTGCGGCTTGCGTCCCCTCGCTCGTGAGCAAGGCACCGACCAGCCGGTCCCCGTCGCTGGCCACGATGATGGCATCGCCGCGGGCGAACCATTGCTCGACCCGGTCCAGCGACCAGTCGCCGGTCAACGCCCCGCCATTTGCGGAGGAGTTTTCGACGATCAGCGCTGCAACGGCTTCAAGATCGCCAGTGCCGGCCAGCCTCGTCCGGATCATCAATCTCCCCTTCTTCGATGAGCTTCCGGTGCCCGATGCAACACGATCCGTCCGGCGGGATCTACAACTGGGATTCGACTGGGGCTTGGCGAGCAAGCCAGGCCAGCGCGCGCCGCGCTGTGGACGCATCGGGCTCGGTCCGGCAGGCCGCCTGCGCTCCGCCGATCGTCGCCGCCCACCGGAGGCTCCCCGCTCGGTCGATGGTCACCTGCCAGCTGCGGTCCGGGCGCGCCAGGCGCGCATGCTCCTCGCGCACTCCTTGCGCGACGACCACGTCGTCAACAAAGGTCCCCATCTCCGTGTTCAGCGCCCGCGAACGAGGATCGAGGTTGAACGAACCGACGAAGGCGCGCGCGCCATCGACGGCGAGCGCCTTCGTGTGCAGGCTCGCGCCACGCGAGCCAAGCATGCTCGTGCCCTCCCCGCCGGACGGCCGAAGTTCGTGCAGTTGCACGCCGGCACGCAGAAGCCGCTTGCGATAGCGTGCATATCCGCCATGAACGGCAACGACATCGGTTGCGGCGAGCGAGTTCGTCACGACCGACACATGCACTCCGCGCGCCGCGAGATCCTCCAGAAGCGCCGCGCCTTCCTCGCCCGGAACGAAGTAGGGGGAAATGAGCAGCGCCTCCTTCTTCGCCCCTTTGAGGAGCCGGACAACGTCCGTGACGAGCCATTCGGCCGCAGTCCCCTCGCGGGCTGCTTTATCCGGCGGGTCCGCAGTAACCCGTACATCCGCCGCTGGCGCCGAGACCAGGCGGGCCGGCTTGCCGTAACATTTCGACGTGGAGGCACTCTTGAGGATTTCCGCGAAGAAGGGCTCTGCCGCCGCCAGCTGGGTCGCCCGATCCAGCCGGTGGGAAAGCCTGCGCAGCCCGCCCCGGCGGTTGTGCGGTGCCCGGCTCACCTGCGCGACCGGGCGCGACAGGCGGTGGTGCCAGTAAGCCTCGAAGATCGATTTCGCATCGCGCGCCGCGGCGCCGGTCACGGCAAGGTCGAGGTCGCGGAAGTTGAACGTGTCTGAGGCGTCGAAGTACTCGTCGCCAACGTTGCGCCCACCGAGGATCGCCAAGCGCCCGTCGGCGACCCAGGCCTTGTTGTGCATCCGCCGGTTGAGATGCCATCCGCCGAAAAGCATCTCCAGCAGGAAACCGAGGTGCCCGAAGCGCCGCCACTGCGTCGCATTGAAAAGGCGGACCTCGATATGCCGGTGCGCGTCCAGGGTCGAGAGCAGCCTCTCCCGGCCGATCGCATACATGTCGTCGAGCAGTAGCCGCACGTGGACGCCTCGATTGGCGGCCTGCAATGCCTCGCGGGCGAGCAGCTTGCCGGTCAGGTCGTCCCGCCAGATGTAGTACTGCAGATCGAGCGTCTGCGTGGCGAGCCGTGCGGCACGTGCGCGCGCCGCGAAGGCCGTTCGCCCGCTGACAAGAAGCCCGAGGCCGGTTTGTCCCCACCCGGCCTCGGCGCGGATCGATGCCGGTTCATCGCTCCGGCCGGGTAGGGCAAGGACCATGGCTAGGCTACCTCCGGGATTGCATCCTCGGACAAGCGAGCTCTCGCGACCATGCCCAGGTTGAGCGTCGCGCTGAGTGGTAGATGGTCAGAGGCAATCCGCGCGAGCGCGGTGTTGTGCACCTCCACGGCCTGGATCAGGCCGCGGCGGTTCACAAGGATTCGGTCGAGCGGCAGCGTCGGGAGGCGGCTCGGGAACGTCGGAACAACAGGCCCCGTCTCACCGAAGCTTTTCTCCAACATGCAGAGCGAGGAGCGGCGGCCCAGGCGCCATTCGTTCAGGTCACCGATAACGACGCTGGGCGCGTCCGTTCCCTCGGACAAGGCGGCGAGAATGGCGGCGGCTTGTCCCTCGCGGTGCCGCTTGAGCAGGCCAAGGTGAGCGGCGACGAGGCGCAGGCGCCCCATAGGCAAGTCCAGATCAACCATCACCGCACCGCGGGGCTCGCCCCCGGGCAGTGCAAGGCGACGAACGGCGGCGACCCGGCCGACCCTGATCAGCAGAGCGTTACCGTGCCAGCCGTGGCCGCCCGGTGCGCTCGATATCGGCACCATCCGAAGGCCTGTGCGCCGCTCGATCGCCGTCATGTCCAGCAGGCCGATGCGGCGTCCGAAACGGCGATCCGCCTCCTGCAACGCAACGATGTCTGCGTCGAGTTCTGCGATGACATCAGCCACGCGCGAGGGATCGAAGCGCTTGTCCACGCCAATGCATTTGTGAACATTGTAGGACGCGATCGTGATCAAGCCATCTGCGTGCCGCCCTCTCGCCGGCTCCCTCGGTGTAGGCGCCGGCCGTCGACGAACCGTCATATGCACGCCATGTGGAAGCGAAACCCCTTCACGCGCGAGACGCGCGAGGAGCCGATCCATGCTGCGGTCGGCCCAGGTTGAGAGGTCCATCATGGGCCGCATGAGCTAGTCTTCCGTGCCATCACTGCCAAGGGGAATATGTGCCGGCATCAACCGGATGACCACCGCACCGGTTTCGCGCCGCCATGGCGGTAGCCGCGCATCGCCGGCCGCGCTTCAAAGGTGCACGGCTCACCGGACCTCTCGCTACCGAGGCGTCGGAGAGGCGGATCAGGTGCATGAGCGACGGTCCGCAAGCCTCACGGATGGGTTTGCCGCGGATCATCGATGCCCTCCCGCGCGGCCTCCGTCGCCAGCCAGGCGCGCAGCGCGGCGAAGGCCGGATCCGCCTTCCGCTCCGCGTCATGCAGCAGGGTGAAGCTGCGGGTGGTGCTGCGGATGAAGGGGTGTGGCGCGGCCACGCGACCGGCTGCGATATCCGCACCTACCAGGGCGCGTATGGCGAGCGCGACGCCGAGCCCCTCGGCGGCCGCGTCGAGCGCGAGGGCGATGCTTTCGAACCGGGGCCCGCGGGTGGGGTCCGGCACCTCGATTCCGGCGGCCGCGAGCCAGCGTGGCCAGTCATCCGGCCGCTGGCGTGAGTGCAGCAGCGTCGCGCGGTGCCAGTCGAAGCCGGGCAGGAGCGCGGGGGAGATCACCGGCATCGTCTCGATCGGCACGAGCGGCAGGGAGAAGAGGCCCAGCCGGGGACGGGCATCCGCCACGGCGATCACAGCGTCGAAGGCGCCGGGCAGGAGTTCCAGCGGATCGGCGCTGGTCTGCAGGTCCAACTCCAAGCCTGGATGGCTCTCCCGCAGGCGGTTCCAGCGAGGGATGAGCCACCGGCTGGCGAAAAGCGTGTAGGCACCGATCCGCAGCCTCCTTGGAGGCGCCGCCTGACGCATGGCGACAAGGCCGGCCGCAATGCGGTCCAGCCCCTCCTTCGAGGCGGCAAGGAGCGCCTCCCCGGCAGGGGTGAGAACGAGCCCGGCAGCGCTACGGGTGAAGAGAGCCGTGCCAACCTCCTCCTCCAATGCACGCACGCCGCGGCTGACGGCCCCGGGCGTGACGTGAAGCTCGCCGGCCGCGCGGGTGACGCTGCGGTGGCGCGCCGCAGCCTCGAAGTTGCGGAGTGCGACGAGGGAGGGAAGACGCCGGTAGGTCATGCTCCGTTGAGCCTAACTCAACGAAGATGCCAAACAAATCGATTGGAGCCCCGGGTCGCCGGTACCACCCTCGGGGCAACCAGGCATCGAGAAACGCTCCATGCACATCCGCCCTCCCGGCCCTCCGGCCGGTGCTGCCGCGATTCCCGATAGCCAGGGGCTGAACCTGTTCCGCGCCGACCCGGTGCTGGCGCGGATGGCCTCGCTCTACCTGCCGGAGGGGCTCGCCGCGCATCTGGCCCCGCATCTGGACCGACTGGGCGCGCTGGCGGGCGGCAGGCTGGACCGGCTGGCCATGGAAGCGGACGGGAACCCTCCGGTGCTGCACCACCGCAACCGGCGGGGCGAGGACGCGCAGTCCGTCGAGTACCACCCGGCCTATCGCGAGATGGAGCGGCTGGCTTTCGGGGAATTCGGCCTCGCGGCCCTGTCGCATCGAGGCGGGGTGCTGGGCTGGGATGCCCCTATGCCGCCGGCCGCGAAGTACCTACTGACCTATCTTTTCGTGCAGGCGGAATTCGGCCTTTGCTGCCCCGTCTCAATGACGGACAGCCTGACGCGAACGCTGCGAAAGTTCGGCGCGCCCGAGTTGGTGGCGCGCTACCTCCCGGCGCTGACGAGCCAAGACCTAGATGCCCTGCACCAGGGCGCGATGTTCATGACGGAGCAGGGCGCGGGATCGGACATCGCTGCCACCGTAGTCAGCGCGGCGCCCCGCGAGGATGGCACCTGGGCGCTGAGCGGGGACAAGTGGTTCTGCTCCAACCCGGATGCGGAGCTGGCGATGGTGCTGGCGCGGCGCGAGGGCGGCGCGCCGGGCTTGAAGGGTGTCTCCCTCTTTCTCCTGCCGCGCGAGTTGCCGGATGGCACGCCGAACAGCCATCGGATCGTTCGTCTGAAGCCGAAGCTCGGCACGCGCTCCATGGCCTCCGGCGAGGTGACGATGAACGGCGCCGTTGCCTGGCTGGTGGGGGAGCCGGAGGCCGGCTTCCGCCAGATGGCGGATATGGTGAACAACTCCCGACTTTCGAACGGCGTGCGCGCGGCGGGGATGATGCGACGCGCGGTGACGGAGGCGCTGTTCATCGCGCACCGGCGCGTTGCCTTCGGCCGGCGACTCGTCGAGATGCCGCTGATGCGGCGACAACTCCTGAAGATGTCCGTTCCGATGGAACAGGCGCGGACGATGGTATTCCAGACCGCCGATGCCCTGCGCCGAGCCGATGCCGGTGAGGAAGGCGCCTACGCGCTGCTGCGTATCCTGACGCCATTGCTCAAGTTCCGCGCCTGCCGCGACGCCCGCAAGGTGACGGGCGACGCGATGGAGGTACGCGGCGGCTGCGGTTACATCGAAGAGTGGTCCGACGCCCGGCTGCTGCGCGACGCCCATCTCGGAAGCATCTGGGAGGGCACGAGCAACATCGTCGCGCTGGACGTGCTGCGCGCCGCGACGCGAGAGGGATCGCTGCCTCTGCTGCGCGACCATGCCCGCGGGCTGCTGGGGAACAACGAAGCGCTGCCCGAGGCAGCGGCGGCGCTGGAACGCGCGATCGCCCTCGCGGAAGCGGCGCAGGACGATCCGGCGCTCGCGCGGCAAGCGGCCTCGGCGCTGTATCACGTGACCTCCGCCGCCGCGATGGCCTGGGAAGCGGGACGGCTGGGCCTGCCGGAACGGCTGGCGCTGGCACGGCTGGTGCTGCGGCACCGCGTGCTACCGCGCGACCCGCTGATGGCGGAAGAAAGGGATGAGGCCGACCGGGACCTGCTGAACGATCCCGGCGCAGGAATGGAGAGGAACGCATGATGGATCGTCGCACCCTTATGGCCGCGGCGTCGCTCGGCGCCCTGGCACGGCCCGCACGGGCGCAGCCGGGCGCAAGGCCCGTCACGCTCGTCGTCCCCTTCTCGCCCGGTGGGCCGACGGACCTTATCGCTCGGCGGCTTGCGGCAAGCCTCGGGGAAGGCCTGGGGCAGACAGTCGTGGTGGAGAACCGCGCGGGCGCAGGCGGGAACATCGGGGCGGAGTTCGTCGCGCGCTCCGCGCCGGACGGGCACACGATCCTCTTCGGCACCTCGGGGCCGCTTACGATCAACAGGATGCTCTATCCCGGGCAGTCCTACGATCCGGCCAAGGATTTCACGCCTGTCGCACCGCTCGGGCGCATCCCGAATGTGCTGGCGGTGAACGCGAACGTTCCTGCCGGGAACGTGCAGGATCTGATCGTTCTCTCGAAGCGCGAGCGGCTGGCCTTCGGCTCCTCGGGGAACGGGGCGTCCTCGCATCTCGCGGGGGCGCTATTCAACTCGATGGCGGGCACGAGCATCGAGCACATCCCCTATCGCGGCACGGGACCGGCGCTGAACGACCTGGTGGCCGGGCACGTGGCCATGGTGTTCACCGACGTGCTGACCGCGCTCCCTCACCTGCAGGGCGGCCGCGTGCGGGCGCTTGGCATCACGACAGCGGAACGCTCCGCCGTGTTGCCGGACCTGCCGACCGTGGCGGAGCAAGGACTGCCGGGCTACGATGCCTCAGTCTTCTTCGGCTTGGTATTGGCGGCAGGCACGCCGGAACCGGTGCGGGAGCGGCTTCGTGCGGTGTTTGCCACGACAATCGCTCAGCCCGAGATGCAACGCTTCCTCGAGAACCAGGGCATGCAGGTCGCGCCAGAGCTGACACCGGCGGCGCTGACCGCACTCATGGCGTCAGAGACCGCGCGCTGGGCGCGGGTCATCCGTGAGGCGAAGGTGAAAGCTGATTGAGGGCCAGTAGCGGCTGTCGGGAAGCCTTCCCAGCCCATACCTCTCCCTCCGCCGTCCCCGACGGGCCTCGCCTCTCCGGCGCAGGCCGCACCACCACCATGTTCCATAAGAAATTGCCCAGCCCTTACGAGGGCTGGTCAGACTCGGCGGCCGAGTGGCGGCGCACTCGCACACCAACCCACAACATCGACGATTAAAACGGAGAAAATGGCGGAGGGGATGGGATTCGAACCCACGATAGGACTTGACATCCTATAACGGTTTAGCAAACCGCCGCCTTCGGCCACTCGGCCACCCCTCCGCAGGAGTGGAAGTCACACGGCGTTGCAGAAGGCGCTTCTAGCGATCCCCTCGCGCCGCGTCAAATCCTCCCCGCAGGACATTCGGGCGTTCGCCTCAGGAAAGCGCCACCTCAAAGCCGCGCTGCACGGCGGGCCGCGCCATCATCCGCTCGTACCAGGCACCGACATTCGGCAGGTCGTCGAAGGGCACCATGTGCCGCTCGTGCCGCCACGCCCAGCCGAGGATGGCAAAATCCGCGATGCTCGGCTCTCCCTCGGTTGCCACGTAGTCGCGGCCCGCCAGGCGCTTGTCCAACACGCCGTAGAGGCGCCTCGTCTCCTTGCCGTAGCGGGCAAGCCCGTAGTCCCGCGCGGGCCCCTCGGGCTGCATGAGGAAGTGATGCACCTGGCCCGGCATCGGCCCGAAGCCGCCCATCTGCCACATCAGCCACTCCAGCACGGGCACTCGCGCGCGGAGATCACGGGGCATGAAGCGCCCCGTCTTCTCCGCCAGGTAAAGAAGGATCGCGCCGGACTCGAAAATGCTGATCGGCTGCCCGCCTGGTCCCTCGTCGTCCACGATGGCCGGGATGCGGTTGTTCGGGCTGATTGCCAGGAACTCGGGCCGGAACTGCTCGTCCTGCCCGATGTTCACGGTCTTCACCGTGTAGGGCAGCCCCATCTCCTCCAGCGCCACGCTGATCTTGCGGCCATTGGGCGTGTTCCAGCTGTGCAGGGTGATCATCGGTCTCTCCTCTGCCGGGAGCATCGCCTCCCCTCGTGCGCCTGGAAAGGGACCCCACCCGGGCCTGGAAGCACCGCGGCCGGCGAACGATATCCGGACCCCATGCCCGCCGCCCTCGAGCCACCCGCCGGCCTCGCACGCCCCTGCCCGCCCGAGGCGCCGCTGGTCGGCCTTGCCTATCTGCGGGCCATCATCCGCAACCCGCTAGACGCCATCCCGCAGGCCGCCTTCGAGCGGCCCATGCTCCACCGCCGCGTGCTTGGGCGGGAGCGGCTCCTCGTCATGGCGCCAGAGCTGATCGAGCGGGTCCTCCTCACCGACGCAGCTGCCTTCGCGAAGTCGGACACCATGCGCCGCGCCCTCAGCCCCGCGCTCGGCGAGGCGATCCTCACGGCCGATGGGGAGCGCTGGCGCCGGCAGCGCCGGGCCGTCGCGCCGATTTTCCGCCCGGAGCGCCAGCGCGCCTTCCTGGGCCCGATGCTGGAGGCCGCCGCCCGCACCTGCGACCGCTGGCTCGCCCTGCCCCCCGGCACCGAGGTCGAACTCGGCCACGAGATGATGCGAACCACCTTCGACATCATCGTGGAGACGATGCTCTCTGGCCAGGGCGCCATCGATGTGGCGCGAGTGGAAGCGGGCATCACCGAGTACCTGGCGAGCACCGGCTGGGCCATCGCCCTGGCCATTCTCGGCGCCCCGGCCTGGACGCCCCATCCGGGCCGCCGCCGCGCCGCCCGTGCGCGGGATCACCTCCGCGCCGAATTGCTGCGGCTGGTCGCCGAGCGCCGGCGCCTCGGCTCCGGCCGCGACGACCTGATCGCCCACCTCCTGGCCGCGCGCGATCCGGAGAGCGGGGCGGCGATGGACGACCGCGATATCGCCGATAACCTCCTCACCTTCATCACCGCCGGGCACGAGACCACGGCCCTCGCCCTCACCTGGGCCTTCCACCTCCTGGCTCACTATCCGGCGGAGGAAGCGCGCCTGCTGGACGAAATCGCCGCCGTGACGCGCGGCGCCCCGTTGAGGCCGGCCGATATCTCCTCTCTCACCCGTACGCGGCAGACCATCCAGGAAGTCCTGCGCCTCTACCCGCCCGCCCCGATCATCGCCCGCACGGCGCAGCGGGCGACGAACCTCGGCGGCGCGGCAGTGGAGGCGGGCACGACCGTGCTCATCCCTGTCATCGCCACCCATCGCCACCGGGCGCTCTGGGAGGAACCGGACCGCTTCGAGCCGGGCCGCTTCACGCCCGAGGCCGTGAAAGCCCGCCACCGCCACGCCTGGATTCCCTTCGGCGCCGGGCCGCGCACCTGCATCGGCGCCGGCTTCGCGATGGATGAGGCGACCGCCATCCTCGCCACACTCCTCCCTGCCGTCGCGCTGCGGCCAGAGCCGGGCTTCGATCCTGGCCTGTCCATGCGCATCACCTTGCGCCCTGCGCGCGGCATGCCGATGCGCGTTCTCCCCCGTCGCCCGGCGGCCGCGGGCGAAGCCCTGGCCCCGGCCGGCGCCACGCCCCATCATGCCGATGACCGCCGAGGATTCGCTTGACGCCATGCCAGTCCCCATCACCGGGCCCGGGCCGAGCCGCCCCGCAGGGCTCGACGACGCCACCGCCCTCATGCGCTACGATGCCAACAAGCGATCGACGCTGGTGGCCTATCTTCTCTGGTTCTTCCTCGGCTCCTTTGGCGCCCACCGCTTCTACGCGGGCCGCACGGGCAGCGGCGTCGCCCAACTCGTCATCACGCTGCTCTCGATGCTCATGACCTTCGTGCTGATCGGCTATGCGGGCCTCTTCGTCGTCGCCCTCTGGGTCCTTATAGATGCCTTCCTCATCCCCGGCATGATCCGGAATCACAACAACCGGCTCATCGCCTCGTTGGGGCGCTAGGCGGGCGACCATTCTGTCTGACTGAATGAAACGGTGACGATCCTCGTGCGTCCTCCTCTCAGACGGAGGGGTAGCAGCAACATGGCCGATGACGGCGTCCTCGATTGCCTGATCATCGGGGGTGGTCCCGCTGGCCTTACCGCGGCCCTCTATCTCGCCCGCTTCAACCGCCGCATCGCCCTGGTGGACGGCGGCGCCAGCCGGGCCGCCTGGATCCCCAACACCCACAACTTCCCCCTCTTCGCGGAGGGGATCGCCGGCCCTGCCCTGCTCGATCGCCAGCGGCAGAACCTCGCGCAGTACGGTGTCGAGCCCCGGCTCGTCCGGGTTGCGGCGATTGAGAAGCGGGAGGGCCACTTCGTCGCCGCGCTCGAGGACGGCGGCCCCCCGATCCTCGCCCGCCGTGTGCTGCTCGCCACCGGCGCCGTCGACGTCGAACCCGCCCTGCCCGACCACCCCGATGCCCTGCAGCGCGGCCTCATCCGATACTGCCCGATCTGCGATGGCTACGAGGCGCGCAACCGCCGCGTCGCCGTCCTCGGCCACGGCGCCCGGGGCCTGGGGGAGGCTGTCTTCGTGGCGCGCAGCTACACGAAGGACGTGACGCTGCTCACCCTCGGCCAGCCCCTCTCGAATGATGACGAAGCCCGTGCCCGCGAGCACGACATCACCGTCATCACCTCTCCTATCGAAACGCTGGAGGTGGAGGGCGACCGCATCGCCGCGCTGCGCGCCGGGGGCGACGAGTACCGCTTTGATACTCTCTACTCCGCGCTCGGCCTGAAGGTCCGCTCCGACCTCGCCCTCGCGCTGGGTGCGGAGCACGACGAGGTCGGCGCACTGATCGTAGACGATCACAACCGTACCAGCATCTCCGGCCTTTACGCTGCCGGGGACGTGGTGCGGGGTCTCAACCAAATCGTCGTGGCCATGGGCCACGCCGCCGTCGCCGCCACCGACATCCACAACCGCTGCGAGCTGCCGACCGAGGACGAGCCGGACAAGCCCGTCCGGCCGGTCAGGCTTCCAGCTTCGCCTTCAGCACCTCGTTCACCAGAGCCGGGTTGCCCTGCCCCTTCATCGCCTTCATGACCTGACCAACGAACCAGCCGAACAGCGTCGGCTTCTCCCGGTACTGGGCGATCTTGTCGGGATTGGCGGCCAGGATCGCGTCCACCGCAGCCTCAATGGCGCCGGTATCCGTCACCTGTCGCAGCCCGCGCTCCTCCACGATGGTGCCGGGCGGCTTGCCCGTTTCGCCCATCGCCTCCAGCACCTCCTTGGCCATCTTGCCCGAGAGGGTGCGGTCCGCGATCAGGTCCAGCAGCGCCCCAAGATGCTTGGCCGTAACCGGGCTATCCACGATCCCCTTGCCCATGCGGTTCAGCATGGCGAAGAAGTCGCCCATCACCCAGTTGGCCGCCACCTTCGGGTCGCGCCCCGCCGCCACCTCCTCGTAGAAGGCGGCCGTCTCCCGCTCGGCCACCAGCACCGAAGCGTCGTAGGCCGAGAGGCCGAACTCGTTCACGTAGCGCGCGCGCCGCGCGTCCGGCAGCTCCGGCAGGCCCTGGCGCAGCTGCTCGATCCAAGCAGGATCGATCACCAGCGGCGGCAGGTCCGGATCGGGGAAATAGCGATAGTCGTGCGCGTCCTCCTTGCTCCGCATGGAGCGCGTCTCGCCGCGCGTGGTATCGAAGAGCCGCGTTTCCTGCTCGACGGTGCCGCCCGACTCCCAGACCTCGATCTGCCGCCGCGCCTCCGCTTCCACCGCCTGCATGACGAAGCGGATGGAGTTGACGTTCTTCACCTCGCAGCGCGTGCGGAACTCCTCGCCCGCCTTTCGGACAGAAACATTCACGTCCGCCCGCAGCGACCCCTCCTCCATGTTCCCGTCGCAGGTGCCGAGATAGCGCAGGATCTGCCGCAGCTTCGTGACATATGCCCCCGCCTCCTCCGGCGAGCGCATGTCAGGCTCCGACACGATCTCCATCAGTGCGACGCCGGAGCGGTTGAGGTCGATATAGGACTTCGACGGATGCTGGTCGTGCAGCGACTTGCCCGCGTCCTGCTCCAGGTGCAGGCGCGTGATGCCGATCTCCTTCACACTGCCGTCCGACAGCTCGACCGTGATCACCCCCTTACCGACGATTGGGTGGGCGAACTGGCTGATCTGGTAGCCCTGCGGCAGGTCCGCGTAGAAGTAGTTCTTCCGGTCGAAGCGTGACCAGGGATGCACCTCGGCATTCAGCCCGAGCCCCGTGCGAACGGCCTGGGCCACGCATTCCCTGTTGATCACCGGCAGCATGCCCGGGAAGCCCGCGTCCACGAAGCTCACCTGGCTGTTCGGCGCGGCGCCGAAGGCGGTCGCCGCCCCGCTGAACAGCTTCGCGTTGCTGGTCACCTGGGCATGCACCTCAAGCCCGATCACCAGTTCCCAGGGGCCCGTCTCGCCCTCGATGGTGTAGCTCATGCGAAGGCCCTCACCTGCGGCAGCGCCGTGATTCCGGCCGCGCGCTCGATCGCCGTCCCCACCGCGAAGACGGTCTCCTCGTCGAAGTTCCGCCCCAACACCTGCAGGCCGAGCGGCAGGCCCTGGCGGTCGAAGCCCGCCGGCACCGCGAGGCCCGGGTTTCCCGCCAGGTTCGCCGTCACGGTGAACACGTCGTTCAGGTACATCGCCACCGGATCGTCCTGCTTCTCCCCGGCCGCGAAGGCGGCGGAGGGCGTCGCCGGCGTCACGATCGCGTCCACCTTGGCGAAGGCCTCGTCGAAGTCGCGCTTGATCAGCGCTCGCACGCGTTGGGCGCGGACGTAATAGGCGTCGTAGTAGCCGGCGCTCAGCACATAGGTGCCGATCATGATCCGGCGCTTCACCTCGTCCCCGAAGCCCGCCGCGCGGGTGCGCTCGTAGAGGTCCTTCAGGTCAGCGCCTTCCTGCCGCATGCCGTACCGCACGCCGTCGTAGCGCGCGAGGTTTGAGGAAGCCTCGGCCGGCGCCACGATGTAGTAGGTCGGCAGGGCGTATTTCGTGTGCGGCAGGGAGATGTCGACGATCTCCGCCCCCTCGGCGCGCAGCCAGTCCAGGCCCTGCTGCCAGAGCGCTTCGATTTCGTCCGGCATCCCCTCCAGGCGATACTCCCGCGGCACACCGATCCGAAGGCCCTTCACGCCGCGCGCGCAGGCGGCGGCGAAGTCCGGCACGGGCACATCCGCGCTCGTCGCGTCGCGCGGGTCATAACCCGCCATGCTCTCGAGCAGGAGCGCGCAGTCCTCCACCGTGCGGGCGACGGGGCCCGGCGTGTCCAGCGAGGAGGCGAAGGCCACCACGCCCCAGCGCGAGCAGCGCCCATAGGTCGGCTTGATCCCCGCGATCCCGCAGAAGGCCGCGGGCTGCCGGATGGAGCCGCCCGTATCGGTCGCCGTGGCGCCCATGGCAAGCCGCGCCGCCACCGCCGCCGCCGAGCCGCCAGAGGAGCCGCCGGGCACCAGTGTCGTGCCGTCGTCGTTCCCGCGCTTCCAGGGGTTCTCCACTCCCCCGAAGGCCGAAGTCGCGTTGGAGGAGCCCATCGCGAACTCGTCGAGATTAGCCTTGCCGAGGAACACCGCCCCGTCCCGTAGCAGGTGGGAGGTCACGGTGCTCTCATAGGGCGGCACGAACTCGCCAAGGATCCGGCTGGCGGCGGTGGTCCGCACCCCCTGCGTGCAGAAGAGGTCCTTGATGGCCAAGGGAATGCCCTCAAGCTTCCCGGCCACGCCATTTGCCCGCCGCGCGTCGGAGGCGCGCGCGGCCTCCAGGGCGCGCTCGGCCGTCACGGTGATAAAGGCGTTCAGGCGGGGGTTCAGCGCCCCGATCGCCTCCAGATGCGCCGCCGTCAACGCCTCCGAGGTGACAATCCCCTCCGCCAGAGCCTCCAGGGCGCCGCGGATCGTGAAATCAGTGGGATGCATCACTCGACAACCTTCGGAACGGAGAAGAACTCGCCGGCGCGGTCCGGGGCATTGGCGAGCACCGCCTCCGCCTGGCCACCATCGGTCACCACGTCGTCACGCATGGGCATGGCCGTGCCCCCGCCACCCGAGAGGGGTTCCACGCCCGAGACATCCACCGCCTGCAGCTGCTCGATCCAGCCGAGGATACCGTTCAGCTCCGTCTGCAGGCGCTGGTCCTCCCCTTCCTCCAGGTGCAGCCGGGCGAGCGAGGCCACGCGCCTCACGGTCTTCAGGTCGAGCGACATGGTCGGGCGAGTTTCCCAGGGTTATCCGAATTGGGGTCAGGAAGCCGCCACGCCCCCGCAAGTCAAGGGCCAGGAGCCGGCCCGCCCTACGACGGGCGCGGCGTGGCCGCTCGCGCTACACTCCGCCCATGCCCATTACCCCCCTTCCCGCCCTACGGGCCGCCTTGCCCCGCCACGCGCGCCTTATCGGCCTGGACCCCGGGAGCAAGATCATCGGTATCGCGTTGTCGGACGTTCTGCTGATGCTCGCCTCCCCCTATGCCGCCCTGCCCCGCGGCAAACTCGCGCCCACCGCCGCGGAGATCAGGCGCATTGCAGAAAAGGAGGGGGCGGCCGGTCTCGTCTGCGGCCTGCCGCTGGGGATGGACGGATCCTTCGGCCCCGCCGCCCAGGCCGCCAAGGACTGGGCCATGGCTGTCTCGGAGGCGGCGGGCCTTCCCGTCGCCCTCTGGGACGAGCGCCTCTCCTCCTCGGCCGTGAACCGCATGATGATCGAGGCGGACCTCACCCGCGCCAAGCGCGCCCGGGCCGTGGACGCGGCCGCCGCCGCCTACATGCTCCAAGCCGCGCTCGACGCCACGCGGCCGTGATGCCGGCACGGGCGGGGGCCGCCCGAACGCGGCCGCGCCTCGCTCGCTGATCCTCCTGTTGCCGAACTGGCCAGGCGGGGCCGGAGCGTCCCAGCTTTGGAACAACTCGGGACAAGACTGGGGTGCTTCCGCTTCCGAAGGGCCGTTGATACGCAAAGGGCAAGAACTTGCCGGCCCGCGGTCGCGTCCCAGCCGGCACCGACCAAGAATAGCGGGAGGAGCCTCATGGCCGACGGGTACACGCGCCTGGAAAATGGGCAGCCGCGAACGATCGGCCGGCTGCTGAACCCGCGATCCGTCGCGATCGTCGGCATGTCCTCGAAGCCGAACACCGCGGGCCATATCGTTCTGCAGAACCTCCAGGCGAACAGCTTTGCGGGAGACATCCACCTCATCGGCCGCAATGCCGGAGAGGTCTCGGGGCTTCCGATCAGGACCGACATCGCCTCCCTGCCCGCGGGCGTGGACCTCGCGGTTCTCACCGTCCCCGCCGCCGCCGTGGAGGAAGCGCTGGCCGGCTGCGCCTCCCGCGGCGTCGGCGCGGCCGTGGTCTTCGCCTCCGGCTTCGCCGAGACGGGCGAGGCGGCGCGGCAGGAGCAGGAGCGGCTGAGCCGCATGGTGCGGGCCAGCGGCATGTCGGTCGTCGGGCCCAACTGCATCGGCTACACGAACTTCGTCGAGGGCTTCAACGTCGCCTTCGTGAGCGTGAACGAGGTTCCCCGCCTCGCCCCCGGCACCACCGACGCGGTGGCGATCATCGCGCAGAGCGGCGGGCTCGGGAACCATATGCGGCTGGGCCTGAACGCCCGGAACGTGCCCGTCTCCTACAGCGTCTCGACAGGCAACGAGATGGACCTCGGCCTGGGCGACTTCGTCCTGCACCTCATCGACGATCCCGCCACGCGCGTGATCATGATCTATGCTGAGCACATCCGGCAGCCCGGCGCTTTCCTGCGCGCGGCCGCAAGGGCGCGGGAGGCCGGCAAGCCGATCGTGCTGATGCATCCCGGGCGCGGGCAGCGGGCGAAGGAGGCGGCCAAGTCCCACACCGGCGCCCTTGCCGGCGACCACGCGGTCATGCGGGTGATGGCGGAGCGCGCCGGCGTCGTGCTGGTGGATACACTTGACGAGGTGCTGGACACGGCCGAGATCCTCGCCCGCTACCCTCGGCCCTCGCCCGGCGGCGTCGGCATCCTGACGTTCTCCGGCGCCTTCTGCGGCATCGCGCACGACTTCTGCGACGATCTGGGCATCGCCATCCCGCCCCTCTCGACGGAAACGGAAGCAGCGCTGCGGCCCCAACTGCCCTCCTTTATCCCTCCCCGCAACCCGCTCGATCTCGGCACCGAGGCGGTGTGGCGGCCCGACCTAGTCGGGATGGGTGCGTCCGCCCTGCTCTCCGAACCCTCTGTCGGCGGGGTCGTGGTCTCGATCCCCGTGGTTTCGCCTAAGCTCTCCCTCGCTTACCTGAACAATATCCTCGAGGCACGGCGGGGCAGCCACAAGCCGGTGGCCCTCGCTCTCCTCGGCGATGGATCGCCGCTACCGCCCGAGTTGCTGGCGGCGGTGCGGGAACACGGCGTCGTTGTTTCCCGCTCCTCCGACCGGACGCTGCGGGCCATGGCGCATGTGCTGCGGCGCAGCCCGCCGCCAGCGCCATCGCAAGCTGATCGGCCGCGCGCCCCCGAACTGCCCGCGATGAGCGGCGCCGGGCCTCAACCGGAGTGGCTGGGCAAGGAAATCCTCGCGACCCTCGGCATCTCCGTGCCAGGTGGCCGGCTGGCCGGCACGCTCGAGCAAGCCATCCTGGTTGCCGGGGAGATCGGCTATCCCGTGGTGCTGAAGGCCCAGGCCGCAGCGCTGGCGCATAAGACGGAGGCGGGCGGCGTCATCCTCAACCTCAAGGATGAGGCGGCGCTACGTGCGGGCTGGGACCGGCTGATGGGCAATCTCCGCCAAGCCCAACCGGACCTGCGCCTCGACGGCGTGCTGGTGGAGGCGATGTCGCCGCCGGGGCTGGAACTCGTCATCGGTGGGCGGCGCGATCCCCAATGGGGACCGGTGCTGCTGGTGGGCCTGGGCGGCGTCCTCGTCGAAGCGCTCGGCGACGTGCGCCTCCTCCCGGCAGACTGTTCGGAAGGGGAGGTTCTCACTGCGTTAAACCAACTGAAGGCCGCGAAGCTGCTGCACGGCTTCCGCAACAGGCCGGCGGTGGATCTCGGCGCGGTGGCGCGCGCAGTGCGCGCAATCGGGCACCTTCTCCTCGACCACCCGGAGATCATCGAGATCGACGTTAATCCCCTGATGGTGCACGCGCAGGGCGAGGGTGCGGTGGCCCTCGACGCCCTTGTCGTCACCGCGTGAACAAGAGCGGAGAACGGCATGTCCTCGGATCTAGTGACCTACGAGCTTGACGGGAAGGTCGCCCTCATCGGCCTGAACAGGCCGGACAAGCGCAATGCGATGAACGACGCCGCGATCACCGCGCTGCGCGACGCCGTGCTCCGGGCCGGCGAGGAAGCAGATGCCGGCGTCATCTTCGGCCATGGCGGGAACTTCTCCGCCGGCCTGGATCTCGCGGAGTTGGCAACACGCCTGCAGCCGGACGCGCCGCGCCCGCGCAAGCGGCTGCCGCGGCACCTCTGGCACTCCACCTTCGACCTCATCGCCCGCGGCTCCATCCCCTTCGTCGCGGCCCTGCACGGCGCAACTATCGGCGGAGGACTGGAACTCGCCGCGGCTGCCCATATCCGGGTCGCGGATGAGACAACCTTTTTCGGCCTGCCGGAAGGCCAGCGTGGCATCTTCGTGGGCGGTGGCGGCTCGGTGCGCATTCAGCGGATCATCGGCTACGCCACCATGGCCGACATGATGCTGACCGGTCGCCTGCTCTCGACTGAGGAAGGGCGGGAGCACCGCCTGGCGCAGTACGTTGTCCCGCCGGGCGAGGCCCTCGGGAAGGCGAAAGAGCTCGCCGCCAAGATCGCCGGCAACACGGCGAATACGAACTGGATGATCACCAACGTCCTGCCCCGGGTGAACGACCTGTCTCACGACGACGGGTTGTTCATGGAGTACCTGAATTCCTCCATGGCGCGCCCGCCGGAATCCCTGCAGCGGCTTAACGACTTCCTGCAGAAACGCGCGACGCCGCTCGCGCGCCCGGCCAGCGCAGCGGAGTAGCGCTCAAGAACAAGATAAGGGAGAGAGGCGAATGTCCTGGAATCTGAACCGCAGGGGCTTTCTCGGTGGCGCCGCTGCTCTGGCTATGCCACCGCCACTCGCCCTGGCCCAGGAGGCACGGGCCACGCGCTGGGCCTATCTGGTCCCGGGCTTTACCGTCCTCATCGCCCGCACCATCGCCGCGAAGGGCTTACCAGGGCGCTTCGGCCTCAATCTCGCGTCGCCCACCGAGTATTCCACCGTCTCGACCTATTACAACGACTTCGCGGCCGGCAACTACGACGTCTGCATCGGCAGCTGGGATGTCTTTGCGGCGCGGCAACAGGCGGGCGTGCCCATCCGCCTTCTCTGCACCATCACCACGGCCGACATGATCCTCGTCCTCACCGGTGACAGGTCGGTTCGTGGCATCGAGGATCTCCGCGGGAAAACGCTGGCCGCGGCACAATCCACCGGCACCTACCGCATGGTCTCCGGCTTGATCCGCGAGCGCTACAACATGGAGGTCGGCAAGGACATCACCGTCCAGGGCGTGGATAACCCCGCCGCGGCCGTGACGCTTGTAATGGCCAACCGCGCCGAGGCCGGCCTCTCCTGGGAGCCGAATATCAGCGCTGGGCTGAAGCGCCGATCCGACCTTCGCGTGATCTTCAACGCGGGCGAGGCCTATCGCGAAATGAACCAGGCGACGCTGCCCTATTTTGGCGTGGCCGTTCGGAACGACTGGGCGGAGCGTAACCCGCAAGCCGTGGCACAGGTCCGCCAGGTCTTCGAAGCCTGCATCGCCGGCATCAACGCCGATCCACAGGAAGCCGTCCGGAGCGTCGGCAGCGCAACAGGCTTCCCGCCCGAGGTGATCACAGACTCCTTGACATCCAAGCGGCTGAGCTTCCGCTTCGGCCCTATGACGGACGCAAGCGAACGCGACGCCGTGGTGAAAGCCGGCGAATTCCTCAAGCGCAACGGCCTGGTTCAACGCTCCGTAGACCAAGACTTCTTTATCACCAGCTGAGCATCGGGACGGGCAGCGGGCAGATTGCGTTGCGAGGAGGCGTCCTCACGAGCCGGCCCGTCTGAGGCAAGGAACTCCGCCACATGGTCGAGGAAGACCTTTGTCTTCCTCGGCAGATAGCGACCCGAGAAGAACGTGGCTGACGCTTCAAGGGCGGGAACCTCGCGCTCCATCTCCAGCCGCACCAGCCGCCCGTTCCGCACGTCGGTGCGGCACATCACGTTGGGCAGGACACCGACGCCGATCCCGGAGAGCACAAGCTGCCGGGCAATGCCGATATTGTTCACCACAATTCTTCCTCGCCTTGCCTGCGATGGGCCTGCCACCGACCCCCAGATCCCCTCGGCCAACTGCTGCTCCGTAAAGATGCACTCCTGCTCCTCCAGTCGACGCGACATGACAGGGTGGCGCGCCAGGTACTCGGGGCTGGCGTAAACACCGCGGGTTAGGGCCGTCAGCCGACGGAAGGGCACCTGCGTGTTGAGCAGCGGGCCGAGATGGATGGCGACATCATAGGTCTCCTCGGAGACATCGACCCACCGCCCGTTCACGTGCAGCTCCAACTCAATGGACGTGTACTGCGCTGCAAAAGATGCGACGGCGCGGCTCAGCCAGCCCGTCCCGAAGTCGATAGGCATGCTCACGCGCAGCTTTCCCGTGAGACTGCCGCGCCGCTCGCTTGTCTGCAGCCCGGCATCCTCCACCTCCGCCGCGATCCGGGCGCAGTGGCCATGCAGGCGGTGTCCTTCTTCGGTGATGCGGATACAGCGGTTGGCGCGCTTCAGGAGCGGTGATCCGACCTGGCTCTCAAGGTGCATGATCTTTCGACTAACGGTTGATTTCGGAAGGCCGAGCGTTCGCGCAGCGCGGGTGATGCTCTGCGCATTCACCACCTCGTGAAAAACAAGCAGCGCATTCAGGTCGAGGTTCATTGGAACGCCTCCTCCTTCATTACGGCGATCCTATGATCGTCCCATATTTAGAACAAGGCGCGGCCGTACTCCGTGCTTTTGCGGAGGCTCTGCCGGTTGTTAGCCTCCACCCAGAATAGCGTCGAAGCGGTCGCATGAGCCGCGGACCGGGCTGTCCACAGCGCGGAAGAAGAGACGGGAGGTGAGAGTGGACGCGTTCCAGGACTACGCAGCCTCGCCCCTTTCAGTCACCAATAACAGGACGAGAGGCTGATGACCGACGACAAGGCCGCCACCCTCGCTCTTCCCGCTCCAGCGGCGCTGCGCCCTAGCGCCTTGCCGAAGCGCGGCAAGTTCAAGATGGGCCAAGCCGATGCCCTCTCCACAGCCGCCGTCGTAATCGTGCTGCTCGGGGCCATGCAGATCGCGAGCAACTTCGTTCCTGACTACATCATGCCACCGCCGGCCACCGTCCTCCGCGCCACCTGGGACATCGTGACAGCTGACGAATTGCACGTCCTGATCACGCTCGTGCGCCTCTTCGCCTCGGTCGCGTTCTCCATGCTTCTCGGCATCGTCATTGGCGGCGCCATGGGGATGTTCGGCACCATCCGCCCTGCGCTCAGGGCCGTCATCGTCATCGACACCGGCATTCCCGCGCTCTCGTGGATGCTGCTCGCTGTCTTCTGGTTCCGCGACCCAGAGACACGGATCTTCTTCATTCTGACGGTCATCCTGGTCCCCTTTTTCGCCCTGAGCATCTATGACGGTATCCGCGCGCTGCCGCGCGATCTGGTGGACGTGGTCGAGAGCTTCCGTCCCTCGCGTTGGCAAGTTCTGCGCTTCCTCGTGATTCCTCATGTCGTGCCCTACGTGTTCCTCACGATGAAATCGGTGATCGGCTACGCCATCCGAATGGTCGTCTTCGCGGAGCTCGTCGCCTCGGCCTCCGGGATCGGGTCGCGCATGAGCCTCGCGCAATCCACTTTCCGGATCGATCAGGTCTTCGCCTGGACCTTCCTTCTCGTGCTCCTGAACATCGGGCTTCAGACCGGCGTATCCATGTGCGAAAGGATTGCTCTGAAATGGCGCCCCGAGGTGGAGGTCCGTTGATGGCCGCGGCGGGAGCACCCCTGATCGAGCTGCGCGAGGTCACCAAGCGCTTCGCCAGCTTCCTGGCCGTGGACAAGCTCAGCTTCTCCGTCGGGGAGGGCGAGATCGTTGCCCTGCTTGGCCGCACCGGCGCCGGCAAGAGTACCGTCCTCAACCTCGTCATGGGCTCCATTGCCCCTGACAGCGGCTCCATCAGCGTTGCCGGCTGTGACCCGTCCAGACAGTTCAAGCAACTGCGCGGTCGCATCGCCGTGAGCTTCCAGACCGATCGACTGCTGCCCTGGCGCACGGCGGTCGAGAATGCAGAATTGGGCCTGCTGATCCTCAACGTTCCAAAGGACGAGGCGCGGCGCCGCGCGCTGGCATGGCTCGACCGCGTGAAGCTGCGAGGCGCCGAGCACAAGTATGTTCATGAGCTGTCAGGTGGCATGCGGCAACGCGTCTCCCTCGCCCGCGCACTGGCGGTCGATCCATCGATCATCTTCCTGGACGAGTCCTTCAGCCAGCTCGACCACGCCACCGCCCGCGCCCTACGCACCGACTTCAAGCGGATCGCCGCCGAGTTCGGCAAGACGTGTCTCTTCGTCACTCACCGGATTGAAGACGCGATTGAGATTGCGGACCGCGCGCTGATCCTGACCCAGGGTGCCCGGATCGCACTGGTGGAACACGTCACCGCAGCCACCCGCGCCGACCCAGCAGCCACCGCCGCGATGCACGAGCGCATCGCACAGGTCCTCGGCCACGAGGACGCGGACACGCTGGCGGACGCCGCGGAATGAGTTTGCACGAGGCAAATGCGGCTCCGCACCACATCCTCATTGCCAAGGCATTCTGATGACCCGCCCCGAAATCGTCATCACCGGATATGCGGAGACAAAGGTCGCCTTCCGGAGCGGCCGCAGTGCCTACGACATCGCAGGCGAGGTGCTCGCGGATCTGCTGGACCGCTACGGGCTGGAGAAGGCCGATATCGACGGCCTTTCCGTAACCCTCGCCTTGAGCGAGGCCTCGAACCCGTTCTTCGCGGTCTACATGGCCGATGCGCTCGGCCTGACGCCGACATGGCTCAACGCGGGGGGCATTGGCGGCTGTTCCGCATCCGGTGGCGTCGCGCGGGCCTGTTCAGCCATCCGGGACGGCATGTGCCGCATCGCCGTCGTGCTCTCCGCCGACGCGCCCAGCACCGCCTGGCGCTCAGATTATGGCGCCTATCGAAGCGAGTTTCAGGATCCTGTCGGCGTGCAGGGCCCGCCCGCCGCCTTCGGCCTGCTGATGAACCGCTACGACCACCAGTACGGCCTGGATCCCGAAGCGCTCGGCAAGATCGCCATCACTCAGCGATCCCACTCGCTTCAGAACCCGAACGCTCTCGACAAATTCCGTAAGCCGCTGACGATGGACGAGTATCTCAGCTCCCGCATGATCGCCGACCCTCTGCGTGTGCTGGATTGCGTGATGTTCTGCGACGGCGGCAACGCCTTTCTCGTGATGAGCGAAACCGAGGCGCGCGCGCGGGGCTTCGGAACCTACGTGCGTCCGGCTGCCTATGCCGAAGTGACGAACTATGCCGGCGATCAGTCCTGCCCCGACATGACGGAGAGCGGCTTCTGGAGGATCGCGCCGGAAGTTTATCGCCAATCGGGCCTGCGTCCCTCCGAAATCGCCATGTTCCAGCCCTATGACGACTTCACTATCGCCGTGCTGATGCAGATGGAAGCATTCGGCTTCTGCGGTCGCGGAGAGGGCTCCGCCTTCGTGCGCGACACAGACCTGTCGGTCCGTGGTTCGCTTCCCCTCAACACCGGCGGCGGACAGATCTCTGCCGGACAACCCGGACTGGCAAGCGGCGGCCTCAACCTAGCGGAAGCGGTGCGGCAGCTCTTCGGTGAGGCGGGCGAGCGTCAGATCGACGCGCCGCGCAACGCGCTCGTCACGGGCATCGGCACCATTCCCTACGGGCGGAACTGGGGAACGAGCGCCGCGATGATCCTGGAGGTCTGAATGCCCGATCATACGAGCCGCCCGGTCCCCAAGCCCGACATCTACGTACCGACGCAGCCTTTCTGGCAAGGCGCCCGGGAAGGCCGGCTGATGCTGCAGTACTGCCGTGACACAGGCCGCTTTCAGCATCACCCCAGGCCGGTGAGCATCCATAATGGGCGGCGCAACATTGAATGGCGCGAAGTCTCAGGCAACGGGTTTATCTATGCCTTTACAGTGCTGCGCGTGCCTGGGCCGGGCATCGGTGGCCGCCTACCGCTTCGCATTGCGCTCGTGGAGCTCGATGAGAAGGTCAGGATCCTCGGGAATGTCTTCGGCAAGGAGGAGGACTCGCCGCAGATCGGCCGGCGCGTCGCGCTCGCCTGGGATCATCTCGATGGTGGCATCCCCTACCCCGCATTCCGGCTCGTCGCGGAACAGGAGGCGGCCGGTGCTACGCCCTGAATCAGCAGCAGAATCCGCCTTCCGGGATGAGGTACGGACTTGGCTTGAGGCCGAGCTGCCGGCTGAGCTGCGCGATCTCACCTTCCGGCCGGCGCCGGCAGCAGCTCTTTCTTGGTACCGGAAACTCTCCGCGCGCGGCTGGATCGCACCACATTGGCCACGTGCCTTCGGCGGCATGGAGGCCAGCCCAGTGCAGCAGCTCATCCTGATGGAGGAGGCCGCACGGATTGGCGCGCCGGAACTACCGACACAGGGCCTGAATCAGATCGGCCCCATCTTGCAGCGCTTCGGATCGCCGGAGCAGAAGGCGCAACACCTCCAGGCGATCCTCTCAGGGGAGGTGATCTGGTGCCAAGGCTATTCGGAGCCGGGCGCCGGGTCGGACCTTGCCTCCCTGCGAACGCGCGGCCGTCTGGAGGAGGATGCGGTCGTCATCAGCGGGCACAAGATCTGGACGACCTGGGGCCATCACGCGGACTGGATGTACGCCCTTGTTCGCACCGATGAGGACGCGCCGAAACGCGAGGGGATCAGCTTCGTGCTGATCGATCTCACGAGCCCCGGGATAACGCGGCGCCCAATCCTCACACTTGCCGACGAGCGTGAGTTCTCCGAGATTTTTCTCGACGAGGTGCACGTGCCGAGGGCGAATATCGTCGGCCGACCTGGTAGTGGCTGGACGGTGGCAACGGCCCTCCTGGATCAGGAACGTGTCCTGATCGGCTCTCCCTCCAATGCACTCCGGGCGCTCGAGCGCCTGCGCCGCGTTGTCCGGGCGCTCGGTGAGGGGCTCGATGCCGATGGCCGGGCTCGGCTGGCCGAGGCGGAGACGGAGACAGAGGTGCTCGTTGCCGCCTATCTCCAGCTTGTCGAGGATCAAGGCTGCGGCCGCCCCGTCGATGCGGCCACCCTTAAGCTGCTCGGCTCCGAGACGACCCAGTTCATCCTGGACGTCGAGCAGGAGATCTGCGGTGCGGCGGCAGCGCTCAAATACCCGGAGGTGTCGGGCGGTGAAGTCATCGACTTCAGCGAGCTGTTCCTGCAGTCGCGCCGACTGTCGATCTACGGCGGATCGAACGAGATTCAGCGCGGCCTCGTCGCCACGCGCGTGCTCGACCTTCCGAAAGGGCGCGCCTGATGTCCGTAGGCAGCGACGGCTTGCATCTGATGGCGGACAGCCTGGCCAGGATGCTCGACACCGGCAGCCGGCGGGAGCGGGCGCGCGCCGCGGCCGACTTACCCGCCGCAAGTCGAGGTCTGGGCAACGAGCTGCTCGAGGCCGGCTGGCTCCGTCTTCTACTCGGGGAGGATTCCGGCGGATGGGGCGCCGATCCCGGTGAGTTCGCGATGCTCCTCGAGAACCTGGGTGGGATGCTCGCGCCGGAACCGCTTGGTCCGGCCATTGTGGCGGCGAGGTTGCTCTCTGACTGCGACACCAGCGCGACCAGCGCGCTCCTCTCAGATTTCGCAGAGGGCCGGGCAACGCTTCTCGTCGCCCAGCGCGCCGATTTCCCACTGGCGGATGCTCCGTCCCACGTGCTGGCGGATGCACAATGGGCCAGTCAGGTACTTTGCGCCCAATGGCAGGACGATCACTTCCACCTCCTTGCCGTTCCCATCACGCAGCAGGCGCGCGGCCGCTGGCCGATGCGGCGGGCCTTGGATGGCGGGGCACTCTGGTTCTTCAATCCCGCCGAGGCCGGGGGCACGAGGATCGCAGAAGGACCTGCGGCGGAGCGCGCGTTTGCCACAGCCCAGAACCTGCTGCGGCTTGCCGCCGCCGCCAGCCTCGTCGGCATCGGGCAGCGCGTGCTCGACCTGACCACCGAGTACCTGCGCCTGCGCCGCCAGTTCGGGGTTCCGATTGGCTCCTTTCAGGCGTTGCAGCACCGCGCCGCGTCAATGCACGTTACCATTCACGGCACGCGCAGCCTCGTCCGCGAGGCGGCGCAGGCCATTGGCACGGGCAAGGAGACGCGTGCCTGCGCCATGGCAAAGGCGAAGGCTTCGACCGCCGTTCGCGCGGTGCTGAAGGAGGGGGTGCAGATGCACGGCGCGGTAGGCTTCTCCGACGAGCTGGAGTTGGCCCTGCACTTCCGCCGCGGCGTGGTTCTGGCAAGCCTTTTCGGAAGCCCAGCCGAGTGCAGGCGGGACCTGGGTCAGCGCTGAAGCGGCTCTTTGGAAACGGTTACGCCGAGGGCCGCGACCGCTCCCCCGTCCATCGACGCACCGTGCCGAGGTCCACATCAAAGAGGTCGAGGACCCGCCCTAGCGTGTGGTCCACCATATCCTCGATGGACGCAGGGCGCGCGTAGAAGGCCGGCACGGGCGGATACACGATGGCGCCCGCCTCCGTCACAGCCGCCATCGAACGGATATGCCCGAGATGAAGTGGCGTCTCCCGAAGCATGAGAACCAGCCGACGGCGTTCCTTCAGTACGACATCGGCCGCGCGCGACAGGAGATTGCCCGTTACTCCCGTGGCAATCTCCGACATCGTCTTCACTGAGCAGGGAGCGACAACCATGCCCAGCGTGCGGAAGGATCCGCTGGAGCACGCCGCGCCGATGTCGCCGATCGGGTGCACGGTGCCCGCCAGCGCCTCAACGTCCGCGACCTTGAAGTTCGTCTCGTGAGCAAGTGTAATCCGTGCCGCCTGGGACATGATCAGGTGCGTATGGATCGAAGAACCGCGCAGAAGCTGAAGCAGCCGTATGCCGTAGAGCGCGCCCGAGGCGCCACTGATCCCGACGATCAGGCGCCGAGGCGTTTCCGGCGAGGCAGGGGAAGCGGAGGTCATGAGGTGCCACCAGGATGACAGGGCAAGGACTGAATATCAGTAATGATTTATGGCGCTTTTCCTGCACGGTCTACGCGGCACCCGGCGTTGCGGAGGCCTGTCTTTACCTCCAGGACCGATACGGCGCTGACGTAAACTTGCTCCTGCTGGCAGCTTGGCTCGGCTCGATGCGCGGCGTCCGGATGGAAATGCCGCTGCCAGACGCGATAGCGGATGCCTCCTGGCAAGAAGCGGTAATCAGGCCTCTCCGTGCTGTCCGCCGCAGGGTGAAGGCGGGGGGTCTCGATGATCCCTCGTTCAGAGAGTTCCACGCCCAGCTTCTCGCGACCGAGCTCGCGGCGGAGCGGATCAGGCAGGCCCAATTGTTCCACTGGGCAGAGCATCACTTTCCGCCGCGACCTGCGGTGGCGGGGCTGGCGCGCGCCAACCTCGCCCTGCTCACCGGCAGCCCGCCCGAAGCCGCCGCGGCGCTGGACCAGCTGGCCGAGGCCGCCGAGGCCCGCGGGCCGGAGAGCTGACCTGCTCACCGGCCGGTAAATTTCGGGTCGCGCTTCTCGTGGAAGGCCGCGACGCCCTCGCGAAAGTCCTCAGAGGTGCGAAGCCGACTATAGCAATGGCCCTCCAGCTCGATGGCGATGGACAGGCTCGCGTCCTCGGTATCGTTCAGCAGCTTCTTGGCGGTACGCTGCGCGAGCGGGGAGAAGGTCACCAGTTCCTTCACCAGCGCGCCCGTCGCCCTTTCCAACTCGCTATCCGCGACGACCTCTGTCGCGATTCCCCAGTCCAGCGCCTGCTTCGCCGGAATACGCCGGGAGCGCATAACGATGTCCTTCGTCCGCGTGATGCCGACGATCTTCTGGAGCCTGGCAGAGCCACCAGAGCCGGGGATCTGCCCCAGCTTCTGCTCCGGCAGCGCGTACTGCGTCGTCTCCGAGGCGAGGCGGAAGTCGCAGGCGAGCGAGATCTCGAAGCCGACCCCGAAGCAGTAGCCGCGGTTGGCGGCGATCACCGGCTTCGTGCAACGCGCGGGCGCGGCAATGTTCCAGGCAAGCTTCGAGACATGCTCGGGCGAGGCATCCATGAACCCCTTGATGTATCCACCGGAGGAGAAATGCTTGCCAAGCGAACGCAACACGATCACCCGCACCGCCTCGTTCTCGTCCAGCGCCTCGAAGGCGCGGCGAAGCTGGTCGCGCTGCGGCATTTCGATGACATTATAGGGCGGCCGATCGAGAATGATGTCGCCGCGCCCCGCGGCAGCATCGATCTCGACATGGAACCCGTCCAACCCGGTCAGGCGGGAATCGGTGGTATCGCTCATGCAGTCGGCTCCTCAGCCGGGTTTTTTGCAGGAAAGGGGGTGGCGGGAATGTAGTCACCCTCCACCAGCTTGCGGCGCAGCAGCTTCCCGACGGGCGAGCGCGGCAGCTCCCCGACGATGACGAAGCGCCGCGGGCGCTTGAAGTTGGCGAGGCCGGACTCGCGGCAGTGGCGGTCCAGCTCGTCCGGGCTCGCCTCTGCATTCAGCCGCACGAAGGCGACGACGATCCTGCCCCAGCGCTCATCGGGCAACCCGACGACCGCGACCTCCGACACGGCGGGATGCAGAGAGAGGCAGCTCTCGATCTCCACCGGCGAGACATTCTCGCCGCCGGTGATGATCATATCGTCTACCCGCCCCGTAACGAAGAGATCGCCCTCGGCGTCGAAGTATCCTGTGTCACCTGTTAGATACCATCCATCGCGCAGCGACTTCGCATCGGCGTCCGGCCGCCGCCAATAACCTTCGAAGGCTTCGTCGCCAGCCAGCGCGGCGGCAATTTGCCCCTCCTCACCGGGCGCGGCCGGTGTGTCGGGACTGCCGAGCTTCACGACCCGGATACGCTGGTTCAGCCCCGATTTCCCGGCGCTTCCCGGCTTGCGCACGGCATCCTGCTCGATGGTGCAGGTATAGACCTCCGAGGATCCGTAATGGTTGACGAATAGCTCCGGCCGGAAGGCCTCGGCGAGCCTGTTCAGCAGCCCGTCCGTCATCGACGCGCCGGCAAATCCCAGTTTGCGAACCGAGGAAACATCGCTGGCGGCGAAGCCCGGATGAGCGAGCATGTCGTGATAGAGAGTTGGGACGAGGTAGAGATTGGTGATCCGCTCCCCCTCGATGAGCTTCAGCGCCGCGGCGACGTCGAAGCGCGGAAGGCAAACGAAGGTTCCGCCGATCAGCGACATCGCGAGAAGCGAGCGCACGCCCATGGTGTGATAAAGCGGCATCACGCCGAGCGTCCGCTCGGCGCGGCGATAGAGGTTCTGAGCGACATGCGCGATCGCGCCAGCGCGCTCCGCCCGGTGCCGGCGCGGCACGCCCTTCGGCCGCGACGTGGTGCCGGAGGTGTAGAGCATCACGGACCAGTCTTCCGCTGTGGCGCGCGGCAGGGCATCGGGCGCGCCGCTCGCGCACAAGGCATCAAAGCCCATCTCCGCCGCGCCCGGCGCACCGAGGACGATGCGGGGCAAGCCGCCCACCCCCTCCGCTCCTGCAATGGCCGCGGCGGAGGATTCCTCGTAGACCACGGCACGAATCTCGGCGTCGGAAATGCAGTAGGTCACGTCCTCCGCAGTCGCGCGCCAATTAAGCGGCGTCATGATGATGCCGTTCATCTGGCAGGCCCAGTGCAGCGTCGCCGCCTGCCAGCGGTTCTGCAGCAAAGTGAGGAGATGGTCCCCTTTCCGAAGCCCAAGCGCCTCTAGCCCGGCCGACAATGAGGAGATGCGCCGGTACCATTCGGCATAGCTCAACCGCAGATCGGCATCCACGATCGCCACGGCGCCGGGATCGCGTTCCACGGCCGCCAGGAAGCTGGTGCCGAGATCAAGCATGGCTGACGTCCTCCCGAAGGCGTTCGGCCGCGGCCAGCGCGGCGCGCAGAATGGGGGCATAGCCGGTGCAGCGGCACAAATGGCCGGAGAGCACCTCGCGCAGTTCCCGCTCGTCCGGTGAGGGGTGGTCGCGCAGATAGGCATCCAGGGTCATCAGGATGCCCGGGGTGCAGAAGCCACATTGCAGTCCATGGTGCTCACGAAAGGCCTCCTGCAACACGGACAGCCGATCGGGCGCCGGCGCGAGCCCTTCGACCGTGCGGATCGATGCTCCTTCAACCTGCACAGCCAGCATGAGGCAGGCGCGCGCCATGCTGCCATCGACCTGGATGGTGCAGGCGCCGCAGACGCCGTGCTCGCAACCGGCATGGGTGCCGGTCGCCGCCAGCGGACCGCGCAGCGTGTCGAGCAGCGTCGTCCGCGGCTCGACCTCCGCCTCCACCGCGCGTCCATTGAGGGCAAAGCGGACGCGGTGCCTCGCACCGGCGCTCAGGCGCGGCATCGCGCGGCCTCCTCGATCGTGGCGCGCCCGAGGCGGCGTACCAGCTCCCGGCGATAACGGGCGGTGGCGTGCAGGTCGTCGCGGGCGCCAAGGTCCCAGGCGAAGGCGTCCAGCGCCTCTTCCAGCGTCGGATCCCCTGGCTGCGGCAGGCTGCGCATCATTGGCCGATCCGCGACGCCACCGACGGCCAGACGCAGTACCGCCCCGTCCGCCACCGCCGCGCAGGCGACGATGGCGTAGTCCCCATGGCGCCGGCCGATCTCGCGGAAGGCCTGCCCGACCCCGGGCTTCGCCGCAGGGATGAAGACAGAGTCAATCATCTCGTTCTCGGCCTTGGCCGTATTCATCAGCCCCGTGAAGAACTCGCCCGCCGGCAGGCTGCGCGCCCTGCGGTGCGAGCGCAGCCTTACCTCTCCACCGAGCGCCAGCAGCAGCAGCGGAATTTCCGCGCTCGGGTCCGCATGCGCGACCGAGCCGCAGACAGTTCCGCGCGACCGCGTTTGCGCGTGCCCGATCCAGGGCAAGGCGGCGGCTAGCATCGGATGGCGCTGGGCAAGGTCCGGAAGCGCGCCCAGCGCCGCTTGGCGGACGCCGGCGCCGATCGTGAGCCCTGCCGCGTCATCCGACAGAATCCGGAACTCCGGCACCCCCATCACGTCCACCAGCACGCCGGGCCGTGCAAGGCGCATGGCCAGCATGGGCATGAGCGACTGACCGCCCGCCAGGATGCGCGCCTCCGTTCCCTCGCGGCGCAGCACGTCCAGGACCTCCTTACGATCCTCCGCACGCACGTAGTCGAAGGACGCCGGCTTCATGCGCGCCCTCCGGTCCGCAGCAGCCGCCGCAGCCAGGCGAGCAGGCCTAGACGCTTTGCCCCACCGCCGCTCGCGTGGTTTGCAAGCGCGGTGAAGAACTGCCCGATCACCACGCGCGCCGCGCCATCCAGCAGCCGGCCGCCGACGGCCGCCACCTTGCCACCGACCGCCGCGTCGTAGTGGTAGCGGATGATCGTCCCGCCCTCCGGTGTCGGCTCCAGCGTCACCGTGCCGCTGCCCTGGCCGGAGCCAAGCCCGCCCTCGGCCGAGCCGGTGAGCACGACCGAACGGGGTGGCACCGGCTCCGCCAGTTCCAGCTCCACGACGTAGCGGCCCCGCACAGGTCCGACACCCAGCGTCACCTCCGCACGGAAATGGCTGTCAGTCAGCCGCTCCACACTGTGGGCGCCGGGAACGATTGCCTGCAATGTCGCGGGATTGAAGAGGATGTCCCACAACACCTGCGGCGGCGCGTCCACCACCGCCTCGCCCTCGCCCGAGAGGCCGCGCTGACCTGTGGCGGTCGGCCTTGTGGTGGGACGCACCCTCGCGGGAGGCTCGCTCTCCGGTGGGAATACATGCTCCGCCAGCCGCGCGGGCGTGACCGGCAAGGTAATGCTGGGGAGGCCCAGTGCGTCGGCCACCGCATTGGCGATGCAGACCGGCGTGGACATGCAGTTGCCCTCCCCCACCCCCTTCGCACCGAGCGGCGTGAAGGGCGAGGGCGTCTCGTGATGCAGGATGCGCAGGTCCGGCACCTCGGTCGCGGTCGGCACAAGGTAATCGGCGAAGGTGCCGGTCTGGAAGGAGCCGTCCGGGGCATAGGCGTGCTCCTCGTAAAGCGCCGCCCCAAGGGCGTGGGCAAAACCTCCCGTTACCTGTCC
Source organism: Roseomonas sp. KE2513 (assembly GCF_016107305.1). Classification (GTDB taxonomy): domain Bacteria; phylum Pseudomonadota; class Alphaproteobacteria; order Acetobacterales; family Acetobacteraceae; genus Roseomonas. The sequence continues at coordinate 40,896 of NZ_RCVR01000011.1, forward strand.
TGCAACCATGCCGGGGTGAAGCACGCGGCCGCAGTCGTGCATGGTCACGTAGCGGTCAATGCGGATACCGGCGGTCGCCGGATCGATCTCGACAGCACAGATATCGAAGATAAAGCCATGGCAGAGGGAGGAGTTCACCTCATCCGCCTCTGTCGGCGCGGTGAGTTCGGGCGGCGTCCAGAACACCGTTTCGCGGATGCCGCCCTCCATCTCCGGGGGCAGCGTACCGGGCGCCCAGTGGCTCGCCGAGGCGACGCGCGCGAACGGCAGCGCGTTGTCGGGATTGCCCCGTGCACGCACGCGCCCGCCAGCGAACTCCACCTCCTCTGGCAGCAGGTTCAGCCCGGAGGCGGCGATGCGGGCGAGCTTGTCGCGCAGCCGCGTGGCGGCCAGATGCGCGGCTCCCGCGACGGCCGGCGCGAAACGGCTGGCATAGTTCCCCGACGCGATGGACCAGGCGTCCTTTGCCGTATCCATCTCAGACGTCACACGGATCTCTTCCGGCCGCAGACCCAGCACGTCGGCGACAACCTGCGCCAGCACCGTGCGGTGGCCCTGGCCCTGCGGCACGGAGGCGACCTGTACGCTGATGGCACCCAGCGGATCTGCCGAGACGGTGGCCGTGGCCTGGGCGCCGTTCTTCGGCCCTGCGCGCTTGCGCTCCGCCGGCGTGAGGACGGCGCTGATGTATCCCATATTGGAAACGGAGGGTTCCACCACCGCGGCATAGCCGATGCCGTAGAACCGCCCCGCCGCACGCGCGGAGTCCCGGCGGCGCAAAAGCTCCTCATGCCCGCCGTCGCGCAGGGCGGCCTCCATGGCGGCGCCGTAGTCGCCGGAGTCCAACAGCGCGCCGGTCGCGCTGCGGTAGGGGAAGGCATCGGCCGGCACTAGGTTGCGGCGGATCACTTCGAGCGGGTCTAGTCCCAGTTCCAGCGCAATTCGCTGCACCAGCCGTTCCAAAGCAAAGTAGACTTGCGGCCCTCCGAAGCCGCGGTTGAGCCCCGTCGGCGTCTTGTTCGTCAGCACCACGCGGTTGCGGATGGACACGTTCCGCACGGCATAGGCGCCGGTCATGTTGCCGTGCATGCGGTAGAGCGTCGCGGGCTCCGGCGCCCGCAGATGCGCGCCGCAGTCCTCGATCTGGTCCCAGGCCAGGGCAGTGATGCGCCCATCCGCCTCTACCGCCGCGTCCAGCTGCGTCGCGCGGTTGGTGGCGCAGGTGGAGGCGGCGAGGTGTTCCAACCTGTCCTCGATCCACTTCACCGGCCGCCCGGTGATCCGCGAGGCCGCGGCCATCAGGACCATATAGGGGAAGACGCCCTGCTTGACGCCGAAACTACCGCCGGAATCACGGGGCGTCCGTAGGCGCAGGCGATTGCCCGGCACTTTCAGCGCGCGGGCGATCACGGCGTGGATGCTGAAGGGACCCTGGAAATTGGCGAGGATGTCGTAGGATTGGGTTCCGGGCTCGTATTCCGCCACCACGCCATAGGTCTCGATCGGCGTGCAGGCGTTGCGCGGATAGTCGATCACGACGGAGACACGATGCGGCGCCGCGGCGAAGGCGGCCTCCGGATCGCCATAGCGGAAGCTGCGGTCGCTTGCGAGATTGCCCCTCAGCCCCTCGTGCAAGACGGGCGCATCCGGCGCGAGCGCCGCGCGCGGGTCCAGCACGGGTGGCAGGGGCGCGTAGCGGACCGAGATGAGATCCATCGCGTCCTCGGCCAGGTAGCGGTCGCGCGCCACGACCACCGCCACCGGCTCGCCCATGTAGCGCACGCGGTCAGTAGCAATTGGCCAACATTCCACCGGCGCCTTCACGCCAACGACGAGGCTCGTGGTCAGCGCCTGGATATCGTCGCGCGTCAGCACCGCCTCTACGCCCGGGAGTGCCAAGGCCCTGGTGGCGTCGATCGATTCAATCCGCGCGTGGCCGTGTTGGGATCGCAGGATTGCAGCGTGAAGCGTGCCCGGCGGCGCGCCGAGATCGTCAATATAGCGCCCGCGCCCCGTGAGCAGCGCGGCATCCTCCACCCGCGGCAGGGATCGCCCCGTCCAGGGCGCCGTTCCGCCATTCGCTTGCAACGGTGCTTCGGCGTTCATTCGAAGCGCCCGCGCGTCTCGGGGGTCACCAACGCACCCACGAGGTAGAGGAGGAACAGCACGACCGCAAAGGCCGAAAGGGCCATTGGAATGCCCGCCGGTCCACCGGCGGTCAGAGAGACGAAGGTGGGCATCATGCCTCCAATGGCGAAGCCGATGTTCCAGGAAAGGCCGGTGCCGCTCGCGCGCAGCTCTGTCGGGAAGCGCTCGTTGAGGAAAATGAGCACGGGTGCGTAGCCCGCATTGCCGAGGAAGGCGAGCGCGAAGCCATAGGCAAAGATGGTGGAAGACGAGGTCGCGGCCGCCAAGCCGAGGAAGCAAAGAGGCAGCAGCACCAGCTCGCAAAGGCCGACGATGATGAAGGTTGGCTTGCGCCCGATCACGTCACTCATCCAGCCCACCACGAGGGCCGCGATCAGTGCCCCGACGCTCGCCACAATCAAAACCTCCGAGGCGAGCGCGTTCGGCACCTTGTTCACCAGCTTCAGGAAGGAGGGCAGGTAGCCCGAAGTCAGGTAATAGCCAGCGCCACCTCCTGTGGTGATCAGGAGATTCAGCAGCAAGACGTTACGGTACTCGCTTCCGAAGACCATCCGCAGAGGCGAGGCGACCGCCTTCGGCCGCGCCGCCTTCTCCGCCGCCAGGCGCTGGTAGAAGGGCGACTCCTCAAGGCTACGAAAGACGAAAAGCCCGAGCAACGAACTCATGATGCCGGAGAAGAACATCACTCGCCATCCCCAGCCCGCGAAGGCCTCGTCGGGAAAGACCGCGGAGGTGATGAGGAAAACTACCGAGGCCAGCAGCGCGCCGATTGCCGCACCGCCGCCGCCCACCAACCCCGACATCAATCCGCGATACCGCGCAGGCACCGATTCCGTCCCGATCGTGTGCGTGGAAGCGACCACACCACCGACGAAGATTCCCTGCACTAAGCGCAGCACGAGGAACATCACCGGCGCCAGTAGCCCGACCTGCGCCACCGTCGGCAAAAGCCCGAAGGCGGCCGTTGCCAGCCCGACGCCCGTTACCGCCACGACCATCGCGCCTTTCCGCCCATGGCTATCCGCGTAGGAGCCGAACAGCGCCGAGCCGAGCGGCCGCATCAGCAAGGTCACGGCAAAGGAACCGTAGACGGCCGCGAGGGAAAGCGTCGGGTAATCGGAGGGGAAGAACAGCGCCCCGACCACAGGCGCCACGTAGAGCAGGATGAATAGATCGAACAGGTCGAGCGACCAGCCGAGTACCGAGGCAAGCACGGCATAGATGGTCTGGCGCCGGCTTACTGTCGTCTCGCCGATCCCGAGGGTAGCGTCAGACATGCCCCTCTTCTCCCTGTGAGCCCCGTGGCGCGCGTGTGCTTTCCGCCACGCGCCTCAATAGTTGCAAATTACGTTCAGCAGAGCCTGCCGCCCGTCCCGCACGGCCGCGACGGCGCGAGCCAGCGCGGCCGGCAGATCCGCCGCGCGCTCGACTCGTTCGCCGTGCCCGCCGCTCGCCCCGACCAGCGCTTCGAAGGCTGGGGCTGGGCCGAGCTCCGCCAGGATCCGCCCACCGTCGCGCGCGGCAGCTCCTTCGCGGTACATGGCAAGGGTGGAGTTCCGCACGGCGCCGTAGAGCGCGTTGTTGAACACCACTGCCAGCACGGGCAAGCCGTGCGCCTGCGCGACCCAGTGGCAGGCCGTGGGATTGGCGAAGATGTAGGCGCCGTCCCCGAGGGTCGCGACCACCAGCCGCTCCGGCGCGGCCAGCTTCGCGCCCAGGGCTGCGCCCAATCCCCAGCCGAGCCCGCCCGCCGGGCTGAGCCCGAAGAAGGTGCCCGCTTTCTGCCGTGGGCAATGCTCCTGTCGCAGCGGATACTCGTTGACGATGATCGCGTCCTCGCCCACCGCATCGCCGATGCAGCGGCTGAGGTATTCCGGCGAGATCGTGGAACCCGGCACGGCCTTGGCGCGCACCACGCTCCGCCGAGCCGTGGATTGTGCCGCCAGCCTTGAGCGGCGGACCTCGATTTGGCCGACGTCCACTCCGACAGCATCGAGCGCGGCTTCGAGCGCCACGAGTCCGGATGCCACCTCCGATGTGACAGCCAGATCCATGCGGAAGGAGCGCATGGGGTAGCGCTGGAAGGCCGGGTCTTCCGCCAGGTGCACCACGCGGCAGGCTGCCGGCGGCGCCTCCTGGTGCGGGATCCACGGCACGTCGCAATCCACCACCAACACCAGGTCCGCCTCGTCCAGCAACGGGCGCGGCAGGAAACCCATATGCATGGGGTGGTCGCCAGGGAGGTTGGCGTAGCGCGGGTGGAACTCCACCACAGGCAGGGCGAAGCGCTCCGCGAGCCGCGTTAATGCGGTGAAACCCTCGGGCGTGCGGCCAGCTGAGGCGGTCACGACCAGCGGACGCTCGGCCGCCGCGATCCATTCCGCGGCCTGCCGGATCGAGGCCGGGTCAGGATAGGGCGAGGCCGGCGCAACGCGCTCCCGACCTTCCACCAGCGGCGCCTCCGTCGCCGCGGCGAGGATGTCGCGCGGCAGCGTGGCGTAGACAGGGCCGCGCGGGGAGGACATCGCCACCTGCATGGCGCGCGCCACAAGGTCGCCGGCCTGCTCGGGCAGCCGCAGCTCGCCATCCCACTTCACGGCCTCGCGCAGCATGCCGGCCTGGTCGAACATCTCCTGCGCCCAGTGAATGTAGCGCGTGCGAGCACCCTGGCGGCCACCTTCGCTATAAGGCGTCTTGCCGGCGAAGAGGAGCAGCGGCACCTCGTCGCGCCCTGCATCCATCAGGGCGTTGATCGTGTTGGCGGTGCCGACGTTCACATGCACCATCACCGCCTGCGGCCGCCCGGACACCATGTACACGCCGTGCGCCATGGCCACCGCCGCGTTCTCGTGCGGCACCACCATCGGCACGGGCACGGGCCGGTTGCTCTCCGCCGCGCGCGCGAAGGCCTCGGCGATGGGCGGGAAGTCCGTGCCGCCGTTGGCGAAGAAGTAATCCACACCACAGGCGCCAAGCTGATGAAGGAACAGCTCCGCCGCGCTTTGCCCGCCTGGCGCCCCCGCCGGTTGACCCACGGTCATGTCCTGCCCCTCGCTCACGCCAGCTCCTCTCGCCAGGAAACTCCGTCCTGCAGGACATCCTCCAGCACCACCTCGCGCTCGCCCGGCACCGCGATCCGCTTGAACCGCATCGGCGGCGCGTCCAGTGGCATGGTCGCGTCCAGCCCCATCTTCGCCCCCAGCCCGTCGCGCGTGGAGGGATCCAGCTTCGAGCATTGGGAGTCTCCGATCACCACGAGGTCCCGGTCCGCCTGGAACCGCGTCGCAACGGCCCATTCCACCTCGCGCGGGTCGTGGATGTTCACGTCCGCATCCACGACGATCACCTGCTTGATGTCGTAATGCCCGCCGAAGGCGCCGAGGATAACGTTCTTCGCCTCGCCCTCGGAACGCTTCTCCATCTGCACGTAGAGATGATACCGGCAGACCCCGCCCTTCGAGAGATGCACGTCGCGCACGGAGGGAAAGGAGCGCTTCAGATGGGAAAGCAGCGTCGCCTCGCGCGGGATGCCGCCCAGCAGCAGGTGCTCCAGCCCACCGCCGACGATGGTGTGGAAGATTGGCGCCTTCCGGTGCGTCACCGCGTCCACCTGGATCACGTGGCGCGGGGCGCGCTCCCCGTAATATTGCGGGAACTCGCCGAAAGGCCCCTCTTCCTCGCGAACCTCGCGCAAGACGCGCCCCTCGATCACGATCTCCGCCTCGGCCGGCACGCGAACCCCGTTGGTGCGGCAGCGGACCACCGGCAGTGGCGCGCCGTGCAGGGCGCCCGCGATCTCCAGCTCGTCGGTGTCGATCGGTGCGATCGCCTGCGAAGCGAGCAGGCTCATCGGGTCGACCCCGACTACCACCGCGACCTCGAGGTCCGTTCCTGCCTCCTCGGCCATCTGGAGGTAAGACATGGTGTGCCGTGGCAGCAGCAGCACGCCCAGCCGATCCGGCGCGTTGAGCTGCAGGCGGTGGATCGAGACGTTCTGGATGCCGTTGCGCGGATTACGGGAGATGAGCAGCCCCGCGGTGATATAGGGCCCGCTGTCGTGCTCGTTATGCGTCGGCAGCGGCAGGATGCGCCGCAGATCCACCTCTGTGTGCACGACTTCCTGAACCGGCGCCTCCGCCACCTCCTCGCAGGGGATGGGATTGGCCGCAGCGTGCTGGAAGCGCGGCAGCAGCCCCGATGGCGGCACGCCCATCGCTTCCGCCATCCAATCACGATCGGAGGTAAGGCCGGAAACGACGCGCACCGGGTGGCCACCAGGGCGCGGGAAGAGACTCGCCTTGCGCCCGTCCAGCCGGTTCGCCACCGCCGCCAGCTCGTATTCGAGGGCTATTCCCGGCCGGGCCACGGCCAGCCGATCCGTAGCCGCCAGCCGGTCGAGCCAGGCGCGCAGGGTCCGGCAGGGCGCAGCGGCAGTTTCGGCGGCGTTCGGCGCCATCGGCATGAGTTTCCCTCCCGGTTCTCGTCTCACGCGAGCCCCGACGGGAACGCTACCCGCCGCCCCCATAGCGGAAAAATACAGATTAATGATAACCCCATCGCCAGACGCGATCACGAAGGAACGCGCCCGGTGGACCTGCGCCAAATCGAATGTTTTCTGCGCCTCTACGAGGAGGGCTCCGTCACACGGGCCGCGCGGCGCCTGCACATCGTCCAGCCCGCGCTGAGCGCCCGCATCGCGCGGATGGAAGCCGATCTCGGCGAGCAGCTCTTCGAGCGAAGCCCTCAGGGCATGCGCGCGACCCTTGCCGGCCATCGCGCCTACGAGGTCTTCTCGCCGGTGCTGGCAAGCTTCCGGGAAGCCCAACGAAGCTTCGAGCAGCGCAGCGACAGCACCAGCGGACGGCTGACGACCGGCTTCGTAGCCACCGTCGCCAACAGCGCCCTCGCTCCCTCCGTCTCGGCCTTCGTCGCACGCTTCCCCTCCGTGGAGCTCACGGTCTTTGAAGGCTACAGCAGCCTTCTCTACGACTGGGTAAGAGCGCAGCTGCTCGACTTTGCGGTGATCAATGACGTCGTGGACGATCCAGAACTGAAGACCTTGCCGCTGCTCGAGGAGCCCTTCCTCCTCATCGGCGCGGCGGGCGCCGATCTGCCGGCGGGCCCTGCCCTGCCGCAGCAACTTGAGGGCCGCCGCCTTGTGCTGCCCACCAAGCGCCACGGCCTGCGTCTGAGCATCGACCGCATGACAGAGCGGGAGAAGCTCTCCCTCAATGTCGCGCTGGAGATGGACGCGATGCCCGCGATTGGCCGCCTGGTCGAAGACCCCAGCTGGTTTACCATCCTGCCCCCGACCGCCCTTGGGGACCTCCTCGGCACAGGCCGCCTCCGCGCGGTCAGGGTGGCAGCCAGCGGCTTACAGCGCCGCCTCGTCTGCGCCCATGGTGGCCGCCGCCCCCTGAGCCTCGCCGGCCACTGCTTCGCCGAGATCCTGGGCGAGGAACTGCGCCGCAAGTCGGAGGACCTGCTGCGGCGGAGCACATGAAAGGGCATCGCGCCGCATGATGGCTTCGATCATGCGGAACGATTTGAAGTGATGGGGCCTGGCCCATAGCCTTCATGTCAAAGGCACGACCCGCTCGTGCCAGGGAGCAGGAGACGTCCGGCAACACGAGGGAGGAGCGGCCACCGGCACGCCGTCTCGCTCGCGCCAGGTCTTCCGCCCCCGACATCGGCGCCCACGCGCCGCAGGCAGGAAGGCCGCAGGAATGCTTCATCGTCGCACCCTTTCCGCCGGTCTCCTGGCGGCGCCGCTGATTGGTCGGGCCTGGGCACAGGAAGCCTTCCCGAGCCGCCCCGTCCGCCTCATGTGCGGCTACCTGCCGGGCGGCACGACCGACATTATCTGCCGCATCGTGGCTGAGCGCCTGAGCGCCGTCTTCGGCACGAACGTCGTGGTCGAGAACCGCTCCGGCGCGTCCGGCCTCATCGCCGCCGACGCGACGGCAAAGTCGCCGCCCGACGGCTACACCGTTTTCCAGAACTCGCTCGCCATGCACGCGATCATGCCGCAGCTTCCCGGCCAGATCATGCCGATCGACACCAACCGCGACCTGCTGCCGCTGTCGAACGTGGCCGGCGTGTACAACACCCTCGTTGTCTCCGCCCGCAGCCCGGTGCGCAGCGTCGCCGAGCTGATCGACCTGGCGAAGCGCCGCAGGAACGAGCTCACCTTCGGCTCAGCCGGCCTCGGCACCACGCACCACCTGGCGGGGGAGCTTTTCATGAAGCTCGCCGGGGTGGAGATGGTGCACGTGCCCTACCGGGGCGGCCCGGCCGCGATCCTCGACATCATCGGCGGCCGCTGCGACATGATGTTCGGCAACCTGCCGGAGTTGATCGGCTACATGCGCGACGGCACGCTCCGCCCCCTCGCCTTCGGCTCCGCCCGCGTCAGCCCCCTCTTCCCGGATGTGCCGCTGATGTCCGCGACGCTGCCGGGCTTCACCTTCACCAACTGGTTCGGCTTGGCCGGACCTGTCGGCCTGCCGCAAGAGGTGCAGCGGGCCTGGAGCCGTGCCCTGCTCCAGGTGGCCAAGGACCCCGATCTCGACCGCCGCTTCACCGAGGCAGGAATTGAGAACCTCATCGGCACGCAGGAAGCCATCCGGGACAGGATCCGCGAGGATATCGGCTTCTGGGGCGAGTTGATCCGCAGTTCGGGCATCCGCGCGACCTGAAGGCCGCCACCAGCTTCGGCCCTGGCCGGAACGAGCGGTCCTTCACCTTCCCCGGGGCATGACCAGAGGGCCATGCCGGGGGCGGCCCTGCTCCTGGCCCTGCCGGCGGCATCTTCCCCACCACCGCGCCCTCCCCTAAACAGCCTCGGAGGTCCCGCGCCGCCCGCCGAAGGACCGGCCCCCGCAGCCCAGAGGCCCCATGCCCCTCTACCCGCACCGGCACCTCCTCGCGCTGCAAGGGCTGGAGCCGCCCTATATCGCGGAGCTGCTGGACCTCGCCGAGTCCTACGCCCTGCTGAACCGCGGCGGGAAAGCCCAGCGGGACCTGCTGCGCGGCCGCACCCTCATTAATCTCTTCTTCGAGGATAGCACCCGCACCCGAACAAGCTTTGAACTAGCCGGCAAGCGCCTTGGCGCTGATGTCATCAACATGTCTGTCAGCACGAGCAGCGTGAACAAGGGCGAGACGCTTCTCGACACCGCCGCCACGCTGAATGCAATGCAGACGGACCTGCTGGTCATCCGGCACTCCCAGTCCGGTGCCCCCGCTCTCCTCTCCCAGAAGGTCGATGCCGGCGTCATCAACGCGGGCGATGGCACGCACGAGCACCCGACCCAGGCCCTGCTGGATGCCCTCACCATCCGCCGCCGCAAGGGAAGGTTGGAGAACCTGACCGTCGCCATCTGCGGCGACGTGCTCCACAGCCGCGTCGCCCGGAGCAACATCCACCTCCTGCTGGCCATGAACTGCCGCGTCCGCATCGTCGGGCCGCCCACCCTCATCCCGGCGGAGGCGGAGTCGCTGGGCGTCGAGGTATTCCACGACATGCGCGCCGGCCTGAAGGACGCGGACGTCGTCATGATGCTGCGGCTCCAGAAAGAGCGCATGCAGGGCGGCCTCGTCCCCTCCGCGCGCGAGTTCTTCCGCTTCTACGGGCTGGACGCTGCGAAGCTCCGCCTCGCGAAGCCGGACGCCATTGTCATGCATCCAGGCCCGATGAACCGCGGCGTGGAGATCGACAGCGCCATCGCCGACGACCCCGCCCGCAGCGTGATCGGGGAGCAGGTGGAGATGGGCGTCGCCGTCCGCATGGCCGTGCTCGATATCCTCTCCCAGAACCAGCGGCGGAACGCCCGATGAGCCCCGGCACCAGCACGGTTTTCCGCAACGCCCGCCTCCTCTGCCCCGCCACGGGCCGCGACGCCGCCGGCAGCCTGCTGGTCGAGGGCGGCCGCATCGTCTCCCTCGATGGAACCGGCGCTCCCGAGGGCGCCGAGGTCATCGACTGCGGCGGCGCCATCCTCGCTCCCGGCCTCATCGACATCCGTGCCTCCCTTGGGGAGCCCGGCCACGAGCACCGCGAGACCATCGAGAGTGCGGCGGAAGCGGCGGCGGCCGGCGGCATCACCACCCTCTGTGCCCTGCCAGACAGCACCCCTGCGCTCGACGACCCCGCCCTGGTGGGCTTCATCCTCCGCCGCGGCGAGTCCACCGGCAGCCTCACCATCCTCCCGTACGGCGCCGCCACGCGCGGCTGCCTGGGCACGGAGCTCACCGAGTTCGGCCTGCTGAGCGAGGCTGGCGCCATTGCCTTTACGGACGGCGCGCGGGCCATCGAGAGCGCCCGCACCATGCGCCTCGCCCTTTCCTACGCCCGCGCCTTCGGCAGCTTCATCGTCCAGCACCCGGAGGAGCCCTCCCTCTCCCGTAACGCCGCCGCCACCGAGGGCGAGATGGCGACCCGCATGGGCCTTCCCTCCGCCCCAGCCGCCGCCGAGGCCATGATGGTCGCCCGCGACATCGCCCTCGCTCGCCTCACCCGCGGCCATGTCCACTTCGCTCATGTTTCAACCGCGGCGGCGCTGGACCTCATCCGGGCCGCAAAGGAGGAGGGCCTGCGCGTCACCTGCGACACGGCGCCCCCCTATTTCGACCTCAACGAGACGGCGATCGGCGACTTCCGCACCTATGCAAAGCTCTCCCCGCCGCTTCGCCGCGAGGAGGATCGCCGCGCCGTCGTCGCGGCTCTGGCCGACGGCACGATCGACGCCATCGCCTCCGACCACCAGCCGCGCGACGCCGACGACAAGCGCGTGCCCTTCGCCCAGGCCGAGCCTGGCGGCGCGGGGCTGGCCACCCTTCTCGGCGTCACCCTCGCCCGCCACCACGCCGGCGACCTGCCGCTGATGCGCTCCCTCGAACTCCTGACCGCCGCCCCCGCGAAGCTCCTCGACCTCGAATCCGGCCGCCTCGCCCCGGGCGCCCCGGCGGACCTCGTCCTCATCGACCTCGACCGAGCCTGGAAGGTCGAGGCCGGTCGCTTGCCGGGCAAAGCCCAGAACTCCCCCTTCGACGGCCGCGCCCTGGAAGGCCGTGTCCTCGGCACCTGGAAGGCGGGAGCGCGCGTCCACGGATGACCCCCTACACAGCCGCCACCATCAGCATGGCCATGCTCGCCGCCGCTTTCGTCGCGGGCTTTCTCCTTGGCTCCATCCCCTTCGGTCTGATCCTCACCCGTGCGGCGGGGCTCGGTGATATCCGCGCCATCGGCTCCGGTAACATCGGCGCCACGAACGTTCTCCGCACGGGCAACAAGAAACTTGCCGCCGCCACCCTTGCACTCGATTTCCTCAAGGGCGCCGCCGCCGTCTGGATCGTCGCCGCGGCCATTGGCCCAGGTGCGGCCGGCCTCGCGGCCGTCGGGGCCGTGCTCGGCCACTGTCATCCGCCCTGGCTCCGCTTCCGCGGCGGCAAGGGGGTTGCCACGGCCCTCGGCGTCTTCCTCGGCCTTGCCTGGCCCGTTTTCCTCGCCGCAGCCCTCACCTGGCTCGCCATGGCGAAGCTCGTGAAGATCTCCTCCGCCAGTGCCCTCACCGGCCTCGCGGTCGCAGTGGTCGTCGCGGCCTTCTGGGGCGGCTGGGCCCTCTTCTGGCCGGTGGCCCTCATCACCGCCTATGTCTATGCGCGCCACCACGCGAATATCCGCCGCCTGATCGCCGGCATGGAGCCCCGGATCGGCCAGGGGAAGTGACCCCCGGAAGTGACGCCCCGTCCATGACCCCGGCCGAGTCCCTCGCCCGCCTGCGCCTTGCCCGCACCGAGGGGATCGGCCCGCAGAACTTCCGCCGCCTGCTGGTCCAGCACGGCAGCCCTGTCGCCGCCCTGCGCGCCCTTGCTGCCGATCCCTCTCGCCGCTTCGCTCCTCCCAGCCTTGGCGCGGTCGAGCGCGAGTACGACGCCGTCCTCGAACTCGGCGGCGCCTGGCTGCACCTGGGCACCCCGGCCTACCCGCCCCTCCTCGCGCAGTTGGAGGACGCCCCGCCGGTCCTCGCCGCCCTCGGCAACCTCGCCCTCCTCCCCACCCGGCAGGTCGCGCTCGTCGGTGCCCGCAACGCCTCGGCCGCCGGGCGGCGCATCGCGGAGGACATAGCGGAGGCGCTCGCGGAGGCCGGCGTCACCGTCACTTCGGGCCTTGCCCGCGGCATCGACGCCACCGCGCACGAGGGCGCGCTCCGCTATCGCCGCACCATCGCCGCCGTCGCTGGCGGGCTCGACATCGCCTACCCGCCTGAGAACCGTGACCTGCAGGACCGCATCGCCGAGGGCGGCCTCCTCCTCGCCGAGGCCCCGCTGGGCACCGCCCCGCTCGCCCGCCATTTCCCCCGGCGCAACCGGATCGTCGCGGGCCTTTCGCTCGGCGTCGTGGTGGTGGAGGCCGCGCCGCGCTCCGGCACGCTGATCACCGCCCGGATGGGCGCGGAGGCGGGGCGGGAGATCTACGCCGTCCCCGGCTCTCCGCTCGATCCCCGCTGCCGCGGCTCGAACGACCTTCTCCGCCAGGGCGCCCACTTCTGCGAGACGGCCGCCGACATCCTGGAGACCCTGCCCGCGACCGCCGAGGCGGTGCCGGTCTTCACCCCGCCCAGCGGCCGGCAGGCGCCGCGCGCCCCCTCGCGTGTGCCCGCGCCACGCGAGGAAGGCGCTCCCTCCGACCTCCTCTCGCTGATCGGCCAAACACCCGTCACGGTTGACGAGGTGCTTCGCCGCTGCCACCTAACCGCGTCAACCGCCCGCGCCGCGCTTCTCGAACTGGAGCTGGAGGGCCTGATCGAAGCGCTTCCCGGAAACCGCGTCGTGCGTTCCGGCATTCAGCGCGCAGATGAACCGGAGGCCTGAGCGCCCCAAATGACTGACGCCCAATGACCGATGTCGTCGTCGTCGAATCGCCCGCCAAGGCGAAGACCATCAACAAGTACCTGGGCGACGGCTACACCGTCCTGGCCTCCTTCGGCCATGTCCGCGACCTCCCTCCCAAGGACGGCTCCGTCCGTCCGGAGGAGGACTTCGCGATGGACTGGTCCTCGGAAGAGCGGGGCGAGAAGCAGGTCCGCGAGATCGCCCAGGCCCTGAAGGCCGGCCACTCCAAGCGCCTCTATCTCGCCACCGACCCCGACCGGGAGGGCGAGGCCATCTCCTGGCACGTGCGCCAGATGCTCGAGGGCCGCCGCGCCCTGAAGGGCATCGAGGTCCACCGCATCACCTTCAACGAGATTACCAAGCGCGCCATCCAGCACGCGATCGAGCACCCGCGCGACCTCGACGTCCCGCTCATCGACGCCTATCTCGCCCGCCGCGCGCTCGACTACCTCGTCGGCTTCACCCTCTCCCCCGTCCTCTGGCGCAAGCTGCCGGGCAGCCGCTCCGCCGGCCGCGTTCAGTCGGTCGCGCTCCGCCTCATCACCGACCGAGAGGCGGAGATCGAGGTCTTCAAGCCGCGCGAGTACTGGTCGATCGAGGCCGCCTTCCGCACCCCGACCGGCGCCCCTTTCACCGCCCGCCTGACTCACCTCGACGGCAAGCGCCTCGACCAGTTCGACCTTCCGGACGAAGCGACGGCCACCCGCGCGAAGGGGACTGTCGAGGCCGGTAGCTTCACCGTCTCGGCCGTCGAGAAGAAGCGCACTCGCCGCAACCCGCCGCCGCCCTTCACCACCTCTACCCTCCAGCAGGAGAGCAGCCGCAAGCTCGGCTTCGGCGCCCAGGCGACCATGCGCCTCGCCCAGCAGCTCTATGAGGGCGTGGATATCGGCGGCGAGACCGTCGGCCTCATTACCTATATGCGAACCGACGGCGTGCAGATGTCGCGCGAGGCCATCGGCGAGATCCGCGAGCACGTGAAGTCCGCCTTCGGCGACCCCTACCTGCCCTCCGCCGCCCGGGAATACGCGACGAAGGCGAAGAACGCCCAGGAGGCTCACGAGGCCATCCGCCCAACCGACGTGCGGCGCACGCCAGGGGACGTCGCGCGCTATCTGAACCCCGAGCAGCGCCGCCTCTACGACCTCGTCTGGAAGCGCGCCGTCGCCTCCCAGATGCAGTCGGCCGAGATGGACCAGACGGCGGTCGACATCGACGACAAGGCCGGCAAGGCACGCCTGCGCGCCACCGGCCAGGTCATCGCCTTCGACGGCTACCTCAAGCTCTACCGCGAGGACATCGACGACCCCAAGCAGGCCGCCGATGACGAGAACCGCACCCTTCCCCCCATTGCCCAGGGCGAGGAGCCGAAGCGTGACACTGTCACTGCTTCACAGCACTTCACCCAACCCCCGCCCCGCTACTCCGAGGCGTCGCTGGTGAAGAAGATGGAGGAGCTCGGCATCGGCCGCCCCTCCACCTACGCCTCCATCCTGCAGACCCTGCAGGACCGCGAGTACGTCCGCCTCGACCAGCGCCGTTTCGTGCCCGAGGACCGCGGCCGCCTCGTCACCGCCTTCCTCGTCTCCTTCTTCGAGCGCTACGTCGACACGAACTTCACGGCGGCGCTGGAGGAGAAGCTCGACGACATCTCCGGCGGCCGCGCCGACTGGCGCCAGGTCATGCGCGACTTCTGGGACCAGTTCCGCGCCGCCGTGGACGCCACGAAGGATCTCAAGATCAGCGACGTCATCGACGCGCTGGACGAGGATCTCGGCCCCCATTTCTTCCCGGCCAAGGAGGGCGGCACCGACCCCCGCGCCTGCCCGAACTGCATCAACGAGCACCGGATGGGCGGCCGCCTGGGCTTGCGCCTTGGCCGCACCGGCGCCTTCATCGGCTGCTCGAACTATCCGGAATGCCGATACACCCGCCCCCTCGTCGTCCCCACCGGCGACAGCGAGGACAGCGGCAACGAGGGCCCGCGCGCCATTGGCACCGACCCCGATTCGGGCCAGGAGATTTCGCTGCGCCGCGGCCCTTACGGCCTCTACGTCCAACTCGGCGAGCCCGGCACCGACGCCAAGGGCAAGCCGACGAAACCAAGGCGCGCTTCCCTCCCCCGCGGCATGGACCCGGAGACGCTGACGCTCGACCGCGCCATCACCCTCCTGAACATGCCCCGTATCATCGGCCTGCACCCGGAAACGGGCGAGGAGATCACCGCCAATCTCGGCCGCTTCGGCCCCTATCTGAAGATGGGCGCCCTCTCGCAGAGCGTGCAGGCGGACGACGACATCCTCTCGCTCGGCATGAACCGCGCGATGGAGCTGCTGGCCAACGCCAAGCCGCGCGGCATCCTTCTCGGCAACCACCCGAAGGACAGCGCCCCGGTGGAGGTGAAACGCGGCCGCTTCGGCCCCTATGCCCAGCATGGCACCACCGTCGCCTCCCTGCCGCGCGGCGTGCAGATGGAGGACTTCACCCTCGATCAGGCCGTCGCCCTGCTCGCGGAGAAGGGCAAGCCCCTTCCCCCGAAGAAGGGCGCGGGCGGCCGCAAGGCCCCGGCGAAGAAGGCGGCCAAGCCCAAGGAGGCGGCGGCCGAGGCAGCCCCCGCCGCGAAGGCTCCAGCCAAGGCCGCGCCGAAGCCCGCCGCGAAGAAGGCGCCCATGAAGGGGACGGCCAAGAAGCCGGTTGCCGGTAAGGCCGCGCCGAAGAAGGCTGCGGCCAAGGGCGGCGCCTGACATGGCGGCGCCCCCCGAGAAACCGGAGCCGGAGAGCGCCCCGAACCCCCTCCCAAACCGTGAAGCGCTTCTCGCCTATCTCCGCGCCGCGCCCGGCCGCGTGGGCAAGACCGAGATCAGCCGGCATTTCGGCCTCACCAGCGACCAGCGGCCGGCGCTGCGCGAGCTGATGGCAAGCCTGAAGGACGAGGGCCGCATCGCCCCCGTCGGCCGCCGCACGATCCGCCACAGCGCCACCCTGCCCGACATGGCCGCGCTGGAGGTCATCGGAACCGACCCCGACGGCGACCCCATCGCCCGCCCCATCAACTGGGAGGGCGCGGAGAAGCCGGTCGTCTACATGCGCCCCGAGCGCAGCGGCCAGCCCGCCCTGGCCCCGGGGGACCGGGTTCTGGCCCGCATTACCCGGATCGGCGGCAACAAGTACGAGGGCCGCACCTTCAAGCGCATCGGCACCGGCACGCCCTCGCGCGTGCTGGGCATCTACACGAACGGCATGGTCGAGCCCGTGGACCGCCGCTCCCGCGCGAATTGGATCATCCCCGCCGGCGAGGCGAACGGCGCGCAGGAGGGCGAGCTGGTGCAGGCCGAGCCCATCCCCGGCGCCGGGCGCGAGCGCCTGATGGGCCCCCGCCCCGCCCGCATCGTCGAGCGCCTGGGCTCCATGGACGACCCGCGCGGCGTCTCCCGCCTCTGCATCGCCGCCCACGGCATCCCCGACGAGTTCCTGGACGAGGTCATCCAGGCCGCCGCCCGCGCCGAGGCAACCCCGCTCGGAAAGCGAGACGACCTCCGCGACATCCCCCTCGTCACCATCGATGGCGAGGACGCCCGCGACTTCGACGACGCCGTCTTCGCGGAGCCCCGCGAGGGCGGCTGGCGCATCCTCGTCGCCATCGCCGACGTCGCCCACTACGTCCGCCCGAACGCCCCCCTTGACCGGGAAGCGAAGCACCGCGGCAACTCCGTCTACTTTCCGGACCACGTCGTGCCGATGCTGCCCGAGGCCCTCTCCAACGGCTGGTGCAGCCTCAAGCCCGATGAGGACCGCGGCTGCCTCTACGTCGAGATGCTCTTCGACTCCGGCGGCACGAAGACGTCGCACCGCTTCGGCCGCGCCCTCATGCGCTCCGCCGCGCGCCTCACCTACGAAAAGGTCCAGGCCGCCCGCGACGCCGGCGAGGATGCCGGCTTAGCGGAGGGCCACATCGCCCGCCTCTACGGCGCCTTTGAGGCCCTGCTCGCCGCCCGGCTGCGCCGCGGCACGCTCGACCTCGACCTACCTGAGCGCCGAGTCGTTCTCGATGCGAGCGGCAAGGTCCTCTCCATCGCCCCGCGCGCCCGCCTCGACAGCCACCGGCTGATCGAGGAGTTCATGATTGCCGCCAATGTTTGCGCGGCGGAGGAGCTTGAGCGCCTCCACCTCCCGCCCATGTACCGCATCCACGACCGGCCCTCGGACGAGAAGATGGAGACGCTGCGCTCCTTCCTCTCCGGCCTAGGCATCTCGCTGCCGGCCTCGAACGCGGTGAAGCCGCGCGATTTCGCCCATATCTTGGAGACGATGCAGGAGCGGCCCGAATCGCGCCTGGTGAGCGAGACGATCCTCCGCGGCCAGTCCCAGGCCGAGTACAACCCGGAGAATATCGGCCATTTCGGCCTTGCCCTGCCGCGCTACGCGCACTTCACCAGCCCAATCCGCCGCTACGCCGACCTGCTGGTCCACCGCGCCCTCATCCGCGGCCTGCATCTCGGCGAGGACGGCCTGACTGACGCCGAGATCGGCACCATGGCTGAAACCGGCGAGCACATCACCAAGACCGAGCGCCGCGCGGCGCTGGCCGAACGCGACGCCGTGGACCGCTACCTCGCGGCCTACATGGCCGATCGTGTCGGCGCGGACTTCCCGGCACGCGTTTCGGGGGTGACACGCTTCGGCCTCTTCGTGACACTGGAGGAGAACGGCGCCAGCGGAATCGTCCCGATGGCGGCCCTGCCGGACGACCAATGGTTCCACGAGGAAGCGGCGATGCGCCTGATCGGCCGCCGCACGGGTCTGACCTTCACCCTGGGCCAGGAGGTCGAGGTGCGGCTGTCCGAGGCCGTGCCCCGCACTGGGAGCCTCACCTTCCAGCTTCTCCAGGGCACGCCTCAGGCAGCGCCGCGCAAGGCGGGCGGCACACCGCCGCGCGGCCGCCAGAAGATTACCGCCCGCAAGGGGAAGCAGGGCCGCGGCGCCGCCCCACGGGCGCGCTGACCCGTCAGCTCCTCCTCGCTGCGCTCTTTGCCTGGGGCCTGTTCCGCCCCGCACCGGCCCTCGCGCAGGACTACGCCCCGGTGCTGCGCGCCGCCTTCGCCGCCATCGCCGAGCGCCACCTCGAGGCCACCGACCCGCCGCTCCTCGGCCTCTGGGCGCTGCGCGGGGTGGAGGCGATCGACGCCACGCTGTCCTCCGCCCGCCGCGGTCCCGCGCTCGTCCTCGGCTTCTCGGAAACCTTGGCTGCCGACCGGCTCGCCGGCACCACGCCCGCCTCCGTAGCGGATGCCGTCGCGGCCCTGCTGAACGAGGCGGAACGGCAGTCCCCTGCCCTCCGCCGCGCCGGGCGGCAGGCGGTCCTGCAAGCGGTCTTCGAGGAAATCTTCAACCACCTCGACCCCTACAGCCGCTACACGACACCCGACGAAACCCGCCAGGGCCGGGAGCGGCGGCTCGGCATCACCGATCTCGGCATCGTCCTCTCCCCTGGGGCGCGGCGTAGCGTGGCGGTCACGCAGGTCGTCCCGGACACCGCCGCCGCGCGCGCCGGCCTGCGCCCGGGCGACCGCATACTGGAGGCGGACGGCATCGCCCTCTCCGGCGCCAACCTGCCGGAGGCGCTGGACGTGCTGGAGGGCCCTGCCGGCAGCAGCATTGTCCTCAAGGTCCAGCGGGGCCGGCAGCACCTCACGCTCGTGATGACCCGCAACCCCGCCCCCTCGGTTTCCGTCTCCTCCGAGGTGCGCGACGGTATCCTCTGGCTGCGGGTTCCCTTCTTCGCGGCCGCTACCCCTTCGCAGCTGAACAACGCCATCGCCCGCGCCCCGGCCGCTGCCGCCCCGCTCGGCGTCGTGCTGGACCTCCGCGGCAACCGCGGCGGCCTGCTGCAACAGGCTGTCCAAGTGACGGATTCCTTCCTGCCGCCCGGCATGGTCATCGCTACCACCGAGGGCCGACACCCCGATTCCCGCCGCCGCCTCATCGCGGGTGAACCAGACCTGGCCGCCGGCCGCCGCGTGATCGTGCTCGTGGACGGCCGCACCGCCTCCGCCGCCGAGGTGGTCGCGGCCGCCATCGGCGATCTCGGCCGCGGCCTCGTCATCGGCAGCACGACCCTTGGAAAGGGCCTCATCCAGATCCTCGTGCCCCTGCCCGGAGGAGGGGAGCTGGCGCTCTCCTGGTCGCGCATTCTCGCGCCGCGCGGCTGGCCGCTGCAGATGCTGGGGGTGCTACCCACCCTTTGCACCAGCCTCGGCGCGGAGGAGACGGCGCGAGGTCTCGCCACCCTCGGCACCGTCGAGAACCCCATGGCCATCCCGCTCGCCCGCGCCCGCGCCGCCCGCACTCCCGTGCCAGCGAGCGAGATCGCAGCCCTGCGCAACGCCTGCCCACCCGCGGAGGGCCGCGACGCCGACCTCGCCACCGCCCGCGCCGTGCTGGAACGTCCCGAACTCTATGAGGCCGCCCTGGGCGGCTGAACGGTGGAACACCCACAGAAAGCTTGACGTGGCCGCTCCGGGCGCTAGGTTCCGGCCCCTTCGCGACCCGGCCCTGGCCGGCACCCGCCCACCTGGAATCGAGTCCCGAGCCCGAACATGGCCAAGTCCAACACCATCCAGATCCGCCTCGTCAGCTCCGCCGAGACCGGCTACTTCTACGTGACGAAGAAGAACACGCGGAATGCCACCGGCAAGATGGAGAAGAAGAAGTACGACCCCGTCGCCCGCAAGCACGTCGTCTTCCGTGAGGCCAAGATCAAGTAATCATCCATCGTTAGTCATTACTGGGCGCGAAGCCTGGCAGGATTGATCGGCAGGCGCCCGGGAACCGTTGGTTCCGCGGGCGTTTTGCCGTGGGCGGTGCCTCTCAGGCCGCCTCCGCCCGCAACACAACCCGGCCGGTCACCTTACCGTCCCGCAGGCGTTCCAGCACGGCTCCGGCCTGCTCCATCGGTGCGGTCGAGACCGGCAGGGGCGCCAGCTTGCCCGCCCTGGCGAGCGCCATGACATCCCGCAGGTCCGCGGGCGAGCCGACATAGGATCCCTGCACAGTCAGCGCGCGGATCGCCATGATCGGCAGGGGAAGGGTCATTTCGCCGCCGAACAGCCCCACCTGCACGAGCACGCCGCCCTTGCCGAGCGCGTCGAAGGCGAAGCGCGCTGTCGCGCTGCCGTTCACGAGGTCGATCACCGCCAGCGCGGGCCCGCCGCAGGCCGCCACGATCGCGGCGGTGACGTCGCCCTCCGCGAGCACCGTCTCCGTCGCGCCCGCCTCCCGCGCCGCCGCCAGCTTCTCGGCGGAGACATCGACCGAGACGATCCGCCGATGCCCGATGGCCTTCAGCATCTGGATGGCATTGAGGCCAAGCCCGCCCGCGCCCACCAGCACCACCGGCCGCTCGGGCGGCAGGCTGCCGAGCTTGCGGATGGCGGAATAGACGGTGATTCCCGAGCAGGCATAGGTCGCCGCCACCGCCGGGTCCACGTCGTCCACCGGCACGAGGTACTTCGCGTCGGGCACCAGCACATGCGTCGCGTAGCCGCCGTTGCGGTAGATGCCGAGGGTGCGCGCCTGGTTCGGGCACATGTTGTCCTCGCCCGCCGCGCAGCGCTCGCACTTTCCGCAGCCGATCCAGGGGAAGACGACCTTCGCCTCCCCCAATGACACGCCTGTCGCCTCCGGCCCTATCGCCGCCACGCGCCCCGCAATCTCATGCCCCATGGCCAGCGGCAGCACGACACCACGATCCTTCAGCGAGAGCCGCCCGCGGCTGCCGAGGTCGTAGCCACCCTCCCAAATGTGGAGGTCCGAATGGCAGACGCCGCAATGCGTCACCTCGATCAGGACTTCCGAGCCCTTCGGCTCCGGCGTCGGCCAGTCCATCGCCTGCAAGGGCTCGCCCGTCTCAACAACCGCCCAGGCGCGCATCGCATCCTCCCGTTCGTTCGGCGCCGATGGCACACCGCCTCCGCCGCGCGGTCAAGCAGGCCCCTGGAAAGAGGGGACGGATCGCAGTAGTCCGTGCAGCAACACGGAGGAAACCGCCATGGATCGCCGCGCCCTTCTCGGCCGCGCCGGCACCGCCGCCACGCTGGCCGCGACAGCCACCGCACCCGCCCTCGCCCAGCCCGCTGTCACGCAATCGGCGCAGCCGACCCTCCGCTGGCGCCTGACCTCGTCCTACCCACGCTCGCTCGACTGCATCTACGGCGCGGGCGAGGTCTTCGCGCGCGTGGTCTCCGAATTGACGGACGACCGCTTCCAGATCCGCGTCTTCTCCGCCGGGGAGATCACTCCGCCGCTCCAGGCGCTCGACGCCGTGCAGTCCGGCAGCATCGAGTGCTGCCACACCACGAGCTTCCTCTACACCGGCAAGAACGAGGCCTTCGCCTTCGCAACCGGCTTGCCCTTCGGCCTCAACACGCGCCAGCAGAATGCCTGGATGTACGAGGGCGGCGGCATCGACCTGATGAACGAGGTCCACCGCAAGTTCAACGTCCTCGGCATGCCGCTCGGCGCCACCGGCGCGCAGATGGGCGGCTGGTTCCGCAAGGCCCTCGGCCCGGCGACCGACCTCAACGGCCTGAAAATGCGCATCGGCGGCCTCGCGGGCCAGGTGCTCTCGAAGCTCGGCGGCGTGCCCCAGCAGCTCGGCGCTGGCGACCTCTACCCCTCGCTCGAGCGCGGGACGATCGACGCTGCGGAATGGCTCGGCCCCTATGACGACGAGAAGCTCGGCTTCGTCCGCGTCGCGCCCTTCTACCACTATCCCGCCTGGTGGGAGGGCGGCGCCTCCACCTACTTCTACGTCAACCTCGACCAGTGGAACGCCCTGCCCAAGTCCTACCAGGCCGCCATCCGCGCCGGCTGCGCCGAGGCGACGCACTGGATGGTCGCGCGCTACGACATCCGCAACCCGGACAGCCTCCGCCGCCTCGTCGCCCAGGGCGCGAAGCTCACGCCCTTCTCGCGCGATATGATGGACGGCTGCCTCCGCACCTGGCTCGACATCGAGAAGGACCTGGTGGCGAAGAACCCCGACTTCGCGAAGATCCACGAGAGCTGGTCGAAGCACCGCGACGACATGCGGATCTGGCATCGGGTCTCGGAGTTGAGCTTCGACAACTACGTCGCGCAGGCTTCCGCGCGCCGGTAAGCGAAAGGCCGGGGAAGGCATCCCTCCCCCAGCCCGTTCATTCTGCCGAGGCGGCGCTCAGCCCCGCTTCGGTGGCGTCGCGCGCGCGGCGGTCAGCGCGCGCCGGATCTCCGCCTCCGCCTCGCCCAGCGCCTTCGTCGCGGCGACCCGCCGCTCGCGCCCCTCCTGCGCGATACGAAGCGAATCCTCGATGGTTGAGACGAGCGCCACATTCGCCTTCTGCACCGCGTCCAGGTCCACGACGCCGCGCTCGATCTCCGTCCGCACCTCCACATTGGCCCGGCGGAGCCCCTCGGCATTGGCGGTCAGCAACTCGTTCGTCAGGTCGGTCGCAGCCTTCACTGCCGCCCCTGCCTCCCGCATCCGCTGCAGCGCCAGTGCCTGGGCAAGCTGCGTGCGCCACAGCGGCACCGTATTGGCCAGCACCGAGTGGATCCGCCCGGCGAGCGCCTTGTCGTTCTCCTGTATCAGCCGGATCGAGGGCAGCGCCTGCATCGCCACTTGCCGCGTCAGCCGGAGGTCGTGCACGCGGCGATCGAGATCTTCCCGTGCCGCGCGCAGGTCGCGCAGCCGCTGGGGCGCGATGGGATCGGCGGGATCCATCGCGGCCTTCTCCGCGGCGGGGATCGCCTCCTGGTCCGTACGCGCCAGCACCGCCTCGCCGGCCGCCACATGGTCAGCCAGGGCATGGAACCATGTCAGCGTCGCCTCATAGAGGCGCTCAAGCCGCTCCACATCCTCCATCAGCCGCGTGCGATGAGTGTCGAGCTTGTCGCCGATCGCCTCCACCTGCCCGCGCACGCTCTCGTAGCGCTGCAGGATGGCCGTCGTCTCACTGCCGGCCCGGCCGATCAGCCGCGCGAGCAGGCCCGGCTTGGTGTCCAGCTTCGTCACGTCGAAGCCGCGCAGCGTGCCGAGCAGGCGGGAGAGCGAATCGCCGGCTTCACCGACCGCGTCGCTA
This sequence comes from Roseomonas sp. KE2513, assembly GCF_016107305.1. Lineage (GTDB taxonomy): Bacteria > Pseudomonadota > Alphaproteobacteria > Acetobacterales > Acetobacteraceae > Roseomonas. The sequence continues at coordinate 64,058 of NZ_RCVR01000011.1, forward strand.
CGCGCGGCACCCAGCATGGCGTCCGCCGCCGCGGCCGCGCGCCCCTGCGCCTCCTGCCCGAAGCGGGTGATGCTGCCGGGGTCGTTGAGGTTGATCCGCGCCGCAAGTTCCTGGACGCCGGGCGCGGCGGGCTCCACCGAGTTGTCGCTCACGAGATGCCCTCCTGGTGCAGACGGTCCTGCAACACCTTCACCTGGATCGCCAGCGCCTCCGTCTCGGCACCGCGCAGGTCGGCGGCGGATTGCCGCGCCGCCCGCGTGAGGTCGTCCAGCAGCTTCGGAAGCGTCTCCGGCGGTGTCGCGCCCTGCTCCAGCCGCTCCCCGATCCGCTCCAGCCCGTCGAGGCCCACCACCAGCACGCGCCGTGCCTGCCCGGCCGCGTCGGGACGCTGGGCCAGCTCCTCCAACAGCCCGCCCAGCTCCTGCGCCGGCGGAAGCAGCCGCGGATCGCTTGCGCGCAGCTTGGCCAACCGCGCCCGCATGGGGTCCAGCGCGTCCGGCGGCGGGGCGGGCCTCGGCGGCGGTGGCGGCGCGACCTCGGTCACTCCGTCGAACAGCAGGCGCGCCCCGGCCCAGGCCATCAGCGCGAGCGCCACCGCGCCGATCGGCGCCGTATCGCCAGCAAAGCGCGCGGCGAGCCCGATTCCCACGGCCAGGATCACGCCCGCCCGGCGGGCATCGCCCCGCCGCGCCCGGGCGAGGCGGGACATCGCGAGCCCGACACCGGCCAGCCCCGCGATGCAGCCGCCGATAAGCCGCCCTTCCCCGCCGATCAGCGCGAGGAAGAAGGCGGGCACGAAGGGGATGGCGAAGAGGGCGATCGGAACGCCGCGCAGCCCCGTCCACCACCCGGGCAGCCGGTCATGCCCCCGATAGGGGCCGGCGGGCCTCTCGAAAGGGGGCAGGCTCAATCGAAAAGCTCCACCAGCACGTGGATGAAGGAGAGCAGCCCCGTAAAGCCGACGCCGGCCGCGAGGAGCGCGAAGCCGGCCAGGCGCCGCATCGGCGCCGGAAGGGTGGCGAGGGGGCCAGCAGGGCGTGGGGATGGGATCATGTCGGGCCGAAGATCGTCCCGCGATGCCCCTGCTTCAAGCGCCTCCCGCGCGCGCCGTTCCCGCCGCCTGCGGCCCATGGTGCCCCGCTAGAGCTTCACCCGCAGCCACTTCGCCAGCTCCCCCACGATCCCCGCCCGGAAGGCGAGGACGCAGGCGACGAAGATGATGCCCTGGCTGATGGTCACCCAGGCGCCGAAGGGGGCGAGGTAGGTCTCCATCGCCATGACCACGCCCGCGCCGACGACGGGCCCGAAGAGGGTGCCCAGGCCGCCAAGGAGGGTCATCAGCACCACCTCGCCCGACATCGGCCAGTTCACGTCGATAAGGGTGGCGATGTGCACCGTCAGCGCCTTCGTGCCGCCCGCGACCCCCGCAAGCCCGGCCGAGAGCACGAAGGCAAGGAGTTTGTAGTCATCGACCCGGTAGCCGAGCGAGACGGCCCGCGGCTCGTTCTCCCGGATAGCCGTCAGCACCTGGCCGAAGGGGGAATGGATGACACGGTGGATCAGCAGGAAGCCGACGAGGAAGACGGCGGCCACGAACCAGTACATCCGCATGTCCGGCCCGAGATCGACCATCCCCAGCAGGGCGTGGCGGGGGATGCCCTGAATTCCATCCTCGCCGCGGGTGAAGGGCACCTGCACGCAGAAGAAGTAGACCATCTGCGCGAGCGCCAGCGTGATCATGGCGAAATAGATCCCGGCGCGGCGGATGGCGATCCAGCCGAACACCAGCCCCAGCCCGGCGCCCACCCCGCCGCCGATCAGCACGCAGAGTTCCGGCGAGAGCCCCCAAGTCTGCGAGGCGTAGGCCGAGGCGTAGCTGCCCATCCCGAAATAGGCCGCGTGCCCGAAGGAGAGCAGCCCGACATAGCCGATCAGCAGGTTGAAGGCGCAGGCAAACAGCGCGAAGCAGAGCAGCTTCATCAGGAACTGCGGGTAGACGAAGAAGGGCAGCACCACAATCGCCGCCAGCATCACCACCAGCGCGATGCCCTGCGCCCGGGTGAAGCCGAAGAGCCCCGATCGCGGCGCGGTGGGCGGCAGGACGTCGAGAGGGGCAGTTGTGGCGGAAGCCATGGCTCAGGCCCTTCCGAAAAGGCCGGCGGGACGTGCCAGCAGCACGATCGCCATGATGACGAAGATCACGGTGGCCGAGGCCTCGGGGTAGATCACCCGCGTCAGCCCCTCGACCAGCCCAAGGGCGAAGCCCGTGATGACCGAGCCGAGGATGGAGCCCATCCCGCCGATCACCACCACCGCGAAGACTGTGATGATGAAGTTCGATCCCATGGCAGGGTTCACCGAGTAGATCGGCGCCGCCAGCACGCCGGCCAGTGCCGCCAGGGCCACCCCCGCGGCATAGGTCAGCGTCACCATCCGCGGCACGTTCACGCCGAAGGCCTGCACCAGCGGCGCGTTCTCCGTCGCCGCCCGCAGGTAGGCGCCCAGCCGCGTCTTCTCGATCACCAGCCAGGTGGCAATGCAGACGAAGAAGGCCGCCACCACGACCCAGAGGCGGTACTTCGGCAGCATCATGAAGCCGAGGTCCACCGGCGCCCCGGTCAGCGCCGCCGGCGGCGCATAGGGCAGGCCGGAGGAACCGAAGCTGTTGCGGAACACGCCCTCGATGATCAGGGCCAGCCCGAAGGTCAGCAGCAGCCCGTAGAGGTGGTCCATCTTGTAGAGCCGCGAGATCATCAGACGCTCCAGCACCACGCCGAAGACGCCGACGATCAGCGGAGAGAGGATCAGCGCCCCCCAGTAGGGGATGCCCGCCCAGTTGAGCAGCATCCAGGCCACGAAGGCGCCCATCATGAACTGCGCCCCATGGGCGAAGTTGATGACGTTCAGCATGCCGAAGATCACGGCCAGGCCCAGCGAGAGCAGCGCATAGAAGGCGCCGTTCACCAGCCCGAGCACGATCTGGGGGGCGGCCATCTCAAGCTGGGAAAGGAAGTCTTCGAGCAAGGCGGGTCACCCGTTGCTGGCGGGGGGCCGAAGCCCCCCGCGCGGTGGTCATGTACGGACGAGGGAGCAGCCGCCCTCGGCCATCGGGCGGAAGGCCTCCTCAACTGGGACGGTGCGGACGAGCTTGTAGTAGTCCCAGGGCCCCTTGCTCTCGGCCGGGGTCTTCACCTCGAAGAGGTAGGAGGGGTGTAGCTTGCGCCCGTCCTGGCGGATGGAGCCGGCACCGAAGGCGTCGTCCTCGGTCGGCATGGCCTTCATCCGCACCACCGTCTCGGCGCCGCTGGCCTTGGCCTTCTCCACGCCCATGTCGGCCACGGCCTTCAGGTAGTGCAGCGCGGCGCTGTAGCAGCCGGCCTGCCACATGGTCGGCATGGCCCCGCCCATGTCGCCCTTCACCTTGTTGGCCAGGCGCCGGGTGCGGTCGTTGAGGTCCCAGTAGTAGGTCTCGGAGAGCGAGAGGCCCTGGGCGGTCTGCAGCCCGAGGCTGTGCACGTCGCTCGCGATCATCAGCAGCACGGCCAGCTTCTGGCGCCGCGTCAGCCCGAACTCCGCCGCCTGCTTCACGCAGTTGATCGTGTCCACGCCCGCATTCGCCAGCCCCACCACCTTCGCGCGCGACTGCTGCGCCTGGAGGAGGAAGGATGAGAAGTCGGTGGTGCCCGGGAAGGGGTGCTTCACGGAGCCGAGCACGCGCCCGCCCTGCTTGTTGATCAGTCCCGTCGTGTCGCGCTCCAGCGCGTGGCCGAAGGCGTAGTCCGCGGTGATGAAGAACCAGGTATCCCCGCCAGCCTTCACCATCGCGCCGCCGGTGGAGTTCGCCAGCATCCAGGTGTCGTAGGTCCAATGGATGGTGTTCGGGTTGCAGGCCGAGCCCGTCAGGTCCGCCGTCGCGCCGGTGGAGTTCAGCATGATGCTGTTCTTCTCCTTCACCACGCCGTGGACGGCGAGCGCGCAGGAGGAGGTGGCGACGTCGATGATGACGTTCACGCCGTCCCGGTCGATCCACTGCCGGGCGATGGTGGAGGCGAGGTCGGGCTTGTTCTGGTGGTCGCCCTGCAGCACCTCGACATTGATGCCGCGGCCGGTCACGCCGCTGTCCTGCACCGCCTGCCGCACGCAGGTGACGGAACCCGGGCCGCAGCCGTCGCGGTAGGTGCCGGACATATCCGTCAGCACGCCGATCTTGACCGTGTTGTTCGCCTGGGCGCGGGCGCTGCGGAAGGGCATCGCGCCGAGGATGGGCAGGGCTGCGGCGCCACCCAGGATGGCGCGGCGGTCGAGGGTCATTCTCTTCTGTCTCCCGGTTTGGATTCTTGGTCTTTAGACTCCGAGATAGGCGTGCAGCCGGTCCAGGCTGCTTGCCATCTCGTGGTTGGCCACCGCGTCCACCACACGCCCGTGCTCCATCACGTAGTGACGGTCGGCGACGGTCTGGGCGAAGCGGAAGTTCTGCTCGACGAGCAGCACGGTGAAGCCGCGCTGCTTGATCTCGCGGATCATGGCGCCGATCTGCTGCACGATGACGGGGGCCAGGCCCTCCGTGGGCTCATCCAGCAGCAGCAGCGGCGCGCCGGTGCGAAGGATGCGGGCGATGGCCAACATCTGCTGCTCGCCGCCCGAGAGCTTCGTGCCAGGGCTGTTCGCCCTCTCCTTCAGGTTTGGGAAGAGCTGGTGGATGGTCGGCACGTCCAGCCCGCCGTCCCGCACCTTGGGCGGCAGCATGAGGTTCTCAGTGACGTTGAGGCTCGCGAAGATCCCCCGCTCCTCCGGGCAGTAGCCGATGCCGGCGCGCCCGATCGCGTCCGGGCTCATCCGGATGGTCTCGCGCCCCTCGAACATGACCGAGCCCGTGCGGCGGCCGGTGAGGCCCATGATGGCCCGCAGCGTACTCGTCTTGCCCGCGCCGTTGCGCCCCAGCAGCGTCACGACCTCTCCGGGCCGGATGTCGATGGAGACGCCGTGCAGCACGTGGCTCTCGCCGTACCAGGCCTGCAGGTCGCGGATCGCCAGCAGCGCGTCGGTCTTGGTGGGCGGCAGCGCGTCAGGCATGGGCGGCCTCCGCGGCGCCGGAGATGCCGGGATCGGTGCCGAGATAGGCGGCGATCACCTCGGGGTTGCGCGAGACCTGCGCGTAGGGCCCCTCCGCCAGCACGCGCCCGCGCGTCAGCACGGTGATGGCGTCGCAGAGGCCCTCCACCACCTTTAGGTTGTGCTCCACCATCAGCACCGTCCGCCCCTGGGCGACGCGGCGCACCAGCGCCACGATCCTGTCCACGTCCTCATGCGTCATGCCGGCCGTCGGCTCGTCCAGCAGCATCAGCGTGGGGTCGAGCGCGAGGGTCGTCGCGATCTCCAGCGCCCGCTTGCGGCCATAGGGCAGCGTGCCCGCGGCCGCTTCGGCATAGGTGGTCAGGCCGACATCGGCCAGCAGCTCGCGCGCGCGGTCGTCATAGCGGCGCAGCACGGCGTCGCTCCGCCAAAAGTCGAAGGAGCCGCCGCGCTGGCGCTGCAGCGCCACCCGCACGTTCTCCAGCACGGTGAGGTGCGGGAAGACCGCCGAGATCTGGAAGGAGCGCACGAGGCCGAGCCGCGCGACCTCCGCCGGCTTCATCCGCGTGATCTCCCGCCCATCGTAGCGGATGGTGCCGCGGCTAGGCTGGAGGAACTTCGTCAGGAGATTGAAGCAGGTCGTCTTGCCGGCCCCGTTCGGGCCGATCAGCCCGTGGATGGTGCCGCGCCGGATGCGCAGGGAAACATCGGAGACCGCGACGAAACCGCGGAACTCCTTGGTCAGCCCTTCCGTCTCCAGGATGTAGTCCTGCACCCGGCCTTCCCCTCCCAATTCGCCGTCTGTTGCGGCGTAGGAAAGCATGACTGCGCCGACGATTCGGCGCAAGCGCTTAGCGGAACGGCCCTGGCGGCCGGGTCAGCCCGGCGCTTCGCCAACCTCCTGGCGCGCCGTCCGGCCGGGAAGCGCCTGCGCCGCCATCGGCGCCTGCCTGGAGCCGCGGCGCTGTGCGGTCGCCCGGCCCTGCCTGTTCCCCTGACCCGCACCCTGCGAACCTGCGCGGTCCTGGTCCATGCGGCGCACGGCGGCGGCGAATTCGGGCGTATAGACGCTGTAGTCCATGTTGAGGCCCGGCGTCGTGTTGGCGGCGCCGATCCCGCTCCGCAGCGAGGTGCCGAGCGCGGTCGTCTGCAAGGCCGGGCTGGGCAGGGAGCCGTAGCGCGCGGAGCCTGGCCAGATCTCCATCACCTTGCGCGCATAGGCGACGCCGATGTCCGCGGTGCGAGAATGGTAGCCGGCAGCCGCCATAGGCCAACTGCCGGTCGCGCGGCGCAGGTCCGTCAGGAAGCGTGCGGCATAGGCCGTATTCGTCTGCGGGTCGAAGGCGCTGTCGAGCGAGGCGAAGGCCGCCGCGTGGTGCATGAGGTTGATCTGCGCGCAGCCAACATCGATGGAGCGGATGCCGCGCGCCTGGAAGGTCTGCACGGCGGCGATCGCCTGCTCCTTGCTCTCGTAGAAATAGCCGGTGCCGCCGACATTGATCGCCCAGGGCCAGGGTACCGCCCGCCCTGTCGCCGGGTCCACCCGCCCGCTCTCCACATAGGCGATGCTGCGCAGGAGGTGCTGCGGAAGGTTGTTGGCGCGCTCCGCGGCGGCGATGGCGGGCAGGCAGAGATCGCCGTTCGAGGGCGGCGGACCGGCCGGCCGGTCCGCCCTGGCGAGGGCGGGGAGCAGCAGCAGGACGGTGGCGATCGCGGAGACGGCGCGGATGGCGGGCCTGCCCTCGGCACGCGCCGCGCGAAGGTTAAGGGGGAAGCGAAGTCGATGAGGCAACGGTCGTCCCTTCGGCCAAGGCCGGCCCTGGTAACAGTCGGCGTCGTCGGGAGACCAATCAAGTTAGGGTGGGGCGTGCCCGCGGAAGGCAGCGAAAGCCCGAAGGATTCGACTTCGTAGCGAAATTGGGCCTTGCCGGCAGCGCCGCTGGGGATGCGACGGTGAGATAGTGGTCGGAGCGGCGGGATTTGAACCCACGACCCCTTGTCCCCCAGACAAGTGCGCTACCAGGCTGCGCCACGCTCCGATGCGGCGGGGTCTAGCACCCGCCCGCCCGGCCCTCAACCCCGCCTGGGCCGTTTCCTGGCGGCGCACCGCACGCTCAACGGCCGCCCAGTGCCCGGAGGTCGCGCGCGATGGCCTCCAGCTCGTCAAGGCAGGCGCGCAGCTCGCCACCCTCCGGCACCTCCAGGCCCTCGGCGGCATAGCCGGCCTCCGCGGAGAGGTCCTCAGCGCCGGCCGCGGCCTCCACGCCCTCCAGCCCGCCTTCGCGCAGCAGGCGCTGGACGCCCTTGATCGTGTAGCCCTGGGTGTAGAGCAGATCGCCGATGCGGCGGAGAAGGCTGATATCCTCCGGCCGGTAGTAGCGGCGCCCCCCGCCGCGCTTCAGCGGCTTCAGCTGCGGGAACTTCGTCTCCCAGAAGCGCAGGACGTGCTGCGGGATGTGCAGGTCCTCCGCCACCTCGCTGATGGTGCGGAAGGCGGTCGGCGATTTGCGTGCGCGCGTCGGTGACTCCGCGCCGGACCCGTCGCCCATGCCGCCCTCGCTGACACCCCGCGGAGCGGCGGGGGTAATGCCGCCAAGCACGCTCATGCCGCTCATCGCACCTCTGCTCAATCCTCGCCCCGCGGCGGGGTTTCGCCGTTGATGCGAGCCTTCAGCACCTGGCTGGCGCGGAAGGACAGGACTCGGCGCGGGGTGATCGGCACCTCCACGCCCGTCTTCGGGTTCCGCCCGATCCGCTGGGCCTTCTGTCGCACGGAAAAGGTGCCGAATGCCGAAAGCTTCACGGGTTCGCCCGCCTCCAGTGTCGCGGACAGCCGGTTGAGCACATCTTCCAGGAGCGCCGCACTCTCATTTCTTGAGAGTCCGACCTGCATGTAGATTGCCTCGGCCAACTGCGCGCGGGTGATGGTGTTCACGTGTCCATACCCCCTCTCGCCCCGTCTTGCCGGGCTGAGGGATTGGACCGCTGGGGCGGGGCCCCGTCAATCGAGGCGGAACAAAAGTGTGGACTCTCGCACGCAGTGTTGCCGAAATGCCGTGGTGAGTCGCGGGGCCGCCAAGGGCTGGCGATGGTCTCAGAAGCGCGCCAGCGCCGCGCCCCAGGTAAGCCCGCCGCCGATCGCTTCCATCAGCACCAGGTCGCCCTTTCGGACGCGTCCGTCACGGGTAGCCTCGGCCAGTGCGAGGGGAATCGACGCGGCGGAGGTGTTCGCGTGGCGGTCGACCGTCACCACGACCCGTTCCGAGGGAAGGCCGAGCTTGCGGCCCATCGCGTCGATAATTCGCAGATTCGCCTGGTGCGGCACGAGCCACTGCACATCGGACTTATCGAGGTTGTTCGCAGCCAGGGCTTCGTCCACGGCGGAGGCGAGCTTTGAGACAGCGTGGCGGAAAACCTCCCGTCCGGCCATGCGAACCAGCCCGCCCTCAACCTGCAGGATGTCGCCGTGCCGCCCGTCCGAGTGCAGGTGGGTGGAGAGGACGCCTTGATCGCCAGCCTCCTCCGAAGCCCGCATCAGCACCGCCCCCGCGCCATCTCCGAAGAGCACGCAGGTGCCGCGGTCGGTCCAGTCGAGGATTCGCGTGAAGGCCTCCGCCCCCACGACGAGGGCGCTGCGGCAGGCGCCGGTGCGCAGCATCGAATCGGCCACGCCCACGGCGTAGATGAAGCCCGTGCAGGCCGCCGAGATGTCGAAAGCGAAGCCCTGGTGGATGCCAAGCTTCTCCTGCACCCGCGCCGCGGTGGAGGGAAAGGCCGAATCGGGGGTGGCCGTCGCCAGGATAACCGCATCCACCTCGGAGGCATCGGCACCGGCCTGGGCGAGTGCCTCGCGGCAGGCGGCGGCCCCCATGTCGGCCGTCGATTCGCCGGGCGCGGCAAGATGGCGGCGCCGAATGCCCGTGCGCTCGGTGATCCAGGCGTCGGAGGTGTCGAGGTTGAAGGCCGCGGCCAGCTCGTCGTTTGTCAGGCTGCGCGCCGGCAGGTAGCCGCCGGTGCCAACGATCACGGAACGGGTCATCAGCGCGCCACGGCCTGCGGGGCCTGGTCCAGCCCTTCCCCGCCGCCCGCCGCGCGCTGCCCGAGCAGCGCGACGCCGGTGCGGATGCGCTCGTTGAAGCCGTGCGTCACCATGTCCATCGCCACGTCCAGGGCATGAGCGAAACCGAGCGCGTCGGTGCCGCCATGGCTTTTCACCACCACGCCGTTCAGTCCGATCAGCACGGCGCCGTTGTAGCGCCGCGGGTCCATCCATTCGCGCAGCCGGTCCAGCGCCGGCCGCGCCAGCAGGTAGCCGAGCCGCGCGGGAATCGAGGAGTTGAAGACCTGGCGCAGCAGCGTGCCGACCAGCTTCAGCGCCCCCTCCCCCGTCTTGAGCGCCACGTTGCCCGTGAAGCCGTCCGTCACCACCACGTCCACCGTGCCCGCGGTGATGTCGTGCCCCTCCACGAAGCCGTGGAAGCCGGCGCCGATATGGCTCTCGCGCAGGATCTCCGCCGCCTGGCGGATGCGCTCGTCGCCCTTCAGCTCCTCCGAACCCACGTTCAGCAGGCCGATCGTGGGCGCGGTCAGGCCGAGCACGGCGCGGGCGAAGGCATCGCCCATCACCGCGAACTCCACGAGGTTGCGCACCTCGTAGGTGATGTTCGCCCCGAGATCGAGCAGCACCACATCACCGCGCGCCGAGGGGCCGATGGCCGCCAGCGCCGGCCGGTCGATCTCGGGCATGGTGCGGAGCACGATCTTGGCCAGCGCCATCAGCGCGCCGGTGTTGCCGGCGGAGATAACACCCTCCGCCTCCCCTGCCGCCACGGCGTCGATCGCCACGCGCATGGAGGCCCGCCGCAGGCGCAGCGCCGCGGTGGGTTTCATGTCGCCGGAAATCACGTCGGGCGCGTGCCGGACGGTGCAGATGGCCGCGGCCTTCGGACGGGTGGAAAGCCCCGCCCGCAGCCGCGCCTCATCGCCCACCAGCAGGAAGCGGACGGCGCGGTGCCGGTCCGCCGCCCGCTCGATCCCGTCGAGCACGACATCGGGCGCGTGGTCGCCCCCCATGGCATCAATGGCGAGCGAGTAGCGCTCCGCCTGGAGACCGCTCGAGGAGGAGGCGCCGGACGCGACCGCCCCGGGGCCGGACGTGCCCCGAATGCGGGCGCCCGAAACGGGTGCGCCGGCCGCGGGGGCCCCGGATGCAGCCACTTCCGGCGCTCCTTACGATCGCAGAGAGGAGGGCAAAGGCCGCTGCGCGCGCCGGATCAGGCGCGGACGGCGCCCTTCAGGGCCTTGCCGGCCGCAACGACCTCGCGGCCGTCGTAGAAGCCGCAGGAGACACAGACGTTGTGCGGACGGCGCAGCTCACCGCAGTTCGGGCAGTCGGCATGCGCCTCCCGCGGGAGGGCCTCATGGCTGCGACGCATGCCGCGGCGGGAGGGCGACACTTTTCTCTTCGGAACGGCCATCGGTGCCGGGCCTTTCTATGATGCTACACGTCGCGCGAAGGGACGGGATTCTCGGGAGGCGCGCGCCATACCACCCGGCCCCCCCGGGAGCAAGTCCAAGGAAAGCCCAAGCAAGTCGGCCCGGCGGTCAGCCAGGCTTCGGAATGCCGCGTAAAGCACGAAGCGCGTCGAAGGGCGAGGGCTTTCGATCCGCGGCCTCGGATGGCAGCTCTGCGCCCGGCGCCCTCGGATAGGGATCGAGCGAGAGGGAGAGGTCCTGAACCAGGGCCTCGCCGAGGTCGAAGGAGCCGTCGGCCTCAGCCTCAATCTCGTCCGGCCCGTCATCCAGCTCGTCGGAGGGCTCCTCGCCCGGCGGCAGCAGGCGCCAATCGATCGGCGCCTCCACCGTCTGCGGCACGGGCTCCAGCGTGACGACACATTCCTGCACCACCGCCGCGCGCAGCGTGCCCCGGGCACGGATCGCGCCGCCCGGCGCGGGTTGGAGGTCGATCTCGGCGGTCAGCGAATCCAGCCCGAGCAGCCCGAGCCGCCCGACCAACACCGCGCGCTCCTCCGGCGTCGCCTCAAGCCGCTCGTGCCGACCCTCGGGACCGACCGCGGCGGGGCGGAGGGGACGGAACATCTCGCGGGTCATGCCGGCACTCCCCACTCCACGCGCCCCTGCACAAATCCCTCGAAGGGCTGCGCGGCCAGGGCGCCGTCCAATGCCGCGGCATGCGCCGCCAGCCGCCCGGCCGCCCCCTCGGGCGCACCGTCAGGCCAAACGTTCCGGCTCAGCGCCGCTTCCAGCGCGGGAAGATCGCTGGCGGCCAGCGCGCTCTCATAAGCTAGGGCCCGGCCGTGGAAGGCCTCCCACATGCGCCGCACGCGCTTGCCAATGGACATATCGCCCACCCCCATCTCCCGGAGGTTGAGGTCCATGTCCGCGAACATCGCGTCGAACACCGCCTGGGCAAGCGCAGGGCCGCGCGGGTCGGGGTCGCGGTGCAGACGGCGCACCAGGAGAGCGGCATGAAGCGCGACGAGGTCGAAGCGCCCTTCCAGCGTGTCGGGCACAGCGTCCTCCCCGAAGAGGGCCGGGTCGCGCGCGGCTTCGACGGCCGCCGTGTAGAGGGTAAAGCCGGCCCGCTCGTGCGGGCGGCGCCGGAAGAGGCCGAACAGGGCCATGGGGTTTCTCGCGGTTCCATCCGTCGGCCCTCTCGGGCGCGCCGGCAAAGCCGCTCTGTTGACCGGGCGGCAGGGCGGTGGCAATCGAACCGGCGAGATGGCCCTCCCTCCCCGCCCCGTCAATCCGCCCTGCCCATTCCGCGCGATGTCGCCGCAGCGATCCGGGTCGGCTGGCTGGCGCGCGGCGCTCGCCCTCTCCGCCGCGCTCGCCGCCGCGCCGCTCGCCGGCTGCGGCGTCTTCTCCGCGCCGGAGCAGCTTCGCGGCAACCGCGCGGACGCCGAGCTTCTGCAGCAGCTCACCCCCGGCGTCTCCAGCAAGGCGGACGTGACGGCCGTGCTCGGCTCGCCCAGCGCCACCTCCACCTTCGACGACCGCGAGTGGTACTACATCAGCGCGATGAGCCACACGCGCCCGGCGCGGGTGCCGGCGATCGAGAACCAGCGCGTGGTGGTCGTGCGCTTCAACGACCAGGGCATCGTCGAGGGCATCGTCCAGAAGGGCGAGGACCAGATGCGCAACGTGTCGGCGGTGGAACGCACCACGCCGGTGCCTGGCAACGACCGCTCCCTGCTCCAGGCGCTCTTCGGCAATATTGGCCGGTTCGGACCGACCACGACGCAGGAAACGGTCCCCGGCGCCAACGCCGGCTCCGGCGCCCCGCCCCGCTGACGGGGCGGGGAAACCCGCCTCAGGCCGCGAAGCGCACCGGCCGCCGCATGATCCGGAGTAGCGCGAGGCCGAGCGCCGGCAGGACGAGGATGTTCAGCAGGTTCCACCCGCTGGCGGCGTGAAGCAGGCCGGAGCCGAAGGCGGTGCAGGCCACGGTGCCGAAGACGATGAAGTCGTTGGCCGTCTGCGCCCGGACGCGTTCGGCAGGGGTGTGCGCCTCGGCCAGCAGGGTCGTGGCCCCCGTGAACATGAAGTTCCAGCCCACCCCGAGCGCCGCGAGCGCGAGGGTGAAGTGCAGGAAATCCTTCCCCAGCAGCGCCAGGCACACGCAGATCGCGTTGAGCACCACCCCCGCCACGATCACCGGGCGCGTGCCGAAGCGCGCGATCAGCCGCCCCGTCACGAAGCCCGGCGCGTACATCGAGATAGCGTGCGCCTGGATCACGGTGGCGCTCGCCGAGATGCCGAAGCCGCAGAGCATCATCTCGAGCGGCGTCGAGGTCATCAGCAGGTTCATCGTGCCGTAGGCCACGGCGCCGGTCAGCGCCGCCGTCAGGAAGGCGGGCCGGGCGACGATCTCCATCACTGGCGTGGCGACCGTCGCCCGCGGCGGTGCAGGCGGCAGGGCGATCTGCGTCAGCAGCGCCATGCAGGCGAGCGGCATGAGCGCGAGGATGAGGTAGGTGCCGAGGAAGAGCGCGGGCGCGAAGAGGTCCCGCGTGTGCTTAACCAGCTCCGGCCCGAGGGCCGCCGCGATCACGCCGCCGGCCATGACGAGGGAGATCGCGCGCGGCCGGTAGTCCGGTGAGGCCACCTCGGCCGCCGCGAAGCGGTAGTGCTGGGCGATGCCGAAGCCCATCCCCGCCGGGATGGCGCCGAGGCAGTAGAGTGGGAAGCTCCCCTGCCAGACCCCGAAAGCGAAGACGAGACTGCCGAGAAGGCTGCCCGCCGCCCCCAGGATGAAGCCGGGCCGCCGCCCGAGCCGGGCGAAGACCATGCCGGCGGGGATGGAGGCTGTCATGGTCGCCAGCATCTGGAGGGCCATGGGCAGGGTCGCGAGCGCCTTGTTCTCCGCCAGGCTGTAGCCGATCAGCGCGCCCATGGTGGCCTGGCCGACGACAGCGGAGTTCATCAGCGCCTGGCAGAGGAAAAGGAGCCGGACGTTGCGCCGCATCGCCGTCTGGGCCGGAAGGTCCATGGTCGTCGCTGACATCAGAAGTGGCTCCATCCCCCCTGCGCGGGGGTAAGGGTCCCTCCGTCGCGGCCAAGCAGCGTGACCTCCGCCGCTCCTTCCGTGAAGCGTCCGATCCGCGTAACGGCCGTGCCGGCGACGCGGGACGCCTCGTGGACACGCGCCGCATCCTCGGGGGCGGCAGCGAAAAGCAGCTCGTAGTCGTCACCCCCGGTGGCCAGGCGGGGGAGCCAGGAGGGATCCCTCTCCACCGCCGCCGCGGCCGAGGGCGAGAGCGGCAGGGCCGCCAACTCCAGCACGGCCCCGACCTGGCCGGCCCGGCAGAGATGCCCGAGGTCCTGCGCCAGCCCGTCCGACACGTCCATCGCCGCCCGTGCCAACCCGCGCAGGGCGATACCCAAGGCGAGGCGCGGTTCCGGCAGCCGGTAGCGGCGGGCGAGGTGCGGATCGGCCGGGAGCCGCCGCTGGAGCACCGCGAGGCCGAGCGCGCCGTCGCCGATCGTGCCGGAAACCCAGAGGTCATCCCCTGGCCGCGCCCCGGCCCGGCGCAGCGCCCTCTCGGGCGGCACGGTGCCGATGATCGTCAGCGACAGGCAGGCAGGCCCAGGAATGGAAACGGTATCCCCGCCGAGCACCTGAAGGCCGAAATCTCGCTGGTCCTGCGCCAACCCGGCGGCAAACCCCTCCAGCCATTCGGCGGAGGTGCCGCGCGGCAGGGCCGTGGTCATGAGATAGGCGAGCGGCTCCGCCCCCATGGCCGCGAGATCGGAGAGGTTCACCCGCAGCAGCTTCCGACCGATAGTCTCCGGCGGGTCTTCGGGCAGGTAGTGCACGCCCTCCACCATGGCGTCGGCCGCGAGCACGAGCTGCTGGCCCGGCGGAGGCGAGAGGAGGGCGGCGTCGTCCGACAGGTCCAGCGCCCCCTCCCCCGCGAGCGGCCGGAAGTGCCGCGCGATGAGCGCGAACTCGGGAGGAAGGGCCACGGGAGGCGTCAGGCGCGGGGCTGGAACTCGTTCCCACGCATCTGGCGGGCGAGCGCGTCGAGCACGCCATTGGCGAAGCGCGGCTCCTCGGCGTCGAAGAAGCCGTGGGCGATGTCCATATACTCGTTGATCACGACCTTGGCCGGCGTGTCGTTGGCGCCGCCCCAGAGCTCGGAGGCGGCCGCCCGGAGAAGGGCGCGCAGCACCGGGTCCAGCCGCTCCAACGTCCAGTTGCCCGAGAGATGGGCGGAGATCGCGGCGTCGATCGTCTCGGAATCCTTGGCCGCGCCGCGGACGATGCGGCTGAACAGCGGCACGTCCGCCTGCGGCACGCGCCCGTCCTCGAAGCCATCCTCAGAACCGAGAGTGCCGATGCGGTGGCGCACGAACTGGTCAATGACCGTTTCCGCGCTTTCCCCTCCGGCCTCGGACTGGAAGAGGGCCTGCACGGCGGCCACGCGGGCGCCGGTCCGCGGCCGGCCCGGGTTGGGGCGCGGGCGGCGCGGGGCGGTGGTCTTCGGGGCCTGGGTCATTCGGCCACCTCCGTGAACTTTCGGGCGAGGGCGATCTGGCCGATCACGGCATTCGCTGCCTCCACCCCCTTGTTGTGCCGATCCGGCGAGGAGCGGGCGATGGCCTGCTGGATGCTGTGCACCGTGAGCAGACCGAAGCCGATGGGCGCCCGGGTAGCGACCGAGATGTCCATCACGCCCCGGCAGGCCTCCCGGCAGATGTGGTCGTAGTGGTCGGTCTCGCCCTTCACCACGCAGCCGAAGACGAGATAGCCGTCATGCCCGCCCGCCTGGATCGCCATGGAGAGTGCCGCCGGCAGCTCGAAGGCGCCGGCCACGTCCACCACCTCGGCCTCGGCGCCGATACCCGCGAGGACCGCCATCGCGCCGTCCACCATGCCGCCGACGACATCAGCGTAGTAGGGCGCCTGGATCACGAGCACGCGCGGCGGCGGCCCCGCCAACTCGGGAGGGGCGCGGAGCGGGGCGTCGATGGTGCTCAAGGGGCGTCTCCGATCGGGCGGGTGTCGTGCAGGGTGATGCCGTAGCCCTCGAGGCCGACAATGGGACGGGGGTGGTTAGAGAGAAGGATCATTTCGCGTACCCCGAGGTCGGCGAGGATCTGCGCGCCGATGCCGTAGTCGCGCAGCTCCGGTGAGACCTTCTCCCGCCCCGCGCGCACGCGCTCCGAAAGCGCGGTGGGCTTCACGTCCCGGATGAGGACGACGACGCCCCTGCCCTCGCGCGCGATCTCGTCCATCGCGTGGTGCAGGTCCTTGGGGCCGTGCCGGCCGGTGATGTCGGAGAGAAGGTTCACGGCGTGCATGCGCACCGGCACCGGGCCAGGGCGGGAGATGTCACCCTTCACCAGGGCGACGTGCTCCCCGTACTCGAGGTTGTTGGCATAGATCACGATCCGCCAGGGCCCGCCCGGCGCATCCTCCAGCGTGCCCTCCTCCACGCGCCGGATCAGGCGCTCGGTCCGACGGCGATGGGCGATCAGGTCGGCGATGGTGCCGAGCTTGAGCCCGTGGTGCTGGGCGAAGGCGACGAGGTCCGGCATCCGGGCCATCGTGCCGTCGTCGTTCATGATCTCGCAGATCACGCCCGCGGGGTTCAGGCCGGCCAGGCGCGCGAAATCCACCGCGGCTTCGGTATGGCCGGCGCGGACCAGCACGCCCCCCTCCCGCGCGACGAGCGGAAAGACGTGGCCGGGGGTGACGATGTGCTCGCGGTTCAGTTCGGGGTTGATCGCCACCGCCACCGTGCGCGCCCGGTCGGCCGCCGAGATGCCCGTGGTGACGCCGTCCCGCGCCTCGATGGAGACGGTGAAGTTCGTCTGGTGCCGCGTGCCGTTGCTCTGCGCCATCAGCGGCAGGCCGAGCTGCTCCACCCGGTTGCGGGTCATGGCCAGGCAGATCAGGCCACGGGCGAAACGGGCCATGAAATTGATCGCGTCCGGCGTCGCGAACTGCGCGGGGATCACCAGGTCGCCCTCGTTCTCCCGGTCCTCGTCGTCCACCAGGACGAACATGCGGCCGCGCCGTGCCTCCTCCAGCAGCTCATCGGTCGGGGAGATGAAGTCGGCGAAGGTGGTGGTGGTCCGGACGGTCATGCGGCCGCGCCCCCGATCTGAGCATCAAACTGCCTGAGCCGGGCGACGTAGCGCGCCAGCATGTCGATCTCGATGTTCACCCGCCCGCCCGGACGCAGCGCGCCCAGCGCCGTGACCTCTGTGGTGTGGGGGATGAGGTTCACCCCGAAGGTGTCGCCCTCGGCCGCGTTCACGGTCAGCGACACGCCATCCACGGTAATGCTGCCCTTCTCCGCCACGAAGCGAGCGAGGCCGGGTGGCAGGCGGAAGAGCCAGCGGTGCGATCCGTTCTCCGGCGTGACCGAGAGGATCTCGGCGACGCCATCCACATGGCCGGAGACGACGTGCCCGCCCATCTCGTCGCCCATGCGTAGGGAACGCTCGAGGTTGATCCGCGTCCCCTCCGCCCAGGCGCCGAGCGTGGTGCGGGAAAGGCTCTCGGCGGAGATCTCCACCTCGAAAAGGTCCTCGGCGAGGGTCACGACCGTCAGGCAGCAGCCGGAGCAGCAGATGGAGGCGCCGATAGCCACGCCCTCCAGCCAGCCGGGCGGCGTGGCGATGGCGACGCGCATGTCCTGGCCCGCCCCGATGGGGGTCAGGCGTCGGATCGTGCCGATGGCGGTGACGATGCCGGTGAACACGGGAGCGGTTCCGTTCTATCGGAAGGGGGCCTGGGGCCCGCCGGGGAAGGCTGTGGTCGGGACCAGGGGATGGCGCGGGGGGCGCCCGATGACAAGGGGCAAGGGGCGCGGGTCAGTCCGGCGCAAGCTTCGCTGGAATTACATCGGCCTCAACCAGCCAGCAGTCGCCGGCGGGTCGGCGGGCGGTCACGGACAGGCGCGGCATCTGTGCGAGGCGTTCCACCCCAAGGGCTTCCAGGCCCGACCGGCCATCGCCGCCCATCAGCGCGGGCGCGGTGAACCAGGCCAGACGGTCCACCAGCCCGGCCCGCAGCAGGGAGGCGCCGAGCCGCGCGCCGCCCTCCACCATGAGCCGGGTGATGCCCTTGGCCGCCAGGGCGCGCAGCAGGGCGGCCGGGTCCAGCCCGCCGCCGGGCGCGGGGGGCACGTCGATCAGCTCGGCGCCCCGCTGTTCTAGCGCGGCCATGGCGGCGCGGTCGCCACCGGGCGCGGTCGCGATCCAGGCGGGGGCCTCGCTGTTGAACAGCCGGGCGGCGAGCGGGGTGCGCAGGCGCGCATCGGCCACCACGCGCACCGTGGGAAGGGCGGCGTAACCCGGCAGGCGGCAGGTCAGCTCAGGGTCGTCCGCGAGGAGGGTGCCGCTGCCGGCCATGACGGCGTCGTGCGCGCCGCGCAGGGCATGGGCAAGTCGCCGCGCCTCGGGGCCGGTGATCCACTGACTCTCGCCCGTGCGGGTCGCGATGCGGCCGTCCAACGTGGTGGCGAGCTTGAGCGTCACCATCGGCAGCCCCTGGGAGAGGCGCTTGACGAAGCCCGCGTTCACGCGCCGGGCCTCTTCCTCCAGTAGCCCGACCGCGACCTCGATGCCGGCGTCCCGCAGCCGCTGCAGCCCCTCCCCGTCCACCCGCGGGTCAGGATCGCGCAGCGCCACCACCACGCGGGCGATGCCGGAGGCGATCAGCGCGTCGGTGCAGGGTGGCGTGCGGCCCCAGTGGCAGCAGGGCTCGAGGGTAACATAGGCCGTGGCTCCCCGCGTGTGCCCGGCGGCGGCGCGGATCGCCTCGGTTTCGGCATGGGGGCGGCCGCCCGGCCGGGTATGGCCACGCCCCACGACCCGCCCATCCCGGACGATGACGCAGCCGACGGAGGGATTGGGCCAGGTGCTCCCCAGGCCTCTCGCCGCCAGCGCGAGGGCCGCCCGCATATGCTGCTCATCAGACACGAGCCGGATGTGCGCGCGGGATCAGGAGTTGTCCAGGGAGCCAAGGAAGGCGTGGAAGTCCTTCGCGTCCCGGAAGTTCTCGTAGACGCTGGCAAAACGCACGTAGGCGACGGGATCGAGCTCCCGCAGGACCTCCATCACGCGCTGGCCGATGGCCTTGGAGGTCAGCTCCTCCGCCCCCTCCGACTCCAGGCGGCGCTGGATGCCGGTGACGATCCTCTCCACCTGGTCCTCGTTCACGGGCCGCTTGCGGAGGGCGACGCGGATGGAGCGGGCAAGCTTCTCCCGGTCGAAGGCCACTCGGCGGCCATCGCTTTTCAGCACCGTCAGCTCCCGCAGCTGCACCCGCTCGAAGGTGGTGAAGCGGGCGCCGCAGGCGTTGCAGGAGCGGCGGCGGCGGATGCTCGCGCCGTCCTCGGCCGGACGGCTGTCCTTCACCTGCGTGTCCTCGGACTGGCAGAAAGGGCAGCGCATCCGGCGGGCGGCCTCAGCCGCGGTAGATCGGGAAGCGGGCGCAGAGGGCGTGGACCGCCTCCCCGGCCGCCGCTTCGGCCGCCGCGTTCCCCTCGGGCGAGTTGGCGCGGGAAAGGCCGTCCAGCACGTTGCCGATCAACCGCCCCACCTCCCGGAACTCCGCCTCGCCGAAGCCGCGGGAGGTGGCGGCGGGGGAGCCCAGCCGCACGCCCGAGGTGACGAAGGGCTTCGCAGGGTCGAAGGGGATGGCGTTCTTGTTCACCGTCAGGTGGGCGCGGCCCAGCGCGGCCTCGGCAGCCTTGCCCGTCAGGTTCTTCGGGCGAAGATCGACCAGCACGAGGTGGTTGTCCGTGCCGCCGGTGACGAGGCCAAAGCCCCCCTCGCGCAGCGTGTCCGCCAGCGCGCGGGCATTGTCCACGACAGCGCGGGCATAGGCGCGGAACTCGGGGCGCAGCGCCTCGGCCAGCGCCACCGCCTTGGCGGCGATGACGTGCATCAGCGGCCCGCCCTGGGTGCCCGGGAAGACGGCCGAATTCAACTTCTTGGCCAGCGCCTCGTCATCCGAGAGGATGAGGCCGCCGCGGGGGCCGCGGAGCGTCTTGTGGGTGGTGGTGGTCACCACATGCGCGTGGGGGAAGGGCGAGGGGTGCGCGCCACCGGCCACGAGGCCCGCGAAATGGGCCATGTCCACCATGAAGATGGCGCCCACCTCGTCCGCGATCTCGCGGAACTTCGCGAAGTCCCAGGTGCGGGCATAGGCGGAGCCGCCGGCCAAGATCAGCTTGGGGCGGCTCTCCCGCGCGATGCGGGCGACCTCCTCCATGTCGATCATCTGGTCCTCCTGCCGCACCGTATAGGGCGCGACCTTGAACCACTTGCCGGAGAGATTGACCGGCGAGCCGTGCGAGAGGTGCCCGCCGGCTGCCAGGTCCAGGCCCATGAAGGTATCGCCGGGCTGGAGCAGAGCGAAGAACACCGCCGCGTTGGCCGAGGCGCCCGAATGGGGCTGCACATTGGCGTAGCCGCAGCCGAAAAGCTTCTTCGCCCGTTCGATCGCGAGCGTCTCTGCCACGTCCACGACCTCACAGCCGCCGTAGTAGCGCTTCCCGGGAAGGCCTTCCGCGTACTTGTTCGTCAACACCGAGCCCTGGGCCTCCAGCACGGCGCGGGAGACGATGTTCTCGGAGGCGATCAGCTCGATCCCGTCCTGCTGGCGCACCAGCTCGCGCGCAAGGACGTCGGCGATCTCGGGATCGATCTCCGAGAGGGGAGCGTTGAAGAAGCGGTCGGTGCTGGCGGCGGGCGAGAGGTCGTTCATGGGGTACGGGTCCAGTCCGGCGAGAGCTTCAGGACCCGGCGGTCGTGGCGGCCGCCGGCATAGGGAGTGGCGAGGAAGGCGCGCAGCGCCTCGAGCGCAGGTTCGACCCCGATCATGCGGGCGCCGAAAGCGATGACATTGGCATCGTTATGCTCTCGCGAAAGGCGGGCACCCGTCGCATCATGCACGAGGGCGCAACGGATCCCCGGCAGGCGATTGGCCGCGATCGAGATACCAATGCCGGTGCCGCAGACGAGCACGCCGTAGCGCGCCCGTCCCGCCTGCACGGCCTCGGCCACCGCCATGCCGAAGTCGGGGTAGTCCACGCTCTCGGGGCCTTGGGTGCCCATGTCGAGCACGGAATGGCCGGCCTCCTCCAGCGCTTGGCGGAGGGTGGATTTCATGGCGACGCCGGCATGGTCGGCGCCGACCGCGATGGTGAGCGGGGCTGACATGGCCGCGCTCTACCATGGCTTGCGCCGCCGGTGGAACGGGCAGGCCAGACCTGGGGGGCGGGTCGGCCATGCAGCGGGACGGGCCCGGCACCGCCTATCTTGGCGGGGGCGCCTTCCGGCGCGAGAAAGGTCCGCATGACCCACGCCCCCTTCCCCATCGCCCGTCCGCGCCGAAACCGGCTGGACGATCCGACCCGGCGCCTGGTGGCCCAGAACCGCCTCTCGGTGGACGATCTGATCTGGCCGATCTTCGTGGTTGAGGGAGAAGGGCAGCAGCAGCCGGTGCCCTCCATGCCCGGGGTGTTCCGCGTCTCGCTCGACCGTCTGTCGGACCATGTCGGCCCCGCCGCGGCACTGGGCATCCCGGCCGTCGCCCTCTTTCCTGCGACCCCCGCCGACAAGAAGGACGCCGAAGGGACGGAGGCGAAGAACCCCGACAACCTCATGTGCCGGGCGGCGCGGCAGCTCACGCGGGACTTCCCGGGCGTGGTCCTGGTCGGGGACGTGGCGCTCGATCCCTATACCGACCACGGACATGACGGCGTGATCCGCGACGGCTACGTCCACAACGACGAATCGCTGGAGGTGCTGGTCGCCCAGGCATTGGTCCAGGCGGAGGCCGGGATCGGCATCATCGCCCCCTCCGACATGATGGACGGCCGCGTCGGCGCCATCCGCTCGGCGCTCGATGCCCGGGGGCTGATCCACACGCGGATCATGTCCTACTCGGCGAAATACGCCTCCGCATTCTACGGCCCCTTCCGCGACGCCGTGGGCTCCGGCGGCTCGCTCAAGGGCGACAAGAAGACCTATCAGATGGACCCCGCCAATTCCGACGAGGCGATCCGCGAGGTGGCCGCCGACCTCGCGGAGGGCGCGGACATGGTGATGGTGAAGCCCGGCATGCCCTATCTCGACATCGTCCGGAGGGTGAAGGAGAGGTTCTCGGTGCCGACCTTCGCCTATCAGGTCAGCGGCGAGTACGCGATGATCGCCGCCGCCGCCGAGAACGGTTGGATCGACCGTGAACGCGCGATGATGGAGAGCCTGATGTCCTTCCGCCGTGCCGGGGCGGACGGGGTGCTCACCTATTTCGCGGTGGACGCGGCGAAGCGCCTGCGGGCGGGGTAGAAGGTTCCCGGGCCGGAGTCATGGAGAGGGCCCTGCCCTCTCCAGACCTCTCCCGCCAGGGGCCCCGAGGCGCACCGGCCGCTCAGAACTTCCAACTTGAAAACGAAGATGATGGAGAGAGGTCCGGGGAGAGGAAGAATTCCTTCTTCTCCCCGGAGTCACGGGGGCCGCCCGGTCACACCCCTCGCCGACGCCGCGCCGGCGTCGCGGCCGGGGGCGCCGCCGCGAAGGCTGCGGTCAGTTGCTCGCCCACCTGCCGCTGGGCCTGGCGGGCCTTCGTCACCACAGCGTCGGTGCCGAAGAACTCGTGGGTCACGCCGGGGTAGAGGGTCCGGGTGACCTGCCCGCCGGAGGCGCGGATCTTCTCCTCCAGCCGTGCGCCGTCGGTCGCCAGGGGGTCGATCTCGGCGTTCACGATGAAGACCGGCGGCAGACCGCGCAGATCGGCGCGGCCAACGAGGTCGAGGCGCGGGTCCTGCAGGTTCTGCGGTCCGGTTGTGTAGTTGGACACAAACCACTGGATGCCCGCCTTGTTCAGCGGCTTGGCGTTGGCGAACTCACGGTAGGAGGGCGTCTCGAGGTCCACGCCGCCCACGGGATAGATGGCGACCACGGCTCGGGGCGAGCCCATCCGGCGGTCGCGGGCAAAGATGGCGGTGTTGATCGCGAGGTTGCCGCCCGCGCTCTCGCCGACGATGGCGATGCGGTTCGGATCGCCGCCGATCGCGCCGGCATTCGTCACCACCCAGGCATAGGCGAGGTTGGCGTCGTCATGCGCGGTGGGGAAGCGGAACTCGGGCCCCTGGCGGTAGTGCACGGAGACGACGATCGCCTGGGCATCGGCGCAGAGCGCGCGGGCCGAGGCGTCGTAGGTATCGATCCCCGCGATCACCCATCCCCCGCCATGGAAATAGAGGATCACCGGCAGCGGGCCGGCGCTGGCGGAGATGGGGCGATAGATGCGCGCCTGCAGCGCGTTCGGCACCGTCGTCAGCGTGGTGTCGTTGTAGCTGTTGATGGGACGCTGCGTATTGGTGATCTGCTTCTCGAGCGCGCGGGTGCGGACGGCATCGGCCATGCTCGGCTGGCGGCGGGCCTCGGCGGAGGTCAGGCCCTCGATCGGCATCGGGTTGAGGCGGGCGTAGCTCTCGAGTAGCGCCAGCATCTCCGGGTCAGCGCGGCCGGAGGGATCGGCGGTCATCGCCATCTGGCGGGCAGCAGGGGCGCAGGCGGCGGCAAGGCCGGCCAGACCGAGGGGCAGCATCATCGCCCCGCGGCGGGACAGGTTCGTCATCGGGTTCTCCAGCAGCCCCTGTTGGGCACTGCCGGCGTGAACGTCAGCCTTCCGACCCGGTTGCTTGCCCGGAATGGGAGAGGAACTCGGCGATAACCGCCGTTTGGGCATGCTCCATGAGCGCCGGCGCGTGGCCGCAGCCCGCGACATTGACCAGCAGGGTCTTCGGGCGGGTGGCCATCCGGGCAGCCGTCGCCTCGTCCAGCAGGTCGCTCTCGGCCCCGCGCAGGACAAGGACGGGCGGGGTCAGCGCATCCCAGACCGGCCAGAGATCGACATCCGCGATCGGGGCGTTCCGCATCGGCGCGGCGATCGCGGGGTCGTAGTGCAGCACGACGCGCCCGGCCGGGGTGCGGCGCGCGCTCGTCTCCGCAAGGTGCCGCCAGGCAGCGTCGGACAGCCCACCGAAGGGGGCGTGGATAAGGCGGAGATGGGTCTCGACCTCCTCGATGCTGGCGAAGTCGTGGCTGAGGGCGAGGTAGTCCGCGATGCGCTGCAGGGCCCCGGCGGGGATGAAGGGCCCGATGTCGTTCAGCACCATCCGCCGCGGCGTCGTGCCCGGCAGAGCCGCCAGCGCCATGCCGATCAGCCCGCCCATCGAGGTGCCGACCCAATCATAGGGCCGGCCGAGCGCGTCCAGGAACTGCTGGAAGGCGGCGGCATAGGTCGGCACGGCGTAGAGCGAGCCGTCGGGCAGCCAGTCGCTGAAGCCGCGGCCGAAGACGTCGGGGCAGATGACGCGGCGGCCGCGCTCCGCGAGGCGCGTGGCCAGCACATCGAAGTCGCGCCCCGTACGGGTCAGGCCGTGGACGCAAACCACCGGCTCGCCCTCCACAGGGCCCCATTCGACCCAGCGGAGCGTCGGCTCCAGCGGTCCGAGGCGCGCGCGGAAGGCGCCGACCCGCGGCGTCATACGGCGGTTCTCAGGCAGCGCCATCGGACCGGAGCTTCGCGATCGCCTCGGCATCCAGCCCGAGCCCGGCCAGGATCTCCTCCGTGTGCTGGCCGAGCACCGGGGCGGCGCTGCGGTAGCTCGGCGGTGTGGCCGAGAGGCGGACGGGGTTGGCGATGACCTGCACCCGCTCCCCGCTCGCGTGGTCCATCTCCACTACCACCCCGCGCGCCTGGACATGGGGGTCCTCGAAGACATCCTTGAGGGTATTGATCGGACCGCAGCCGATCTTCGCCTCCTCCAGCGCCGCCACCCACTCCTTCGTAGTGCGGGAGCGCATGACGGGGGTCAGCGTATCGGTCACAAGTTGCCGGTTCCCGACGCGCGCCGCGTTGGTCGCGAAGCGCGGATCAGCAAGCAGCGCCTCCTGGCCGACGAGCTTGCAGAAGCGCTCGAAGGTCGGGTCGTTGCCGACCGAGAGGACGATGTAGCCGTCGCTGCTCGGGAAGACTTGGTAAGGCACGATATTGGGATGCTGGTTGCCCAGCCGCGGCGGGTTCTCGCCTGTGGCGAGATAGTTCATGCCCTGGTTGGCGAGCCAGGCGACATGGGTGTCGAGCATGCCGATATCGATCCGCTGCCCCTGGCCGGTGCTGTTGCGGTGGTTCACCGCCGCCAGCACGCCGATGCAGCCGTAAAGGCCGGCGAAGAGATCGGCGACGGGGATGCCGACCTTCTGCGGCTCGCCCTCGATATCCCCAGTCAGGGACATGACGCCGCCCATGGCCTGGATCAGCGCGTCGTAGCCTGGGCGCGGCGCGTAGGGACCGGTCTGCCCGAAGCCCGTGATGGAGCAGTAGATAAGGCGCGGGTAGCGGCCCTTCAGGTCATCCCAGCCGAGGCCGTACTTGGCGAGCGCGCCGACCTTGAAGTTCTCCACGAGGATGTCGCACTCGGCGAGCAGCCGGTGGACGATCTCCTGCCCCTCGGGCTTCGCGATATCGAGGGTGACCGACTTCTTGTTGCGGTTCACGCCGACAAAATAGGCGCTCTCCTTCGTGCGGGGCACGTAGGGGGGGGCGAAGCCGCGGGTGTCGTCGCCGGCGCCGGGGCGCTCGATCTTGATCACCTCTGCGCCGAGGTCACCCAGCATCTGCGTGCAGGTCGGGCCCGCGAGGACGCGGGTGAGGTCGAGCACCTTCAGCCCGGCCAGGGCGCCGGGCGCGAAGTTCGGCACCATGCTCAGGACGCCTTGGCTGGGCGGGGCTTGTCCTTGCGGACGGCAACCGCGCGGGAGGGTGCGAGCAGCGCATCGACGCCGCCCGAGCGCACGACCGTGCCGCCGCGCGCGAAGGCCTCGTGGTTCCGCTCGATCTCGTCGCGTTCGTAGAGGTAGTTGACCATCAGTCCGTAGGATTCCTGCATGCCGCGGGGCGCGGTGTTGCCCAGCCAGTTGATGCGTTCGAGCCGCGCGCCGTTCCCGAGATGGAAGCGCGCCACCGGGTCCATCCGCCCGCCCGGCTCGGTCAGGTACTCGGCGCAGAGGCGCAGAAGCGGAATGCGCAACGCCTCCACACGGACGGGATCACGCCACCATTCGGGCTCGGAGAGCGGCAGAGCCAGCTCGGAATCCGCCAGCCCGTCTGCCATCCGCTTGTCCAGCCAGCGGCGGAAGCCGGGGATGGGGGAAAGCGTGGAGAAGCGGGTGAGCTGGGGCAGCTCCGCCTTCAGGTCCTCCACCACCTGCTTGATGAGGAAGTTGCCGAAGGAGATGCCGCGCAGCCCGTCCTGGCAGTTCGAGATGGAGTAGAAGATGGCCGTGTCGGCCTCTGCCGCCCGCGCCTCCGCCCCCGCCTCGTGCTCGGTGTCGAGCAGCGGCTGGATCGAGGCCGCGAGACCCTGGACGAGCGCGACTTCGACGAAGATCAGCGGCTCGTCCGGCAGCGCCGGGTGGAAGAAGCCGTAGCAGCGGCGGTCGGCGGCCAGGCGCCGGCGCAGGTCGTGCCAGCCGGCGATCTCGTGCACGGCCTCGTAGCGGATGATCTTCTCCAGCACCGCCGCCGGCGTCTGCCAGTCGATGCGCCGGAGCTGAAGGAAGCCGCGGTTGAACCAGGAGACGAAGAGGTGGTGGAGGTCCTCCTCCAGCGGCTTCAGCGCGGGTTCGGCGCGCATCTCGTGCAGAAGCTGGCGGCGCAACTCCACCAGCGCCGCGGTACCGCCCGGCGACATGTTCATCCGCCGCAGCAACTCCTGCCGCGGCGGCTCGGCGCAGCGGGAGAGATGGGCAGCGTTGGCCGGGGTGGGGTCCGAAAGATAGGCCAGCGCCGCTTCGCGGAGGGCATCGGGCTTTGGGCCGAAGCTGGTGGCCATGAAGAGGTGGAAGGCGGCGCGGTCGGCCGGGGCAAGGTCGCGCAGCGCCGCCATCACCTCTCGTGCGACAGCGGCGCCCGAAGCCTCGCCGCGCTCGGTCAGGAGTGCCTCCACGAGCCCCCTGGCGCGCTCCAGCGGCGGGGTGGAATCGCTGGGAACGGAGGCAAAGAGGCGCCCGCGATCGGCGATGGAGGACCAGAGCCGCTCGATCCAGGACCGGGCGGCGGCGGGGGCGGCCTCGGCCGGGGCGTCCTGGTCGGACGCCTCCCGGTCCACGGTCGTCACAGCCTCGGACATGCGTCTCCTCCGGATCGGACGACGCCGGCCAGCGGCGCCGCCATGGCTTGGGCGCCGGCCGGCGCAGGGTTATGGGTGTGGCGCGGCACCCCGGCCGGCGCCGTACCCTCGGGCAGCCGGCCTGGCCAGGGCGCCGCGTCGCGCCGTGACCGCCAGATTGGCCGCCCGCGCCCTCCCCGGCAAGGCACGCTTCCGCCAGCGGGGTCCAAGCTTGCGGCAAGAGACCGGCGGGGGCACCCTCCCCCGCCTTTGTCCCTATCTTCGCCAAGGCCGATGCCGGAGGAACGCAGAATGCTCGACAGCCCCCACCCCACGCCCGAGGCCCCCAGCACGGATCCCTTCGCCCTCGCCAAGGCGCTTTCCGGGCTGCATTTCATCGGCGGCCGCTACGTGCCGGCCCGCTCCGGCAAGACCTTCGCCGTGGTGAACCCCGCGACCGGCCAGGAGGTCGCGCGCGCCGCCGACGGCGATGCGGCGGACGTTGACGCGGCGGTGGAGGACGCGGCGCGCGCCCAGAAGGAATGGGCGCGCATGCCCGCCCGCAAGCGCGGCGCCCTCGTCGCGCAATGCGCCGCGCTGATGCGCACCCATGTCGAGGAACTCGGCCGCCTCATCGCGCTCGAGACGGGCAAGGCGCTGCGGACCGAGAGCCGGGTGGAGGCGAACACCGTCGCCGATATCCTCGAGTTCTTCGGCGGCCTCGGCGGCGAGCTGAAGGGCGAGACCGTACCCTTCGCGCCCGATGTCCTCTCGGTCACGGTGCGCGAGCCGCTGGGGGTGGTCGGCGCGATCATCCCCTGGAACGTGCCGATGCTGCTGATGGCGCTCAAGGTGGCGCCCGCGCTCGTCGCCGGCAATTCCGTGGTGGTGAAGAGCGCGGAGGAGGCGCCCCTCGCGGTGCTGCGCATCTGCGAGCTGATGAATCGCGTGCTGCCGGCCGGCGTGTTCAACATGGTCTCGGGCTTCGGCCCCGAATGCGGCGCGCCGCTGGTGGCCCACCCGAAGGTGCGGAAGGTCACCTTCACCGGCTCCGTCGAGACGGGGAAGATCGTCTCCAAGGCGGCTGCCGAGAAGCTGATTCCCGTCACGCTGGAGCTCGGCGGCAAGTCGCCGATGATCGTCTTCGCCGATTGCGACTTCGAGAAGACGCTGGCGGGCGCCATCACCTCCATGCGCTTCACGCGCCAGGGGCAGAGCTGCACCGCCGCCAGCCGCATCTATGTCGAGCGCCCCATCTTCCAGCGCTTCGTGGATGCCATGGCCGAGAAGGTCGACCAGATGGTGATGGGCGACCCGCTGGACGAGAAGACGGACATTGGCACCATCATCTCCGAAGGCCAGTTCGAGAAGGTGAAGTCCTTCATCGACGAAGGGGTCGCGACCGCGGGTGCCACCGGCCGCGCCTGCTCCGCCATGCCCTCCGACCCCGCGCTGAAGAAGGGGCTGTTCATCCGCCCCTACATCTTCACCGGCCTCGGCAAGGAGAGCCGCTTGGTGCAGGAGGAGATCTTCGGCCCCGTCACCTGCGCGATGCCCTTCGACGATCCAGAGGCCGTTCTGGCGGAGGCGAACGACAGCGAGTACGGCCTCGCGGCCAGCCTCTGGACGAACAACCTCAAGGTCGGCCTCACGCTCGCGCACCGGCTTGAGGCGGGGCTGGTGCAGATCAACCAGAACCTCGTCGTGCAGGCGAACCTCTCTTACGGTGGGGTGAAGTCCTCCGGCCTCGGTAAGGAAGCCTCGCTGGAGGCGATGCTGGAGCACTTCACCCACAAGAAGACGATTATGGTGAACATGGGGTAAGCCGATCCCCCGGGTTCCGCCGCCAGCGCGGAACCCGGGCGCGCGCCTACCCTCGCCGGACGAGGAGCGTCTTCGGCCGGCGCTTCGCCGCACGCTCGAAGAGCGCGTAGGTGCGGTTCACGTAGTTCGTCACGCCGCCGATCGAATCGATGTAGTGGCGCAGCTCGGGCGTCAGCTCTGCCTCCACCAGCCGCACGGCGGTGGAGGGGTCCTCAGGCTCGAAGCGCAGGTAGAACCAGGGCTGGCCGCGCTTCAGCACGAGTTCCTTAGAGGTGTCGAACCACTCGAAGGCCCACATCAGGTGGCGCGGCCAGATATGCACGGGGAAGCGCCCCGAAACCTGCACCCCCGGCCAGGGCGGGTCGGTGTAGCCGAGGAAGGGCGGCAACTGGTTGAGGAAGACCGGGTCATCCGCCACGAAGACGTAGGGCGTGCTGAACTGCAGGATCGGCCGGTCCGGGTGGCGCCATTCCGAGCGGCTGACGATCGTCACCATGTTGCCCAGCGCCTTGTTGCGGATGGAGCTCTGCGCGCCGTCGGCATTCTCGATCACCGGCGGCTTGCCGGCTTCCAGCCGCAGCCTCAGGCGCACGTCGATCGGGCAGGGTACGGCGAAGTGCCGGGCCTCGAAGTCGATCGCGGCCGGGCAAGCCTGCACCGACTTTGCGGAGGCCGGGCGCGGCACCTTGCGCCGGACCGGTTCGGGATCATCCCAGATGAGGGATGCCTTGGGCTCGGTGATCACCCAGCCCACGTCCACCGCGGCGCGCCGCGGGCGGCGGCCCAGAAGCTTCGTCAGTTCCCCGAGCATCGTTCGTCCTCTCCGCGCGGGTCATCACCGGCACGCGATCGTTCCGTCCCTATTCGCCACCCTCCGGCGGCCGGCGCAAGGGCTATTGCACTCGGCGGAGCGGGCGCGCGAAGAGCAGCAGCGCGCCCCCCGCCGCCAGCAGCGGCAGCGCCGCCAGCGACCAGTCGATCCGTGCTGCCGCGGCCACCACGAGCGGCGAGAGCACCGCGCCGACATTGTTGCACTGCGCCAGCAGGCCGAGCGCCGGGCTGGTGAGCGACGAATCCGGCACCGCGCGCGGCGCCAGCACGAAGAGCGAGGCGGGAACCGCGCCTCCGATGCCCGAGGCGACCAGCGCCGTCGCGAGGGTCAGCGGCAGGGAGGCCGGCAATGCGAAGGCGCCGGCCGAGAGCAGCGCCATGGCCGATCCCGCCGCCATCACCAGCACCGCGGGCCGCCGCCCGCGCCGCATCAGCCAGCCCGCGGAAAGATTGCCCGCAACATTCACCAGGGCCGCCACCGCACCCGCGATCCCGGCGAGTGAGAGCGGCAGGCCGAAGCCCTCGATCAGTCGGGTCGGCAGGAAATTGGCGATGCCGTAGTAGATGACGGAATAGCAGGCGAAGGCGAGCGCCACGAAGACCGGCAACCGCGCGCGCCACAGCGCAGCCAGGCGGCTGCCGAGCCCGCCGGAGGCCGGCGCCGGAAGCCCGGCCATCGCGGCGGGCAGCGTCGCCGCCACCAGCAGCGCCGCGCCCCAGGGCAGGAGGGCCGCGACGGCCCAGGCGATGCGCCAGCCGAAAACCTCCACCAGCGGGGCTGCCAGCAGGCCGAGCGCGATCCCCGCCGGCAGCACGGCGCTCCAGAGGGTCATGGCAAGCGGACGGTCCCGCCCGGCGGCGCAGGCCGCAACGAGGGTCGGGGCCGAGACGACGATCGCGAGGAAGGCGGCTCCCTCCAGCGCGCGCAGCGCATAGAGGGTACCAATACCCGGCGCGAGGCTGGCGCTCAGCCCCGCCGCACCGAGTACCCAGAGTGCGCCCAGCAACACGCGCCGCACACCCGCCCGCGCGGCCAGCAGCCCCGCTGGAAGGCCGATTGCGGCCGCGACGAGCGCGAAGACCGAGATGAGGCCGGCCGCGCCCGTCAGCCCGACGCCGAAGCCCTGGCCGATCGCGAGCAGGGAGGGCGCGACCTTGCCGAACTGCACGGCGGCGGCGATGCCGGCCGCGGCGAGCGCACCGACCTGCGCCCAGCGCGTGGGCGCCTCAGCCATCCCTGCCGGTCGCGAAGTACCAGGCGATGGAGCGCCGCTCCACCCAGAGGAAGCCGCGGTTCAGCGCGTAGCCGAGGAGGGCAAGCACGAGGACGGCGGCGTACATCTCCTCCGCCCGCCCCGCGAACTGCATCAGCACGAGGTAGTGGCCCACCCCCTGCTCCCCCGCGATCATCTCAGCGACCACGGTGGTGACGAGCGCGAGCGCGAGAGCGACGCGCAGCCCCGCCATGACATAGGGCAGGATGGCCGGTAGCGTGACGCGGAACAGCCGCCGCCAGGCGGGCACGCCGAAAGTGCGGGCCATGGCGATCTGGTCCGCCTCCACCGCGCGCAACCCCTGGGCGGTGTTGGTCAGCAGCGGGAAGAAGGCGGAGACCGCGGCCACCGTGATCTTCATCCCGTTGTCGAGCCCGAGGAAGAGCACCAGCGGCGGGATCACGGCCGGGATCGGGATGGGACGGATCAGCTCCACCGTCGGGCCGAGGACCCGCTGGGCCATCGTGCTGGCGCCGAAGAGAAGCCCCACCGCGATGCCGGCGATCGTGCCGGCCGCCAATCCCGCGAACATGCGAGCGAGCGTGGAGCCAACCAGCATCGGGATCTCGCCCGAAGCCGTGTCCCGCACCAGCGCGACCAGCACGCGCGACAGCGGCGGCCAGTTCGGGCTGTCCACCATGCCGGTCCTCGCCGAGGCCTCCCAGAGGAGGAAAAGGCCGAGGACCAGCAGCAGGCCGGAGGTGGGGCGGAACCCTCGGGGCGCCGCGACGGTGCCGCCCGCCAAGTCAGGCCTTCGCCGTGCGGAAGATGAGGTCGGCCGGCGCGGGGTAGCGGCCGCCGAGGCCGAACTTCGTCATCGTCGCGATCATCTCGGCGATCTCAGGCTGCGACACCTCCTTCGGATAGGCGGTGAAGGCCACCTTCTGCAGCCGCTCCAGCGGCACACGCGTGAAGTTGGCGACGAGCTGCAGCAGCTCCGGCTTGCCGGCATGGGCGTTCACCCAGTCCGTGCCCTTGTGCAGCGCGCGGACGAAGCGGTCGAATAGCTCGCCATTCCTCTCCAGGTCCTCCTTCATGGCGACATATTGCGCGATCGAGGAGGCAGGCGCGGTCTCCTGGATGATCCAGCCGATGCGCTCCAGCTTGTCGCCATGCGTCTCCAGGGCGGAGGTCACGAAGGGCTCGCTGAACAGGCCGGCATCGATCTGCCCGCCGGCCAAGGCATCGGCCATCTGCGGGAAGGGCACCTCCACCGTGGTCACGCGCTTCCAATCGCCGCCGGTCTTGTCGATCCAGGCCATGCCGCGCAGCCAGACGATGTTGTTGCGCGTGTTGGAGGCGACGCGCTTGCCCTCCAGCCCCTTGCCGCTGGTGATGCCCGAGCCCTTCCGCACGAGGATCGCCATCGTGTCCGGCGGCTGCGGCTGCGAGCGCGCGGCGCCGGAGATGAAGCGGAAGTCCAGCCCCTCGCGGATGCCGAGCAGGGTGGAGACAGTGTTGGAGAAGGTGACGCGGTACTGGCCCGCGACTAGCCCTGGCAGGCCCGTCGCCCCGCCTGTGGTGGATGAGGTATCCACCTCGATCCCCTCCCCCGCGAAGAAGTTCTGCGCGATGGCAGCGTGCACCGGGGCGGTGTCCAGCACGGGCAGGACGCTCACGCGCATCTTCGTCAGGGACTGCGCCCGCAGGGCCGGCGCCACCAGCGGCATGGCCAGGGCCGCGCCGAGCGCGGCGCGCCGGGTGATCTCGTTCATCTCTTCTGTCTCCTCTTTTATCCGTTGCGCGTCTGCCAGTGCAGCGCCCGCGCCTCCGCCCAGGCAAAGAGGGCGTTAAGCGCGAGACCGACCAGCGCCAGGATCACCAGCCAGGCGTACATCTGGCGGATCAGGAAGCTCCGCTGCATGTCGAGGATGAGGAAGCCCAATCCCCCCTGCCCCGTCAGCATCTCCGACAGCACGGCGATGATGAGCGCAAGGCCGAGGCTGGTCCGCATTCCCGCGAGGATGAAGGGCAGCGCCGCCGGCAACACCACGTGCCACAGCGCACGGCCTGTGCCCCAGCCATGGGTGCGCGCGGAGTCGAGCAGCACGCGATCCACCCCGCGCACGCCCTGCAAGGTGTTCACCAGCACCGGAAAGACGACGGCGAGCGCGACCGAGGTGATCTTCATCGCGTCGCCGATCCCGAGAAAGAGCATCAACGGCGGCACGAGAGCGGATTTCGGCAGCGGCCGCACCATCTCCACCAGCGGCTCCAGCAGCCGATAGGCCGGCGCCCACCAAGCCATGGCGGTGCCGACGGCGATGCCGATCACCGAGCCGATGCCGAAACCGATGAAGACGAGGCGCAGCGTGGCGGTGAGCGGACCGAGCACCTCGCCCGAGGTGACCAGGTCCTGCAACACCTCCCAGATGGCGGAGGGCGGCGGCATCAGCGCGCGCCGTATCAGCCCCGTGGTAACCGCCCATTCAAGGGCAACGAGAAGCAGCGCGAGGAAGATCAGGCCTGGGACGAGGCGGAGCAGGCGCTCAGGCCGCATGGCCGCCCCGGGAGAGTAGGGCATCCAACAATTCGTGCCGCAATTCGAGGAAGCGCGGCGTCTCGCGCACCTCCACTGCGTCGCGCGGGCGGGGCAGGCCGGTTTCGACGATCCGTGCGATGGTGGAGGGGCGCTTGGTCAGCAGGGCCACGCGGTCTGACAGCGCGACCGCCTCCTCCACGTCATGCGTCACCAGCACGACGGTCAGCCCCCGCTTCTCCCACAGCTCCAGCATCAGCCGGTGCAGGTCGAGGCGGGTGAGCGCATCTACGGCGCTGAAAGGCTCATCCAGCAGCATGATCTTCGGCTCGGCCGCGAGAGCACGGGCCAGAGCCACTCGCTGCTGCATGCCGCCCGAGAGCTGCCACGGGAAATGATCCCCGAAGCCCGTGAGATTGACGGCGGCAAGCTGGACATCCGCTGCCTCCCGCGCCTGCCCCTTCGAGACGCCGGGCCGGTGCTCCACCGCGAAGGCCACGTTGTCGCGCACGCTGCGCCAGGGCAGCAGGGAGCGGCCGTACTGCTGGAAGACATAGACGGCCTCCGGCGGCGGCGCCGTGACGGGGCGCCCGGCCACGCGCACGGTGCCGGCGGTAGGGGGCATCAACCCGGCCGCAATCTGCAACAGGGTGGACTTGCCGCAGCCGGAGGGGCCGAGGATCGAGAGGAACTCCCCGTCCCGCACGGCTAGGCTGATCCTATCCATGGCAAGGGTGGGCGGCCCGCCCCGGCCGGGGAAGGACTTTTCCACCGCCTCCAGCTCCAGGATCGCCATCAGCCGTCCCCTAGAAAAGTTCGAAGTACTCGCGCTGCTCCCATTCCGAGACCTCGGCCTCGAAACGAGCGATTTCCGCGCGTTTGAGGCGCAGGAACCAGTCGATCACCCCCGTACCGAAAGCCTCGCGCGCCGTTTCGTTCCTGTCCAGGGCGTCGAGGGCCTCGGACAGATTTCGGGGCAGTAACGGCGCCTCCGTGTCGTAGGGGGCGTCGGCAGGGGGGCCGGGTTCGCGGCCGCGCTCGATTCCATCGAGGCCGAAATGCAGCTGCGAGGCCATGTAGAGGTACGGATTCGCCGCCGGTTCCCCCACGCGGTTCTCCAGCCGTGTCGCGCGGTCCCCAGGGCGCCCGAGCGCGCGGACCATCACCCCGCGGTTGTCGATTCCCCAGACCGCGCGGTCCGGTGCCAGCGAGAGCGGGCGATAGCGCCGATAGCCGTTGATCGTCGGCGTGGAGAAGGCCGCCGCCGCCCGCGCGTGGTGCAGTAGCCCGCCGAGATAGTGGCGCGCCGTGTCCGAGAGCAGCGCGCCTCCCTCTCCCACGAAGGCGTTGCGGCCGCTCGTCGCCTCGGTGAGCGATTGATGCAGGTGCCAACCAGAGGACATGACGTTGGGAATGCGCGGCCGGCACATGAAGCTTGCGTGGTAGCCGTGCCGCCGCGCCACCTGCTTCACTGTGGAGCGGAACAGGATCGCCGCATCGGCCGAGGCCATGGCGTCCTGGGCGTCGAAGGTGAACTCCACCTGGCTTGGCCCGTACTCCACCTCCATGGAGCGCAGCGGCAGCTCCAGCGCCTCGATCGCGTGGCGCAGCACCTCCAGCACGGGGTCCAGCGCGTCGTAGCGGCTCTCGGTAAGGTAGTTGTAGCCCTGGGTCAGCAGCGCGACTTCGGGCGGCGTGCCGGGCTGGCCGGCATCCCCGGGCGCCAATTTAGGGTCGAGCAGGCGGAAGAGGTGGAATTCCATCTCCACGCCGGTCGTGAAGCCGAAGCCCATGTCGGCGGCGCGAAGGAGCGCGCGGCGAAGCTGGTGGCGGGAGGAGAGCGCGACGGGCCGCCCATCCGCGAAATAGGCGTCGCAGAGCATCCAGCCCGTGTGCGGCGCCCAGGGCAGCACGTGGAAGCTGGCAGGATCGGGCAGCAGCAGGAAATCGGCCGCCCCCTCCATCTCCTTCATGCCCAGCGCGCCGCCCGCGTTGAAAACCGGCCAGGCGGTACGGTGGGCACTGTCCTTCAGCAGCATCGTCGTGGTCATGGCGATACCGTCGCGCAGCGCCCGTGCCGCGTCGGCCGCGACCACGGTCTTGCCGCGCAGGATCCCGTGCTGGTCGGCCCAGGAGAGGCGGAGGACGCCGATGCCCTCCGCTTCGAAGCGGCGGAGCACGTCCTGCGCCTGGCGGCGGGCATTGTCGCTGTGCAGCCCGTGCTGCTCGGCGAAGCTCATGCGGGGATGGGCGTTCACTCGGCGGCCCTGGCTGGGGCGAGGGACAGCTCGGGTGGGGCCCAGGGGGCGCCGGCCCGGCGGCGGGCGACGGCGGCGCGCCAATGGGCCTCCCACCCCTCTGTCGGCGCCATGCCGTCGATGGTGGCGGGGCCGGTCAGCCGCGCCGCCTCCTCCTCGCCGATCGCGAGCAGGGGCGCGCGTCCCTCCTCCATCGCCTCCATGGCGCGCAGCAGCAGCCGGCGATTGGCCGCGATGGCCTTGTCGGTCGAGGCCAGGTGCTCCCGCGTGCGGTCCTGGATGGCGCCCTGGCTCTCCACCGCCCATTGGTCATGCGTGTTGATGTCGTGCCCCATGCCCGTATAGGTCTGGCCCATCTGCTCCTGCGGGTCGAAGCCGTACTCGTTCGTGCGGTTGCGGCGCGCGACGTAGTCCGGCAGCGCGTAGGTCTCCAGCCGCTGTGCGCGCATCCGGGCGCGGTCCACCGGGGCCGCGAAGCTCGTGAAGATCGCGACCCAGTAGCAGCGCGTGTCGTCCACCGGCAGGTGCCACTGGGTGATCGTCATCTCCGCGCTCATCGGGATGACGAAGGCCTGGGGGAAGTAGAGGTTGGTGACGCGCACATGGGTGGTGGCGTCGCTGATGCGGCGGAGAGCGGTCAGGCGCAGTCCGTAATCCGTGCCCTCGACCTCGATGCGCGGGCGGGGGAACTCGCGCAGCACATAGGTCATCGGCAGGTCGGAGCCGTCCGAGGCGCCGCGGAACTGCTTGCCGTAGCCGGCGCTCGCGTCCTCGTCCTCGAAGAAGCGGTGCAGGAAGGAGGCATGGGCGGGGTCGATGCCAACCTCCAGCGCCTGCAGCCAGTTGCACTCGATCAGCCCCTTGAAGGCGAAGGTATGGGTGTCCGGCGCCACGAAGCAGTCGAAGGCGGGCAGCGCGGGCGCCTCTCCCTCGCCGAGATAGGCAAAGATGATCCCGGCACGAACCTGCAAGGGATAGGAGCGGGTGCGGATCCGCTGGCAAAGGGTGCTGCCCTCGGGCTCCGCCGGCGTTTCCAGGCACCGCCCGTCGGTTGCAAAGAGCCAGCCGTGGAAGGGGCAGCGCAATCCGCCATCCTCCAGCCGGCCATAGGCGAGGTCTACGCCCCGGTGCGGGCAGTCCCGGTCGATCAGACCAAGTCGTCCGGCTTCGTCGCGGAAAAGCACGAAGTCCTGACCCAACGCCCGGACGGCACGGACCGGCCGCGGCCCCTCCAGCTCCTCGATCAGCGCCACCGGCTGCCAGTAGCGGCGCAGCAGTGCCCCGCCCGGCGTGCCCGGCCCCACCCGCGTGAGCCGTTGGTTCATTTCCGCGCTCATCATGGCCAGGCCCTCCGTGAAGCGTCCACTGACCGAACACCTGTTCGCTCGCTGCGATGAGCGTAGATTGTTCCCCGCTCGCAGCGCAACGACCGTTGCCGCGCCGGACGAAAGGGATTGACCATGCCGCGACTGGGCGCCGAGGCAGCGCTCCGCCGGGAGGCGGAGGCCCATGGGCCCGAGCACTCCGAAGCCCTGGCGCGGGGAATCGCCGTTCTCTCGGCCTTCGGCGCGGCGCGGCGGGCGATGACGCTCGCCGAGGCGGCCCGCGCCACCGGCCTGCCCCGCGCGACGGCCCGCCGGGCGCTGGCCACCCTCCTGAACCTCGGCCTGCTGGAGAGTGAGGGGCGACAGTTCCGGCTTACCCCGCGGGTGCTGCGGCTGGCCACGGGCTATCTCGCCTCCAACGGCGTCTCCTTCCTCCTGCAACCTCGTTGCGAGCGGATTGCGGCCGAACGGGGCACCACCTGCTCCGTCGCCATGCTGGAAGGGGCTGAGATCGTCTTCGTCGCCCACGCCCAGGCGGCGCGGCTCTCGCCCTTCAGCGCCATGGTGGGCACGCGCCTGCCTGCCCACTGCACCGCGCTGGGCCGGGTGCTGCTCGCCGCCCTGCCCGACCCGGTGCTGGACGGGGTGCTCGCCACCCTGCGGCCCGAGCCGGTGACGCCGCGGACGGAGATGGACCCGGCGCGGATCCGGGCCGCTGTCCTGGACGCCCGTGCCGCCGGCCACGCCCTGGTGGAGGACGAGGCGGAGTTGGGCTTCCGCTCTCTCGCCGTGCCGCTGCGCCGCTACGATGGCCGCGTGGTGGCGGCCCTCAACATGGGCGCCTCCCTGGCCCTTCATCCGGCCGGAGAAATGGTAGCTCACCTGCTGCCGCTGCTGCTGGCCGAGGCCGAGGAGATCGGAGCGCAGCTCGTCTGAGCGCCCTCTCGACGCCCCCGCATTCCACCCAACGCCGCCCCCTCGTTGCGAGGTAGTGTCTTGGCGGGCGAACTCGCGGGCGGCTCGGCCGTTCTTCCCAGCCAGCATCCTGGCGGTGGAGGACCGGTGCAGCAGCACGTGCCGACAAGGAACGGGCCGCCGATGGCCAGGGCCGGGGCGAGACCCGCTGAGGCGGGCACGGACCCCGCTGCCCTGCGTGCCGCCCTGGCCGAGGCGCGGGCCGAGGCCGCGCGCTTGGCGGCAAGGCTGCGCACGGCCGAGCGGCAGGTCTCCGCCGGCCGCGCCCTCGCTTCCGCTCGCCGCGCGGCCGCGGAGGAGGACGACGCCGCCCTCGGCGCCGCGCTGGAGGAACTCTCCGCCTTCTCGGCCGAGCTGGAGGACGCCAATGCCGCCCTGGCACGCGAGGTGGCGGAGCGACGGGCGGAACTGGTCGCGATCGATGCTGCCCTGCGAGAGAGCGAGGAGCGGGTCCGCCTAGCCCACCGCTACGCCGGTGCCGGCGCCTGGGACTGGCACATCCCCCACGGCACAATGACGTGGTCCGACGAGTACCGCGAGCTGCTCGGCCTGCCCGCAGAGGCTGCCGCCTCCTACGACGCCTGGCTGGCCGGGGTTCACGCCGAGGACCGCGCGGCGGTGGAGCGCGAGCTGCGCGGCTTCCTCAGCACCACGGCCTCCGAATGCGAGATCGAGTACCGGGTGCGCCACCCCCACCGCGGCATCCTCTGGCTCTCCGGCCGCGGCCGGCTGCACCGCGACGACTGGGGCACGCCGCTGCGGCTGGTCGGGCTCTGCATCGACATCACGGCCCGCAAGCGCGCCGAGATCGCGCTGCGCGACGCGAACGAGAACCTGCGGCGAGAGGTGGAGCGCGAGGTGGCGGCGCGCGAGGCCGCGCAGGCACGGCTGACGCAGACCCTGAAGCTGGAGGCGCTCGGGCGGCTCACCGGCGGCGTCGCGCACGACTTCAACAATCTTCTGGCGGTGGTCACGGCCGGCGCCTCGCTGCTCGCACGTGCGGAGGACCCGGCGCGGCGGGCGAAGCTGACCGCGAACATCTCGGCGGCAGCGGCGCGCGGCGCGGACCTCACGCGGCGCCTGCTCACCTTCGCCCGCCGCCAGGCCCTGCGGCCCGAGCGCGTCGCCCTCGCCCCCTGGCTGCGTGAGATCGGCGCCCTGCTCTCGCGCTCGCTCCGCGCCGACATCGCGGTGGAGGTGGATGCGCCGGACACGCTCTGGCCCGTGCTGGCCGACCCTTCGGAGATGGAGCTCGCGGTCACCAACCTCGCCCTCAACGCGCAGGACGCCATGCCGCGTGCGGGGGTGCTACGGATCGCCGCCCGCAACGTGACCCTTGCCGGCACGGAGGAGCCGGAGGGGCTGCACGGCGACTTCCTGCGCCTCGAGGTTTCCGACACAGGCACGGGCATGTCGCCGGAAGCGCTCGCCCGTGCCTTCGAGCCCTTCTTTACCACGAAGTCCGGCGGCGGCGGCGGGCTTGGGTTGCCGCAGGTCTACGGCTTCGCGCGGCAGAGCGGCGGTGCGGCGCGGGTGGGCAGCCGCCTGGGCCAGGGCACCTGCGTGACCCTGCTGCTTCCCCGTGCCGAGACGGTGCCGGACGCGGCGGGCAGCGCCGGCGCCGCGCGACGGGGCGTAAGAGAGAGGACGCTCCGCGTGCTGGTGGTGGAGGACGACGAGGCCGTAGCCTCGCTCGTGCTCGACATGATGCAGCATCTCGGCCACTCGGCCCTGCGCGCGAGCAGCGCGGCGGATGCGCTTCACCAGATCGCCGCCGGCATCGAGGTGGACCTCGTCTTCACGGACGTGCTGATGCCTGGCGAGATGGACGGCCTGGATCTCGCCCGCACCGTGGCGAAGGCCAGGCCCGGCCTGCCGGTGTTGCTCACCAGCGGCTATGGCGGCGCCCCCGCGCGGGTGGCTGAGGCCGGGCTGCCGCTGCTGCGCAAGCCCTATGACCTCGGCGCACTTCGCCGCGCCCTGGCGGAAGCCGCCGCCGACTGACACCGCCCTTGGCCAAGTCCGGGGGCGGGGACCATATGGCGGCCATGGTGCCCATGACCCCTACGAGCCCACAAGGAACGCTCCCGCCCGGGAGCGCGGGCAGGCCGGCGCGCCCGAGGCGTCGCTGGCGCTGGCTGGGCCGGGCGCTGCTCCTCCTCGTCGCCATTCCCCTCCTTGCCCTGGCGGGGGCGGCCGCGCTCGTCTGGGCGACCTTGCCGGGCGAGTCGGAAGCGCTGCGCGTCGCGGGCCTCTCGGCCCCCGTAGAGATCGAGTTCGACCCGCGCGGCGTGCCCCGCCTGCGCGCCCGCACCGAGCGGGACGCGGCGGTGGCCATGGGCGTGCTCCACGCGCGCGACCGGCTTTTCCAGATGGAACTGATGCGCCGCAACGGCGCCGGGCGTCTGAGTGAGATAGCCGGCCCGGCGACGCTGCGCCTCGACCGCTACATGCGCACGCTGAACCTGCGCGCGCGGGCGGAGGCGGACCTCGCCGCCCTGCCGCCGGACGCGCGGGACCTGCTGGAGGCCTATGCCGCCGGGGTGAACGCCTGGATCGCGACCCGCGGCCGCTTCGCCGCGCCCGAGTTCATCGCCCTCGGCCAGCCCGAGCCCTGGCGCGCCTCGGAAAGCCTTCTCTGGGGCAAGATCATGGGGCTCTGGCTCTCCGGCAACTGGCGGACGGAGACGGAGCGGGCAAGGCTGGCCTCGGTGCTGCCGCCGGAGCGGCTGGCCCAGCTCTGGCCAGCTGATGAAAGCCCCGGCCGGCCGGACCTCGCGGCCCTTCCCGCCCCCACTCGCCTCGCCGCCCTGCTTGGCGCCGTGCCGCGCTGGGGGGAGGACGCGCCGCTGCCGGAATCGGCCTCCAATGCCTGGGCCATCGCTCCCTCGCGCTCGGCGACCGGCGGGGCGCTCCTCGCCTCCGACCCGCATCTCGCGCTCCAGGCGCCGGCACTCTGGTATCTCGCGCGGATCGAGCTACCCAACGGCCGCTTCCTCGCGGGGGCGACGGCGCCGGGGGTGCCGATGATGGTGATCGGGCGCAACGAGCGCCTCGCCTGGGGCTTCACCACCACCCATTCCGACACGCAGGACGTCTTTATTGAGCGCCTCGCGGGTCCCGAGACCTACGATACACCCTCCGGCCCACGCCGCTTCACCGTGCGGGAGGAGCGGATCGCCGTGCGCGGCGCCCCGGACGTGGTGATGCGCGTGCGGGAGACGCGGCACGGGCCGGTGATCTCCGACCTCGACGAAGGGCCGCCGGCGGACCGGATACTCGCGGTTTCGATGGCCAGCCTCGCCCCCTCCGATACGCAGGCGGCGGGCCTTCTCGCGCTCAACCGCGCGGGTTCGGTCGCGGAAGCGCGGGCGGCCGCGGCGATGATCGCCTCCCCCGCGCAGAACCTGATGGTGGCGGACGCCGCGGGCGGCATCGCGATGTTCCTGACCGGCCGCACGCCGGTGCGCGCCGCGGGTGACGGCGCCCTGCCCGTTCGCGGCTGGGACGGCGCGCATGACTGGACGGGCTGGGTGCCCTTCGACGCCATGCCGCATGTCGTGACGCCCGCGAGCGGCGTGGTGGTCAACGCGAATAACCGCGTGCAGCCGCCGGGCGCGGAGCCCTATCTCGGCCGCGACTGGTACGGCGACTGGCGCTTCCGCCGCATCGGGGAGCTTCTGCACGCCCAGTCGCGCCATGCCCCCGCCGATCTCGGCACGATCCAGGCCGATGCCGTGAGCCTCCACGCGCGGGAAATGCTGACGCTGCTGAAGGCCCCGCCCCGCTCCCTCGGCGCGCCCGGCGTGGCGTACGACCTGATGGGGGGGTGGGACGGCGCGATGTTGCCCGGCCTGCCCCAGCCCCTGATCTTCAACGCCTGGGCGCGGGAACTCGGCCGGCTGGCCCTGACCCAGGGCGGCGTGCCCGAGGGTGCCTTTTCGTCCGGCCCGGAATTCCTGCGCCTGCTGCTCACCCCGGTTGGCGCTAGCTGGTGCGGGGCGGTGGGCTGTGAGGCGCTCTCGGCCCGTGCGCTGGAGAACGCTGTGGCGGAGCTCGCGGCGCGCTTCGGATCCGATCCTGCCACTTGGCGATGGGGTGCCGCCCACCGGGTGCGGCTGGAGCACCCGCTGCTCCGTTTCGTGCCGCTTCTCTCCGATTGGCTGCGGATCGAGGCGCCGACGCCCGGCGACGGGGAGACCGTGAACCGCGGCGGCATGGCACGCGACTTCTCCCACATCCACGGGCCGGGCCTGCGGATCGTCATGGACCTCGCCTCGCCGGACGGCGTGCTGGCGGCGATCGCCACGGGCCAGTCGGGCAATCCCTTCTCCCGCCACTGGGGCGACATGAACGCGGGCTGGGTGACCGGCCAGCTGGAGCCTCTGCCCGCGCGCGCGCCGGTTGCCGCCCGCCTGAGGCTCGCGCCGTGACAGGACGTGACCGAAACCCTGCCGCAGACAGTGCGCTAGCCATGGACGGCGGCATCGGTTCCGCCGAAACTGGCCCCCGAATGCTTCACCGCGCTCAACGCCGACCGCAGTTCTTCTACACCACGGCCCCCCTGCCCTGCCCCTACCTGGCTGGCAGGACCGAGAGGAAAGTCGTGACCGAACTCTCCGGCCCGGAGGGGGAGGCGCTGCACGACCGCCTTTCCCGCGCGGGGTTCCGGCGCAGCCACAACATCGCCTATGCCCCGGTCTGCCCGGGCTGCCAGTCCTGCATCCCCATCCGCATCGTGGTGGACGACTTCAAGCCTTCCCGCACGCATCGCCGGGTGCTGCGGGCCAATGCGGAGGTGGTGGCGCAGGAGGTGCCTGCGCGGGCGACGGCGGAGCAGTTCGCCCTTTTCCAGCGCTACCAGCGGGCGCGGCACCGGGACGGCGACATGGCCGCCATGGGCTTCTACGACTATCGCGCGATGGTTGAGGACACGCCGATCACGACGATGCTGATCGAGTTCCGCGAGGCCCCGGACCGGCTGATCGGCGCCTGCCTGACGGACTGGCTGAAGGACGGGCTCTCGGCCGTCTATTCCTATTTCGAGCCGGACCATGCCGGGCGCTCGCTCGGCACGCTGGCCATCCTGCACCTCGTGGAGCGGGCGCGGGCGCTGGGGCTACCCTACGTCTATCTCGGCTACTGGGTGCCGCAGAGCGCCAAGATGGCCTACAAGGCCGGCTTCCGGCCGAGCGAGATCCTCACCCAGGGCGCCTGGCATCCGCTCCGCGACGGGGTGCCGCCGATGGCGGCCCTGGTGCCGGAGAGCGTGGGCTAGCCCTCCGGCCTCTCGGCCGATGCGAAGGCGACCGCGGCCTCCGCCTCCTCCCGGCTCGGCTGAGAGGCGCGGGTCCAGGTCACGCGCTCCTTCAGCACGCGCATCGGCACGCCACCGACAAGGGTGCAGGGGGCTACGTCCTTCG
The DNA here is from genome assembly GCF_016107305.1 of Roseomonas sp. KE2513. Lineage (GTDB taxonomy): Bacteria > Pseudomonadota > Alphaproteobacteria > Acetobacterales > Acetobacteraceae > Roseomonas. Next base: position 107,188 of record NZ_RCVR01000011.1, read on the forward strand.
TCACGATGGTGCCGAGCCCGACGATGGCGCCGCGACCGATGCTGACGCCGCGCCCGACGACCGTATCCGCCCCGATCCAGACATGCGGGGCCACCCTGATGCTGGCAGGCGGGTTCAGTGCCGCCGAGAGGTCGTCCAGGGAGACGATCCCATGGCTGTCGCTGGTGCGGATCTGTACCCTGTAGGAGACCATCGCGTCGTCCCCGACGACGATGCTGCGGCGCGGCCCCTCCACGAGGAAGTCGGCGCCGTTCACGGTGACGTGCCGGCCAAGGAAGAGCGCGCCCTCGTGTTGGCGAAAGGTGGCGTTCAGGTGCAGCGTGCCGCGGCCGTTGCATAGGAGGAGATGGCCGTCCCCCTCGAAGCCGATGTTGCCGGCAAGGAGGCATTCGGCGCCGAGCGCCACCACGCCATCCGCACGGCCGCCGAAGCGAAGGCGAAGGTTGTGCCCGCCCCGGGGGGCCGACAGCAGCACGAGATTGCCCTGCCCTCCACCACCCTCGACATGGATGCCGAGCGCGGCCAGCGCTGCCACGTCCTCCGCGCCCGTGCCATAGACCACGGCGGCATGGAGGTCGGGAAAGTCGTGGTCGGGCCGCGGGCGGGCGAAGAAGCCATTCCAGGCCGGATGCCCGGTGATGGCCTCGATCAGCACCCTGCGGTCCTGCATCGCGGCAGGCTTACCCGTCGAAGCGGTTGGACTTCGGGAAGCCATTCGGCGGCATCTTGCCGGCCCCGCCCCGGTTGCCGCGCCAGGGCGCGAGCGCGGTTTCCGTGCGCGTCCGGTCGCCGAGCCGCCAGGTGAGGCCATCCGCCTTGGCGAAGACCTTCACGTCCGACAGCTTGCCGTCCCGATAGCCCTGCAGTGCTACGCCGCGGCCCCGCGTCATCTCGGGCACCTGCTCCAACGGGAAAACGAGGAGCTTCCGGTTCTCGCCGATCACCGCGACCGTGTCGCCCTCGACCGGCGCGCAGGCGACGAGCGTATCGGGCGCGTCCACCACCAGGATCTGCTTGCCCGTGCGCTTCTCAGACAGCAGGTCCTCCGCCTTGCAGACGAAGCCGCGGCCGGTGGCGGAGGCGAGGAGAAAGCGCTGCCCCTCCTTGAAGACGAAAGCCGAGAGGATGTTGTCCTCGTTGCCCAACTCCACCATCAGCCGCACCGGCTGCCCGTCGCCCCGCCCGCGCGGCACGGCATCGGCCTTGATCGTGTAGGCGCGGCCGTTTGAGGCGAGCAGGCCGATCCGGTCCGTCGTTTCGGCGTGGAGGTGCATGGCGAGGCTGTCGCCCTCCTTGAACTTCAGCGCCGCCGTGTCCTCGATGTGACCCTTCACCGCGCGCAGCCATCCCTTCTCGGAGAGGATGACGGTGATGGGCTCCCGCTCGACGAACTGCGCCTCGTCGAAGGCGATGGCCACGGCCTCGGTCTGCGTCGTCCGGCGGTCTCCCAGCGCGCCGGAGCCGAACTTCTGGCGAGCCTCCTCGATCTCCTCGGCGATGCGGCCCCACTGCGCCTTCTCGCTGCCGAGCAGGCGCTGCAGGCCCTTGAGTTCCTTCGTGAGCTTCGTGTGCTCGCGGCGGATCTCCATCTCCTCGAGCTTGCGCAGCGCCCGCAGGCGCATGTTCAGCACGGCCTCGGCTTGCGTGTCCGTCAGGCCGAAGGTGCGGATCAGCGCCTCCTTCGGGTGGTCCTCCTCTCGGACGATGCGGATGACCTCATCAAGGTTGAGATAGACGATGAGGTAGCCGTCGAGGATCTCCAGCCGCCGCTCGATGGCCGCCAGCCGGTGGGAGGAGCGCCGCACCAGCACGACCTGCCGGTGGTCCAGCCAGGAGCGCAGCACCTCGCGCAGGCCCATGACGCGCGGCGTGCGCGTCGCGTCCAGCACGTTCATGTTCAGCGGGATGCGGGATTCGAGCTGCGTCGCGCGGAAGAGGCTCTCCATCAGCATCGCCGGCTCGATGCTGCGCGTCTTCGGCTCCAGCACCATCCGCACCTTGTCCGTGCTCTCGTCGCGCACGTCGGCCAGGAGCGGCAGCTTCTTCGCCTCCAGCAGCTCCGCGATTCCCTCGATCAGGCGGGACTTGCCCACCTGGTAGGGGATCTCCGTGACCACGACCTGCCAGGTGCCGTTCTTGAGCTTTTCCACCTCCCAGCGGGCGCGCAGCCGGAAGCCGCCGCGGCCGGTCCCGTAGGCCTGGAGGATGCTGTCGGCGGGCTCCACCATGATGCCGCCCGTGGGGAAGTCCGGGCCGGGCATATGGGCCAGCAGCTCGGCCGTGGTCGCCTCGGGGTTGCGGATCAGCTCCAGCGCCGCGGCGCAGGCCTCGCCCGCGTTGTGCGGCGGGATGGAGGTCGCCATGCCCACCGCGATGCCGTTGGAGCCGTTGGCGAGCAGGTTCGGGAAGGCCGCCGGCAGCACCACCGGCTCCTGCTCCTCCCCGTCATAGGTGGGGCGGAAATCGACAGCGTCCTCGTCGATGCCGTCGAGCAGCGCCTTGGCGACCTCGGTGAGCTTCGCCTCGGTGTATCGCATGGCGGCGGCGTTATCGCCGTCGATGTTGCCGAAGTTCCCCTGCCCCTCCACCAGCGGGTAGCGGGCGGCGAATTCCTGGGCCAGCCGCACCAGCGCCTCGTAGACGGAGGCGTCGCCGTGCGGGTGGTACTTACCGATGACGTCGCCCACGACGCGCGCGCATTTCTTGAAGCCGCCGGCGGGGTCCAGCTTCAGCTGCTGCATGGCCCAGAGCAGCCGGCGGTGCACCGGCTTCAGCCCGTCCCGCACGTCCGGCAGCGAGCGGGACATGATCGTGGACATGGCATAGGCGAGGTAGCGCTCGGACAGGGCGCCCGCGAGCGGGGTCTCGTTGATCCGGCCGCCTTCGGGAATGGTCTTTACGTCGTCGGGCATGGTCGTCGGGGGCCCTGTTCTCTCTTCGTTCCAGCGTTCACTATTTAGCAGCCTGGGGCGCCCGGCGCCAGGGTGAGCGCGCCCGGCCACGGATGTGTTGGTTGCCGCGCGCGGCTGGGGCCGTATAGCAGAGGCGGAACAAAGCGGAGGACCCCATGGCTCAGCGTCGATCGATCCGGCCGCCTGTGGCCTCGCGGGCCGGGGGCGCGATCCTCCTGCTCGCCCTCGGGGCGCTGGTGCCGCCAGGGGCCTTCGCGCAGCCGGCGGAAGCTCTCCGGCCCGTGCAGGGCGGACCGCTCAAGAACCCCGCGCCCCCCGCGCCCGCACAGCCCGCCCGGCCCGCGGCACCGAACACGCCTGCCTACGCGCTGAGCGCGGCCGATGCCGCCCGCACGCCGCCGCTCGCGCCGGACCGGCCCGTGCGGGTCAGCCTCCCCCGCGGGCAGAGCGCCTTCTTCCGCATCGCGCCCGAAGCGGGCGAGGCCTGGGCCGTGGCCACCCGCCGCCTGTCGCGCAACGCCGACACGATCGTGGCCGCCCTCGACGACGCCGGGGAGGTGGTGGCGGAGGACGACGACGGCGGGGAGGAGAGCCTCGCCTCCCGCCTCGAGATCCAGCCCGGCGACGGCGCGCGGCTGCTTCGCGTGGGCACGCTCGAGAACACGGGCGGGCGCTTCGAGGTGGTGCTCACCCGCGTTCCCGTCCAGCCGCCCTCCGACCTCGCGGCAAGCCAGGCGGAGGCAGCCAGCCGTCCGCCGCTGGCGGTGGACCAGCCCGTCCGCGTCCGCCTCCGGCGCAACCAGCAGGCCTTCTTCGCCCTTCCCGCCGATCGCTCGAACCTCACCGCCCGCACGCGCGGCCTCTCCTCCGGAACGGACACCGCCCTCGCGCTGCTCGACGCCGACGGCACGGTGCTGGCCGAGGACGATGACGGCGGGGACGGGCTTGCCTCCCTCTTGCCGATCGGTCGCGCGGCCAACGAGCCGCTCACGCTGCGCGCCTCGCTCGTCGGCGGTACAGGCAGCTTCGAGCTCGTGCTGGAGCGCGAGGATCCCCTCGCCGCCGACTTCCCGACCAGCCTGGAGGCCGCCCGCGCCCGGCCGCCGCTTACCTCCGGCGAGGTCGTCCACGTGGAGCTGGACCGCGGGGGCGAGGCCTTCTTCGCGCTGCCGGAGGGGCAGCCGCTCACCATCGTCACGCGCAACCTCGGCGACGAGGTGGACACGGTGCTGGCCCTGCTCGATGCCCAGGGCGGGAAGCTGTCCGAGGACGACGATGGCGGCGGCGGCCTCGCCTCCCGCGTGACCACCGGCGGCCGCGCGGCCTTCGTACGGGCCAGCCTCCTGAACAACGCGCGCGGGGGCTTCGACATCGCGGTGGCCGGCACCTCGGAGGGCACACCGGGCGCGGGCGACGTGGAGGGGGCCTCGCGGCGCCCCGCCCTCGTCCTCGGGGAGGCCGTCCGGCTGACGGTGGAGGCCGATGGGCAGGCCGTGGTCGCCCTGCCTTTCGACGGGCGCCCCGCCCTGGCGATGACCTTCGGCCTCGCGGAGGGACTGGATACGGTGCTGGAGCTGCTCGACGCCGGCGGCGCCGTGCTGGCGGAGAACGACGACGCGGAGGGGCTCGCCTCCCGGCTGGAGATCCCGGCCGAGCCGCGCCCCGCCTATCTCCGGGTGCGGTTGCTCGAGAACAAGGGTGGCGAGGTCAACCTCGTGCTCGTACGGCCCGCGCCCTGATCAGCCGGGCGCCTGGCCGGCAGGTTCCGCCCGCGTGGCGATCCGGTCGGCCAGGGCTTCCCGTGCTGCCGGCATGGGGCGGTGGCGCGTGCCGAAGGCGTCGCGCGCGAGGAAGTGGCCGGTGACGCGGAGGGCGGCAGCCCAGTCGGCGGGGCCGCTCGGCAGGCTGGCGTCCCGCAGGAAGGGCGGCAGGGGCAGCATCCGGTCGGCATAGGGGGCGGCAATATCCGCCCGCGCGGCCCGACCGGATTTTGGAGAGACATGGGTGAGCCCCTCCGTGTCCCCCGTCATGGCGCAGCGCGCGAGATCGAGGCCGTAGCCCAATTCCGAGAGGAGCAGGACCTCCCAGTGAAGGTAGTCCGGCACCACCTCCTCGGCCCCGCGCTGGAGGTGGGCGAGGATCGGCACGAGGGCGCGGAAGACAGCGGGATGCGGCTCCCGCTCCGGCAGGGCCTCGGCCGCAACGGTGCAGGCGGAGGAGAGCAGCGCGAGGGCCAGCGGGTCCTCCATGGCCAGCGCCGCCGTTGGATGGACCAGCTCTCCGCTCAGCGCCCCGAGTTGGTCGGCCAAGCGGGCAACCCAGTGGGCATCGACGAGGTTCCCCGGTAGCCAGAGCGCGGCTTGCGCGCGCGAGGCACCGCCTTTCGCCAAGCCGCCGTGGCGGCCGTGCTCCTCCGTGAGAAGCGTCACCACGGCGCCGCCCTCGCCGAGCGGGCGGGCCTCCAGCACGATGCCCGGGGCGGTCCATTCCATGCCAGTAAGATGGGGCGCCTCGGCGGGCGGCGCCACCGGCCTGCTAGTCGAGGTCCTCCAGGCCGAGGGCCCGCAGCCTCCCCCGCTCCTCATCCCAGCCCGGCCGGTCCTTCACGTTCAGGAACAGGTGCACCGGCCGTTCGAGCAGCTTCGTCAGTTCGGCTCGCGCCCTCTGGCCGATCTCCCGGATTCGGGAGCCGCGATCACCGATGAGGATCGCCTTCTGCGAGGCGCGGCCGACATAGATCGTGCAGTCGATGCGGACGGAGCCATCCTTGCGCTCCTGCCAGGATTCAGTCTCCACCGTGGCGTGGTGGGGAACCTCCTCGTGGGTCTGGCGCAGGATCTGCTCGCGCACGATCTCGGCCGCCAGCATCCGGTCGGTCACGTCCGACAGCTCGTCCTCGGGGAAGAGCCAAGGACCGAGGGGCATGGCCTCGCAGAGCCGGGCGCGCAGCCGGTCCACGCCGTCGCCCGTCTCGGCGGAAACCATAAAGGTGTCGGCGAAGGTGAGCAGGCCCGTCAGTTCGGCGGTCAGAGGCAGCAGGCGCTTGGTGTCAAACAGGTCGGTCTTGTTCAGCACGAGCCAGAGCGGCGGTGTGCCCTGGGCGAGCTTCCTGATGATGGCGCGCAGGGGATCGGTAATGCCAGCACGGGCATCCACCACCAGCATCGCCACGTCCGCGTCCTGGGCCCCGCCCCAGGCAGCCGCGACCATGGCGCGGTCCAGCCGGCGGCGCGGGGCGAAGATGCCGGGCGTGTCGGTCAGCACCACCTGCGCCGGGCCCTCGCTGAAGATGGCGCGGATGCGGAAGCGTGTGGTCTGCGGCTTGTTAGAGACGATCGAGACCTTCGCCCCCGCCAGCCGGTTCACCAGCGTGGACTTGCCGGCATTTGGCGCGCCCAGTACGGCGGCCAGGCCAGCGCGGGTCGGGCCCTGGGAGGTGGTCTCCGGCGGGGCGCCGCTTTCCTCAGCCACGGCCGAGTTCCTTCAGCAGCGCCTCGGCCGCCAGTTGCTCGGCGCCGCGCTTGCTCTCGCCCGAAGCCTCGGCCGTCTTGCCGCAGGCGCGCACCGAAACGGTGAAGACAGGGGCGTGGGAAGGGCCCTCGGCACTCTTGGTCACGTATTCGGGCAGGCCCATGCCGCGCCCGAGCGACCATTCCTGCAGCCGGCTCTTGGCAGACATTGGGGGCGTGGCATCGGCCTCCATATGGCCGATCCATTCCCGCCGGACAAAGGCGCGCGCCTTCTCCAGTCCGCCGTCGAGATAAAGGGCGCCGATCAGCGCCTCGGTCGCGTCGGCGAGGACGTTGGCGCGCTGGCGCAGCCCGGTGCGCCCTTCGGCGGGGGGAATGCGGAGCGCGGCGGAGAGGCCGATCACGTCGCCCACCTTGGCCAGCGTCTCGGCCGCGACGAGCACAGCCAGGCGCTTGCCAAGCTCCCCTTCCCGCTCCTGCGGGAAGCGCTCGGACAACCACTCGGCCATCAGCAACGCGAGGACGCGATCACCCAGGAATTCCAGCCGCTCATTCGAGTCGAGCTGGTTCCGCTTGGGGTCAGCGGCGGAGCGGTGGGTAAGCGCCTGTTCGAGCAGGGCCGGGTCGTTGAAGTCGTGACCCAGCCGCAGGGCCAGGGCTGCGACGGGAGCTTTCACGGCAAGGGGTTCATCAGCGGACGCCTGAGAAGATGCGGCTCCAGCGAACGGAGAAGGGCCAAGCCCAGACTTCCCACCAATTCGCCGTTCCGTCCCAGGAGAAGAAGATGAACTCCGCGCGGCCGACGAGGTTTTCGACCGGAACGAAGCCGACATAGTTCGTGGCGCGGCTGTCGAGGGAATTGTCGCGGTTGTCGCCCATGGCGAAGACGTGGTCTGCCGGAACGACGAATTCCTGCGTGTTGTCGTAGGGGCCGTCATCGGAGGCCTCCAGAATTTCGTGGGTGCGGCCGGGCCCATTGGCGCTCGGCGGCAGGGTCTCGCGGAAGAGGTTGACCGTGATGCGGGGACCGTCGCCCTCCACCGTGTAAGGGCCGACCCGCACGCGGTTCACGGGAGTGCCGTTCACCCGCAGCACGCCACCTCGCACTTGGATGCGGTCGCCGGGCAGGCCGACGATGCGCTTGATGTAGTCGGTCACCCCGTCCCGCGGGAGCTTGAACACGGCCACGTCGCCCCGCGCCGGCAGGCTGCCGAAGACGCGGCCGCGGAAGAGGTTCGGGCTAAAGGGCAGCGAGGCCCGGGAATAGCCGTAGGAATACTTCGAGACGAAGAGGTAGTCGCCGACCAGCAGCGTCGGGATCATGCTGCCGGATGGGATGTTGAACGGCTCGAAGGCGACGGTGCGGATGCCAACGGCGATGAGGCCCGCGTAGAGGATCGTCTTCAGGCTCTCCAGCCAGCCGCCGGAGGACTTCTTGGTCATGGTGGTAATGCTCGCGGCCCCAGCCGGCCGGCCGAACGCCCCCAAAAACCCATGAATGGGGGTCGGGTCGGGCCGCCGCAGGGCGGGTGGGTGCGCCAGAAGGGCGCGCCTGTCAAGGAAGGGGCTGGAGCGGCACGGCGGAGATGATCACCACCGCCTCGGCATAGGGGTACTCGTCGGTCATCGTCAGCGACACCTGCGGCGCATGGCCGACCGGCACCAGCCGCTCCAGCCGCGCCAGCGCGCCGCCGGTCATGCGCAGCGTGGGCTGACCGGAGGGCAGGTTCACCACGCCGAGGTCCCGCCAGAAGACCCCCGCACGGAAGCCGGTGCCCAGCGCCTTGGACGCCGCCTCCTTCGCCGCGAATCGCTTCGCGTAGGTCGCGATCCGCGTGCGCTCGCCCCGTCGCTCTGCCTTGGCGCGCTCGGCCTCCGTGAAGATGCGGGCGAGGAAGCGCTCGCCGTGGCGCGCGATGGTCCGCTCGATCCGGCGGATGTCCACCATGTCGTTGCCAAGCCCGAGGATCACGACTTCGCCCGCTCCACCTGCTCGATCCCGGGCAGGGAACGCAGGGCCGCGATGACGCTGGAGAGGTGGCGGAGGTCCTTCACCTCCAGGTCCACGTTCAGCTCCGCGAAGTCGGCGGCGCGGTGGAGGAAACGGAGGGATTGGATTCGCGCCTCCTGCTTGGCGATGGCCGTGGTCATGCCCGCGATGGCCGGCCCCTCGTTGGAGGTCACGACCGAGAGGCGCGCGACGTGCTCCCCGGCGGCACCGGGCTGGGCGTCCCAGTCCACGTCGATGAAGCGCTCGGGCGTGGCGGCGAAGGCCTCCAGCGTGTGGCATTCCTGCTTGTGGATGGTCACGCCCCGGCCGGTGGAGACGATGCCGACGATCCGGTCACCGGGAACGGGGTGGCAGCAGCCGGCGAAGCTGACGGCCATGCCGGAGACGAGGCCGGTAATGCCATGCGCCACCTCCCTCTCCCGCGGGCCGCGGGCAACGGTGGCACCTGGCTTGCCGCGGGCGCGGGTGAGGGCGAGGGCCTCAAGGCCGGTAACGGCGGGGCGTGGCGGGCCGCGCAGCTCCGGCACGGCGGCGTGGAGCACGTCCCTTGCCGTGATGTTGCCGTTGCCGACGGCGATGCAGAGTTCCTCAAAGCCTGGCTGCTTGAGCGCCTTTACCGCGGGCTCGGCGATGCGCTCGGAGAAGTCCAGGCCCTCCTGGCGGAAGGCGCGGGCAATGGCCTGGCGGCCATTCTCGCGGCTCTCCTCCCGCTGGCGGGCGAGCACGGTGCGCCGGATGCGGGCGCGGGCCTTGCCGGTGACGACGAAGCGTTCCCAGGCCGGGTTGGGCGTGCCGCCGCGGGCGGTGATGATCTCGACCTGGTCGCCATTCTCGAGCTGGTGGCGCAACGGCACGATGCGGCCGTTGATCTTCGCGCCGACGCAGGAATCGCCGATCTGGGAGTGGACGTGGTAGGCGAAGTCCACCGGCGTCGCCCCGCGCGGCATGGCGATCAGGTCGCCCTTGGGCGTGAAGCAGAAGACCTGGTCCTGGTGGAGCGCGAGCTTCGTGTTCTCGAGGAAGTCCTGCGCCTCGCCGGCGTTCTCCAGGATTTCCAGCAGGTCCTTCACCCAGGGGAAGCGCTTGCGGTCGCGGGCGGCGTTCACCACCCCGTCCGGACCCTGCTTGTAGATCCAGTGGGCGGCGACGCCGAACTCCGCGACCTCGTGCATTTCCGGCGTGCGGATCTGCACCTCAATCTTGGCGTTGCGCCGCTCCGGCACCGTTACGCCGGTATGCAGGGACTGGTAGCCGTTGGGCTTCGGGGTGGAGATGTAGTCCTTGAATCGTCCGGGGACGACGCGATAGGCCGAATGCACGGCGCCCAGCGCCGCGTAGCAGTTCGCCTTGTCGTCGGTGATGACGCGGAAGGCCATGATGTCCGAGAGCTGCTCGAACTCGACCTTCTTCGAATGCATCTTCAGCCAGATGCCATAGGCCGACTTCTCCCGGCCCTGAATATCGATCACCGGCACGTCGGCGTCCCGCAGCCGGCGGCGCAGGTCCTCCGCGATCTCGGCGATCAGGTCCGCGCCCTGTCCGCGGAGGAAGGAAAGGCGGGCGGTGATGGTCTGGGAGGCGTCGGGCTGGAGCTCGCGGAAGGCGCGGTCCTCCAGCTCGTCCTTCACGGCCTGCATGCCGATGCGCTCGGCCAGCGGCGCGTAGATCTCCATCGTTTCCCGCGCCGTGCGCTCGCGCCGGTGCTGCTGGGGGACGAAGTGCAGTGTCCGCATGTTGTGCGTGCGATCGGCCAGCTTCACGAGGAGGACACGGATGTCCTCGCTCATTGCCAGCACCAGCTTGCGGAAATTCTCGGCCTGCTTCGTGCGCTCGGACTGGAGTTCAAGCCGCGTCAGCTTCGTCACGCCGTCCACCAGCCGCGCGACCTCTGAGCCGAAGTCGCGGCTGAGTTGGGCGAGGGTGACGCCCGTGTCCTCCACAGTGTCGTGGAGAAGGGCGGTGGCGATGGTGGCGGCGTCGAGCCGGTAACCGGCGAGGATGTTCGCAACGGCCACCGGGTGGCCGATATAGGGGTCGCCGTTGTCGCGCTTCTGCTCGCGATGGGCGGCCTCGGCGACGCGGTAGGCCTTCTCGATCAGCGCCCCGTCCGCGCGCGGGTCGTAGCCGGTGACGAGGGCGGCGAGGGCCTTGCCAGGATCTGCCTCGGGGCTGCCGGCTTCCAGCCTTGCAGGGCCGCGGCTGACCACGCCCTCGGGCGCCCAGAGGGGGCCCGTGACGGCACCGGGGAGAATGGGTGTCCCGGCGCCGTCGCTCATCGGGTGCTGCGGCTGCGCGCGGTCAGCGGCGGCCGCCCAGCTCGGCCGCGATGGCGGCCTCGAGGTCGTCGCCGGACATATCCTCGACCTGCATGCCCGCTTCGCCCGCGCTCTCCTCGGTCACGTCCATGACGCCAAAGATGTTCTCGTCGGTGGCGATCAGGTCGATGACCTCCTCCTCCACGGGCTCCGGCTCCGGGGCGCGCAGGAGGGACTTCACGATGTCCTGCTCAAGGCCATCGAGCTCCACGGTCTGCTCGGCGATCTCGCGCAGCGCGATGACGGGGTTCTTGTCGTTGTCGCGGTCGACCGTCAGCTCGTCGCCGCGCGAGATGGCGCGGGCGCGCTGGGCAGCGAGGAGGACGAGATCGAAGCGGTTGGGAACCTGAAGGATGCAGTCCTCGACCGTGACGCGGGCCATGGCGGACTCCCTAAGCTGTGTACGGGGCGAAGGGATGACATAGAGAGCCGCCGATCCAAAGGCAAGGCCAGCCCTATCCGGCCGGGCGCATGGGAGCGTCCGGCAGGGAGCGGAGCATTTCGGATACGCTACGGCCGCTCGCCGGGTCCGTCCAGTCCGGCCAGACCTCCGCCAGGGGCACGAGGACGAAGCGGCGCATATGGGCGCGTGGATGGGGCAGCACCGGGTCCGGCACCGCCCGCACCAGCCCGCCCATGGCCACGATGTCGAGGTCGAGCGTGCGCGGCGCATTGGGATAGGGCCGCACCCGCCCGGCGGCGTCCTCGATGGATTGCAGCGCCCGCAGCAAGGCCGCCGGCTCTGCCGCGCCCCGCAGCCGGGCGACGCCGTTCACGTACCAGGGGCTGTCGGGGTCCGGCGGCTCGGGCGCCGTTTCCCACCAGCGGGAGACAGCGACGAGAGAGAGGCCGAGCAACCCGTCCAGTGCCGCCGCGGCGCGCCGGCAGGTAGCCAAAGGGGCCGCGCCGTCGGCCCCCGGCAGGTTGGCGCCGATGGCGACGAGCGTATCCCCCTGCCCCGCGGGCTCAGGAATAGCGCTCTTCCCGCCAGGGATCGCCGCGGTCGTGATAGCCGCGCACCTCCCAGAAGCCGGGCTTGTCCTCGGCGATCAGGGTGATCCGCCGGATCCACTTCGGGCTTTTCCAGAGATAGAGATGCGGCACCACGAGGCGCAGCGGGCCGCCGTGCTGGCGGCTGAGCGGCTTGCCGTCCCAGTGCGTGGCCAGAAGGTTCTCCGGGCGGGCGAGGTCGTCCAGCGGCAGGTTCGTCGTGTAGCCGTCATGCGACTCCATCGTGACGAAGCGGGCCTCCGGGCGCGGCTCGGCCTGCGCGAGGAGGTCGATGATCGCGATGCCTCGCCAGTCGTTGTCGTAACGCGACCACTGGGTGACACAGTGGATGTCGTTCCGCCGCTCCTCCTGCGGCAGTGCCATCAGCTCAGCCCAGGAGAGGGAGAGCGGATTGCCTACCAGCCCATCAATGTCGAGCCGCGCCGCCGCCTCGGCCACGGCCGGCTGAATGCCGAGGTCGAGGACGGGCCAGTCCGTCACCAGCCGCTGGCCGGGCGGCAGGCGATCCCGATCCGGGTCGCCGGCGGTGCCGGTGAGCAACCGGCCCTCCTCCGCCCAACGCTGCTTGGTGCGGATGAGCTTTTCCTTGATGCCCTCAAGGAGGCCCTCGGGCTTGCCGGCGGGCGTGCTGCTGTCGGTCATGGCGTCAGAGGTGCCCTCGCTGGCGCGCGGATGCAACTGGGACCCTGCGCGACGGGTTCTCAGGGATGGGAGGCGAGCCAGGCGTCGACCGGCGGTCCCCAGACCGGCTCGCCGGCTCCCGCATAGAACATGTCGTGCCCGTCCGTGCCGAATGCCGGAAGCTGCAGGAGGGTGGAGCGGCCGCCTGCGCGGGCATGGGCGGCCTGCATCTCGGCGACCAGTGCGGGCCCGAAGAAGGTGTCGTTGGGCGTATGGATCCAGAGCAGCGGCAGGGCGCTTGGCCGGGCCTCCGCCGCGAGCCGCCCGGCATCGGCAACGAGGCGACCCGGCGCGCAGTTGTTGTTGGGCAGGTCGTCCCGGTGCCCTCCCCGCCCAGGTGCCACGGCGATGATGGCGGAGACGCCGGGCGGCGGGTCGGCCGCGAGGGCGAGCACCCCCCAGCCGCCGGCGGACTGGCCGATGACCACGATGCCATCGGGCGCGATACCCGGCATCCCGCGGGCCGCGGCGATGGCGGCACGGATGTCGTGAGCCGTCTCCCGCGCCCCGGCGGCATAGTTAGGGGCATTGCAAGGGCCATAGCCCTCCATGAACGGCCCGGTATCGGTGCCGTAGCCGCGTCGCAGGGGCGCGAGCACCGCCTGCCCGCGGGCGAGGAAGTGCCGCGCGACCGGAGAGTCGCAGCTCAGCAGCCCGTAGCGCCGCCGCGCCGCCGCCTGCCCGGGCGAGCCGTGGTTGACGACAACGAGTCGCGCGGGGCCGCTGCCGTCGGGCAGGCAGATCCGGGCGGGAATCGGCCTCAGGCTCCCATCGACGCCAGGGACCTTGACGATGATCGTGTCGGCCCCAGTAACGGGCGCCCCCGTGCAGGCCGCGAGGACCAGTGGCAAGGCCATCAAGAGAGCTGAAAGCCGGCCCATGATACGGCGTGGCGGGGCGGCCTGTGGCAGGCCTGCCGCGGCGGTGCGGCATTCCCGCCGCATCAGTGGCGAAGGGTAACGAGGCATGGGGTCCGGCCCGGTTCCCGCCTACTATACGGGTGTGCAAGACGAGATGTCAGTGACCCTGCCCCCCCGCGCGACGCGACGGGGCACAAGCCAGATCATGCTCGGGACCATCCTGGGCCTGCTTCCCGGCGGCTGCGCGCTGCTGCCCGACGCGATTCCCGGCATCGCCAGCGGTCCGGACCGTTTCCGCGAGGCCCGGCCAGATGCCAGGGCCACTTGGCCGGATCCCGACTGGTGGCGCGGCTTCCGCTCGGTGGAACTGGACCGGCTGATGAACCGGATCGCCTCCCAGAACCTCGACCTTGCCCAGGCGGAGGCGCGCGTGCGCCAAGCCGATGCCTCCGCGCAGATCGCAGGCTCGGCGCTGCTTCCCCAGGTGACGGCGGGCGGCAGCACGCAGCGGAGCCGCACCGGCCAGGGCGGTGCGGCTATCCGCCGCTACTCGGCCGACCTCGCCGCTTCCTACGAGCTGGACCTTTGGGGCCAGAACCGGAACAACCTGCAGGCGGCGCTCCTCGCCGCCCAGGCGCAGCGTTTCGACCTCGGCACCGTGCTGCTGACCACTGAGGCCTCGGTCGCGAACACCTATTTCACCATTCTCGAGGCGCGGAACTCGCTCCGCATCCAGGAGGCGAACCTCGCGGCCGCGCGCCGGGTGCTGAACGTGATCCGCCAACAGGTGGCCGCCGGCACCGCGACCGGCCTGGACCTCGCCCAACAGGAGACTGTGGTGGCCCAGCAGGAGGCGGCGGTGCCGCCGCTGCGGCAGACGGTGTCGCAGAACACAGCCTCGCTCGCCGTGCTGATCGGCCTCGCGCCGACCGAACTGGACGTGATCGGGGAGGGTTTCGAGGGGCTCGACGTCCCCTCCCCCGCCCCCGGCCTGCCCTCCGCCCTGTTGGCGCGGCGGCCGGACGTGCTGGCGGCGGAGGCGGCGCTGGCGGCGGCGAATGCGGACGTGGCGGTGGCGCGGGCGGCCCTCTATCCCAATATCACCCTCTCGGCCCAGGGCGGGTTCCAGTCGGCGCTGCTGGGCACGCTGCTGCGGCCGGAGGCGCAGTTCTACAGCATCGCGGCCAACCTCGTGCAGACCGTCTTCGACGCGGGCGCCACGCGCGGCCGCATCGCCCTCTCGCGCGCCCAGGCGGAGGAGCTCCTGGCAGCCTATCGCCAGGCGATCCTCTCCGCCCTCTCGGACGTGGAGAGCGCACTGGCGGCGCTGCGGGAGACGACCGAGCAGGAGCGCCTGCTGGCCGAGGCGGAGCGGCGGGCGGCGCGGGCCTGTTCGGTGGCTGAGGAGCAGCTTCGGGGCGGGATCATCAACCTGATCACGCTGCTGAACACGCAGCTCACGCTGTTCACGGCGCGCCGGAACCTCTCCCGCGGGCGGCTGCAGCGGTTCCAGGCGGCGGTCGGGCTCTTCCGGGCGCTCGGCGGCGGCTGGGGCCCGGGCGTCTCCGGAGGCGGCGCGATCAGGATTTCATCGGCCACTCCCCCGGCGGGAGCGGGCGTGTCGGAGGGGAGCCGATGAGGCGTATTTCGGGATGGCTCCTGGCCCTCGTGCTGCTGGCGGGCGCCGGCGGCGCGGGTTGGTGGTGGTGGGAGCACCGGGGCGCCAACGACCCCTCCGCGGCGCATGACCAGGCAGGGGCCCAAGGGCAGCAGGGCGGCGCCGTCGGACCAGGCCCGGGGCGGCAGCGCGCCGGCGCCGGGGGAGGACCAGGCGGCCGTGGCCGGCCGGGTGGCGGCATCCCCGTGCCAGTGACCGTCGCCGAGGCGATGCAGCGCGACGTGCCGCTGACCGTGGACGCGCTCGGCAGCGTCGTGCCGCTCGAGAGCGTGGTGGTCCGCACCCAGCTCGATGGGCAGCTCATGGAGGTGAACTTCCGCGAGGGGCAGGAGGTCGCCAAGGGCGACGTGCTGGCGCGCGTGGACGACCGCGCCGCTCAGGCCGCGCTACAGCAGGCCGAGGGCAAGCGCGCCTACGACCAGGCGCAGCTCGCGAATGCCCGGGTGGACCTGCAGCGCTACCAGGGCCTCGCGCAGGGCGCGGGTGTCACGCGCCAGCAGTTGGACACGCAGCGTGCGCAGGTGGCCATGCTGGAGGCCCAGGTCCGCCAGGACGAGGCCGCCATCGAGCAGGCCCGCACGCAACTCGATTTCGCGACTATCCGCGCCCCGCTCGCCGGGCGGGTGGGCATCCGCCAGGTCGATCCCGGCAATATCGTGCGGGGCTCGGACACCAATGGCATCGTCACGGTGACGCAGATGGCGCCCATCGGGGTCACCTTCACCCTGCCGCAGCAGGAATTGCCGCGGCTGCTGCGGACCATGGCCGCCGGCCCTGTGCCGGTCGAGACCCTGCCCGGCCCCGGCAATGCGCCCACCGCCCGCGGCACGCTGCTGACGGTGGACAACGCGGTGGACCCCACCACCGGCACCATCAAGGCGAAGGCCACCTTCCCGAACGAGGACCGCGTGCTCTGGCCCGGCGCCTTCGTGAACCTGCGCCTGCGCATCGAGGTGGTGCCGCAGGCGACCGTGGTGCCGCTCGTCTCCATCCAGCGCGGCCCGGACGGCACTTATGCCTTCGTCGTGAAGGAGGACCGGACCGTCGAGCAGCGGCCAGTGACGGTCGGGCAGATGACCCAGGCCGACGCCGTCGTGCAGTCCGGCCTCCGCCCCGGGGAGCAGGTAGTGACCTCGGGCGGGCTGCGGCTGAGCGCGGGCACCACCGTCGCCCTCTCCGACGACACGGCGCCCGCGCGGCCAGCCGGGCCGCGCCCGCGGCGGACGGCGGATGCCCAGCCCGCAACGGGGGCGCCGAATTGAACATCTCGGCCCCCTTCATCTCCCGGCCGGTCGCGACGACGTTGCTGTCGATCGCGGTGCTGCTGGTCGGGCTCTGGGGCTACCTGCGCCTGCCGGTCTCCTCCCTGCCGGAGGTGGACTTCCCGACGATCGAGGTTTCCACCCAACTTCCAGGCGCCTCCCCGGATACGGTCGCCCTGCTGGTCACGGCGCCGTTGGAGCGGCAGCTCGGTCAGATCGCAGGGGTGTCGGTGATGACCTCCACCTCCGGCCCGGGGACGAGCCGGATCGCGCTTCAGTTCGCGCTCGACAAGGACCTCGACGAGGCCGCGCAGGACGTACAGTCCGCGCTCGATGCCGCGCGCGGCACGCTGCCGAGCACCCTTCCCTACCCGCCGCTCTACGCGAAGGTGAACCCGGCGGACCCGCCGATCATTACAATTGCCCTTACCTCCGATACGCTGCCGATCGCGCGGCTCTCCGACACGGCGGACACGCTGCTCGCGCAGAAGCTCGCGCAGTCGGCGGGGGTGGGCCGGGTGACGGTGCAGGGGAACATGCGCCCTGCGGTGCGCCTACGGATCGATCCGGCGCGGCTCGCCGGCTACGGCCTCTCCATGGCCGATGTGCGGACGGCCGTGACCTCGTCCAACGCGAACACGCCGAAAGGTTCGCTGGACGGCGCGCGCCAGGCGTCGACCATCATGTCCAACGACCAGATCACCACCCCGGCCGCCTTCGCCGATGTGATCGTCGCCTATCGCAACGACGCGCCCATCCGCCTGCGCGACCTCGGCGAAGCGGTGGAAGGGCTGGAGAACGACCGCAACGCCGCCTGGTTCAACGGAGAACCCGCGGTGATCCTCGACGTGCAGCGCCAACCGGGCGCCAACATCGTCGATACCGTCACCCGCATCCGCTCCCAGCTTCCGGACCTCGAGCGCGGCCTGCCCGCGGGGATCCGCATGTCCATCGTCTCCGACCGGACGGAGACGATCCGCGCCTCCGTGCGGGAGGTGGAGCTGACGCTGGTTCTCTCCACCGTGCTGGTGGTGGCGGTGATCTGGCTGTTCCTGCACTCGGGGCGCGCGACCATCGTGCCGGCGGTCTCGCTGCCGCTCTCGCTCATTGGCACCTTCGCCGTCATGTCCTGGCTGGGCTTCTCGCTCGACAACCTCTCCCTCATGGCGCTGGTGATCGCGACGGGCTTCGTGGTGGACGACGCCATCGTCATGATCGAGAACATCGTCCGTCACATCGAGGATGGAATGCCCCCTCTCCCCGCTGCCTATGCGGGCGCGAAGGGCATCGCCTTCACCATTGTCTCGCTCACCGTCTCCCTCATCGCGGTCTTCATCCCGCTGCTCTTCATGGAGGGGGTCGTCGGCCGCCTGTTCCGGGAATTCGCGGAGACGCTGACGGCAGCCGTGCTCGTCTCCATGGTCATCTCCCTCACTCTCACGCCCATGATGTGCGCGCTGCTGCTGCGCCCCGCCGCGGAGGAGAAGGGCCGCGTCGCGCGGGCAGCGGACCGCGTCTTTGACGCCCTGCTCGGCGCCTACCGCCGGGCGCTCGCGGTCACGCTGCGCTTCGAGGCGCTCACCCTGCTGGTGGCGCTCGGCACGGTGGTCCTGACGGGCTGGCTCTACGTCGTGATCGACAAGGGCTTCCTGCCGGCACAGGACACGGGGCTGATCCAGATCGCGACCGAGGCGCCGGGCGATGTCTCCTTCTCCCGGATGTCCGCCCTCCAGCGGCAGGTGGCGGATGCCGTGCGGGCGGACCCGGCGGTGCTCTCCGTCACCTCCGTGGTCGGTGCCGGCACGGTGAACGCGACGCTGAACGGCGGCCGCGTGACCGCGGTGCTGCGCCCGCGCGACGAGCGCAACGAGACAGCGCAGGAGATCATCGCCCGCCTCTCGCCCAGGCTGGCCGGCATCGCGGGGATCGTGAGCTATCCCTCTGCCGTGCAGGACATCCAGATCGGCGCGCGGGCGAGCACGACCCAGTACCAGTTCACTATCGTGGACGCCGACGCCGCGACGCTGAACGCCTGGTCGCCGCGTATCCTCGACGCCCTGCGGCAGCGGCCGGAGCTGCGCGACCTCTCCAGCGACCAGCAGCAGCAGGGCCTGCGCCTGACCGTGGACGTGGACCGCGCCCGCGCCGGACGTCTGGGCGTGACCATGCAGGTGATCGACGACGCCCTCTACGACGCCTTTGGCCAGCGCCAGATCTCAACCATCTACGCCGCCAACAACCAGTACCGCGTCATCCTCGAGGCTTCGGCGGATTTCCTGGCTGATCCCACCCGACTTGGCCTGCTGCGGGTGGCGGGCAGCACCAACGGCACGGCGACCGTCGTGCCCCTTTCCGAGGTCGCCCGCATTGGCCGTGGCTCCGGCCCGCTGCAGGTAACGCGGGAGAACCAGTTTCCGGCCGTCACCTATTCCTTCAACCTTGCCGAGGGTGTTTCCCTCGGCGGCGCGGTCACGGCGGTGGAGGGAACGCTCCGGCAGCTCGGCGTGCCCTCCACCATTACCGGCCGCTTCGCCGGGGATGCCGCGGAGTTCAGCTCCTCGCTCCGCAGCCAACCCTGGCTGATCCTGGCGGCGGTGGTGGTGATCTACATCACCCTGGGCGTCCTTTACGAGAGCCTCGTCCACCCGCTGACAATCCTCTCCACCCTGCCGTCGGCCGGCATCGGAGCGCTGCTCGCGCTCGAGCTTTTTGACCTCGACCTTTCAGTGGTCGGGATCATCGGCATCCTGCTGCTCATGGGGATCGTGAAGAAGAACGCGATCATGATGATCGACTTCGCCCTCGACGCGCAGCGCGAGCACGGGATGGCGCCGAGGGAGGCCATCACCCAGGCGGCGCTGCTCCGCTTCCGCCCGATCACCATGACGACGCTGGCCGCCCTTCTCGGCGCGCTGCCCCTCGTGCTCGGCCACGGCGCCGGCTCGGAGCTGCGCCTGCCGCTCGGCGTCTCCATCGTCGGCGGGCTGCTGCTCAGCCAGCTCGTAACGCTCTTCACCACGCCTTCCGTCTATCTCGCGCTCGAATGGGTGCGCGCGCGGCTGCAACGGCGCCCCACCGCCGTGCCGGCGGAGTAGAGGCCACGCGATGAGCATCGCCCAATGAGCATCTCGGGGCCCTTCATCGCGCGGCCCATCGCCACCTCGCTCCTGGCGATCGGCATCGCGCTTATCGGGCTGGTGGCCCTTTTCCGCCTGCCGATCGCAGCCATGCCGCGGGTGGACATTCCCACCATCGTCGTGACCGGCAGCCAGCCCGGCGCGAGTCCCGAGACAATGGCCGCGACCGTCGCGGCGCCGCTGGAGCGGCGGATCGGCACCATCCCGGGGGTGACGGAGATGACCTCCTACTCCTCCCTCGGCAGCACGGTCATCATCATCCAGTTTGATCTCTCCCGCACCCAGCGCAGCGCGGCGCGGGACGTGCAGGCGGCGGTGAACGGCGCGCGGCAGGACCTTCCCTCGGGGCTGCCCACGCCGCCCACCATCCGCAAGATCAACCCGGCCGATGCACCGGTGATGATCCTGGCGATGTCCTCCGAGACCATCACCGGCCCCGCCGTCTACGACGCGGCGGACTCGCTCGTCGCTCAGCGCTTGGCGCAGGTGCCGGGCGTGGCCCAGGTTTCCGTGAACGGCGGCGACCAGCCGGCGGTGCGCGTGGCCGTGAACCCGGCCGCGGCCGCGGCGGCCGGCGTCTCGCTGGACGCGATCCGCACCGCCATCACCGGCGCCAACGTCACCCAGGCCACCGGCTTCATCGAGGGACCGGAGCAGAACGCCGCCATCCAGACAAACGACCGCATCGGCAATGCCGCGGCCTTTAGCGGCATCGTCGTGAAGGCCGCGAACGGCACGATCGTGCGGCTAGACCAGCTCGCCCGCGTGGAGGACGGCGTGCGCAGCCGCCGCCAGGCCGGCTGGTTCAACAACCGCCCCGCGATCCTGCTCGTCGTGATGAAGCAGGCAGATGCTAACGTGATCGAGGTGGTGGACGGCATCCGCGCCATGCTGCCGGGGGTCCAGTCCTGGGTGCCCGCCGGCACGCGGATCGAGGTGGTGAGCGACCGTTCCGTTACCATCCGCGCCTCGGTGGAGGAGGTGCGGACGACGCTCGCCCTGACCATCGGCCTCGTTGTCGGCGTCGTCGCCGTCTTCCTTCGGCGCTGGGCACCGGTGCTGGCGGCCAGCGCGGCCGTGCCGCTCTCGCTGCTCGGCACCGTCGCTGTGATGTGGTGGATCGGCTACTCGCTGAACAACCTCTCCCTCATGGCGCTGACCATCTGCGTCGGCTTCGTCGTGGACGACGCCATCGTCATGATCGAGAACATGGCTCGCCACCGGGAGCGCGGCCTCTCGCCCCTGGAGGCGGCGCTCGCGGGCGCGAAGGAGATCGGCTTCACCGTCCTCTCCATCACCGTCTCCCTCATCGCGGTCTTCATCCCCCTTCTCGCCATGGGCGGTATCATCGGCCGCATCTTCCGGGAGTTCTCGGTGACGCTGGCCGTGGCCGTCGGCATCTCCGGCGTCGTCTCCCTCACGCTGACGCCGATGATGGCGGCCTGGATGGAGCGCGGCGGGCCGGAGAAGCCGCCCGGCCGCCTCGCCCGCGCCTTCGAGGGCGGGCTGTCGGCCCTGGTGGATGGCTATATTCGCAGCCTCGGCTGGCTGTTGCGCTTCCGGTGGAGCATGCTGCTGGCCACCATCGCGCTGATGGCGCTGACGGTCTGGCTCTACGTCATCGTGCCCAAGGGCTTCCTGCCCAGCCAGGACACGGGGCTGATGACGGGCAGCACCCAGGCCGCTCCCGACACCTCCTTCGCCACGATGGAGTCACTCCAGCGGCGGGTCGTAGCCATTATCGCCGCCGATCCGGCGGTGGAGAGCGTCGGCGCGACGGTCGGCTCGAATGGCGGCCAGGGCGCGGCGAACCGGGGGCAAATCTACATCACCCTCAAGCCGCTCGCCGAGCGCGGCATCAACGTCGAGGGGGTGATCGCCCGCCTGCGCGCGCCGCTGGGCCGCATCCCCGGCGCGGCGGTCTTCCTTCGCAGCCAGGAGGACGTGCGGATCGGCGGACGCCAGGACTCCGGCAGCTTCTCCTACGTGCTGCTGGGCAACGACGTGGAGGAGTTGCGCCAGTGGTCCCAGACCATGGTGCAGGCGCTGCGCGCCGTGCCCGGGATCAACGACGTGACCAGCGACCAGGACCGCGCCGGGCTGGTGACGCGCGTGGAGGTGGACCGCGCCGCCGCCGCGCGCCTCGGCGTGACGCAGACCGAGATCGACGCGGCGCTGAACAACGCCTTCTCCCAGCGCCAGGTCTCGACCATCTACCGCGCGCGCAACCAGTACCGCGTGGTGCTGGAGGTCGATCCATCGCTCCAGCAGGGGCCGAACGACATCTCCCGCATCTTCGTGCCGGGCCAGGGGACCACGCAGGTGCCTCTCTCGGCTCTCGTGCGGGTGGTGCCGGCCTCGGCGCCGCTCGCGGTCACGCACCAGGGCGGGTTCCCGGCCGCGGCCATTTCCTTCAACCCCGATCCCGGCCTGAGCGTGGAGGACGTGCGGCAGAAGATCGAGGAGGTGCAGCGCCAGATCCGCATGCCCAGCAGCATCCGGCCGCAGTTCGGCGGCAATGCGGCGGCGGCTCAGGCCTTCTCGCGCGACATGCCACTGCTCATCGCCGGGGCCTTCTTCGCGATCTATGTCGTGCTCGGCGTGCTCTACGAGAGCTACGTGCACCCGCTGACCATCATCTCCACCCTGCCAACGGCCGGGCTCGGGGCGCTGCTGGCCCTGCTGGTCACGGGCACGCCGATGACGGTGATCGCGCTGATCGGCGTCATCCTGCTGCTTGGCATCGTCAAGAAGAACGCGATCATGATGGTGGACTTCGCGCTGGAGCACGAGCGGCGGCTCGGGGGAACAAGCGAGGAGGCGATCCTCGCCGCCTGCCGCGAGCGCTTCCGGCCAATTCTGATGACGACGCTCGCGGCCCTCTTCGGCGCGGTGCCGCTGGCGTTCGGCACGGGCACAGGGTCCGAGCTTCGTGCGCCGCTGGGCATCGCGATCATCGGCGGGCTGATCGTCTCGCAGGTGCTAACGCTCTATACCACACCGGCCGTCTACATCGCCCTCGACCGGCTACGCCGGCGGCGGGGTGCGGGCGGCGAGGTGGCGAACGCGGTTCCCGCGGAGTAGCCGGGCGGTGCTACGGACGTACGCGGCCCATGGTCCGGTTGTGAAGAATCGTTCATCTATTTGCGCAATTACCCCGTGAAAGCGCGCGCCGCCTCGGCCCTGGCGCGGCTCCAGCCGCGGCGCAGGAAACGCGCCCACTCCCTCGACGTTGCCGACCTGACCGGAGGCTCCATTCTCCGGCGGCAAGCGGCACGGCCGCTGGTGAAACGGGTGGGGCAGTCGGATGAGCGATCAGGACGAGACGGTTCACTACGACAGCCCCTCGGGTGGCTGGGGCTCGCTCCGGGGCATCGCCCGCATCTTCGGCGAGGAGTGGAACACCCCCGCCGTGATGGAGACGCTCGCGCGGCAGAACAAGCCGAAGGGCTTCATGTGCGTCTCCTGCTCCTGGGCGAAGCCCGCCGACTATCACGCCTTCGAATTCTGTGAGAATGGCGCGAAGGCGACCCTCTGGGACCTGACGACGCGCCGCTGCACGCCGGATTTCTTCGCGGAGCACACCGTCACCGAGCTGCGCGGCTGGTCGGACTATGACCTTGAGCAGACCGGCCGCCTGACCCACCCGATGCGCTACGACCGCGCGACAGACCGCTACGTTCCCTGCGCCTGGGGGGAAGCGTTCGAGGCGATCGGGCGCGAGCTGCGGGGCATCGACCCGAAGTCGGCCGTCTTCTACTCCTCCGGCCGCGCGAGCCTTGAGACCTCCTATATCTACGCCCTCTTCGCCCGGCTCTACGGCCACAACAACCTGCCCGACAGCTCGAACATGTGCCACGAGACGACCTCGGTGGCGCTGAAGAAGGTGATCGGCGCGAGCGTCGGCACGGTGGTGTTCCAAGACCTAGCCAACTGCGACGCGATGTTCTTCTTCGGCCAGAACACCGGCTCGAACAGCCCGCGCTTCCTCCATCCGCTGCAGGATGCCGCCAAGCGTGGCGTGCCGATCGTCACCTTCAACCCCGTGCGGGAGAAGGGGCTTGAATCCTTCACCAACCCGCAGAGCCCGGTGGAGATGCTCACCGGCAAGGAGACGAAGATCAGCAGCCAGTACCACCAGGTACGGCCGGGTGGCGACATCGCGGTGCTGATGGGCATGTGCAAGCACGTCTTCGCCGCGGACGACGAGGCGAAGAAGACCGGCCGCCGCGTGCTGGACGCGGACTTCATCAAGCAGCACACCAAGGGGCTGGAGGAGTTCGAGGCCCAGGTCCGCGCGACGCCCTGGGAGAGGATCGAGGCGGAATCCGGCCTCACCCGCGAGGCGATCGAGGGCGCGGCCCAGGTCTATGTCGAGGCGGACCGGGTGATCGGCATCTACGGCATGGGCCTGACCCAGCACGTGCACGGCTTCGAGAACGTGACGATGTTCGTCAACCTGCTCCTGCTAAAGGGCAATATCGGACGGGACGGCACCGGCATCTCGCCCGTGCGCGGCCACTCGAACGTTCAGGGCCAGCGCACCGTCGGCATCTCCGAGAAGCCGGAGCTGGTACCGCTCGACCGGTTGGCGAAGCAGTTCGGCTTCGAACCACCGCGGGACGAGGGGATGAACACCGTCGCCGCCTGCAAGGGCATTCTGTCCGGCAAGGTGCATGCCTTCATCGGCCTGGGCGGCAACTTCGTGCGGGCCATCCCCGAGCGCGACCGGATGGAGGAGGCCTGGACGCGGATGCGGCTGACCGTGCAGGTCGCCACCAAGCTCAACCGCAGCCATCTCGTGAACGGCGAGGTCGCCTATCTTCTGCCCTGCCTCAGCCGCACGGAGAGGGATGAGCAGGCGAGCGGGCCGCAGACGGTGACGATGGAGGACACCTTCAGTTGCATCCACGGCTCCATCGCCCGGCGCGTGCCCGCCAGCGAGCATCTGCTCTCCGAAGTGGCCATCGTCGCCGGCATGGCGAAGGCGACCCTCGCACCAAATCCGCGTGTGAAGTGGGACGAGTGGGTGGCTGACTACGCCCGCATCCGCGAGCAGATCGCCGAAACCTACCCGGACGAGTTCCACGACTTCGAAGAGCGCAAGTTCACGCCCGGCGGCTTCTACCGCGGCAATTCCGCGCGCGAGCGGATCTGGAAGACTGAAGCCGGCAAGGCGATGTTCACGCCGCCGAAGGTGATGTCCTCCACCGGCTTCGAGGACGCGCCCGGCCGTTACCGCCTCATCACCATGCGTAGCAACGACCAGTTCAACACGACCATCTACGGCTACAGTGACCGGCTGCGCGGCATCGAGGGCACGCGTAACGTAATGCTGATCAACCCCGAGGAGATGCGCCGCGCCGGGCTGCACGAGGGGCAGGTCGTCTCGCTTGTCAGCGATGCAGGCGACGGGATCGAGCGCGAGGTGCACGGCCTCGTCGTCATGCCCTTCTCGCTGCCCGATGGTTGCCTCGGCGCCTACTACCCCGAGATGAACCCGCTGATGCCGGTCACGCACCACGACGAGCATTCCAAGACGCCCGCCGCCAAGTCGGTGCCGGTGCGGATCCGTCCGACGGACGAGACCCGCAAGCCGGGGCTGGAGCCGGTGGGCCACACCACGCGCGTTGAGGGCCGCCCCGTCGGGATAGACGCCACCTGAGCGGGGCGCGCTAGCCCCGGTCGCGCATCACCCGGGCCTTGTCGCGCTTCCACTCGCGGTCAGCGATGGCGGCGCGCTTGTCCGCCTTATTCTTGCCCTCGGCCAGACCAAGCGTGAGCTTGGCGAGCCCGCGGTCGTTGAAGTGGATATCAAGCGGAACCAGCGTCGCGCCCTCGCGCGAGATGGCACCGGCCAGCGTCTCGGCCTGCTTCCTGTGCAGCAGCAGCTTGCGCGGACGCCGCGGCTCGAACTTGGCCACCACGCTGCCGGCCTGCCATTCGGGGATGTAGAGGTTGAAGATCCACATCTCCCCGTCGCGTTCGCCGGCCCAGGCCTCGGTCAACGTCGCGCGACCGGCGCGCAGGCTCTTCACCTCCGGCCCGACGAGCGCGATGCCGGCCTCGTAGGTGTCGAGGATCTTGTAGTCGAAGCGTGCCTTGCGGTTCTGCGCCGCGACGCCGTGGCTGATCAGGCCCTTCTTGCGGGGTTCTGCCATGGGCTCAGTTCAGCAGCCCGGCACCGCTGAGGGCGGTGCGGACGCGCGTGCGGGAGGCCTCGGCGATGGGCGCCAAAGGTGGGCGGCAGTAATCCGTCCCCTTGCCGAGAAGGCTGGCGGCGAACTTCACCGGGCCGGGCGAGCTCTCGCAGAACATGGCGTCGTGCACCGGCACCAGCCGGTCCTGGATCGCCATGGCATCGGCCACCCTTCCTTCCGCCCAGGCATCGTGCATCTCCCGGCACAGGCGCGGCGCGATGTTGGCGGTCACGCTGATGCAGCCGACGCCGCCGGCGGCGAGGAACGACAGCACCGTGTGGTCCTCCCCCGACAGCTGGCAGAACTCGGGGCCGCAGGCAGCGCGGGTGTGCAGCGGGCGCGTCAGGTTCGCCGTCGCGTCCTTCACGCCGATGATGTTCGGGTGCCTCGCCAGCCGCGCCATCGTCTCCACGCTCATGTCCACCACGCTGCGGGGCGGGATGTTGTAGATGATGATGGGCAGGTCCACCGTGTCCGCGATCGTCTTGAAGTGGAGGTAAAGCCCCTCCTGCGTCGGCTTGTTGTAGTAGGGCGTGACCACCAGCACGGCATCAGCCCCCGCCCGCTTCGCGTGCTGCGCCAGCGCCACCGCCTCGGCCGTGCTGTTCGAGCCGGCGCCGGCGATCACCGGAACCTTCCCGCCCGCCGCCTCGATGCACATCTCCACCACGCGCTGATGCTCCTCGTGGGAGAGGGTCGGGCTCTCGCCCGTGGTGCCCACTGGGATCAGCCCCTGGGTGCCCTCCGCCACCTGCCAGGCGACGAAGTCCTGGAAGGCGCGCTCGTCCAGTTTGCCGTCCTGCGTCATGGTCGTGATGAGGGCGACGAGCGAACCCTTGAACATCTGGCGTTTCCTGGCGGCGGGGAGTGGAGTGATGTGGGGTGCCGGCGCCCCCCGCGCCAGCCTTCCCCGGCTTACGCGGTGCCCCATTCCAGAACAAGAGGGACGGGACAAAGGCAATGCGGCGCGGGACAGCGCGCTTCGGGACGCGCTAGAAACGGTGGTCATGCCTCTCCGCCCCAGGCCGCTCGCGGCCCTGCTCCTCCTCTCGCTCGCCATGCCGGTCTCGGCCCAGCCCTGGGCGGGGGAGGTGCAGCGCAATGCCGGGCGGACGGCGCTCGCGCTCGCCAATTCGGGGCGCTACGCCGCCGCCGAGGCCGCGGCAGCGCAGGCTGACCCGCTGGTGGCGAAGATCGCCCTCTGGCTCCGTCTCCAGCAGCGCGGACAGGGGACAGGGGCGGAACTCGCCGCCTGGGTGGCCGCCAACCCCGACTGGCCCCTGCCCCAGACGATGAACCGCCGGGCGGAGGAAGCGCTGGCCGCCGACCCCGACGATGCCCGTGCCCTCGCTCATTTCGCCCGCAATCCTGCGGTGACGCTCGACGGCGCGCAGCGCCATGCCGATGCCCTGACGCGCTCGGGAGATGCGCTCAAGGCCGCCAACATCCTCCGCGCTGCCTGGGCCGGGGGCTTCGGCGATGCCGCGGCCGAGGCCGGCTTTGCCGAGCGCAATGCCGCCATCCTGACTGCGGAGGACCGCTGGCGCCGCTTCGACCGCCTCTTCCTCTCGCGCGACCTCTCCGATGCCGGGCGGGCGGCGGCCTGGGTCGATCCCTCGCGCCGCGGCCTGGCCGATGCGCGCCTCGCCATGGCCGGGGAGGCGGCGGTGCCGCTCACCCAGTCCGACGACCTTGGCCTGCTCGCTGCCAGCGCCCGCATGCTCCGCCGGGCTGATCGGGATGCCGAGGCCGCCGCCGCCTGGGCCGCCGCCACGCCGCTTCAGCGTGACCTCTCGCCCGAGGGCGCGAAGGCGATCTGGGCGGAGCGGCAGATCCTCACCCGCAAGCTCCTCCGCCAGGGCGGGGACCGGCTGGCCTATCAGGTGGTCTCCGAGCACGGGCAGGTCTCGGGCGAGCCGCGGCAGGAGGCGGAGTTCCTCGCCGGCTGGATCGCGCTGCGGCGCCTGAACAACGCCTCCGCCGCCCTCCGCCACTTCACCGCCCTGGCCGAGGGCAGCGCGAGCATCATCACCCGCGCCCGCGCCGCCTACTGGCAGGGGCGTGCGCTGGAGGCGAGCGACGCCGCCCGCGCCAGGACGCGCTACGGCGAGGCCGCGCAGCTCGGTACCGCCTTCTACGGCCAGCTCGGCGCCCTGGCGTTGGGAGAGGACGAGACCCGCCTCGCCGCGCGCATCGGGGCCACGGCGCCGCCCCAACCCACGGCCGAGGCGGCGTCGATCTTCCCCGAGCGGGAACTGGCGGCCGCCGCCGCGGCGCTGGTCGATCTCGGCGACGCCCGGCGCGCCCGCATCTTCCTCCTGCGGATGGAGGAACTCTCGCCCGACGCCGCGGACCGCCTGCTCATCGCCCGCCTCGGCGCCTCCTTCGGCCGGCCGGACTTCGCGGTCTGGATCGCCCGCCGCGCGGGCGCGGACGGGGTGATGCTCCTGCCAGACGGCTGGCCCGCCCCCTACCCCGCCCCGCCCGGCGCGCTGGAGCCCGCGATCGTCAACGCCATTGCCCGGCAGGAGAGCAACTTCGACCCGGAGGCGGTCTCCTCCGCCAATGCACGCGGCCTGATGCAGCTTCTGCCGGCCACTGCCGCCGGTGTGGCGCGCCGGCTGGGCATCCCGCACCAGCCGGGATGGCTAATCACCGACCCCGCACACAACATGCGGCTCGGCTCGCAGTACCTGGCGGACCAGATGGAGCGCTTCGGCGGCAACCTTGCCCTGGCCGCCGCCGCTTACAACGCCGGCCCCGCGCGGGTCGGGGAATGGCTGGGCACCTATGGCACGCCGGGCGAAGGGGGGCTGGACGTGATCGACTGGATCGAGCTGATCCCCTTCTCGGAGACGCGGAACTACGTGCAGCGAGTCGTGGAGAACACGGTGGTCTACCGCGCGCGCGATCCCTCGACGGCCGCCCTGCCGCACCCGCTCCGCCGCTGGATGACCGCCCCTTGACGCCGGTCCAGCACCGCGTCCGCGCGAGGGATGGGCTGAAGCTCAGCGCGCTGGAATGGCGAGGCGACCCGACGCGCACGCCGCTCCTCCTTCTTACCGGCATCTGCCGCACGGCATGGGACTACGAGGGCCTGGCCGCGCGCCATGCAGGGAAACGGCGAATCGTCGCCCTTGAGTACATGGGCCACGGCGACAGCGACCGCGCGCCAGAACTCTCCCGCTACCGGCCCGAGAAGGCCGTGGGCGACGTGCTGGACGCCTGCGCCGCCCTGGGCGTCTCGCGCGCGGCGGTGGTCGGCACCTCCTTCGGCGGCATCATGGCCATGGCACTCTCGGTGCTCCGCCCGACGCTGCTGCGTGCGGTCGTGCTGAACGATATCGGCCCGAAGATCGACCCGCGCGGCCTCGGCCTCGTCGGCGGCTTCGCCGGCTACGACCCGGGCTTCGAGCGGATCGAGGAGGCCATCGGGTATTTGCGGAGCGTCATGCCGCTGATCCCCCTGCCCGACGAGGAGGCCTGGCGGCAATTCGCGGCGCTCACCTACAAGCCCGGCCCGGACGGGCGGCTGCACCCGCGCTGGGACACGCGCATCCAGCAGGCGATGGAGGCGGGCGGCGGCGGGCTGAACCTCGGCCCTGTCTTCCGCGGCCTGCGCCCCATTCCCGGCATGCTCGTCTGGGGCGAGAGCAGCGAGTTCCTGGCCGCCGACACGGTGCGCGCCATGGTGCGGGACAAGCCGGACCTTGAGCTGGTGAGCCTGCCCGGCGCAGGCCACGCCCCCACGCTGAACGAGCCCGAGGTGGCGGAACCGCTGGACCGCTTCCTGGAAGCCATCCGCTGATGTTCCCCGCCACGGCCGTGGCGAGCCTGCTCGGCATCGGGCGGCTTCGCCCGGCGCCGGGCACCTGGGGCTCGCTCGTCGTGTTGCCGGCGGCGCTGCTCGGGCCCTGGTGGTGCCTGGCCCTGGGTATCGGCTTTGCCGTCGCCGGTTACTGGGCCATCTCCATCCTGCCCGAGGCGCGAGCCGACCCGGGCTGGGTGGTGGCGGACGAAGCGGCCGGGCAGTGCCTCGCGCTCGCCGCCCTCGCACATAGCGCCTCCTTCTGGTGGGTGCTTGCCGCCTTCGCGCTTTTCCGCGCCCTCGATATCGTCAAGCCCGGCCCCATCGGCTGGGCCGACCGGATGGAGGGGAGCCTGGGCGTGATGCTCGACGACGTGCTGGCAGGGCTGATGGCAGCGGCCGTGCTGCTGGCTGCGCGTTTTCTGCTGGGAGAGGTCTGATGCCAGAAGCAGGCTACGAGGCAGCGGCCAGACTGCTGGAACTCCTCCGCGCGCACGGCCTGACCATCGCCACGGCCGAGTCCTGCACGGGCGGCCTCGTCGCCGGCGCGCTCACGGCCGTGCCAGGGTCGTCGGATGCCGTGGTCGGCGGCTTCGTTACCTATTCCAACGGCATGAAGACACGGATGCTCGGCGTGCCGGAGGAAGTCCTCGCCAGCGTCGGCGCCGTCTCCGAAGCCTGCGCCCGCCGGATGGCCGAGGGCACGGCGCGGGAGAGCGGGGCGGATATCGGCGTCTCCACCACCGGCATCGCAGGGCCCGGCGGCGGCAGCGCGGAGAAGCCGGTAGGTCTCGTCTATATTGGGGCCGCCCGCCGCGACGGCCGCTCCGAGGTTGAGCGCCACGTCTTTCCGGGTGACCGCGCCGCGGTTCGCGCAGCGACCGTGGAGGCCGCGCTGCGCCTGGCCGCGGAGATGGCGCGCGCCTAGTGCCGCAGGATGCGGCGCACAGCCCCGAGCGCCTCGTCAATCATCGGCGCCTGAACATCGAGATGCGTGCAGGCCCGCAGCCGCCCGCCAAGGGCGCTGACCGAGATGCCCTCCGCCAACAGCGCCGACTGTAGCGCCGCCGGCGCCATTCCCGCCGCCGTCGGATCGAAATAGACGAGGTTTGTGTCGGGCTCCTCGACCGACATGCCCTCGATCTGACGCAGCCCGGCGGCGAAAGTCCGCGCATTCGCGTGGTCGTCCGCCAGCCGGCCCACATTGTGGTCCAGCGCGTAGAGGCAGGCGGCGGCGCAGATGCCGGCCTGCCGCATGGAGCCGCCTAGCCGCTGCTTCCACCGCCAAGCGCGGCCGATGAACTCTTCCGAGCCCACCAGCACGGCGCCGAGCGGCGCGCCGAGGCCCTTGGTGAAATCCAGCCAGGCCGTGTCGAAGCCCGCGCACATCTCGTCGGCCGGCACGCCGCTGGCCACGCAGGCGTTCATCAGCCGGGCGCCGTCCATATGGGTGGACCAGCCCTGGCCATGGGCGATCTCCGTCAGCTCGTTCAGCACCGCCACCGGCCAGACCGCGCCGCCCCCGGTATTCGCAGTCTGCTCGATCTCGAGCAGCGTCTGCGGCGGGGCGTAGCGGCTGCGGGAGCGGATGGCGCCGCGCAGCGTCTCGGCGTCGAACATCCCGCGCGGCCCGCGCAGCGGGTTGATCTGCACGCCCGCGATAGCCGCGTGGCTGCCGCCCTCGCTCGTCAGGATATGCGCAGTCTCGTGCGCCACCACCTCGTCGCCGTTGCGGCAATGGGTGTTGAGGGCGACGACGTTGCACATGGTGCCGGAGGGCAGGAACATCGCCGCCTCCTTGCCCAGCAGCTTCGCCATGCGGTCGCAGAGGGCGTGCACCGTCGGATCGTCGCCGTGCTGCTCGTCGCCGACCTCCGCCTCCATCATCGCGGCCTTCATCGCGGGCGTCGGGCGCGTCTGCGTGTCGGAGTAGAGGTTGATGCGAACCGGGGGCGCACCGGGAGCGGGGCGCTCTGGGGCATGGACCATGGCGTAAACCTCTCGCGACGTGTCGCGGGGGTTCTGCCAGCCGCGCGGCGCCCCGGCCAGGGGGCAGAACAAGGGGGCGGTTCAGCCCTCGCTGGCCTTGGGGGCGGGGTTGGGGCGCGCGGTCAGCCCCGCGCTTGGCCTCTCGCGGCCGTAGAGCGCCATCGCCCGCCGCTCGAAGGCCCGGACCATCAGGCGCACGGCCTCGTTGAAGACGGTTCCGATCACCGCCTGCAGCAGACGCGACTTGAACTCAAAATCGACGAAGAACTGCACCTCGCAGCCGCCCTCCACCGGCGCAAAGCGCCAGTGGTTGTTGAGGTAGCGGAAGGGGCCGGTAAGGTATTCCACGTGCACGTGGCTCGGCCGCTCCAGCCCCACGCGGCTGCGGAACGTCTCGCGGAACATCTTGAAGCCGATGGTCAGGTCCGCGATCAGCTCCCCCTCCTCCCGCGAGATCACGCGGGCGCCGACGCACCAGGGCAGGAACTCCGGGTAGCGGCGCACATCCGCCACCAGGTCGAACATCTGCTCGGGGGTGTAGGGAAGGCGCTTGCGCTCCGCGTGGGTGGGCATCAGGCCGCGTTCACGGAACGGCCGAGAGCGGCGTCGCGGGAGGCGCGCAGCGCCGCGAAATCGCGGTCGGCATGGTAGGAGGAACGGGTGAGCGGCGTTGCCGAGACCAGCAGGAAGCCCTTCGCGCGCGCCATGCGGGCATAGTCCTCGAATTCCGAGGGTTCCACGAAGCGGTCCACCGCGGCGTGCTTTACCGTCGGCTGCAGGTACTGCCCGATGGTCAGGAAGTCGATCTCGGCGGAGCGCATGTCGTCCATCACCTGCAGCACCTCGGAACGGGATTCGCCCAGGCCTACCATGACGCCCGACTTGGTGAAGATGCCGGGGTCCAGCCGCTTCACCTCATCGAGCAGGCGGAGGGAATGGAAGTAACGCGCGCCGGGCCGAATGGTCGGGTAGAGGCGCGGAACAGTCTCAAGGTTGTGGTTGAACACGTCCGGCCGGGCCTCGACCACCACCTCAAGCGCGCCGTCCTTGCGCAGGAAGTCGGGGGTCAGGATCTCCACCGTGGTCTCCGGCGCCGCGGCCCGGATGGCCGCGATCGTGCGGGCGAAGTGCAGCGCGCCGCCATCCTTCAGGTCGTCCCGGTCCACCGAGGTGATGACGACATGGCGAAGCCCGAGGGCCGCGACCGCATCCCCCACCCGGCGCGGCTCGTCCTCGTCCAGCGCGTGCGGCATGCCCGTGGTGATGTTGCAGAAGGAGCAGGCGCGGGTGCAGATCCCGCCCATGATCATCATGGTCGCGTGGCGCTGCGACCAGCACTCCCCGATATTTGGGCAGGCCGCCTCCTCGCAGACGGTAACGAGCTTGTTGTCCCGCATGAGGTTGCGAGTCTCGTGATAGACCGGATGGGTCGGCGCCTTCACCCGGATCCAGTCCGGCTTGCGCTTGATCGGGTTGTCCGGCCGGTTCGCCTTCTCAGGGTGGCGCAGCGCGGCCGGGGCGGCGCTCGGCACGATGCGCGCGATCGCGGGCGCCTCCGGCACGGCCAGGACGGCCGAGGCCTCGGCGGCGGTGGCGCCGCCGGCGCGGTGATCCACCAGGATACGGGTGGCCATGGGTGTCATCCTAAACCCCGCCCCCGGAGTGTCCGGACGCGGGGCGATGGGGGTGGAAGCGGGTTCCGGCCGCTAGATGTGGATCACCCGGCCATAGGCATCAAGCACGGCCTCGTGCATGGCCTCGCTGACGGTCGGGTGGGGGAAGACGGTGTGCATCAGCTCGGCCTCGGTGGATTCCAGGGTGCGGGCGATGCCGTAGCCCTGGATCAGCTCCGTCACCTCGGGCCCGACCATATGGGCGCCCAGCAGCTCGCCGGTCTTGGCGTCGAACACCGTCTTCACCAGCCCCTCGGGCTCGCCCAGCGCGATGGCCTTGCCGTTGCCGATGAAGGGGAAGCGCCCGACCCGCACCTCGTGCCCGGCCTCCTTGGCACGCGCCTCAGTCATGCCGACGCTGGCAACCTGCGGGCGGCAATAGGTGCAGCCCGGGATATTGCTGACATCCATGGCGTGCGGGTGCAGCCCCGCAATCCCTTCCACGCAGATGATCGCCTCGTGAGAGGCCTTGTGGGCCAGCCAAGGCGGACCAGCCACGTCGCCGATCGCGTAGAGGCCGGGCTCGCCAGTCCGGCAGAGCTCGTCGATGACGATGTGGGAGCGCTCGACCTTCGCCTTGGTGTTCTCGAGGCCAAGATCCTCGACATTGCCGACGATGCCGACGGCCGAGATCAGCCGGTCCGCCGTGATCTCCTGCACCTTCCCGCCGACCTCGACGCTCACGGTCACGGAATTGGCCGACTTCGTGACCTTCCCGACCTTGGCGCCGGTCAGGACGTTCATCTTCTGCTTCGTGAAGGCCTTGTGGACGAAGGCGCTGATCTCCGCGTCCTCCACCGGCAGGATGCGGTCCAGCGCCTCGATGAGCGTCACCTGCGCGCCCATGTTGAGGAAGAAGCTCGCGAACTCGCTGCCGATGGCGCCCGAGCCGACGACGATGAGCGACTTCGGCATCGTGTCCGGCACCAGCGCCTCGCGGTAGGACCAGATGAGCTTGCCGTCCGGCTCCAGGCCCGGCAGCACGCGGGCGCGGGCGCCGGTGGCCAGGATGATGTTCTTCGCGGCCAGTTCCGCGACCGGCTTGCCGTCCTTCGTGACCGACAGCTTGCCCGGCCCGGCGAGCTTCGCGGTGCCGTCATAGACGGTCACCTTGTTCTTCTTCATCAGCCCCTTCACGCCCGCCGAGAGCTGCCCGGACACGGCGCGAGAGCGCTTCACGACCTTCTGGAAGTCGTAGCGGATGTTGTCGGCCGAGAAGCCATAGGCATCCAGCGTGTGCAGGAGGTGGTTGATCTCGCTCGCACGCAGCAGGGCCTTCGTCGGGATGCAGCCCCAGTTGAGGCAGATGCCGCCGAGGTTCTCGCGCTCGACAACCGCCACCTTCATCTTCAGCTGCGAGGCGCGGATAGCCGCGACGTAGCCGCCGGGCCCGCCGCCCACCACCACCAGATCGAACTCGTCGGCCATCGCGACCCTCCTTCCTGTCCCGCCAGTACTAGCTTGCCAGCCGCGCGAGAGCGTCGCCGCTCACCCGCCGCCCGCGCCATTCGTCGAGCGCCTCGGCGCCCAGCCCCTCGTAGAACTTGATGGCGGGCTCGTTCCAATCCAACACCTGCCAGTCCAGCCGGGCCCAGCCACGCTCCACCGCGATCCGCGCGAGGTGGCGGAAGAAGGCGCGGCCGATCCCGAGACCCCGGTGCGGGGGCTCGACGAAAATATCCTCGAGGTGGATGCCCGGCTTGCCCGTGAAGGTGCTGACGTTGTTGTACCAGAGCGCCCCGCCGACCACCCGGCCGCCCAGCTCCGCCAGCACCGCGTGAAGCAGCGGCGCGGGCCCGAAGAGAAGCGCACGGAAATCCTCCTCCGTCGCGACGGCGCGGTGGGAAAGCCGCTCGTACTCCGCGAGGGCACGCACGAGGCGCAGCACCGCGGGCAGATCGTCCGGCGCAGCGTCGCGCAGAGTGAAACTGTCCATCCGGCCCCCCTCAGGCCTGCGCGCCGCGCAGCGCCGGCCAGCGCTTGGCGGCGAGCGAGAGGATGGCCCAGGCAGCCGCAACCGAGAGGCCAAGGATCAGCGCGAGGTTGTAGCGCTCCTGGTTCACCGACGCCCCGGCATGGACAACCAGCATGATCCAAGCAGGCGCGGCATAGAGCGCCCAGAGCCGCAGCCGCCGCGCTCGATGCGCTGCCATCAGCCCGAGCGGCAGCAGCAGAATCACGACGATCCCCACATTCCGTCCCACCCAGAGCCCCCGCCAGGCGAGGGAGAGGGTGGAGGCCGCATAGGCGACGGGCCGGCCGATCACCTCATCCCGTAGCAGCCCCGGCACGAGGTCGTCGATCCGGCCGGGCGCCTCGAGCGCGGCGTGCCGGCGGTGCTGGCCGATGTCGTAGAGGCTGTCCGGCTGGTTCCAATCCAGCCGCCGCACCGTCTCGTGCCCGAAGAGCCGCTCGGCCAGCCTGTCGCCGAAATCCGGCAGCCAGTAAAGGAAGGAGGCGCCGAATTCGCCCGGCGTCATCTCGTTATACGCCATGCGCTCGATCAGCACCGCCGGGCCATAGCCGGCGGTGAGCGCGAAACGGCCGAGCACCGCCTCGTTCCGCGCCGCCCAGGGCAGTGTGACGGCCGCGACGCCGAGGGCGAAGAGCGCCGTCGCGGCAATCCGCCGTCCGGAGGGGGCCGGCCGCATCGCTACGTAAAGCAGCGCCAACAACGCGAGCGGAAGCAGCACGACATGGCTCGGCCGCGTGAGCAGCAGCAGGCCGAAGAACAGCCCGCCTAGCAGCGCCGCTCCGCGCCCGCCATCCAGCAGCGCCCGCATGAAGGTGTAAGCCGCACCGGAGAAGAGGAAGAGCGCCAGGCTCTCTGTCATGGCGAGGCTGAAGAGCCGCGCGTAGGCGAGGCAGAGGACCAGTCCGATTCCGGTGGCGAGCCCTGCTACAGCCAAGCTCCCGCTCACTCGCCGCGCCGCCGCCATCAGGAAGGCCAGCGCCCCCGCGACAAGCGCCATGTGCAGCGGCCGCACCAGCCCGCCATAGGCCGGGCAGCGAGCCGCGACATCGGCCGAGGGCGTGTGTTGCACCATGCAGCCCGCCGCCTCCCGCAACGCGGGCTCCACCGACATGACGCCCGCCAGCAGCAGCGGGTAAACGGGCCCGAGGAACATGCCCGGCGGGGGCGCCTCCACCGCGCTGTCCACGCGGTCGAAGAAGCCGTCTGAGAAGGTGCCCCAGCGCAGCAGGTCCCAGGCGGTTGTCGCGTAGAAGGACTGATCGCCATAGGAGAGGTCGCGCGGCGGCGCCCGCAGCCCCGCCACCAGCAGCGCGGCGAAGCAGAGGGCGAAGGCCAGCACCACCGGCCTTCCACCCCTCCCCCAGCGGGCGAGCATCGTCACCTCTCCGCGCCGGCCGCCGGATGCATCAGAGCATCAGGCTCAGCGGATCCTCGACGATCGACTTGAAGGTCGCGACCCATTCCGCCGCCAGCGCGCCGTCGATGGCACGATGGTCGACCGAGAGCGTGACCGTCATGACAGTCGCGACCGCCAGTTGCCCGTCCTTCACCACCGGCCGCTTCTCGCCGGCGGAAACCGCGAGGATGCCGGCCTGGGGCGGGTTGATGATGGCCGAGAACTCCTTCACCCCGAACATGCCCATGTTCGAGATGGAGAAGCCGCCGCCCTGGAACTCCTCCGGCTTCAGCTTCCCGGCCTTCGCGCGAGCGGCAAGGTCCTTCATCTCGTTGGAGATGGTGGCCAAGCCTTTTTGGTCGGCCTTGCGGATGATCGGCGTGATCAGCCCGTCGGGGATAGACACGGCGATGCTGATGTCCACGTCGTCGTAGATCACCATCGCGTTGTCGGTCCAGGTCGCATTCGTCTGCGGCAGCTTCCGCAGCGTCGCGGCCGTCGCCTTGATGACGAGGTCGTTCACCGAGAGCTTGTAGGCCCCCGGCCCCTCCTTCGGAGAGCGCGCGTTGAGGTCGGCACGCAGCTTCATCAGCGCGTCCAACTCCACGTCGATCGAGACGTAGAAGTGCGGGATGGTCTGCTTCGCCTCCGTCAGGCGGCGGGCGATGACCTTGCGCATGGAGGAATGCGGAACCGCCTTGTGCGGGGCGGTGATGACCGGCGCGGGCGCGGCGGGCTTCGGCGCGGCAGGTGCCGGGGCGGCGGCCGGTGCTGCAGCAGCCTGCGGCGCGGGCGCGGCGGGCTTCGGGGCCGCCTGGGCCGCCTCCA
Organism: Roseomonas sp. KE2513; assembly: GCF_016107305.1. Classification (GTDB taxonomy): domain Bacteria; phylum Pseudomonadota; class Alphaproteobacteria; order Acetobacterales; family Acetobacteraceae; genus Roseomonas. The sequence goes on from NZ_RCVR01000011.1 coordinate 144,394, forward strand.
CATCCGCCTTCACGATCCGCCCGCCCGGGCCAGAACCCTTGATCGAGCCGAGGTCGAGCCCCGCCTGCCCCGCCATGCGGCGCGCGAGCGGGGAGGCGAAGATGCGCCCGGCCTGCCCATTCGCCTGGGGTGCGGGTGCGGGCGCCTGCGGCTTCGGCGTATCCGGCACCACCGGCTGCTCCGGCGCGCCCGCGACCTTGCCGCCCGAGGCCTGCATGGCCTCCAGCGCGGGACTGCCGGAGGGCGAAGGCGAGGATTCCGTGGCCTTGGCGGCAGGCGCGGCGGCGGGTGCGCCCGAAGGCACCGCCTCCCCTTCCTCCACCATCACGCCGATCGGCTGGTTGACCTGCACGCCCTCGGTCCCGTCGGGCACGAGGATCTTGCCGAGGATGCCCTCATCCACGGCCTCGAATTCCATCGTGGCCTTGTCGGTCTCGATCTCGCAGATCACGTCGCCCGACTTGACCTGCTCGCCCTCCTTCTTGAGCCAGCGGGCGAGCGTCCCCTCCGTCATCGTCGGGGAAAGCGCGGGCATCAGGATGTTCGTTGCCATGGTGCGCGCGCCCCTTACTTGTAGGTCACTTTGCGCGTCGCCTCGATCACCTGCGCCACCGTCGGCAGCGCCAGCTTCTCGAGGTTGGCGGCATAGGGCATCGGCACGTCGAGGCCGGCCACGCGGACCGGCGGCGCGTCGAGGTAGTCGAAGGCTTCCTCGACCACCTGCATCGCGACCTCGGCGCCGATATTGGCGAAGGCCCAGCCCTCCTCCAACGTCACCAGCCGGTTCGTCTTGCGGACGGAGGCGAGCACCGTCTCGATGTCGAGCGGGCGGATGGTGCGGAGGTTGATCACCTCCGCCGAGATCCCCGCCTTTTCAAGCTCCGCCGCCGCCTGCATCGCGAGGCCGACCATGATCGAGTAGGAGACGATCGTGACGTCGCTGCCCTTGCGCTCCACCTTCGCCTTGCCGATCGGGAGGACGAAGTCCTCCGCCACCGGGCAGTCGAAGGTCTGGCCGTAGAGGATCTCGTTCTCAAGGAAGATGATCGGGTTCGGGTCGCGGATGGCCGCGCGCAGCAGGCCCTTCGCATCGGCCGAGGACCATGGCGCAATCACCTTCAGGCCCGGCACATGCGCGTACCAGGAGGTGTAGTCCTGGCTGTGCTGCGCGGCCACGCGTGCCGCCGCGCCGTTGGCGCCGCGGAACACGATCGGGCAGCCGAGCTGGCCGCCGGACATGTACAAGGTCTTCGCGGCCGAGTTGATGATGTGGTCGATCGCCTGCATGGCGAAGTTAAAGGTCATGAACTCGACGATTGGCTTCAACCCGGTCAGTGCCGCGCCGACGGCCATGCCGGTGAAGCCGTGCTCGGTGATCGGCATGTCGAGCACGCGCCGCGGCCCGAACTCGTCCAGCATGCCCTGCGAGATCTTATAGGCGCCCTGGTACTGGGCGACCTCCTCGCCCATCAGGAACACGTCCTTGTCGGCGCGCATCTCGAGCGACATGGCGTCGCGCAGCGCCTCGCGCACCGTGATGGGCTTTGTCTCGCCCCAGTCCTTCTCGGGCGCGGCCTCGGTGGACTTCGCCTGGGCGGCCACTCCTTCGTCGCGCGCCGCGCCGCGGGCGGAGACCTGGCCGTAATCCTCGGCGGTCTTGGCCACCTTCGCGACCTCGCCGCCGTGCTGCGTGGCGTTCGATTCCGGCAGATCGACGGAAGCCGCCTTGCTGCCCTGCTGGGTGGCGGGCGTGCCGGCATCGCCCGCGGGGGCCGCGCTGCCGTCGCCGCCGTCGAGCTCGGCAATGGCGGCATTCACCTGCACGCCCTCCGTGCCCTCGGGGACCAGGAGCTTCGTGATGCGCCCCTCGTCCACAGCCTCCACCTCCATGGTGGCCTTGTCGGTCTCGATCTCGGCGAGCACGTCGCCGGACTTTACCTCATCGCCTTCCTTCTTCAGCCAGCGGCTGAGCTTTCCCTCCGTCATGGTGGGGGAAAGCGCGGGCATCAGGATCGTCGCGCCCATCTCAGCGGGTCTCCACCAGAACGTCGGTCCAGAGTTCGGATTCGTCCGGCTCGGGGCTGGACTGGGCGAATTCGGCGGCGTCCGCCACGATCGCCTTCACCTCGTCATCCACCGCCTTCAGATCGGCCTCGCTCCGGCCGGCCTCCAGCAGCAGCTTGCGGACATGCTCGATGCAGTCGCTCTGCTCGCGCATCTTCTGCACCTCCTCGCGCGTCCGGTACTTCGCGGGGTCGGACATGGAGTGGCCGCGGTAGCGGTAGGTCAGCATCTCCAGCAGGTAGGGCCCCTTGCCCTCGCGGCAGTGCGCCACGGCCCGCTCGCCGGCGGCCTTCACGGCCATCACGTCCATGCCGTCCACCTGCTCGCCCGGGATGCCCCAGGGTGCGCCATTCTTCGACAGGTCCTTCGAGGCGGAGGCGCGCTCCACGCTCGTGCCCATGCCATAGCGGTTGTTCTCAATGACGAAGACGCAGGGCAGCTTCAGCAGGGCGGCGAGGTTGAAGCTCTCGTAGACCTGGCCCTGGTTGGAGGCGCCCTCGCCAAAATACGCGAGGCTCACCCCGCCATTCTCGCGGTACCAATTCGCGAAGGCGAGGCCGGTCCCGAGCGCCACCTGGGCGCCGACGATCCCGTGGCCACCGTAGAAGCCCTTCTCGCGGGAGAACATGTGCATGCTCCCGCCCTTGCCCTTGGAATAGCCGCCGATCCGCCCGGTCAGCTCCGCCATCACGCCACGGGCCTCCATGCCGGTTGCCAGCATGTGCCCGTGGTCGCGGTAGGAGGTGATGACCTGGTCGCCCTCCTGCAGGGTCATCTGCATGCCCACCACCACGGCCTCCTGGCCGATATAGAGGTGGCAGAAGCCCCCGATCAGGCCCATGCCGTAGAGCTGGCCCGCCTTCTCCTCAAAGCGGCGGATAAGCAGCATGTCGCGGTAGGCGCGGGACAACAGGTCCTGGTTGTGCCCTGTGGAGGGAGCTGAGAAAGGAGCCGCCTCCTTCCCGTTCGCGCCGCCGCGCTTTGTCGCGCTTTCCGTCCCGTTGGCCATGGGCTGCTCCTGGTTCAAGCCGCCCGAGAAGCGGCTTCCTAGGGGCAGATACGGTGACCCATGCCGATCAGCAAGTTATAGGACTCAGCTAAGTTATTGATGTTGCACCGCGACATGACGATTCATGCAGGGGTCATGACGCATTTGCGAGGTTGAGGAGGGCATAAACGCCCTTTCGGCCGGGCAGAACCCTAAGCGCGGGCCCCGCTGCCTATGCTAACCGAGATCAGAAAAGGCGCCGGTTCGGCGCGTAGGGAACGACGATCTCGTCCCGCGCGACGACGTTCAGCAGGGCGCGGGCGCGCTCCTCCAGCATGTCGCGGTCGAGGTGCTCGGCGCGCAGGCCGGCCACCTTCCTCTCCATGGCGTCACGTTCCGCCTCCGCTTCGGCCAGCACGAGGCGGGCCTGGGCGATCTCGGCATTGCGGGCATCGCGCGCGATCAGGCCGCGCGTGCCGTTCATCGCGTGGTGGGCGAAGTAGCCGCACAGCGCGAAGAAGATTACTGGAAGCACCAAGGCTTGCGCCCGGCGCTTCACACCGCTGAAGAAAGCCAACTGCCCCTCCCCCGAAGAGCTTAGGCTGATCAAAAGTGATCCCCTGGCCGTGAGTAGACTGACACCAGGGCTGTCGCGCAAGGCGTTTCGAGCCAATGCGATGAAAAATGGGGCAAAAATATGCGGGCGTGGCGCCGAAAACGCGGTCCACGCCCGTGTGGGGACGCCAAGCGCCCCCGCGGCGGCGGACTAACGTCCCCGCGGCAGAGGCTAGCGCCCCCGCGGCAGAACCGTACGGCCGGCGTAGCGTGCGGCGGGGCCGAGATCCTGCTCGATGCGGATGAGCTGGTTGTACTTCGCCAGCCGGTCCGAGCGCGACAGCGAGCCGGTCTTGATCTGCCCGCAATTCGTGGCCACCGCGAGGTCGGCGATCGTCGCGTCCTCCGTCTCGCCGGAGCGATGCGACATCACGGCCTTGTAGGCAGCGCGATGCGCCATCTCTACGGCCTCCAGCGTCTCGGTCAGCGTGCCGATCTGGTTCACCTTCACCAGGATGGCGTTGCCGACGCCGCGCTCGATGCCCTGGCGCAGGCGCTCGGGGTTGGTCACGAAGAGGTCGTCACCCACGAGGTTGACGCTGCCGCCGAGTCGCTCGGTCAGCAGCTTCCAGCCCTCCCAGTCGTCCTCGGCGCAGCCATCCTCGATGGAGACGATCGGGTAGCGGCCGCAGAGACCCGCCAGGTAGTCCACCATGCCCCCGGCATCGAGCTTCTTGCCCTCGCCCTCCATGTCGTATGTACCGTTCTTGAAGAACTCGGTGGAGGCGCAGTCGAGGGCGAACATGATGTCCTCGCCCACCCGGTGGCCGGCCGCCTCGCAGGCCTGGGTGATGAAGTCGAGCGCCTCCTCGGCGCTCTTCAGGTTCGGCGCGAAGCCGCCCTCGTCGCCCACATTCGTCGCGTGGCCGGCGTCGTGCAGCTTCTTCTTTAGCGCCTGGAACACCTCGGACCCGATTCGCACCGCATCCGCCACCGTGCCGGCGGCCACCGGCATGATCATGAATTCCTGGATGTCGATCGGATTGTCCGCATGCTGGCCGCCGTTGATGATGTTCATCATCGGCACCGGAAGGGTGCGGGCGAAGGTGCCGCCGACATAGCGATAGAGCGGCAGGCCGTAATGTTCCGCTGCCGCCTTAGCGGAGGCGAGCGAGACCGCGAGCATCGCGTTGGCGCCGAGCCGCGCCTTGTTGGGCGTCCCGTCCAGCTCGATCATCGTCTGGTCGATCTTCACCTGGTCGGTGACGTCGAGGCCGGAGAGGGCATCGAAGATCTCGCCCTCGACATTGGCGCAGGCCTTGCGCACGCCCTTGCCACCGTAGCGGGACTTGTCGCCGTCGCGCAGCTCCACCGCCTCATGCGCGCCCGTTGAGGCGCCGGAGGGAACGATGGCGCGGCCCATAGCCCCGCTGTCCAGCATCACCTCCACCTCCACGGTGGGGTTGCCGCGGCTGTCGAGCACCTCGCGGGCAACGATGTCGGAAATGGCGCTCATCTGTGCTGTCTCCCGGCCTTGCCCCGCGTTTCCGGGACCCGGAGCGGATAGGGCCAGCCGGGATGGCAGGCAAGTGTGCGGCCGTAACGATGCCGCCACCTGCCCTTCCCGGCCGAAGACCAAGACCGGTGGATCAGGCCGCCAGCTTGGCCGCGATCCGCGCGACATGCGCGCCCTGGAATCGGGCCCCGCCGAGGTCGTCCTCCGTCGGCTTCGCGCTGCCGTCGCTGCCCGCGATGGTGCTGGCGCCATAGGGGGTGCCGCCCTGCACCTTCGTGATGTCGGTCAGCGGTGCATAGCTGTAGGGCAGGCCCACGATCACCATGCCGAAATGATAGAGCACGTTGTTCGTGGCGAGGATCGTGCTCTCCTGCCCGCCATGCGGGCTGGCCGTGGAGGTAAAGGAGGAGCCCACCTTCCCTACCAGCGCACCGGTGGCCCAGAGCCCGCCCGTCTGGTCGAGGAAGTTCTTCATCTGCGCGGCCATGTTCCCGTAGCGGGTCGGCGTGCCGATGATGATGGCGTCGTAGCCCGGCAGTTCCGCAACCGTCGCGACAGGCGCCGCCTGGTCCACCTTATAGTGGGACTTCCGAGCCACCTCCTCCGGCACCAGCTCGGGCACGCGGCGGATATCGACGGTGGTGCCGGGCACGGAGCGGGCGCCCTCCGCAACCGCTTCTGCCAGCGCCTCGATATGGCCGTAGCTGGAGTAGTAGAGGACCAGGACCTTCGCCATCCGATGAGCTTCCTTTCGATACGGGATCTGCGCGGCGCCCGCGAAACAGCTTGGGGTGCCGCCGCAACGATGGTCGGGACTTAGGTGGCTTCGGCCCGGCGTCAAAACCCGGGAGGCGGATAACCGTCATTCACGCTGCGGCATGACAATAGCGTCATCCCGCTCTGCCAAACGTGCCGCGCCCGCGTTCGGCGCCTCATGCAAACCCCGTCAACGATTGCGCGTATCGACGCGCGAGCCGGCCTGCAGCGGCGGGTCTGGATGGCCTCCCGCATCGCGTGGCGGGTCATGGTGGCCGTGCTCCTGCTCGCCGCCGGAGGAGCCTTCGGTGACGGCCCCCTGGCGGAGGCCGAGGCACGCGCCGCCGATGGCAGCATCAGGGTCGCCTACGACCGGTTTCAGCGCTCGGATGCCGGCTCAACCCTCGACCTCCGGCTTGCAGGAGGACAGGGCAGCGAGGCGCGCTTCTGCCTCGATCACGCCTTCGGGCTAGCCTGGCAGGTCACCCTCATCGAGCCCGCTGCGGTGCGGGAGGAGCTGGACGCCGGCGGCACCTGTCATGTCGTGGCGCTTACCGCCGCGCCGCCGGCGGCGCCGCTCATCCGCCTGCGGGTCCATCCCCGCCACGCCGCGCTGCGGATCGAGGGCGCGGTGTATGTCCCCGGCGGCGACCCCGTGCGCATACAGGCGCTCGTCTGGCCATGACCGACATCATTTTCCGCACCGCCATCGCCTGGCTTGGCCTCACCATCCTGCTCCGCCTCTCCGGCCGGCGGACCTTGGGAGAAATGAGTGCGGTGGACCTCGTGGTGCTGCTGATTACCGGTGACATGATCCAGCAGTCCCTGCTCGGGGACGACGCGAGCCTCACCAGCGGCTTCGTGGTGATCATCACCCTGCTGACGCTCACCATGGCCTACGCAAAGGCCAAGGCTGTCTGGCCCGGGGCAGCGCGCCACTTCGAGGGTGTCCCGACGGTGCTGATCCGCAACGGCCAGCCGGACGAACGGCAGATGGCGAACAGCCGCGTTGCCATGGATGAGATCCTGGAGGCCGCCCGCCTGCAGGGCATCACGGAGCCGGAGGAGATCCGTTTCGCCCTGCTGGAGGTGAGCGGCCAGATCAGCATCATCCCGCGCGCCCCGACCGGGCGCGCCTAGAGGCTCAGCCCGCCTTGGTCAGCGCGTCGAAGCGCTTCAGGCGCTCGATCAGCGCCGGCATCTCCCGCAGCGGGATCATGTTCGGCCCATCGCTGGGCGCGTGGTCCGGGTCCGGATGGGTCTCGATGAAGACCATGGCCACCCCTACCGCCACCGCTGCCCGCGCCAGGACAGGGGCGAATTCCCGCTGCCCGCCGCTGGACCCGCCGAGGCCGCCCGGCTGCTGCACGGAATGGGTGGCGTCAAAAACCACGGGGTAGCCCGTCCGCGCCATGATCGGCAGCCCGCGCAGGTCGGAGACGAGGGTGTTGTAGCCGAAGGAGGTCCCGCGGTCGCAGAGCAGGATATGCTCGTTGCCGGTGGAGGCAATCTTGGCCGCAACGTTCACCATGTCCCAGGGCGCGAGGAACTGTCCCTTCTTCACGTTCACGGCGCGCCCGGTGCGGCCGGCCGCCAGCAGCAGGTCCGTCTGGCGGGAGAGGAAGGCTGGGATCTGCAGGCAGTCCACCACCTCGCCTACCGGCGCGCACTGCGCGGCGTCGTGCACGTCGGTCAGAACCGGCAGCCCGGTGCGGTCGCGCACCTCGGCGAGGATCGACAGCCCCTCCTCCAGTCCCACGCCGCGGGCGGCCCCGGCGCTGGTGCGATTGGCCTTGTCGAAGCTCGACTTGAAGACCATCCCGACGCCGGCCTCCCGCGCCATGGCCGCGAGGGCCTCGGCGCATTCCAGCGCGTGCGCCCGGCTCTCGATCTGGCAGGGGCCGGAGATGAAGGCGAGCGGCAGGTCGTTCCCGACCTGCACGTTCCCGATCGAGACGGTGCTCATACGAGGCGCGCCTGGCGCACCGCCGCCCCGATGAACCCTGCGAAGAGCGGGTGCGGGTCGAAGGGCTTGGACTTCAGCTCGGGGTGGTACTGCACCCCGACGAACCAGGGATGGTCCGGCCGCTCCACGATCTCAGGCAGCACGCCGTCGGGCGACATGCCGGAGAAGCGCAGGCCCGTCTGCTCCAGCTTGTCCCGATAGTTCACGTTCACCTCGTAGCGGTGGCGGTGCCGCTCGCTGATCTCGGCCTTGCCGCCATAGATCGAGCGCACGAGCGAATCCTCCGCCAGCAAGGAGGGGTAGGAGCCCAGCCGCATGGTGCCGCCGAGGTCGCCGCCCTCCTCGCGCCGCTCGAGCTGGTTGCCGCGCTTCCACTCCGTCAGCAGGCCCACCACGGGGTCCTCGCAGGGGCCGAACTCGGTGGAGGAGGCGTGGGGCAGCCCCGCCTGGTTCCGCGCGGCCTCGACCACGGCCATCTGCATGCCGAAGCAGATGCCGAAGAAGGGCACCTTCTGCTCCCGCGCGAACTGAACCGCGCGGATCTTGCCCTCCGAGCCGCGCTCACCGAAGCCGCCGGGGACGAGGATGCCGTGCACCCCCTCCAGCCGCTTCGTCGCGCCCTCGCCCTCGAAGATGGAGCTGTCTACCCAGTCGAGCCGCACCTTCACGTTGTGCGCGATGCCACCATGGGTCAGCGCCTCGCCGAGCGACTTGTAGGCGTCGAGCAGCGACATGTACTTGCCGACCACGGCGACCGTCACCTCGCCCTCCGGTTGCTGGAGGGAGGCGACGATCCGGCGCCAGCGGGAGAGGTCGGGCTCACCGTAGACCGACATGTCGAAGTGCCGCAGCACTTCCCGGTCCAGTCCCTCCGCATGGTATTGCAGTGGCACGGCGTAGATCGAGGTCGCGTCGAGCGCCGGGATCACGCTCTCGGGCCGCACGTTGCAGAAATTGGCGATCTTGCGCCGCTCGTTCTCCGGAATCGGCCGATCGCTGCGGCAGAGGAGGATCTGCGGCTGAATGCCCAGCCCTAGCAGCTCCTTCACGCTGTGCTGCGTCGGCTTCGTCTTCAGCTCGCCGGCGGAGGCGATCCAGGGCACGAGCGTCAGGTGCACGAAGATGCTGCGGCGCGGGCCCAGCTCGTTCGCCAGTTGGCGCATCGCCTCGAGGAACGGAAGGCTCTCGATGTCGCCGACGGTGCCGCCGACCTCCACCAGCACGAAGTCGTAGTCCTCGACCCCTGCGGTGATGCCCTCCTTGATGGCGTCGGTGATGTGCGGGATCACCTGGACAGTTCCACCCAGGTACTCGCCGCGCCGCTCCTTCGCGATCACGTCGGAGTAGATGCGCCCCGTCGTCCAGGCGTCGGCCTGGTTGGCATGAACCCCGGTGAAGCGCTCGTAATGGCCGAGGTCGAGGTCCGTCTCCGCGCCGTCGTCGGTCACGAAGACCTCGCCGTGCTGATACGGGCTCATCGTGCCCGGATCGACGTTGAGATAGGGGTCCAGCTTCCGCAGGCGGACCTTGTAGCCGCGCGCCTGCAGGAGGGCCGCAAGGGACGCGGCGGCGATGCCCTTGCCGAGGGAGGAGACCACGCCGCCGGTGATGAATACGTACCGCGTCATGGGAGACCCTCATAGCAAGCGTTTGGGCGCCGCGGCCAGGGGCCGCGGACGCAGGGAAGACATGCACGACCCCTCCTTGCGAAGGGCCGCCGTCGGAACGGGTTAGTTGTTCGGCACGCTCGGCGCCGGCGGCAGCGCGGGCAGCGCCGGGGCGGCAGGTGTGCCACCGGCAGCGGGCGCGCCGCCGGGCGCGGCACCCGGGGCGGCGGAGGGCGGCGGCGCGTCGAAGATGGAGCGCTGCCGCCCCGTTCCCTGGTTCATCAGCCCGAGCGCGAGGGCGAGCGCCATGAAGATGGCCGCCAGCACGCCCGTCGCCCGCGTCAGCAGGTTGGCGGTCCCCCGCCCGGACATGAAGCTGCCCATGCCCTGGGAGGAGCCGATGCCCAGCCCTCCGCCCTCGCTGCGCTGAAGCAGCACCACCCCGATCAGGGCGGCGGCGACGAAGAAGTGCAGAACGAGAAGGACGGTGATCATGGCGGCCGGGTTCTAGCCCCGTTACGTCCCCGGGGGGAAGGGCAAAGCCCTCCCGGCCCCGGCTTGGTGGTTCAGGCCGGCACCGCCGCCGCAATCGCCAGGAAATCCGCCGCCTTGAGGCTCGCCCCACCGACCAGAGCCCCGTCCACGTTCGGGAGCGCCAGGATGGAAGCGGCGTTCGAGGGCTTCACCGAACCGCCGTAGAGCAGCCGCGTCGTCGCACCGCTTCCGGGGAAGCGCCCCACCAGTTCCGCCCGCATCCGCGCGTGCATGGCCTCGATGTCCCCCTCCGTCGGCGTGCGGCCGGTGCCGATCGCCCAGACGGGCTCGTAGGCCACCACCCCCTTGGCCTCCGTGAAGCCCTCGGGCAGGGAGCCCGCGATCTGCGCGGCCACCACCGCCTCCGCCTCGCCCGAATCGCGCTGGGCCTCCGTCTCGCCGACACAGACCACGGGGATCAGCCCCGCCTCGATCGCGGCCTTGGCCTTGGCCTTCACCAGCGCATCGGTCTCGCCCCGGTCCGCCCGCCGCTCGGAATGGCCGAGGATGACGTAGCCGCAGCCGGCATCGGCCAGCATGGCGGCCGAAACGTCGCCGGTATGGGCGCCGTTCGGCTCCGCCGCGCAGTCCTGCCCGCCGATCGCGACCGGCTTCCAGCCCATGGAGGCCGCGGCGACATGCAGGTGCAGGAAGGGCGGGCAGATGAGCAGGTCCGCCCCGCGAACCTCCTCCAGCCCGGCGCGCACGCCCTCCGCGAGGGCGGCCGCATCGCGCAGCGTGCCGTTCATCTTCCAGTTGCCGGCGATGAGGGGGCGGACTCCGGGCGTCATGATCTCTCTCCTGGGCTTGGCGCCGCGTATCGGGGCGCCCCGCTTTTGGCAACCGGCGGTTCGGCGATCCGGCGTTTGGCAAGGGCCCCCGGTTGCGCTACGGGCTGCGCCTTCTCCCGCCTTCAGGTCTCAACGCCAATGATCACCGCGTTCCGCCGCCTCGCCGGCACCTGGTTCGCCAAGGGCCTGTTCATCCTCCTGGTGCTGTCCTTCGGCATCTGGGGCATCGAGGACGTCGTCCGCAATTTCGGGCGGGACAACGCGGTGGCGCGCGTCGGCGGCCAGCCGATCGAGCTGACCGAGGCCCAGAACGCCGCCCGCCGGGAGGGCCAGCGCATCCAGCGCGAGCTCGGCCCGCGCTTCGAGCCGAACGACGCCTTCCGCAACGCCGTCGCCCGGCAGGCGCTGGAGAACCTCATCGCCGGCCGCGCGCAGAACCTGGAGGCGCGGCGCATGGGCGTCGGCGCCTCGGTGGACGCGATCCGCGCCTATACCTTCTCCATTCCCTCCTTCCAGGGCGCGGATGGCCGCTTCAATCCGCTGATCCTGAACCAGTTCCTGCGCCAGAACGACCTGACCGAGGCCGACTTCACCCGCCTCGTCGCCTCGGACCTCGAGCGCCAGCAACTCGTCGGCGCCGTGCGGGCCGGTGCCCGCTCGCCGGAGGTCCTCACCCGTCAGCTCCTCGCCTTCGCGGAGGAGAAGCGCAGCGCCGACGTGGCCGAGTTCCCGCTGCTGAGTGCCCCCGAGGTGCCCGAGCCGACCGAGGCGCAGCTGACCCGCTTCCACGAGAACAACCCCGCCCAGTTCTCCTCCCCCGAGTACCGCGAGGCCGCCCTCGCCCTCCTCACGCCCGAGGTGCTGCTGCCCCGCGTGACCGTGACGGATGCCGAGGTGGAGGCCGGCCTCGACGCCGAGCGTGAGCGGAGCGGCACGCCCGAGCGCCGCACGGTCGAGCAGGCCCTCGTCTCTACGAAGGAGGCGGCGGACGCGATCCGCACCGCCTGGCAGGGCGGCGCCGACCTCGCGACGATCAAGGCCCAGGCCGAGGCCGCCGGCGGCTCCGCCCTCGAGATGGGGACGGTCACTCGCGCCGAGATGCCCGTAGAGAACCTCGCCGCCGCTGTCTTCGGCGCCCCCGAGGGCGGCGTGGCCGAACCGGTGCAGAGCCCCTTCGGCTGGCACGTGATGAAGGTGACGGCGATCCAGCCCGGCGCCGAGCCGCCGCTGGACGAGCTGCGCGCCCGCACCCGGCAGGCTCTCGCCCTAGAGAAGGCCGCCGATATGACTTTCGAGGAGGCGAACAAGCTGGAGGACGCGCTCTCCTCCGGTGCGACTGTGGAGGAAGCCGCCCAGCGCTTCGGCCTCACCCCCGCCCGCGTCACGGTGGACAAGGACGGCAACGGCCGCGACGGCCGCCGCGTGGAGCTGCCCGGCGGCCCCGCCGCCCGCGCCGCCGTGCTGGAGGCAGTCTTCGCCAGCCCCGTCGGCAGCGGCCCGCGCGTGGCCGAGGCCGCCGGCAGCTTCGTCGCCCTCGACGTGCCCAGCTCCACCCCCGCCGCCCTCCGCCCCTTCGCGACGGTGGAGGCCGAGGTGCGCCGCGCCTGGACCCTCGACGCCCGCCGCCGCGCCCAGGAGGAGCGGGCCGCCGCCCTCCTCGCCGCCGCGCAGGGTGGCAAGGACTTCGCCGAGGCAGCGCGGGAGGCGGGCGTGGAGCCCGCCCGCATGGGCCCTGCGCTCCGTGATCCCCAGGCCGCGACGCCCAGCGGCATTCCGCCGGAGCTGCTGCCCGGCCTCTTCGCCGCGAAGCCCGGCGAGGTGACCATGGCCGCCACCGCCGCCGGCTTCGCGGTCGCGCGCCTGGCCGAGGTCGTGCCGGCGGATGTCGCGGCCGACACGGCCGGCCTCGCCCGGGTGAAGGGCGAGGTGGAGGGAACCATGCAGGACGACCTAGAGGCGCAGTTCGCCGCGGCCCTTCGCGCCCGCGCCAACGTCACCATCAACCCCGCCATGCTGGAGCAGGTCGCCGGGCGATGAGCGGAACCGAGCAGGGCTACGCCGCCTTCGCCGAGGCGCACGCCGCCGGCCGCGGCCAGGTCGTTTGGCGCGAGCGCGTGGCGGACCTCGACACGCCCGTCGGCGCCTTCCTGAAGCTCGCCGAGGGCCGGCCGAACACCTTCCTGCTTGAGAGCGTCGAGGGCGGGCAGAGCCGCGGCCGCTACTCCGTGATCGGCCTCGCGCCCGACCTTGTCTGGCGCTGCCGGGATGGGAGGGCCGAGATCAACCGCCACGCCCTCTCGGCTCCCCACGCCTTCGCGCCCGAGGAAGCCCCGCCGCTCGAAAGCCTGCGCGCCCTCATTACCGCCTGCCGCATGGATTTGCCCCAGGGCTTGCCGCCCCCCGCCGCCGGCCTCTTCGGCTATCTCGGCTACGACATGGTGCGGGAGATGGAGCGCCTGCCCGCACGCACGCCGGACGTGCTCGGCATCCCCGACGCCGTGCTCGGCCGCCCCACCCTCATCGCCGTCTTCGACCATGTGCGGGACGTGCTAACCCTCTGCGCCCCCGTCCATGCCGACCGCGGCGAGACGCCGCGCGCCGCCTGGGAGTCGGCCCAGGCGCGGCTGGACGAGGCCGAGGCCGCGCTCGACCGCCCCGTGCCGCGCGCCGCCCCGCCGGCCGCCCTGCCCGCCCCCGGCGCCCCCAGCTCCAACTTCACGAAGGAGGGGTTCATGGCGGCGGTGGAGCGCGGGAAGGAGCTCATCGCCGCCGGCGACGCCTTCCAGATCGTGCTCAGCCAGCGCTTCCAGGCGCCCTTTGCCCTGCCGCCCTTCGCGCTCTACCGGGCGCTGCGGCGGCTCAACCCAGCGCCCTTCCTCTTCCACTTCGACTTCGGCGGCTTCGCTGCCGTGGGCGCCAGCCCCGAGATCCTCGTGCGGCTCCGCGACGGCACCGTCACCGTCCGCCCCCTCGCCGGCACCCGCCGCCGCGGCGCGACGCCCGAGGAGGACGCGGCGTTGGAGAAGGAGCTGCTGGCCGACCCGAAGGAGCGCGCCGAGCACCTCATGCTGCTCGACCTCGGCCGAAACGATGTCGGCCGCGTGTCGGAGATCGGCAGCGTGCGGGTCACCGCCCAGTTCGGGATCGAGCGCTACAGCCAGGTCATGCATATCGGCAGCGAGGTGCAGGGCCGGCTGCGCCCCGGCCTCTCCGCCCTTGACGCCCTCGCCGCCGGCTTCCCGGCCGGCACCCTCTCCGGCGCGCCCAAGGTGCGGGCGATGGAGATCATCGAGGAGACCGAGCCCTCCCGCCGCGGCGTCTATGCCGGCTGCTTCGGCTATTTCGGCGCCGATGGCGGGATGGACACCTGCATCGGGCTCCGCATGGCGCTGGTGAAGGACGGCGTCATGTCCGTGCAGGCCGGGGCCGGCGTGGTGGCCGACAGCGACCCCGAGGCCGAGTACGAGGAAACCCGCCAGAAGGCCCGCGCCCTGTTCCGCGCGGCGGAGGAAGCGGTGCGCTTCGCCGCCGTCCACAAGCGCGGCGGCTAGGGACGGCCCACCAGCCGCGGCCATGCGCCCGATGCAGGGCACCCCGGCCCGGCTTGACCCGCGGTGGTCCCTCAGCCGAAGTGAGGGCGCCATGATCCTGCTCATCGACAACTACGACAGCTTCACCTTCAACCTCGTCCACTTCCTGGGCGATCTGGGCGCGGAGGTGGAGGTCTGGCGCAACGACAGCCTGTCGGTGGATCAGGCACTGGAGATGCGGCCGAGCGCCATCGTCCTCTCGCCCGGCCCCTGCACCCCGAACGAGGCGGGCATCTGCCTCGACCTCATCGGCGCGGCCTCGAAGCGGGGCGTGCCGCTCTTCGGGGTCTGCCTCGGGCACCAGGCGATCGGGCAGGCCTTCGGCGGCACGGTGGTGCGCGCCCCCCAGCCGGTGCACGGCAAGGTGCACGAGATCACCCATGGCAACACGGACGTCTTCTCCGGCCTTCCCTCCCCCTTCCCGGCGACGCGCTACCACTCCCTCGTCGTCCGCCGCGACGACCTGCCGGAGCAGCTTGCGGTTACGGCGGAGACGGCGGACGGGCTGGTCATGGGCCTCGCCCATCGCGACCTGCCGGTCTGGGGCGTGCAGTTCCACCCGGAGAGCATCGCCTCCGCCCATGGCCACGACATCCTGGCCAACATGATGCGCCTCTCAGGCATCAACCTTCCCCCGGTGGGGCGTGCCGCGCCCCAGCCCCGGGCGGCCTGACCATGTCCCTCAAGCCTGTCCTCGCCCGCCTCGCGGCCGGGGAACGCCTTGCCGAGAGCGAGGCGGAAGCGGCCTTCGGCACCGTCATGGCCGGCGAGGCGACGCCCGCCCAGATCGCGGGCCTGCTGATGGCCATGCGCGTGCGCGGGGAGACGGTCGCGGAGATGACCGGCGCCGTCCGCGCCATGCGCGCCCGGATGATCGCGGTGGAGGCGCCCGAGGGCGCCATCGACATCGTCGGCACCGGCGGCGATGCGGCCGGGACGCTGAACATCTCCACAGCCGCCGCCCTGGTGGTCGCGGGGGCTGGTGTACCAGTCGCCAAGCACGGCAACCGCGCCCTCTCCTCCCGCTCCGGCGCCTCGGACGTTCTCTCCGCCCTTGGGGTGAACACCGACGTTCCCTTCGAACGCCTGCCGGACGTGATCCGCGAGGCCGGAATCTGCTTCCTCATGGCGCCCCGCCACCACGCGGCGCTGCGCCACGCCGCCGGGCCCCGCATGGAGCTGGCGACGCGCACCATCTTCAACCTGCTGGGGCCGCTGACGAACCCCGCGCGTGTGCGTCGCCAGATGACCGGCGCCTTCGCCCCTCAGTGGCTGCGCCCTATGGCCGAAACCCTCGGCAGGATCGGAACAGAGCACGCCTGGCTTGTCCACGGACAAGGGTTGGACGAGCTGACGGTCGCCGGCTCCTCCGATGTCGTGGAATTGAAGAACGGCGTGATCCGGGAATTTCGGGTTACGCCCGAGGAAGCGGGCCTCTCCCACCACCCAGCCGAGTCGCTTCGCGGCGGCGAGGCTGCGGAGAACGCGGAAGCGCTGATCGCCGTCCTGAAGGGCGAGACGGGCGGCTATCGCGACTGTGTGCTGCTGAACGCGGCCGCTGCCCTTCTTGTCGCGGGCCGCGCGGCGGACCTCCGGGCGGGGGCGGCGCTGGCCGCCGAATCCGTCGCCTCCGGTTCGGCTCTTGCCGCGTTGGAGCGGTTGCGGGCGGCCACATCGGCCTGACTGCCCCTCTTGCTCCCTGGCGCGGGGATGGCTGCCCCGCGGCCGGGGCACCCGCCTGCGCTTGACGCCGGGCGCGCATCGGCCCCAGGAACCGCGCATCATGGACCAGACATTTCCGGTAACCGACGCGCCCTTCTCGGACACGCTCCGGCAGATCCTCGAGGGAAAGCGCGCCGAGGTGGAGGCCCGCCGGGCGCAGTCCCCGCTGGCGGAGATGGAGAAAAGGGCCCGGCTGGCACCGCCTGTGCGCCCCTTTACGGCCTCGCTCTGCCAGGCGGTGGCCGAGATGCGGATCGGGCTGATCGCCGAGATCAAGCGCGCCTCCCCCTCCGGCGGCCTCATCCGCGAGCCCTTTGACCCCGCGGGCATTGCCCAGGCTTATGAGGCGGCCGGCGCGTCCTGCCTCTCCGTCCTCACGGACGAGCCATGGTTTCAGGGCGCCGCCGAGCACCTGCGCCTGGCACGCGAAGCGACGAAGCTGCCGGTGCTCCGCAAGGACTTCATGATCGACCCCTGGCAGGTCTTCGAGGCCCGGGCGATGGGCGCGGACGCCATCCTCATCATCATGGCGGCTCTGACCGATGCCGAGGCGGAGGTGCTGGAGGACGTGGCGCGCAGCCTCGACATGGGCATCCTCGTCGAGGTGCATGACGAGAAGGAGCTGCAGCGCGCCCTTGGCCTCGAAACGCGCTTGATTGGCGTGAACAACCGCGACCTCCGCTCCCTGAAGACTGACATCGCCGTCACCGAGCGCCTGGCGCCCCTGGTTCCCGCTGATCGCATCCCCGTCGCCGAGAGCGGCATCCGCACCCCCGCCGACGTGCGCCGCATGGCCGCCGCTGGCGCCCGCTGCCTGCTGGTGGGCGAGCACCTGCTGCGCCAGCCCGATCCCGGCGCCGCCGCGCGCGAGCTGGTGGGGGCGGCTTGAGCGGCCCCCTCACCCATTTCGACGCCGCCGGCCGGGCGGCGATGGTGGATGTCTCGGCCAAGCCCGAGACGGTGCGGGAGGCCACCGCCCGTGGGCGGATCACCATGCAGCCCGAGACCCTCGCCCTGATCGCCGAGGGCCGCGCCGGCAAGGGCGACGTGCTGGGCGTGGCGCGCCTCGCTGGCATTATGGCCGCCAAGCGCACCGCCGACCTCATCCCCCTCTGCCACCCCCTCCCCCTCTCCTCCGTCACGCTCGACCTCGAGTTGGCCGAGCCTGACGCGGTGGAGATCGCGGCGACCGTCCGCACGGCCGGGCGCACGGGGGTGGAGATGGAGGCGATGACCGCCGTCAGCGTCGCGGCGCTGACCATCTACGACATGGTCAAGGCCGCCGACCGCGGCATGCGGATCGAGGCGGTGCGGCTGGTCAGGAAATCCGGCGGCAAGTCGGGCCTCTACGAGGCGCCCTGATGATCGCCGTCTCGGAGGCGCTGGAGCGCATCCTTGGGAATCTCACCCCCACCGGGGCAGAGACGGTGGCGCTGTCCGAGGCCGCCGGCCGCGTCCTCGCCCGCCCGCTGGAGGCGCGGCTGACCCAGCCGCCGACCGACGTTTCCGCCATGGACGGCTACGCGCTGCGGGCGGAGGATGCTGCCGTCGGCGCCCGCCTGCGCGTGGTAGGCGCCTCTCCGGCCGGGCACCCCTTCGAAGGGGGCGTGGGCCCAGGCGAGGCGGTGCGGATCTTCACAGGCGGCGCCCTGCCGCCCGGCGCGGACGCCATCCTCCTGCAGGAGGACGCGACCGCGGAGGACGGCCACGTCACCCCCACTGAGGCGCCGCGGCGTGGCCGTTGGATCCGGCGCGCGGGCCTCGACTTCAGTGCGGGCGACACCCTCCTCCCTGCCGGCCGCCGACTGACGGCGCGCGATATCGGCCTCGCCGCCGCCGCGAACCATCCCTGGCTGACGGTCCACCGCCGCCCGCGCGTCGCGATCCTCGCGACCGGCGACGAGATCGTGTTGCCCGGCGAGGCACTGCCCCCCGGCGGCATCGTCTCCTCCAACGCCCATGCCCTCGCCGCACTGATCCGGGCTGCGGGAGCCGAACCGCTGGTGCTGCCCATTGCGGGCGACGATCGCGAGGCCATCGCCGCCGCCGCCGGGGCCGCCGCGGGCTGCGACCTCATCGTCACCACCGGTGGCGCGAGCGTGGGCGAGCACGACCTGGTACAGGCGGCGCTCGGCCCGCATGGCTTCTCGCTCGATTTCTGGAAGATCGCCATTCGGCCGGGCAAGCCGCTGATCTGGGGCGGGCTGCGCGGCACGCCGCTGCTCGGCCTGCCGGGGAACCCCGTCTCGGCCGTAGTCTGCGCCGTGGTCTTCCTCATTCCCGCCCTCCGCCGCCTTTCCGGACTGGCAGCAGGCCCGGTGGAGACGCGCCACGGCCTTCTCGGCCGCGCCCTGGAGGCGAACGACCGCCGCCAGGACTACATCCGAGCCACCCTCTCGCGCGATGGGGAAGGCCGGGTTGTCGTTACCCCTTTCCCCATGCAGGACAGCTCCATGCTGGCGACCCTGGCCAGGGCGGAGGCGCTGATGATCCGCACCCCGCATGCGCCGGCTGCCGAAGCCGGCACGCCGGTGGAGTTTGTGGAGCTCTCCTCCCTCGGCGTCTGAAGGCCTTTGCGGGACGGCATTGACCGACACGGGAGAACTTTAATAGAACTCTTTCGTCGGTTGCCCGTTTGTTCGTGCAAGAGACCCCCCGCCCCCAGGGAGACGCCCGGACCATGCTAACCCGCAAGCAGCACGAACTGCTCCTCTTCATCGACAAGCACCTGCGAAGCACCGGCTTCTCGCCCTCCTTCGAAGAGATGAAGGAGGCGCTGAACCTCAAGTCGAAGTCCGGCATCCATCGCCTGATCACGGCGCTGGAGGAGCGCGGCTTCCTCAAGCGCCGCGCCCACCGCGCCCGCGCGCTCGAGGTGCTGCGCGTGCCGGACAGCCTCTCGCCCCGCATGGCCGCCGCCGTGGCCGCCCCCCAGCCTGCCCAGCCCCCCTCCTTCGCGCCGAACGTCATCCGCGGGAACTTCGCGCAGAACCTGCCGGGCGCGATCCGCACGGCCAACGACGCCGCGGCCGTCCACCTCCCCCTCTACGGCCGCATCGCCGCGGGCCTGCCGATCGAAGCCCTGCGCGACGGCGGCGAGAGTGTGGAGGTTCCGGCCGCGATGCTCAGCGGTGGTGAGCACTACGCGCTTGAAGTCGCGGGCGATTCGATGGAAGGCGCTGGCATCCTGGACGGCGACACCGTCATCATCCGCCGCGGCGACACGGCCGATAACGGCGCGATCGTCGTTGCCCTGGTCGATGAGAACGAGGTGACGCTGAAGCGCTTGCGCCGCCGCGGCAACTCGATCGCCCTGGAAGCGGCGAATCCCCGCTATGAGACCCGCATCTTCGGGCCGGACCGGGTGAAGGTGCAGGGACGGCTGGTAGGTCTCGTGCGCCGTTATCATTGAGGGCTGTAAGCGCCGCTTTAGAGATACATCACTGGTAACTCCGGGGAGAGGAAGGAGAAATTCCTCCTCTCCCCGGACCCTTCACCATCATATCTTTCTTCAGGTTCGAGAGGCTTCACGGCTGGTGCGCCTCGGGTCGTGGACCGGAGGCGTCTACATGGACCGGAAGAGCGCCAGGAAGCAGAACTGGTGTCCGATCACCGCATCCGCGACGGCCATACGGGAATTCAAGGGCCTTAGGGCCTTGGCGCGTGAGGTCTGGAGAAGGCCGAGCGCTATCTGGCGCCGCAGCGCCAGCCCACCTCATTCCGTCTCCGCCCCCGGTTCCGCCTGTGCCCGCGCCCGCGGCACCGGCGCGGGCGGCACCCAGGGCCGTTCCCCCCGGTTAGCGCGGTCAGAGAGGATCTGCGCGCCGGCCGCAGCCAGCCAGATCGCGTGGGCACCGTCTCGCCAGACGCTGAAGCGGTCCACCCGCGGGGTATCGCCGCACCGCCCTCGAATGGGTTCGAGGGAGATCAGGACCGCCGCCCGGCCACAGCCCGCCTCCGCCAGCACGGGTGGAGGAGGCGGCGCGGGCCCGCGGCGAGGCGCCGGCACATCGCGTGGTGGCTGCCGAAGCAGAATGGCGGCTGCCGCGTCGGCCTGCGGGCGCAAGAGGCAGGAGACCGGCGAGCAGGCCACTCCGGGCGCCTCCCCGCTGCGCGGGAGGGGGGCCGCGTCCTCCTCGCCCCAGCTTCGCAGCCAGGATTCGCGGGTCAGGCGGCTGGCGCCTGAGGCGCGCTCGGAAAGGATGCCTGCGGGGGTCGAGACCGCGAGCATTCGTCCATCGGCGGCGATGAGGATATCGGGCGGAGTGGTGACCAGGCCGGAGAGAAGGCCGGCGGCCATGACCGGCAGCCCTGCCCATCGCCAGGGCAGTCCCCAGAGGCAGAGCCAGCAGAGCCCAAGCGCGAAGAGACCGAGCCCCCAGGCCGGAATGGGCGGCGCCGCGATGGCTGCGCCCGGCCAGGCCGCGACCGTGCGCCCGACGAGGAGCGTGGCGTCCACCCCCCAGCCCATCACGGCGAGTGCCGGCCCCTCGAGCCCGAGCGGCATGAGAAAGGCCGCCAGCATCCCCGCGGGCATGACGATGAAGGAGGTGAGCGGCACGGCGATCGCGTTGGCGGCCACGCCGTAGAGCTGCAGCCGCCCGAAATGGTGGAGGCCGAAAGGCGTGGTGGCCGCGCCTGCGATCAGCGAGGTCGCCATCAACCCGAACACCACCAGCGCGGCCCGGCCCGGGGCACCCATGGCACGCAGCCGTTGAGTCAGCCCGCGCATGCCCTCTGCCGCGGCGATCAGCGCGAGCACCGCGGCGAAGGACATCTGGAAGGACGGGCCGACCAGCGCCTCCGGGGCGAAGAGCAGCACCACGCCTGCGGCCAGGGCCAGGGCCCGCGGCGAGAGCGCCCGCCGCCCCGTCAGGATCGCCAGGGTGGCCAGCGCGGCCATGGCGAAGGAGCGCAGCATCGGCACGCCCGCGCCCGTCAGCAGGGTATAGGTCCCGACAAGGGCGAGCCCGAGCACCGCCGCCGCGCCCTTGGAATCGACGCGCAGCGCGAGCCAGGGGATCGCGGCTATGGCTGCGCGCAAGGTCACGAAGCCGAGTCCGATGACGATGGCAACGTGAAGGCCCGACGGCGAGAGGAGGTGCGCGAGGCCCGCATCCCGCAGTGCTGCCAGCGCCGGAGCTGGGATCGCGGATTGGGAACCGGTGAGAAGCGCGGCCGAGACCGCCCCTGTCTCCCCCGGCAGGGCGGCCGAAACGCGGGCTTCGATGGCGGCGCGCAAACCGGCGAACATGGGTGCCCCGGCACGCGGCGTGACCTCGGCCGGGTTCAACGCGAAGCCGGAACCCGCCAGCCCGGAGAAAAAAGCGGCGCGCTGGAAGTCGAAGGCACCGGGATAGGCCGGCGGCATCGGTGCCCGCACGAGGGCGCGGACAGTGACGTCGTCCCCCGGCGCCGGGCGCGCGGGGTCGTTGTTGCGGAGCCTCACTCGGATCGCCCGTTCCAGCGGCGGCCCGTCTCCGAGGCGCGGCGCTTCGAGCGTCACGCGGCGCCCCTCCGGCAGCAGGTCCACCGCGACCACCCGGCCCGAGACGACGGCGGCGGTGCGCGGCAACTCCACCAAGGGGGCCGCGGCGCGCGCATGGAACAGGGCGGCCGCGAAGCCGAGCGCGGCGACGCCCGCCAGCGCCAGCGCGGCGCCGGCCAGCGGATGCCGCCCTCGCGAGAGGAGGGAGAGAAGAAGAAATGGCCAGGGCAGCGCCATCCAGGCCGCAGCGGGTTCCGTGCGAAGCCCAAAATAGGCGAGCACCCCCGCCCCCATCGCGACCGGCAGCCATAGCGGCCAGCGGCTCCACTCGGCCGCCGCCCAGCCGGCGGCGCGCTCGGCGAGCGTCAGGGCGGGGGCGGCGAGGAGGCCTTGGGCGGCGTGGGCAGACATGTTCGGGCGCGATCCTAGAGCAAACGATCACGCGGGCGTGAGGGGTCAACAGCGGCTTTCCGCGTGATAGAGGGGCGCATGACCGTCCGAACCCGCTTCGCCCCCTCCCCCACCGGCTATCTTCACATCGGTGGGGCGCGCACCGCCCTCTTCAACTTTCTCTTCGCGCGCCACCATGGCGGCCAGTACCTTCTGCGGATCGAGGACACGGACCGCGCGCGCAGCACGCCCGAGGCGGTGCAGCAGATCCTGGACAGCCTCGACTGGCTCGGCCTCTCGCCCGACGAGCCGCCGGTGATGCAGACCTCACGCGAGGCGCGGCACGCCGAGGTCGCGCGGGCGCTGCTGGAGAAGGGCGCCGCTTACCTCGCCTACGACACGGCGGAGGAGTTGGTGGCGATGCGCGAGCGCGCCCAAGCCGAGGGCCGCCCCCCCCGTTACGACGGCCGCTGGCGTGACCGCGACCCGTCCGAGGCGCCCGCCAGCGTCGCGCCCGTCATCCGCATCAAGGCCCCGCGCGAGGGCGAGACGGTGGTGCGCGACCTCGTGCAGGGCGAGGTGCGCGTCGCGAACAGCGAGCTGGACGACATGATCATCCTCCGCTCCGACGGCACGCCCACTTACCTCCACGCCGTGGTGGTGGACGACCACGACATGGCCATCACCCACGTCATCCGCGGCGACGACCACCTGACCAACACCTTCCGGCAATGCATGGTCTATGACGCCATGGGCTGGGAGCGGCCGGAATTCGCGCATATCCCGCTCATCCACGGGGCGGACGGGGCGAAGCTCTCGAAGCGCCACGGCGCGGTCGGCGCGCTCGAGTTCCGCGACCAGGGGCTGCTGCCGGAAGCGGTGTGCAACTACCTCCTCCGCCTTGGCTGGGGCCATGGCGACGAGGAGTTCGTGCCGCGCGAGCGGGCGATCGAGCTGTTCGACTTGAAGGATGTCGGCCGCGCTGCCTCCCGCATGGACTACGCGAAGCTCATGCACCTCAACGGCCAGTACATCCGCGCCGCCTCGCCCGAGGCGCTGCTGCCGCGCGTGCTGGAGCGGCTCGGCGAGGTGACCGAGATGCAGGCGGCGCGCGTGGCCGCCCTCATCCCCGACCTTCAGCCCCGCGCCCGCAGCCTTGCCGAGATGGCCGATGGCGCGCGCTTCGCTCTCGCCAACCGCCCGCTGAAATACGAGCCCAAAGCCTCCCTCGCCCTTGAGGACCACGAGGCGCGGAAGCGGCTGTCGGCGCTGGCGAAGGCGCTCGCGGGCGTGGGATGGGAGCGGGCGGCGCTCGACGCCGCGCTGCGCGCCTTCGCGGAGGCGCAGGGCGTGAAGCTCGGCCAGGTTGCCCAGCCGCTGCGCGCGGCGCTCACCGGCAGCCTGCAATCCCCGCCGATTGACGCGGTGCTGGCGGCGCTCGGCCGCGAGGAGAGCCTGGCCCGCATCGGCGATGGGGCGGAGGGAGTCACGCTCGTCGGCGGCTGAGCGCCCCGGGCTCCGTGATCTCGGCCAGGGCGGCGAGGAGGCGTTCCAGCAACGCCTCCGTCAGCGCCGGCAGGCGCCGGTCGCTCGGCACGCAAACGGCGAGCACGGTGCGGGACGGCGCCGCCTCGTCCAGCGGGCGCCAGACCAGCTCGCCCCGCCGCTCGTCCGCCAGCACGTCGAGCCGCGAGAGGAAGGCGACGCCGAGCCCCGCCCGCGCCATCGCGCGCATCGGCAGCACGCGGTTGCATTCGGCAAGCGTCATCAGGTTCACCCCCGTCGCCTGCACGGCCTGGGAGAGTTCCCACCGGTCCGCGATGCTCGCGTCCGGCACGATGGCGGGCCAGGCGGCGCAGTCCCGCAGGCTCAGCCGCTCGGCAGCCGCTAAAGGATGATCGGGCGCCACGACCGCGCCCATCGGAAAGTGGAAGCGCCGCACCACACGCGCGGGGCCTGGCTCGGCCGGGTTGAAGCAGGCGCCGAGATCGGCAGTGCCGTCCGCCAGTGCGCGCAACACGCCCTCGGCGTCGGACATGGTGACGGCGAAGCTCGCGCGGGGCGATTCGCGGCGGAATGCCGTCAGCAGCGGCGGCAGCACGGCCTCGGAGAGCGCCTCCCCCACCGCCAGCCGCACCGTGCCGCTGCCGGGGCCGCGCATGGCCTCCAGGCTTTCCCGCAGCTGCCGCTCGTCGCGCCGCCAGAGCCGGAGCCGGTGCAGCAGCATCTCCCCGGCCGAGGAGAGCCGAAGGCCCCGTGGCAGGCGCTCGAAGAGCGGCAGGCCGAGTTCGGCTTCTAGGTTCAGGATCTGCCGGTTCACCGCGGAGGGGGCGAGCGCCAGGTGCTCGGCCGCGCGGCGGATGCCGCCCTGCCGGGCGGTCTCCTCGAAGCAGCGCAGGGCCTGGGTCAGCAGCGGCACGCCTTCGGCTCCGTCCGTTGCATTTATCGCAACGGTCCGGCGCAAATTATGTCATGGAATTGATCGGTCAAGGACGGCAGATTGCGGGCTCCGTCCCGCAGGTGTTTCGCCATGACCGCCCTCTCCCGCCGCCTGGTCCTTGCCGCCCCCGCGGCCCTCGCGCTGCCCGGCCCTGCACGCGCCCAGGCCAAGCCGCTGCGCGTCGCCTTCCTCTGGATTCCCAATGTCGAGTACGCCGGGCTCTGGGTCGCGCTGGACCGCGGCTACATCAAGCCGGCGGAGCTGCAGTGGCAGCCGGGTGGCCCGAACGCGACGGCGCCGGTGGTGACCGTGGCCGCCGGTGGGGCGGATGTGGGCTACGTTCAGCTCCTGCCCTTCCTTGACGCCATCTCGCGGGGCAACGAATTCGTCCTGCTGGCAGCGACCTTCCAGCGATCGCCGCTGGGCGTCATCTCCCGAGGCGACAAGCCGATCCGCGCGGCTTCCGACCTGCCGGGCAAGAAGATCCTTGCCCAGGGCCCGAACGAGCGCACGGCGGTGGACGCGGTGCTGAAGCTGAACAAGCTCGAGGGCGGCGTGGAGTTCGTGCCGGCCGGCTTCTCGCCCGAGCCGCTGCTCGCGCGCCAGGGCGACGGCTACACGGGCTTCGAGACGAACCAGGTCGTGACGCTGGAGCGGATGGGCCAGACGCGAGGCCGCGACTTCGACTTCGTCTCGATGGATTCGATGGGCTACCGCTCCTACGCGAGCATGATCTTCACCACCAAGGCCTTCCTCCGCTCCGACCGGCCGGCCGTGGTTCGCTTCCTGGCGGGCCTCACGCGCGGCTGGGCGGAGAACGCGGCGGACCCGGCCGTTGCCGCGCGGCTGGCGGTGCGCAACTACGGCCGCGACCTCGGCCTCGATCTCGACCAGCAGACGCGGCAGAACGCGATCCAGAACACCTTCCTCAAGTCGCCCGAGAAGCCGGACGCGCCGATCCTCTCGCTCGACAAGGAGGTGCTGGCCGGCCCGATGATGGAGGCCGCCCGCGCCACCGGCCGCACCAACCTGCCGGCGATCGAGGACTTTACCGACTTCACCGTGATGGAAGAGGTGCATCGCACCCTGGCGAACGGCTGATCCCATGGAAGCGAACACCCCGCCCCGCCCGGTCGACCTGCTGGTCGAGGGCTGCGACCTCGTCGCCTTCGACGCCGCCGACACCGTGTTGCGCGACGCCGCCATCGCGGTGACGGACGGCGCCATCGCCTGGGTCGGCCCCGCCGCCGAGGCCCGCGCCCGCTTCGCGCCGCGCGAGCGGATCGACGGCCGCGACCGCATCGCCATGCCCGGCCTGATCGACAGCCACATGCACACCGCCCAGCAGTTCCTGCGCGGCAAGCTCTTCGAGATGTCGCGCCGCGGGATCGGCATGCGGAACCCGATCTGGAAGAACTACTACATTCCCTTCGAGGGGATGCTGGACGAGGAGGACGTGCGCCTCTCCGGCCTCGTCGCCTATGCGGACATGCTGAGCACCGGCACCACCTGCTTCGCCGAGGCCGGCGGCCCGCGCCCGGACATCATGGGCGAGGCGGCGCTGGAGGCGGGCATCCGCGGCGTCATCGCCCTCTCTACCGTGGACATGGGCACGGGCATTCCGGACAGCATGATGCTCACGACCGACGAGGCGCTGCGCCGCAACGTCGAGCTGGTGGAGCGCTGGCGCCAGAAGGGCGAGGGCCGCGTAACGGCGAGCCTCGCGCTGCGCCAGATCATGGTCTGCACCACCGACCTCATCCGCATGATGGCGGAGGAGGCGCGGCGGATGGGCGCAATGATCCACACCCATCTCTGTGAGGGCTCCTACGAGATCGACTTCTCGCTGGAGCGCTTCGGGATGCGCCCGGCGGAGTATCTCGACAGCATCGGCTGCATGGGGCCCTTCCTGCACGCGGCCCATGCCATCATGCTCTCGCCGAACGAGATGGACCTGCTGGTCAACAACGACGTCTCGGTCGCCCACTGCGCCTTCAACAACTACGCCATCGGCCACCCGCGCGTGATCGAGATGCTGCGCCGGGGCATCCGCCTCGGCCTTGGCACCGATGGCGCGGCGGCGCTCGGCACGATGGACATCTTCCAGGTCGCGCGCTGCGGGCGCATCGCCCAGCAGTGCATCGGCGGCACCTCCTGGCACGAGCGCTTCTCGATCAGCGGCGAGACGGTTCTGCGCGCGGGCTGCGCCGGCGGCGGCCGCGCGCTCGGCCTCGATATCGGCTCGCTGGAGGTCGGCAAGCGCGCCGACATCCTGCTCGTGCAGGCCGACGATCCCGACCACTTCCCGGTCTATGATCCGCAATTCACCGCCGCCAATACCGTCGTCGGCCGCGACGTGCGGACCGTGATCGTGGACGGGCGCGTGGTGATGAAGGAGCGCGAGTTCACCGCTCTCGACACCGAGCGCCTGCGCGCCCGCCTGCGCGAGCGCCACACCGCCCTGATGGAGCGCTTCGAGGCCGCCGTCATATGACGGCGGGGGCCGCCATCGCGCTCGCCGACGTCACCCGCCGCTTCCCCCTGAAGGGCAGCCGGGAGGGCGTGCTGGCGCTCGACCGCGTGACGCTCGACGTGCGGCCCGGCGAGTTCGTGGCGCTGCTCGGCCCCTCCGGCTGCGGCAAGTCCACGCTGCTGCGGATGACCGCCGGCCTCGACGCGCCGAGCACCGGCACCGTGCGCGTCGGCGGCGAGGCGCCGGCCGCGATCGCCGCACGCCAGGGCTTCGGCGTCGCCTTCCAGGACCACGCGCTGCTGCCCTGGCTGAGCGTGCGGGACAACATCGCCCTGCCCTATCGCGTCGCTGGCCGGCGGGTGGATACGGCCCGCGTCGCGGACCTGATCGCCCTGGTAAAGCTGACAGGCTTCGAAGAGGCCTTTCCGCGCGCCCTCTCGGGCGGCATGCGCCAGCGCGTGAACATCGCCCGCGCCCTCGTGCTCGAACCCGCCGTGCTGCTGCTGGACGAGCCCTTCGGCGCCCTCGACGCGGTGACGCGCCGGCACATGAACCTCGAGTTGCAGCGCATCTGGACAAGGACGCGCACCACCACCCTGCTGGTAACGCACGCGGTTGAGGAGGCGCTGTTCCTCGCCGACCGCGTCGTGGTCATGACCGGCCGCCCCGGCCGCGTGGCGCAGGACCTGCCCGTGCCCTTTCCCCGCCCGCGCCCCGTGGAGGTGATGCGCGAGCCCGAGTTCCACCGCCTCTCCGACGGCCTCGTCGCCGCGCTGGAGCCGGAGGCGGCGGAGCCTTGAGGATCGCCCGCGACCCGCGCGTGCTCGGGCTACTGGGCACGCTGCTGCTCTGCCTTGCCTGGGAGGCGATCGGCGCCTCCGGCCTCGGCGGCTTCACCTGGCCGCCGCTCTCGCGCGTGATCGCTATGCTGGCGGACCCCGACCGCTGGGACCTGTTCGGCCGCGCGGCGGGCGCGACCCTCTCCGCCGCGCTCACCGGCTACGCCCTCGGCGCCGCGGCCGGCATCGGCCTCGCGGTGCTCACGCATCTCCTGCCGCCCCTCGCGCCTGGCGCGGACAGGCTGGCGGCGGGGATGAACGCGGTGCCCAGCGTGGCCCTCGCCCCGGTCTTCCTCGTGCTGCTGCCGGCGGGCGGGACGCCGGCCACGCTCTCCGGCATCGGCGTCATGTTCCTCGTCTACGTCGCCACCGCCTCCGGCCTGCGGGCCGCGGGGGCGGCGCACCAGGACCTCTTCTCCGTGCTCGGCGCGCGCCCGGCCGTGCGGCTGCTGCGGCTGGAACTGCCGGCGGCGCTGCCTTCCATCTCTACCGGCCTCCGCCTCGCGGTGCCGGCGGCGCTCATCGGCGCGGTCATCGGCGAGTGGTTCGGCGCCCCGCGCGGCCTCGGCGTGCTGATCGTCAACGGAATGCAGAACTTCCAGATTGTCCTGCTCTGGAGCGCCGTGCTGCTCGCGGCCCTTCTCTCCCTCGCCGGCTTCCTCATCGCCACCGCCGTGGAGCGCGCCGTGCACGCGCGGTTCCGCTGATGCGCGCCCTCTCCGCCCTTATGCGGGACTGGTGGGGGGTAGGGCTGATCCTCCTCGCCTGGCAGGCCTGGGTGGTGGTCTCGGGTCTCAACGCCATCGTCATGCCGCACCCGCTCGACGTGGTGGCGGACCTGGCGACGGGCATGGGCGACTACCTGCCAGCGCTCGGCGTCAGCCTCTCCGCCGCCATGGCCGGGCTGGTCGGGGGCTTCGCGCTGGGGCTCCTGCTCGGCATCCTCACCTGGGCCTCGTCGGTCGCGGCGGGGATGCTGACGCCAGTTACGGTCCTCTTCTCCTCCGTGCCGGTTGTCACGCTCATCCCGGTGCTGGCGCGGCTCTTCGGCTACGGGCCGGGCACGGTCGTCGCGATCACCGTGGTGATCTCCTTCTTCCCGGCCTTCGTCTTCTCCTCCGCGGGGCTGCGCGCCCTGCCGCCCGGCAGCGCGGACCTGTTCCGGGTACTCGGCGCCTCCCGCTGGCGGGTGCTCGTCTCCCTCGCCCTGCCCGCCGCCATGCCGAGCCTCGCGGTCGCGCTGCGGATCGGAGCCGCCCACGCGCTGCTGGCGGCGATGGTTGCGGAATACCTCATGGGCAGCTCCGGCCTCGGCGCCATGTTTGCCGCCGCCAAATCCGAGCTGCGGACGGAGCGCGCCCTGGGTGCCAGCCTCGTCGTCGCGGGCGTGTCGCTGACGCTCTATCTCCTCTCCCTACGCGCGGAGCGCTGGGCGCGAGCGCGCTTCAACTAGGCACCTTTGCAGCCGCTTGTATTCACTGGCCGAATAGACAGCATCCATGCCTTGAAGTGGATCGGGCGACCCTGCGGGTGCATATACCCGCCACAAGACGACGACGTAATGCCGCCGCCATCCACTAGGGATATGAGCGATGTCAGTTTCCATGCTTGCCCGCAGCCTTCGCACCCTCGGCCTTGCGGCCGCCGTGCTGGGCTCCTTCACCGCGCAGGGTGTCTCCGCCCGCACGCTCGACACCATCGACGGTCCGATCACCGTTCCCGATACCGTGCCGGTGCAGACCCGCACCCCGCTGTCCTCCCCTTCCAAGACCCCTGCTCAGATCTTCCTGGAGCGGAGCGGCGCCACGGGCGGCGACGGGCAGCACGCCTGAACCGGCGGGCCGATTACCCGCTTTGAACGCGAAGGGCCGCCGGCATTGCCGGCGGCCCTTTTCACACGAGCACGGTTGGTCGCCCGCGCGGTACGCGGAGACCGGCCCCGGACTCAGGCCGCCCGAACTTCGGCAAGGAAGGCGTTCACCGTCACGTTCAGGCACTCCGCCTGTTGCGAAAGATTGGAGGCGGAGGTCAGTACCTGCGCGGCAGCGGAGCCGGTTTCCACCGAGTCATGGCTGACCGTCGCGATATTGGCCGCCACTGCTTCCGTCGCGCGCGCCGTTTCCTGCACGGTCCGGGCGATCTCCCCCGTAGCCGCAGTCTGCTCCTCGATCGCGGCGGCGATGGCGATCGCGATGCTGCTCACCTCCTCAATGGTGCGCCCGACGCCGCCGATCGCCACCAAGGCCTGACCCGTCGCGGATTGGATCGCCGCGATCTGCCCGCCAATGTCTTCGGTCGCCTCTGCCGTTTGAGCGGCGAGCGTCTTCACCTCTGATGCGACGACCGCGAAGCCACGGCCGGCCTCCCCGGCGCGCGCTGCTTCGATCGTGGCGTTCAGGGCAAGAAGGTTGGTCTGGCTGGCAATATCCGCGATCAGGCGGACGACGTCTCCGATCCGCGCGGCGCCTTCCGACAGCGCCTGGACGGTGGAGTCCGTGCTCCTTGCATCCTGCACCGCCCGCGCCGCGGCCGCCGTGGCCTGCGTGACCTGCCGGCTGATCTCGCCGATGGAGGCGGTGAGCTGCTCAGCGGCCGCGGCCACCGTCTGCACGCCCGTGCTGGCCTGCCCCGTGGCCGAGAGGACGCGCCCCGCCCGCTCGCTCGTCTTCTCCGCCGTGCCGCTCAGGCCGCGTGCCGTCGCCTCGAACTCCCCGAGGCAGAAGACAGGCTCCGGACCATCTCGCCCGCCTGCGCCTGGAAGCCTTGCACGAGGCCTTCCATCCGCGCGGCCCGCGCCTCGCGGGCCGCGCGGGCCTGCTCCGCTTCCGCGCTGAGGCGCCGCTGCTCGATGGAGTTCACCCGCAGCACCTCGACCGCAGCGGCCATCTCGCCCACCTCGTCCGCACGGCCACGGCAAGGAACCTCGATGTCGAGTTCTCCGGCGGCGATGCGTCCGACGTTGCCGGTCATCTGCCGCACCGGCAGCACCAGGCGCCGCAGCAGCAGCACGACGCCGGCGATCGCCAGTGACAGGGCGATCCCCGCCAGGGCGAGGCTCGCCAGCGACCGCAGCCGCGCCCCCGCCGCGGCCGCGGCCGCGTCGCCCTGCGCGATGGCCGCATCCAGCGCCGCGTCGCGCAGAGCAAGCACGGGGACGAGCGCCGGCACGGTCCAGCGCGCGAACTCTGCCGGGCTGGAGGGCCAGACCGGGGCCGCGGACTTGCCGTGCGCCGCCATCGCCGCCTCCACGAAGGCGCGGTAGCGCGGCTCGATGCCGCGGACATACTCGGCCTCAACCTTGTCCAGAACCTCCAGCAGAGGCGCCTCGCCCCGCGCCAGCGTCAGCCGCCGCGCATCCTCCATCGCGCTTCCGATCCGGCCATTCACACGAATCGCGCCCGACAGCGTCACGTCGGTGATCGGCTGGCCCGCCAGCCACGCGTTGATCTGCAGGCTGCGGCCGCCCATCTCGTTCCGCACCGCCATCACCCGGCCAGCGATCTCCACGAGGGTCGCGAGCGGCGGGGCGGCGCGCAGGATCCTTCCCTCCGCCGCCCGGGCAGCGCCCTCCAGCCCCGCAATGACCTCGGCTCGGCCGCTGATCAGATCGGCAACGAGCTTCGGATCGCCCTGCTGACCGTTGCGGGCGACCAGCTCGGCGACGCGGCGGCGGAGGGGTGCGAGCTTGCG
>NZ_RCVR01000110.1 GCF_016107305.1 Roseomonas sp. KE2513
CCGAGTTGGCGTAGGTCTCCCGGCCAGGACTGCGCCTCGCCCGGGCAACGTAGTCGGCCAACGTCCGAATGGGAGAGGACCTGGGCACGACCATGAACATCGGCATCTGCGCCAGTTGCCCGACGCCGGAGAAAGCTGTCGCGTTGTCATATGGGAGCTGGAGCAGGTGCGGAGCCATCGCATAGGTGCTGACGGTTGCCACCATTACGGTGTAGCCGTCCGGCCGTGCCCGAGCGACCGACGCGAAGCCGATCGTGCCATTCGCACCGAAGCGGTTGTCGATCGGGAAAGGCTTTCCGAGATCCGTCGCGAGCCGGGCTGCCAGGAGACGTGCAAAGGTGTCCGTGGATCCTCCCGGCCCCCATGGCACCACCACTGTGACCGGCCGCGTCGGCCAGCTCTCCTGCGCGGCGGCACCTCTTACCGCTGTTAGGCCCGCCGCAAGGCCTAGCGTCGTCACCCCGAAGCTGCGTCGACCAATCATGTCCCGTTCCTTCCCTCACACCTGCCTTCGATGAGCTGTGCCGATCCCTACTGGACGCGGATGTTGCGGGCGCGGATGAGCTCCCGCCACTTCGCGCTCTCCGCCGTCGCGAAGGCCGCGAACTCGGCGGGTGGGCGCACAGTCGGCGTGATGGCGAGCTCCGTCAGCTTTGCCTGTACCTGCGGCAGCGCCATGACCCTGGCCACGGCCGCGTTGACCTGCTGGAGGATCGGCTGTGGTGTCCCCTCTGGCGCCAGCAGGGCGATGTTCTCGACCACCTCGAAGTCGGTGAGACCGGACTCAGCGAAGGTGGGAATGTCCGGAAGGAAGGCGATGCGCGTCGGACTGGCGACCGCCAGGGCGCGCAGGTCGCCCGACTTCATGAAACCCAGGACGGTTGCGGCCGTCTGGAAGGTCATCTGGGTTTCGCCCGTCAGCATGCCCTGCACGGCCGGACCACCACCACGGTAGGTGACGTCCTGCACCTCGAGCTGCGCCATTTGGAGAAACATCTCGGTCGCTAGATGGGTGGAGCTGCCGACGCCCGAGGAGGCATATGAGAGCCGGGCCTGTGGGCGCCGTGCCAAGTCGATAAACTCTCTCACGCTCTTCGCCGGGAAGCTGCTCGGCACCAGCATGAGGATCGGCATCGACGCGATCAGCCCTGCCGCGCTGAAGGCACGGTCGTTATCGTAGGGCAGTTGGTAGAGGTGCGGCGCCATGGCGAAGGTGCTGCTGGAGCCCATCAGCAGCGTGTGTCCGTCCGGACGCGAACGCGCGACCGTGCCGGAGCCGACGGTGCCGCTGGCGCCAGGACGGTTGTCCACGACGACAGCTTGGCCAAGCTGGGCCGAGAGCGGCTCGATCAGGACGCGAGCCAAGGTGTCCTGGGAGCCGCCAGGGGCCCAGGGTACCACCAGCGTGACAGTGCGGCTCGGATAGGCGGATTGCGCCCGCGTGATCATCGGCTTGGACACGAGGGCGGTACCGGTGGCCAAGCCGAGTGCGGCCTGGAGGACGTGACGACGATGCATGATCCTGGACTTCCTCGTTGCTTCGGTGGCCTTGAGCCATCCGTTTGGGATATCGACGATCAACCAGCACTCCTGGTCGGCTTTGCATGGGCCTACTCGGCTGCGGCCTGATGGGAGCTCGCCTCCGCGTAGAGGACGCCGTCGCGCTCCATCGCCTCGATGGCGGCCGCCGAGTAGCCGAGCGAGGCCGCGACCTCCGCGTTGTGCTGCCCGAGCGTCGGCGCGATGCCGGTGGGCGAGGTGTCGCAGTCTGAGAAGCGGAAGGGGAGGTTTGGCAGGCGGATGCGACCGAGCACCGGGTGATCCTGCTCGACGATCATCCCGCGCGCCTTGACCTGCGGATCTTCGAGCACCTCGCCGATGGTCTGGACAGGAGCGCAGGGCACGCCTGCGGCGTCGAGGGCCAGGATGCAGGCCTGTCTTGAGGGCTGCGCCCGGGTCCATGCACGCACATAGGCCAGGGCATCGAGGCGATTGGCGTTGCGGCTGTCGGGGTCGAGGAAGCGCCGGTCCGCGGCCAGCGCCTCGCCCCCGATCAGGCGGGCGAGGCGCTTCCAGGCCTCGTCCACCTGGGCGGCGATCACCAGGTATCCGTCCCGCGCCTCGAAGACGCCGTAGACGGTGGACTCCGGCTGGTCGTGCCCGGTCTGGACGGGAACTTCCCGGCCCCCGCTGAGCGTGTAGCGCTGAACGGCGAAGTCGTGCATGGAGACCATGCAGTCGTAGAGGGCCATGTCGATGTGCTGGCCCTTCCCGGACGTCGCCCGACCGACCAGCGCGGCGCAGACGGCCGCCACCCCGTGAATGCCCGTGTACATGTCGGCCAGCGGCATGCGCAGCAGCGGCGGCGGCTCGCCCGGCACGCCGAGCTGCGCCATGGCACCCGACTTCGCCTCGGCGATCAGGCCGAAGCCTGGCCGCTCGGAGTCCGGGCCGGTGTGGCCATAGGCGGAGACCGAGCAGTAGATCAGCTTGGGGTTCAACGCGGAGAGCTGGGCGTAGCCCAGACCCAGCCGGTCGAGCGCGCCGGGGCGATAGTTCTCGACGAAGATGTCGGCCGTCTCGACGAGCTTGTGCAGCAGCTCGAGACCGCGCGGGTCCCGCAGATTGATGCACAGGCCCTTCTTGCCCATGTTCTGCTGCAGGAAGTACCCGCTCTGGCCGTTGATCAGGTACGGGTGCGCGCGGCCCGCGTCACCCTCGGTGGGGCGCTCGACCTTGATGACCTCGGCGCCGAGCGCGGAGAGGGCGCGCGACATGAACGGCCCGGCGAGGAAGTGGCTATAGTCGATGACCTTGAGGCCTGAGAGCGGGCGCGGCTGGGCGGCCATGGGTGAACTCCGGTTCGAGAAATGGTGGGGCTCAGGCCGCATCTGCGACGGGTTTGCGCGGGATCATCAGGCGGTGCTCGCCGCGCTGGACCACCTCGTCGTGCTGATTGATCAGCTCGGACGGCAGGACGACGATCCCCCAGCCCGGTTTCTTGGTCGTCCGCATGCTGGCCACGTGGAACCGGACGCGCACCTTGTCGCCAAGCTTGATCGGGGCGACGAAGTCCCAGGTCCAGCCAAGGGACATGCCGGGGTGGAAACGCAGGTCGGAGCGGGTCTTGAGCCCGTCCGCGAGTGAAAGGCCGAACAGCCCGTGAGCCACGCGCGTACCAAAAGGCGTGGTCCGGGCGTACTCCTCGTCGGTGTGAACCGGCGTGAAGTCTCCAGT
>NZ_RCVR01000111.1 GCF_016107305.1 Roseomonas sp. KE2513
CTGGACTTCCACGCGGCAGGCTACCACTGGCCAGCCTTCAACCTCGCCGACACCACGATCTTCGTGGGCGCCGCGCTCCTGCTCCTCGTGGGCGGGCTGCACGAATCCGCAGACGCGCCGACCTCCACGTCGCGCCCCTGCGGAATGGACTGCCGTGAACCCTCTCCTCCAGATGTCCGGCCTTCTGACCGCTTTCCTTGCGGGGATGATATCGTTCCTTTCACCCTGCGTGCTGCCGCTGGTGCCCGGTTATGTCTCCTACGTCACCGGTCGCTCGGTCTCCGCCGAACGCGCGCAGCCCGATCGCCTCGCCACAGTCGGCCTCGGCCTCTGCTTCGTTTTGGGTTTCGCGACCATCTTCGTGGCGATGGGGGCGGGCGCCTCGGCGCTGAGCCAGGCCCTGCTGCGCTATCGCTACGAAGCCGGGATCTTGGGCGGGGTGGTGGTCATCCTGTTCGGCCTGATGACCGCGGGCGTCCTGCGGCTGATGCCACTGCAGCGCGATCTCCGCTTCATGCCGACCCTCAGCGGCGGCACGCCGCTCTCCGCCTACGTGCTCGGGCTGGCCTTCGCCTTCGGCTGGACGCCCTGCATCGGGCCGGTGCTCGGCGCCATCCTGGCGCTGACCGCCACAAGCGAGATCAACCATCTCGGCATCGTGCTCCTGGCTGCCTATGCAGCCGGGCTGGGCGTACCCTTCCTGCTGGTCGCCGCCTTTGCGGACGCCTTCCTGCGCGGACCGTTCCGCAGCCTGCGGCGCCTCGGCCGCGTCCTTCAGATCGTGGCGGGCGGCGTCATGGTGGCAATGGGGGTGGCCATGATCACGGGCCACCTGACCGACTTCGCCATCCTGATGCTCCAGCTCTTCCCCTGGCTCGGGCGCATCGGATGAGCGACGACGGCTTACCGAAGATCTGCACCCATATTACGCCCGCGTACCGCCAAGCGCTATGGATCGTAATAAAGCTCAATGTCGGCTACGGGCTGGTAGAAATGGTTGTCGGCTTCATCTCTGGCAGCCAAGCGCTTAAGGCGGACGCCCTCGACTTCCTCGGCGACGGCCTGATTGGCTTCCCCAGCCTGTTAGCTGTCGGCTTGAGCCTCGTCGGTCGTGCCCGCTCCGCCCTCATTCAGGGCTTGTTCCTCGCGATGCTCGGCTTGGGCGTGCTCGCCATCACCGGTTACAGGGTGCTGGTGCCGAACCAGCCCGAGGCCGTGTTGATAGGCCTGTTCGGTGCTGTCGCCCTGATGGTCAGCTTAACCGTTACGGCGGTACTTATTCCGCACCAGGAAGACGACGTTAACGTCCGGGCCGTCTGGCTGTTCAGCCGCAATGACACCATCGGCACTGCCGCCGTGTTGGTCGCGGCAGGCCTCGTATGGTGGACCGAAGCGGCATGGCCCGACCTCGCCGTGGCGTTCGTCAGCGCTGGTCTATTTCTGCAATCGGTCCGGTCGATCATCCACAACGCACGGGCGGATCTAAGGGCGGCACATGACTGACGACCTTTCCAACAGCCCTGTCGAGGTACATGCAGTTGGATCGAGTGGCCCCGGCGCCACTGTGCGGGTCGCAGCCTGCACGACCCCGGTCCGCCTCGCGGATCCCGCCGCGAACGCCGACACCCTTCTGGACGTCGCACGCACCTGCGCCGAGCGGTCGGTGTCGCTGGTCGCCTTTCCCGAATTGGCGCTGACCGGGTACTCCATCGACGACCTCTTCCTCCAGGATGTCGTCCTGGACGCCGCCGAAGCCGCCGTGGAGCGGGTGGTGGAGGCGTCGGCCCACTTGCCCTCGGTCATGGTACTGGGCGTTCCCCTGCGCCATGCGGGCCGCGTCTACAACACGGCCGTTATCACCTACCGGGGGAAGCTGCTGGGCGTGGTGCCCAAGGTCCATCTGCCGAACTACCGGGAGTTCTACGAGCGCCGTTACTTCGCATCTGGGAACGGGACGGACGGAAGCGTCATCCGCGTGGGGCGGCACTCCGCCCCGTTCGGCCCCGATCTTCTCTTCGTGTCCGAGGACCGCCCGGGGCTCGTCGTCCACGTCGAGATCTGCGAGGACATGTGGGTGCCCAAGCAGCCGAGCGCCCTGGGTGCATTGGCCGGAGCCACCGTCCTGGTGAACCTGTCTGCTAGCAACATCACCGTTGGAAAGGCTGACACCCGGCGCATGCTGTGCCAGGCCCAGTCGGCCCGTTGCATGGCGGCTTACCTTTACACGGCGTCGGGCGAGGGCGAGTCGACAACTGACCTTGCATGGGACGGCCAGACCTCGATTTACGAGGATGGGATCCTTCTCGCGGAGACTTCCCGATTCGAACCAGGAGCCCGGCTTGCCGTCGCGGATGTCGATGTCGACCGTCTGAACGACGCACGAGCCCGCTCGGACATCTTCGCGCAATGCCGGGCGGGCTATCAGGCCCAGGTGGCCCGCTTCCGCCGTGTTCCGCTGCGTTTCGGATTTGACACAGGCGTACGGGTAGCTAGCGGTGGCCTCGTCGGAGGGTTCTGTCAGCTTTCGCGCCAGGTGTAGCTGCACGAGTTGAAGCGCACTGGTAGTGCTATGCGGCTTGCAGGATGGCGAGCACAGCGGTTGTACGGCGGAGATGGAGAACGCGGCGCTGGTTGGCAGGGACATGCTGGTTGTGACGGACGCGAGGACGGAGGTGGTTGCGGAGTTCGTCGTAACCGCGACAGAAGCGTTCCGCCGAAGTGAAGCTCTTGAACCCGCGCATACATCGGATTCGACCTTTTATGCCCCGGTGATCCTGCTGAGCCCATTGTTTCTGTAAGCACTGGTGCGGTGGCTGACCCGTTTGCCTAGCGTTGAGCGGATCGCGCGTGGGTACGAGCTGTGCCCGCCCGTAGTGACCTTGTCGGGGACGATGCCGGTGGCCGACTTGGCAGATCGGAAGAACGCCTTGGCCGCCGCCATGTCCCGGTGCTCGCTGAGCATGGTGTCGACGAGATCGCCGTTCCGGTCCATCGCCCAATACAGGTAGCACCAGCGTCCTCGGACCTTCAAATAT
>NZ_RCVR01000112.1 GCF_016107305.1 Roseomonas sp. KE2513
CTAACCTGAAGACGCGAGAAACGGGTTGAGGTTGCTCCTGCAAGTGCGGGTGGGGGTAGGCTCGTCAAGGGCAGGACCAAGCACGCTCGGTGCGGGCCAAGTTCACCCCTTGCGTAGCTCCGACTCCGTGATACGCGTCCTCCGCAGCAGGGCTCATAGGGGGTGGGACAGGGGCGTTCGTGACATTCCCGGCTACAGCCCCACGACTAGTCGACTCTGGCTCACGCACCACATGCGGCGGCATGATCCAGCCAACCCGCATTCGCTCCCTCAACGAAGCTCCGGAGAACGGCAAAGCGTCTTATGTCCTGTACTGGATGGGGCTGTCCCAGCGCGCCGCCTTCAACCCAGCTCTTGAGCACGCCGTCGATGAGGCCAACGCGCGCAACCTTCCCGTTCTCGTCTGCTACGGCATTGCCGAGGGATTCCCGGAGGTGAATGCCCGCCACTGGAGCTTCCTGCTTGAGGGCATGGCCGAGGTGGGGCCCGCACTGGTGAGGCGAGGCATCGCCTTTGTCGCCCGCCGAACCCCGCCCGTGGAGACCGCACTGATCTACGCGGCTGACGCCGCCCTGGTTGTGTGCGATCGGACCTACCTGAAGCCGGCTGTAGGATTCTATGCTGATTTCGCGGCGCGTGCGCCCTGCCGGGTCGTGCAGGTCGAAGGCGATGTGGTCGTGCCAGTCGAGACCGCCTCGCCCAAGCATGAGATCGCCGCGCGGACGCTCCGGCCGAAGCTCAACCGGCTGTTGCTGGACTACCTCGTGCCGCTCGAGGAGCGGCAGGTCCTTCGCCGGGCCACGGAGCTGCGCTTCGAGAGCACGCTTGCCCTAGAGGACGTACCGCGGCTGGTTGCCAGCCTGAAGGCGGACCAGAGTGTCAGGCCCGTGCGGCGCTTCACGGGTGGCACGTCGCAGGCTGAGGCGAGGCTACGGCACTATCTCGACGCCTCTTTTGCCCGCTACGCGACGGTGCGGGGCAGACCGGAGGCGGGCGCTGCCTCGCACATGAGCCCCTATCTGCACTTCGGCCAGATCTCGCCTGTCGCCATAGCACTTGCCGTTCGGGGCGCCACGACCGGTGACGCCAACGACAAGACCGCCTATGTCGAAGAGGTAGTGATCCGGCGCGAACTAGCCGTGAACCACATCCACTACGAATCTTGCTATGACGACTACGCCTGCGTGCCTGGTTGGGCGCGCAAGACGCTCGATGAGCATCGGGCCGATCCGCGCCCGCACCTGTATACACCCGAGCAGTTCGAGATGGGCTTGACCCACGACCGCTACTGGAACGCAGCCATGATGGAGATGCGCGAGACGGGCTACATGCACAACCACATGCGGATGTACTGGGGGAAGAAGATCGTCCAGTGGTCGGCCTCGCCGGAGGAGGCGTGGGAGACGGCCCTGCGGCTCAACAACCGCTACTTCATCGACGGTCGCGACGCGAACTCCTTCACCAACGTGGCCTGGCTCTTCGGGCTGCACGACCGGCCCTGGGGACCTCAGCCGGTCTTCGGCAACGTGCGCTCCATGAGTGAGGCAAGCCTGAAGAAGTTCGACGCCGACGGATACGTGCGCGAGGTGGAGTCGCTCGCTGCGGCAGAGCGGGAGTAGGAATGTAAGACGGCCACAGCAGGCCAGCAACCTGGCGGTCAATACAATTTCAGAGATCTTGAGGACCGGACCAGGGCGTGGTGTTCAGCTAAGGCGCGGTCTTCAGAATTCTCGAGCAAGCCGTCCTGCAAACAGGCGGGGTCATTCGCCGCGCGCGTTGAAGTCCTCGCGCGGGAAGCGGAAGGCCTCAGGCAGGTGCCAACCAAGCCCGCACAGCACCTCCAGCGCCTCGTGGTGCCGGGGATCGCGGTTGATACGGAAGGTGCGGGGGTCACTGCGATGCCCGCCTGGACGGCACAGCTCCGCCGCCATCACGCTGTGGCCCTGTCTCCCTCAGGAGCCGAGGAGGCGTTCCTGCAACGCGAGCGAGCACGGTGGGCGGAGGTGGTGCGTCGGAGCGGTGTCACGGCGACCTGACAGTCCGGGCGGACCGCGCCTCCGCGCCCTCGTCTAGAGCAGTGCAAACAAGTCAGACGGACGGCCACCGGTGCGCCCAGGGATGCGCACCCTCGTATTGCCTTGCCATCGCGACCAAGCGCCAATCGGCACCGTAGGGCGCGACGAGTTGAAAGCCGATCGGCATGCCGTCTGGAGACGGGTCTGCGGGAATTGAGATGCCTGGCGCGCCTGCCAGGTTCACGACCCCGGTGAAGGCGCGATGATGGGCAGGCCCGAACGCCTCCGCCTTCCACTGCAGCGCGCCAGAACTCGGCGTCAGCAGCAGGTCGTACTCGCGGAACATCCGGGCGAATGCGGCGGCGATCTCCCGAAAAGCGAGGAGAGCGTCCTGGTAGTCGAGAGCGGTGAGGCGTTCACCCTTCTCGATCATCTCCTCGTAGATTGCCCCGACACGACCGCGCCACTCCGTTCCCCGTAGTAGCCAAGCGAGCCCGGCGGCGCCCACATTCGGCCAGTTCTGCTCGAAGAGCGACAGGTCTACCGGCAAGGTCCCTTCCGTAACCGTGTGGCCCAGGGCGGCGAGGTTGCGGGCAACTGCGGCGCAGGCTTCGGCAATCGGTCGTCCACCGGCCAGTCTCCGAAACGCGGAACGTAGAGGACTGCGCATGGCTCGCATCTCCTCCCCGTCGTCAGAGCGGAAGGCAAGCGAGGCGCGATCCTCGTCCAGCGGTCCCTGGATGGTGGAGAGCGTCAGGGCAAGGTCGTCCACCGTGCGGGCGATCGGCCCGATCACCTCCGCGTCGTGTAGGATGATCGGCAGGCCATTGCGCCGCGCCACACGGCCTGGGGAGGGCTTCAGCCCCACCA
>NZ_RCVR01000113.1 GCF_016107305.1 Roseomonas sp. KE2513
AAGGGCGTTCGGTGGATGCCTTGGCGCCAAGAGGCGATGAAGGACGTGGCACGCTGCGATAAGCTGCGGGGAGATGCGAGCGATCGTTGATCCGCAGATTTCCGAATGGGGAAACCCCTCCTTTATGGAGATCGTGGTCTGAATACATAGGGCCATGAGGCGAACCCGGGGAACTGAAACATCTCAGTACCTGGAGGAAAAGACATCAACGGAGATTCCGCGAGTAGTGGCGAGCGAAAGCGGAGGAGGCCAGTGGCCTTGCAGAGAGAAGCCGAAGGGCCTGGAAAGGCCTGCCGAAGTGGGTGATAGCCCCGTAGGCGTAGAGCTCTGTGAGGTCCTTGAGTAAGGCGGGGCACGTGAAACCCTGTCTGAACATGGGGGGACCACCCTCCAAGCCTAAATACTCCTTGGCGACCGATAGTGCACAAGTACCGTGAGGGAAAGGTGAAAAGCACCCCGACGAGGGGAGTGAAAGAGACCTGAAACCGAGCGCTTACAAGCAGTCGGAGCCCTCATTGTGGGGTGACGGCGTACCTTTTGTATAATGGGTCCGCGAGTTCGTGTTGGCAGCAAGCTTAAGCCGTGAGGTGTAGGCGCAGCGAAAGCGAGTCTGACAAGGGCGCTTGAGTTGCCGGCATGAGACCCGAAACCGAGTGATCTAGCCATGGCCAGGCTGAAGGTGGGGTAACACCCACTGGAGGGCCGAACCCACGCCTGTTGAAAAAGTCGGGGATGAGCTGTGGCTAGGGGTGAAAGGCCAATCAAA
Organism: Roseomonas sp. KE2513; assembly: GCF_016107305.1. Lineage (GTDB taxonomy): Bacteria > Pseudomonadota > Alphaproteobacteria > Acetobacterales > Acetobacteraceae > Roseomonas. Next base: position 767 of record NZ_RCVR01000113.1, read on the forward strand.
CTCGGAAATAGCTGGTTCTCCGCGAAATCTATTGAGGTAGATCGTCAGGTGTTTACCGCCGGAGGTAGAGCACCGGAAGGGCTAGGGGGGCCCAAAGCCCTACCAAACCCTACCGAACTCCGAATGCCGGTGAGTATAGCCTGGCAGACAGACAGTGGGTGCTAAGGTCCATTGTCGAGAGGGAAACAGCCCAGACCACCGTCTAAGGCCCCTAATTCGTGGCTAAGTGGGAAAGCATGTGGGACGGCCAAAACAACCAGGAGGTTGGCTTAGAAGCAGCCATCCTTTAAAGAAAGCGTAATAGCTCACTGGTCTAATAGCTGTTCTGCGGCGAAAATGTAACGGGGCTCAAGCCACGAGCCGAAGACGTGGGTTGCGACGATCCTAGCGGATCGCGCAGCGGTAGCGGAGCGTTCCCTAGGCCTGTGAAGGGAGACCGGTGACGGCTCCTGGAGGTATGGGAAGTGCGAATGCGGACATGAGTAGCGACAAAGAGGGTGAGAACCCCTCTCGCCGAAAGTCCAAGGGTTCCTGCGCAAGGCCAATCCGCGCAGGGTGAGCCGGCCCCTAAGGCGAGGGCGACAGCCGTAGCCGATGGAAACAGGGTGAATATTCCCTGGCCCCCCAGATGTGACGACCCGGAAGCGCGGTCAGCCCTTATTGGATTGGGCTGGCAGGCGGAAGGGTCCAGGAAACAGCCCTGGGATTATGGACCGTACCCGAAACCGACACAGGTGGACTGGTTGAGTATACCGAGGCGCTTGAGAGAACCATGCTGAAGGAACTAGGCAAATTGCTCGCGTAACTTCGGGATAAGCGAGACCCCTTGTCGCGCAAGCGGTGAGGGGTGGCACAGACCAGGGGGTGGCGACTGTTTAGTAAAAACACAGGGCTCTGCGAAGTCGAGAGACGACGTATAGGGTCTGACGCCTGCCCGGTGCCGGAAGGTTAAAGGGAGAGGTGAGAGCCTTGAACTGAAGCCCCGGTAAACGGCGGCCGTAACTATAACGGTCCTAAGGTAGCGAAATTCCTTGTCGGGTAAGTTCCGACCTGCACGAATGGCGTAACGACCTCCCCACTGTCTCCAGCATGGACTCAGCGAAATTGAATTCCCCGTGAAGATGCGGGGTACCCGTGGTCAGACGGAAAGACCCTATGAACCTTTACTGCAGCTTGGCAGTGGCGCCAGGAAGGGACTGTGTAGGATAGGTGGGAGCCGATGAAGCCGGGGCGCTAGCCTTGGTGGAGGCAACCTTGAAATACCACCCTGTGCCTTTCTGGCGTCTAACCGAACCCCGTTAGCCGGGGTCGGGACCCTGCCTGGTGGGCAGTTTGACTGGGGCGGTCGCCTCCCAAAGTGTAACGGAGGCGCGCGATGGTGGGCTCAGGCCGGTCGGACATCGGCTGTTGAGTGCAAAGGCACAAGCCCGCCTGACTGCGAGCGCGACAGCGCGAGCAGAGACGAAAGTCGGCCTTAGTGATCCGGTGGTCCCGCGTGGAAGGGCCATCGCTCAACGGATAAAAGGTACTCTAGGGATAACAGGCTGATCTCCCCCAAGAGTCCACATCGACGGGGAGGTTTGGCACCTCGATGTCGGCTCATCGCATCCCGGGGCTGGAGCAGGTCCCAAGGGTTCGGCTGTTCGCCGATTAAAGCGGTACGTGAGCTGGGTTTAGAACGTCGTGAGACAGTTCGGTCCCTATCTGCCATGGGTGTTGGAGACTTGAGAGGATCTGTCCCTAGTACGAGAGGACCGGGATGGACGCACCTCTGGTGCACCGGTTGTGGCGCCCGCCGCATCGCCGGGTAGCTAAGTGCGGAACGGATAACCGCTGAAGGCATCTAAGCGGGAAACCAGCCTCAAGACGAGGTCTCCCCAAGGGCCGTGATAGACCATCACGTCGATAGGCCGCAGGTGCAAGCCTGGTAACAGGCGCAGCCGAGCGGTCCTAATCGCCCGATC
>NZ_RCVR01000114.1 GCF_016107305.1 Roseomonas sp. KE2513
CCCGTTTGGGATTGCGACAAAGGGGTAAAAAAGGGCATTTTGGGACCTGAGATGCTCCCTCACGCTCCTTCTCCGCCCCGCTTCGTCGCTTACTACCGGGTGAGCACCGACCGGCAGGGCCGGTCCGGCCTTGGGCTAGAAGCCCAGCGATCAGCCGTCGCGCGACATGCGGCAGCCACCGGCGGAGTCGTGTGCGCCAGTTTCGAGGAGGTGGAGAGCGGCAAGCGCAGCGACCGGCCGCAACTCGCAGCGGCGATGGCTGAGAGTCGGGCACGACGCGCGGTGCTGCTGATCGCCAAGCTCGACCGCTTGGCACGCGACGCGCACTTCCTACTCGGGCTTGAGAAAGCCGGCTTGGAGTTCGTCGCCGTGGACATGCCGCACGCCAACCGGCTGACCATCGGCATCATGGCGTTGGTGGCTGAGGAAGAGGCCCGCGCTATCAGCTCTCGCACACGAGCCGCGCTGGCCGCGGCGAAGGCCCGCGGCGTGGTGCTGGGGAATCCGAGGCTACGGGCCGGTGACAGCGAAACCGCGGCGATGGCGACGAAAGCCTGGCAGCGCGACGCGGCAAAGCGCGCAACCGACGTGCTGCCGTTTATTATTGCCGCGCGTCGAGCTGGCGCTACGTCGCTGCGGCAAATTGCCGCAGCGCTGACCGCGCGCGGCGTGCGCACGCCGATGGGGCGGGAGGTGTGGGGCGCGTCACAGGTGCATCGCGTGTTGCTGCGGCATCCATAACGCCGTCACCCCAAAACCGAGGAATAGAAGGCCCGTCTGCACGTGCTAACCGCGCGGGCCGAAATCCTTTTTACCACACTGCTGCCGATAGTGGACGCCGATCCTGACCCGTCGGACTGGCGCTTTGCGCGCGAGGAGCAGGCATAAAAGCGGTTCGTTGAAACTTGTCTTCTACGGCCAGTGTTGGCCGATAATGGCAGTTCCGCTTTCAGTACCGCAGCCGCGGAAACAGACATCCTCTAGCAGTCTGTCGGATTCCTCTTCGACCTGAAATGGGCGAATCTGATGGGCATGACGCAGTTCATTCCGTTCAGCCGCGACCAGGCCTTCCTCCTGCCGCCGGACGCCAAGGACTGGCTTCCGGCCGATGACGTGGCGCACTTCGTGGTGGCAGCGGTGGATCGGGTGCCGCTCGGCGCCTTTGCCGTCCGCCCGATCCCAGGTGGCCGCGCGCAGTATCATCCGCGGCTGATGCTGGCGATACTGATCTACAGCTACGCCAACGGAATCTTCTCCTCCCGCCGCATCGAGCGGGCGACGCATCGTGACATCGGTGTGCGTTACGTGGCGGCGAACCTGCACCCAGACCACGACACCATCGCGGCCTTCGAGGCAGCCTTCCTGCAGGTGCTGTTGCTGGCGCGCGAAACCGGTTTGCTGCGGCTCGGCACGGTTTCGATCGACGGCACCAAGCTCGATGCGAACGCCTCCAAGATCCGCTCCGTGCGGTATGACCGTGCCAAGGCGCTGCAGGAGAAGCTCACCGCCGACATTGCGGCCCTGACCGCCCAGGCTGAAGCGGCCGACACGGAGGCCCAGCCCGATCCGCAGGCGCTGCCCGCCGAGATCGCCCGGCGCGAGGCGCTCAGGGCCAAGCTCGATGCCGCCTGCGCCCGGCTGGAGGAACAGGCTCGCGCAGACGCGGAAGCCGCGCGGCCCGAGTACGAGGCCAGGAAAGCGGCCTATGACGCGAAGAAGGGCCGGCGCGGCCGCCCGCCCAAGCCGCCCGAGGACGACCCGCCGCCGACACGGCAATCCAACCTCACCGACCCCGACAGTGCGCTGATGCGCCGCTCCGACGCCCACGAGTACCGCCAGGCCTACAACGCACAGGCCGTGGTCTGCGCTGAGGGCTCGCAGCTGATCCTCGCCACCAACTTGACCGCCTGCCCGTCCGATGCTCCGAGCTTCGCCGCCACCATCCTCGGCATGGAGCACGGCATCGGCCTGCCAACGACCGCTCTCGCCGACACCCGCTTCGCCTCGGGCGAGGCAGTCGCGGCCCTCAAGGCGCGGAAGATCGAGCCGCTGGTCGCCATCGGCCGTACCCAGCCGCACCGGCCCTACAACTTCCGGCCGTCGCCCGAGCCAAAGATCCCGCGACGCATCACCGAGCCCTGGCGCCTCACCATGCTGGAAAAGCTGGACACCGAAGATGCCAAAGCCCTTTACGCCCGCCGCAAGCAGACCGTCGAACCCGTCTTCGGCATCATCAAGGCGGCCCTCGGCTTCACTCGCTTCCACCTCCGCGGTATCGCCAAGGTCACCAGCGAGTGGACCTCAATCGCACTCGCCTACAACTGCCGCAGGCTGCACCGCCTGCGACAGGCGTGATCAAGCCTCACCGTGTCAGACAACCTCAACCGCAGACGCAAAGCCGACATGCTGCTAGATCATATAGCCGATGTCCGAAGCACCAGTCGGATAGGCAAACATCGTCCCCTTT
>NZ_RCVR01000115.1 GCF_016107305.1 Roseomonas sp. KE2513
GTACCCATCCGCCGAGTACCGCGGTTGACGATCAAGCGGCGGCCGAGAGTGGCATTGCCGGTGGCTTCCAGTTCCACGGGAGGAACTCGTCGAGCTTGGAGGCAGGATGGTTGGCGATGCGAGCGAGGACGTCGGCGAGCCATGCACGCGGATCGATGTCGTTCAGCTTCGCCGTGGTGATGAGCGAGATCATCACGGCAGCCCGCTCGCCGCCGCGGTCACTGCCAGCGAACAGCCAAGCCTTTCGGCCGAGGGCGATGCCGCGGAGGGCGCGTTCCGCTGCGTTATTGGTCAGGCAAACCCGGCCGTCGCCAAGGAACCCGGTGAACGCCTCCCAGCGCTTGAGGGCGTAGTCCAGCGCCTTGGCCAGATCGTTGTGGCGCGACAGCCTTCCCCTGGTCTCCAGCATCCAGGCATGGAGGTCGGCGACCAGCGGGGCCACCACGGCGGTGCGATGGGCCAGGCGCTCCGCGGCCGGTCGCCCGTTCACCTCGCGCTCGGCCTCGAACACGCGGTCGATGCGCCGCACGGCCTCGGCCGCGAGAGGCGCGCGAGCGACCTCGGCCAGCTCGAAGGCCTTCCGGCGGAAATGCGCCCAACACGCCGCCTCCGTGATCGGTCCCGGCTTGCGGTCGGGCCGGTAGAGCTCGCCGAACCCAGCATAGGCGTCCGCCTGCAGGATGCCCGCGTAGGAGGCCAGGTGGCGCCTGGGGTGCTCGGCCGTGCGGTCGCGGGAGAAATGGAACAAGGCCGCGGGCGGAGCCGGTCCGGCAAAGGGCCGGTCGTCGCGGACATAGGTCCAGAGGCGGGCCGTGACCGTTTTGCCGCGGGCGAGCAGGGGCACGGTGGTGTCGTCCCCGTGCAGGCGCTCGGCGGCCAGGACATGGGCCCCGATGAGGGCGTGGAGGGGCGAGAGGACCGCGGCCGCGGTGCTGACCCAGTCGGCCAGGGTGGAGACGCTCAGCTCCACCCCCTCCTGAGAGTAGGTCTCGCTCTGGCGGTTCAGCGGCAGGTGCTGGCCGTACTTGGCCTCCAGCACCATGGCCAGCAGGTTCGGCCCCGCGCGCCCACGGGCGATCGGGTGGAACGGCGCGGGCGGCTGGGTGATGGTCTCGCAGGCCCGGCAGCTGAACCGCTCGCGCACGGTCTGGACCACCTTCCAGGACCGAGGCACCACCTCCAGGGTCTCGGTGACGTCCTCACCCAGCTTGGACAGCTTGCCCCCGCAGCAGGGGCAGGCAGAGGGCGAGGGCACCACCACCCGCTCGCGCGGCAGGTGGGCGGGCAGAGGGCCCCGGACCGGCTTGCGCGGTGGTGCCCCGGGCTGCCGCTCCCCGCCCTGGCCCTCGGTCCGGGTCGCCTCCTCGGCCATGGTCGCGACGAGGTCGCCGAGTTCCAGCTCCAGCTGGTCGATGAGCTTGCGGCCGCGCTCGGAGGAGGCGCCGAACTTGTCGTGCCGCAGCTTGGCGATGACCAGCTTGAGGTGCGCGATCATCGCCTCGGCGGCGATGCGCGCCTCGCGCTCCGCGGCAAGGGCCACGCGGAGCGCCTCGACATCATCGGCAGGGTCCGGCGCGGCCGTCATGGAGGGAGTGAATCAGACGGCGAAACCCACCGCCAGCACAATCACCCCTGTCCTGACAGGATCAGCCCGCGACCTGCGGCCGGTAGGTGTGCTGCGGGTTCCTCCAGTCGATCCCGTCCAGCATGTAGGCCAGCTGCGCCGACGAGATGGACACGGCGCCATCCGCGGGGGCAGGCCACAGGAAGCGTCCCCGCTCCAGCCGCTTGGCGTAAAGCGACATGCCGAGCCCGTCATGCCAGACAATCTTAACCAGGTCGCCGCGCTTGCCGCGGAATACGTAGAGATCCCCGGCGTGCGGGTCGCGCCCGAGGGCCTGCTGCACCTGCAGCGCCAGCCCGTTCATGCCGCGGCGCATGTCGGTGTGGCCCACCGCCAGCCAGACCCGCACACCGGAGGGGACGGGGATCACCGCCGCAGCACCGACAGCACGCGCCGCAGCGCCGCCGCGTCCACGTCCGCCCCCACCCGCACACAGGTGCCGTCCGGCAGTGCGATCTCGATCCGCGGGTCCGTCGCCGCCGCGGGCGCACCAAGCCCGGGCGGCACGGCGTCGCTCACCTGCAGGGGCAGAAACACCGGCTCCCGAGGATCAGCCACCGCAAGCCGTCCCTGCCGCAGCTGACGCCGCCAGTACCACAGCAACCCGCGGCTGATGTCGTGCCGCCGGGCCACCTCCGACGTCCGCGCTCCAGGCTGCGCCGCCTCGGCCAGCATGCGCAGCTTGTCCTCGGCACACCAGCGCCGCCGCCGCTCCACCCCGGTGATGATCTCCATCCTGCCCCGCCCTTTGCGTCGCCCTTACGAGCGTCACTAAGGTCAGCGATCATCACCCCTTAAAACAGGCGGCCCTCGGCGGACGGATAC
>NZ_RCVR01000116.1 GCF_016107305.1 Roseomonas sp. KE2513
TGTCAACGCCGGTTGGATCCTCCTCAAAAGTGCCGAAGTAAATTTCCCCAGTTGGCGGGTGGTCAGGTGGGGTTTGGCGCTGAGGGTCTGACCTTGGGAGGCCGGCCTCGCCGGCGTGTCGGTACCTGGGTGAGGGCTGCGGACGGGACGCGCATGGTGTCTGGGACGAGGTCGACGTGCTGGCGCAGGCGGTAGCTCGAGCCCTCGATCTGCACCACCACGGCGTGGTGCAGCAGCCGGTCCAGCAGCGCCGTGGCGACCACGGGGTCACCGAACACCTCACCCCACTCGGCAAAGCCCCGGTTGGAGGTGAGGATCATGGCGCCGCGCTCGTAGCGGGCGTTGACCAGCTGGAAGAACAGGTTGCCGTTGCTCGAGGTGATCGGCAGGTAGCCGATCTCGTCGACGATGAGCAGCGAGGCCCGGCACAGGAAGCGGATCCGCTCGCGCAGGTTCCCCTCCCGCTCGGCGCGGGCAAGGGAGGCGACGATGTCGGCGAGAGAGGCGAAGTAGACGCTGTGACCGGCCCGGACGGCCTCCACGCCGAGGGCGACCGCCAGGTGGCTCTTGCCGGTGCCGGGCGGCCCGAGCAGGTGCACGACCTCGTGCCGGCGGATGAAGTCGAGTTCGGCCAGGGCCAGGATGCGGTTGCGGTCGAGGGATGGCTGGAACGAGAAGTCGAAGCTGGCCAGCGTCTTGACCACGCCGAGGCGCGCCATCTGCAGCGCCGCCTTGATCCGCCGTCCCTCGCGCAGGGTCAACTCCTCGGCGAGCAGGGCATCGATCGCCTCCAGCGTGCCGATCTCACCGCGCTCGACCTGGCGCACGACGTGGTCGAGCACCTCCAGCGCGCGCGGCATGCGCAGCCCGACGAGGTTGCGGCGGACCCGCTCCAGAGTGGCGGGGACTGGATTGTCGTCCCTCATGAGCGGCTACCCTCCTCGGCCAGCCGCTGGGCAACGGCGGCGTAGAAGGCGAGAGGTCGGCGCGCGACGGTCTCGCCCGCACGGATGGGGAGGACCGGGCCACTGGTCCCTGCGGGACGACTGGCTGGCGAGGAAGGCCGTCGATGCCCACCGGCGACCCGGCGGTGACCGCGGCCCTCCAGCACCGGGTGGCTCGCGACGAGGCGGTTCTCCTCGAAGATGCGAAGCTCGTCGGCGAGCAGGTGCACCTCGACGGCACGGCGGTGCGTGCTGTCCGGCACGCTGTAGAGGTTGCCATCCACCGAGACCATGCCGTCGCGGGTGATCCGCCGTTCCAGGCGCAGCGTGGCCTGGAAGGGGCCGGCGGGCAGCGACCGCAGGCCGGGTTTCTCCTCGGCGAAGTGCTCGGCGACGACGCGGCGGGTGGTCGCGTGCACCCGACGGTTGGCCACCCCGTCGAGCCATTGCCGAAGCTGGTCATTCAGGTCGTCGAGGTTGCGGAAGCTGCGAGCAAGGAAGAAATCCTCGCGCACGTAGCGAAACGGCCTTTCGACCTTTCCCTTGCTCTGCGGCCGGTAGGGACGGCAGGCTTTGGGTAGGAAGCCGTAGTGTCGGGCCATCTCGAGCAGGGTGGGGTTGTAGGCGATGCCCTGCACGTCCTCGCCAGTGACCGCAGTGCGCATGCGGTCGTAGAGGATCTCGGCCGGCACGCCGCCGAGCGCCTCGAAGGCCGCGGCGTGGCACCGCAGCACCGTCGGCAGGTCCTGGTGCAGGACGAAGCGCGCCCACAGCATGCGGCTGTGCCCGAGAACCATGGAGAACAGCCAGACGATGCGCCCCACCCCGGGCTCGTCGGCGAACTCGGTCCGGAACTGCGCGAAGTCGACCTGCCCCTGCTGCCCGGGCGCGGTCTCGAAGCGCTGCTCGAAGCCGGGTGTCGCGGGAGGGCGGATGTCGCGCAGAAAGTCGGTCACCCGGGTGTAGCCACCCTCGTAGCCAAGGTCCCGCAGCTCCCGATGCAGCCGCCGCCCGGTCAGGTCGGGAAACGCCGCCACCCGCTCGCGCAAGTAGCGGCTGAACGGGTCCAGCAACGTGCCCCGGGGCTGGCGCGGCCCATAGGCCGGCGGCTCCAGGCCGCGCTCGACGTATTTGCGCACCGTCTTGCGGTCGAGCCCGGTCCGCCGGGCAATGGCGGACACCGAAAGGCCCTGCCGGTGCAGGTCCAGGATCATGACGATCTCCCCAAGTCGGACCACCGGCGCCGCTCCCCTGCAGGACGGCAGCAGCATCGGTGGCCCATGGCCGGTCGACTGAAAAATCCCGCCCGTCAGCCCCTCAGGCCACCTGGGGAATTTTCAGTCGGCACTTCTGGGGAGTGTCGTCCCGGCGCCTACAC
>NZ_RCVR01000117.1 GCF_016107305.1 Roseomonas sp. KE2513
GAAGTCCGTTACCGCGCCGTGCCGCAGTCGGTCGACGACGTTGCCTAAAGCACCACCGACGATGAACCCGACCGAAGCCGCCATCTCCGGGCGCCGGTCGCTTGTCGTCCAGACGACGAGGCCCGCAACGACGGTGAGCTCCAGGGAGGACAGGAGCCAGGGCGTCGCGTGGTGATCCGCCGAAAGCAGGCCGAAGCTGACGCCCCGGTTCCATCCCAGCACCAGGTTGAAGAACGGGGTGACAGGGATGACGCGGGGTGGATCCATGAGATGGGTCAGCACCCACCACTTCGTCGCCTGGTCCAGCGCGAAGGCCAGTACGGCCGTCGCCGTAGCCCAACTCCGGGCGAGACGCGCCTTGGATACTTCCTCGGCCATGCGCCATTCTCTTGAAAAGATATCCGAGCAGGTGCAGGGCGTTCAGCGTTCCCAGGACGATCGCCCTTAGGCCAAGGGCGACGGCCCCATTCTGGTAGATGTCGGCCAGGGTGACGCGCGAGATTCCAATGGGGGCGGCCACGTTCACGACGCGGCTGTTCAGCAGCGCGGCGTGAGCTCGCAGTAGTGGCACGGCATATCTCATTGCGAGGACCGATTCTGGTGTGCCGGTGACGGCATCGGCCGCAGAAAGCCGATCATGAGGATGGCGACGCCGCATACAATCGCGACGTCCGCCATGTTGAAGGTTGGCCAATGCCAGCCACTGTAGTGCGCATCAATGAAGTCCGTCACCTTGCCCTGCCGGATCCGGTCGAGAACGTTGCCCAATGCGCCGCCTACGATGAGGCCAAGCGCGAGGATCTCGGCGCGTGACACGCTCTTCCACATCCAGGCCATCAGCCAGCCGCACACGGCGAGGCCAAGCGCGGAAAGGGCCCATGCCGAGGAGGTCCCGCCGCCCGCGAACATCCCAAAGGTCACGCCAGTGTTGAAGCCGAGGCGCAGGTTGAGGACGGGTAGGATATAGATGCCCTCGGTATAGGGGGGCCACAAGGAAAACAGGGCCCAAGCCTTCGTCGCTTGGTCTACCGCAAAGGCGGCCAGCGCCGCAGGAAATCCAAATTTGAGTGCAGCGCGCATCAGCCGAGCCTCGCGAGGAAGGGGAAGGCGTTGACCATCCAGCCCGCGACGGCGGACGTCTCACCGGTCATCATCAGCACCCCTATGGTCGGCATGACGACGCCCGACGCGACCTGGAGGGTGCGGCCGGCGTGCGAGAAGCGGCGGAGCGCCGCGGCGGCCTGCGGGAAATAGAAGGCGATGAGGAAGACCAGCATCCCCGAATAGAGGGCATAGGCCGAGAGCAGCGGCACACCGGCCCAGTCGCCCCTCCCCGTGCTGCACGCCCAGGCGGCCCAGCCCGGGACGAGGGGGAGGACGCAGGGCGAAAGGAAGGACACGAAGCCGCCTGTGAAGGCGAGGAGGAGATCGAAGAGGGAGACATCGAAGGTCATGCGGGCGACCTCACGACCTTGCGGCGGCGGAACCAAGAGACGACGAGGAGCATGGCGACGGCGACGCCAAAGGGCAGGTCGCCCAGCCAGCTGTAGTGAGTACCCCCCGGTACGGCGGCGGGGAGCGCCGCGTCGAGCACACCTCGCGTGCCCAGCCCGAGCGACGCTCGCACCCGCCCGTAGCCGTCCGTCACGAGCGACACCCCGCCGTTCGCCGCACGCACTAGGGGGAGGCCGAGTTCGACGGCGCGGAACCGGGCCGCGAGCGCGTGCTGGTAAGGACCCCAGGACGTGCCGAACCAAGCGTCGTTCGTTACGGTGAGGATCCATCCGAGTTCGCGGCCCTCCGGAAGTGCGCCGGGGAAGATCGCCTCGTAGCAGATCAGCGGCCACGCGTTCGGCAGCCCAGGCACAGGCAGCGGATGTCGCGGCGGGCCCGGCTCAAAGTCGGTGGACCCCACTGTCAGCTTCGGCACCGCCGAGAGGAGGCTCCGCAGCGGCACATATTCCCCGAACGGCACGAGGCGGATCTTGTCATAGGCCGCGACCACCTCCCCGGTCCTGTCCAACACGAGGAGGGCATTGCGGAGCGACAGGCCCCCCGCACCGTCGGGAACGCGGCGGACGGCACCGGTGAGGAGCGCGCCGCCAGGCGGCAGGGCAGCAGCTATAGCCTCTCGCACCTCTGGCTGCTCCGTGACGAGGTAGGGCACAGCGGTCTCCGGCCAGATGACATGCGACGGCGCGGCACCGTCCGCGGCGGGCGCGCCCGTCATCGCGAGGAGGCGGGCAAAGATGCGCTCGCGCTCCTCCGGCGCCCATTTGAGGGACTGAGCGACGTCGGGCTGGACCAG
>NZ_RCVR01000118.1 GCF_016107305.1 Roseomonas sp. KE2513
TTGGGCACTTGAAGCTGCAGCCTTATTGACCGACCTGCGGGTGACTGACCTCGGCAGGAGGTGGCGATGGTGGGTGGGGTTCTCAGCGCACCGGATCTGGATGCTTGGCTCGCGCCCTTTCTCGAGGTGATGGGACGCAAGACACGCCGAACTTGGACGCCGCTCTATCTGCGAGGGCTGCTCGGTCCTGGCGAGCGCAAGAGCCTGCAGCCAATGGCGGCGCGGCTGGGGCTCTCGGGGCACGATCAGCTGCAGCACTTCATCGCAAGCCCCGCCTGGGACGACGGCCCGCTCTGGAAGGTGCTGGCGCATGAGGCGGACCGGCTGGTGGGTGGGTCCGATGCCTTCCTGGTGGTCGACGACACGGCGCTGCCCAAGAAGGGCGAGCTCTCGGTCGGCGTGGCGCGCCAGTATTGCGGACAGCTGGGCAAGAAGGCGAACTGCCAGTCGCTCGTCTCACTGACCCTGGCCCAGAACGAGGTTCCCGTGCCGGTGGGCTTACGCCTGTTCCTGCCCGAGACCTGGACGGAGGAGCCGGAGCGCTGTGCCCGGGCGGGCGTGCCCGAGGCGGAGATGACGCCGCGGAGCAAGGGCGAGATCGCGCTCGCCGAGTTGGACCGGCTCCGGGCCGCGGGCGTGCGGTTCGGGACCGTGCTGGCTGATGCGGGCTATGGCGCGAGCGCCGCGTTCCGTCAGGTCCTCTCTGAGCGCGGCCTGCTCTGGGCTGTGGGTATTCCGCGGGTGCAGAAGGTCTACAGCACTGCTGTAGAGGTCGCGGTGCCAGCCGGGCGCAGGCGGCGTCCCGTGCCCGATGAGGAGCCCCGCCCGGCCGAGGAGGTGCTAGCGGGCTTGTCGTGGCGCAGGGTCACTTGGCGGCACGGCACCAAGGGAGCGCTGGCTGCCAGGTTTGCTGCCACCCGTGTTCGCGCGGGCGATGGCGCCATCTGGGCCAACAACCGCCACCTGCCGGGCGATGAGGTCTGGCTGGTGGGCGAGTGGCGCTCCTCCGGCGAGCGCAAGTACCACCTCAGCAACCTGGCTCCCGGAGCGTCCCTGCGCACCCTCGCCTCGACCATCAAGGCGCGCTGGGTTTGCGAGCAGGCTCACCAGCAGCTGAAACAGGAACTCGGCCTGGGCCACTTCGAAGGGCGCTCCTGGACCGGCCTGCACCGACACGCGCTGATGACCTGCGTAGCTTTTGCCTACCTGCAGCACCTGCGCCTTGCCCAGCACCGCCGGGTGAGTCGGGGGGAAAATGCAGCCTCGCATCCCGGGGCCGCCACCATCACCGAGCCTGCCCGTCCTACGTCAGGCCATCTCCCATCGGCTGTTCGCCCACCTCGCCGCACCCATCCGATGCCCGCATTGCAGACGTCGGTTCCTACCACCCATCAACCCTAAACGCCGACATAGTGTTAGCTCGCCCGAACCTCAAAGTTCTTCACCGTGACTGTCTTTGATCTGCAAACATCGACGTTGCGGAGCTGAAAACCGCGCCGAGGAAAGGCCGAGACCCAAGCCACTCGAACGTCATAGGCGCCGCCTGTGGGGAGCCTGTACGTCACCGATGCCCCCTTCACCAAGGTGTCGCGCCCGAGGCGATCTACTCCCCAGCGATCTTCTCCTGCTTGACTGAGGTACAGCTCTTGCACCGCCGTTTCGCCTTCGTTGACGACTGTGAGGCTCGGCTCGCACCCGGGCGGGATGTCGACAACCGCTGGTTCCTTGCTGGCACAGGCTCCCAGCAAGAGCAGAGGAGCAAGGAGGGGAACGCAGCGCAAGAAATTCATGCCGGAAGTCTAACAGCGCTCGCTTGATTCGCCAGTGGGACGCCTCCGCCGACCCTCAGCCCGGCCCTTCAATCGCCCTCATGATTGCCCGTCGCGCGAGGTCCAGGCGAGCCCGCACCATGCCAGCCTCCAGGGCCCCGACCCACTCGCGGACGTTGGACTCGTACAGCTCGGCATCGTCGCGCTCATCCTCAGCCGCCGGACTAGACGGATTGCTGCAAGAGGGCAGGCCGGCTGCGGCAAGAAAAGCTAGAGCAGCAACGGCGCAGCGCGTCATTTCGCATCCTCCAACCTAGGCAGAGCAGAAGAGACTCCTGATGGCAGCAGAACCTTTCAAAGCTCCGTCAGGGTCTTACGGCCCATCACCTCAAGGAAGAGCGCAAGCCAGGCGTCCAGATCGCCCCACCAACGGCATCCACCATGACCATCTACTGCCGAGATCACTCACCCGCAGGTCGGTCGATCACAGCGCAGCTTCAAGTGCCCAG
>NZ_RCVR01000119.1 GCF_016107305.1 Roseomonas sp. KE2513
TGTCGGGCGACAGGGTAAACCCATCCGGAGGCGTCATTAGGAACCCAGCCACCCTGACGAGCAGGGAGAGGCGAGTTGAGGGATCGATCGGACGTATTTCCGCCCGGCAGGGATGGGCGGAGACAGGCGATGAGGACGCCGGACGAGGTGGCGGCGATGCAGCGGCTGCATGGTCTGGGCTGGGGCACGCGGCGGATTGCGGCCGAGGTGGGGTGTAACCGGGAGACGGTACAGCGGTACCTGGCGGCGGGCGGCTGGGCGCCGTGCCGGATTCCAACCCGGCCGAGCCTGCTGGCGGGACAGGCGGGCTGGCTGGCCGAGCGGCTCCGGCGTCACCGGGGCAACGCGGACGTGGTGCGGCAGGAGCTGGCATCCGAGTTGGGCGTCGTGGTCAGCCTGCGCACGGTGGAGCGCGCTGTGTCCCACCTGCGGCGCGAGCTCGCGGCGGAGGCGCGGGCGACGGTGCGGTTCGAGACGCCGCCCGGCCGCCAACTGCAGATCGACTTCGGGCAGAGCCGGATCATGATCGAGGGTGAGGATCCGGGGCGGGTGTACCTGTTCGTGGCGACGCTGGGCTACTCGAGGCGCGTCTATGCCCGGGCCTTCCGGCACGAGCGGCAGTCGGCCTGGCTGGAGGGGATCGAGGGCGCGTTCCACCACTTTGGCGGCCTGCCGGGCGAGCTGCTGATGGACAATGCCCGTGCCCTGGTCCGGCATCACGACGCGGCCACGCGAGAGGTGGAGTTCAACGACCGGCTGCACGCGTTCGCGCGGTACTGGGAGGTGCGGCCGGTGGCCTGCGCACCCTATCGGGCGCGCACCAAAGGTAAGGACGAGCGCGGGGTCGGGTACGTCAAGCACAATGCCATCGCGGGGCGGCGTTTCGCCTCCTGGGGCGCCCTGGAGGCGCACCTGGCCCGGTGGATGCGAGAGGTGGCCGATGTCAGGGTGCACGGGACAACGGGCGAGGCGCCGATCGCGCGGTTCGAGCGCGAGGAGGCCGCGGCGCTGCGCCCGCTGAACGGTCGGCCTCCGTTCCAGGCGCTGCGCGAGCTGACCCGCAAGGTCGGGAACGACGCCTGCGTGAACGTCGACACCAACCATTACAGCGTGCCGTGGCGGCTGATCGGGGCAGCGGTCACTGTCCAGGTCGGCGGCGGCCGGATCCACATCCACCATGCCGGGGTCGAGGTGGCCTGCCACGACCGGCGGCTCGGCCGCCGCGAGCGCGCCGTCGAACGGGCCCACCTGCAGGGCATCGTGCCATCTCACCAGGGTCGGGCTCGCAACGGCGGTCCCGAGGCTGCGTCACCCGGGACGCGGCTGGAGATCGATCTGCTGCGGCCGCTCGCCGAGTACGAGCAGGTCGCGGGAGGCGGCTGGTGAGCGCCGCGGTGGACACGCTGCCGGACATGCTGGCCCGGCTGAAATTGACGGCGATGCGTGACCGGCTCGATGGGCTGCTGGACGAGGCGGCACGCGGCGATCTGTCGCTGCGGGAAACCCTGGCCCTGCTGTGCCGGGCGGAGGTGTCACACCGCGAGGAGCGGCGGATCCAAATGGCCACCAGCATCGCGAAGTTCCCCCATCAGCGCACGCTGGAGGGGTTCGACTACTCCGCCCAGCCCTCGCTGGATCCCCGGCAGGTGCGCGACCTGGCCACCTGCCGCTGGGTGGCCAACGGCGACGCGCTGCTGATCCAGGGGCCGCCCGGCGTCGGCAAGTCGCACCTGGCGATCGCGCTGGGGCGTGAGGCGGTCCGGCACGGCTACTCGGTGCTGTTCACTCCGGCAACGGCGCTCGTGACGATGCTGGTGCAGGGGCACGCCGAGGGAAAGCTGGAGCAGCGTCTGGCGCAACTGGCCAAACCGAAGCTGCTGATCGTGGACGAGTTCGGCTACCTGCCGTTCGAGCCCGCGGCGGCGCACCTACTGTTTCAGCTTGTCAGCCGCCGCTACGAGCGGGGCAGCATCCTGATCACCTCCAACCGCGCCGTTGGCGACTGGGGAACGGTGCTGGGCGACGAGGTCGTGGCCACCGCTATCCTGGACCGCCTGATGCACCACAGCCACGTGCTGACCATCCGAGGCGACAGCTACCGGCTGCGCGAGAAGCGCCGCTCGGGCCTGCTGAAGGCAACACCCGCACCGGCATCCGCCGGGGCATCATAGGAGCGGAGGTGGCTGGGTTCCCGGTGTCGTCACCGGATGGGTTCCCGATGTCGCTTGATA
>NZ_RCVR01000012.1 GCF_016107305.1 Roseomonas sp. KE2513
TATCATCGACCCGGATCTCGACCAGGACGGCACGACCACCGTGCGTGGCTTCTACAACACGGATAACGGCGGTTCCTGCGGCTGGACTGGTGCCTGCTCCTTCTTCGGCACCCTGACCGCCACGATGATGCCCAGCGCCGCCACCTCGGTGCCCGAACCCGCAAGCCTGGCTCTTTTTGGCGCAGGCCTGTTCGGGCTGGGCTTGGTACGCCGCCGGCGCTGACGCTGGGGAGGGGCCTCATCCCCTCGCCATTATATAAAGATATCCTGATATGGTTCGGCGCCCCCTGGCTTCGGCGCCGCGCCTGTGATAGGCGACGGCCAATCCCGAAAGGCCACGCCCCCCATGCCCGATACGCTTCCCCCCAAAGCCGATTACGTCGTCGCCGACCTCTCCCTTGCCGCCTGGGGCCGCAAGGAGATTGAGATGGCCGAGGACGAGATGCCCGGCCTGATGGCCACCCGCCGCGAGTACGGTACCAGCCAGCCGCTGAAGGGCGCCCGCATCGCCGGCTGCCTGCACATGACAATCCAGACGGCGGTGCTGATCGAGACGCTGAAGGCGCTCGGCGCCGATGTCCGCTGGTCGTCCTGCAACATCTTCTCCACTCAGGACCACGCCGCGGCAGCCATCGCCGCCACCGGCACGCCGGTCTTCGCCATCAAGGGCGAGAGCCTGGAGGACTACTGGAACTACGTCCGCCGCACTCTTGAGTGGGCCGATGGTGGCGAGCCGAACCTGCTGCTCGACGATGGCGGCGACATGACGCTGCTCGTCCATTACGGTCTGCGCGCCGAACAAGGAGACACGAAGTTCCTGGACGGCGCGACGAACGATGAGGAGACGGTCTTCTTCGCCCTCATCAAGCGCACCCTGTCCGAGAAGCCCGGCTGGTTCGCCAAGCTGGCCGCCGCGCTGAAGGGCGTGTCGGAGGAGACGACGACGGGCGTTCACCGCCTCTACACCATGGCGAAGGAGGGCAAGCTCCTCTTCCCCGCCATCAACGTGAACGACAGCGTCACCAAGTCGAAGTTCGACAACCTTTACGGCTGCCGTGAGTCGCTGGTGGACGCGCTCCGCCGCGGCACGGACCTGATGATGGCCGGCAAGGTCGCCTGCGTCGCCGGCTTCGGTGACGTCGGCAAGGGCTCCGCCGCTTCCCTCCGCAATGCCGGCTGCCGCGTGATGGTGACGGAGGTCGATCCGATCTGCGCGCTCCAGGCCGCGATGGAGGGCTACGAGGTCGTGACGATGGAGGACGCCGCCCCGCGCGCCGACATCTTCGTGACGGCGACCGGCAACGTGGACGTCATCACGATCGAGCACATGCGCGCCATGAAGAACCGTGCCGTTGTCTCGAACATCGGCCACTTCGACAGCGAGATTCAGGTTTCGTCGCTGCGCAACCTCAAGTGGACGAACATCAAGCCGCAGGTGGACGAGATCGAGTTCCCCGACGGCAAGCGCATCACCCTTCTCTCCGAGGGGCGGCTGGTGAACCTCGGCAACGCGACCGGTCACCCCTCCTTCGTGATGTCGGCGTCCTTCACCAACCAGACGCTTGCGCAGATTGAGCTCTGGACGAACGGCGCGGCTTACGGGAAGCAGGTCTATACCCTGCCCAAGCACCTCGACGAGAAAGTGGCCTTCCTGCACCTCGAGAAGGTCGGCGCGAAGCTGACGAAGCTCACCCCGCAACAGGCCGGTTATATCGGCGTGCCGGAGGCCGGTCCCTTCAAGGCCGAGCAGTACCGCTACTGACCACGGGTCGGGCGGCGGAAGCTGCCCCTTCGACCGCATCGCTCTTCGGGCGGGGGTGTCGGCCAGGGCGGCCGGCGCTCCCGCCTTTTTTGTGAGCGATCCTGATTTGGCGCAAACTGTGTAGCCCAAACAAGTGTTTAGCGTGTAGTCTTTCCCGGCTGCATCAATCGAAGCCGGGAAGACCATGCCGCGCGCCTCCGCCGACCGATCCGCCAGCCCCGTGAGCAGCGCGGCCCCGTCCATGAACCCTTTCGGCACCGCGGCCGGGCTGCGCCGCTTTGCCTCGCCCGCTGTGAAGGCGGCGCTGAGGCGGCGGGGCGGACAACTCATGGGGATGATCGCGGGGCTGCTGGGCCTCGCGGTGCTGGTGGCGCTGGCCAGCCATAATCCGGCCGATCCGTCCCTCTCCACTGCCACCTCGCGCGCGCCGACCAACCTTGCTGGTCCCTTCGGCGCCCTTGTCTCCGACGTGCTGCTGCAGGGCTTCGGCTGGGCCGGGCTGCTGCCGGCCCTCTGCCTCATGACCTGGGCGATGCGGCTCTCCACCCATCGCGGCCTCTCGCCCTTCGCCGGTCGGGTGGCGGCGCTGCTGGCGGGGCTGCCGCTGCTGGCCGCCGCCTTCGCGGCCAGCCCGCTGCCCGCGCCCTTCCCGGGCGGCACGCCCGGCGGCGCCATGGGGCCGCTCGTTCAGCAGGCGGTGGACGATACCGTGGGCGCGCTGTTCGGCCCGCTCGGCGAGGTGCTGGGCAATATCGGCATCCTCGTGCTGGCCCTCGCCGCGACCTTTCTTGCCCTTGCCATCCCGCTCTCCTCCTGGCGCCGGGCGGGCGGAGCTGCGGCGCGCCGGGGCTCGGGGCTGGCCGGGAACATTCTGCGGCGCCGCAACCTGGCACGCGCCCGCGCGGCCGAGGCACGGCAGACCCGTGACCGCCTGACCATGCGTCGTGAGCTGGCCGAGGAGAAGCCCGGCCTGTTCGCTCGCCTCCTCGGCGCCCCGCAGCGGCTTGTTGAACTCGTGCGGCGCCGGCCGCAGCCCTCGCCCCAGCTTTCCGCCATGCTGCGCGCGGCCGATGCCGCGGCCGAGGCCCCGCGCCCGGCCCGCCGCGCCCCGCGGCCTCAGCCAGAGCGCCCGCAGGCCGAGCAGCCGGCCGCTGAGGCGGAGTCCGCGCCCGAGCCCGAGGCGCCCCGCCGCCCCGCGGGCGACGCGCCCCGCATTGCCGACCGCGTGCTGCCCCCGCGCCGCCTGCCCATTTCCGAGTCCGTGAAGAAGGGCGATGACGGCCGCTTCCGCCTGCCGCCCCTCTCCCTCCTGAAGCCCGCGCCGCCGCGACGGGAGAGCGGCCCCTCCCAGGAGTTCCTGGAGGAGAATGCGCGGATGCTCGAATCCGTGCTCGACGACTACGGCGTGCGCGGCCGCATCGCCGATATCCGCCCGGGCCCGGTGGTCACCCTTTACGAGCTGGAACCGGCGCCGGGCACGAAATCTGCCCGCGTCATCGGCCTGGCCGACGACATCGCGCGCAGCATGTCCGTGCTCGCCGTCCGCATCGCGACCGTCCCCGGCCGCAACGTCATCGGCATCGAGCTGCCGAACGCCAAGCGCGAGACGGTCTACTTCTCCGAGATGATGGAGGCCGAGGACTGGGCGCGTAACCCCGGCAAGCTGCCGCTGGCGCTCGGCAAGGACATTGGCGGCGCGCCAGTTGTCGCCGATCTCGCGCGCATGCCGCACCTGCTGATCGCGGGCACCACCGGCTCGGGCAAGTCGGTCGGGATCAACACGATGATCCTCTCGCTGCTCTACCGCTTCGGGCCGAACGAGTGCCGCTTCATCATGATCGACCCGAAGATGCTGGAGCTCTCGGTCTATGACCGCATCCCGCACCTTCTTGCCCCGGTGGTGACGGACCCACCCAAGGCGATCGGCGCGCTGAAGTGGACGGTCCGCGAGATGGAACGCCGCTACAAGGCGATGAGCCAGCTCGGCGTCCGCAACATCGGCGGCTACAACGAGAAGGTCACGGCCGCCTCCTCGCGCGGCGAGCAGCTGACGCGCCGCGTGCAGACCGGTTTCGACCCCGAGACGGGCAAGCCCGTCTTCGAGGAGCAGCCGCTGGCGCTCGAATCGCTGCCCATGATCGTCGTCGTCATCGACGAGATGGCGGACCTGATGATCGTGGCGGGCAAGGAGATCGAGGGCGCGGTGCAGCGGCTCGCGCAGATGGCGCGCGCCGCCGGCATCCACGTCATCATGGCAACGCAGCGCCCCTCGGTGGACGTTATCACCGGCACCATCAAGGCGAACTTCCCGACGCGTATCTCCTTCTCCGTCACCTCCAAGATCGACAGCCGCACCATCCTCGGCGAGCAGGGGGCGGAGCAGCTGCTCGGCCAGGGCGACATGTTGCACATGGCTGGCGGCGGGCGGGTGAACCGCGTGCACGGTCCCTTCGTCTCCGACGAGGAGGTGGAGCGCGTGGTGGAGTTCCTGCGCGAGCAGGGCGAGCCCGCCTATATCGACGAGGTCACCGAGGTCGATGACGACGAGGAGGGCGGCGGCGCCATGGCGGCGCTGGATGCCGGCGGCGGCGAGAAGGGCCTCTACGAGCAGGCCGTTGCCCTTGTCTCGCGCGAGGGCAAGGCGAGCACGAGCTTCGTCCAGCGCCACCTCAACATCGGCTACAACCGCGCCGCCAAGCTCATCGAGCAGATGGAGCGCGACGGCGTGGTCGGCCCCGCCAACCATGTCGGCAAGCGCGAGGTGCTGGCGCGTGCGGGGGCAGATGACTGAGAGGCATCGCTTCGCCCCCTCCGGCGGCCTCCCCAACTCGGGGCTGCCGCTGCTGGTGTGGCGCGGCGCGCTGAACGCCGACGCCGAAGCGATCACCCAGCACTTCGCGCGCCACGGCTGGTCCAACGCCTGGACGAACGGCGTGTTCGACTATCACCACTTCCACAGCATCGCGCATGAGGCGCTCGGCGTCTCGCGGGGCGAGGCGCGGGTGCGCTTCGGCGGCCCGGATGGGGAGACCCTCACGCTGCGCGCCGGCGACGCCATGGTGATCCCGGCCGGCGTCGGCCATTGCCGGGAATGGGCGAGCGAGGACTTCGAGATCGTCGGCGCCTATCCTGGCGGGGGCGACTACGACATCCGCCGGGGCGATCCCGCGGAGGCCGCCGAGGTGGCCGCCAACATCGCCGCCGTTCCCCGCCCGGAGGCCGATCCGGTGGAGGGCTGCCCGATCTGGGCCTGACCGCAGGGGAGGGGACCGCGCAACACGGAGGCTTGATCCGCCCTTGCCGGGCGGCTGACCCAGGCCCTTCTCTCCCATCATGCCCCAACTGGAGGCCACCCGATGTGCCGATCGCTGCCCGCCCTCGCCGCGACCGTTCTTTCCCTGGCCACCCTCGCGGCGGGCACGGCCGCAGCCCAGACCCAGGCCCAGAACCGCCCGCCGAGCTTCCCGACGCGGGATGTGGTGGTGACCTACCGGGTGCTCGGCAATGCCTCTCCCCAGACGCCGCGCGAGTTCACGGTGGCCGCCCTCGCCTCGGAGGGGCGGCTGCGTGTTGAAGCCCCCTCCATGCCCGCCTGGGGGCTGGCCGACCGCCGCACCGGGCGAACCGAGATGGTGATGGATTCGATGCGTGTCGTGACGCCCAGCCCGGTCCGGCAGGACGAGGCGATGCGCTACCTCCGCATGGTGGAATCCGCGCGCCTGACGGGCGCCGGCAGCGCCACCCAGGCCGGGCAGCGCTGCACCAACTACCGCTTCGACGAGAGCGGCCAGCGCGGCACCGCCTGCCTGACCGCCGATGGCGTGCTGCTTCGCGGTGTGAACGAGCGTGGCGAGGGACTGGAGGCAACGCGAGTGGAGTACGCGCGCCAGGACCCCGCCCGCTTCCGCGTGCCGGAGGGCTACCGGCGGGTCGATCTCGGCGAGATGGGCCGCAGTCTCGGACTGGGCGGCCTCGCGATGCCGCGCCGTTAGAGGCGCGGCAGGCTTCTCAGCCGAAGAAGAGCTTCAGCAGGATCAGGATCACCACGACGATGCCGATCGCCCAGCTCGTCGCGCGGGTGAACTGGGCCCAGCCCGTCTGGCGGTCGGCGATGATGTCCTTCGCCCGCACTTCCTCGAAGTCGATCGTCTGCTTGGCCTCGGCCATGGTCGGTGCCCCGTGCTGGGCCGCCCGCCGGGGATCGGGCGGGGCGGCGTTCATGGCATTTCTGTAGGGAGCGCGGGCAGCACCGGCAAGGGGTTGGCGAGGGCGCCCTCGGCCATCGGCGCCTCGATGACCGCGTGCCCAGCCTCCAGCCGAGCGGCGCCGGAGGCCGCCCAGGCGAGAGCCGCGGGGTAGAGCCGGTGCTCTTCAGCCAGGACCCGCGCGGCCAGCGCCGCCTCGTCGTCCCTGGGCAGGATGGGCACGGCGGACTGGGCGATGATCGGCCCCTCGTCCACGCCCGGGGTCACGAAATGCACGGTGCAGCCGTGCAGCCGCACCCCCGCCGCGATCGCCCGCGCATGGGTGTCGAGGCCGGGGAAGGCGGGCAGCAGGCTTGGGTGGATGTTGAGCATCCGCCCCGACCAGGCGGTGACGAAATCCTCCGTCAGCACGCGCATGAAGCCGGCCAGCGCGATCAGTTCGATCCCGGCCTCCGTCAGCTTGGCGCCCATTGCCGCCTCGAAGCCCGCGCGGTCGCGGCCGAAGGGGCGGCTCTCGACCACCGCCGTCGCGATGCCCGCCGCCCGCGCGCGCTCCAGCCCGGCGGCGTCGGCGCGATTGGAGAGGACAAGGGCCAGCTCGGCGGGATAGGCGGGGTGGCGCGCCGCCTCGATCAGCGCGCCGAGGTTGCTGCCGCGGCCGGAGATGAGCACCGCGACGCGCCGCTTCAGTTCGGCCATGCGGCGGAAAGCCCCTCCATCCGCACCTCGGCCTCGCCCGCGCCGGCCTCGATCCAGCCGATGCGGTGGGCGGTCTCGCCGTGCTCGGCGAGCATCGCGACGGCCGCCTCCACCTTGCCCGGCTCGACCACCAGGGCCATGCCGATGCCGCAGTTGAAAACGCGCAGCATCTCCTCCGGCGCCACGCCGCCCGTGCGGGCCAGCCAGGCAAAGACGGGCGGCACGGGCCAGGAGCCGGCCTCCACCACGGCGGCCGTGCCCTCGGGCAGCACGCGAGGCAGGTTGCCGGGCAGGCCGCCGCCGGTGATATGGGCCGCCGCCTTGATCAGTCCGGCGCGGTGCAGCGCCAGCACCGGCTTCACATAGATGCGCGTCGGCTCCAGCAGCGCCTCGCCGAGGCTGCGGCCGGCCGCGAAGGGTGCGGGGTCGCCCAGGCCAGCGTTCCCGGCCTCCAGGATGCGGCGGACGAGGGAGAAGCCGTTGGAGTGCACGCCCGAGGCGCCGAGGCCGAGCACGATGTCCCCCGGCCCCACGTCGCCCGCCGGCAGCAGCGCGCCCCGCTCCGCCGCGCCGACCGAGAAGCCCGCGAGGTCGTAGTCGCCCTTGTGGTACATGCCCGGCATCTCCGCGGTCTCGCCGCCCACCAGCGCGCAGCCGGCCTGCCGGCAGCCCTCGGCGATTCCCGAGACCACCTCGGCCGCCTGCGCCACGTCGAGCGCGCCGGTCGCGAAGTAGTCGAGGAAGAAGAGCGGCTCGGCGCCCTGCACCACGAGGTCGTTCACGCACATGGCCACGAGGTCGATGCCGACCGTCCCGTGGTGGCGCGCATCGATCGCCAGCCGCAGCTTCGTGCCCACGCCATCGGTCGAGGAGACGAGGACGGGGTCCTGGAACCCGGCGGCGCGGAGGTCGAACAGCGCCCCGAAGCCGCCGAGCCCGCCCATGGTCCCGGTGCGGTCCGTGGAACGGGCGAGCGGCTTGATCCGGTCCACCAGCGCGTCGCCGGCCTCGATGTCCACGCCGGCGTCGCGGTAGGTCAGTCTGGTCATGGCGGTCCTTGATCGGCTATCCCCAGGGGCGAAGCAGGATGCGCTCCACGGGAGGCGGCTTATGCCCAGTTCAGACGGTCGCGCTACCCATCATGTCCCGGGCACGGGCGCAATCCGCCGCTTGCGGGAATTCGGCCTGCGGGCGGCCGGAGCCCTGGCCCTGGCCCTGGCGGCGCTGCTCCTGCCAGGAGCCCCGGCGCGCGCGCAGGACGATCCGGCCGTGCAGCGCGGCGTGCCCGCCGAAGCCACCGCCGCCAACGCCGTGCTGGCGCGGGAACGGGCGATCGCCAATGCCCAGCGCCTGGCCTACCAGCGCTACGCCGCGGCCACGGGGGCCAATCCCAACGCCTCGGCCTCCCAGATCGAGTCGCTGGTGACGAGCATGGTGGTGGAGCAGGAGCGCACCACCCTCAACGGCTATTCCGGCCGCTACACGGTCCGCTTCCGCGGCGCCGGCACGAATTCCGGCGGCTCCGTGCCCGCGGCATCGGGGGGTGGCACGGTGCCGCCGCTCGGCGGACCGGCCCCGGCCTCGCCCGCCGCCCTGCCGCCGGGCGTGCCGCCCGTCATGCCGCTGACGGCCTATCTTGAGGCTGGTGCCCGATTCGGCTCCTTCGCCGAGTACCTGACGCTGCGCCAGCGCCTGCTGGCCCAGCCTTCAGTCGGCAGCGTCGATGTCCTCGCGATCGCCGTGGACGGCGCGCGGCTGCGGATCGGGCTGCGCAGCCCGCCGGGCGTCGCGGCGCCGGAGCTGGCACAGGGCGGAATCCTGCTGGCGCCCAGCCAGCCGCCCGCGGCCAACGGGCTGCCCGTTCCCACCACGGGCCCGGCCTGGCGAGTCGGCCTTGCCGGAGGGGCCTGACGGCGAGCTCGACGGGCGCTCCGGGCGACCGGAGGCCCGTGTGGAGGCGGGGCAGGCCGCCATCCACCCCTCCGAGAGCGCGCTCTTCACCCTTCCCAACGTCATTACCCTCGCCCGGCTCTGCATCGTGCCGGTGGTGGTGTGGCTGATCATCCAGCACCGCCTGGACATCGCCTTCCTCCTCTTCATCGGCGCCGGGGTTTCGGACGCGGTGGACGGCTGGCTGGCACGCGTGCGGAACGCGCGCTCCTTCCTCGGCTCCATCCTCGATCCCATGGCCGACAAGGCGCTGCTCGTCTCCGTCTATGTCACGCTGGCCATCATCGGCGTGCTGCCGGACTGGCTCGCCATCCTCGTCGTGTTCCGCGACGTGCTGATCGTGGGCGGGCTGATGGTCCTCGCCCTCATGGGCGTGCGGCCCGCCATCCGGCCGCTCTTCGTCTCGAAGCTGAATACGGCGATGCAGATCGCGCTCGCCGCGGCGGCGCTGTTCCTGCGCGGGTACGGGTTCGATGGCGGGTGGCTGATGCCCGCCCTCATCGGCTGCGTCGCGGGCACCACCATCGCCTCCGGCGCCGCCTATGTGCGCGATGCCTCGCGGTCCCTGCCGGCATGATGCCGCTGGACGAGGGGAAGTCCGGTGGCCCGCCAGCCACCGCGGCCCCCGCCCGCCCGCCCGCGCGAGGGCCCCTGCCGCCCTCACCGGGGCCGCGCAGCGCGACGCGTGCGCAGCGGATGGGGCTCGTCTTCGGGCTGCTCTCGGCCGCCGTCTTCTGCCTCTGGTTCTTCTCGGCGATCCTCACGCCCTTCGTGCTGGCGGTCTGCATCGCCTATTTCCTCGACCCCGTGGCCGCGCGCCTCGCCCGGATCGGGGTGCCGCGCTGGCTAGGGGCCGGGCTGCTGATCACCGGGCTGATGGCGCTGGCGCTCCTCGCCCTGCTGCTGCTCTACCCGCTGCTCATCTCCCAGATCGGCGTGCTGCTGGCGCGCCTGCCCTCCTATGTCACGCGCATCGGCATGATGGTGCAGGACCTGCTGGCGGCGGCCGAGAACGCCATCGCGCCCATGGAACTGGACCCGCGCCTGCAGGATCTCGCGGTGTCGCAGGTGGGATCGATCCTCGTCTGGCTCGGCACCTCGGCCACGCGCCTCATCGGCGGCGGCTACGCGCTGTTCAGCGTCTTCACCTTCGCCGTGGTCACCCCCGTGGTCGGCTTCTACCTGCTGCGGGACTGGCCGCGGCTGATGGCGCGGATCGAGACCTGGCTGCCCCGCCGCAACGCCGCCGTGCTGCGCCAGCTCGCGCGCGATACGGACCGCGTGCTCTCGGCATGGCTTCGCGGGCAGCTGCTCTGCTGCGCCCTGCTCGCCGTCTACTACGCCCTCGCGCTCTCGGCGGTCGGGCTGGAACTCGGGCTGCTGGTCGGGCTGCTCGCGGGGATGTTCACCTTCATCCCCTATGTCGGCTCCCTCACCGGCATGGCGACGGCCATCCTGCTGGCCATCGGCCAGTTCGGCACCCTGCGCGGCGTGGGCATGGTGGTCGGCATCTTCCTCACCGGCCAGATCGTGGAGGGCTACATCATCTACCCTCGCCTGCTGGGAGACCGGGTGGAGCTTCACGCGGTCTGGGTGATCTTCGCCCTCTTCGCCGGCGGCGTGGCTTTCGGCTTCCTCGGCGTGCTGCTGGCGGTGCCGATCGCGGCCATGATCGGGGTGCTCGCCCGTTACTGGCTGCGCCGCTATCTCGAGAGTCCCCTCTACCTCGACCCGCCCCGGACCGGGGGCTGAGCGCCCACCTCATGGCCCCATTCCCCTCAGCCCGGCAGCTTCCCCTGCCGCTTATCCCGCGCGCCGAGATCGAGATCGACCCGGTCCCGGATTCCTCCAACGCCGTCGCCCGCACCTGGCTCGGCGATCCCACGAGCTGGCCGGCCGGGCGCCTCGCGCTGCACGGGCCGGAGGGCAGCGGGAAATCGGCCCTGCTCGCTCAGGCTTCCCGCCGGCTCGGTCTGCGCCGCCTCTCGGGGCCGCTTCTGCGCGGCGTGCCCGAAGGCGCGCCCACCGCCCTCGACGACGCCGACTGCGCGGCGGAGGAGCCGGCGCTGTTCCACCTCATCAACGCCTGCGCCGCGGGCGGGCACCTGCTGCTGATGGCCGGCCGGGAGCCGCCCTCCCGCTGGCCCGTGGCCCTGCCGGACCTCGCCAGCCGGCTGCGCGCCACCGCCTCGGCCGCACTCGGGCAGCCGACGGACGCGCTGCTGCGCACCCTGCTGGCCCGCCATTTCGAGCGGCGCCAGCTACGGGTGGAGCCCGCCGTACAGGACTGGCTCCTCGCCCGCCTGCCCCGGGAGGCCGCGGTGCTGGCCGAGGCCGCCGCCCGGCTCGACCGCGCCGCGCTGGCCGGCGGGGGCGGCGTCACCCGAGCCCTGGCCCGCTCCGCGCTCGCCGGCCTGTTGGACGGGAGCGGCGACGAGATCGGCGACGGCTCCGGTGACGATTTCGTGGCAACCCCGGACGCACCCTCCGCTTCCATGGGAACCTTGCTGTAGCGTTAGGGTCATGGACGCCAATCAGGACACCGCCAAGACCGACCCGACCCGGCCCGAGGCCCCCAGGGGCTCCGTGCCCCGGACGCCACGTGCCGAGGCGGCCTCGCTCCGCGGCACGCCCGCGCCCGCCACCGCCGAAGCGGCCCCGGACCCCGCGGTGGCGCCCGAGCCCGCGCTGACCGATCCCGGGCGCTTCATCAACCGGGAACTCTCCTGGCTAGCCTTCAACGAGCGCGTGCTGGAGGAGGCGGCCAACCCCGCCCACCCGCTGCTCGAGCGCCTGCGCTTCGTCGCCATCTCCTCGGCCAACCTGGACGAGTTCTACTCCGTCCGCGTGGCGGGCCTGGCGGGGCAGGAGCGGGCGGCCATCGCCGCCATCTCGCCGGACGGTCTCACGCCCAGCCAGCAGCTCGCGGCCGTCCACGAGCGCGCCGGCCGGCTGCTCACCCGCCAGCAGGAGGGCTGGCTCAGCCTGCGCGGCCAGCTGGCCGAGGCTGGGATCCTGCTGAGCGACCCCGCCGACCTCTCGGCCGCCGACCGGGAATGGCTGTCCAACTGGTTCATGGAGCGTGTATTCCCGGTGGTGACGCCGCTGGCCATCGACCCCGCGCACCCCTTCCCCTTTCTCGCGAACCTCGCCCTCTGCCTCATCATGAAGCTCGTTCGGGAGGAGGACGGCGGCACCATGCGCGCGATCCTTCCCCTGCCGCCACAGATCGAGCGATTCATCCGCCTGCCCGCGGGACCGAGGGTGGAGGGCGCGCGCGAGCCTGCCCGCTTCGTGCTGCTGGAGGAGGTGATCCTCCTCAACCTCCGCCGCCTCTTCCCTGGCTTCATCCTCGCGGAACGCGGCCTCTTCCGCCTCATCCGCGACACCGACGTGGAGTTCGAGGAGGAGGCCGAGGATCTCGTCCGCTCCTACGAGAGCGCGCTGAAGCGCCGCCGTCGCGGCCGCGCCATCCGCCTTTCCATCACCTCCGACACGCCGCCCGACCTCGTGGACCTCGTGGCCGAGGAGCTGGACGCGCCGCAGGGGGAGATCTTCACGCTGGAGGGGCTGCTCGGCCTCTCGGACCTCACCCAGCTCATCCTGGATGACCGGCCGGACCTGCTGTTCAAGCCCTACACGCCGCGCTTCCCCGAGCGGATCCTCGACTTTGGTGGGGACTGTTTCGCGGCGATCCGGGCAAAGGACATCGTCGTCCACCACCCCTACGAATCCTTCGACGTGGTCGTGCAGTTCCTCCGCCAGGCCGCGCGCGACCCGGCGGTGGTGGCGATCAAGCAGACCCTGTACCGCACGAGCCGCGACAGCCCAATCGCGCGCGCCCTGATCGAGGCCGCGGATTCGGGCAAGTCCGTCACCGCCATGGTGGAGCTGAAGGCCCGCTTCGACGAGGAGCGCAACATCGCTCTCGCGCGCGAGCTGGAATCGGCGGGGGTGCAGGTCGTCTACGGCTTCGTGGACCTCAAGACCCACGCCAAGGTCAGCCTCGTCGTGCGGCGGGAGAGCGGCTCGCTCCGCTCCTATGCGCATTTCGGGACGGGGAACTACCATCCCGTCACCGCGCGCATCTACACGGACCTCTCCTTCTTCACCGCCGATCCTGGCCTCACGAGGGACGCTGCGCGGCTGTTCAACTACATGACCGGCTACGCGCGGCCCGAGACGATGGAGAGCCTCGCCTTCGCCCCGCTCACGCTGCGCCCCACGCTGATGGGCCTCATCGAGCAGGAGATCGTGAATGCCCGCGAGGGCCGACCCTCCGGCATCTGGCTGAAGCTGAACTCCCTGGTGGACGAGGGGCTGATCGACGCGCTCTACCGGGCCAGCATGGCCGGGGTGAAGGTCGACTGCATCATCCGCGGCATCTGCTGCCTGCGCCCCGGCGTCGCCGGCCTGTCCGAGAACATCCGGGTGAAGTCCATCGTCGGCCGCTTCCTGGAGCATTCCCGCATCTGCGTCTTCGCCAACGGCCACCGCCTGCCCAGCCGCCGCGCCCGCGTCTTCATCAGCAGCGCGGACTGGATGGCCCGCAACATGGACTGGCGGGTGGAGACCATGGTGCCGGTAGAGAACCCCACCGTGCACGCCCAGGTGCTCGACCAGATCATGGTGGTGAACCTCAAGGACCGGGACCAATCCTGGGAACTCCACCCCGACGGCTCCTACCGGCGCGTCGCGAGCCTAGCCAGCGCGGCGGGCGCGCAGCCGCTCTCGGCGCACGAGTATTTCATGACCAATCCCTCCCTCTCCGGGCGCGGTAGCGCGTTGCACCGGGCACCGCGCCCGCGCGCCCCCGCTCGGCGCCGGCCGGACCGCGTCGCGCAGGACTGACACGCTTGGCAACAATTGAAGCATCCCGCCTCCCGCCCTCGGGCGCCGAGGCGGTCCCGCCACGTGCGGCTGCCGCGCCCCCGACAGCGGGCGCGGGCGCCGTATTGCCGGCACGCGCCGGGAGCGACGAGCCTCCGGCACGCGCCGGGGTGGTCGATCTCGGGTCCAACTCGGTTCGCCTCGTCATCTTTGAGGGCCGGGGGCGCAATCCCTCGACGATCTTCAACGAGAAGGCCGTGCTCGGGCTCGGCCGCGGCCTGCACTCGACGGGCCGGCTCAACGCCGAGGCGGTCGAGGGCGCGCTGACCATCATGGGCCGCTATCTCGCCATCGCCCGCGCCATGGGGGCGAGCCCGATCGAGGTGCTGGCCACCGCCGCCATGCGCGACGCCGCCAATGGCCCCGCCTTCGCCGATGCGCTCCGCGCGCGCATGCCCGGCGTGCCGCTCCGCATTCTCTCCGGCGAGGAGGAGGCGGCGATGTCCTCGGACGGCGTGCTGCTCGGCGTGCCCGGGGCGGACGGCATTCTCGGCGATATCGGCGGCGGCAGCCTGGAACTGGTGGACCTCTCCGCCGGCCGCCCCGCCGCCTCGGTGAGCCTGCCGCTCGGCGTCATCCGTCTGGCCGAGCAGTCCGGTAATGACCCCACCCGCGCGCGCGCCATCGCCGAAGCCGCGCTCTCGGCCGTGCCCTGGCTCGGGCGCGGGCAGGGGAGGGACCTCTATCTCGTCGGCGGCGCCTGGCGGGCACTGGCGAAGATCCACATCGTCCAGACGGGCTACCCGCTCTCGATCGTGCATCACTACGTGCTCCGGCGGGACGAGGCACGCGACCTCTGCGCCGCCGTGATCGCGGCGGGGGAGCGTTCGGGCCGCCTGCCGGGCGCGCCGGCCAAGCGGGCGGCGGACCTGCCCTATGCCGCCGTCGCGCTGCGCCGCCTGCTGCGCCTGACCGGCGCGCGGCGGGTGGTATTCTCGGCGAACGGGCTGCGGGAGGGCTGGTACTCCCGCCTGCTGAGCGACGACACGCGGGCCCAGGACCCGCTGCTCGCGGTGGGCACGGAACTCGCCGCCCGCTTCGGCCGGGATCCCGCCCTACCTGCGGCCCTCACGGCCTGGACCGCGCCCCTCTTTCCCGAGGAGGGACCGGTCGAGGCGGCGCTGCGCCGCACCGCCTGCCAGCTCTCGGACGTCGGCAGCCATGACCACCCGGATTACCGTGCGGAGCAGGCCTTCCTCCGCGTGCTGCGCCAGCCCGGCGTGGGGCTCGACCACCATGCCCGCGCCTTCCTCGCCCTCGTCACCGCGCTCCGCTACGACGCCGCCGACCCGGCGGTGGTCGCGCCCGCCCGTGCCCTGCTCGGCCCCGCGGTGCAGCAGCGGGCGGAGCGGATCGCGGCCGCCCTGCGCCTCGCCTATACCCTCTCGGGCGGCACGCTCGCGCTGCTGGCGGGCACCTCGCTCGCCATCAGCGGGCAGCGGCTCACGCTCTGGCTTGTCGAGGGAAGCGGCGTCTTCGCGGGGGAGGGCGTGCAGCGCCGGGTGGAGGCACTGGCCGCCGCAATGGGGATGGAGGCGGTCGTGAGGCTGGCCCCGCGCCAGGAACCAGCCTGAGCGCCGCGCCGGCCCCTTCATCAAGCGCGCGTGCGCAGGGTCATCGGAGGGGATCTGGCGCTGGCGCCCGCCCCGCCTCCGGTGCAGGTTCGCATCGATGCTTCAGGGGAATCCTGTTCCGGCTCTGACCAAGGCCGCCGGCAGGCCGGCGCGTGCCCTCGGGGTGCGCGCGCGGCTGCTGTTGCTCACGCTCGCGGCGGTGCTGCCCGTCCTGGCCTTCGCCGGCCTCGTGCTCTGGCGCTTCGCCGAGGCGCAGCGCGGCATCGTCGAGCGCTCCCTCGTCGCCCGCGCGGAGGGGCTGGCCAGGGTGGTCGATTCAGAATTCGAATCCCTCTCCTCCACGCTTCGCGCCATCGCCGGCACCACCGCCTTCCAGGCCGGGAACCTCGATGCGGTGCGCGAGCACATGCTCGCGGTCGGGCGCGACATCGGCTCCCAGGTCACATTGCGCGACGCAGGGGGAAACCTCCTCCTGCACACCGCCATCCCGCGCGGGCATGAGGAGGGCCAATCCCCGCCGCGCCCGGGCTGGCTGGAGCTGGTCGCCGCTGGCGGTAGCGGCCTTGTCGTGACGGACCTCTTCACCGGATTCTCCAATGGGGCGCAGATCTACGGCGTGTTGCTCCCCGTCACCGACGGGGCGGGCAGGCGCCTGCTCATCGGCGCTACCTTCCGCGCGGACCTCCTGATGGAGCGCCTGCGCCTCTCCCTGCCCGATCCGGGATGGCGTGTCCTGGTGGTGGATCGGAGCCACCGCATCGTCGCGGGCACCACGGTGTCAGAGGCTGCCCTCGGCACCGATGCTGGGCCGCGGTTTCGCGAAGGAGCGAGCACCGTCTGGCGAGGCCAGCGGGCGGACGGGGTGCCGATCGTCTTCACCCATGCCCGCACCGCCGTCGGCTGGGACGTGGGCGCCAGCCTCGCGGCCGAGCAGGTGGATGCGCCGGTGCGCCGCGCCGTCTGGGCGCTGGTCGCGGTGGGGGCGCTGCTGCTCGCCTGCGCCGTGCTTCTCGCCCTTATCGCCGCCCGCCGGATCGCCCGCGCGATGGGCGAGCTTGCCGAGGCCGCCACGGTGCTCGGCCAGGGCCGCCCGGTCCCGCCCATCCAGACCTCGCTGCGCGAGGCGAACATGGTGGGCGCGGCGCTGTCCCGCGCCGCCAACACGATCGCCGCGCGCGACGGGGCGCTGCGCGAGCGGGAGGCGCAGCTTGCCCGCACCCAGCGCTTGGCGCGGGTGGGCGGGTTCGAGGTGGCGGTGGAGCACCGGCCGGACGGCGGGGTGCGCTTCACCAACTTCCGCTCCCCCGAATACCTCGCGGTGCATGGCCTGCCGCCCGAGGCCGCGGACGAGCCGCACGAGGCCTGGGTGGAACGGATCCACCCCGAGGACCGGGCGCGTGTGACCGAGGACTTCATGGCGGCGGTCTGGGGCGGCGGTCCCGACTACCTCTCCGAGTACCGGGTTGCGACCCCCGAGGGCGAGACGCGCTGGATCTCGGCGCTGGCCGAGGTGCAGCGGGACGCGCTTGGCCGCGCCCTGCGCTTCAGGGGCGTGCACGTGGACCTCTCGGCCCTGCGCCGGGCCGAGGCGCGCCTGGCCGAGAACCGCGCGGCCCTCGCTGCCGCCGAGGAGCGCCTTCGCCTGGCCGTGGAGGCGGGCGGGCTGGTCGCCTTCGACGTGGAGGTCGCCTCCGGCCGGGGCGTCTTCTCGCCCGGCCACTTCGCGCTTCTCGGCCAGCCTGCGCCCGCCGATGGCTGCGGCGATCTCGCCTCCTGGGAGGCGGCGATCCATCCGGAGGACCGGGCCGGGGCGCGCGCGGCCTGGAAGCGGATGCTCGTCGGCGGTGGGGCGGTGACGGTCGAGCACCGTGTGCTCGTCCCCGCGGGCGAGCGCTGGATCTCGGCCACCGGGCGCCTTCTCGCCGGGAACTCACTTGGGGCCTCTCCTGGGACATCGCCCAACCCGCAGCTGCCGGGCGGCGTCCGCTGCGTCGGCGTCTATGCCGACATCACCGGGCGGCGGACCGCCCAAGCCGTGCTGGAGGAGCGGGTGAGGGAGGCGGTGGCGGCCGCCGAGGCTGCCCAGGCCCAGCTCGCCCATGCCCACAAGATGGAGGCCCTGGGCCAGCTGACCGGCGGGGTGGCGCACGACTTCAACAATCTTCTCCAGGTCGTCGCCTCGGGCGCGGCGCTGCTGGGCAAGCGAGAGGCCGTGCGGGCCGATCCCGGCGCGCGGCGCCTGCTGGAGGGCATGGCGGGCGCTGCCGAGCGGGGGGCCGCGCTCACCCGCCGCATGCTCGCCTTCGCGCGGCGGCAGGAGCTGCGAATGGGCGCGGTGGACACGGCGGCCCTCATCCTCGCGCTCCGCGACATCCTCGCCCGAAGCATCGGCCCCGCGACGCCGCTCGAGATTGAGCTGCCCGACGACCTCTGGTGGGTGCTGGCCGACCCGAACCAGCTGGAGCTCGCCATCCTGAACCTCTGCGTCAACGCGCGCGACGCCATGGCCCCGGAGCGCTGCCCGGGCGGGTGCGTGAGGGTGACGGCGCGCAACGCCCCCGCCGGGCCGCGCGGGGGCCTCGCGGGGGCCGGCGACACGCCGCCGGGCGGCGACTGCCTCGTCATCCTCGTCTCCGATGACGGGGCGGGGATGGACGCCGAGACCCTCGCGCGCGCCACCGAGCCCTTCTTCACCACCAAGGGGGTTGGGCGCGGCACCGGCCTCGGCCTCTCCATGGTCCACGGCCTCTGCGCCCAATCGGGCGGAGCGCTGCGATTGGTGAGCGCGCCGGGCCAGGGAACCACGGCCGAGATCTGGCTGCCGCGCGCCGAGCCCGGCTCCGAGGCCGCGCCGGCGCCGGTCGCGCTCCTCCCCGCGCTGCCGGCCGCGCGGCGCCTTTCGGTGCTGCTGGTGGACGACGATCCGCTGGTCCTGGCGAGCAATGCCGCGCTTCTTGCGGATCTCGGCCACACCGCGCGCGAAGTGGAATCAGCTGCCGCCGCGCTGGAGGCGCTTGCCGCCGGCCCGCTGCCGGACCTCGTGATCACCGACCACGCCATGCCCGGCATGACCGGGGCGGAACTGGCCGCGCGGCTCGCCGCGTTGCATCCGGGCCTGCCCGTGATCCTCGCCACCGGCTACGCCGACCTGACGGCTGGCGAGGCGCCCGAGGTGCCCCGGCTGGACAAGCCCTTCGGCCGCGACGCGCTGGCCGCCGCCCTGGCCGCCGCGACGGACGAGGCGAAGGCCGCCGCAGGCGCCGGACGGCGTACCGGATAGGGCCGCCGGCGGCAATCACTGTGCGGCTCACGCCTTATTGCGCCGCAATATGCTTGGCCGGGCGGGCGCGGGCTGCGATCCCCCTTCGGCCTTTCCGAGATGCCGGAGCTGGGAACCATGAGCGCCACAGACCGTTGCTCGGCCATGCGCCCCATCGCCCTGTACCACGTGAACCCGCTCCTGCTCGGCCCGCTTTCGGAATGGGGGCCCGAGCTGGAGAGGGTGGCGGCCCTCGGCTTCGGGGGCATCTGCCTGCCGCCGCCGCTCTCTCCCGGCCGCTCGGGCCACCTGCTGGAGGTAGCGGACCACGACCGTCCCCACCCGTTGCTGGAAGCCGGAACAGACGGCACCGCCGCCATCGCCGCCATCGCTGCCGCCTGCCGCACGGCGGGGTTGGAACTCTGGCTCGACCTCGAGCCGCTGCACGTCGCGAACGACGGCGCGCTCGTCGCCATCCACCCCGACTGGTTCCACGACGTAGAGGCCCAGTTGCCCGACCCTCGCGGCGGTGCCGTCCGGCTTGGCCTCGCGCGCCTCGACCTGTCGCAGGAGGGAGCGCTGGGCTTCTGGACCTCCCGGCTGGCAGACTGGGTCTCGGCCGGCGTCTCCGGCTTCCGCGCCGTCCGGCCGGCCGAACTGCCGAAGGCAGTCTGGGGGCGGCTGATCGGTGCCGCCAGCGGCGCGGGCTTCATCGCCTGGAACACGGGCATGCCCTGGCACGAGGCGGCGGCGCTGCGCGGGGCGGGCTTCGGGTGCCTGGCCTCCTCGCTCGCCTGGTGGAACGGACGCGACGCCTGGTTCATGGCCGAGCGCGAAGCTCTGGGCGGCCCCCTCATCGGCTTCCCGGAGGCGCCCTTCGAGACCCGTGCCGCGATGGATGAGGGCGACGAGGCGGCGCGCACGCGCGCCGCCGCCCTCTCGCTGCGCCTTGCCGCCACGCTCTGCGACGCGCTGCTCGTGCCGCAGGGCTTCGAGTACGGCGCGCGCCGCCCTTCCAACCCAGCCCAGGACCGCCCGGGCGATTGGGCGTGGCTGCGCGAGAACGCGCCCTACGACCTCTCCGCCGAGGTGCGGGAGGCGACGGCGCTCGCCGCCGCCCTCGCGCCGCTGTCCGGCGCCCCGATGCGCCCGCTGAGCGGGCCCGGCGCCCCGGTTCTGGCGGCGGTTCGTGCGGCGGAGGATCCGCGCATGGCGAGCTCGGCCACGCTCGTGATCGCCAACACCGACCGCCATGCCGCGACGACGCTTGCGCCCGAGACGGTGCTGCCGGGCATCGGCGGCGGTCCCGCGCCCTTCCTTGGCGCCGACGGGCAGCCGCTGGTGCCGGGCGTCCACCTCGCCCTGTCCCCGGGCGAGGTGCGGGTGATGCAGGCCGGCCGCGCCAGCCCCGTGATCCGCCTGCCCGCCTCCCGCATGCCGCCTGAGCAGGGCGTCGCCATCCCGCGCATCGGGATCGAGGCGGTGACGCCGCTGGTCGATGGCGGCCGCTTCCCGGTGAAGCGCACGATGGGCGAGGTGGTGACGGTGGAGGCCGACATCGTTGCCGACACCCACGCCACCTTCGGCGTCGCCCTTCTCTGGCGCACGGCCGACGAGAAGGGCTGGCGCGAGGTGCGGATGCGGCCGCTCGGCAATGACCGCTGGACCGCGAGCTTCCCGCTGGAGCGGATGGGCCGCTACGTCTTCGCGGTGGAGGCCTGGCTCGACGTCTTCGCCGGCTATCGCGACGAGCTCTCGAAGAAGCACGCGGCGGGCGTGCCGGTCTCGCTGGAGCTGGAGGAGGGAAGGCGGCTGGTCGTGAAGGCCGCCGGCCGCATCGGCGCGACCAAGCGCCCGCTGAACCTTCTTGCCAAGACGCTGGAGACCGCATCTGAGTCGGAGCGCCTCGCCCTCCTCCTCTCGCCTGAGACGGCGGGGCTGATGGCGCTGGCTGACGACCGCCCCCACCGCGTGCGCCAGAACCCGCCCGGCGGCGTGGAGGCGGAGCGCATCGCCGCCCGCTTCGCCAGCTGGTACGAGATCTTCCCGCGTAGCCAGTCCGGCAGCGAGGATCGCCACGGCACGCTGGACGACGTGATTCGCCAGCTTCCGCGCGTGAAGGCCATGGGCTTCGACGTGCTCTACTTCCCGCCCATCCACCCGATCGGGCGCAAGAACCGCAAGGGCCGCAACAACACCCTGACGCCAGGACCGGACGACGTGGGCAGCCCCTACGCCATCGGCTCTGAGGACGGTGGGCACGACGCGCTGCACCCCGCGCTCGGCACCATCGAGGACTTTCACCGCCTGCGCGACGCTGCCTATGCGCACAACCTTGAACTCGCGCTCGACTTCGCCATCCAGTGCGCCCCGGACCACCCGTGGCTGAAGGAGCACCCGGAGTGGTTCGACTGGCGCCCGGACGGCACGATCAAATACGCCGAGAACCCGCCGAAGAAGTACGAGGACATCGTCAACGTCGACTTCTACGCGGAGGGCGCCAAGCCCTCCCTCTGGGTCGCGCTCTACCAGGCCGTGAAGTTCTGGGTGGATCAGGGCGTAAAGATCTTCCGGGTGGACAACCCGCACACGAAGCCGCTTCCTTTCTGGGAGTGGATGATCGGCGAGATCCGCGCCGACCACCCGGACGTGCTGTTCCTATCCGAGGCCTTCACGCGGCCGAAGGTGATGTACCGCCTGGCAAAGGCCGGCTTCACGCAGTCCTACACCTACTTCACCTGGCGCGAGACGAAGGCGGAGATGGCGGAGTACCTGACGGAGCTGAGCACCACAGCGCCGCGCGACTTCTTTCGCCCGAACTTCTTCGTCAACACGCCCGACATCAACCCACGCCACCTGCAGACCGGCGGGCGGCCGATGCACCTCGTGCGCGCGGCGCTGGCCTCCACCCTGTCGGGCCTCTGGGGCGTCTATCAGGGCTTCGAGCTCTGCGAGGCGACGCCGCTGCCGGGCAAGGAGGAGTATCTCGACAGCGAGAAGTACCAGATCCGCGTCTGGCCGAACCGCCGCCCGGGTGACATCGTGGACGAGGTCACGCGCCTGAACCTCATCCGCCGCGCCAACCCGGCGCTGCAGACGCATCTCGGCGTCACCTTCCTTACCGCCTGGAACGACAACGTGCTCTTCTACGAGAAGGCGACGCCGGACCGCTCCAACGTGGTCCTTGTCGCCGTCTCGATGGACCCCTCCACGGTGCAGGAGACGGGCTACGAGCTGCCGCTCTGGCGCTTTGGCCTGCCCGACCACGAGGGGCTGGAGGTGGAGGACCTGATGCGCGGCAACCGCTTTGCCCTCTACGGCAAGGCCCAGGCGATGCGCCTTGATCCCGCCGACCTGCCCTTCGCCATCTGGCGCGTGCGCCCCTTCGGCGCCTGAGAGAAACACCCATGCCCGACGATGCTGCCCCCAAGACAGAAGCCCTGCCGAACCATCAGGCCGACCCGCGGGATCCCCAGTGGTACCGCGATGCCGTCATCTACCAGCTCCATGTGAAGTCCTTCTTCGACGCGAACGACGACGGCGTCGGCGATTTCCCGGGGCTGATGGCCAAGCTCGACTACATTGCGGAACTGGGCGTCGACACGCTCTGGCTGCTGCCCTTCTACCCGAGCCCGCGGCGCGACGACGGCTACGACATCGCCGAATACACCGGCGTCCATCCGGACTACGGCTCGGTGGAGGACGCCAGGCGCTTCATCGAGGAGGCGCATCGCCGCGGGCTGCGCGTCATCACCGAACTCGTCATCAACCACACGAGCAACGAGCACCCCTGGTTCCAGGCCGCGCGCAACGCGCCCAAGGGCTCGCCCGAGCGGAACTTCTATGTCTGGTCCGACACGGACGAGATCTACCAGGGCACGCGCATCATCTTCCTCGACACCGAGAAGTCGAACTGGACCTGGGATCCCGTGGCGGGCCAGTACTTCTGGCACCGCTTCTTTTCCCACCAGCCCGACCTCAACTTCGACAACCCGGAGGTGGTGGACCGCGTCCTCGGCGTCATGCGCTTCTGGCTCGACGCCGGTGTGGACGGGCTGCGGCTCGACGCCGTGCCCTATCTGATCGAGCGCGACGGCACCACCAACGAGAACCTGCCCGAGACGCACGACGTCCTGAAGCTGATCCGCGGCGAGCTGGAGCGCGGCTATGCTGGCGTCGGCAAGATGCTGCTGGCGGAAGCCAATATGTGGCCCGAGGACACGCAGCAGTATTTCGGGGAGGGCGACGAATGCCACATGGCCTTCCACTTCCCCCTGATGCCGCGCATGTACATGGCGATCGCGCAGGAGGATCGCTTCCCGATCACCGATATCCTGCGCCAGACCCCGGACATCCCCGAGGGCTGCCAATGGGCGATCTTCCTCCGCAACCATGACGAGCTGACGCTCGAGATGGTCACGGACAAGGAGCGCGACTACCTCTGGAACACCTACGCGGCTGACCGCCGCGCGCGCATCAACCTCGGTATCCGCCGCCGTCTCGCGCCCTTGCTGGAGCGTGACCGCCGCCGCATCGAGCTGATGAACGGGTTGCTGATGTCCATGCCCGGCACGCCCGTCATCTACTACGGCGACGAGATTGGTATGGGCGACAACATCTATCTCGGCGACCGTGACGGCGTGCGCACGCCGATGCAGTGGTCGCCCGACCGCAACGGTGGCTTCTCCAAGGCCGATCCCGCGGGGCTCGTGCTGCCGGTCATCCAGGACCCGCTCTACGGCTTCCAGGCCGTGAACGTGGAGGCGCAGGCGCGCGACGCGCACAGCCTGCTGAACTGGATGCGGCGCATGCTCGCCACGCGCAAGCGCAGCCAGGCCTTCGGGCGCGGCTCCATGCGCCTGCTCTATCCCGGCAACCGCAAGGTGCTCGCCTATCTGCGAGAGATGGAAGGGGGTGAATCCATCCTCTGCGTCTTCAATCTCTCGCGCTCCGCCCAGGCGGTGGAGCTGGACCTCGCGCAGCACGCGGGCCGCGTGCCCGTGGAGATGCTCGGCGGCACCGCCTTCCCGGCCATCGGACAGCTCACCTACCTCCTCACCCTGCCGCCCTACGGCTTCTACTGGTTCGTCCTCGCGACGGAGCAGGCCCTGCCGCCCTGGCATGTGAAGGCGCCCGAACCCTTGCCCGACCTCCGCACCATCGTCTTCCCCACCACCGCGACCTCCATGGGCCCGGCCCAGAAGGGCGAGATCGAGCGCGAGGTGCTGCCTGCTTGGCTGCCTAAGCGCCGCTGGTTCGCCTCGAAGAGCGAGACGCTGCAATCGGCGAAGCTGCGCGCGCTCGCGCCCATCCCGGGTGGCATCCACACGCTACTGGCCGAAATCGAGGTGACGCTGCCGGGCCGCACGGAGCGCTACGCGGTGCCGCTGGCCGCCATGGAGGAGGACGAGACGCCCGGCCCGCTCGCCTACCAGCTCGCGCTTTCCCGCGTGCGGCAGGGCCGGCGCGTCGGCTACCTGACCGACGCCTTCGCCTCCGACTACTTCGTGCATCGCGTGCTCGGCGCGCTGCGCCAGGGCGCGGAGGCGCAGACCGAGGACGGTCCCGTCCGCTTCATCGGCAGCGAGCGGCTGAACGCAATGGACCTCGGCGAGAAGCCCGAGGTGCGCCGCCTGCCGGGCGAGCAGTCCAACTCCTCCATCATCGTCGGCGAGCAGGCGGTGCTGAAAATCCTGCGCAAGCTGGTGACCGGCATTCACCCGGAGGCCGAGGTCACGCGCCACCTGACCGAGGCGGGCTTCGAGAACATCGCGCCGCTGCTGGGCGAAGTCGTGCGCACGGGGGCGGACGGCGTGCCCGTCACGCTGATGCTCGTGCAGGGCTTCGTCCGCAACCAGGGCGACGGCTGGGGCTGGACCCTCGACTGGCTCTCCCGCGCCGCCGACCAGACGGATGACGAGACGGACGCGCTGGCCGGCTACCTCTCCTTCATCTCGGCCCTAGGCAAGCGCCTGGGCGAACTGCACGCGGCGCTGGCCGCACCGAGCGACAATCCCGCCTTCTCCCCGGAAGTGGCCGGCGAGGCCTCCCGCACGGCCTGGGCGGAGGGCGCCATAGCGCAGCTCGATCCCGCGCTGGACCTGCTGGAGAAGGCTGATCTCACCGGCGAGGACAAGGCCATGGCGGAGGGCCTGCTCGCCCGCCGCGATGCACTCAAGGAGGCTGCGCGCAAGCTCGCGCAATCGGCCGATGGCGCGCTGATGACGCGCGTGCACGGTGACTTCCACCTCGGCCAGGTGCTGGTCGCGCAGGGCGACGCCGTCATCGTGGACTTCGAAGGCGAGCCCGCGCGCACGCTGGAGGAGCGCCGCGCCAAGGGCAGCCCGTTGCGCGACGTCGCGGGCCTGCTGCGGTCGCTCGACTACGCGGCCGCTGCGGCCTCTTCGGCGCTGAGCACGGCGCTGCCGGACCGGCGCGAGACCCTGCTCGCCCGCTTCCGCACCGAGGCCGGCGCAGCCTTCCAGGAGGCCTATCACGAGGCCGAGGCGGCATCCCCCGTGCAATGGGCGCCCGCCGCCACGCGCGACGCGCTGCTCGACCTGTTCCTGCTGGAGAAGGCCTCCTACGAGCTGCGCTACGAGGCGGCGAACCGCCCCGCCTGGCTTTCCATCCCGCTGCGCGGGCTCTCCGCGCTGGCCGACCGACTGGTGACTGCATGAGCGAGACCCAAGGCGCTATCCAGGCCATCGTCGAGGGCCGCCACGGCGACCCCTTCGCCGTGCTCGGCCGGCACGGCGGCGTGGTGCGGACCTTCCAACCGGGTGCGCTGAGCGTCGAGGCCGTGCCGGAGGCGGGGGCGCCCGTCGAACTGGCGCAGGTCCACGACCACGGCTTCTTCGAGGGCGAGATCCCGCCCGGCCCCTACACGCTCCGCATCGACTGGCGCGGCGGCGTGCAGGAGACGGAGGACCCCTACGCCTTCGGTCCCCTGCTCGGCGACATGGACATCTACCTCTTCGGCGAGGGGCGGCACCACGAGATGGGCCGCGTCTTTGGCGCGCAGGCGATGAGCGTGGACGGCGTGCCCGGCGTGCGCTTTGCCGTCTGGGCGCCCAACGCGCGCCGCGTCTCCGTCGTCGGCGGCTTCAACTCATGGGACGGGCGGCGCCACCCCATGCGCCTGCGCGGCGCCTCGGGCATCTGGGAGATCTTCATCCCGCGCCTCGTGCCCGGAGAGCACTACAAGTACGAGATCCTCGGCCCGCATGGCGGCGTGCTGCCGCTCAAGGCGGATCCGATCGCGGCGCGGGCCGAGCTCGCCCCCGGCACTGCCTCAATCGTGTCCAACCCCGTGCCCTATGGCTGGCGGGACGGCGCCTGGATGGAGCGCCGCGGTGCCGCCCAGGACGTGGCCGCACCGATAGCCATCTACGAGGTGCATCCTGGCTCCTGGTGGCGTGCCGATGACGGCCATGCCGGCGATTGGGATGGGCTCTCCTCTCGGCTGATCCCCTATGTGAAGGGCATGGGCTTTACCCATGTCGAGCTGCTGCCGATCATGGAGCACCCCTTCGGCGGCTCCTGGGGCTACCAGCCGCTCGGCCTCTTCGCGCCCACCGCGCGCTTTGGCACGCCCGAGGGTTTCGCGCGCTTCGTGGACCGCTGCCACGAGGCCGGGATCGGCGTCATCCTCGACTGGGTGCCCGCGCACTTCCCCTCGGACCCGCACGGCCTCGCGCAGTTCGACGGCACGGCGCTCTACGAGCACGCGGACCCGCGGGAGGGCTTCCACAAGGACTGGAACACCCTCATCTACAATTTCGGCCGCACGGAGGTGCGCGGCTTCCTCATCGCCTCCGCGCTGCACTGGCTTGAGCACTATCACGTGGACGGCCTGCGGGTGGACGCGGTAGCCTCGATGCTCTACCGCGACTACTCCCGCAACCACGGCGAATGGGTGCCCAACGTCTTCGGGGGCCGCGAGAACCTTGAGGCCGTAGCCTTCCTGAAGGAACTCAACGAGGCCGTCCGTCATCGCTGCCCCGGCGCCATCATGGTGGCCGAGGAGAGCACGGCTTGGCCCGGCGTCTCGAAGCCCGTGTCGGAGGGCGGCCTCGGCTTCCACTACAAGTGGAACATGGGCTGGATGCACGATACTCTCCACTACATGGAGGAGGATCCGATCAATCGCCGCTGGCACCACGGCGAGATGACCTTCAGCCTTGTCTATGCCTTCTCGGAGAACTTCGTGCTCCCGCTCTCCCACGACGAGGTCGTGCATGGGAAGGGATCGCTGCTGGGCAAGATGCGCGGCGACGACTGGCAGAAGCGCGCCAATCTTCGCGCCTATCTCGCCTTCATGTGGACGCATCCCGGCAAGAAGCTTCTCTTCATGGGCATCGAGCTGGCTCAGCCGACCGAGTGGAACCACGACGCACAGCTTCCGTGGCACCTGCTGGACGATCCGCGCCACCGCGGCGTGCAGGAGCTGGTGCGCGACCTCAACCGGACCTATCGCGCACTTCCCGCGCTGCACCAGCGCGACGCTGATCCGCAGGGCTTCGCCTGGGTGGTGGGGGACGACAACACGAACAGCGTCTTCGCCTTCCTCCGGCTCGGTGCCGACGGCACGCCCGCGCTCGTGGTCTGCAACATGACGCCTGTCCCGCGGGATGGCTACCGGATCGGTGTGCCCCAGGGCGGCCATTGGCGGGAGGTCCTGAACACGGACGCCGCCTCCTATGGCGGTTCCGGCATCGGGAACTATGGCGGGGTGGACGCCACCGAGGAGGGCTCGCACGGCCAGCCCGCATTCCTCATCCTCTCGCTGCCGCCGTTGGCCACCCTGATCCTCTCGCCCTAAGGACCACCCCCGCCCATGCCGACGGAGCCCCCGTGCCTCGAACCCGGGAGGCCCTTTCCCCTCGGCGCCACCTGGGACGGCCTGGGCGTGAACTTCGCGGTCTTCTCCGCCCATGCGGAGAGGATCGAGCTCTGCCTGTTCAACACCAATGGCCGGCGGGAGATCGCGCGTTACGACCTGCCGGAATGCACTGACGAAATCTGGCACGGCTACCTGCCGGATGCGGAACCGGGCACCGTCTATGCCTACCGCGCGCACGGGCCTTATGACCCCGCGCGCGGCCACCGCTTCAACCCGACGAAGCTGCTGCTCGATCCCTATGCCAGGCAGCTCGTCGGCAACGTCACCTGGTCCGACGCGCTCTTCGGCTATCGCGTCGGCAACCAGCGCGCCGACCTGACGATGGACCGCCGCGACAGCGCCGCCGCCATGCCCAAGGGCTTGGTGGTGGACGACCGTGCCTATGACTGGGGAAACGAGCGGCGGCCCGAGCGCCCCTGGTCTGACACCATCATCTACGAGGCGCATCTCAAGGGTCTTACCTGGCAGCACCACGCGGTCCCCGGACCGGTGC
This sequence comes from Roseomonas sp. KE2513, assembly GCF_016107305.1. Classification (GTDB taxonomy): domain Bacteria; phylum Pseudomonadota; class Alphaproteobacteria; order Acetobacterales; family Acetobacteraceae; genus Roseomonas. The sequence continues at coordinate 27,738 of NZ_RCVR01000012.1, forward strand.
GCGGCACCTTCCAGGCGCTGGGCCACCCCGCGGTCATCGACCACCTGCTGCGCATCGGCGTGACGGCGGTGGAGCTGCTACCCGTGCACGCCTTCCTGCAGGATCGCTTTCTCGTGGAGAAGGGGCTCACGAACTACTGGGGCTACTCCACCCTCTCCTTTTTCGCGCCCGAGCCCGCCTATCTCGCGACCGGCGCGCTGAACGAGATCCGCGCCGCTGTGCGTCGATTGCACGAGGCCGGGATCGAGGTGATCCTCGACGTCGTCTACAATCACACCTGCGAGGGATCGGAGATGGGCCCCACCCTCTCCTGGCGCGGCCTCGACAACGCCTCCTACTACCGCCTGCTGCCGGACAACCCGCGCGTCTGCATCAACGACACTGGCACGGGCAACACCGTGAACATGTCGCATCCGCGCGTGCTGCAGATGGTCATGGACAGCCTTCGCTACTACGTCGAGAGCTTCCACGTGGACGGCTTCCGCTTCGACCTTGGCAGCGTCCTCGGCCGGGAGGTGTCGGGCTTCGATCCCGGCTCCGGCTTCTTCGACGCTGTGCGCCAGGACCCCGTCCTCTCGCGCGTGAAGCTCATCTCCGAACCCTGGGACATCGGACCGGGCGGCTACCAGTTGGGCAACCACCCTCCGGGCTTCGCCGAGTGGAACGACAAGTTCCGCGACGGTGTGCGCCGCTTCTGGAAGGGCGACCAGGGCATGCGCTCCGACCTCGCGGCACGCCTGACGGGATCGGCGGAACTGTTCGACCGGAGGCGCCGCAAGCCCTGGGCGAGCGTAAACTACATCGCCTCGCACGACGGCAGCACGCTGGAGGACATTGTCTCCTACGACCACCGCCACAACGAGGCGAATGGCGAGGACAACCGTGACGGCCACAGCGACAACCACTCCCACAACTGGGGCGTGGAGGGGGAGGCCGACGACCCCGCGATCCTCGAGATCCGCGGCCGGCTGAAGCGCGCCATGCTGGCCACGGTGCTCTTCTCCGTGGGCACGCCGATGATCCTGGCGGGCGACGAGATGAACCGTACCCAGCGCGGCAACAACAACGCTTATTGCCAGGACAATGAGACCTCCTGGGTTGATTGGGAACGCGCGGAGACGCAAGCGGCGCAACTCATGGCGCGCTTCACCGCCCGCCTGACACGGCTGCGCCACCGCTTGGCCCCGCTGCGCCCCGCACGCTTCCCGCACGGTCGGTCCGAGCCGGTGCCGGGCCTGTCGGACACGCAGTGGTTCGGCCAGGACGGCCAGCCCATGACGCCCGAAGCCTGGAACGACCCGGTGGCGAAAACATTCGCCATGCTGCGCGCCGACGGCGTGGCGGAGGGCGGCGCGGACACGGTGCTGCTGTTGATGAACGCCGACAGCGCCGACCAGCCCTTCGTGCTGCCGGGCGTGTCCCGGACCTGGTGCCTCCTGCTCGACAGCGCCGATCCCGAGGCCAAGGAGCGGATGTTGCGAGAGAATGAGGAAACCGTGCCCGTCGCGGCGCGCTCGTTGGTCCTGCTGTGGAGCCGCCTGGACCGGACATGACGAACGCCGCACCGTCCCTCTGGGGACCGATCCTCCACGAAGGAGGCGCGACTTTCCGCCTTTGGGCGCCCTCCAGCAGGAGCGTCTCCCTGGAAATCGAGGGCCGCGACCCCGTCCCGATGCAACCCGCTCCCGGCGGCTGGTTCACCGCCGAGGCCCCGGCTCGCGCCGGGGACCGCTACCGCTTCCGCACCTCGCCCGACCTGCTGGTGCCCGACCCTGCCGCCCGTGCCCAGGCCGAGAGCGTGCACGGCGCCTCCGTGCTGGTGGACCACGCGGCCTACCGCTGGCGCAACGAGGACTGGCGCGGCCGCCCCTGGCACGAGACGGTGCTCTACGAACTTCATGCCGGCACCTGCGGTGGCTATGCCGGCATCCGCGCCATGCTGCCCCGCCTGCGCGACCTTGGCGTGACGGCGGTGGAGCTGATGCCCGTCAACGCCTTCTCCGGCGATCGGAACTGGGGCTACGACGGGGTGCAGCCCTTCACCCCCGATCCCTCCTACGGCACGCCGGATGAGTTGAAGGCGCTGGTGGACGAGGCGCACGGCCTCGGCCTCTCGGTTTTCCTCGACTGCGTGTTCAACCATTTTGGGCCGGACGGCGCCTACCTGCACGCCTATGCGAAGGAGTTCTTCGACGAGGGCATCCACACGCCCTGGGGCGCTTCCATCGACTTCGCCCGCCCCGAGGTGCGCGCCTTCTTCGAGGAATGCGCGCTGATGTGGCTGCGCGACTACCGCATCGATGGGCTGCGGCTGGATGCCGTGCACGCCATCGCCGACCAGGGCTGGCTGGACGTGCTGGCGCGCCGCCTCCGTTCGGAGATCACGGGGCGCGAGGTCCATCTCGTGCTCGAGAACGAGGGCAACACCGCCTCCAAGCTCACGCCCGGCCTCTACGACGCGCAGTGGAACGACGACGGCCACAACACGCTCCACCCGCTCCTGACCGGTGAGAGCGAGGGCTACTACGAGGACTTCCACGGCGAGGGCGCGAAGAAACTCGCCCGGGTGCTGGCCGAGGGTTTCCTCTTCCAGGGCGAGACAATGCCACATCTCGGGCGCGGCCGCGGCGAGCCCTCCGCCCACCTGCCGCCCACCGCCTTCGTGCTCTTCCTGCAGAACCATGACCAGGTCGGCAACCGCGCGATGGGCGAGCGCCTCTTCGCCCTTGCGGACCGCGACGCGCTGAAGGCCGCGACCGCGCTCCTTCTTCTCTGCCCGCAGATCCCGATGCTCTTCATGGGTGAGGAATGGGGCGCGACCGCCCCTTTCCTCTTCTTCACGGGCTTTGAGGACCCCGAGCTGGCGAAGGCGGTGAAGGAGGGAAGGCGCAAGGAGTTCGCGCATTTCTCCGCTTTCCGGGACGAGGCCGCGCGCGCCCGCATCCCCGACCCGAACGACCCCGCCACCTTCGAGGCCTCCCGCCCCGATCCTGCGGAGGTCGAGCGTCCGCCCCATGCCGCCATCCTCGCCCGCCACAAGGCGCTGCTGGCGATCCGCCGCGCGGAAATCATCCCGCGTCTGAAGGGTGCCATGGCCGAGGGCGCGGAAGCGGTGGGCGAGGCCGCGGTCGTCGCGCGCTGGCGCATGGGCGACGGCTCGCTTCTCACCATCGCGACTAATCTCGGTGCCGATGCAGCCCATGTTAACGCGAAGGGCGCGCGAACCGTGTTCGAGAGCGCGCCCGGCGATGCGGCGTCGCTCGCCGCCGGCACGCTCCCCCCGCGCACGACCATCGCACTCCTGGATCCCCCCGAATGAACGACCACGACCTTCGCGATCTCGCCCGCGACGCCGGGATTGCGGTGGAATGGCGCGACGTGAACGACAAGCAGCACGAGGTCGGGCCGGAGGCGATGCGCGCCATCCTCGCTGCCCTCGGCCTTCCCGCCGACGGCGACGCCGCGATCCGCGAGAGCCGCGAGCGCCTGCGTGAAAGCCAGCGCGGCCTGCCGCCGCTCTGCACCGCGCTCGCTGGCCGCCCCGTGCTGCTTGGCCTGTCCGGCGAGCCGGAGTTCCGCCTGCAACTGGAAAACGGCGAGATCCGCGAGGGGCGCGCCGGGCAGAGGGACGGCCTCTGCACCCTGCCCTCCGTGGAGGAACCCGGCTACCACCAGTTGGAGATCGGCGGACAGCGGACAGTCCTCGCGGTCTGCCCGCGCCGCGGCCACGCCATCGTGCAGGGCACGCGCCCCTGGGGCCTCGCGGTGCAGCTCTACTCCCCGCGCCGCACCGGCGATGCCGGCATCGGCGACTTCACCGGCCTCGCCCAGCTTGCCGGCAGCGCGGCGCGCCGGGGCGCGGACGCCATCGCCATCTCGCCCGTCCACGCGCAGTTCTCGGCCGACCCTGAGCGCTTCTCGCCCTACGCGCCCTCCTCGCGCCTGTTCCTGAACGTGCTGCACGCCGATCCCGCGAGCCTCGGGGCCGAGGCGCTGCGCGCGGCGCTGGCCAGTACAGGCCTGGCCGACGAGTTCGCGCGCCTCGAATCCCTCGATCTCGTGGACTGGCCCGCGGCCGCGCGGCTGCGCCTCTCCCTCTTCCGCGCGATGTTCGACCGCTTTCCCGGTGACGCCGCCTTCGACCGCTTCCGCGAGGAGGGCGGCGAGGCACTGGAGAGCCACGCGCGCTTTGAGGCGCTGCACGCGCATCTCTACGGCCGCGATCCCGCCCTCTGGCACTGGAAGGACTGGCCGGAGGAGTGCCGCCGCCCGCAGGCCCCGGGCGTGGAGCGCTTTGCCGGGGAGCATGCGAAGGAGGTCACCTTCCACGCCTTCCTGCAATGGATCGCCGACCGCGGCCTCGGCGCCGCGCAGGCCGCCTTCAAGAAGGCGGGCGCAGGGATCGGCCTCATTGCGGACCTCGCCGTCGGCACCGACGGCGGCGGCAGCCACGGCTGGTCGCGCCAGGGGCAGATCCTGGCCGGCGTCGGCGTCGGCGCGCCGCCCGACATCTTCTCGCCGCTTGGCCAGTCCTGGGGCATCTCCGCCTTCTCGCCGCGCGGGCTGCGGGACAACGGCTACACCGCCTTCCTGGAGATGCTGCGCGCCGCCATGCGCCACGCGGGCGGCGTGCGGATCGACCACGCCATGGGCCTCGCCCGCCTCTGGCTCGTCCCCCAGGGCGGGGATGCGGCGGAGGGCGCCTATCTCCACTTCCCCGTGGAGGACATGATGCGCCTCGTCTCGCTCGAATCGCAGCGCCACAAGGCGATCGTCGTCGGCGAGGACCTCGGCACCCTGCCCGAGGGCTTCCGCGAGCGCCTGGACGAGACCGGCGTGATGGGCCTGCGCGTCCTCTACTTCGAGCAGGCGAAAGACCGCAGCTTCACGCCCCCGACCAGCTGGTCGCCCGGCGCCGTCGCCGTTACCACCACCCACGACCTGCCGACCGTCGCCGGCTGGTGGCGCGGGCGCGACATCGACTGGCGCGTGAAGCTCGGCCTGCTGGGCGAGGGCGCGGACGGCGCGCCCCAATACGCCGAGCGCGCCGAGGACCGCACCCGCCTCTGGGACGCCATGTGCGAGAGCGGCGCGGCCGAAGGGCCGATGCCCGCGGAGGACGACGGCGCGGAGGTCGCGACGGCCGCCGCCCGGCACGTCGCCTCCGCCGCCTGCGCCCTCGCCCTGCTGCCGCTGGAGGACGCGCTGGCGCTGGAGGAGGCGCCGAACCTGCCCGGCACCACCGGCGCCCACCCGAACTGGCGCCGCCGCCTGCCCGGCGAGGCCGCGACCCTGCTCGACGAGCACGACACCGCCGCCCGAATCGCCTCCTTTGCCCAATTCCGATGAAAGTGGCCCGCTGATGCCCGCTATTGGTTCTGTCCCCGGCACGCCGCGCGCCACCGCCCGGCTGCAGTTCCACAAGGATTTCCCGCTCGACGCGGCCGTGCCGCTGGTTCCCTATTTCGCGAAGCTCGGCATCAGCCATCTCTACGCCTCTCCCATCCTCAAGGCGCGGCCCGGCTCCACCCACGGCTACGACATCGTGGATCCGAACCGCATCAACCCGGAGCTCGGCGGGGAGGAGGCGTTGGAACGTCTCGTCGCCGCGCTGCGCGCCCACAACATGGGCCTCATCCTCGACATCGTGCCCAACCACATGGGCGTCGGCGGCGCCGACAACGGCTGGTGGCTCGACGTGCTCGAATGGGGGCCGCAATCTCCCTTCGCCAAGTTCTTCGACATCGACTGGAACCCGCCGGATCCGGACCTGACGAACCGCATGCTCGCGCCCTTCCTCGGCGCGCCATACGGCACCGTCCTCGAATCCGGCGACCTCGCGCTGCATTTCGAGCCCGAGAGCGGCAAGATCTACGCGGAATACTTCGAGCACCGCTTCCCCATCGCGCCGCCGACCTACGCGGCGATCCTCTCCGCGACCGGAGAGGCGATGCTGACGGGCCTCGCCCAGACCTTCCGCGCCCTTTCGGCGAGCGACGACGCGGAGGCCGCGCGCGCCGCCTCGGGCCTCGCGCTCGACATGCTCGCGCGCCACGCCGCGACGCCCGAGGGCCGCGCGCAGATCGACGCGGCCATTGCCGCCCACGACCCGAAGGATGAGGAAGGCCGCGCCCGCCTGCACGCGCTGCTGGAGGCGCAGCACTACCGCCTCGCCTGGTGGCGCGCTGCGACGGACGAGATCAACTGGCGCCGCTTCTTCGACGTCACCTCCCTCGGCGGTCTCCAGGTCGAGCGCCCGCCTGTCTTCGAGGCGACGCACGCCCTTATCTTGAAGCTCTACGAAAATGGGCTCATCGACGGCGTGCGCGTGGACCACGTGGACGGCCTGGCCGATCCCCGCGGCTACTGCCGCAAGCTGCGCCGGCGCCTGCAGGCGCTCGAATCCCGCCGCCCCGAGGGTGTGCCGCGCGGTGAGCCGCTGCTGCTCATCGAGAAGATCCTCGCGCCGCATGAGAAGCTGCGGCGCGACTGGATGGTGGACGGCACCACCGGCTACAACTTCATGGACGAGGTCTCCGCCGTCCTGCACGACCCTGAGGGCGCCGATCCTCTCGCTGCCCTCTGGCACGATCAGACCGGCCGCCCCGTCGATTTCGGGGAGGAGGCGCGCGAGGCCCGGCGGCAGATCCTGCGCTACAATCTGGCCAGCGAACTCAACGGCACCGCCGCCGCGCTCCGTCGCATCGCCGCCCGCGACCTCAAGACCCGCGACTTCACGCCGACGGCCATCAGGCGCGCGCTGACGGAGGTGCTTGTGCACTTCCCGGCCTACCGCTCCTATGTCGGCATCGCCGGGCGCAACGAGGCCGATCGCCGCCTGCTCGACTGGGCCATGGCTGGCGCCCGCCGCACCGTGCGCGCCACCGAGCGCCCGTTGCTCGACCTGCTGGACTCCTGGCTCGGCGGCGACCCGCCGCGCCACCTGCCACATGCCCAGCGCCGGGAGCGGCTGCGCGCCGCCGTTCGCTTCCAGCAGCTCTCGGCCCCCGTCGCGGCGAAGTCCGTGGAGGACACCGCCTTCTACCGCTACGGCCGCCTCATCTCGCGCAACGAGGTCGGCTCCGAGCCCTCGCATTTCGCGATCACCCCCGCCGCCTTCCACGCCACCTGCCGCGAGCGCGCCAAATTCTTCCCACGCGAACTGCTGGCGACGGCCACCCACGACCACAAGCGCGGCGAGGATACCCGCGCGCGCCTGGCCGTCCTCTCCGAGATCCCGGATGAATGGGCCGCGACGCTCACGCGCTGGACGCGGCTGAACACGGTGCTGAAGAAGGAGGTGGACGGCGAGCCCGCGCCGGACGCCACCGACGAGATCATGCTCTACCAGTCGCTCATCGGCGCCTGGCCGCTTGATCTCGACCCCGCGGACGAGGAGGGCGTCGCAGCCCTCGTGAAGCGCCTCGCCGCTTGGCAGGAAAAGGCGCTGCGCGAGGGCAAGCGCCGCTCCGAATGGGCGGTGCCGAACGAGCCCTACGAGGCCGCCTGCCGGGACTTCATCACGGCCATGCTGGCCATGGACCGGCCCTCCCGCCTGCGGGAGGAGGTGGCCGCCCTCGTTGCCCGCCTCTCCCCGGCCGGCGCGGCGAACGGTCTTGCCCAGACCCTCATCCGCTGCACCGCGCCCGGCATCCCCGACCTCTACCAGGGCACGGAGTTCTGGGACTTCTCCCTCGTGGATCCCGATAACCGCCGCCCCGTGGACTTCCCCGCGCGCGAGGCCGCGCTGGATGCGGGCGAGGCGCCAGCCGACCTTCTCTCACACTGGAAGGACGGGCGGGTGAAGGCTGCGGTCATCGCCCGGACTCTCGCGCTGCGCGCCCGCCAGCCGGCTCTCTTCGCGACGGGCGAGTACATCCCGCTGGAGGCCCAGGGGCCGCTCGCGGCCCATGTGCTCGCCTTTGCCCGGCGCGAGGGCGAGGCAGCCTGCATCACGGTCGTCACCCGCCTGCCCGCGAAGCTGCTGGGGGAGGGGGGCCTGCCGCTCATCCCGGCCGAGGCATGGGCAGAAACCTCGCTCGCCCTCCCGCCCGCACTGGCCAGCCTTCGCTTCCGCGACGCGCTGGGCGGGGAGGCGGCGCCGGAAGGCGGGTCCCTGCCTCTCCAGGCGCTGCTGGGCCGGCTGCCGGTGGCGCTGCTCGAAGCGGGGTGAGCGCCGCTCGCGCGGTGGTGTGGAAGCGCGTGTCGTGGCACAAGCCTTGGTTACATGCGCCCCGGATCATCCGTGCCATCTGATACGCCTGCTGCCCGCCCCAATTGGGCCGAGCAGAGACTGGCCCTTGCGCTCGAGGCCTCCGGCATCGCTGGTGCCTGGGATTGGGATGCCGGCACCGGCCTCATCCGCGCCGATGCCCGCGCCTGCGTCCTCCATGGCATGGACCCCGCCCTCGGGGAGCGCGGCGCGACGGGACCGGAGCTGCTGGCCCATGTGGTACCCGAGGACCGGCCCGCGCTCGACCGCGCGCTCGTCGCAGCCCTGGCCGGGCGGGCGCCGCTCAACCTTGCGTACCGGACCTGGCCACCGGGCGGGGACGTCACCTGGGTGCAGCTGCGCGGCCGTGTGCTGCGGGATGCTGGCGGGCGGGCCAACCGGCTGGCCGGCGTCGCGCTCGACATCTCGGAGCAGAAGGAGACGGAGGCGGCGCTGCGCGAGAGTGACGCCCGCTTCCGGGCTATCGCCGACACCCTGCCGCAAATGGTCTGGTCCACCCTTCCCAATGGCGACCACGACTACTTCAACCGCCGTTGGTACGAGGTCACCGGCCTGCCACCCGGCGAGAGCGAGGGGGAGGGCTGGGCCACCATCGTCCACCCGGATGACCGTGCCCATACCTGGGAGCGCTGGCGCCACTCCCTCCTCAGCGGCGAGCCCTACGAGGTCGAGTACCGCCTGCGCCTGGCAGATGGCAGCTGGCGCTGGTTCCTCGGCCGCGCCGTGCCGGTGCGCGACGCACGCGGGCGTGTCAGCCGCTGGTTCGGCACCTGCACCGATATTCAGGAGATGCGTCGGGCTGCGGAGGAGCGGGAGATGCTCAGCCACGAGCTGAGCCACCGCATCAAGAACATCTTCGCCGTGATCCTCTCGCTCACTTCCCTTTCTGCCCGCGGCCATCCCGAGGCCACGCGCTTCGCGGCGGATCTGCGCGGGCGGATCGGAGCCCTGGCGCGGGCGCACGAGTTCGCGCGCCCGCACAGCGACGCCAGCAGGCCCGTCATTGGCCCGACGACGCTCTTCTCCTTCCTGCGGGACCTGCTCTCGCCCTATGCCACCGTGCCCGGCGGATCGGCCGAAGCCCCCCCGAGCCCGGCTGATGGAGCGGTGGAGGAGGCAACCGATCGCATCCTCATCGAAGGCACAGATCAGACCTTCGACGACGCCGCCGCGACCCCGCTCGCGCTGCTCTTTCACGAGCTGGCGACGAATGCCGCGAAATACGGCGCGCTCTCGGTTCCGGGCGGCCAGATCCTCCTCCGCTTCTGGACGGAGGCGGGGCCAGACGGGAAGGACAGGATCAGGGTGCGCTGGCAGGAGACCGGTGGCCCGCCCGTGCCCGGCCCGCCGGAGAGGGAGGGATTCGGCAGCCGCCTCGCGACCCTCAGCGTTGAGGGCCAGCTCAGTGGCAAGATCGTTCGCCACTGGCAGCCCGGCGGGCTGGAACTGGAAGCCTGGCTACCGGCCGCGGCACTCCACCGCCGCACGGCCCAGTAGGCGGAGGTCCTCGGGCGGGCGGGCACATTTGCCCTCTCGCAGGGAGACGGCGAAGCGGAGCGTGGCGGCCAGGGCGGTGTCGCTGAAGGGCTTGGGCAGGATGCCCACCGGCCCGGCGCAGCCCTGCGGCACCTGCCCGGGATTGGCGGTGAGATAAATCACTGTCGCCCCCCAGTCCCGAGCCAGCGTCTCGCCGAGGGAGGGGCCGGTCGGGCCGTCGCGCAGGTTCAGGTCCACGAGGGCGATGTCCAAGCCGTCCCGCGCGGAGAGAAGCGCCTCGGCGGAGTCCCCGGCAGTCGCGACGACCTCATGGCCCATGTCCTCCAGGGCCGAGGCCAGATCGAGAGCGATCAGGACCTCGTCCTCGACGATCAGGACACGCTGGGACATGGCGAAACCATTCACATCGGAGGCGCTACGAAGGCGCGGACAGGGGGAGAACCGGCCCATGACGGCAGGGTTTCGGTCGTGTGGCGATTTACCGGGACCGTGCTCCACGCCTCTCAGGGAAGCAGCCGCTGGAGGGTAACTTCGCGCTCCTCGCTGTCCTCCAGCTCGCGCGTGACGGGCACGCGGTAATGCGCCACCGGCTCCAGCCGCTCGCGCGGGGCATAGGCGCGGCCGGGATCAGCGAGGATGACGGTAGCGCCCGCGCCTGCCATGCCGCGCAGCCAGGGCAGGATATGCCGCGTCATTGGCGCCTCGTAGCAGACATCCCCCGCGAGGATGACGTCCCAGCGGCAGGCGCTGCCCACGACATCCCCGGGCGCCTCGGCCACTGCCGCGCCGCTCAGCGCCGCGTTCAGGCGGATGGCGGCATGGGCGAGGGGATCGATCTCCGCCGCCTCCACGCCCGCCGCGCCCGAGAGCGCCGCGGCGATCGCCGCCAGCCCGCCGCCCGCCGCGAAATCGAGCACCCGGCGCCCCGCGACGCGGGCGGGATCGTCCAGCACCCAGCGCGCCAGCGCCTGGCTGCCCGGCCAGGCAAAGGCCCAGAAGGGCGGCTCGATGCCCCGCTCGCCCAGCCACTCCTCGGTTGCCTGCCAGAGAGGCGTCAGCTCGGTCGCGAGGTGGAGCGGGATCTCCGGCACCAGCGGCGCGCGGGCAATGGCCGTATGGGCGGCGACGAAGGCCTCGGGCGAGGACCCGTCCCCGCTCACAGCCGTCCCAGCAGGAGGGCGAGGGCGATCAGCAGCCCCGCATCCCGGTTGGACTTGAAGAGCCGGAGGCAGAGCGCGGGGTCGTGGATGTCGATTACCCGCCACTGCCAGGCAAAATGCGCGACCGGCATCGCGAGGCCGACCAGGAAGATCGGGTTCAGCCCCGCCCGCACCCCGGCCGTCGCCACCAGGGCGATGCAGCCCGCGAAGGCCACCATCAGGAAGGGCCGCGTCCTCTCCCCGAGAGTGAGGGCAGATGAGCGGATGCCGACCAGCGCGTCATCCTCGCGGTCCTGGTGGGCGTAGATCGTGTCGTAGGCGAGGGTCCAGCCGAAGCCTGCTGCCCAGAGAAGCAGGCCCGGCGCCGAAAGCCCCCCCGTGGCCGCCGCCCAGCCCATCGGCGCCGCCCAGGTGAAGACCACCCCCAGCACCGCCTGCGGCCAGTCCGTCACGCGCTTGGCCAGCGGATAGAGCACGATCGGCACCAGCGAGGCGACGCCGAGCAGGATGGCCGCCGGGGAGAGCTGCAGCAGGATGATGAGCCCGATCAAGCAGAGCAGCGCGAGGAAGGCGAGCGCCTGCCGCGTGGAAATCGCCCCCGAGGCGAGCGGCCGCGCCGCGGTGCGCGCCACCTGCCGGTCGAGGTCACGGTCCCAAAGGTCGTTCACCACGCAGCCCGCGCCGCGCATGACCACCGCCCCGAGGCCGAACAGGAAGGTGAGCCAGATCCCGCGCCCCCAGGAGGGCGCGGCAGCGGCGAAGGCCCAGAGGCCCGGCAGGAAAAGCAGCCAGGAGCCGATCGGCCGGTCCAGCCGCATCAGCAGCGCGTAGGGCACGAGCGAGGTGGGCAGCCACCCAACCAGCCCGTCCCGCCTGATGTCGGTATGGGGCGCCACGCGCCCTCCTTCCGACGGATCGCGGCGGGTGTCCATCCCCGCTTCAGCCCCCTTGTGAAGCCGGGGCGCACGGAGGGTTCACGGGGTGGGAACTTGACGCCCCGCCGCCGCATCCCTTTGTTGCGGGGAACGGCCTCGGCTCCCGAATCCCAGGGCGGGAATGCCCAGGGCCAGAATTCAGGAACGGGGCGGCGGTCTCGGCGCTGGGATGGTCCAGGCGGCCCGTGGCAACCTGGCCCACCCGATGGACGAGCAGAACGCAGAATGTCTAACCCTGGCGAGGCCGATCTCACGCCGATCGAATCCGCGCGTGACCTGGCCGGCTGGTTCGCCGCCGGCAGCAAGCCCCGCACAGCCTGGCGCGTCGGCACCGAGCACGAGAAGATCGGCTTCCATCGCGAAACCCTCCTTCCCCCCGCCTACGAGCCCGCCGGCATCGCCGCCCTGCTGGAAGGGCTGACCGCGAAGGGCTGGGAGCGGATCGAGGACGGGGGCAAGATCATCGGCCTCAAGCGTGGAGAGGCGAGCGTCAGCCTCGAGCCCGGCGGCCAGTTCGAGCTCTCCGGGGCCCCCGTCGCCACCATCCAGGAAACCGAGTCCGAACTGGCCGACCACCTGCGCGACCTGCGCGAGGTGGCGGAGCCGCTCGGCATCGGCTTCGCCGGCCTCGGCTTCCACCCGCTCGCCACGCGCGACGCCATGCCCTGGATGCCGAAGACCCGCTACGCGATCATGCGGAACTACATGCCGCGCGTGGGCGACATGGGTCTCGACATGATGCTCCGCACCGCGACCGTGCAGGCCAACCTCGATTTCGGGGACGAGGCGGACATGGTGCAGAAGCTCCGCGTTTCCCTCGCGCTCCAGCCGCTGGCCACCGCCCTCTTCGCCAATTCGCCCTTCCGGGAGGGCGAGGCGACCGAGTACCGCACGCTGCGCGGCCAGGTCTGGACCCGCACCGACCCCGACCGCACCGGCATCCCCGCCGTCGCCTTCGAGGACGGCTTCGGCTTCGAGCGCTTTGCCGACCACGTGCTCGACGTACCCATGTACTTCGTCATGCGCGACGGCCGCTTCGTGGACGCGACGGGCACCACCTTCCGCGACTTCATGGCCAAGGGCCTGCCCTCCGATCCTTCCGTGCGCGCCACCATGGGCGACTGGGCCGACCACGTGACCACCGTCTTCACCGATGTCCGCCTCAAGCGCTTCCTCGAGATGCGCGGCGCCGACATGGGCTCGGCCGAGATGGTCCTCGCGCTGCCGGCCTTCTGGGTGGGCCTGCTCTACGACGCCGCCGCGCTGAAGGCCGCCGCCAGCCTCGTGCGCCCCTGGTCCGTCGCCCAGCTCCACGCGCTCCGTGCCGACGTGCCGATGCAAGCGCTTGATGCCGCGATCGGCGGCGTCCCGCTGCGCGAGGTGGCACGCGACGTGCTCACCATCGCCCACGAGGGCCTGCGCGCTCGTGGCCAGGGCGAGGAACGCTTCCTCGAGCCGCTGGAACGCATCGCCGCCTCCGGCGAGACCCAGGCCGACCACTGGTTGCGCCGCAACGCCGCCGAATGGGGCGGGGACGTGTCGCGGGTGTTTGGCGAAGCGGAGCTCTGACGCGACTGGAGCCGCCATCCGGCTTCGGAGGGAGGAGCGGACAAACGGGCGGCGCGATGCCAAGCTGCGGCATGCGCCGATCCGCCAGCACCATCGTCGACGGCATCGCCTGGGTCGGCATCTTCGCCCTGATCGCCGCCAGTCTCGGTGTCGTGCTCGTCCTGGGCTTCCCAGGCGTGCTCATCCTGGGCCTGTTGACTGCGCTGACCTGCGCGCGGGCGGAACTCTCCGAGCGCACTCCCACCTGGGGCCAAGCCGTGTTCGAGGCGCGGGCGGCCCGCGGCCGGTCGCCCGAGGAACGTGCCGCAGCGGACGAGGCCGTGGCGCGTGCTACCTCGCCGCTGCGCTACTACCGGGCCTGCGGCCTCGCCCTCATCGTGGCAGGTCTGCTCGGAACGGCCTGGCAAATCTGGGGAACGGGCTGACGGCGAGCGGGGCCTCAAACCCAGGGTACGACCTGGGGTCTGGGAGGCACGCACGGGCGACGGCAGTTCAGGAGGAAGCGCCCAGCCGCCGCGCCATATAGACCCGCCGCAGCCCGCCTTCCTCCACGAGGTCCGTCTCGCCGAACCCTGCGCGCGCGTAGATCGCCCGGTTCCGCACCATCCGCTCGTTCGTCAGCAGCCGCAGCTCACCCAGACCCAGCCGCCGCGCCTCGGCCTCGGCGAAGGCGAGCAGGAGCTGGCCGATGCCCTGACCATGCATCGCCGGCTCCACCGCCAGGTCGTCAATCCAGAGGTGGTCCGCCCGCGCCTCGATCACCGCGAGGGCCACGATGGTTCCATCCCGCTCCAGCACATGCGCCTGCCCGAGCGCGATGCGGGCTGCGAAATCGTCGTCCATCGGCGCCGGCCGCCGGCCGAGCAGCGGCACGTAGGGCGCGTAGGCCCGCTGGACGAGGGCGTGAACCGCTTCCGCCTCCCCGGGGCGCGCGAGACGAAGACTGTTCATCCCGCGGCCACTAGCAGGCCGCCGGTCACTACGGCCAGGCCGAGGATGCCGGCGCGCAGGCGCGGCCCCACCAGCCAGCGCTGCGCCGGGCCGGAGAGGACCGCGCCGAGGGCCAGCCCCGGCAGGAGGAGAAGCGCGAGCAGCGGCGTGCCCCAGTCCGCGCGCCCCGCCGGCACGGCCATGAGCAGGAGCGTGCCCTGCGCGATCAGCCAGAACAGCCCGAGAAATCCCCGCGCCGCCTCGGGCCGCAGCCGCGACACGGCAAGGCCGACGAGCGGCCCATGCACCGCCGCCAGTCCACCCATGACGCCCGAGACGAGCCCGGCGAGGCCCAGCACCCGCCCGCGCGGCCTGACCTGGGGGGAGAGGATGGTCAGCACCGCCGCCGCGAGGATCACCCCGCCGCATCCCCGGCGCGAGGCGAGGCCGGGCCAAGCGACGGCCAGCATCATGCCGATCCCGGTGCCCAGCACGACCCCCGTGACAGCCGGCAGAAGCAGTCCAGGCGGCACCGAGCCGGCGTTGGAGCGCCATTGGCCAAAGAGAAGCGCCATCATCGCCGCCGAGAAGGCCGCCGGCACCAGCCGCGGCTCGATCAGCAGCAGCAGGGGCGCGCCGACGAGGGCGGCGCCTACTCCGGCGGCGAGTTGCACGACGGCCGCCGCCGCCATGACAAGAGTGGCGAGGACGAATTGAGAGAGGTCGAGGCCCAACCCCCCCGCCGCCATCAGACCGCCGTGCCGCCGATCGTCAGCCCGCGCATCTTCAGCGTGGGCTGCCCGACGCCCACCGGCACCCCCTGGCCCTGCTTGCCGCAGGTGCCGATGCCCGCATCCAGCGCCATGTCGTTGCCGATCATGGAAACCTGCGTCAGCGCGCTCGGCCCGTCGCCGATCAGCGTCGCGCCCTTGACCGGCGCGCCGATCCTACCGTCCTCGATCATGTAGGCCTCCGAGGCGGAGAAGACGAACTTGCCGGAGGTGATGTCCACCTGCCCGCCGCCGAAGTTCACGGCATAGAGGCCGCGCTTCACGCTGCGGATGATCTCCTCCGGCGAGTGCTCGCCGCCCAGCATCACCGTGTTCGTCATCCGCGGCATCGGGGCATGCGCGTGGCTCTGCCGGCGCCCGTTGCCGGTCGGGGCCACGCCCATCAGCCGCGCGTTCTGCCGGTCCTGGATGAAGCCGGTGAGGATGCCGTCCTCGATCATCACCGTACGGCTCGTCGGCGTGCCCTCGTCGTCCACGGTGAGGGACCCGCGGCGGTCGGGGATGGTGCCGTCGTCCACCACCGTCACGCCCTTGGAGGCCACGCGCTGGCCCATCAGCCCCGCGAAGGCCGAGGTGCCCTTGCGGTTGAAGTCGCCCTCCAGCCCGTGCCCGATCGCCTCGTGCAGCAGGATGCCCGGCCAGCCCGGGCCGAGCACCACCTCCATCTCCCCGGCCGGCGCGGGCACGCTGCCGAGGTTGAGCACCGCCTGGCGCAGCGCCTCGTCCACCGCCGCCTTCCAGGAATCGGCGCCGAGCACGCGGTCATAGGCGAAGCGCCCGCCCATCCCGTAGCTGCCGGTTTCCCGCCGCCCGTCGGCCTCCACCACCACGGAGACGTTCAGCCGCACGAGCGGGCGCAGGTCCGCCACCTCCCGCCCGTCGCCCCGCAGGATCCGCACCGCCTGCCATTCGCCGTAGAGGGAGGCCATCACCTGCACCACGCGCGGGTCGCGCGCGCGGGCGAAGGCATCGATCTCGGCCAGCAGCGCGGCCTTGGCGGCGAAGTCCATCGCGTGCAGCGGGTTGGCGGGGTCGTAAAGCCGGGCATTGGTCGCGCGCGGCGGCTCGGCCAGGCGGATGGCGCCATCGCCGGGCAGGCCGCGCACGGCGGCGGCGGCGCGCTTCAGGGCGGGGGCGGTGACCTCGCCCGCATGGGCATAGGCCGCTGCCGCGCCCCGCACGGCACGCAGGCCGAAGCCGCGCTGGGTGTCGAAGGTCGCGGAGCGGATGCGCCCGTCCTCCAGGCTCAGCATCTCGCTCTCGCGGTACTCGAGGAACAGCTCGCCGTCCTCGGCGCCGGAGAGGGCGTCGGCGGTGACACGGGCAGCCTCGCCGGCGTCGAGTTCGCGGAAGAAGAGGCGGGAGGTGGTGTCGAGCGGCGTGTCGTTGCTCATGCGGTTACCTCATCGGCCGGCGGCACGGCCAGCGTCACGGTGGTACCCAGGCCAGGCGTGCTGTCGAGGGTCAGGTCGATTCCCATCGCCCCCGTCAGCGCGCGGGCGAGGTAGAGGCCGAGGCCGGAACCGGCGTAGCGCCGGTCCAGCCCCGCCTCGAGCTGCGTGAAGGCCTCGAAGGCGCGGGGGATATTCTCGGGCGTCATGCCGATGCCCGTATCGGCGAGGGTGATGAGGCAGCCACCTCCCTCGGCCGGCGATGCGGCCAGCGTCACTCGCCCGCCCACGGGGGTGAACTTCACGGCGTTGGAGAGCAGCGCGTCGAGCACCTGCCGCAGTCGCGCAGCATCCCCGCGCATGGGCGGCAGCCCTTCCGGCACGTCGAGGCAAAGGTCGATCCCCGCCTCCTTCACCGCCTTGCGGCGGGCGAGGCTGGCGGCGCGCAGGATCGGCGCGGGGTCGAAGACCGCCTCGCGCAGGAAGAGCGTGCCGGCCTCGATCCGCGTCGCCTCCAGCAACCCATCCACCAAGTTCAGAAGCTGCTGCCCCGCGGCCAGGACCTCGGCGGCGTGCGCGCGGATCAGTTCCGGCCGGCTCTCCTCGAGGATCGCCTCGGAGAAGCCGATCACCACGTGGAGCGGCGTGCGCAGCTCATGCGTCATCGTGGCCAGGAAGCCCGATTTCGTGCGGGAGGCCGCCTCGGCCGCGTCGCGCGCGGCCTCCAGCTCGGCCCGCACGCGCCGCTCCTCCGTCACGTCGCGATAGGTGCGGATGAAGCCGCCATCGGGAGTGAGGTCGGTGCGCACCTCCAGCACCGTGCCATCCGGCCGGCGGCGGACGTAGCGGTTGCGCGTCTCCAGCAACCGTTCCCCGCGGGATTCGACGAAGCTCTGCGCGTCCTTCGCGTCCGGGCCGAACTCCTTCGCCGCCACCTGCAGGGCGCGAAGCTCCAGCAGGTTCCGGCCGGGCTTCATCTGCTCCTCGGTCAGCCCCGCCATCTGCGCGGCGAGCGCATTGGCCGCGATCAGGTTGGCCTGGGCGTCGAAGAGGGCCACGCCGTCGGGCTGGTTGTCCAGCATGGCGCGCAGCGTCGCCGCGCGGCGCTCCGCCTGCTCCTCGGCATGGGTCAGGGCGGTGACGTCAGTCATCACCACCACCTGCCCGCCGTCCGGCAGCGGCACGATACGGACCGTCATGATGGTGCCATTGGGCCGCAAGCGCCTGCGCTCGGTCAGCTCAGACGGCAGGGGCCGGTCCTCGACGAGGAAGGGCGGCACGTCCCGGCCGTCGGGGCCGTACTCGCCCTGCGCGATCCGCCGCGCCGCAATGTCGCGCATGTGCTCGCCGACCGTGACCTCCGATCCCGCCATGATGGACTGATAAGCGTCGTTCACCATGCGCACGCGCTTGTCGGGCCCGTAGACGAGGACGCCGTGCGGCAGGGCGGAGAGCACGCCATCGAGTAGCTTCGCGCGGTCCTGCGCCTCCTGCTCGGCCTGGCGAAGGGCGGTGACGTCGCCGACCTCGGTGAGCACGCCGCCCTCCGGCACCGGGCGCGCGCGGATCCAGAGGGTGGAGCCGTCCGGCCGCTCCCGCCGGAACACGGTCGTGCCCTCCACCTTTGTGAGGGTGAGGTTGACCACGTCCTCCGGCGCCATACGGTCCAGCTCGCCTGCTTGGCGCAGCCGCTCGACCAGTTCGGCGCGCGTCATGCCGAGGCGGACGCCCCCGGGCCCCGCGCCGATCAGGGCCTCATAGGCCCGGTTGAAATAGGTCAGCCGCGAGGCGCCGTCCGTGACCGAGACGCCAGTGTCGAGCCGCTCAAGGATCGCCTCCAGCAGTGCCGCGTGCTCCACCGCCTCCGATTCAGAGCGGCGGACGCCCGTGATGTCCACGGAGAGAAGCACCGACCCACCGCCCGGCAAGGGCGTGCTCGTCACCTCGTGCCGGCGCCCGCCGACGCTCCTGACGAGCTGACGATGCGGCCGCGCATGGTGAAGGATGGGCGGGGCGGCGCCGGCCACGGGGCCGAAATCCCCGGCCTCGGCGAGCCGCGCGGTCACCTCGGCAGAGGAGGTGCCCGGGGGGAGGGCTTCCGTGCCCAGGCCGGCCTGGGCCCAGAAGCCGGGATTGGCGTACTGCAGCATTCCCGCGCCGTCGAAGATCGCCACTCCCGCGGGCAGGGTATCGAGCACGGCCCGAAGAGGGATGTCGCCGGGAGGGGAGGCCGTCACTCCCCGCGATCCGGACGTGGCCTTCGCAGGCCGTGCAGGAGGATGAGGGCACCCGCCAGGACACCCACCGCGACCGTCTGGTGCAGCGTACCCAGCCAAACCGGCACGACGTTCAGCAGCGTCGCGACCCCGAGGCAGTATTGCAGCATGACCACCCCCGCGAAGCCGACCGCCGCGTGTCGCGCCCAGCCCGCCGGGAGCCGCCGCAGCGCCAGCCCCGCCAGCACGAGGGAGACGAGGCCCGCGAGGCTCGCCAGCAGGCGGTGGTTGAACTGCACCGCCGCGACATTCTCCACGAGGTTGCGCCCGAAGGGGGTCAGCGCTCCATAGCCTTCCGGCACCAGCCGCCCGCCCATCAGCGGGAAGGTGTTGTAGTCGAGACCGGCGCGGATGCCCGCGACGAAGCCGCCCGCCAGCATGGCCAGCACCACCAGCCCCGCTGCCGCATGGGCCAGCGGCCGCAGCGACGCGGCCTCCGCCGGCGCGTCCCGGCGCGGGTGGAGGAGCGACAGCGCGGTCCAGAGCAGCGCGCCGAATAGGAACAGCGCGAGGCCGAGATGGATCACCAGCCGCCAGGGCGAGACGGCCGTGCGGTCCGCCTCGAAGCCGGAGGCAACCATGAACCAGCCCACTGCGCCCTGCAGCCCGCCGAGCGCGAGAAGCACCAGCAGCCGCCGGCCGTAGCCCCGCGGTATACCCCCGCGCAGCCAGAACCAGACGAGGCCGGCCGCGTAGACGAGCCCGATCAGCCGCCCCCAGAGCCGGTGGGTCCACTCAAGCCAGAAGATGCCCTTGAAGCCCTCCAGGCCGAAGCCGCGGTTCACCAGCTCATATTGCGGGATCGTGCGGTAGAGGTCGTAGAGCCGGTTCCACTCCGCCTCGTTCAGCGGCGGCAGGGTGCCCCGGAAGGGCGCCCATTCCATAATCGAGAGGCCCGACCCCGTGAGGCGTGTCGCACCACCGAGCGCCACCATCACCCAGACCATCGCGGCCACCACCAGCAGCCAGGTCGCCACGGCGCGTGAGCGGCCATCCGGCGCGGCCGCGGTGCTGAGATAAGGAGCTTGGGCGTCGAAAGGCATGATGTCCGGCAAATAGGGTGGCCAACAGATTACTGCACCCCAAAGAAGTACGCACGGCCATGCGGGGCAAGGGTGCCATGAGACCTCTCGGTCTCCGAAACGGTTTGCCCGCGCCCGGGAGGCTTTCAGGACCGCCGCGCTGGACGCGCCTCCGGCCCCCTGCTACCCCCGGCCGCCGGATGTCCCTGCCTCCCTCCCTGCCCGGCAGCCCGGCTTCCGGTCCCTCCGAGACCGCGCTCCCCGGGCCGCTGGCCGAGCCCGGCCGCTCCGGCGAGGGGCCCGGTTCCGCGCCCGCGATCAGCCCCGAGATCAGTGTCGTCGTACCTGTGCGGAACGAGGCCCCCAACATCGTGCCGCTCGTCGCCGAGATCACCGCGGCCCTGGCGGGCGTGCCGCACGAGATCGTCTATGTGGACGACGGCTCCACCGACGGCACCGCGGAGGCCGTGCGCGAGGCCGCTCGCTCCGCGCCGGTACGGCTGCTGCGCCACGCCACCTCCTGTGGGCAGTCGGCGGCCGTGGTCAGCGGCGTGCGCGCCGCCCGCGCCCCCTGGATCGCGACCCTGGACGGCGACGGGCAGAACGATCCGGCCGATATCCCCCGTCTCTGGGCCCGCGCCCGGACGGAAGGGAAGGGAGCGCTCGTCGCGGGCTGGCGCAAGACCCGCAAGGATACAACGACGAAGCGCCTGACCAGCCGCATCGCCAACCGCGTGCGCGCCCGGCTGCTGGGCGACGCGACGCCCGATACCGGCTGCGGCCTGAAG
Organism: Roseomonas sp. KE2513; assembly: GCF_016107305.1. Taxonomy (GTDB): domain Bacteria; phylum Pseudomonadota; class Alphaproteobacteria; order Acetobacterales; family Acetobacteraceae; genus Roseomonas. The sequence continues at coordinate 48,330 of NZ_RCVR01000012.1, forward strand.
GTCTTCGCGCGGGACCTGTTCCTGAGCCTCCCTCATTTCGACCACATGCACCGCTTCCTGCCGGCCCTTGTGCTCCGCGGCGGAGGGCGGGTCGTCAGCGAGCCCGTGGGGCACCGCCCGCGCGTTCGCGGCGTCTCCAACTACGGCACGCTGGACCGCCTGGCAGTGGGCATCGTGGATCTGCTGGGCATGATGTGGCTCCAGCGCCGCTGGAAACGCCCGCGCCTGCTGCCCGAGGACGCGACGCATCCCGGAGCGCCCGCAGCGTGAGCACAGCGGCTCCCCCGCGCCCGGCGGTTGCGGCGGCCGGAAGGCTGGCGCTTCTGGCGCTGGGCCTCGGCTTCGCAGGCTGGATCATCCGCACTCTCGGCCTCGCGCCCGGCAGCGAGACCGGCACCGTCTGGGTGGACCACTGGATCCGCGGCCAGGGATTGCAGGGGGAGGCGGTCTTCCTCGCGGTGGGAGCGGCGGCGGCGGCGGCGGGGCTGCCACGGCAGGGCGTCGCCTTCCTCGGTGGCTACGCCTTCGGCGCGCCGGTCGGCACGGGGCTGGCGCTGGTGGCGCAGGTCCTCGGCTGCGCGGCCTCCTTCGGCTGGGCGCGGCTGCTCGGGCGCGACTGGGCAGCGCGCCGGCTGGAAGGCCGCCTCGGGCGCCGCCTGCGCCCGCTCCACGACCGGCTGGTGGCCAGCCCCTTCGGCGCCACCCTCGCGCTGCGGCTGCTGCCGGTCGGCAACAATCTCGCCCTCAACCTCCTCGCGGGGCTCTCGGGCGTGCGGATGGCGCCCTTCGTCCTCGGCTCGGCCATCGGCTACCTGCCGCAAACCCTCGTCTTTGCCCTGCTGGGCAACGGGGTGGCGGTGGACCGCGTGGCGCAACTCGTCCTTGGCGGGGCGCTCTTCCTCGTCTCCGTCGCGCTCGGCGCCTGGCTGCTGCGCCGCGAGCCGCCGACGGCCTGAGCGGCCCGCACTGCCGGGGCGAAGGGCTGGCCTCAGCGCCAGCCAGGCGCGCCCAGCAGTCCCATCACCCGCCCCAGCAGATCGAACAACCCGGAAGGGGCGGGCGGCGGCGCACTGCCCTCGGGCTGGCGGGCGCGGAAGCGGGCCAGCGCGCCCGGGGTGTCGGAAAGCCGGAGCTCCACCGGCTCCGCCATCGTCTGAGCCTCGGGCACCAGCATCCCTCCAACCCGCACCAGCACGCGGTCCGCTCCGGGCAACTCCGCTGCGGCCCGGGCCAGGTCCGCCTCACGCGGGGCGCAGACAAGGGAGAACCCTTCCAGAGCGCAGGGCAGTTCGAAGAGGCGGTTGGGCGGGAAGCGCAACTGCACCGTGCCGGCCAGCGCCAACGCCCCGCGCGCCGCTCCCTCCAGTGAGAGGTCGCGCGCCGCCACCACCGGCACCAGCCGCCCGCCGCGCTCCGCCACCTCCAGCACGAGGGGCGCCAGACCCGGCGAGGCGGGCAGCACCGGCCGGTTGTGCATCATCCGGCACTCCGCGCGGTCCGTCATGCGGTCGAGCCGGCAGGAAAGCAGCCAGGGCCCGAAGCTCTCCGTTCCAACGGCCGGCGGCGCCCCCTGCGCGAGGGCAGGCCCCGCGGCGAGGAGGAAGAGGGCGAAAAGACGAAGCATGACCCCACATTCGCACGGCAGCCGCGCCGCCGCTTCCCGCGATCGCGTGACCAAGGAACCGCCCGGAGACCCCCGCATGCGCCAGATCCGCTTTCCCGACGGCACGGAGGTGCCCGCCCTTGGCCAGGGCACCTGGCACATGGGCGAGCGCGGTGCCGACCGTCGGGCCGAAGCCGACGCGCTGCGCCTCGGCCTCGACCTCGGCCTGAAGCTGATCGACACGGCCGAGATGTACGCTGACGGCGGCGCGGAGGAGGTGGTGCGCGACGCGCTCGCGGGCCGTCGAGACGAGGCCTTCGTCGTCAGCAAGGTCTATCCGCAGAACGCCTCCCGCGCGCGCATGGCCAAGGCTTGCGAGGCGAGCCTACGGCGCCTGGGGATGGAGACGATCGACCTCTACCTTCTCCACTGGCGCGGCGGCGTGCCGCTCACCGAGACGGTGGAGGCCTTCGAGGCGCTTATCCGCGCCGGCAAGATCCGCCGTTGGGGTGTTTCAAACCTCGACCTGGACGATCTTGAGGAACTCGGCGCTGCGCTGCCGGACTGCGCGACCGATCAAGTGCTGTACAACCTCGATGCGCGCGGCCCGGAATACAGCCTTCTTCCCTTCTGCGCGGAGAAGGAGATGCCGGTTATGGCCTATTCGCCGGTGGGGCAGGGCGGGCGCCTGCTGTGCAACCCGGCGCTGCTGAAGGTCGCGGCGCGGCACGGCACCGGGGCGGCCGCGATCGCCCTGGCCTTCGTGCTGCGGAGGAAAGGCGTGATCGCCATTCCCAAGGCCGGCGACCCTGCGCATGTCCGCGAGAATGCGGCCGCCGCCGCGATATCGCTCTCGGAGGAAGACCTGCGCGACCTCGACGCCGCCTTCCCGCCACCGCGGCGCAAGACCGCGCTCGCGATGCTCTGACGGCGGGCGTGCCTACTGGACGCCGTGCTCCGCGCCGGGTGGGTTCACCCCAAGGCTACGCATGGCGTCCACCAGCTCCCGCGTGCGGAAGGGCTTGCGGAGGAAACGCTCCTTCGGCCCGAACTCCCGCCCGTTCCCATGCGCTGGCCGGCCGGTGAGATAGATCACCGGCAGGTCAGGATGCTGCTCCTGCGCCAGGCGTGCGGCGTCGAAACCGGACGGGCCAGGGCCAAGGTCGATATCTGTCAGCAGCAGGCTGCAGCCCGCGCTGGAGGCAATCTGCTCCAGCGCATCGTCGGCCGTGGTGGCCGGCCGAACGGCAAAGCCTTCCGCCTCGATGATGTCCGTCAGGACATCCCGCACAAGGTCGTCGTCTTCCAGCACCACCACGTCGAAGTTCGGCCCGGGCAAGTTCATGCAATCCTCCGCACGCATAACGCGGAGAAACGGGGATTGTTCGGTAACGAAGGATTGGAAGACGATGACAAGACCGGTGCGGGTTGCGGCCGTGGGCGAAGAGGGCTCTTGTCGCACTAGGTGAAATAGAGGGATTCAGATGAGCAGAGGGGCACCGTTGCGCGTCGCCGTGGCCGGACTGGGCGCGGTGGGAACGGCGGTCGTCGCCGCGCTGGAAGCGGGGCTGCCCGGCTGCACGCTCGCCGCCGTTTCCGCGCGCGACCTCGGGGCCGCTCGCGCCCGTCTGGCCGCGGACGTGCCCGTCGTGCCGCTCGAGGACCTCGAAACCCTGGCTGATATCGTGGTGGAAGCCGCGCCGGCCGCGCTCCTCCCGGCCATCGCAGAACCCTTCCTGCGCTCTGGCAAGGGCGTGGTCGTGCTGAGCGCCGGCGCGCTGCTGCGGGCAGGGCACCTGATCGACCTCGCGCGCGAGCACGGCGGGCAGATCACCGTGCCCACCGGCGCGCTGCTCGGCCTCGACGCCGTGGCCGCCGCGGCGGAAGGGGTGATCCACTCCGTGAGGATGGTGACGCGAAAGCCCGTGCGCGGCCTTCTCGGCGCCCCCTACCTCGTCGAGAACAACATCGCGATCGATGACATCACGGAACCCCTGCGCGTCTTCAAGGGCACCCCGCGCGAAGCCGCGATCGGCTTTCCGGCGAACCTCAACGTCGCCGTGGCCCTCTCGCTCGCCGGGATCGGCCCGGACCGGACCGAACTCGAGATCTGGGCGGACCCGGCGCTGACCCGCAACACCCACCGCATCGAGGTGGAGGCGGACTCGGCCAGCTTCTCCATGTTGATCGAGAACATCCCGAGCGAGAACCCCAAGACCGGCCGCATCACCGCCCTCTCGGTCCTCGCCTGCCTGCGCCGGATGAGGGCACCGCTGCGCGTCGGTACCTGAGGCCGGTTCTGGTGGCCGCCGGAGAGGGCTCTGCCCTCTCCGGCACCTCACCCGCCAAGGGCCTGAGGCGCTTGGATCCCCGCTTGGCTGTCGCGGATGCGATGATCGGGGGCGGTGTTCTTGAGCGCCCTTCCTGGGCGTGCGGTCGCCCCGGGTGAGTGACCCGAGGCGCACCGGCCACGAAGCCGTTCAAACAGGTAGAGAAAGATGATGGTGAGGGGGCTGGGGAGGGGGAGAATTCCTTCTTTCCCTCCCCAGCGTCACCAGCCGAGAACGAGGCCCGCCCTTAGGAAGCCCGCCCGCGCGCCACCATCCGGGCCAGTTCGTCCACGCCGAGGAAGCGCGGCGCGCTGCCGGCGGCCAGGGCGTCGAGGCTCGGCGCGGGCAGGCCGAGGCGGCTGGCGTAGATCCAGGAATAGGCGAGCACGCGCTGCACATAGGCGCGCGTTTCGTTGAAAGGGATGCTTTCCATGAACAGGAAGGGGTCGTCGCGGTGCCCGTTGGCAGGCATCCAGCGCGAGAGATTGCCTGGCCCCGCATTGTAGGCCGCGAGGAGTCGAATGAGGTTCCCCTGCACGTTCTCCTGGCCGGAGAGCTGGAGCAGGTAGCGCTGCCCGAGCTCCAGGCTGTAGCCGGGGTCGTGCAGACGGCGGCTGCCCCCGTCGCGCAGGGCCGCGTCGCCGGTGATATAGGCGGCGGTGGCGGGCATCACCTGCATCAGCCCGCGCGCTCCGGCCGGGGAGACGGCATCGGGGTCGAAGTTCGATTCCTGCCGCGCCAGCCCGTAGATGAGCGAGGGATCGGCCCGCCAGCCGCCCTGCGGCTCCAGCCGCGGCACGGGGAAGCGGGCGTAGTCGCGCGGCCGCCCGTCCGCGGCCTGGGCCTGGGAGGCGAGCATCGTCGCCAGCTCCGTCATGCCCGAACCCGTCGCCGCGGCCAGCATGCCGCGGGCGAGTGCCGGATTGCCCTGCGCGACCGACCAGAGGCGGCGCAGCTCCGCTTCGGCGCGCGCCTTCTGGCCTATCTGGATGAGGGCGAGAGCGCGCCAGCCCCCGGCAGTCTCGGCCAGCGCGGCGGCCTCGGCTTCCCCGGCCACATCGCTCTCCCAGGCGAAGCCAGGGGGCAGGCCGAGGGCGCGGCGCGCGACCAGCCCGTAGAAGGTGCGCGGCTCCTGGGAGGCCTGGAGCATCCAGGGCACGTAGCCCTGCGGCCGGCGGGAGCGGACGGCGGCGCGGGCGGTCCAGAAGGCGGCGGCGGAGCGCAGCACGGCGGGCGCCGCCTCGTTGCGCGCGGCCATCTCGAAGAAGGGCAGGGCCCCGTCGTACTGCCCGAGCCCCCAGGCGGAGAGCCCGGCGAGATAGGCCGCCTGGGCCGGCGCCCCAGGCACGCGGGCGGCCATGGAGGCGACGCGGAAGGCCTCCGCATCCTTGCCGGAGGTGAAGAGGGCCTGCGCCACATCCGTCTGGAGCGCCGCGGCATAGGACGGCGTCATGCCGCGGGTGCTCGCGATGTGCCGCAGCGCCTCCGCCACCTCGCCACGGGCGGCCATTTCCCGCACTGTGCGGTCGAGGGCAGGGTTGCGCAGCATCGGCGCGCGGGCGGCGGTGGGCGGCTCGCGCTCCTCTGGCGGCACCTCCTGGCCTGGGGCGGGCACCGCCTCGGCCGCGGGCTCGCCGGGCAGGGGGGGCACCTCCGCGCCGCGCGGCAGACGGGCGACCAGCATCGCGTGCAGCCGCGGCGCGTCCGGGTAGTCCGCGTTCTCGGAGAGCCAGGCGCGCAGCTCGGCAGTGCTCGGTTCTACCCCACCGGAGCGCCAGCGGTCCGCCAGCACGTGGCCGATCAGGCGGCGATCCTCTAGCCGCTCGGCCTCGCGCATGGCCTGAGCCATCTCGCCGCGCGCTTGCAGCTCGAAGATCCGCCGCAGCCGGGCCGCATCGGAAGGGGCAAGGGGCTGGGGCAGCCGCATGGGCGCGGGCGGCTGGGCTGCCGCCGCGAGCGGCGTGCGCGCGAAGGAGAGGGCGATCTCCTGCGGTGTCACCATCTCCCGCAGCCGCCCGGCGGGGCGGGTGAGCGTAATAGGCTCCGGCTCGTGCGGGATGACCTCGACGAGGCGGAGCGGCGGGCGGCCCCGCGTGTCTCGCTGTACGGTGCGGGCGCCGCGCGCCTTTGAACCCCGCGATGCCGGCTGGGCCGTGGCCTGGGCACGGCCGTGCCGCGCCTTCCGGGGCGCCTCGGCCGCCGCATGGGCCTGGCGTCCGGCCGCGCGGGCGGGGCCTGGCCGCGGTGCGGCGGCACGGGTCGCCCGCTGGTGGTCGCGCGGCAGGACCTGCTCGCGGCGCGGATGGCTCTCCGATGCGCGATGCGGGGCGGCCTCGGCAACTGGCGCGCACAGGGCGAACGCCATCACCAAAGCCAGCCACGCCGCGCGCCTTCGCCGGGGGGGACGGCGATCGAGCCCGGGGGGGGAAGCTCGCATAAGGACGCAGGCGTTAAGGGCTGATGCCGAGCTGGACAACCCGCGAGCGCGTGATGGCGGCCTCCGACGGACGAGAATCAATGGCTTGGCGGTCGTGCGCTCTTCACGTTCCGTTCAATGAACCGCTTCAGGCGGCGGAGCATCCAGGGCGCGGCGCAGCAGCCGAAGGTCGGTCCAGGCATCCCGCTTGGCCGCCGGCTGCCGCAGGAGATAGGCCGGGTGCAGCGTTGCGAGCGCCGGAACCGGTCCCAGCCCGGGCACATCGAGGCTGTGCCAGCGGCCGCGGAGTCGGGTGATCCCCTCGTTCCGCCGCAGCAGCGCCTTGGCCGCGGTGCCGCCCAGAAGAACGATGTGGCGCGGCCGCACGAGGGAGAGGTGGCGCAGAACGAAGGGCGTGAAGACCGTCATCTCCGCGTCGGTCGGGGTGCGGTTTCCCGGCGGCCGCCAGGGAAGGATATTGGTCAGATAGGCATTCCGCGCCCGCTCCACCCCGATGCTCGCAAGCATCCGGTCCAGCAGTCGGCCGGAGACACCGACGAAGGGCTTGCCCTGCCGGTCCTCGTCCGCCCCCGGCGCCTCCCCGATGAGGACGAGGCCCGAATCCGGAACCCCATCGGCCAGGACGAGGTTCCCCGCCGTCTCCCGCAGCGGGTGGTTGAGGGCGGCGAGCGCCTCCCGCAGCGCCTCCAGGCTGTCGGCCCCCGCCGCCAGCTCGCCGGCGCGGAGGGCGGCAGGAGCGAAAGCTGCGGCAGGCGGGGCGGCCGGGCGGGCGGGGGAGGGTGGCGGGGAGGGCATGGCCGGCCGCGCGACCTCGGCCACCGCGGGCGCCGCCATAGGGGCCGCCCGCGCGCGGGTGCGGTCCTGCGGCACCTCCTCAAGCGCCTCGTCGGCGCCCCAGGCGATCTGCAGCTCCAGCGCGGCGAGCAGGGCCGCGGTCTCAGCCTCGTCCAACTCCATTCCCCTGGTATCGCCTCCCCGATGACCCCTGTGCAATGCCATGCAGGGGCATGGGGTTACAGCCGGCCCAGGCCAGCGCTACATCCGAGGCAAGTTCAGGAGGAGCCCCCGTGTCAGACCGCGAGAGCATGGAATTCGACGTCCTGGTGGTCGGCGGTGGCCCGGCCGGGCTGGCGGCCGCCATCCGGCTGAAACAGGCCGCGCCGGACGCTACCGTCTGCCTCGTGGAGAAGGGCTCCGAGATCGGCGCCCATACCCTGTCGGGCGCGGTGCTGGAGCCGCGCGCGCTGGACGAGTTGTTCCCGGACTGGCGCGACGACCCGCCGGCGCTGATGACGCCGGCCGGCGACGACCGCTTCATGCTGCTGACCGAGAAGCGCGCCATCAAGCTGCCCACGCCGCCGGCCATGGACAACCACGGCAACTATATCGTCTCCCTCGGCAATGTCTGCCGCTGGCTCGGCGCGCGCGCCGAGGCGATGGGCATCGAGATCTACCCGGGCTTCGCCGCCTCCGACCTCGTGGTCGAGGAGGGGCAGGTGAAGGGCGTGGTCGCCGGCGTGATGGGCATCACGAAGGAGGGCGAGGAGGGGCCGGACTACCAGCCGGGCATGGAGCTCCGCGCCACCTACACGATCTTCGCCGAGGGCTGCCGCGGCTCGCTAACCAAGCGCCTGTTCGAGATGTACGACCTGCGCAAGGACTGCCAGCCGCAGACCTTCGCCCTCGGCATGAAGGAGCTGTGGGAAATCCCGAAGGAGAAGCACACGCCGGGCCTGGTGTGGCACTCCACGGGCTGGCCGCTGAAGAGCGACACCTATGGCGGCTCCTGGCTCTACATGCTCGGCGAGAACCTCGTCTCCATCGGTTTCGTCGTCGGGCTCGATTACAAGAACCCCTGGCTCTCGCCCTTCGACGAGTTCCAGCGCTTCAAGACCCACCCGGCCGTGCGCGGCTTCCTCGAGGGCGGCAAGCGCATCGCCTATGGCGCCCGCGCGCTGAACGAGGGCGGTGCGCAATCCGTGCCGCGCCTCGTCTTCCCCGGCGGCATGCTGGTGGGCGACACGGCGGGCTTCCTCAACGTGCCGAAGATCAAGGGCACGCACACCGCGATGAAGAGCGGCATGGTGGCGGCCGAGGCCGTGGCCGCCGCGCTCGCCAGCGGCAGCCCGCCGCCGGTGCTGGAGAGCTACCCCGAGGCCATCCGCAACTCCTGGGTCTGGGACGAGCTGCACAGCGTGCGCAACATCCGCCCGGGCTTTGCGAAATACGGCTTTTGGGGCGGCATGGCCGCCGCGGCGCTCGACACCTACGTCTTCCGCGGCAAGGCTCCCTGGACCTGGGTGCACCATGCCGACCACGAGACGCTCAAGCCCGCTGCCGAGAGCAAGCGCATCACCTATCCCAAGCCCGATGGCGTGCTGACCTTCGATCGCCTCTCCTCCGTGTTCCTCTCGAACACGAACCACGAGGAGAACCAGCCCGCGCACCTCGTGCTGCGCGAGCCGACGCGCTGGAAGCCCGTGAACTGGGACCAGTTCCGGAGTCCCGAGAGCCGCTACTGCCCCGCCGCCGTCTATGAGGCGGTTGGACCGGAAGCGGAGCGAGAGCTGCGCGGCACGCCGGATGCCGAGGCAACGGGCCAGGGTGCGACGACCGAGGCCGGCGACGCCGCCGTGCAGCTTGTCATCAACGCGCAGAACTGCGTCCACTGCAAAACCTGCGACATCAAGGACCCCACCCAGAATATCGACTGGCGCACGCCGGAGGGCGGCGGCGGGCCCAACTACATCGGTGGTATGTGAGGATCGGCGAGCAGGTCGTCCTCGTCACCGGCGCAGGCCGCGGGGGCTGGGGGCGGCCATCGCCGCCGCCTTCGGGCGGGAGGGCGCGCGGGTGGTGGTGAACTACCGCCGGAGCGCCGAGGGGGCGGCCGCCGTGGCCGCACCCTTCGGGGAGCGCGCCCTGGCGATGCAGGCGGACGTCACCGATCCCGGCGCCGTCGCGGCCATGCTCTCCACGGCCGAGATCCGCTTCGGTACGCCGGTCACGACCATCGTGCACAACGCCCTCTCGGACTTCCACTTCAACGGGGATGAGCGGGCGAGGATCTCGGACATCCCCTGGCCGGACTTCGCGGCGCAGATGGCGGTCTCTGTCCGCGGCGCGCTGAACCTTATCCAGGCCGCATCCCCCGCCATGGCGCAGCGCGGCTTCGGCCGCATCGTCACCATCGGCACGAACCTGTTTCAGAATCCGGTCGTGCCGTACCATGATTACACCGCCGCCAAGGCCGCGCTGCTCTCGCTCACCCGCACCGCCGCCGCCGATCTCGGGCCGCAGGGGATCACGGTGAACATGCTCTCGGGCGGGCTGCTTCGCACCACCGACGCGAGCGCCGCGACGCCGGTAGCGGTCTTCGACCTCATCGCGCAGTCCACCCCGCTGCGCCGCGTCACCACACCCGAGGAATTCGCTGACGCGGCTCTCTTTTTCGCTTCCCCCTGGAGCCGCGCGGTGACGGGGCAGAACCTCGTGGTGGATGGCGGGCTGGTTCGCGACTGATCAGCCTTCGCCTATCAGGAGGTTCAGCGCGCGGAGGATGAGCGCGCGCTCCGCCTCGTCGAAGGGCGCCAGCCTTTCCCGCTGATGGGCGCGGGCGGCGGCCAGGACCGGCTTCACCCGCGCGCGGCCCTTGGGCGTGATGTGGATCAGCACCCGCCGCCGGTCCTCACGCGCGCCGCGGCGGCGCACCAGTCCCTCGGCCTCCATCCGGTCCAGCACCTTGGTCATGCTCGGCTGCTTCATCATGACCATCTCTGCCAACTGGCCCACGGCCAGCCCGTCCGCCTCCACCAGGCAGGCCAGCACCCGCCATTCCGGCACGGACAGGTCCCACCCCTTCAGCGAGGCGTGGAAGGAGGACGAGACCGAATGGCTCGCCCGCGCGAGGAGATAGGGCAGGTAGGTCTCGGTGAAAGCCACGGGAAACCCATCCCTTTTCATATTTCTTCACGTCCGCCCCGTTCCCGGCCCGAATGCGCCGGCAGCAAGGAAGGGCGAGCATGTTTGCGGACCGCATCGAGCACAAGTGGATCGAGGCCTTCGCCGAGGTCCTGGCCAGATGCGCTGTCCGCGAGGGAGAGGTGGTTGCGATCCTCTCGGAGAGCCAGTCTCGCGCGCTGAACGTCCATCTGGCGGAACTCGCGCTCCTCCGCCTCGGTGCCCGGCCCTTCCACATCGTTCTGCCCACGGCACGCAATCCCTACCCCGTGCCCATCCGCTCCACCGGCGCCAGCGAGGCCATCGACGGCTTGGCCCCCGTGGTCGGCGCGCTTTCCGCCAGTTCGCTCGTCGTGGATCTCACCGTCCAAGGGCTGATGCACGCGCGGGAGACGGCCGCAATCCTGAAATCGGGCGCCCGCATCCTCTCCATTTCGAACGAGCATCCGGAGGCGCTGGAGCGGATGCGCCCGGACGACGCGCTCGCAGGCCGGGTTCGTGCCGCCACGAAGATGCTGCGCGCCTCCCGCCGGATGAGCGTCCACTCTGCCGCCGGCACCGCGCTAGAAGTCGATATGGCCGGCGCTGCCACCGTCGGCGTCTGGGGCTGGACCGACCGGCCGGGCACGCTGGCCCACTGGCCCGGCGGCATCGTCGTCAGCTTCCCCGCCGCTGGCACCGTGAACGGCACGCTGGTGCTCGATACGGGCGACATCAACCTCACCTTCAAGCGCTATCTCGCCGCACCCATCCGCCTGACGGTCGAATCGGACTATGTCACAGCGATCGAGGGCAGCGGCCCCGACGCCGAGATGCTGCGCCGCAGCTTCGCGGCCTGGGGCGACCGCGAGGCCTATGCCGTCTCCCATGTCGGCTTCGGCATGAACCCGGCCGCGCGCTACGAGGCATTGTCCATGTATGACCAGCGCGACACCAACGGCACGGAGCTGCGCGCCATCGCCGGCAACTTTCTCTTCTCCACCGGCGCCAACGAGTTCGCCGGCCGCTACACCCCCGGCCATTTCGACATCCCCGTTATGGGCACGGATATCCTGATCGACGGCACCCCCGTGGTGCTGGGCGGCGAGGTGCAGCCGGTCTTCGGATGATTCCGTGCTGGACAGGTCTATGAATTTTCATATGATCGCTGCGGCAAAGAGGGCCCTTCCATGACCCCGGTCGTGATGCTGCACGGGATCGGCGCGGACAGCAGGCTGTGGCAGCCTCAGCGCGTCCCATTTGCGGCGCGCGGCTATGAGGCCGTGCCGCTCGACTTGCCCGGTTACGGCGCCCGCCCGCCCGTCGATGCGCTGGATTTCGAGACCATGGCCGCCGACGTGGAGGCCGCGATCGCGGCGCGCGGCCTGCAGCGCCCTGTCCTGCTCGGCCACTCCATGGGCGGGATGGTCGCGCAGACCTTGCTGCGCCGACGCGCAGACGCCTACTCCGCCGCCATCCTTTGCGCCACCAGCCCCGCCTTCGGGAACCCCTCGGGCGATTTCCAGCGCGAGTTCGTCGCCGCCCGGCTGAGGCCGCTGGAGGAGGGGCGGACGCTCGCCGAGCTCGCGCCTGACACTCTCGCGGCCCTCACCGGCCCGGGCGGCACCCCGTTCCGCGACCTGGCGATCCAGGCGCTGGGCGCCACCTCGCCGGAAACCTTCCGCGTCGCCGTCCGGACCCTCGTCACCTTTGACGAGCGCGCGAATCTCGGCGCGATTCGCATCCCCGTCCTTTGCCTCGCCGGCGAGGTGGACACCAACGCCCCCGCGCCGATGATGCAGCGCCTGGCCGGCAAGATTCCTGGCGCCACCTATGTCTGCCTGCCCAACACTGGCCACCTGCCGAACATCGAGGCGCCGGATGCCTTCGACGCCGCCGTTCTAGACTTCTTGGACCGCCACCTGAAAGGGAACCGCTGATGGACACCCTTCCCGCCGACCTGTTGCAGGACGAGCCGATCTTCGCGCCCGAAGCTTTCAACCTCACGCCGCAGCAGGCCGAGCTGACGGCGCGCGCCCGCCGCTTCGGCAGGGCGGTTCTGGCCCCCCGCGCCGCCACCTACGACCGCGAGGCGCGCTTCCCCATCGAGAACTTCCGCGACATGCACGGGGAAGGATTGCTCCGCATCTGCGTGCCCGAGGAGGACGGCGGGGAGGGGGCGGACTTCACCACCTACTGCCTCACCGCCGCGGAACTCGGCCGCTACTGCGGCGCCACGGCGCTCTCCTGGAACATGCACGTCTGCTCCACCCTCTGGTCCGGCCTATTGTCCGAGGACCTGGAGATGAGCGAGGCGGACCGCGCCACCCACCGCGCCCGCCGCGCCCGCCACTACCGGCGCATCGTGGAGGAGGGCGCCATCTACTCACAGCCCTTCTCCGAAGGTGGCGCGGCCGCCGCCGGCGCCATCGCCTTCGGCACCGAGGCGCGCCCGGTGGAGGGCGGCTACATCGTCAACGGCAAGAAGATCTTCGCCAGCCTCTCGGGCGCCGCCGACTACTACGGCATCCTCTGCACGGAGCGCCGGGGCGACGAACCCGCCAGCCGCCGCAACACCCTCTACCTCGCCATCCCCGCAAAGGCCGAGGGCGTCAGCATCGTCGGTGACTGGGATCCACTGGGCATGCGCGGCACCGTCTCCCGCACACTGCTGCTGAAGGACGTCTTCGTGCCGGAGGACGCCATGCTCATGCCGCGCGGCGTCTACTTCCAGGCCGCCGGCCGCTGGCCGCACATGTTCATGACGCTGACGCCCACCTATATGGGCCTCGCCCAGGCCGCCTACGACTTCGCCGTCGCCTATCTCCGCGGCGAGGTGCCGGGCACGCCGCCTGTGAAGCGCCGCATGTTCCCGACGAAGCAGATCGCGGTCGCCGAGATGCGGATCATGCTCGAGCAGACCAAGGCCCTCTGGTTCCAGGCCATCCGCGAGGCCCGCCCTGACCCGACGCGCGAGCAGGTGCAGCGCGCTTATGCCGCGCAGTACACGGTGATGGAGAACGCCAACGCGCTGGCCACCAAGGCCATCCGCACCTGCGGCGGCCAGGCAATGCTCCGCAGCCTGCCGCTTGAGCGCATCTACCGCGACAGCCGCTGCGGCTCCCTCATGCTGCCCTGGACCGCAGAGATCTGCCTCGACCGCCTCGGCCGCGACACGCTCTACAAGCCCGGCGAGAAGGACGAGTGACCAACCTCGCCGCCCTCATCGACCGCAACGCAGCCTTCGCACCCAGCAAGGTTGCGATCCGCTTCGAGGGCGAGGCCATCACCTACGCGCAACTCGCGGCTGAGATCGGCCGCGCGGCACACCTGCTGCGGGTGCATCACGGCGTCGGCCCCGGCGACCGCGTGGCGGTGCTGGCCACGAACCATCCAGCCTACCTCTCGCTGCTCTACGCCTGCGCTCGCCTCGGCGCGATCCTGCTGCCGCTGAACTGGCGCCTGGCCGCGCCGGAACTGCGCTACATTATGGAGCACGCCGAGCCGCGCGTCGCCTTTGTCGAGCCCGATTTCGCGGAAACCCTGCAAGAGGCCGCGCCCGATCTTTCCGCCGCCCCGCTCGCCATTCGCGATGGCGAGGGCGACGAGGACGGCCCGGGCGGCTTCGAAAATCCTCTGTTGCTCGTCTATACCTCCGGCACCACCGGTCGCCCGAAAGGCGCGCTGCTGGCGCAGGAGGCGCTGTTCCACAACGCTGTCATGAGCCACCACATGCATGGCATGACGGCCGAGGACCACGTCCTTTCCGTACTGCCCTTCTTCCATGTCGGCGGGCTGAACATCCATACCACGCCGGCCCTTCATGCCGGCGCGACTGTCACCATCCATCCCCGCTTCTCCGCCGACGCCGTGCTGGCGGCGGTGGGACGGGATCGCCCCAGCCTCCTCCTCACCGTCCCCGCCACGCTCCGCGCCCTTATGGCCGGGCCAGGATGGGAAGCCGCCAACCTTTCCTCTCTCCGCGCCATCAGCACGGGGTCGGAGCCCGTCCACCCCGCCCTGGTGGAAGCCGTCACCGCCCGCGGCGTGCCGCTGCTGCAGGTCTACGGCGCGACGGAGAGCTGCCCCATTGCCATCTACACACGCCTTGGCTGCGCGACGACGGCGCCCACCTCCACCGGTCTGCCCGGCCTTCTTTGCGAAGCCCGCGTGGCCGACGACAACGGCCGCGACCTCCCGCACGGCGCCGCCGGCGAGGTGCTTCTTCGCGGCCGCAACCTCTTCTGCGGTTACTGGCGGGACGAGGACGCGACGGCCGCCTGCATGAGGGACGGCTGGTACCGCACCGGCGACATCGCGACACGCGACGACGCAGGCCACTTCCATGTCCACGATCGCCGCAAGAACCTTATCATCTCCGGCGGCGAGAACATCTACCCCGCCGAGGTCGAGCGCGTGCTGCTGGAGCACCCCGCCATCGCCGAGGCCGCCGTGCTCGGCGCCCCCGACCCGAAATGGCAGGAGGTGCCGGTCGCCTTCATCGTCCTTCGTCCCGGCGCCTCCCTCTCGGAGGAAGCGGTACGCGATCACGTCGCGGCCCAGCTCGCCCGCTTCAAGGTGCCGCGCCGCGTAGTCTTCACCGATACCCTGCCGCGCACCGCGCTCGGCAAGGTCCGGCACTTCGAGCTGCGCCCGCAGCTCGCGCCCGTTCAGGTCCCGCAGAAGGTCATATAGGGCTGCTCCGGCGCGCCCGGCGCTACGTCGGCCCCGGGCTGGTCCTCGAAGGGGCGCGTCACGCTCGCCAGCAGCACCTCGAAGGGCGCGAGGTCATCGCGCTGGACGGCCGCCTCCAGCGCGGCCTCCACGAGGTGGTTGCGCGGGATCACCGCCGGGTTTACCGCGCGCATCGCGACCGCGCGCGCGGCGGGGTCGCCGCCTTCCTCGGCCAGCCGCTCGCGCCAGCGCACCGCCCAGGCGTCGTAGGCCGTGGGATCTGCGAACAGGGCGCGCACCGCCGCATCCCCCGCCTCGTCCTCCGCCGCGCGGCAGAGGCGGCGGAAGGTAAGGGTGAAGTCCGCCCCGTTCTCCGCCATGGCCTTCAGTAGGTCGCCCGCCAGGGCGTGGTCGCCCGCGCGCTCGCCCGGCAGGCCGATCTTGGCCCGCAGGCCTCCGAGATAGGCGGCCTCGAAGGCTGGGGCATAGCCGCGCAGCACCTCCTGCGCGATCGCCACCGCCGCGTCGTCGTCATCCGCCAGCAGCGGCAGCACCGCCTCGGCCAGCCGCGCGAGGTTCCACTGCATGATCCCCGGCTGGTTGCCGTAGGCGTAGCGCCCGCCGTGGTCGATCGAGCTGAACACCGTGGAGGCGTCGTAGGCGTCCATGAAGGCGCAGGGGCCGTAGTCGATCGTCTCGCCGGAGATCGAGGTATTGTCGGTGTTCATCACGCCGTGAATGAAGCCGATCAGCATCCACTGGCCGACCAGCGCCGCCTGCCGCGCCACCACGCCCTCCAGCAGCGCGCGGGCGGGGGAGGGGCCCCCAGCGGCCTCCGGGTAGTGACGGGCGATGGCGTGGTCCACCAGCACGCGCAGCGCCTCCACGTCTCGCCGCGCCGCGAAGTACTGGAAGGTGCCGACGCGGATGTGGCTCGACGCCACGCGCGTCAGCACCGCGCCCGGCAGCGGCACCTCGCGCATCACCGGCTGCCCGGTGGAGACCGCCGCCAGCGCCCGCGTGGTCGGCACGCCCAGCGCCGCCATCGCCTCGCTGACAAGATACTCGCGCAGCACCGGCCCGACCGCCGCGCGCCCATCCCCGCTGCGGGAGAAAGGCGTACGGCCTGAGCCCTTGAGCTGAATGTCGAAGCGCTTCCCGTCCGGCGCCACCACCTCGCCGAGCAGGATCGCCCGCCCGTCGCCGAGCTGGGGCGAGAAGCCGCCGAACTGGTGCCCGGCATAGGCCGCCGCGAGCGGCTCCGCCCCCTCCGGCACCCGGTTCCCCGCGAGGATCTCGACACCCTCCGGCGAGGCCAGCGCCGCGGGATCGAGCCCCAGCCGCTCCGCCAGTGCCGTGTTCACCTTCAGCAGGCGCGGCGCCGCGACGGGCGTCGGGTCCAGGCGCGCGCGGAAGCGGTCCGGCAGGCGGGCATAGGAGTTGTCGAAAGGAAAGCGGACGGTGCCGCCCTCCCGCGTCGCCTCGAGGGTCATCGTCATGCGGGTTCAGATCAGGCCCGGCTCCCCCTGAAACAAGGCCCGCGCCCATCGCGTCGGCGCGAGGCAGCCCCTATCCCAGCGCCCGCTCCCAGTAGCGGCGGCTCGCCAGGTCGATCACCCCGCCCTCCGCCGCGTCGCGCGCCGCGACCGCCGCATGGAAGCGCGCCGCCTCCTCCCGCCCCAGCAGGGCGCGCGTCGCGGCGATGATGCGGGTGATCCGCCGGTGGTTATGGTCGAAGCGCACCAGCCAGTGGTCCGTGCCGGCATAGAAGCGCGTCATCCGCTCGAGCGCCGCGCGGAACCCCTCCAGCGCCTGCGGGTCCGCGCGGATGGCCGCCGCCTCGGCAGTCCCTAGCACGGGCGAGCCCGGCACCGCCTGGCTCGGGTCCGGCAGGGGGAAGAGCCACTGGATGAAGTCATGCACCGCCTCGATCCGCGCGTCGTCGAAGGCCAGTACATCGGCGAGAAGGCGTCCCCGCCCGTCGCGCCCCTCGCCGCGCAGGAACTCGCGGATGGGTTCGGCCATGCAACGCCTCCTCATTGGATTCGCGGGCGGCTTCGCGCCCGGCCGGCCCTGGTTTAAGCAGGTACAGGCCCGACATGAACGCGGGAGCAGGGGGCGGGGTGCCTGACCTCCTCCCTTCCGGAAGCCCTGGCGGAGCCATGCCCTACCTCGTCGAGACGGTCCTCTTCCTCGCGCCTTTCGCGCTCTACGCCGTCTGGCTCCGGTTCAACCCGGGCCGCGCGGTGGGGAGCCATGTGCTGGTCCTCGCGCTGATCGGCCTCGCCATCTCAATGGCCGGCGCGGTGTGGTACGGCCTGTCCCGCAGCATGGATCCTTACGCCACCTATGTCCCCCCGAGCGTGACGGAGGGCGGCATCGTGCCGGGACATTCGGGCGAGGCGCGCTCGCACGGGGCCTGGCCGACCATCAACACCCCCTCCCGCCCGCGCGGGGAGGGCGCCGCGCCGTGATCGAAGGCACACAGGGCGACCCGCCGGCCGCCCGGATCGAGCCGCCCGCCTTCCTGGCCGATCCCGCTCCCGCCGCCGTGCTGGCCGCCCTGCCGGGCGCGCGGGCTGTCGGCGGCGCCGTGCGCGACGCCCTGGCGGGCCGCCCGGTGGCCGATGTGGACGTGGCCGCCCCCTTCCCGCCGGAAGGGATCGCCGCCCGCCTCACCGCCGCGGGCCTGCGCGTTCACGAGACCGGCCTCGCCCACGGCACCCTCACCGCCGTCCTCCATGGCGAGCCCGTGGAGGTCACCAGCCTCCGCCGCGACGTCGTGACCGACGGCCGCCACGCTGTCGTGGAATGGACCACCGACTGGCGCGAGGATGCCGCCCGCCGCGACTTCACGATGAACGCCCTCTCCCTCTCCGCCGAGGGTGACCTCTGGGACTATTACGGCGGCCGGGAGGACCTCGCGGCCGGGCGCGTCCGCTTCGTCGGCGACCCCGCGACGCGCCTCGCCGAGGACCATCTCCGCGCCCTCCGCTATTTCCGCTTCCAGGCCCGCTACGGTGAGGGCGAGCCGGACCCCGCCGCCATTGCCGCCATCCGGGAGGCTGTGCCGAGCCTCGCCCGCCTCTCGGTGGAGCGGGTCTGGATGGAGCTGAAGCGCCTTCTCGCCGCGCCGGATCCCGCGGGGGCGGTCGCGCTGATGGAGGAGACGGGCGTCCTCCCCGCCATCCTCGGCCCCGATTCGCTCGGTGCCTCCCGCCACCTCCGCGCGCTGTCGGAGATCGGCGCCCCCGCCGACCCGCTGCTGCGCTTCGACGCGCTCCTCACCCACGGCACCGCCGCGGCCGCCCGGCGCCTGAAGGCTTCGAACGAGGAGGTCGCCCGCCTTGTCGCTCGCTACCGCGCCGGCCACGACATCCTGCCGCTCCAGCCCGAGATTGCGGCCGGCGGCCCGGACGACGACGCGCTCCGTCGTCTGTTGGCCGAGCAGCCGGCCGAGCGCCTGCTCGACGCCGCTTGGCATCGGCAGGCCGTCAATCGCGCCTGGTCCTGGGAAGGCCCGGACGACGCGGCCTGGGTCCGTTTCCGCGGGCGGCTCCTCGCCATGCCCGCCCCGGTCTTTCCCCTGCTGGGCCGGGACGCGCTGGCCATGGGCGTGCCGCCCGGCCCGGCGCTCGGCCGGCTTCTCGCGGAAACCCGGCAATGGTGGCTGGAGGGCGGCTGCACCGCCGATGCCGTGGCCTGCCGGGCACGATTGGCGGTCCTGATGAGGGACATTCACGCCGGGCCCCTTCCGAAGCGCTGACGGACCGGGTTACGGCTTGTCCATCACCATTCTGGACCGAGCCGGCATGAACTCCAACCTCGCCCTCTGGGCTCCGCGCGTCCTGTCGATCCTGCGGATCGTCGCGGCCCTCATCTTCCTGTTGCACGGCACGCAGAAGCTCTTCGGCTTCCCCGCCCCGCCGGCCAGCGGCTTGCCGCCCGCGATGTCTCTCTTCTGGATCGGCGCCATCCTGGAACTTGTCGGCGGCCTGCTGCTGCTGATCGGCGCCTTTACCCGCCCGGTCGCCTTTATCCTCTCGGGCGAGATGGCGGTCGCCTACTGGATGTTCCACGCGCCCCGGAACCTCTATCCCACGCTCAACGGCGGCGACGCGGCCATTCTCTACTGCTTCGTCTTCCTCTACCTCGTCTTCGCCGGGGCCGGCCCCTGGAGCGTGGACGCCGCCCGCGGCCGCACCACGACCGACCGGATCTGAGATCCCTGGTCCTGGCGGGGCCGGTGCTGTAACCGGCCCCGCCATGGCCAACCCTGGAAAACAGAGCTCCGGCAAGCGGCGCCTCGACCCCGAGGCGGCGCGCGCCCTCCTCGCCCGCCTCTGGCGCGAGGAACTGCGCCACCACCCGCGCCGCATCCTCCTCGCCCTGCTCTGCACCGCCCTCGTCGCGGGCCTCACCGCCCTCTACCCGGTGATGATCCAGCAGGCCTTCGACCTCTTTGCGAAGCCCGGTGCGGACGGCACCCCCCGGATCGTCTGGGCCATCCCGCCCGCCATCGTCCTGCTGACCTGCGCCAAGGCGCTCGCTCAGTACGGCCAGGCCGTCTCCATCCAGTCCACCGTGCTGCGTGTGATCGAGGGGCTGCAGAACCGCCTCTTCCGCGCGCTCACGCGGGCCGACCTCGCGGTGGTCGCGCAGGACGCCCCCGCCCGGCATGCCGCCCGCTTCACCGCCGACGCTGCCGCCATTCGGGAAGCGCTGACCAAGGCCATCAACGCCATCGCCGACGTGCTGATCGTGGTTGGCCTCGTCGCCTCGATGGTATGGCTGGACTGGAAGATGTCGCTCGTCGCGGCCGCCCTCTACCCGGTCGCGGTCGTGCCCATCCTGCGGCTCGGCAAGCGCATCCGCCGCGCCTCGGGCGGCATGCAGGAGCGGGTGGGCGAGGCCGCGGCAAGCCTCACCGAGAGCTTCGCCGCCGCGCGCGTCGTCCGCACCTACCGGCTGGAGGAGGCGGAGGAATCCCGCGCTGCCCGCCTTTTCGCGAACCTCCGCGCGAGCCTTCTCTCCATCGCCCGCACCCGCGCCAGCCTGGACCCCATGCTCGAAGCCATCGGCGGCGTCGCGGTTGCCGCCATCCTCTCCATCGTCGGCTGGCGCGTTTCGCAGGGGGAGGGGACCGTCGGCGAGTTCACCGGCTTCGTCGCCGCCCTCCTCATCGCGGCCCGCCCCGTGCGCGCGCTCGGCAGCCTCAACGCCGCGCTTCAGGAGGGGCTGGCCGGCCTCTCCCGCGTGAACGCGGTGATCGACACGCCCCAGAGCATCACCAGCCCGCCCGCCGCGCCGGCCCTGCCCCCAGGCCGGGGCCGCATCGCCTTCGAGGGTGTCCATTTCGCCTATGAGGCCGATCGCGGCGCCCTGCACGGCGTCACCTTCGTCGCCGAACCTGGCCGCACCGTCGCGCTCGTCGGCCCATCCGGCGCCGGCAAGTCCACGGCGCTCGCCCTCGTCCCCCGGCTCTACGACCCGAGTGCCGGGCGGGTGACGATCGACGGCGCCGACCTTCGCGCCGTCTCCCTCGAATCACTCCGCGACGCCATTGCCTATGTCGGCCAGGACGCGACGGTCTTCGACGACACCGCCTTCGCCAACATCGCCTGCGGCCGCCCCGGCGCCACCGCGCCGGAGGTGGAGGCCGCCGCACAGGCGGCCGCCGCCAACGACTTCATCTCGGCGCTTCCCCAGGGCTACGACACCGTCCTCGGCCCCGGCGGCGCGCGCCTCTCGGGCGGTCAGCGCCAGCGCATCTCCCTCGCGCGTGCCCTGCTGCGAAACCCCCGCGTCCTCCTGCTGGACGAGGCGACGAGCGCCCTCGACACGAATAGCGAGGCCGCCGTCCAGGCCGCCCTCGCCACCCTCCGCGCCGGGCGTACCACCCTCGTCGTCGCCCACCGCCTCTCGACCGTGCGCGACGCCGACCTGATCGTGGTGATGGAGGCGGGCCGCGTCGCCGAATCCGGCACCCATGCCGAGTTGCTGGACCGCGGCGGCCTCTACGCCGGCCTCGTCCGCGCCCAGGCCTTCGCCCCCGCCTGAGAGGACGCCATGCCGACCATCATCCGCGCCGCCGACCTCCATCCCCGCCCCTGGCCCAACGGCCTCGGAACCACGCGGGACATCACCGTGCAGGACGGCTGGCTCATCACCGTCGCCGACCTGACCGGCGACGCCGCCTTCTCCCACTTCCCCGGCATCGACCGGCTCTTCACCCTTCTCGGCGGCGCGGGCGTCACCCTGACCCTGGAGGGCCGCCCCCCGCTGCCCTGCCTCCCCCTGGTTCCCGCCAGCTTCCCCGGCGACATGCCTACCCACTGCCGCATGGCCGGTGGCCCCGCCCGCGCCTTCAACGTCATGGCCGAGCGTGGCCGCTTTGAGGCCCGCGTCGCCGTTCGCAGCATCGCGGCCGCCCACCACATCCACAGCCCCGCCTCCTGCGTGGCGGTGTTCTGCGCCGAGGGGAGCCTCACCATCGGCGACGTGCGGTTGGGGCCAGAGGACACGATCCTCCACCCCGGTGCCGTCGCGATCGAAGGGCCGGGCGTCGCGATTTTCGTCGAAATCTGAAGGGCCGGGGCCGCGGAGAGGGCGCTGCCCTCTCCGAACCTCACCCGCCAGGAGCCTGAGGCTCCTGGACCTGCGTCTGGCTGTCGCGAAGCCTTCCTGAACACGCAGTCGCCTCGAGTCCACGACCCGAGGCGCACCGGCCCCACGACCCTTCAAACAGAAAGAAAAGGATGAGAGGGGGTCTGGGGGAGAGAACTCTTTCTCTCCCCCGGGGTCGCCAGCGCCGCGCGGTTACTCCCGCCGCAGCACCCCGTCGATCAGCCGATCCGCCCAGGGCTGGCTTCGGAATGCCGTGCGGAGCGCCACCTCGTCGTATTCATCCCGCACCCAGTCTAGGAAGGGCACGCGTCCCTCCGCCTCCCGCGCGTAGAGGCGGAAAAAAGCGTCGAGGATGCCAGTGCGGGAGGCGCTGACATGGCCGTGGCGCCAGTGGAGTTGTCCCAGCGCCTCCGCGCTCGTCCCGCCGCCCAGCAACAGGAAGACGCCGGCGGCCAGTCCCGTGCGGTCCGCCCCGGACTTGCAGTGAATGAGGGCCGGTTCCGCCATCTCCGCGAAGATGCCGGCCAGGCGGAGGAGGCGGTCGCGATGGGGCGCGCCGCGGCTCTCGAAGGGGGCATCCACATGGGTGAGGCCCAGCCGGGCCGCCTCTCCGCGGGAGAGGGCGTCGGAGCCGCAGTCCACCCGCTGCCCCCGAAGGTTGATCACTGTGCGCAGCGAGAGGCGCCGCGCCGCGTCGCGCAGCTGCCAGGGGGAGGGGTGGTTCGAGCGGTAGAGGCGCCCGGGCACCACGACGCCCCAGTTCCGCCAGCCCTGACGGAGGATCGCGTGATCAATGAAAAGGCTGTTCACCAGGGCGGCCCGGCGCCCCGCCGGTGTCGTCAGATCCTGCGGCATGGTGCGGGAGATAGGGCGGAAGAGGCCGTTGCAGCAAATTCCCGGGGAAACATCCCGCTCCGGCGAGGCGTTAGCATTCCTCACCAAGGAACGAGGAGGCCCGCCATGTCGAAAGCCCATATGCCGCCGGTCCCGCCCGAGAACCAGTCGCCGCACGGTGGCAACAACCCCGGCGAGGGCGAGGTGAACCCCAAGGACGCCCGCAACACCGCCGACAACCGCGGCAAGTTCGATCCGGGCCAGCAGGGCCAGCAGGGCAGCACCGGGATCAACACCCACCACCAGGGCTACCAGCAGGACCGTTGATCATGCCGAAGGGAAACGAGGAATCCACCGACCGCTCCGCCGGTGGCCCGGGCAGCAGCCACCAGGGCGGCAGCCATGGCCACGCGCACCGGGAGAAGGGCCACACCCAGCCGGGCGCGGCCACAAACAGCAGCAAGAGCCAGGTCTCGGGCGGCGGCGGCGAGCGCGATAGCCACCACACGCATGATGAGCATCGCAAGGGCGACCGCAGCGGCTACTGAGGCTGGTTAGACCGAGCGAAAGGGGCCGGGGCGGATTGCCGCCCCGGCCCTCGCCGCATTTTAGTCCGCCCGCGCGTTGGTGAGCCGCACCGCCTCCTGCCACATCGGCCGCTCGCCCCGCCCGCGCGCGACGGCATCCTCGGGCGTGGACCACAACAGCTTCGTCCCGGCCTGGAGGGCTCGCTTCCGCATCGCCTCGTCCTCCACGATCGTCTTCAGTGCCGCATTCAGCCGGTCCACCACCGGCCGGGGCGTGGCGGCAGGGGCGACCATTGCGGCCCAGGAGGTGATGACGAAATCGGGCATCCCCGCCTCGGCCATGGTCGGGATCTCCGGCAGGTTCGGCCAGCGCTCCGCGTCCGTCACCGCGAAGGCGCGCATCCGCCCCTCCTGAATGATGGGGATGTAGGAGGCGAGATTGTCGATGGCGCAGGTCAGGTCGCCGGCTAGCATGGCCGGGGTGATCTGGGCCGCACCGCGGAAGGGCACGTGCTCCGCGTTCAGCTTCAGCCGATGGGTGAAGAGGGCGCCGGAGAGATGCGCCGTGGTGCCCACCCCCGGGCTGCCGTAGGAGATGCCCTGCGGCCGGGCCCGGGCCCATTCGATGAATTCCCCCAAGCTCCGCGCCGGGCAGTGCTGGCTGCTGACGATGAAGACGTTGGGCAGCTCGTAGGTGAGGGCGACCGCGGCGAAGTCCCGGTCGATGTCCCAGGGCATGCGGGAATAGAGGAACTGGTTGATCGAGAACTGCCCGATCGTCGCCATGCCGAGCGTGTAGCCGTCGGGCGTCGACTTCGCGATCGCGTCCATCCCGATATTGCCGCCCGCCCCAGGCCGGTTCTCGATAACGAAGTTCTGCCCGAGCCGCTGCTGGAGCTGCTCCGCATAGATGCGCGTCATCACGTCGGTGGAGCCGGCAGGCGGGAAGGGGACGATGACGCGCACCGGACGGGTAGGCCAGTCGGTCGCGGATCCCGGAGCCTGGGCGGCGGCGGTGCGGATGGCGGGCAGGGCCAGCCCTGCTCCGAGGAAATGGCGGCGCGCAATCATGGAAGCGTCCCTCGTTCTTCGTTGCCGCCAGTTTAGGCGGTGCCCGCGGCCGCCGGCCAGCCCCGTGGACAGCCGCTCAAGGCCAACGCACCTCCGGCGGCATGGACATGAGGATCGCCTCCACGTTTCCCCCGGTCTTCAGCCCGAAGAGCGTGCCGCGGTCGTGTAGAAGGTTGAACTCCACGTAGCGCCCGCGCCGGATGAGCTGCGCCTCCCGCTCCGCCTCGGTCCAGGGCTCATGCATCCGGCGGCGGACGATGGCCGGATAGGATTCGAGGAAGGCCTCGCCCACGTCCCGGGTGAAGGCGAAGTGGTCCTCCAGCCGCGCCCCGTCCGGCTCGTCCCGCCCCAGCCAGTCGTAGAAGATGCCGCCCAGGCCGCGGGGCTCCCCCCGGTGGGGCAGGAAGAAGTACTCGTCGCACCAGGCCTTGAAGCGAGGGTAGTAGGCCGGATCGTGCCGGTCGCAGGCCGCGCGGAAGGCGGCGTGGAAGCCAACCGCGTCCTCCTGCGCCTCTGCAGATTGCGGGAACATCGGCGTCAGGTCCCCACCGCCCCCGAACCAGCTCCGCCGCGTCGTGATGAACCGGGTGTTCATATGCGCGGCTGGCACGCGGGGGGATCGCATATGGGCCACCAGTGAGACCCCCGTGGCCAGGAAGCGCGGGTCCTCCTCCGCCCCCGGGATCTGCCGGCGGAACTCCGGGCTGAATTCCCCCCAGACGGTGGAGACGTTCACCCCCACCTTCTCGAAGACCCGGCCCTTCATGACGGACATCACGCCCCCGCCGCCCTCTGGCCGATCCCATGGGGTGCGGACGAAGCGGCCGGGCGGCATGGCGCCGTGCGGGCCCGTGCCGCCCTCGTTCTCGATCGCCTCGAAGGCGGCGCAGAGGCGGTCCCGCAGCCCCTCGAACCAGGCGCGGGCCGGGCCGGCCATGGGGTGAGGGCCGGATTCGGCGGCCTGGGCGGGCGCGGCATGGTCTTGGTTGCGTATCATCTGCCCCATCGTCGTGTTGCGGTGCGGCTCGCGCCGTTGCCACCCTGCGTGCCCGCCCTTTATATGGCCAGAGAACCGGCATGGCACCGCGCACCCGCGCGTGCCGCGCCCCAACCCGCGCGAGCACTCGGCCCGGACACCCCGTTCGACCGCATGCCCTGCCGGAGACAGTGCAACCGCCCCTGGCCGCACAGCGGAGGGGGGCGGAGAACAGGACGAGCGATCGAATGGCCGATGTGCTGGCTTCCCCGCCCAAGACGAGCCCCTCGGAGGCGGGTCCCCGCCAGGCCGATCCGGTCGGCGTGCAACACGAGGAAGGCCCGCCGCGCCGGGACTTCCTGAAACTTGCCGCCGGCTCCTTCGCGGTGGTCGGAGTCGGCGTGGTTGCCTGGCCCTTCATCAACTCGATGAACCCGAGCGCGGACGTGCTGGCGCTGGCCAGCACCGAGGTTGAGCTGAGCCCGATCGCCGAGGGCCAGGCCATCACGGCCATGTGGCGCGGCAAGCCGGTCTTCGTGCGCCACCGCACGGCGAAGGAGATCGAGGAGGCCCGCGCCGTCCCGGTCAACCAGCTGATCGACCCCGCCACCGACCAGTCCCGCGTGAAGCCGGGCAAGGACCAGTGGCTGATCGTGATCGGCATCTGCACCCATCTCGGCTGCGTGCCGCTGGGCCAGAAGCCGACCGACAACCGCGGCGAGTACGGCGGCTGGTTCTGCCCCTGCCACGGCAGCCAGTACGACACCTCCGGGCGCGTCCGTCACGGCCCTGCGCCGACGAACCTCGCCCTTCCCGACTACACCTTCACCTCCGACACCAAGATCCGGATCGGCTGAGGAGCCACCACCATGCCCGAGGGCCTTCACGAGTCGGACGTCAAGAATCCCGTCCTCCGCTGGGTCGACCAGCGCCTGCCCATCATCTCCATGGTGCAGCGCGAGTACGGCACCTTCCCGACGCCGCGCAACTTCAACTATTTCTGGAACTTCGGCGCGCTCGCCATGATCAGCCTCGCGATCATGATCGCGACCGGCGTGGTCCTGTCCATGCAGTACGCCGCCAATACCCAGCTCGCCTTCGATTCCGTCGAACGCATCATGCGTGACGTGAACTACGGCTGGCTGCTGCGCTACATCCACGCCAACGGCGCCTCGATGTTCTTCATCGTGGTCTACATCCACATCTGGCGGAACCTCTACTACGGTTCCTACAAGACCCCGCGCGAACTGCTCTTCATGATCGGCGTCGTCATCTTCATCCTGATGATGGCCACCGCCTTCATGGGCTACGTGCTTCCCTGGGGCCAGATGTCCTTCTGGGGTGCCACGGTCATCACCAACCTGTTCTCGGCCATTCCCGTGGTCGGCAACAGCATCGTGACCTGGCTCTGGGGCGGCTTCTCGGTGGACAACCCCACCCTCAACCGCTTCTTCTCGCTGCACTTCCTCCTGCCCTTCGTGATCGCGGGCGTGGTCTTCCTCCACATCGCCGCGCTGCACATCACGGGTTCCAACAACCCGCTGGGCATCGAGCCGAAAGGCCCGCAGGACACCATCCCCTTCCATCCCTACTACACCACGAAGGACAGCGTCGGGATCATCGTCTACCTGCTGGTCTTCGCCCTTCTGGTCTTCTTCGCGCCGAACATGCTCGGCCACCCCGACAACTACATCCCGGCAAACCCGCTGGTGACGCCCGCGCATATCGTGCCGGAATGGTACTTCCTGCCCTTCTACGCGATCCTCCGCGCGGTCCCGAACAAGCTCGGCGGCGTGGCGATGATGGGCGGCGCGCTGATCGTGCTCTTCTTCCTGCCCTGGCTGGACAGCTCGCCGGTGCGCTCCATGCGCTTCCGCCCGATTGGCCGGATTGCCTTCCTCCTCTTCACCGCAAATTTCTTCGTGCTGATGTGGGCGGGCGGCAAGCCGGCGGAGCAGCCCTACATTCTCATCGCGCAGATCGCGACGGCCTACTACTTCGCCTACTTCCTCGTGATCCTGCCCTTCCTGTCCAAGTTCGAGCGTCCCCTGCCCCTGCCTGAAAGCATCAGCCGCGCCGTGCTGAAGCATCGCGGCGGTGGACCCCTGCCTGCCGGCGCAACGGCCAAGCCGATGGAGAAGGCGTGATGCGCCCCCTGCTGACCACTGTTAAGGCGGCCGCCGTTGCGGCCGCCATCCTTCTCGTGCCCGTCGTTGCCTCGGTGGATGCCCGCGCGCAGGAGCACGAGGTGATCCACCTGCCGGACACCAAGTTCACCTTCGAGGGTCCCTTCGGTACCTTCGACCGTGCCTCCGCCCAGCGCGGCTTCCAGGTCTACAAGGAGGTCTGCTCGGCCTGCCACTCCATGCGGCAGCTCTCCTACCGTAACCTCTCGGGCATCGGCCTGAACGCGACCCAGATCGCGGCGCTCGCCTCCCAGTTCCAGGTGCAGGACGGGCCGAACGACAACGGCGAGATGTTCGAGCGCCCCGCCCGCGCCTCGGACCGCTTCCGGCGGCCCTTCCAGAACGACGCCGCGGCGCGCGCCGCCAACAACGGCGCCCTGCCGCCCGACCTGTCGGTGATCATCAAGGCGCGCGAGGGCGGGGCCGACTACGTGCACGCCCTGCTGGTCGGCTACGAGGATCCGCCGCCCGGCGTGACGATCGCGGAGGGGATGCACTACAACAAGTACTTCCCGGGCCATCAGATCGCGATGGCGGCGCCGTTGAATACCGAGGGCCAGGTCGAGTTCGCTGACGGCACCAAGGCGACCATCGACCAGATGGCCACGGACGTCGTCACCTTCCTCTCCTGGGCGGCCGAGCCCGAGCTGGAGCAGCGCCGCGCCATGGGCGTGCGGATGGTGATCTTCCTGACCATCCTCGGCGGCCTTGTCTACGCGGTGAAGCGCAAGGTCTGGGCGAACCTGCACCAGGACACGCAGTAGCCTGCCCATAGACTTCAAAGGCCCCGCACCGGTCCGTCCGGTGCGGGGCCTTTTTCTTTCGGGCCTTCCCCTCGTCGGCAAGCAGCCTGGGCGCCGAGGAATCAGCCCGCGGCGCGTCTCTCGGCCGAGTCCAGGATTCCCCGCGCACGTGCGCCGGCGGCCTGCCCGGCTGCCGCCAGCCCGTCCCACGGCGCGCCCTCGGAGAGCAGGAAACCCTGCGCCGCATCGACGCCGAGCCGGGCTAGCAGCATCAGCTGCTCGGCCTCCTCTACCCCCTCCGCCACCAGGGGAACGGAGAGCGCCCGGGCCATGCTCACCACCGCCTCCAGCAGCGCCGTGCCCTGCGCGTCGCCCGCGCAGTTCATCACCAGCCCGCGGTCGATCTTGATGGCGGAGAAGGGAAAGCCCCGCAGCCGCGCCAGCGTTCCGTGACCGCCGCCGAAATCATCCAGGGCAACGCGGACGCCGATCCGCGCCAGACCCTCCACATTGCCGAGCGCCGCCACCGGATCGCCGACCAGGGAGCGCTCGGTCATCTCGATCCTCAGCCGGTCCCCCTCGAGCCCATGGGCCCGCAGGGCAGCGGCAACAGCCGTGTCGAAGCCCGGCATCCCGAAGGTGTTGGCTGAGATGTTAATCGAGATCGGGAAGGGCGCCCTATCCGCCGCGATCAGCCGGCAGGCCTCAGCGAGCACCCAGCGGTCGAGCGCGCCCGAATAACCCAGGCTCTCGATCACTGGCAGCAGCTCGGAGGGGGAGAGCACCGGCCCCGTCTCGTCGTGCCAGCGCAGCAGCGCCTCCCCCGCGCGCGCCGCCCGCGTCGCTATGTCCACGATCGGTTGAAAAACGAGGTGGAAGGGAACCCGCCCGCCCGGCTCGAAGGCGCGGCGCAGCTGCTGCTCCAGCGCCGTGCGGCCGATGCTCGTCGGTCGGGGGCTATCCTCCGCGGCGCGCGTGACGCTCCGCCCGGCCCGCTTGGCTTCGTAGACGGCCGCGTCCGCTCGTTCCAACAGCGCCGCCGCCTCCTCGCGGCGCCCCGCCGCGAGGCCGATCGAGGCGCGCAGCGGCACGAGGGAACCGTTCAGCACGAAGGTGTCGGCCAAGCCCGCATGGATGCGCTCGGCCAGTGCCAGCGCGGCCTGGCGGTCGCCGAGGCCGCGCGCCAGCACCACGAACTCGTCGCCACCCGGCCGCGCCACCCAGTCGCCCTCGCGGACCGCCTCGGTCAGGCGGCGCGCCACCTCCACCAGGGCCTTGTCGCCCCCTGCGTGGCCGTAGGTGTCGTTGATCGGCTTGAAGCCGTCGAGATCGATCATCAGCACGCAGAGGTCACGCGGCCCCTCCTGCGCCAGCACCTCCTTCATCCCCGCCCGGTTCAGCAGTCCCGTCAGCGGGTCGGTCCGGGCCGCGCGATGCACCTCCCCGATTGCGTGACGGAGCGAGAGCGCGGCCGAGGTCCCCCGGGCCAGGTCCTGCAGCCGCGCCACCATCTGCGGCGTCAGCGAGCGCGGCTGCCGGTCGAGGATGCAGAGCGTGCCGACCGCGTTCCCGCGACTGCTGAGGAGGGGAGCCCCAGCGTAGAAGCGAAGGTTCGGATCCCCCGTGACAAGGGCGTTGGCGCTGAAGCGCGGGTCCGCCTGCAGATCGGACACCACCATCACTTCGTGCGGGTTGAGAATGGCGTGGGCGCAGAAGGAGGCATCGCGCGGCAGGCTGGAAGCCTCAAGCCCCTTCAGCGCCTTGAAGAACTGCTGGTGCTCGCCCACCAGGGAGACGCCGCAGATCGGCACGCCCACCAGATCCGTCGCCACCCTGATGAAGGCGCCCAGCAGGTCGTCCGTGACGCGGTCGAAGGCCTCCAGATCGGCCACGTCCAACAGACGCGATGCCTCGTTCGCCGGGCGCGGAACGTCCATCGCCACTGAATTTCCCCTGTCGTTGCCAAACGATGAAGGTTCTACAACCATCGGCTGCAAAGGGCCACGCTATCGGGGACGCACTGGTGCCGGCGCCGTTGCTCGGCTAGAGGGCGGGCCCGAACCGCCGAGCGGAGCGCAGCATGTCCGACACGATCACCCCAGTCATCGGCCTCATCGGCGGCTCCGGTCTGTACGACATCGAGGGCCTGCAGGACCGGCGCTGGCAGCGGGTGGAAAGCCCCTGGGGAGAGCCCTCGGACGAGTTGCTCTTCGGCACACTGGACGGCACGAGCTGCGTCTTCCTTCCCCGCCACGGGCGCGGCCACCGCGTGCCGCCGAGCGAGCTGAACTACCGCGCCAACATCGACGCCCTGAAGCGCGCCGGCTGCACGGAGATCCTCTCCCTCTCCGCTGTCGGGAGCCTCAACGCGGACCTGCCGCCCGGCACCTTCGTCATCGCGGACCAGTTCATCGACCGCACCTTCGCCCGCAAGAAGTCCTTCTTCGAGACGGGCTGCGTCGCCCATGTCTCGATGGCCCATCCTCTCTGCCCCCGCCTCGGCGATGCGCTGGAGGAAGCGGCCCGCGACATCGGCCTGAAGCACAAGCGCGGCGGCACCTACCTCGTCATGGAAGGACCGCAGTTCAGCACGCGCGCCGAGAGCGAACTCTACCGCGCCTGGGGCTGCGACGTGATCGGCATGACCAACATGCCCGAGGCCAAGCTCGCCCGGGAGGCGGAGCTCTGCTACGCGACCGTCGCTATGGTCACCGACTACGACTGCTGGCACCCCGACCACGACCACGTCACGGTGGACGCCGTGGTGAAGGTGCTGCTCGAGAATGCGGGCCGCGCGAAGGACCTCGTCCGGGCCGTGGTGCCCATGCTCGGCAAGCCCCGCGGCCCCTGCCCGGCCGGGTGCGACCGCGCCCTTGATGCCGCCATCGTCACCCCGCCGGAAAAGCGCGATCCGGCCCTGGTAGCAAAGCTCGACGCAGTGGCGGGGCGGCTGTTGCGCGCGGCTTGAACCGGTGACTCTCGGAAAGGGCTCCGCCCTCTCCGGACGTCCAAGGCAGTGCCTCGGACCCCGCCAAGAGCCTGAGGCCCCTAGACCCCCATCTGGCTGTCGCGGATGCGGTGATCAGGGCCAGTTCTTCTTGGGCACCCTTCCTGTGCGTGCAGTCGCCTCGGGGCGGTGACCTGAGGCGCACCGGCCGCGAGGCATCCCCAACTCGAAGAAAAAGATGATGATGAGGGGGCCGGGGAGAGGAAGAATTCCTTCTTCCTCTCCCCGGGATTGCCCGCGGCACCCGATCGGGAACAGCCCCTCCGGAACTCAGTCGTTCGCGTCGGTCTCCCAGCCTTTGCTCCGCCGCCGAAATCCAGCCACCAGCACGATCACTGCCGCGGTGGCCAACAGGCCGATCATGATCACCGGCGGTTGGGAGAAGCCGTCGGGCCATATGTAGGGAATGGCCGAGAGCAGCCCGAGGAAGACGACGATCGCGATGATCGACCCGACCATGAGCCCTCTTCAGCCCAGGTGGGAGGAGAGGAAAGCCAGCGCCCGTCCTTCGGCCAATTCCGTAGCGGCGGGATTATAGCTCGAGCGGTCCTCGCAGGCGAAGCCGTGGCCGGCATCCGGGTAGAGGTGGATCTCGACGCCAGGCTGCGCTTGCCGCACCAGCTCCACGTCCGAGAGGGGAATGCCCGCGTCCTTCTCACCGAAATGAAGCTGCACCGGGCAGTGCGGCACCTCGCTGCGCGTACCGGCGATGCCGCCGCCATAGTAGCCGACCGCCGCACGGAAGGTGTTGGAGCGCGTCGCGCCCCACCAGGCGATCGTGCCACCCCAGCAGTAGCCGATGATGCCCTTGGCCGCGCCCGTGGGCAGGGCCTGCGCCGCCGCCTCCACGTCGAGCATCGCGGCCTCGTCGGAGACCTTCTTGCGCAGCGCCATGCCGCGCTCCCGGTCGGGTGCCTCGTAGCCGAGTTCCACCCCGCGCTCGGCCCGGTCGAACAGCGCGGGCGTGACCACCGCCCAGCCGAGGCTGCCCAGGTGGTCCGACAGCCGCTTCATATGCGCGTTGACCCCGAAGATCTCCTGGATCACCACCAGCCCGTGCTTCGCGTCCTGCGGCCCCGCGCGCCAGGCGGAGAGGCGATGGCCGTCGGCCGCGGTCAACTCAATCTGCATGGGATGGTTCCGAAGACTGGGGATCGCTATCCTGGCGCCATGGCCGAGATCGTCAACCTGAACCGGGCTCGCAAATCGCGCGACCGCAAGGCGGCGGAGGCGAAGGCCGCGGCCAACCGCGCTGCCCATGGCCGCACGAAGGCCGAGCGGGCGCGGGATGCCGCCGCAGAGACGGCGCGCGACGCCCTGCTCGACGGCGCCCGCCTCGAAGGCCGGGACCCGAAGGCCCCGGGATAAGGGCCGTCAGCCCTCCTTCTTGGCCACCATGCCGCGCACCTCGTCCATGGCCTCGGAGAAGCGCTTATTGAGCACCGTCAGCGCCTCGGCATTGGACTTCTGGATGAGGTCGGCCAGTTCCTTCATGTTGTTCACCGCCCGCTCGTAGGTGGCCTTCACCAGCTCGGCCTGCTGGGCCGCGCGCGAGGAGGGGTCCGTGCTGGGCGAGGAGACGCCGCGCACGGCCTCCGTCATCTCGGCCATGGACTGCTGCAGGATCTCCATGTGCCGGCGTGCGATGGCCTGGGCGCCTTCCAGCGCCACGCGGTTCGCGGCGGAAAGGGCCTCCAGGTT
Organism: Roseomonas sp. KE2513; assembly: GCF_016107305.1. GTDB lineage: Bacteria > Pseudomonadota > Alphaproteobacteria > Acetobacterales > Acetobacteraceae > Roseomonas. The sequence goes on from NZ_RCVR01000012.1 coordinate 80,985, forward strand.
GCGGCGCTGCGCGGCGGCGAGCGCCTGCACATCCACCATCGGCATCTTCATCTCGGACAGCATGCGCATCGGGTCCATCTCCGGGGGCAGGGCGGGGCGATCGGACATAGCTATCCTCCTCTGGTTTCTCGCCTCATCCTGGGCGCGGGGCTCGGCGGCTGCAAGCGCCACGGCGCCCCGAAGCCGCCCTTCCGCCAGCGGTGGTCAGGCGATCGAGGTCTTGCCCGCGCCATTCCCCTTCGATCCCTTGCCGGAACCCGCGCGCGGCGGCGTGCTGGCGCCCCCTTCGCCCGGAGCCTCCGGGCCCAGGGCGGACGCCGGCGGCGTCACCTCGCCAACATCGCCGGGAACCTCGGGCAGCAGGGCGGCGTCGGAGGCATCGGGGCCGTCGCCGGGGACCTCGGGCAGCAGGGTGGCGTCGGCGGCATCGAGGCCGGCGCCGGCCGCCTCGGCCATCATGGTGCCGGTATCGGCCAGCGGCGGCTCGTCGAAGCGCTCCGCCGGCATAGCGTCGGCAGGGGGCGTTTCCGCCTCCTCGTCGGTCAGGCGCAGCGTGCGGGCGAGGCTCTCCGCCCGGTCCAGCGCACGGTCGAGCGCGGCCATGGTCGGGCCGAGATCGACGCTCTCATCGCCCTCCCAGGCACGGGCGGTGGCGATCCACACCCCCGCCAGCCCCTGCACTCGCAACGCGCCCGCGATCCCACCGGTGGAAATCCCCGCCCCCTCCAGCGTCCAGGCCATGGAGGCCATGAGGATGGGGGAGAGCAGCAGGGCCGAGATCGGGTCGCGCATGAGGTCGCGCTGCAGGCGCAGCACGCCCTCCCGATGCGGCGCGAGCGCATCCAGGCGGCGCATCAGCAGGTCGAAGACACGGTCGCGCGCGCTGCCGAAGCCGTGCTGGCCGGGAACGGTGCCCTCCAGCACCGCCTGGTCCACCGCGCGGGCGTGGGCGCGCAGGAGATCCACCGGCGTGGGATAGCGGCCGCGCAGCTCCGCCAGCGTCTCGCCGCTCTCGGCGGCGATGCGCGCGAAGGTGGTGCCGTGCCATCCCTCCCGCGCGACCACGCGCCAGAAGGCATCGAGAAGGGAAGGGGAGGGGGCGTCGCGCGTGCTCATCGTGGGCAAGATGGCGTGTCCGCCCCCTCTATCAACCTCGCCCGTTACCGGCGCGTCACCTCAGCCTGCCAGCTCGCGGGAACGCCGGGTCGCGGCGTCGATCGCCTGCGGCACCAGGGCGGGCCAGGCGTGCTCGTCCATCAGCACCGCCAGCGCCCGCTCGGTCGTTCCCTTGGGGGAGGTGACGTTCTGGCGGAGCACCGCCGCGCCCTCCGCGCTGCGGGCGAGCAGCGCGCCCGAACCTGTCACGGTCGCCCGCGCCATCCGCCGGGCAAGGTCCGGCGGCACGCCCTGCGCGATCCCCGCCCGCTCCAGCAGTTCGGTCAGGAGAAAGACATAGGCCGGTCCGCCGCCGGAAATGGCAGTGACCGGATCGATCAGGCTCTCCGCCTCCACCCAGGCGACCTCGCCGGTCGCGGCTAGCAGGCGGTCTGCCAGGGCCTTCTGCTCCGCGGAGGCACGGCGACCCGCGCAGGCGACGGTGAAGCCCTGGCCGATGGAGGCCGGCGTGTTCGGCATGGCCCGCACCACCGCCGCACCGTCCAGCATGGCGTCCAGGCCGGAGATGGTCTTGCCCGCCATGATCGAGAGGAAAAGCGCCCCGCCCCGCGCGAAGGGCCGGTAGGAGGGGAGCACCACCTCCGCCTGCTGCGGCTTGGTGGCGAAGACGACCGCTTCCGGCACGAAGCCGGACGGGATGGCCTCGGCATCCGGCACCACTTCCACCCGGTGGGCGAAGGCTTCCGTCGAGAGCTTATGCGGCTCTACCACCACGGCGTGGGAGAGGCCGCGTTCCAGCCAGCCGTGGAGAAGGGCGCCCCCCATCTTGCCGCAGCCGACAAGAAGCACAGGGGGCAGTAGATCAGACGACATCGGGCAATCCCTCGAGGCTCGCCCGCTGACCGGCGGGCTCGCCCGAAGGTTTCAGGCTTCGCCGACGCAGTCCAGCATGGCAGCGGCCAGCGCCTCGGCCGGCGCCTTGCCGCCCCAGAGAACGAACTGGAAGGCGGGGAAGAAGCGCTCGCACTCAGTGATGGCGATGTCCACCATATCCTCGAGGCTTTCCACGCTGGCGGCGCGGGCGCCGCGGAGAAGCACGGCGTGGCGGAAGACCGGCACGCCCTCCTCTCCCTCCAGCCCGAAATGGCCGATCCACAGCTTCTCGTTCGCCAGCGCCAGCAGCTCGTGCAGGCGCCCGCGCGCGGCGGCCGGGACCTTCATGTCGAAGGCGCAGGTGAAGTGCATCGCGCTGATCTCGGTGGACCAGGCGAAATGAAGGCCGTAGTCGCACCACTTGCCCGGGGCTTCCGCGGCCATCTCGCCGTCGGAGCGGCGGTCGAAGGCCCATTCGTTGGCCGCCACGATCTGCTCGACGACGTCGAGCGGGTTGGCGGCCCTGTCCCGGGTGGCAGCGAGGGTGGCTGACATGGCGTCACCTCCTATCCGAGACGGACAGACCCCCCGAGTCTGGTAGCGAATCGGCCGGGCCAGCCCCAATAGGTTGATACTGCGATGCCGAACGCAGCGGCAACCCCGAAGGCTTCAATGAGGCGTCACACGCCCCCGTCAGCCGGACCCGGATCGGTTGCACCACCCGTGGCCGCACCCGTCTCGAAGGGAGTCGCATCGGGCGGCGCGCTGTTCATCCGGGCCTCCAGCGCCTCGACGCGAAGGGCCAGCGCCTCGGCCTGCTCGCGCGCGCGACGGGCCACCTCGAGCGCCGCGTCCAGTTCCTCGCGCTTGACGAGATTCAGCCGCGCGGTCAGCGCCTCCACCTGGGCCTGAACCGCGCTCTCGATCTCGGCGCGCGCGCCCGCCAGCACGGAGAAGGCGCCGCCGGCCATGCCCGCCAGGTCATCGAAGAACTTGCCCCGGCCGCCGCCGAAGCTGCCAGTCCCGAAAGGCCCCGATGAACCCTGCCCACCCTCTTGCATGACAATCTCCGGTCGATACCGCCTCAACATGGCCCCGCCCGCCTCCCGGGCGTAGCCCCCCGCGCGCTTTTCTCGTGGGCGGGCGCCAGCGCGCCGCGAAGGTGCGGGGCCTATCGGGCGCTGCCTTCCGGCACCGCTCCGGCCCTGTCACCCGGCCGTGTCCGCCAAAGGCTGTAGGCCACGCCCGCGGCGAGGATCGCGAAAGTGACGCCAAGCGAGACCGCGGGCGGGATCTTCCCGATGCCCAGCAGGTCCGCGACGAAAATCTTGGAGCCGATGAAGATCAGCACCACGGCCAGGGCCACCTTCAGGTAGGCGAAGCGGTGAATCATCGCGGCGAGGGCGAAATACAGCGCGCGCAGGCCGAGGATGGCGAAGATATTGGATGTATAGACGATGAAGGGGTCGGTCGTGATGGCGAAGATCGCCGGCACGGAATCGACGGCGAAGATCACGTCGGCCACCTCGATCATCACCAGCGCCATGAACAGCGGCGTGGCGAAGAGGGCGGGCTGCCCGGTAACGGGATGAGGCTGGTGCACGAAGAAGCGCTCGCCGTGGTGCTCCTCGGTCACGTTCAGGTGCCGCTGCATCAGGCGCACCAGCGGGTTCTCGCCCACCGGACGCTCCCCCTCGGTAAAGAGGAGCATCTTCACGCCCGTCGCCACCAGGAAGGCCGCGAAGACGTAGAGCACCCAGGAGAAATGCGTGACCAGCGCCGCGCCGAGACCGATCATGATCGCGCGCAGCACGATTACGCCGAGGATGCCCCAGAACAGCACCCGGTGCTGGTAGACCCGCGGCACGGCGAAGAAGGAGAAGATCATCGCGATGACGAAGACGTTGTCCATCGCCAGCGTCTTCTCGACCACGAAGCCCGTCAGGTAGTTCAGACCGGGCTCGGCGCCGAGCGTCCACCACACCCAGCCGCCGAAGCCCAGGCCGAGCGCGATGTAGAGGGCGGAGAGCATCAGGCTCTCCCGCACGCCGATCTCCCGGTTCTCCCGGTGCAGGATGCCGAGGTCGAAGGCGAGAAGCGCGGCCACCAGCCCGAGGAAGGCGAGCCACATCCAAGCCGGGGTGCCGAGCCAGTCGGCAAACAAGAGCGCGGATTCCACGCGGGCCACTCCATTACCGGCCGTTGAGCCAGGAGTGATCCGACATCGCGAAGCGGCCGGCTGCTCTCGCCAGAGGGGCCCGGATCAGGGGTTGGGTGACGAACTGGCCCGGCGATTCCCCTCTTTCAAGGGCATCGAAACGCAGCGCCGGGGAAGTCGCCGCGGCGCCATTTCCCGCCGGGCGGGAACGGGCCTATACCCCCGCTTCCGTCCCAGGCCCCGCCCGCAGTCGAAGCATGATCCCCGCCATCCTCTTCCCCGCCTTCGACCCGGTTGCCATCGCCGTCGGGCCCTTCGTCGTGCGCTGGTACGCGCTGGCCTATATCGTCGGCATCGTCATCGCCTGGCAGATGGCGCGCCGCCTCGTGCAGCGCCCGCCGGTGGCCGCGACGCCCGAGCAGATGGACGACTTCGTCACCTGGGCGACGCTCGGCGTCATCCTCGGCGGGCGGCTCGGCTACGTGTTGTTCTACCGGCCGGACATCATCTGGACCGCGCCGTGGGAGGTCCTCTACCTCTGGCACGGCGGCATGTCCTTCCATGGCGGGGCCATTGGCGTCATCCTCGCGATCGCCCTCTTTGCCCATCGACAGCGCCTGCCCTTCCTCCTCTTCGCGGACCGCATCACCAGCGTCGTCCCCGTCGGCCTCGGCCTCGGGCGGTTGGCCAACTTCGTGAACGGAGAGCTGTGGGGCCGCACGACGGACGTGCCCTGGGGAGTGATCTTCCCCCATGCGGGCCCCGAGCCGCGCCACCCCTCCCAGCTCTACCAGGCGGCGATGGAGGGGCTGATCCTGCTGGTCGTCCTGCAATGGATCGTCCGCACCCCCTCGCTCCGCGCCCGTCCCGGCTTCACCTCGGGCGCCTTCCTCGCGGGCTACGGCATCGCCCGGATCATCGGCGAATTCTTTCGCCAGCCCGACCCGCAGCTCGGCTTCCTCTTCGCCGGGGCCACGATGGGGCAGCTTCTTTCCGTGCCGATGGTGCTCGTCGGCGCCTGGCTGATGCTCCGCAGCCGCCGCGTGGCCGAGGCGCCCGCCGCTTGAGCGAGGAGCGCCTCGACGCCTTCATGGCTCGCGCCAATGCCGCCTACTACGCGGGGCGCGACCCCTTCGGCGCGGGGGGGGACTTCACCACCGCGCCCGAGATCACCCAGGCCTTCGGGGAATGCCTTGGCCTCTGGGCCGCCGTCACCTGGACGCTTATGGGCAGCCCCGGCTCCGTCATCCTCGCCGAGGCCGGTCCCGGGCGCGGCACGCTGATGGCGGATGCCCTCCGCGCCATCGGCACCATGGTGCCGGACTTCGCCCGCGCGGCCCGCCTGCATCTCGTCGAGACCTCTCCCCTGCTGCGCGAAGCCCAGCGCGCCCGCCTGCCCGGTGCTACCTGGCATGAGGACCTAACCACCCTGCCGGACGGCCCGCTGATCCTGCTGGCCAACGAGTTCCTCGACGCCCTGCCCATCCGCCAGTTCGTCCGCCGCGGCGGTGCCTGGATGGAGCGATGGGTCGCCGGCAGTGCCTTCGTCGAGCGCCCCGCCCCCGACGCTCCCCTGCCCGATGCGGGCAAGGAGGGCGAGATCCGGGAGGTGAACGAGCCCGCCCTGACCATCGCGGCAGCCCTCGGCACCCGCCTAGTCGCCTGGGGCGGCGCTGCCCTCCTCATCGACTATGGCCCGGCGGAGAGCGCGCCCGGCAGCAGCCTCCAGGCGATCCGCGACCGCCGCGCCGCCGACCCGCTCGCCGATCCCGGTGGCGCAGACCTGACCGCCCATGTGGACTTCGCCGCCCTGGCTCGCGCCGCCCGTGCCGCTGGCGCGGCGGCCCATGGCCCGGTGCCGCAGGGCGTCTTCCTGACCCGCCTCGGCTTGCACAGCCGTGCCGCCGCGCTTGCCGCCTCGGAACCCGGCCGGGGCGCCCGCCACCTGGAGGCGGCCACGCGCCTCACCGCGCCCGAGGCCATGGGGCGCCTGTTCAAGGCCCTGGCCATCAGCCACCCCGCCCTTCCCACCCTGCCCGGCTTCGAGGCCGCATGACCCAGACCGCCGAGTTCCTGACCGCGCCCTCCTTGTCGGGCCTGCCGCACGGCTTCTTCACCCGCCGCGGTGGCGTCTCCGAGGGGCGCTTCGCCAGCCTCAACTGCTCCCTCTCCGGCCAGGACGACCCGGAGGCGGTCGCGCGGAACCGGGCGCTGGCCATGCGCGCCATCGGCACGGAACCCGCCTCCCTCTCCGGCCTCTATCAAGTGCATGGCATCGACGTGGTGGTGGCCGAGGCCCCGATCCCTGTGGAGGCCCGCCCCCGCGCGGACGGCGCCGTGACTAACCGCCCCGGCGTCACCCTTGGGATCATCACCGCCGATTGCGGCCCCGTCCTCTTCGCCGACAGCCGCGCGGGCGTGGTCGGCGCCTGCCATGCCGGCTGGCGCGGCGCCCTGGCCGGCGTGCTGGAGGCCACCATCGCCGCCATGGAAGGCCTGGGCGCCAGCCGCGCGAACATCGCCGCCTGCCTCGGCCCCTGCATCCGCCAGCCGAGCTACGAAGTGGGCGCCGACCTGCGCGACGCGCTTCTCACCGGGGATCCCGGGGGCGACCGCTTCCTCGCGCCCGGCAGGCGAGACGGCCACTGGCAGTTCGACATGGCCGGGCTGATCCTCGCCCGCCTTCGCGCGGCCGGAGTTGCCGCCGAGGCCCTGCCGAACGATACCCTGACGGAGGAAGAGGGCTTCTTCTCCCACCGTCGGCGCACCCTGGAGGGCGGCGGGCCGATCGGGCACCAACTCTCGGCGATCGCACTGCCGGGGTAGGGGCTGCCTCCTGCAACCCTCGGGAAGCGCGCTGCCCTCCCCATGACCCAAGGCGAACCGGCAACGGGGTCGCCTGTGCCGTTCCCCCTTAGGATGAGTGCTGGCGCAACCCCGCCCGCCCCGCGATAAGGGCCCCCCATGCCTTACCTCTTCATCTTCCTCGCGCTCGCCTTCCTCACCCTTGTCGCCTCCTGCGTGATCGGCTGAGCGCATGCGCCCCTTCCCGAGCTTTCTCGCCGCCCTCCTGCTGCTGACGGCCTGCGGGCCGCTGCCGCAGCCCTTCCGGGGCAATCCGGGCGCCGAGGGCCGGCGGCTCGCCGCGCCGCCGGCCTATCGAATTGCGGTGCCGTCTCCTTCGGCCGCCCTTCTGTCGGACATGGCCTCCAGCGACTTCGCAGTCGCCATGTCGGAGGCGTTGGAAGGGGCCGAGGTTCCTGCCGTGGCCGGGCCGCCGGCCCCGCTCGACTGGCGCCTCGACATCACCGCGGACCGGGAGGGACAGGGCGTGGTTCCCGCCTACGCCATCCGCGATGCCGACGGCCGCGTGCTCGGCCAGGCGCGCGGCGCGCCGGTGGGCGTGGCCGCGTGGAGCCAGTCCGAGCCCGGGATGCTGCGCGAGGTGGCCTCCCGCGACGCCACCGTGGTCGCGGGCCTCCTCTCCCGCGGCGAGGCCGCCCGCCGCGCCTCCGAGACGGTGGCCTTCAACGGCTCGGCCGGCCCGCCGCGCGTGCGCTTCACCGGCGTCCGCGGCGCCCCCGGCGACGGCAACCAGGCCCTGGCCGCGCGCATGCAGGAGTTCCTGGCCGGAAAGGGCCTCGTGGTGCAGGAAGGGGCGGAGGGCGCCGCCTTCGCCGTCTCGGGCGAGGTGACCATGGCACCCGCGGCGGACCGGAAGCAGCGGGTGGAAATCCTCTGGAAGGTCTCGCGCCGGGATGGGCACGACCTCGGCCGCGCGCTGCAGCTGAACGAGGTGCCGAGCGGGAGCCTGAACGGCCTCTGGGGCGACGTGGCCTATGTCGTGGCGGAGGAGGCCTCGGTCGCGGTGCGCGACATCATCGCCAATGCCGGTGGGCTGGGCGAGGCCGCCGCGCGCCGCGAAGGTCCCGCGACTCCGGCGGCTGCAACCCCCGGGGAGGCGCCAGTGGCCGCGCCGGCTCCGCCACTCGCGCCTCGCGGCGGGACGGGGCGGTAGCGGCCGCTCCCTCGCGCGGGGCGGCACGGGCATGCGCCTTGCGTGGGGCGCAATCCCTCGGCCGGCATGGACTTGGCGGCGCCCGGTTGCTATCCCCCGGCCGCCCCACGCCGCCCGGCCGCTGACCTGCCCAAACCCAGGGCTCGCCCCAGGGTCGGCCAAGCCTGCCCACGGCGCGCCCGGAGATTTCACGCGGATGAAGATCCTCGCCTGCAACAGCAACCGCCCCCTCGCTGAGGCGGTCGCCGCGGCCCTGAACCTGCCGCTCACCCAGGCCTCCGTCCGCCGCTTCGCGGACCTCGAGATCTTCGTGGAGATCCAGGAGAACATCCGCGGCGAGGATGTCTTCGTCATCCAGTCCACGAGCTATCCCGCGAACGACAACCTGATGGAGCTGCTGATCACGCTCGATGCGCTGCGCCGCTCCTCGGCGCGCCGCGTGACGGCAGTGATCCCCTATTTCGGTTATGCCCGCCAGGACCGTAAGTCCGGCCCCCGCACGCCGATCTCGGCCAAGCTCGTCGCCAACCTCATCACCCGCGCCGGCGCGGACCGCGTTCTCACGCTCGACCTGCATGCGGGGCAGATCCAGGGCTTCTTCGACATCCCCGTGGACAACCTCTTCGCTGCCCCCCTGTTCGCGCGCGACATCCAGGAGCGCTTCAAGGGCCGCGACCTCATGGTCGTTTCCCCCGACGTCGGCGGCGTGGTGCGCGCGCGCGCCATCGCGACGCGCCTGCACACGGACCTTGCTATCATCGACAAGCGCCGCCCGCGCGCCGGCGTGTCGGAGGTGATGAACGTGATCGGCGACGTGGAGGGGCGCGACTGCATCCTCGTGGACGACATCGTCGATTCGGGTGGCACGCTCTGCAACGCGGCCGATGCGCTGCTGAAGAACGGCGCGCGCTCCGCCTCGGTCTATGTCACCCACGGCGTGCTCTCGGGCGGCGCGGTCGCCCGGATCGGCGCGGCGCCGATCGAGCAGATGGTCACGACGGACAGCATCCAGGCGACGGAGGCGGTCCGCGTTTCCTCGAATATCAAGCAGCTCACCGTCGCCCCGCTGCTGGCCGAGGCGATGCGCCGCATCAGCGAGGAATCCTCCGTTTCCACGCTGTTCGACTAGAGGCGCCGCAGCGCCTCCCGCGTCGCCTCGTCCAACGGGAAGAAGGTCTCCACCGTCAGCTCGGACAGCGCCACCTCGTGCGCCGTGCCGAAGACCATGGTGGTCGTGAGAAAGGACAGCTCCACCTCGCCCAGCCGCAGGCGGAAGGGCAAGGCGAGCGCCGCCGGCTCCGCGGCCTCACCGTGCGGCGCGGGGAGGGCGCGCAGCTCGCGCAGCAATTCCACGAGAACGGGGTCGCCGCTCACCGTTGCCTGCCGCGCCAGCCGCGCGAGGAAATGCGCGCGCACCAAGCCGAAATCCCCGATCCGCGGCGCGAGCCCCGCCGGATGCAACGCCAGCCGCATCACGTTTACCGGCCCCGCCAGCAGCGCCGGATCAACCCCCGCGATCAGCGGCCCGACCGTGGCGTTGGCCGAGACGAGGTTCCAGTGCCGGTCCACCGCCAGCGCCGGGTTCGGCGCATGGGCCGCGAGAACCGCCTCCACCGCCGCCCGCATCGAGGGGTCGTCCGGTCCCCGCTCCGGATAGGCGGGCGCGAAGCCGGCGGCCGCCAGCCAGAGGTTCCGCTCCCGCAGCGGCACATCGAGCTGCTCGGCCAGGCGCAGCACCATGGACCGGCTCGGCATGGCGCGGCCCGTCTCGAGGCAGCTGAGGTGCCGGGTGGAGATCTCCGCCTCCAGCGCCAGGTCCATCTGGCTCATGCGCCGGCGATGCCGCCAGCCGCGAAGGTGGTCGCCGATCGGGGTCGTGCGCGCGCTCATCCCTGGAGCCTATCGCCGCTTCACGCGTCGTCTCCATGACCTCCGAGGTCATCGACCCGCGCCCCGCCGCCGGCACAGGGTTCGCCCACCGGCGATCCCGCCGGACGTGCAGGAATCCCCCCATGAACGCTTCCCCCTTCCTCCGCCGCGCCCTGCTGCTGGACGCGGCGGCGAGCGGCGCCACCGGCGCGCTGATGCTGCTGGCCACGGGCCCGCTGGCCGATTTAACTGCGCTGCCGCCGGGCCTGCTGCGCGTGGCCGGGGCCGTGCTGCTTCCCTATGCCGGCTTCGTCCTCTGGCTCGGCCGCCACGCGGCACCGGCTCGGGCGCTTGTTCTCGCAGTCATCGGCATCAATCTTCTCTGGGCAGCCGAGAGCGTTGCCATCCTCGCCCTTGGCTGGGTGGCGCCGAACGCGCTGGGAACCGCCTTCGTCCTCACACAGGCCTTGGTTGTCGCCGCTTTCGCCGGATTGCAGGCCGCGGGCCTGCGCAGCACCGCCGCCATGCCGGCCTGAGCGCCGTGCCCGTCCACGCCGTCGGAGAGGGGCGGCGTGGATCGCGGTGCCCGCCCCCCTTCAACCCCGGCCGCAATTCGGCCACCCTCCGCCCGCCAAGGCTGAGGACACGCCCGATGAAGCTCTACTATTCCCCCGGTGCCTGCTCGATGGGCATCCACGTGATCCTCGAGGAGATCGGCAAGCCCTACGAGCTCTCGCTCGTCTCCACGAAGGACGGCGCGCAGCACAAGCCCGAGTACAAGGCGGTGAATCCGAAGTCGAAGGTGCCGGCGCTGGATCTCGACGAGGGCGGGCGGGCGCTCACCGAGTGGCCGGCCATCGCCCTCTATCTCGGCTCCAGCAACCCCGAAGCCGGGCTGCTGCCCAGGGAGCCCGCCGCCCAGGCCCGCGCGCTGGAGGCGATCGACTACGTTACCGGCACCATCCACCCCAACGCCTTCACTCGCCAGTTCCGTCCGGCCAACTTCTCCGTGCGGGACGAGGACCACCCGCAGGTAATCGCGCAGGCGCAGGAGAATGCCGACAAGTTCTTCGAGCTGCTGGACAGGAACTGGACGGGCGACACCTGGATCCTGCCCGAGGGCTACTCCGTCGCCGACGCCGCGCTGTTCTTCGTCGAGTACTGGCAGGCCAAGCGCGTCGGCAAGCCGCTGCCGCCGAAGCTGGACCGGCACCTCAAGGCGATGCTGGAGCGCCCGGCGGTAAAGCGGGCACTGGAACAGGAAGGACTGGCGGCCTGAAGGAAAGCGGGCTGGGGAGAGCAAACCCTGGCCTGTGCCAGCGCATGACCGAACCGAACCCCGTCCCCTTCTGGTTCCTCCGCCACGGCGAGACTGACTGGAACGCCCGCATGCTCTCCCAGGGAAGAGTGGACATCCCGCTCAACCCTGTGGGTCTCGCCCAGGCCGGCCGCGCCGCGGAGGCGCTGGTAGGGAAGGGCATCCGCACCATCCACTCCAGCACCCTCGGCCGTGCGCGCGTGACCGCGGAAGTCGTGGCCGCGCGCCTCAACCTGCCCGTTACTTTCGACGAGAACCTCGTCGAATGCGCCTTCGGCGTGCAGGAGGGCCAGGAGATGTCCGACTGGTTCACCGATTGGGTCGCCGGCCGCTCCACACCCGAGGGCGCCGAACCTTTCGCCGACCTGCGCGAGCGCGCGGTGAACGCCATCAATCACGCGACCGCCCAGCCGGGCCCCGTGCTGGTGGTGGCGCACGGCGCCCTCTGGCGCGCCTTCCGCCAGGCGGCAGGCCTTCCCGCCAATATCCGCACCCCCAATGCCCTGCCCCTCTGGGTGGAGCCGCCGGATGCGCCCGGTGAGGGCTGGCGAATGACGCCGGCGGAACTTGGGCGGTGAGGTACTTCTGAAGGGGCGGCGCGGGTGACTCCGAGGAGAGGAAAAAGGAACTCTTCCTCTCCCCGGACCCCTCACCATCATCTTTTTCTTCAAAGCTGGAATGTTCTGCGGCCGGTGCGCCTCGGGCCGGTGACCCGAGGCGACTGCACGTTCGGGAGGGGTGCGAAGAGGGAACCGCCCCTCGTTATCGGATCCGCGCCAGCAGGATGAGGATCCGAGGGTCTCAGGCCCTTGGCGAGAGATGCCAGGAGAGGACAGAGCCCTCTCCGGAAAGCCGCCGCTCAGTCCGCGCGGATATTCGCCCGCCGGATCACCGGCTCGAGCGTGCGCTTCTCGTTCTCCACCAGGGCTGCAAAGGCTTGTGGGCCGGTGCCGCCGAGAATGGTGCCCTGATCGACCAGCCGCCCGCCGATGGCGGGGTCGCGCAGCGCCACGGCAACGGCCTCGGCCAGCGTCGCGATGATCGCGTCCGGCGTGCCCACGGGCGCCGCCATGCCGAAGGCTGTGCCGAACAGGAAGCCCGGCACGCCCGCTTCCGCCGTCGTCGGCACGTCCGGCAGCTGTGGCAGCCGCTTCTCCGTCGCGACGGCCAGCGCGCGCACGCCGTTGCCGCGGATCTGCGGGATGATGTTCGGCACGTTGTCGATGACCATGTCGATATTGCCCGACACGAGGTCGGTTACGGCCGGTGCGGCGCCGCGGTAGGGCACGTGCTGGATATCCGTGCCTGTCTCGGCCTTGAACAGCTCGAGCGCGAGGTGAAGGCTGCTGCCCGCGCCAGCCGAGCCCGCGGTGATCTGGCCCGGCTTCTCCTTCGCCGCCGCCACCAGCGCCGCGAGGTTCTGCCAAGGCCGTGCGTTCGCCACGCAAACCACCTTCGGCGTGGTCGCCAGCAGCGTGATCGGCGAGAAGGCAGTGTTCGTGTCGTACGGCATCGAGGGATAGATGAACTGGTTCACCGCCAGCGGCCCCATGGAGGAGGCGAGCAGCGTGTACCCGTCCGGCGCCGCCTTCGCGACGAGATCGGCGCCGATGTTGCCGCCCGCGCCCGCGCGGTTGTCCACCACGAAGGGCTGCCCCAGCCGCGCCGCGAGAGATTGCGAGACGGAGCGCGCCAGCAGGTCCACCAGCCCGCCCGGCGGGAAGGGGACGACGATGCGAACTGGCTTGTTCGGATAGCCGCCGCCCTGCGCACGCACGGCGGGCGCCGCGAGCGCGGCAGCCGCGGCACCGAGCGCCGCGCGGCGAGTGATGGTGCTGTTCATGCCGTTCCCTCCCTTCCTGCTCAGTGCGCGCCGGGCGTTGCCGGGGGCGGCGATGCGGCGTCCTTCGAAGCCGCGGGTGGGAAGGGGTACTGCCCTGGCCGCGTCTCGACGGTGATCCAGCGCAGCTCCGTGAACTCCGCGATCCCCGCGCGCCCGCCGAAGCGGCCGTAGCCGGATGCCTTGGTGCCGCCGAAGGGCATCTGCGCCTCGTCATGCACGGTCGGTCCGTTCACGTGGCAGATGCCGCTCTCGATCCGCTGCGCCATCGCGATGCCGCGCGCCACGTCTCGCGTGAAGATCGCGGCCGACAGTCCGTACTCCGTGTCGTTCGCGACGCGCAGCGCTTCCTCGGCGTCCTTCACGCGGATCATCGCGACGACCGGCCCGAAGGACTCCTCGGCGTAGAGGGCCATCGCCGGCGTCACGCGATCGACGATGGCGGCCGGCATGATCGTTCCCTGCCGCGCGCCGCCCCCGTGCACCACCGCGCCCTTGCTGGCCGCGTCGGCGATCATGCGCTCCACCTTCACGGCGGAGGCCTCGTCCACCACCGAGCCGAGGAACACGTTGCCGCCGCGCGGGTCGCCCACCGGCAGCGCCGCGACGAAGTCGGCGAGCCGCTGCGCGAACTCGTCCGCGATACTCTCCACCACCACCAGCCGCTCGGTGGACATGCAGATCTGGCCCTGGTTCATGAAGGCGCCGAAGGCGGCGGCCTTCACGGCCTCGTCCAGGTCCGCGTCCTCCAGCACGATCATCGGTGCCTTGCCACCCAGCTCGAGCAGCACGGGCTTGAGATGCCGCGCCGCGTGCACGGCCACGATCCGCCCGACCTTGGTGGAGCCGGTGAAGTTGATCCGCCGCACCGCCTTGTGCGCGATCATCGCCTCCACCACTGCCGGCGCGTCCTCGGCCGAATGCGTCACCACGTTCACCACGCCGGGCGGCACCCCGCCCTCGCGCAGGGCCTGGGCGATCAGGCTGTGCGTGCCGGGGCACAACTCGCTTGCCTTCAGCACCACCGCGTTCCCGCAGGCCAGCGGCAGGGCCAGCGCGCGCACGCCGAGGATGACCGGCGCGTTCCACGGCGCCATGCCCAGCACCACGCCGACGGGCGCGCGGATCGACATCGCAAGGCACCCCGGCTTGTCCGAGGGGATCACCTCGCCCGTCGTCTGCGTCGTCATCGCCGCCGCCTCGCGCAGCATGCCGGCGGCCAGGTGCACGTTGAACCCGGCCCAGCCGGCCGTCGCGCCGATCTCCTCCGCCATCAGGCGGATGAACTCGGGGGCCCTGGCGGCCAGTGCGTCGGCGGCCTTGAGCAGGATGCCGCGCCGCGCGCCCGGACCCATGGCGGACCAGGCGGGGAAGGCGGCGGCGGCCGCGTCGCAGGCGGCCTCGGCGTCGGCCACCGTCGCAGCGGCGGCGCGTGTCGCCACCTCTCCCGTGACGGGGTTGCGGCGCTCGAAGGTTCCCTCGCCGGTGGCAGGGCGGTCCCCCTCGCCAATGATCAGCGGCACGTCCAGCATGGTCGTCTCCTCCGGTTATTTCTTGTCGTAGAGCTGCGGGATGACCGGATCGATCACCACCTCCACCAGCATCGGACCCTTGCTCGCCATGGCCTCCGCCAGCGCGTCGTCCAGCTCGCCGGCCGTGGCCGCGATGCGCCCCGGGCAGCCCATGCCGCGCGCCATGGTGACGAAGTCGAGCCCCGGCAGGTCGATCCCCGGCGCGTCCCGCACCTGCAGCACGCGCGAGAAGGAGCGCATGGCGCCGTAGCCCGCGTTGTTCATCACGACGACGGCGAGCGGCAACTTTTCCTGCACCGCCGTCCAGATCGCCTGGGGCGAGTACATGAAAGACCCGTCGCCGATGAGGCAGACCACCCGCCGCCCGCGGTTGGCCAGCGCCACGCCCACCGCGCCCGGCAGGCTGTAGCCCAGCCCGCCGCTCGCCATGGTGAAGAAGGTGCCCCATTCGCGCATCGGCATCTGCGCGTGCATGGTCGGGCGGTGCGAGGGCGCCTCCTCCACGAGGATGGCGCCCTCCGGCATTGCGGCGTGCAGCCGGTGCAGCGCGTAGGGCGCGCCGAGCGGACTGCCCGGCTCGGGCGGCGCCGGGCGGGCGCGGGGGGCGGGCAGGGGCCGCGCCGCGCCCTCGATCAGCGCGGCCAGTGCCGGCAGCCCGTGCCGCAGCGCGCCGAGGATCGCCGTGCCCACGGGCGCGGAGGCCGCGGTCTCCGGGTCCGTGGTCATCTGGATGATCGGGATGCCCGCCGAGAACAGCGCGCATTCGCCCGGCACGTGGAAGGTGAAGACCGGCGCGCCGATCACCAGCACCAGGTCGTGCCCGATGAGCGTGTCCGAGACCTGCTGCGGCGAGGCGTGCAGGTGCCCGGCGAAGAGCGGGTGGTCCTCCGGGAAGGAGAGGCGGGAGGAGAAGGGGCTGGTCCAGACCGGCGCGCCGATGCGCTCGGCCAGCGCCACCATCGCCGGCCCAGCGCCCTCCGCGTCAACCTCGGGGCCCACCACCAGCACCGGGCGGCGCGCGCCATCGATCGCGCGTGCGGCCTCCGCCAGCGCGGCCGGATCGGGCGCCGTGTCCGGGTGCCAAGCGCGCGCGGCAACGGGTTGGCAGGCCGCCGACCAGTCGTCGAAGGGAATGGAGACGAAGGTCGGGCCATAGGGCCGCTGCATGGCGATCCGGTGCGCCTGGGCGATCGCCGCCGGCACGTCCTCCGCCCGCGCGGGCTCGACCGAGAACTTCACGTAGGGCCGCGGGAAATGCGCCGCCTCGGTCGCGCCGAGAAAGGGAAAGTTTGGCAGCAACGCCCGCGTCTGCTGCCCGGCCGTGATCACCATCGGCGCCGCGTTCTTCATCGCCGTGAACACGTTGCCCAGCGCGTGTCCGACGCCGGCCGCGGAGTGCAGGTTCACCATGGCGCAGCGGCCGGTAGCCCGCGCATAGCCGTCGGCCATCCCGACCACGCTCGCCTCCTGCAGGCCGAGCACGTAGTGAAAATCCGAGGGCCAGCGGTCGAGGAAGGGCAGCTCCGTCGATCCCGGATTGCCGAAGACCGTGGTCATGCCGAGCTGCCGCAGCAGGTCGAAGGTCGCCTCGCGCACGGTGGTGCGAGTGGGGGTGGCGTTTCCGTCCATCATGGAGCGTCCGTATCCAGCCCCGCGATCAGGCGGCGCAGCGTGTCGAGGAAGGCGGCGCGGTGCTCCGCGCCTACCAGTTGATCGAGGGAGCGGTCATGCGCCTCCGCGTGCCGGCTCAGCGCCGTGAGCGCCGCCTCGCCGGCAGGGGTGAGGGAGAGGGCGTAGCTCCGCCGGTCCGCACCCCTGTCCCGCCGCACGAGGCCGCAGCGTTCCAGCTCCGCCAGCGCGGGGGTGAGGGTGGATTTGTCCCGCCCCACGGCATGGCCGAGCGCGGTCTGCGAGAGACCGGGATTCTCGCGGATCATGGCAAGCATGGCGAAGCGCCCGGGCTTGAGTCCCGATCCCGCCCCGCCCGACCCCGCGCTGCGCCGGGCGAAGGCCGCGAAGGAGGCCTCCTGCGCCAGCCGGAGGTGGAAGCCGATCGTGTCCGCCAGTGGCCCGAGCCGCACCCCGCCGCGCTCCGCGGGCGTCCCGTTCAGCACGCGCAGGGCAGGCGCCGCGCCTTTCCGGGCTCTTGGTGGATCGGCAAGGCCGGGGCTTGCCGGCGATGGCTGGGCCAAGTCGTCTCTCCTCCCGGCGGCGCGTCATGGGTCGCGCACCGCTCCGGAGGAACCGTAGGGGATCAAACGATCTGTCGGCAAGGGCGCCGTGCCGCGCCGGTCCTCAGCGCTGGGTGCGCGGGCAGAAGAAGCTGCTGCGGCCGCTCTGCACGATGCGCGCGACGCCCGCGCAGGCGGGCGGCCCCGGGCAGCGCGGGCAGGGCTGGCCGTGGCGGTCGTAGACCTCGAAGCGGTCCTGGAAGCGGCCGATCTCGCCATCGCTGCGCACATAGTCGCGCAGCGAGGACCCGCCGGCCTCGATCGCCTCCGTCAGCACGGCCTTGATTGCGGGCACGAGGCGCGCAGCGCGCGCGCCCGGCACCGTGGCGGCCAGGCGGCGGGGCGAGATGCCCGCGCGGAACAGCGCCTCCGCCACGTAGATGTTGCCGAGCCCCGCCACCATGCCTTGGTCGAGCAGCGCCGCCTTGATCGGCGTGTTCTTGCCGGTCAGCGAGCGGGAGAGGGAGGCGGCGTTGAACCCGTCATCCAGCGGCTCCGGCCCCATGCCCTGCAACAGCCGGTGCGAATCCTCGGCCTCCGTCGGCACGAGGTCGAGGCAGCCGAAGCGCCGCGGGTCCTGGAAGCCGACGCGCCAGCCATCCTCCGTCTCCATCATCAGGTGCTCATGCGCGAGGCCGTCAGCTGCGCCGCGCGCGTCCGAGAAGGCGCCCTGCGGGGCGATACGCGGCACCGGCCCTTCCCCCGGCGGCCGCGCCACCATCCGGCCGGACATGCCGAGATGGATGAGGGCCGATTCTTCTTCCGACAGCCGCATGAGCATGTACTTGCCCCGGCGCCGGAACCCCTCCACCCGGCGCCCGCCGAGGCGCTCGGCCAGGTTCTCGGGAAAAGGCCAGCGCAGGCCGGCGCGGCGGGTCTCGGCGCGGGCGATGGTCCGGCCGGTGAGCACGGCGGAGAGGCCGCGCATCACGGTCTCGACTTCGGGCAGTTCGGGCATGGCGGAGATATGGGAATGACGCGCCGCCCCTCCAGCCGGAACCCTCGCCCGTGGCTCCCGGCGGTCATAAGCTCCGCCACCTGCCCCGGGAGTTCATCCATGCGCCTGCGTCCCGCCCTGCTCCTCGCCGCACTCTTGACCACGGCGGCCTCGGCGGGCGCCGTCGAGGGTCCTGCCCGCCAGATGGTTGCCGCCGCCCACCCGCTGGCCGCTCGCGCCGGCCTCGACATCCTCCGCGCCGGTGGCAGCGCGGCGGACGCCGCCGTCGCGGTGCAGGCCGTGCTCTCGGTCGTGGAGCCCAACGCCACGGGTCTTCTCGGCGGTGCCCTCCTTCTTCACTGGGACGCCGCGGCGCGCCGCCTCGCGGGCTACGAGGGCATCGCCTCCGCCCCCGCGGCCGCCACCTCCCGCCTTGTGGAGGCTGCGGACGGAACGCGCGTCGGCGCGGCGACCGTCGCCCGCTCCGGCCGCGCGGTGGGCGTGCCCGGCACGCTGCGGATGCTCGCCCTCGTCCATGCCGACCACGGCCGCCTGCCCTGGCGCGACCTCCTGGCCCCTGCCATCCGCGCGGCGGAGGAGGGCTTCCCGATGCCGCCCACCCTCCACCGCGTCATCGGCGCGCGCGCATCGGAACTCGCGCGCGACCCCGATATCCGCGCCCTCTACTTCGGCCCCGACGGCAAGCCCCTGCCGGTCGGCACCCCGATCCGCAATCCCGCCCAGGCCGCCGCCTTGCGCCTGCTTGCCCAAGCCGGCTCCGAGGCCCTCTACCGCGGCCCGCTGGCCGGCGCGGTGCTGGAGGCAACGGGCCGCGAGCCCGTGTCCGGCTGGATGACGGCCGAGGATCTCGCGACCTATGAGGCAAAGCGCCGCGATCCCGTCTGCTCCGCCGCCTTCGGCCGCCAGGTCTGTTCGGCCTCGCCCCCCTCCTCCGGAGGCGTCGCCTTGCAGCAGCAGGTCGGGATGCTCGACCGCCTCGGCATCGCCCGCCTCGCGCCGGACTCGGCGGAGGCCGCCCACCTCATCCTCGAGGCCAGTCGCCTCGCCACCGCCGACCGCCGCCGCTGGATGGGCGACCCGGACCGCGTGCCCGTGCCCACTGCGCCCCTTGTCTCCCCCACCTATCTTGAAGCGCGCGCCCGCTTGATCGACCCCGCCCGTGCCATGGCCGAGGCGAGCGCCGGCAACCCGCTGG
Organism: Roseomonas sp. KE2513; assembly: GCF_016107305.1. Lineage (GTDB taxonomy): Bacteria > Pseudomonadota > Alphaproteobacteria > Acetobacterales > Acetobacteraceae > Roseomonas. The sequence continues at coordinate 100,093 of NZ_RCVR01000012.1, forward strand.
AGCGCCATGGCGGGCTGCCCGCCGCCTCCGATCCCCTGGCGCTCGCCGGCACCTCGCATGTCGCCATCGTCGACGCCGCCGGTGACGCGGTTTCCTTCACCACCACCAACAACCTTAATTTTGGGGCGGAGCGGCTGGCGGCCGGCATCACTCTCAACAACGGCCTGACCAACTTCGCCGCCAATCCCGGCCCCGCCGAGTCACCCGCCTTCAACGCCATGGCCGGCGGCAAGCGCCCCGTGACCACCATGGCGCCGACCATCGTCCTCGGGGCGGACGGCATGCCGGAGCTTGTTGTCGGCGCGGGCGGGGGGGCGCGCATCGTCGATTCAGTGGCGGTCGCGGTGGTGGAGGTCCTTGCCTGGGGCGCCGATACCCGCCGCGCCACCGGTCGCCCGCGCATCGGCGCCCAGAACGGCGAGGAGGAGCTGGAGGCGAACACCCCCGCCGCCGCGCTGGCCGAGCCGCTCCGCGCCATGGGCCACGCGCCGCGTGTGGGGGAGATGAACACGGGCCTCCAGCTCATCCGCCGCGTCCCCGGCGGTTGGGAAGGTGCGGCGGACCCGCGTCGGGACGGGGTGGCATTGGGGGACTGAGCCCCTTTTTCACCGAAGCAGGCTGGGGGGGCTGGGGTAGGCCGCCCCGGCGGCCTATCCTCCGGCCATGTCCCAGAACGACGCTACGAACGACACCATCGACTTCGGCTTCACCCCCGTCCCGCGCGAGAGCAAGGCGACCCTCGTCCGCCAGGTCTTCGACAGCGTGGCGCCGAAATACGATGTCATGAACGACCTCATGTCGGTCGGCCTGCACCGGCTCTGGAAGCGCGCCTTCGTCAACGCCATCGGCGCGGGCCCGCGCGACACGCTGCTCGACCTCGCGGCCGGCACAGGCGACATCGGCTTCCTCGCGAAGGAGCGGGGCGCGGGCCGCGTGATCCTGGCCGACATCAACGCCGCCATGCTCGGCGTGGGGCAGGGCAGGGCGCTCGGCCGGGGTCTCGCCTCGGGCCTCGACTTCGTCTGCTGCGACGCCGAGCGCCTGCCCTTTCCCGACCGTTCGGTGGAGCGCGTTTCCATGGCCTTCGGCCTGCGCAACTGCACCGACAAGCCCGCCGTGCTGCGCGAGGCCCGCCGCGTGCTGCGCCCAGGTGGCCGCTTCCTCGTGCTGGAATTCTCCCGCTTGCAGGTGGCGGCGCTGGACCCGCTCTACGACGCCTGGAGCTTCAAGGCCCTGCCCGCCATCGGCGCCCGCGTCGCCAAGGATTCCGAAAGCTACCGCTACCTCGCCGAGAGCATCCGCATGATGCCCGACCAGGAGGCGCTGGCGACGATGTTCCGCGAGGCGGACCTCGAGAACGTCACCTACCGCAACCTCTCCGGCGGCATCGTCGCCATCCATTCCGGGTGGCGGCTGTGAGCCTCGCCGGCAAGCGCGTCCTCCTGATCGTCTCTGGCTCGGTCGCCGCCTACAAGTCGCTGGAGCTGGCGCGCCTGCTCGGCAAGGGCGGCGCCACCGTGACCGGCCTGCTGACGGCCGGCGGCGCCCGCTTCGTCACCCCCCATGCGCTGCAGGCCATCACCGGCCGCGCCCTCGCGCAGGATCTCTGGTCGCTGGAGGAGGAATCCGCCCGAGGCCATATCCGCCTCGCGCGCGAGACCGACCTCGTCGTCGTCGCCCCGGCCTCCGCGGACCGGCTCGCCCGCATGGCGGCGGGCTTGGCCGACGACCTTGCCGGCGCAGCCCTCCTCGCCTGGGACGGCCCGGTGCTCGTCGCCCCCGCCATGAACCCGACCATGTGGTCCCACCCCGCGACCGGCGCAAACGTCGCGACCCTCATGGCGCGCGGCGTCACCTTCATCGGCCCGGAGGACGGCCCCATGGCCGAGGCCGAAAGCGGCACCGGCCGCCTCTCCGAGCCCGCCGCCATCCTCGCGGCCATCGACGCCATCCTCTCCGACCCCGACCACGGCGCCCCCGACGCCGCGCTGGAGGATGCGCTCGACGCCGCCATCGCCGAGCAGGAGGGCGAGCCCGCGCCGCGCCCGCGCCCGCCTTCCTCCTCCAGCTTCACCGAGGGCCTGCCGCATCCCGTGGATCACCACGCGGACCCGGTGGAGGCCGCTCCCTCCTCCTTCTCCGCCTCCCGCGCCGAGGGCGGACCGGCGCCGCACAGCCTTCGCGGCGCCGGGCCGGGCGCCCTGCCGCTCGCGGGCCGCCACGCCCTCGTCACCTCCGGCCCCACGCACGAGCCGATCGACCCCGTGCGCTACCTCGCCAACCGCTCCTCGGGGCAGCAAGGCCACGCTATCGCGGCGGCGCTGGCGGCGCTCGGCGCGCGCGTGACCCTTGTCTCGGGCCCTGTCTCCATCGCCGATCCCCGAGGGGTGGAGGTCGTGCATGTCGAGACCGCCCGCGACATGCTGGCCGCCTGCGAGGCCGCGCTCCCAGCGGATGTCGCCATCTTCGCCGCCGCCGTCGCCGACTGGCGGCCGGCTGCCGTGGCCGCCCAGAAGATGAAGAAACCCCTCGACCAGTCGGCGCCGCCGCTGGCGCTGGTGCCGAACCCGGACATCCTCGCTACCCTCTCGCGCCATCCGCGGCGCCCCGAACTCGTTATCGGCTTCGCCGCCGAGACGGAGCGGGTGATCGAGCACGCCCAGGCGAAGCTCGCGCGCAAAGGCTGCGACTGGATCGTCGCTAACGACGTCTCGGGCGATGCCATGGGCGGGGCGGAGAACACTGTTCACCTCGTGACCGGACACGGGGTGGAGCACTGGCCCCGTCTCCCCAAGGCAGAGGTTGCTGCCCGCCTGGCGGACCGCGTGGCCGAGGCCTTCCACTGATGAGCGCGACCATCCGCGTCACCCGCCTGCCCCACGCGCAGGACCTCCCCTTGCCGAGTTACGCGACGGAGGGCGCGGCCGCGATGGACCTGCTGGCCGCCGTCGACGCGCCCGCGGTGATCCCCCCCCAGGGCCGCGCCCTCATCCCCACCGGCCTTCGCGTGGCCCTGCCGCCCGGCCACGAGTGGCAGATCCGCCCCCGCTCCGGCCTCGCGCTCAAGCACGGCATCGTCCTGCCGAACTCCCCCGGCACGATCGACGAGGACTATCGCGGCGAGGTGCAGGTCATCCTCCTCAACGCCGGGAACGAGCCCTTCCGGGTGGAGCGCGGCATGCGCATCGCCCAGGCGGTGCTCGCCCCCGTGACGCGCGCCGTGTTCGAAGAGGTGCTGGAGTTGCCGGACACCCCGCGCGGCACGGGCGGCTTCGGCAGCACGGGGGCGCGCTAAGGGCGCTTGTCCCACCGCGCCGGACCGCCGACATCCCTCCCCATGGACGGATCCCTGCCCCAGGCACCCAGCCTCGACTTCACCGAGGAGGAGCTTCACCGCTACTCCCGCCACATCCTCCTCGGCGAGGTCGGCGCCATCGGCCAGTCGCGGCTGCGCGCGGCCCGCGTGCTCGTGGTCGGCGCGGGCGGGCTGGGCTCGCCGCTGGCGATGTATCTCGCGGCGGCGGGCATCGGCACCATCGGTCTCGTGGACCACGACACGCTGGAGCTGTCGAACCTCCAGCGGCAGGTCGCCCATACCACAGATCGCGTCGGCCGCCCGAAGGTCGAGAGCATGGCGGCCACGCTGCGTGCCCTGAACCCGCTGACCACCGTCGAGGCCCACGCGGTCCGCCTCACCGAGGAAACGGTGCGGGACCTCATCCCCCATTACGACATCGTCTGCGACGGCACGGACAACTTTCCCACCCGCTTCCTCCTCGGCGATGCCTGCCACCGCCTCGGCCGGCCTCTCGTCTCCGCCGCGGTGCTGCGCTTCGAGGGCCAGCTCTCCACCTTCAAGTCGCATCTTGGCGCGCCGCATCCCTGCCACCGCTGCCTGCACCCCGAGCCGCCGCCGGAGGGGCTCGTTCCCTCCTGCGGTGAAGCGGGCGTGCTCGGCGCCGTCACGGGGGTCATGGGCACGCTCCAGGCGACGGAGGTGCTGAAGGAGGTACTGGGCATCGGCGAATCCCTCTCCGGCCGCCTTCTCCTCTGGGACGCGCTGGACACGCGCTTCCGCACCATCCGCCTCCGCCGCGACCCCGCCTGCAAGCTCTGCGGCACAGAGGGGGCATGAACCCCCTCGGCATCCTCCTTCGCGGGGAGGGGCACGAGCCCGCGCACTATGCCCTCGTGCTCGCCACTGCCGCGGCCGCCATCGGCCGCCCGGTGACGCTCTTCGCCACCAATGCCGGCCTCGCCCTCTTCCGCCGCGATGCGCCGCTCCTTTCCGACCCGCGGGAGGCTCTCCTCGCCGGGCGCGGCGTCGCGGGGATCGCCACCCTGATGGAAGCCGCGGAGGAACTCGGCCTCCGCCGCATCGCCTGCGAGGCCGGCCTGCGCGCCGAGGAGATCCCGCCCGAAGCACTGATGGACGGCGTGGAGGTCGCGGGAGTCGTGACCTTTCTCGAGGCGGTCGGCCCGGGCAACGCCCTCTCCCTCTAGCCGCGGCGGTTTTGCAACGCGCGGTTGCACGCGGCGCCTTGACCGGCGGGCAGGGTTTTGCGCGTGATCGGCCCCTGATGAAACGCCTGCTCCCCCTCCTGTCCCTCCTGCTCGCGCTCTCGTCGGAGGGCCGGGCGCAGACGGCCGGATCGCTGCCGCCGCCGGTTCCCCGCGGCGCCACTGGCGCGCCCGCGCCGGCCGCCACGACGCCCGCACCGGCTGCCGCGGCGCCCACCCCCTCCGGCCAGGCTTCGCCGGCCAGCCCCGCGGCCCCCCGCCGCCCCGGCTCCAACCCGCCCCGCCCGGCGAGCGGCAGCGCCGCGCCTTCCGGGGCCGCGCCCGCCGCTAGGGCGAACCCTTCAACCAGCTCCGGCCGCCCGGCCAATCCGCCGGCCGGCGGTGCCGCGTCCTCCCGCCCGGGCCAGCTACGCGGCTCGGATGGCAAGGGCACGCAGCGCCGCCGCGCGGCTGCGGGGGCTGCGGCCGGTGCCGCCGCGGGCGCCGCCACGGCCGCGCCGCCCGCGCCGAGCCCCGCGCCCGCCCCGGCCGAGCCCGCGCCGCCGCCGATCGGCCCCGTCACCAACCTTCCTCTGCCGCGCTTCGCCTCGCTGCGTGCCGAGGAGGTGAACCTCCGTGCCGGCCCCGGCACGCGCTACCCGATCGAGTGGACCTACCAGCGCCGCGACCTGCCGGTGCAGATCGTGCGCGAGTTCGAGCTCTGGCGCCGCATCAGGGACATGGAGGGCACGGAGGGCTGGGTGCACCAGTCCAACCTCACCGGACGCCGCAACCTGGTCGTCACCGGTGAGGAGAGAGTGCTCCGCCGCCGCCCCGAGGAAGCGGGTTCCGTCGTCGCGCGCCTGCAGCCCGGTGTGCTCGGCCGCATCCGCCTCTGCGCGACGGGGGAGGGCTGGTGCGAGGTCCAGGTAGGCGACCTTCGCGGCTGGCTCCGCCGCACCGACTTCTTCGGGACCATGCCGGGGGAGGAGGTGAAATGATCCGCCCCGCGTACCGGCTTGCCGACCGCCGCCCCGAGGCCCTATCCCGCTGAGGAGGAAGCGCCCGACAGGGGCGCCGCGCAGGGGAAACGCCGCATGACCGCACCGCACCGCCTCGGCCGCAGGCTCGCCCTCGCGCTGCCCGCGCTGGCCCTCGCCGCGCGCGGGGCCGGGGCGCAGACCGCGGGCGGCGTGCCGCTCCGCCTCGTCGTGCCCTTTCCGGCCGGTACCACGCCCGACACCCTCGCCCGGCTTTACGGCGCCGCCATCTCCGGTCCGCTCGGCCAGCCGGTGGTGGTGGACAATCGCGCGGGCGGCGGCGGCATGATCGCGGCCGAGTTCGCGGCCCGCGCGGCGCCCGACGGCAATACCCTCTTCGTCGGCAGCAACGGCACGATCTCGATCAACAAGCACATCACCGAACGCATGCCCTTCGACCCCGACCGGGACTTCCGTCCGGTCGCCTTCCTCGGGGTCTCCATGCAGGTTCTCGTCGTGCGCCCGGGCCTCGCGACCGACCTCGCCGGCTTCCTCGCCCATGCGCGGGCGGAGGAGGTGAACTACGCGAGCGTGGGCGCGGGCTCGGCCGGGCACCTCTTCATGGCGGGCCTCGTCAGCCAGCTCGGGCTGAAGGGCCAGCACGTCCCCTACCGTGGCGCGCCCCAGGCCCTGCTCGAGATCGCCGCCGGGCGGGTGGAGGTGATGGTCGCCGCCATCGGCTCCGCCCTGCCCCTCATCCGGGAGGGGAAGGTGGTCGCGCTCGCCGTCACCGGCCCCGGCCGGGACCCGCTGCTGCCGGAGGTGCCGAGCTTCGAGCAGGCGGGCGTGCCCGGCTTCGCCCTGGGGGTCTGGAACGCCCTCTTCGCCCAGCGCGCGGTACCGGACGCGACGGTCGGGCGGATCGCCGCCGCCATCGCCGATGCCCAGCGAGACGAATCGGTGCGCCGCGGCGTGACGGCCGCCGGCTTCACGGTGGAGGCGCTCGACCCCGCCTCGATGAGCCGCTTCATCGCCGAGGAAAGCGCCCGCTGGGGCGAGATCGCGCGCGCGACAGGCGTGCGCCTGACCGACTGACCGGGGCGTTGGGCAGGGAGGCTTCGCCCGTGGCCAGGTTGAGCCGTCGGCGCGGCCCTCTGGCCACAACAGCCCCGCGATGCGCCCGAACGCGCCGTTCCCTGAATTCCAGCCGTCTGCGAAAGGGATTATAAGCCTCGGCGCATCCATTCCCCTGCATGAGGTCGCTGCGCCGTGCCTGACCTGCTGCATCCCCAGGAGCGCGACCGACTGCTCGCGGGCCTGCGCCGGCTGCTTCGCCGCACCCTCCTGGATGGTCGCCCGCTTTCCGGCCTGGCGCATGCCGAGGCGCCCGGCGCCAAACTCGATGTGCTCGACAACGCCGTCGCGGCCGAGGCTCTGGCGATCCCCGCCCTGCGTGAGGCGGACCCCACGCTGGCCGATGACCTCCTCCTCTTCCTCTCGGCCGTGGCGGAGGAGCCCGGCCCCACCACCCGGGCCCTGCGGCCGCTGGAGGCCCAGGAGGCGCCTCGGCGGGTGGAGATCGTGCGGAACGACCCTGCCGGCTTCCGGATCCTCACCCCCTGGCACGAGTTTACGGGCGACCTCACCCACGGTCTGCTCCGCCAACGGGTGCGCGAGGCGCCGGAGGGCCGTGTCAACCACTCGGAGGAGGAGCTGCGGAAGCGCGGCGTGCTCCACACCGGCAACATGGTGCGCCTGCGCGCCGCGAACGGCATGCCCGGCCTGCTCGGCCGCCTCTCGCTTCGCGCCCGCACCCTCGACGTGGAGGAGGCGATCACCGCTCAGGGGATCCGGACCGAGGACGAGGAGGCCGTGCTATGGCACGAGAGCGCGCTGCGCCTGCGCCCCCTGCCGGGCCTTTCGCTCGATGTCGGCACCGTTCGCTACGAGTACCGGGTCTCCGCCGCCGATCCGCTGCTTCGCCTGACCGTCACCCTGCGCGCCAGCCCCCGAACCGGTCTCTCCTCCCTCCGTATGACCACGGCGGCCGACGCGCTGTCCGACGCCGTCCCGCCCTTCGAGCACGCCTCGGTTGGCCGGGACGGCGCCCAGGCCCTCCGGGGCGAAGCCCCCTTCGAGGACGACGAGCTGATCGCGCAGGACGCCATCGATTCCGTCCACCTTTGGCAGTCCGGGCGGCCGGAGGAGGCGCTTGCTCTGCATATCCGCCCCCGAGCGGGGGAGGCGTTGTTCAGCGTTCGCGTCCGCGGGCGGGACGGCGCGCCGCACTGGCTCGTCCTGCGCCACGGCCTCCCCAACGTGCCGGCCGGCGGCACCGCCACTGTGCGGGAGGACCGGCTGCTCGCCCTCGGGACCGCCCAGGGAGGCCCCGCCGCCGCGCTCCGCCTCATGCGCGTGCCCACGATGCTGACAAGCCGCGACCCTGGCCAGATAGGGATCGGCTCCACCCTCTCCGCCCTCGCGGCCACGGTGCTGAACGCGCCCGGCTTCGCCCGTCCCCTTCCGCGCGACCGCCTCGCAGTGTTGCAGGACCTGCTCGACCGGCAGATCACCGCCCTGCCGGATGAGGAAGCCTCCGCGGCCCCCGTTGCCGAGCTGGCCGCGCTTTCCCTCGCGATGGACGCCGCCTGGCGTGCCGGCGGCCTGCCGCGCGACCGGCGTCGGCTGCGCGCCCTCCTCAGCCGGCTCTCCGAAGCCGCCTCCCCAGCGGGCGCCTTCGGCAGGAGCCTGGAGGAGCACGGCGCGGCCATCCTCGCCCTCGCCCGCGGCGCCACCCTCATCCCTGAGGCCTGGCTGCTCGACGCGCTGCGTCGCGCCGTGCTGGCCCTGGAGGCCGAGGGGCCGCGCCTGGCCGGCAGCTCGCCCAAGCCCGGCCCCCCGTCCACCCGGGCCCTCGCCGCCCTGCTGCGCGGGGTCCGGGCGGTGGAGTTCCTGGCCGAGACGGGCCGCATCCCGCCCGACGCCGCCGTGCTCGCCCGCGCTGCCGCCCTGCGGGAGGCCTCGCTTGCCATCCTTTCCGGCCGCCTTCACGCCACGGGGGACCGGATGGAGGTGCTGTCGACCGAAGGGGGCAAGCCCGATGCGCTCGCCACCGCCTCGCTTCTTCTCGCGGTCCTCTCGCCCGACGAGGTGGCGCTTTCCATGGGGCTGGTGACGGCTTGAGAAGAACCGCCCGTTCGGCAGCGCGCCTCGCCTCGCTGGCGCTGCTCCTCGCGGCCGCCGCCTGCGCCGCCCCGGCCTCGCCGCGGGAGCCGCCGATCGCTTATCCGCCCTCCGTCCGGGCCCGGATGCTGCGGATCGCCGAGGCGGAATGGGCAGAGTGGGGTCGGCTCGCCGCCGGCCCTGGGCTGCCACACCTGTCCAGCGGCGCGGAGGGTGCGATCGAGGCCTTCCCGCGCGTCCTCGCCTACTGGCGCGCAGTGCCCGAGGAGGAGGCCACCTCGGCCATCGCGCGCAACCGCGCCCGGTGGTCCGCCGAGCTGGGCGGCACCCCGCGGGAGGGGGTCTGGTCCGAGCCCGCCTGGTCTGCCGCTTTCGTCTCCTACGTCATGCGCGCGGCGGGGGTGGACGAGCGCGAGTTCCACCCCTCCGCGTCCCACGCCTTCTACCTGGACGCCATCCTGCGCGACGCCGCCGAGTTCCCCGCTCGCGCGCCCTTCCTGCCGCACGACCCGGCCGGGCGCGCGCCCGAGCCCGGCGATCTCATCTGCGCCGACCGATCCCGCCGCCCGCTCGCCTCCTGGCGGGACCGGCCGGCCGAGGCGGGGCGCTTCCGCCCGATGCACTGCGACATCGTCCTGCGCACCGCCCCAGGCGTTGCGGAGGCGGTCGGCGGCAACGTCGCCGACGCGGTGACCCTGACGCTTTACGCCACCGACGCGGCCGGGATGGTGCTGCCCCGTGGTCCCGGAGAGCCGGTTGTTTTCGCTATCATCGAGAACCGGCTGGGTCGGCTACCCCCCTTTCAGCCTGCCCTGATTATCTCTGAACGAAGAGGGTAGAACCCGGCTTTGCACTTTGGTGTTCCCCTTTCTTAGCTATTCTTTCGAAGCGGCTATCGACAAGCCTTGCCAATATAACCATGTTCCGCGCCCGTGCCGTACCCGCTGAATTTGGCGAATCGGTGCGGCAAGTGTTGCGAAGTATTTCTTAAGGAAGTTCCGATGCCCGAAACAACCGAAACCACCTCACGGCGCAAATCGGGTTTCGACCTTGACTCCATGAGTGCGCAGGAGCTGACCGCCCTTATCGAGGCCGCGGAAGCGAAGCGCACTGAAAAGCAGGAAGAGGCTCGTAACGCGCTGATCGAGGAATTCCGCAGCAAGGCCGCTGAGATCGGGCTCGATTTCAAGACGCTCGTTCCCGCGGCTGCCGGAGCCCCCGCGCCGCAGCCCACGGGGCGCCGCACACGGCGCGATGCCGGCGGATCCGTTGCGGTGCGATTCCGCGGCCCGAATGGCGAAACTTGGAGCGGGCGCGGCCGCATGCCGCGCTGGCTCTCTGCCATGGAAGCTTCTGGGCGCAAGCGGGACGAATTCCGGGTCTGATCGGCGGGCCCGCGATCCGTGGGCGCTGAATACCGTTGCCAGGCATTATCTCGCGAATTGGTGTTTTGCTCGTTTTTTCTGGGGGCGGTCTCAACCGTGAGCATGGGAGGGGAAGAGGCAGCTCTTCCTTTCTCTGGATGTTTTGCCGGCGCGAGTTACAAACCGGCTGGCACTGCCGGCCCCTAATCGGCCGTGATACGTGCCTCCCGGATCACCGCGCCCCATTCCGCATGATCCGACTTCCATAACGCGCCGAGCGCCTCGGGCGGGGCGGCCCACACTTCGTTCCCACCGCGGTCGAGCGCCTCCCGCACCCTCGGGGTGTCCATGGTGGCCATCGCCAATTCGGCCAGAGCGTCGATGATCGGGACGGGCGTTCCCCGTGGCGCGGCCAGGGCGAGCCAGGTGTTCGCGTCGAAACCGGGCAGGCCGCTTTCGGCCACGGTATGCAGGTCTGGCAGCCAGGGCAGGCGCGTGATGGCCGCCGCCGCGATCGGCCGCAGCTTGCCCTCCTCGATCAGCGGCCGCGCCGTTCCGAAGGGAGAGGCCATCGCGGCCACACGCCCGCCCATGAGGTCGGTTAGCCCCGGGATGGTGCCGCGATAGGGCACATGCGTCATCTCCACCCCGGCCCGCTGGCAGAGCAGCGCCATAGCCAAATGATGCGGCGAACCGTTTCCGGCGGAGGCATAGGCCAGGGCACGCGGTGCCGCCCGTGCCTGAGCGACGAGCCCGCCGATGTCCCGCACCGGTGAAGCCGCGCCCACGACGAAGACCAGCGGGCTGCGCGCCAGCAGCGCCACGGGCGCGAGGTCCGTCAGCGGGTCGATCGCCATGTGCCCCATATGCGGGTTCACGGCCACGATGTTGTTGCTCATCAGCAGCAGCGTGTGGCCATCGGGCGCGGCGCGCGCCACGGCCTCGGCGGCGATGTTGCCGCCCGCGCCGGGCCGGCTCTCCACCACCATGGCATGGGGCCAGCGCCGCCCGCTCTCCTCCGCCAGGATACGCGCGACGAGGTCTGGCGCGCCGCCGGGGGTGAAGGGCACGATGAGCCTTGGGGCGCGCACCGGAAAAGCTGCCTGGGAGAGGCCCGGCTGGGCTCCGAGCAGCAGACCCGCCAGCGCTCCGATGCCGCGACGGGCGATCATCCCCCGGCGATCCGCGCAGCCGATCGTCCGGCCGCGATCCACGCGCCGGCCCTCATCCGGCGGTGATCCGCGCGTCCCGGATTACCTTGCCCCAGGTCGCGTGCTCGCGCCGCCAGAGCGCGCCGGTCTCCTCCGGCCCCATGGTGTCGGGCACCAGCGCCACCCGGTCCTGCGCCGGGCGGAGCTTCGGATCATTCATGACGGAGGCGCAGAACTCCGCCAGGAACCTGACGGTCGCCGGTGGCGTGCCGCGCGGCACGGCCAGCGCCAGCCAGCTTCCCGCGTCGAAGCCGGGCAGGCCGCTTTCCGCGACCGTCGGCAGGTCCGGCATCCAGGGCAGGCGCGTCGCACCCATGGCCGCGATCGGCCGCACCATGCCGGACTGAATCAGCGGCAGGGCCGGGCCGAAGGGGGAGGCCATGCAGCTGACGCGTCCGCCGCCGACATCGGAGAGCCCCTCGGGCGTGCCGCGATAGGGCACATGGGTCATCTCGATCCCCGCCATGCCGCAGAGCATGGCCATCGAGACATGGTGCGGCGTGCCGTTGCCGATGGAGGCGTAGGTGAGCAGCCCCGGCTGTTCCCGCGCCATGGCCAGCAGCCCTGGCAGATCGATCGCCGGGATGTTCGTCGCGCCCACCAGCACGAAGGGGCTCTGCGCGAGCATCGAGACGGGGGCGAGGGCGGTCAGCGGGTCGATCGGCATCGGACCGACATGCGGGTTCATGGTGATCATGTTGTTGCTGACCACCACCATCGTGTGCCCGTCCGGCGCGCTGCGGGCAGCGAGCTCCGCTCCGATATTCCCCGCCGCCCCCGGCCGGTTCTCCACCACCGCGCCGAAGGGCCAGCGCCGCCCGCTCTCCTCCGCCAGCATCCGCGCGGCCACGTCCAGGGAGCCGCCGGGCGTGAAGGGCACGATGATCCGGGGCGGGCGCTGCGGGAAGCCCGCGGGCTGGGCGAGGGCGGCGCGCGCCAGGAAGGGCGTGGCGAGAAGCGCGGGGAGGGAGCGGCGGCGGATCATGAGCGGGCGTCCTGCAGGGCGGCCCAGACGCGCTCGGGCGTCGCGGGCATGTCGAGGTGCTCCACCCCCAGCGCGTCGCAGATGGCGGAGATGACGGCGGGCAGTGCACCCACCGTGCCAGCCTCGCCCGCGCCCTTGGCGCCGATCGGGTTGGTGGCCGTCGGCTGCGGGTTGGACAGTACCTCGAAGACCGGCAGGTCGCCCGCCCGCGGCAGCGCGTAATCCATGAAGGAGGCGGCGAGGAACTGCCCGCTCTCCGCGTCGAAGCGCGCCTCCTCCATGACCGCCTGGCCGAAGCCCTGGGCGATGCCGCCATGGATCTGCCCGTGCATGAGCAGCGGGTTCACCACCGTGCCCACGTCGTCGGCGACGGTGTAGCGGTCGAGGGTAATGCGCCCGGTCTCGGGATCGACCTCCACCTCACACAGGTGGCAGCCATTGGGGAAGGTCGCGTCGCCCGGTGCCGCCATGGTCTGCGCGGTCAGCCCGCCATCCTCCCCGGGCGGCAGGGGGCCGGGCGCGTGGGCGGCGGCGGCCACCTGCGCCAGCGTCACGCCCTTGTCCGTGCCCGCCACGGCGAAGCGGCCACCGGGAAGGGGGGTGAACTCGATATCGCCCTCGTCGCATTCGAGCATCCGGGCCGCGATGCGCCGCCCCCGCTCGATGATCCGCTCGGAGGCGCGGGCAACGGCCGTGCCGCCGGCCACCATCGTGCGGCTGCCGAAGGAGCCGCGGCCCTGCGACACCGCGTCCGTATCGCCGGCCACGATCCGCACCCTCTCCGGCGCCAACCCGAGCATGCTGGCTGCCATCTGCCGGAACACCGTCTCGTGCCCCTGCCCGTGGTTGTGCGTGCCCAGCAGGAAGGTCGCGCTGCCATCGGCGTTCACGCGGATCTCGGCGGATTCCGGGGCGGGCGTGCGCGGCGGCCCCGCGCTAATCTCGATGGCGTTGGCAATGCCGAGGCCGCGCCGCATCCCCCGCGCCTCGCTGGTGGCGCGGCGGGCGGCGAAGCCCGGCAGGTCCGCGGCCTCAACGGCCATCGCCATGCCGCGCGCGAAGTCGCCGCTGTCGTAGGTGAAGATGAGGCCTGTCTTGTACGGCATGGCCTCGCGCGGGATGAGGTTGCGCCGCCGCAACTCGATCCGGTCCATCCCGAGGCGCGCGGCGGCCACGTCGATCGCGCGCTCCACCGCATAGGTCGCCTCCGGCCGCCCGGCTCCGCGGTACGGCGCCAGCGGCTGCGTATTGGTGAAGGCCCCGCGCACCGTCGCCGCGATGCGCGGCGTGCGATAGACGCCCGCTAGCCCGCCGAGATTGTTCGTGCTCGCGTGTGGTCCCATCAGCGCGAGATAGGCGCCGAGATTGGCCGCCGTCTCGATCCGCAGCGCGAGGAAGTCTCCCTCCGCATTCAGCGCAAGCTCCACGCGGTTGTGCGTGTCGCGCCCGTGCGGATCACTCTGCATCCCCTCCGTCCGGTCGGCGGTCCAGCGGATCGGGCGGCCGAGGGCGCGGGCGGCGAAGAGCAGCGCAGCGTGCTCCTGCGTCGGCTGGCCGCGCAGCCCGAAGGCGCCGCCCATGTCCGGCGAGATCACCCGCAGCGAGGAGGCAGGGATGCCAAGGATCGCAGCCAGCTCGTCGCGCACGGGATGCGCGCCCTGCACGCCGCTGCGAAGGGTGAAGCGCCCCTCCGCCGGGTCGTGCCAGGCGACCGCCGCGCGCGGCTCCATGAAGGCGCCGACGACGCGGCTGATGCGGAAATCGAGCGAGACGACATGCGCCGCCCCCGCGATGGCCGCCGCCACCGCCGCGTGGTCGCCGAGCTTCCACTCGAAGGCGAGGTTGCCCGGCGCGAGCCCCGGCCAGACCTCCGGCGCCCCGGGCGCGAGCGCGGCGGCGGCGTCTGTCACCGCCTGCCGCGTCTCCCAGTCCACGACGATCGCCTCGGCCGCGTCGCGCGCCTGCGCCGCCGTATCGGCCGCGACGAGCGCCACGGGATCGCCGACATGCGCGACGGCGTCGATCGCCAGCGCGCGGTAGGGCGGCCGCGGCATGGGCGCGCCGCCGGGCAGGGCGCGCGGCACGGCGCAGGGCAGGGGGCGCAGCGACGCCATGTCCGCCCCGGTCAGGATGCCCCGCACGCCCGGCATGGCGCGCGCCTCGGCCGTGTCGATGGAGAGGATGCGCGCCGCCGCGTGCGGGCTGCGCAGGAACACCGCGTGCAGGGCGCCCGGTGGCACCTCGTCCTCGGTGTAGCGGCCGAGGCCGCGCAGCAGGCGCTTGTCCTCGTGCCGGCGGACCGGGGCGCCGATGCCGGCCTCCGTGGGAAGAACCGAGCCGTCCATCACGTCCCCCGCCGCCGCGCTGCCGCGGTCAAAGTATGATCGATATGCCGTCCAGCACGGCGTCGCAGTCGATCATGTCGAAGCGCTTGCGGCTGATCAACCAGCCCCCGGCCCCGTCCGCCTCGAACTCGTGGGTTGCCCGCCCGACATAGCGCCGGTGCCGGTTGTTGCGGAACTCCGCTACCTCGTAGGAGCAGAGCGTGCTGTTCGGCACCGGTCCGGCGCGCAGGTTGGTGACGAGCCGCACCGTCCGGCTTGGCGGCTTCTGCGCGTGGAACATCGCGTGGCGGAAGCGCCGCACCCGTGTCTCCAGCAGCCGCCGGTCGTCGTAGATGTGGCTGACCGTGTCGTGCGGGCTCGCCTGGTCCCACTCCGTCGGCACCCAGTAGGCGCAGACGGGAGCGTACATCGCCAGCCACTCCTCCAGCTTCCAGGCATCCAGCAGCGCGGATTCCCGGATCACCAGGGCGGCGAGCGCGGGATCAAGCGCCGGCGGCGGCGCCTCCAGCACCGCGCTCATGCCGTCATCCAGCGGCGCCAGGCCGCGAACTGGGCGCGCAGGTGGATCTCGCTCGTGCCGGTCTGGCCGCGCAGCGTGCCGTTCGCCTCGTTGGCGTCGCCGCCCATGCCGCGCTTTACGTCCACCCAGTCCCCGCCCTGGCTCGCCAGCCCGTCCTGCACGCGGGCATAGGTCTCGAGGTCATCCGTCAGCACGAGCGAGCCCACGCCGTTCACCACATTGGCGAAGGCAATGCTGTCACGGAACATCTCCGGCGGCGCGAGGGGCATGCGGAAGGTGTAGGTCGTCACCACCGTGCGGTTCACGCTGATCGGTTGCACCACGCGCAGCTGGCGGAAGCGGCTCATGAAGGAGAGGTTCGGGTACACCACGGTATTGAAGCGCTGGATGGAAAGGATCTCTTCCGTCCGCTCCACCCCGTGCGTCTCCTCCAACGCCTTGCGATAGGCCATCTGCACCGGGTCCTCCGCCGGGCGCGCGGCCATGTGAGCGTCGGTGTGGTAGTCGCCCATGAAGGAGTGGCCCGACGCGCTGGCCCAGATGCCCAGGCTCTCCCACACCGCGGCCGGTGCGCCGTTCTGGCGCATCTGCTTGATCTGCACCTCGCCCGCGCCGTCGCTGTGCACCGTGTCCTTCTGATCCCGCGCGGCGGCGACGGAGGAGGCGTGGACGAAGCGCGGGTGCAGCGTGTCGTTGTGGTTCTCGATCACCAGTTTCCAGTTGCCGTCATAGGCGTGGCGCGAGACGCCGCCGGCCACCTCCAGCAACCCGCCCGGCGCCCGGTCCACCATGTCGTCGAAGGAGGAGGCGACGGGGCCGAGGAATTCCGCCAGCGTCGGCCCCTCGGCCGCCAGGCTCGCGAAGATGAAGCCACGGTAGTTCTCCACCCGCGGCACGCGCACGAGGTCGAGCGAGCCGTCCTCCGGCGGGTAGGCACCATCGCCGTAGCCCTCCGGCAGCGGCACCTCTGCCAGCTTGCCGTCGAGGTCGAAGGCCCAGCCGTGGTAGCAGCAGACGAAGCGCTTCGCCTGCCCCGTCTCGTCCATCGTCAGCTTCGCGCCGCGATGGGTGCAGCGGTTGAACATCACCCGGATGACGCCGTCGCGCCCGCGCGCCACGATCACCGGCTCCCGGCCCATCTGCGTCGCGAAGAAGCGGCCGGGGGTGGCCACCTGGCTCTCGTGGCAGAGATAGAGCCAGGCCCGCCCGAAGATGCGGTCCATCTCCATCTCGAAGATGGCAGGGTCCACATAGGCGGCGCGGTGCACGCGCCCCTCCTGGACCATCTCGGCCGGGTCCAGCCGGCCTCGCGTCGGGAGCGGCATGTCCATGGGCTTATCTCCTTGACGCGATGCTAGGCGCCCCGCCAAACTATATGCAAGTGGTTATAACCGGTTGGGGACTTTTCCTATGGAGCGATCCTTCGCGAAGGAGGTGTCCCTTCTCCGCCTGGGCGAGGGCGAGATCTTCGAGGGCGAGGGCATCCTCGCCATCACCAAGGCCCTGCTCGAATCCGGCGTTTCCTACGTCACGGGCTACCAGGGCGCGCCCGTCTCCCACCTGATGGACGTGTTCAGCGACGCCAAGCCCCTGCTGGACGAGCTCGGCGTCGTCTACGCCCCTGCCGCGAACGAGGCTGGCGCCGCCTCCATGCTGGCGGCCAGCATCAACTACCCCGTGCGCGGCTGCGCGGTGTGGAAGTCCACCGTCGGCACCAACGTCGCCTCCGACGCCCTCTCCAACCTCGCCTCCGCCGGCGTGGTCGGCGGCGTGGTGATGGTGGTCGGCGAGGACTACGGGGAGGGCGCCTCCATCATGCAGGAGCGCACCCACGCCTTCGCCATGAAGTCCTCCATGTGGCTGCTGGACCCGCGCCCGGACCACGAGAACCTCGTCCGCACCATCGGTCTCGCCTACGAGATGTCCGAGGCCTCCAACACCCCTGTTATGGTGGAGGTCCGCATCCGCGCCTGCCACCTGCGCGGCCGCTTCACCGCGCGCGACAACGTGCGGCCCAAGGTGAGCCTGCACAGCCCGCTCACCGAACCTGTCTTCGACTACGAGCGCGTGATCCTGCCCCCCAGCACCTATCGGCAGGAGAAGGACAAGATCGCCCGCCGCTTCCCCGCGGCCAAGCGCTTCATCGTGGAGCACGCGATGAACGAGCACCTGCCTGGGGATGTCGGCGACATCGGCATCATCGTCCAGGGCGGCCACGCCAACACGCTTCTCCGAAGCCTCGCCCGCCTGGGCCTCGCCGATGCCTTCGGCAACAGCCGCATCCCCATCCTCGTGCTGAACGTCACCTATCCCATCGTGGAGGAGGAGGTGACCGGCTTCTGTGCTGATAAGCGCGCCGTGCTGGTGGTGGAGGAGGGCAATCCCGAATACCTCGAGCAGGCCATCGGCCAGGCGCTGCGCGAGGCCTCCGTCCACACGAAGGTCCTTGGCAAGAAGTGCCTTCCCATGGCCGGCGAGTACACGGCCGAGGTGATGCTCGCGGGCGTCGCGAAGTTCATCGAGGGCTCCATGCCCGCCGGCATCGACATCGCCGCCGTCGCCCGCGTCGCGGCCGAGGTCGCGGCCCCCGCCGAGCGCGCCCGCGCCCTCATCGGCGCAGAGCTTCCCCAGCGCCCGCCTGGCTTCTGCACGGGTTGCCCCGAGCGCCCGGTCTTCGCGGCCATGAAGATCGTGCAGAACAAGGATGGCCCCGTCCACGTCGCCGCCGATATCGGCTGCCACTCCTTCGCGACGCTGCCGCCCTTCAACATGGGCAGCAGCATCCTCGGCTACGGCCTCGGCCTCTCCTCCGCCGCCGCTCTCGCGCCGCTCTTCGGCAAGAAGCGTACGATCACCGTGATGGGCGACGGCGGCTTCTGGCACAACGGCCTCTCCACCGGCGTCTCGGCGGCCGTGCAGAACGGCACGGACGGCGTGCTGATCGTCATGGATAACGGCTATTCCAGCGCGACCGGCCAGCAGGACATTCCCTCCTCCCGCGCGGAGAAGCGCGAGGGGCCGCGCATTCCCATCGAGACCGCGTTGCGCGCCATGGGTGTCACCTGGATCCGCACCCAAGGCACCTATGTCGTGAAGGATATGGTCCGCACCCTGCGCGAGGCGCTGACCACGAAAGAAGGCGGCCTGAAGGTCATCGTTGCCCAGCAGGAATGCCAGCTCGCCCGCCAGCGCCGCGTGAAGCCCGAATACGCCCGCGCGCTGAAGGCCGGGGAGCGCGTCGTCCGCACCCGCTACGGCGTGGACGCCACGACCTGCACGGGCGACCACTCCTGCATCCGCCTCTCCGGCTGCCCCTCCCTCACGCTGAAGGAGAACCCCGACCCGCTGCGGAGCGACCCGGTGGCGCATGTGAACCAGGATTGCGTCGGCTGCTCCCTCTGCGGCGAGGTGGCGGACGCGGCCCAGCTCTGCCCCTCCTTCTACCGTGCCGACATCGTCAGCAACCCGACGCGCGCCGACGCCCGCCGCCTGCGCTGGCGCGACGCCGTGATCGCCCGCCTGCAATCCTGGGCCGAACGCCGCGCCGAAGCGCGGGCGGCCGCATGACCCGCCCCCTCTCGATCCTCGTCTCCGCCATGGGCGGGGAGGGCGGCGGCGTGCTGACGGACTGGATCGTCGGCGCCGCCCAGCGCGCGGACCTACCGGTGCAGGGCACCTCCATTCCCGGCGTTGCCCAGCGCACCGGCGCCACCACCTACTACATCGAGATGTGGCCGGAGCCCTGGCCGACGCTGGCTGGCCGCCGGCCCGTCTTCGGCCTCGGCCCCTCGCCCGGCGACGTGGACGTGGTGATCGCGACCGAGTTGGTGGAGGCCGGCCGCTGCTGCGAGCGCGGCTTCGTCTCGCCGGACCGCACGACCCTCGTCGCCTCCACCCGCCGCGTCTTCGCGACGAGCGAGAAGTCCGCCATGGGCGACGGCCGCTTCGACGTGGCGCGCGTCATGCGCGCCATCCGCGAGATGCCGCGCCGCGCCCTGCTGGTGGACGCCTCGGCCGCCGAGGGGCAGGCGCTGAATGCCGTTCTCCTCGGCCGCATGGCCGCGAGCGGCGTGGTGCCCATTCCGCTCGACGCGCTCCGCGCCGCCATCGCCGCCGGCGTCGCGCCCGAGGCGAACCTGCGCGCCTTCGAGACGGGCTTGGCGCTGTCCGGCCCCCAGCCCGCCGCCGCTCCAGCGTCCGCACCGCGCGCCAGCCTGCCCGCGCTGCTGGCCGATGCCGCCGCCAGCCTGCCGCCGGAGGTGCTGGCGGTCGCCGACATCGCGCTCCCGCGCCTCGCCCGCTACCAGTCCGCCCGCTACGCCGCGACCTGGATGGAGCGGGTGCGCCGGGTGCTCGCGGCCGACCCCGCGCCCGGCGGCAACTGGCGCCTCTCGGCCGAGGTCGCGCGCCAGCTCACCCTCTGGATGGCCTATGAGGACGTGGTGCGGATCGCCCAGCACAAGTCGTCCGCCGCCCGCTTCGCCGAGATCCGCGCGGAGGTCCGCGCCCGCCCCGGCGAGCCCGTCACCGTCACCGAGCACATGAAGCCCGGCTGGGAGGAGGTCGCCTCCCTTCTCCCGCCTGCGCCCGGCCGCGCCCTGCTGCGCTGGGCCGAGCGCACGGGGCGGATCGAGGGCGGCATGTCCCTCCGCCTTCGCAGCACCACACTGTCCGGCTTCCTCCGCCTCTTCCTCCTCGCCCGTCTCCGTCCCTGGCGCCCCTTCACCCTCCGCTGGGCGGAGGAGGGGGCGGCGATCGAGGAATGGCTTGCCCGCGTCATCCAGGCGGCCGCGCGCGGGGACCACGCCCTGGCCATCGAGATCGCTGCCCTGCCGCGCCTGCTGAAGGGCTATGGCGAGACCTATCGCCGCGGCCGTCGGGCTTTCGCCGCCGTGATGAAGGGCGCGGTGGAGCCCGCCCTCGCCGGCCCCGCGGGCGATCCGCTCGCCGCCGGCCGCGTGGCCCGCGCGCGGGAGGCCGCGCTGGCCGATCCCGAGCACGCGGCGCTGCGCGGCGCGCTGGCGAACGCCTGATGCCGGCGCTCGACTCAATGGGAGGGGAAGAGGAGCCCGACCTCGTCCCCTTCCGCCTGAACCGCCTGATGGCCGCTTGGAACACGCGGCTGGAAGCCCTGCTGGCCGAGCGCGGCGCGGGCTTCGCCCAGTGGCGCGTGCTGATGGTGGCCGCCCGCGCCGGTCGGGCGCTGACCATCGTGGAACTCGCGGCCCATACCCTCGTGCCGCACTCCACCCTCTCGCGGCAGATCGCGGCGATGGAGCGGGACGGGCTTCTCCGCCGCGGCCGCCACGCCGCCGACGGGCGCGCCGTCTCGGTGGAACTCACCGCCCGCGGCCGTGCCCGCTACCGCGAGTGGCTGCCGCTGGCGCTGGAGGAAGCGGAAGCGGGCCTCGCGGCGCTGGACCCTGCGGAGCGTGCCCTTCTCCTCCGCCTCATCGACCGGCTGGAAGGGGCGGTCGCGCCCCCTCAGACGAGCGCGAGCATCGCCTGATGCACCGGACCCTCCGCCAGCGCATAGGCCGTGGCGAAGTGGTTCGTCCCCTCCAGCACGATCGGCTCGACTCCCAGAAGCTTCGCGAAATCCTGGGACTGCCGGATGAACTCCGGGCTCTCCGCGGTGCCGTAGGCGATCACCACGGGCGCCGCGATGCGCCGGACATGGTGCACGGGGCTCAACGCCATCGCCTCCGCCGCCTCCAGCGCCACATAGGCGCCACGCGCGGAGAGCAGCGCCGGCTCCAGGTCGTACAAGCCCGAGAGCAGCGTGACGGAGCGCAGCAGCGGCCCCACGCGCGGATCGGTCGCGACCACCGCCGCGACATGCGCGCCCGAGGAATGGCCGGAGAGGTGCAGCGGCCCGCGCGCCGCCGCCCAGAGGCAGGCCGCCACCACGTCCTCCACCATGTGCGGCAGGCGGAACTCCGGCAGCAGCCGGAAATCGGGCACGGCGACGTCCAGCCCGGCCGCGACCAGCGCGGGCGCGGCCATGCCCGCATCGGCGCGCGTCAGGCTCCGCCAGGCGCCGCCATGCACGTGCAGGTGGATGCCGCGCGCGGGCGGCTTGGCGCGATAGAGGTCGAGCAGCCCCGCCCCGGTGTCATACACCTCCGGCGGATGGGCCGCGCGCGCGGCGGCCGTGTCGGCGGCGTAGCGCGTGATCCAGTCGGCGGCGTCCTTTGCCCAGACCCGCTGATCATAGGCGGCATCGAGCCCCGCTTGATCGAGGTCGCGCCAGATCTTCGTGCCGGATGTCATGGCCGCCAGCTTGCTGTCAGCCTTTCCTCCGTCAATCCCCCGATTCCCACCACGCCAGAGAGAGGTCGCCCATGAACCGCCGCCACGCCCTCGCGCTGCTCGCAGCCGCCCCGCTCGCCCGACCCTGGGTGGCGCGGGCGCAGGCGAGCGAGGTGAACTTCCTCCTCCCTTCCATCCGCTTCCTCACGGCCTTCGCGCCCCACAACCTCGCGGAAGCCCGCGGCTACTACGCGGCAAACGGGGTAAAGCCGAACTTTATCACGCTGCGCGGCGGTGCGGCGGTGGCCACCCAAGTTGGCGCCGGCAATGCGCCCATGGGTGGCGGCATCGGGGACACGCCGATTATCGTGCGCCCGAATGGCGTGCCCGTACGCGCCGTGATGGCGCTCGGCGGCGGTGCGCTCGTCACCGTCGTCGCGCGCAAGGACCGCGGCATCAACAGCCTGCGCGATCTTCAGGGTAAGAAGATCAGCGTGCAGTCCGTGCAGGACACGACCTACTACTCGCTGATCGGCGCGATGGGCTCGGTCGGCCTCACGCCGCGCAGCGCCGAGATCCAGTCCCTCGGTCCCGCCGGCGTCTGGCAGGCCTTCGTCGCGGGCACCGTGGACGCCATGGCCGCCGTGCCCGACTGGATCGTGGACGCCGAAGCGGAGGGCGTGCCCGTCACGCGCCTCTCCAACCGCGGCAACACGCCGAGCATGGCCCAGGTCGTCATCGCCAGCGACAACGCGATCCGCGCGCAGAAGGAGCCGATCGCCGCCACCTGCCGCGCCCTGCTGCGGGCCCTGGCGGACCTGCAAGCGGACCCGGAAGCGGCCTCGGCCGACCTCGTCGCCTTCCTCGGCCGCAACGGCGCGCCCGTGCAGGCCCCGCGCGTGCTGGCGACGCTGAAGCTCTACAACGAGGGTGTCTATACCGACATGGCCGTGCCCGGCCGGGTGGACGAGGCCCGCATGGACCTCGTGCAGCGCTTCTACGTCGATGCCGGCATCATCCCGCGCGCCTCGCCGCTCGCGGACCTCTACACGCACGACCTGTTCGGCTGATCCGCGTGGTCGGGAGGGGCGGCGATCCCTCCCGCAGGCCGGCCTATTCCGCCGCCGTGCGCGCCTGCGCCCGGGCAAGGATGTCCTCGCGGGCGGTATGGTACCAGGGCCTCGTGGAATCCATCTCGATCGCCCGCGCGATGGCCACCTCGGCCTGGCCGATCTTGCCGCGGTCGCGCAGGAAGAGCGCCTGGCGATAGAAACTCTCGGCCGTCGCGTCGCCGCTATCGAGCAGTTGCGCGACGCGCGCCTCGACGGCATCGAGGTTCGTCCGCGCCGACTTCCAGATCGCAACCGCGCTGGGGAAGGCCTCGATGCGCTCGATATCCGGGCACTGCCGCGTCGCCACCTCCTGGAAGAAGCGGCCGAAATGGTCGGTCGGCGGGCACTCGGCCTTCCCGCGCCAATAGGAGGCGTTCGGCCCCACATGGGCGCTCAGGTCCTCGATCACATAGCAGCCGCCGGGGACGAGGTGGCGGAACATGTGCTCGAAGGTGAACATGATGTCGTCGGCCTGGTGGGAGCCGTCGTCGATGATGATGTTCGGCCGCGTCCAGCGCGCCACCTCGTCGAGGAAGGCCGCATCCGTCTGCGAGCCGATGACGACCTCGATCCCCTCCGCGGCGTGCCTGAGGCAGTCCCGGTCGATGTCGAGGCCGACGATCCGCGCGCGGGAGAAGAACTGCCGCCAGGTGCGCAGCGAGGCGCCGTCAAAGACGCCGATCTCCACGAGCGTGATCGGGTCGTGCTGCCAGGGGGCGAAGAGCCGCTCGTAGTGCTTCAGGTAGCCGTGGCAGACGGACGACTTGTCCGTTCCCTGGACGATGCCGAGGTCGTCGAGTGACAACATGTCCTGCGCGCCTTCGCCTTATGGCGGCGATTTCGTATCATTCGTTGCTAGAGGTGACAACATCGTGAGGTGGTCCCGCCGCCTCCTCAAGGCCGCTCCATCGAGACCCACCAGCGGAAGGACTGCGCGGCGCCCGGCGCGAGGGTGACGATGCCTGGTTTCGCCTTGAAATCGCCGTCCCATCCCATGGGCGCCGCCATGCCGCACCAGGGTTCAAGGCAGAGGAACCCCGCGCCGCCCGGCTTCGACCAGAGGCCGAGGTCGCCGTAGCCCTCCCATCCCATCTCGAGCGCCGCCCCCGGCGCCTCCAGGCGGAGGCGGCGGCCCGGGAAGTCAGGCAGCACGATCGCGTCGGCATCGAAGAGGCCGGGATGCAGCGGCAGCCGGCCGCCGGGCAGGGGAATGCTCTCGGCCGCGTCCAGCAGCCCGCCCGTCAGCCGCCGGGCTGAGAGGAAGTCCAGCTCCGCCCCGGGGAAGGCCAGGGCGTGATCCCCCTGTGCGGCCGTGCCGGGCAGCGGCCAGGCGAAGGCCGGATGGGCGCCGAGGCTGAAGGGCAGGCGCCCCGGCCCAGGATTCGAGACGGTGGCGGTGCAGGCCAGCCGCCCTTCCGCCACCGTCCATTCGAGGTCGAGGACGAAGGCGAAGGGATAGGCCGCGAGCGTCGCCGCATCCGCCTCCAGACGCAGCGCGCAGCCATCGGGTGCGCGCCGCCGCCAGGTGAAGCGCCGGTCGCGCGCGAAGCCGTGCTGGGTCAGCCGGTAGGCACGGCCCTCGTGGCGCAGCGTGTCGCCGGGCAGGCGCCCAACGATGGGGAAGAGCACCGGTGCGTGGCGCGGCCATTCGGGCCCTGCGCCCCAGAGCCACTCCCCGCCCGCGGCGTCGCGGAGCGAGCGCAACTCCGCCCCCTCCGCCGAGACGCTGGCCAGGAGACGGGAGTCGCCGAAGCGGTGAAGGTCGGTCATGCGCCAGGGATCGCCCGTCGGTGGCAGCCACGCAAGCGCGGGGACGCAACCCCGCCCCGCCGCGCGCGTCCCTGTCACAAAGCGCTGTTGCAGCCGCTGTGACAGACCCTGGGAGACGCCATGCTGCAAGTCCTGCCCGCCGGCTTCGGCCGCCTCCTCTCTCGCATGCGGCCCGGCATCAATGCCCTGCTCTTCGCGGGGGTGAACGTGCCGGCGGTGATCGAGGTGACGAGCCCCGCCTTCGTGCAGGGCGGGATCATCCCTGCTCTCTACACGGCGGACGGTGCGGGCCTCTCCCCACCGATCGCCTGGCGCGGCCTGCCCGAGGACGCCGCCGCCCTGATGCTGGTGGTGGAGGACGCCGACAGCCCGACGCCCCGTCCGCTAGTGCACGCGATCGCCACGCGCCTGCCCGTCCAGGGGCCGGGCCTTGCCGCGGGCGACCTGACGAGTATTTCCGGCGTGGGGATGGGGCGGAACTCGTATTTCCGGACGGACTGGCTGCCGCCCGACCCGCCACCTGGCCACGGGCCGCACCGATACGCGTTTCAGATCTTCGCGCTCAGGCGCCGGCCGGAAGGCCTGGGGGAGAACCCCGGCCGCGGCGCCGTCCGCGCCGCGCTGGGGAAAGGGGTGGTCGCGAAAGGCTGCCTAATCGGCGTCTATGCGCGACCCGCGTCGCGATCCCTCGGCCGTATCAGCCGAGGATCTCGCTGACGATCTGGCGGATCTCCGCCTCGCTCAGCGTTCCCGCCGGCACCGCCGGGGGGAGGGAGGCCGGCTGGTGCTGTGCCGGCCGATCGTTCTTCTGGATCAACACTTCTTCTTTCTTCATTATCGCCCCGCGCCGCATCGCTGCGCCGCCAGGCAGGTCATGGGCATGCCCCGTGTCCCCTGAAGGTCTGGGGATTGCCCCTTGCATTCTCGCGGTGGTCGGATGACCGCCGCGGCCACGGTCCGGCGCTGCCGGCCGGCCCATCCCGCCGCAGGGTAGCGGCGGGTGGGTGAACAAGCCGTATCGGCCGGTCTGGTTTCTCGCCGGCCGTCCCGATGGAGGAGGCCGGAAAGAAAAGAGGCGCCGCCGGGTCCCTCGACCCCGCGACGCCCCGAACTGGCGAAAGCGCGTGCCGCGCTCCGCCCCGCAACCGCCCCGGGCTCAGCCCATCTGCAGGTTGGCGGCGGACATCTTGCCCTTCGGGTCCTTCTGGACCTCGAAGGAGAGCTTGTCGCCCTCGTTCAGGCCGCGCAGGCCCGCGCGGGTGACATCCGAGATGTGGACGAACACGTCCTTGGAGCCGTCATCCGGCTGGATGAAGCCATAGCCCTTGGTCGCATTAAACCACTTCACGGTTCCGGTCGGCATCGGTCGCGTATCTTTCGAGAGAGGTTGCCCCGCGGGCCGGTCCCGACGAGGAGCCAGGAACCGGCGGGGAGCGGGCCCGGTCACCCCGTGAGAGGGCGAGGAAAGCGTCCGAACCAGCGTGGCAGGGTTGAGGTGGTGTCCGAATGAACGGATTGCAACCACCCCGGCTCCGGCCGGATTAGCCCTTGTTAAAGACCATGTGGCGATCTCCGCGGGTGCCGCGCCTGATAGGCCGATCAGCCTTTGCCCGCGGCCCGTTTTCCCCTGGCCTTCGGCGGGCGAAGGGGCCATATAGCGGCCCGCCGGGCTTGGCCTCCATGGTCCAGCCCGCCCTCCGCGTATGCGGTGGGCTGACAGGAACGGCCACGCCGCGGCGTTTCCGGCCACATGGACCCCCGTCGCGCAGACCTGGCGCGCGGACCCCATGCCGCCCGAAGCGCCGGGGACCCCCAAGCCCGAAGTGCGGGCCAGAGGGGCGCAGACACCCTTCATCCCATCCGCGTCGCAACACCGTCCCGCCAGGCAATCCGGCCCGGCGGGGCCGACAGGATGCACGCATGTTCGATAACTACTACCGCAAGGACATCGAGTGGGGCGGCAAGACGCTGACCCTCGAGACCGGTAAGGTGGCCCGCCAGGCCGACGGCGCCGTGATGGCCCGCCTGGGCGACACCATCGTCCTCTGCACGGTGGTTGGCGCCCGCAACGTCAAGCCGGGCCAGGACTTCTTCCCGCTGACCGTCAACTACCAGGAAAAGGCCTTTGCGGCCGGCAAGATTCCGGGTGGCTTCTTCAAGCGCGAGGGCCGTCCCTCCGAGAACGAGACCCTCGTCTCCCGCCTCATCGATCGCCCGATCCGTCCGCTCTTCCCGGAGGGCTTCCGCAACGAGGTCCAGGTGGTCGCGACCGTGTTGTCGCACGACCTCGAGAACAACCCCGACATCGTCTCCATGGTCGGCTGCTCCGCGGCCCTGACCCTCTCGGGCATCCCCTTCTTCGGCCCGATCGCCGGCGCCCGCGTGGGCTATGCCGGGGGTGAGTACATCCTCAACCCGACGCTCGAGCAGGTGAAGACGAGCGAGCTCGACCTCGTCGTCGCCGGCACAGCCGAGGGCGTGCTGATGGTCGAGTCCGAGGCGAAGGAGCTCTCCGAGGCCGTGATGCTCGGCGCCGTCGAGTTCGGCCACAAGTCCTTCCAGCCGGTCATTCAGGGCATCATCGAGCTGGCCGAGCGCGCGGCCAAGGAGCCCTGGCCGCTGGCCGAGGTGTCCGATGCCGAGAAGGCGCTCAAGGCCCGCATCGCCGAACTCGGCGCCGCCGACATGGCCGAGGCCTACAAGGAGACGCTGAAGCAGGCCCGCTACGCCAAGGTCGGCGCGGTGAAGAAGTCCATCGTCGAGAAGCTGGAGGCCGAGGGCCACGACGTCGCCGCCGCCAAGGGCCTGCTCAAGGACCTCGAGGCGAGCGTCGTCCGGAACACGATCCTCGACACCGGCATCCGCATCGACGGCCGCGACACGAAGACCGTGCGCCCGATCGTGGCCGAGGTTGGCGTGCTGCCCCGCGCCCACGGCTCCGCGCTGTTCACGCGCGGCGAGACCCAGGCCTTCTGCGTGGCCACTCTCGGCACCGGCCAGGACGAGCAGATCATCGACGCACTCCCGGGCGAGTACCGGGAGAACTTCATGCTGCACTACAACTTCCCTCCCTACTCGGTGGGCGAGACCGGCCGCATGGGCTCGCCCGGCCGGCGTGAGATCGGCCATGGCAAGCTTGCCTGGCGCGCGATCCACCCGCTGCTGCCGGAGAAGGAGAAGTTTCCCTACACGATCCGCGTCGTCTCCGAGATCACGGAGAGCAACGGCTCCTCCTCCATGGCCACCGTCTGCGGCACCTCGCTGTCGCTGATGGACGCGGGCACGCCCCTCAAGCGCCCCTGCGCCGGCATCGCCATGGGCCTCATCAAGGAGGAGAAGGGCTTCGCCGTGCTGTCCGACATCCTCGGCGACGAGGACCACCTCGGCGACATGGACTTCAAGGTGGCCGGTTCCGAGCAGGGCATCACCGCCCTGCAGATGGACATCAAGATCACCTCCATCACCTTCGAGATCATGCGCATCGCGCTCGATCAGGCGAAGGACGGGCGGATCCACATCCTCGGCGAGATGGCCAAGGGCCTCTCGGGCTCGCGCGGCGAGGTGGCGGCCAACGCGCCCCGCATCACCGTGATCAACGTGCCCAAGGACAAGATCCGCGAAGTGATCGGCACGGGCGGCAAGGTGATCCGCGAGATCGTCGAGCAGACCGGCACGAAGATCGACATCGAGGACGACGGCACGATCAAGATCGCGTCCTCCAGCCCCGAGGCGACCCAGGCCGCCATCGACCGGATCAAGGGCATCACGGCCGAGGCCGAGGTGGGCGTGATCTACAACGGCACCGTCGTGAAGGTCGCCGATTTCGGTGCCTTCGTGAACTTCCTCGGCGCCAAGGACGGCCTCGTCCACATCTCCGAGCTGGCGCAGGACCGCGTGGCCCGCACGGGCGACATCGTCTCCGTCGGCGACAAGGTGAAGGTGAAGGTCATTGGCTTCGACGACCGCGGCAAGGTGAAGCTGTCCATGCGGACGGTGGACCAGGCCTCGGGCGCCGACATCACCGAGCAGGTCGGCGCCAAGCGTCCCCGCCCCGAGGGCGAGGAAGGCGGCGAAGGCCGTGAGCGGGGCCCGCGCCGCGAGCGTGGCGACCGCGATGGGTACCGTGGTGACCGGGGCGGCGACCGCGCCCCCCGCCGTCGCGAGGACTAAAGGAAACGACGGGGCGGGACCAAGGTTCCGCCCCTGTTTCATCCCCTAAAACATTGCCCTGATCGTGCCGGAAGGACTGTTCCTTTCCACCGGCCGACGCCATATGGGCGCCTCCCGCTTAACCCATGTTTGTCCCCGTTCCAGGAACACCCCGGCTGTGAAGGCGATCAACACCATCCGCATGGGCGGTGCCGACGTTCTCCCCCTCGTCGAGGGCGGCAAGGGCGTCTCCGCGTCGAACGGCGCCTCTGCCGGCAACTGGGCCGCGGAAGGCGGCGTCGGAACCTTTTCCGCGGTCAACGCAGACAGCTACGACGCCCAGGGGCGCATCATTCCCCAGGAATACCACGGCAAGACCCGGCGCGAGCGGCACGAGGAGCTGGTCGCCTACGGGATCGCCGGCGGCATCGCCCAGGCGCGCGAGGCCTATGAGCGCTCGAACGGCAAGGGCCGCGTCCACGCCAATATCCTTTGGGAGATGGGCGGGGCGGAGCGCGTGGCGCGCGGGATGCTGGAGGGCGCGCGCGGCCTCATCAATGGCATCACCTGCGGCGCCGGCATGCCCTATCGCCTGGCCGACATCGCGCGCGAGTACCGCGTGCACATCTACCCCATCGTCTCCTCCTCCCGTGCCTTCTCCGCGCTGTGGAAGCGCGCCTATTCGAAGGCCAGCGAGTGGCTGGGCGGCGTGGTCTACGAGGATCCCTGGCTGGCCGGCGGCCACAACGGCCTCTCCAACTCCGAGGACCCGCGCAAGCCCGAGGCGCCCTATGCCCGCGTGCTGAAGCTGCGCCAGCAGATGCGCGAGTTCGGCCTCGGCGACGTGCCGATCATCATGGCCGGCGGCGTCTGGTGGCTCGAGGAGTGGGAGGACTGGATCGACAATCCCGAGCTGGGACCGATCGCCTTCCAGTTCGGCACCCGCCCGCTGGTGACGCGCGAGAGCCCGATCCCCGATGCCTGGAAGCAGCGCCTGCTGACGCTCAAGCCCGGCGACGTGTCCCTCCAGAACTTCTCCCCCACCGGCTTCTACAGCAGCGCGGTGCGCAACGACTTTCTGCGCGAGCTGGAGGGGCGCAGTCACCGTCAGGTGGCCTATACCGTGCAGCCCGTGGGCGAGCACTCCGCGACTTATGGCGTGGGGCCGCGCAAGCGCCCCGTCTACCTCGTGCCCGCCGACCTCGAGCATGTCCGCCAGTGGGAAGCCGAGGGCCATACCGAGGCGCTGCGCACCCCCGACGACACGCTCATCTTCGTGACGCCCGAGACCAGCCGGCAGATCGTGGCCGACCAGATCGCCTGCATGGGCTGCCTCTCACAGTGCCGCTTCTCCAACTGGGCGCAGCACACCGACGATCACTCGAACGGCAAGAAGGCCGATCCGCGCTCCTTCTGCATCCAGAAGACGCTCCAGGACATCGGCCATGGCGGCGACCCCGAGCACAACCTTATGTTCGCCGGCCACAACGCTTACCGCTTCGCGCAGGATCCCTTCTACTCCAACGGCTTCATCCCGACCGTGAAGGAACTCGTTGGCCGGATCATGACTGGCCGCTGAGCGAGCGTCGGCCCTCCAAAGGCCCGTTCCCCTTGATGGGGAACGGGCCTTTTTCGTGCGCTTCGCCGGAGAGTGATGGCAGGTTGCCGGGGCTCCCGCTGACATTCTCGCCAGAAGCGCCCTAGCTTTGTGTCGATCGGCCCGTTGGGGCCGAAGGAACAGAGGCAGCGATGCTGGAACTCAACATCAACGGCCAGACGAAGCAGGTGGACGCCGAGGGCGACACGCCGCTGCTCTGGGTGCTCCGCGACACGCTCGGCATGACAGGCACGAAATACGGCTGCGGCATCGCCCAGTGCGGGGCCTGCACGGTGCTGGTGGACGGCAACGCCACCCGCTCCTGCGTCACCCCCGCCGAGAGCGTCGTCGGCGCCCAGGTGACGACCATTGAGGCGATGGAGAGCGATCCGGTCGGCGCCAAGATCGTCGAAGCTTGGGTCGCCGGTCAGGTGGCCCAGTGCGGCTACTGCCAGTCCGGCCAGGTGATGGCCGCGACCGCGCTGCTGAAGGCGACGCCCAAGCCGACGGACGAGGACATCGCCGCGGCCATGACCAATCTCTGCCGCTGCGGCACCTACAACGCCATCGCCGCCGCCGTGCGGCAGGCCGCGACGGCCTGAAGGGTGCGCATCATGGATGGCATGAATCTCCCCGGCACCGAGGCGTTTCTCGGCACGACGGTCACGATCCCCGAGCGGGGCGTCGCCAATCTCTCCCGCCGCGGCCTCTTCGGCATCGGCGCGGGCGCGCTTCTGCTTGGCACGATGGTCCGCGCCCGCACCGCCCGCGCGCAGGGCGAGGGCATGGCTGCGGTGGCTCCCCGTCCGGGCACCAAGGTCCCGGCCTTCCTCGAGATCCGCAACGACGGCAAGGTGCGGCTGCTCTCGCCTTTCGTGGAGGGCGGGCAGGGCATCGCGACGGCCATGGCGCAGATCGTCGGCGAGGAGCTGGACGTCGACCCCGCCAACTTCATCGTGGACTGCGCCCCGCCCGGCGCCGACTACCTCATCGTCAACGGCCGGCGCCTGACGGGCGGCAGCCTCTCGGTCCGCTCCAGCTACGACACCATGCGCCAGCTCGGCGCCACCGCGCGCAACCTGCTCGTCCGCGCCGCCGCCGCGCGGCTGGACGTGCCGGAGGGTGAGCTGGCCACCGAGCCCGGCCGCGTGATCCACAAGGCATCGAACCGCAGCCTCGCCTACGGCGAGCTGGCCGAGGCCGCGATGAAGCTGCAGCCGAGCGAGGTTGCCGCGCTGCGCGATCCCGCGACTTTCCGCTGGATCGGCAAGCCCGTGCCGCGGCTGGACGCGCGCGACAAGTCCACGGGGCGCGCGCAGTACGGCATCGACCTCACGGTCGAGAACATGCTCCAGGCGAGCGTGATCCACGCGCCGCGCCTAGGTCAGGAGCCGGGCGAGATCGCGAACGAGGCCGAGGTGCGGGCCATGCCCGGCGTGCATTCCGTCCACAAGCTGCCCGGCGCCGTCGCCGTGCTGGCGAATAGCTGGTGGCGCGCCCGCACGGCCTCGGAGGCGCTGAACGTCACCTGGGCCGAGGGCCGGCACGACCGCGCCTTGCCCGCCGACTTCTCCTCGGCGGGGATGCTGGCCACGCTGCGCGCGGAGAAGGGCGCCGGCAGCCCCGCGGAGGAGAGCGGCAACTTGGCCGACGCCTTCGCGGGCGCCAGCAAGACGATCGAGGCCGAGTACGACGCCCCCTACCTCGCCCACGCGCAGTTGGAGCCGCCCTCCACCATCGCGCGCTTCAACGAGGACGGCACGCTGGAACTCTGGATGCCTAACCAAGCGCCGGAGGTCTTCCAGGATCTCGCCGCCAAGGCGGCCGGGCTCGATGCCTCCAAGGTGAAGGTCCACTCGCCGATCCTCGGCGGCTTCTTCGGCCGCCACTTCACCTACGACGCCGCCGCGCCCTACCCGCAGGCCATCGCCCTTGCGAAAGCCGTGAACCGACCGGTGAAGGTGATCTGGAAGCGCGAGGAGGAGTTCCTGCGCGACGCCTTCCGGCCCATGGGCTTCGTGCGCTTCAAGGGCGCGGTGGGGGCGGACGGCATGCCCGTCGCGCTCCAGGCCGCGGCGGTGGGGGAGGGGCCCATCGGCCGCTACTTCGCCGCCAACGCCCCCGTCGATCCCTCGATGGTCGAGGGCATCGCCGGCAAGCCCTACGCGATCGGCGCGAAGCGGGTGGACTGCGTGAAGGTGCGCCAGCCGCCGGTCATCGCCTTCTGGCGCTCGGTCGGCCACTCGATGAACGACTTCTTCTACGAGTCCTTCCTTGACGAGCTGGCCACCGCTGGCGGCAAGGACCCCTTCGAGATGCGGCTGTCGATGCTGAAGGACAGCCCGCGCCACGCGACGCTGCTGCGCGCCGTGGCCGATCTTTCAGGCGGCTGGAAGCGCGGTCCCTTCGATGCCGAGGGCGGCAAGCGCGCCCGCGGCGTCGCCATGGCCTCGCCCTTCGGCTCGGAGGTCGCGACCATCGCCGAGGTCTCCATCACCGACGGCGAGATCCGGGTGCATGACCTCTGGATCGCGATCGACCCGGGCCGGGCCGTGAACCCCGGCCTGATTGAGGCGCAGGTGCAATCTGCGGCCGCCATCGGCCTCTCCTCGGCCCTGCTGGAGGAGGTGGTCTATGAGAACGGCGAGCCCCAGGCGCGGAACTTCGACGCCTACACCATCCTTCCCCATGCCCGGATGCCGCGGGTGCATGTGAAGGTGGTGGAGAGCGGCGCGGCGCTCGGTGGCGTGGGCGAGCCCGGTGTGCCCGGCGTGCCGCCCGCGGTGGCGAACGCGGTGGCCGCGCTCACGGGCCAGCGCATCCGCAGCCTGCCGATGTCCAAGACCCGGCTCGGCTCCGCCTAGCCGGCCTGGCGGGCGGGGAGGACTACTCCCCGCCCGTCAACGTCCCCTCCACCGCGCGGGCGACGGCGAGCAGTCGCCGGTCCCCGCCGTTCTCCCCCATCAGCATCAGCCCCACGGGAGCCTCGCCCGGCGTATGGCAGGGCAGGCTGATGGAGCAGCGGTCGAGGAAGTTCCCGACCGCCGTGTTCCGCAACAGCAGCAGGTTGATCCGGTTGAAGCTCTCCGCCGTGGACAGCTCCGCGATGGCGGGCGGCGTCAGTGGGCAGGTGGGGGCGACGATGGCGTCGAAGGGCGCCGTGCGCAGGGCGGTGGCCGCGATGATGCGTGCGCGCGCTGCCCCCAGTTCGATGAGGTCCGCCGCGCTCATCCCCGAGCCGCGCTCGATCCGCGCGAGGATAAGCGGGTCGTAGAGGTCCCGCGCGCGGGCGATCAGGTCTCGGTGCAGCGCCCAGGCTTCGGCCGCTGCGTAGCCCCCGGTGGCGTTGGCCGCAGGGATCTCCGCCAGTTCCGGCAAGGCCACGTCCATCAGCCGTGCCCCCGCCGCCTCCAGCCGCCGCAGCGCCAGCTCGAAGGCGGCGATGACGGCGGGAGCAAGCCCGTCGAAGAGCGAGGTGGAACTGGGCAGGCCGAGGCGTAGCCCGTCGAGGGAAGCGGCCGGTGGCGGAGCGGCATCCTCATCCCCCGCCATTACCGCGTCGAGGATGGCGCAGCAGGCGGCGGAGGGCGCGAGCGGCCCGATGCTGTCGAGCGTGGTGGAGAGCGGGAAGGCGCCCGCCAGCGGCACGCGCCGCGCGGTCGGCTTGAAGCCGGCGACGCCGCAGAGCGCGGCCGGCACGCGGCAGGATCCGCCGGTATCGGAGCCAATCCCGCCGAAGCCCATCCCGTCCGCCACCGCGACCGCGGCGCCGGAGGAGGAGCCGCCCGGCGCCCGCCTCGTCGCGCGGTCATAGGGCGAGAGGGGCGTGCCGTAATGCGGGTTGAGACCGGTGCCGGAGAAGGCGAACTCCACCATGTTCGTGCGCCCGAGCACGACAAAGCCCGCGCGTTGCAGCCGCGCGATGGCGGGCGCGGTCGCCGTTGCGGGCGGTGCGTCGCGCAGCGCGAGCGAGCCCGCGCGTGTCACCACGCCCGTCTGGTCGAAGAGGTCCTTGATGCTGATGGGAATGCCCGCATAGGGGCCTGGCGCACGGCCGGCGCGGCGGAGCGAATCCATCGCCCCCGCGGCCGTGCGCGCGGCTTCCGCCTGCACCTCGACGAAGGCGCGTGCGCCCTCGCCGGCAGGGTCCGCAATTCGGCCGAGGGCCTCCTCCACAAGCTGCGCGGCGGTGGTCCCACCATCGGCCAGGGCACGGGCGGCGGCGTCGATCGTCTTCATTGGTCGATGATGCGGCGCCCATGAAGGGACGGCAATGCGAGCAGCGTTGACAGCGGATGGCGGCTGGCAGCACGTTGCGAATAACCATTGGGTTACCGTCAAGGGGCCCCTGCGACATCGGGAGACTGTCCATGACCATCCACGCGCCTCGCCGCGCCCTGCTCCTGGGTGCGCTCGCCGCCCCCTTCATCGCCGGCCGCGCCTCCGCGCAGGCAGTTACGCTCCGCTCCGCCGACGTCCACCCGGATGGCTACCCGACGGTCGAGGCCGTGAAGTTCATGAGCAAGCAGGTCGAGGAGCGCTCGGGCGGGCGTCTCCGCATCCAGGTCTTCGGCTCCCGCCAGCTCGGCGAGGAGAAGGACACGCTGGAGCAGACACGCTTCGGGGTGATCGACCTCAACCGCGTGAACTCGGCAAGCCTCAACTCCCTCATCCCCGAGACGGTGATCCCTGGCCTGCCCTTCCTCTTCCGGGATGAGGCGCATATGCACCGCGTGCTGGATGGCGCGATTGGCGACGACATCATGTCCAGCGGGCCCCGCCACAACCTCATCCCGCTCGGCTACTATGACAGCGGCGCGCGCAGCTTCTACATGCGCACGAAGGCGATCCACGAGCCGGGCGACCTGCGCGGCCAGAAGGTCCGCGTGCAGGCCTCGGACATGTGGGTGGCGATGATGCGCGCCTTCGGAGCCAACCCCACGCCGCTGCCGACCGGTGAGGTCTATTCCGCCCTCCAGACCGGCGTGGTGGACGGGGCCGAGAACAACTACCCCTCCTACCAGTCCTTCCGGCACTTCGAAGTGGCGAAGTTCTACTCTGTCTCCGAGCACTCCATGGCGCCAGAGATCCTGGTCATGGCCAAGCGCTCCTACGACCGGCTGCCGAAGGAGCTGCAAGATATCCTGCGCCAGGCTGCGAAGGACAGCGTGCCGGAGATGCGCCGCCTGTGGCAGGCCCGCAGCGAGGAGGCCAAGGCCGCCGTCATCGCCGCCGGCGCCCAGATCAACACCATGGACAAGGGCCCCTTTGAGCGCGCCATGGGCCCGGTCTACGACCGCTTCGTGAGCGACGCCCGCATGAAGGGCATCGTCTCCCGCATCCGCGAGTCGACCTGATCGTGCTCGCCACCACTCAGCGCGGCTTCTCGGCCGCGCTGGACGCCATTTGCCGCGTCACCCTCTTCGTCGCTGCCTTCGCGCTGCTCGCGATGGTGGCGGTGGTGGCCTACGCCGTCTTCGGGCGCTTCGTCCTGAACGACACGCCTTCCTGGGCGGAGTCGGCCGCGATGATGCTGATGGCCTGGACCATCATGGGTGCCGCCGCCGTCGGCGTGCGGGAGGGCTTCCACATGGGCTTCGACACGCTGAAGACCCTGCTGCCCGCCCCGCTCGAACGGCTCTGCGACGTGGTGTCCGACCTCTGCATCACCGCCTTCGGCATCGGCATGGCTTGGTTCACCGGCCAGCTCGCGGCCGAGGTGGCCGACACCACCCTCCCCACCATCGGGCTCAGCGGCGCGGTGGAGTACCTGCCGCTCGTCCTCGGCGGCGTGCTCATCACCCTGTTCGGGATCGAGCGCCTCCTTGCCCACGCGGCCGGGATGCGGGCGCCGGCGGACATGCACCCCAAACCCATCCTGACCGACGCCTGACGCCAGCCGCAGCGCGGAAGAGAACGCCCCCATGGATATCGCGGTCCTGCTCGGCAGCTTCGCGCTGCTGTTGCTGATCGGCACGCCCGTCGCCTTCGCGCTGGGCATCGCCGCCTTCGTCACGGTGCTCTGGATGGACCTGCCGGCCATCGTGGTCTTCCAGCAGATCGCCTCCGGCATGAACATTTTCTCCATGCTGGCGATCCCCTTCTTCATCTTCGCCGGCGACCTGATGATGCGCGGCCAGATCGCCGACCGCCTCGTGGCGCTGGCGTCCGCCATGGTCGGGCACCTGCGCGGAGGGCTGGGCCAGGTGAACGTGGTCGCGGCGACGCTCTTCGGCGGCGTCTCGGGCTCGGCCGTCGCCGACGCCTCGGCCATCGGTGGCGTGATGATCCCGCAGATGCGCGCTCGTGGCTACGCGCCGGACTACGCAGTGAACGTCACCGCCAACGCGGCGCTGATCGACCTGCTGATCCCGCCCAGCCACAATATGATCCTCTACGTCATCGCCGCCGGCGGCGCGATCTCGGTGGCGGACCTCTTCACCGCGGGCCTCATCCCGGGCCTGCTGCTGATGCTGACCATCATGTTCGTCGCCTGGCTCGTCGCCGTCCGGCGCGGCTACCCGCGGGAGAGCTTTCCGGGCTGGTGGGCGCTGCTGCGCCTCGCCGTCGGCGCCATCCCCGGCTTGATGCTCATTGTCATCATCTTCGCCGGCGTTCGCTCGGGCATCTTCACCGCCACCGAGAGCGCCTGCGTTGCCGTGATCTACGCCCTGCTGGTCATCGGCCTCGTCTATCGCAGCCTCACCTGGGAGGCCTTCAAGGAGGCCGTCCTCGGCGCCTGCCGCACCACGGGGATGGTGCTGCTGATCATCGGCACGGCCTCCGCCTTCGGCTGGCTGATGGCGCTGATGCAGGTGCCCGCCGCGGCCGTCGCGATGATGAAGGGCATCACCTCCGACCCGCTGGCCATGCTGCTGCTGATCAACGTCGTCCTGCTGGTGCTCGGCACCTTCATGGACATGGCGCCGCTGATCATGATCGGCACGCCGGTCTTCCTGCCGGTGGCTGTGGCCGCCGGAATGGACCCCGTGCAGTTCGGCATCGTGCTGATCCTCAACCTCGGCATCGGCCTCATCACGCCGCCCGTAGGGCCGCTGCTCTTCGTCGCCTGCGCGGTCGGCAAGGTCTCCATGTGGGAGGCCACGCGCACGAGCGCGCCCTTCTACATCGCCAGCTTTGTCGTCCTGTTGGCCGTGACGTACATTCCCTGGCTCTCGCTCTGGCTCCCGTCCGTTTTCCGCTGAGGCCCTCATGACCGACAAGACACGCCCCGTCCTGCTCACCGGGGCGTCCGGCAACCTCGGCCGCGCGCTCGCGCCCGCGCTGGCAAGCGCCGGGTACAAGCTGCGGCTGACCGACATTGCCCCTTTTCCGGACGCGGTGCCGGAGGGCGCCGCCTTTACGAAGGCCGACCTCAACGACGGTCCGACGATCCTGCGCCTGGCCGAGGGCTGCCAGGCGATCCTGCATTTCGGCGGTGTCAGCACCGAGCAGGCCTTCGAGGTGGTGCTCGGCCCCAACATCCGCGGCCTCTACCACATCTACGAGGCCGCCCGGCGGGAGCGCGCCCGCGTCCTCTTCGCCAGCAGCAACCACAGCATCGGCTTCCACGAGCGCCCGGCCGGCAACGCGGAACTGCTGGAGGCCGACTGCGCCTTCCGCCCGGACGGCTTCTATGGCCTCTCCAAGGCCTATGGGGAGCTGATGGGCCGGCTCTACTGGGACAAGCACGGGGTGGAGAACCTCAACCTCCGCATCGGCTCCTCCTTCCCCGAGCCGGTTGACGCCCGG
Source organism: Roseomonas sp. KE2513 (assembly GCF_016107305.1). Lineage (GTDB taxonomy): Bacteria > Pseudomonadota > Alphaproteobacteria > Acetobacterales > Acetobacteraceae > Roseomonas. Next base: position 137,813 of record NZ_RCVR01000012.1, read on the forward strand.
ATGCTCTCCACTTGGCTTTCCTACGCCGACCTCGCGCGGCTGATGGAGCGTTTCCTGGAGGCCCCGCGCATCGGCCACGCGGTGGTCTGGGGCGCCTCGAAGAACCCTGCAACCTACTGGGGCGGCGACCACCGCAACCGCATCGGCTGGGAGCCGCAGGACACGGCCGAGGCCTTCCGCGACAAGGTCGGCGGCAAGGTCTCGGGCGACCCGGTGACGGAGCGCTACCAGGGCGGCGGCTACACCGCCATGGACTACACGCGGGAGAAGCCCTCGCCGAAGGACCAGTTCTCGCTGGACTAGGCGGGATGATCGAGATCGCCGGCGGCGAGTGGCGGGCCGGCCTGCTGCCCACGCGCGGCGGCGCCCTGGCCCGCCTCAGCCATGCGCGCGAGGACGTGCTCGTCCCCTTGCCCGAGGGCGCGGATCCCAACGACAGCTGGGCCGGTGCTTTCGTGATGCTGCCCTGGACGAACCGGCTGGACGAGGGGCGGCTGCCGCATCCGGGCGGCGTCGCGCATTTCCCCTGCAACCGCGTGGCCGAGCGCACCGCGCTGCACGGTCTCTCGCGCGAGCACGCCTGGGAGGTGGAGAGCACCGGGGCGGACCGCGCCGTGCTCGTGCAGCGGATCGATGCCGCGCCCTACCTCTACGTCGCGCGCATGGAGCTGCGGCTGGGGGCTGCCTTCCACCTCGCGCTGACGGTGACGAATGACGGGGCGGAGGGAATGCCCTTCGGCAGCGGCTGGCATCCTTTCTTCGTCCGCCCGGCCGGCACGCGCATCGCCTTCCGCGCGAGCGGCATGATCGAGCGCGACATCCGGAACCTTCCTGTTGGCCTCGCTGCCTCCGACGGCCTGGAGGGCGGCGAGGAGGCCTTCGCCGGGCTGGACACGCACTACACGGGCTGGGACGGCACGCTCCGGCTCGACCTCGGCGCGCGCGCCTTCGCGATGGCGGGCGAGGGTGCCTGGTCGCGCAACCTGCAGGTCTTCGCGCCACGCGGCGCGGGCGTGATCTGCGCGGAGCCCGTAAGCCACGTGCCGGACGTGGCGAACCGCCCCGACTTTGCACCCTTCGGCGACATGCGGCACCTCCCGCGCGGCGCCGCGGTCACAGGTAGCGTCTCGCTGCTGGCCGTGACGTGATGCAACCGGCAACCTTATGGAGCAGCACCGCGTTCGCCAGCGAATTGCGGAGATCCTCACCATGGCATCCGGCACGGCGCGCAGGACTGACCCGAAGCTCTGGGAGAAGGTGAAGGCGCGCGTCACGCGCGGTAGCAAGGGCGGTGATGCCGGCGAATGGTCGGCGCGCAAGGCGCAGCTTGCGGTCGCCGAGTACAAGAAGGCGGGCGGCGGCTACGAGGGCGGCAAGAGCGCCGACAACCATCTCTCCCAGTGGACAGAGGAGGACTGGGGCACGAAGTCGGGCCGCGAGAGCGGGAAGACCGGCGAGCGCTACCTGCCCCGCAAAGCCAGGGAGTCGCTGAGCAGCACGGAATACGCACGCACGACCGCGGCCAAGCGGCGCGACACGGCGGCGGGCAAGCAGTTCTCTCGCCAGCCCGCGGATGTCGCGCGCAAGACCGCCAAGGCGCGGGACACCGGCAAGGTGACGTCGGCGAAGCGTGCGACCCCGGCGAAGCCGGCCGCTGCGAAGGGCACCACCACGCGCCGTGCCGCACCCGCTGCGCGCAAGCCGGCCGCCGCGGCGACGAAGCGCACGCCCGCGGCTAAGCGGACGACGACCGCGCACAAGGCAGCCGCGACGAGCAGCACGGCGCGCAAGTCCGCGACCCCGGCGGCGAAGCGTGCCACCGCGCCCTCGAAGCGCGCCGCGCCGGCCACCCGCAAGGCCCCGGTCAAGCAGACGGCAGCAAAGGCGGCCACGCGAGCCACGGCCAAACCGGCCGCGCGTAAGGCGCCCACCCGGGCGGCGGCGGCCCGCGCCACTCCCGCGGCACGCCGCGGCACGACCAAGCGCCCTACGAAGGGCACGAGCAAGGGAAAGACCCGGTGAGCGACGACACGACCGATCCGCAGGAGGTCCTGCGCGCCTTCCGCGAGGCGGTGAACATGGAAGCCGCCGCGCTGCGAGACTGGCTTGAAACCGAGGAGAGCCGCTCCGTCGGCTTCGTCCGCGAGGGCGAGAGCGAGGCGGTCGGCCACGAGATGGGCCATCACATCGTCCGGCTGCTGGAGAACCCGCCCGAGGAACCCTCGGAGGAGGATCTCGCGCAGATGCGCAAGGTAGTGGGCTATGTGCACCGCCATATGGCGCAGGGCCCGAGCGAGGATATCGAGCATTCCCGCTGGCGCTACAGCCTGATGAACTGGGGGCACGACCCGATGAAGGGGCCGGACGCGCGGCAGGACGCGCCCGCCCCGGCGCGCAAGCCCGCGGCGCGGCGGACGGCCGCGCGCAAGCCGGCGGTGCGCCAGCCCGTCGCGCGGGAGACCGCTGCGCGCCGCACCGCCCCTCGCAAGGCTGCGGCACCTGCCGGCACCCCTGCGGCAAGGCCGGCTGGCCGGAAAGCGAGCGCGGAGCCTCCGGCAGCGAAGTCTACCAGGGCCAAGGGCGCCAAAGCCTTGGCGACACGGGCGACGGGCACGAAGTCAGGGGCGGCGAAGACCAGCACTGGCCGCACTGCGTCGAAGGCGACTGCGAGCAGGGCCTCGGGTGCGAAGGCGGCCGGCAGCGGCGCGGCGAGGGCCCCGGCGCGGCGGACGGCGGCGGCCAAGGCACCGGCCACGGCAGCGCGGCGCGGCACTGCCAAGTCCGCCGCGAAGCCCGCCACTCGGGGTGCGGCGCGCACGGCGGCGAAGCCAGCGGCGCGGGCAACGAAGGCGGCCCCGGCCAGGTCGCGAGCCGCCGCGAAGGCGCCCGCCCGGGCGACCAGGGCAGCCGCACCGAGCAAGGGACGCGCGACGAAGGCCGCACCTGCCAAGGCCCCCGCAAGGACGCGCGCGACAAAGGCCGCGTCAGCGAAGGCTCCGGTGAGGGGCCGCGCGACGACAGCCACTCCGGCAAAGGCCCCGGCGAAGGGACGCGCGACGAAAACCACATCCGCCAAGGCACCGGCGAAGGAGCGAGCGGCGACCGCCAAGCCGCGCGCGGGTCGCGCGGCCGCGCCGAAGGCCACCGCTGCGCGCCGCGCGACCACGCCGCGCAAGCCGCCGACACGTCGCACCTGAGAGCCCGCCGCCCCGGTTGGCACCCGGGCGCGGCGCGGCGCAGTATGGGGGCATGCAGCGCGCGCTTGTCCTCGGGGCCGGGATCATGGGCCTCTCCGCCGCCTGGGCGCTGGAGGCCGCCGGCCACGCGGTGAGCGTGGTGGAGGCCGACGAGGTGCCGAACCTGCGCGGCGCCTCGGTGGACGATCACCGCCTGATCCGCCACGCCTACGGTGCCGCCGCCGGCTATATGCGGATGGTGGACGAGGCCTACGCGGCCTGGGACGACGTCTTCGCCGCCATCGGAGAGCGCCCCTATGCCGAGACGGGTGTGCTCGCCCTCTCAGACGGCGCTGGCGGGGAGGCGGACTGGTTCGCCGCCAGCCGCCGCGCGCTACGGAGCCACGCGCTGGCGGCCGAGGACCTCCCGCCCGCCACGCTCGAGGCGCGGTTCCCCTGGCTGCGCGCGGGCGGCGTGGCGGAGGGCTTCCACATGCCCCGCGGCGGCGTACTGCTCGCACGGCGCATCGTCGCGGGTCTTGCGCGGCACCTGCGGGCGCGGGGCGTTGCCTTTCACCGCGCCTGGGCGGTGGGCATTGATCCGGCGCGGGCGAGCGTCACGCTTTCCGGGGGCGACAGGATGGCCGCCGACATGCTGGTCGTCGCGGCAGGCCCCTGGGCGCCGTGCCTGCTACCCGAACTCGCCGGGCGAGTGACTCCCTCCCGTCAGGTGGTGGTCTATCTGGAACCACCGCCCGCGCAGCGCGAGGCCTGGGCGCGGGCGCCCATGGTGCTCGACCTGTCCGAGGCAGGCGGGTTCTACGCCGTGCCGCCGGTTGCCGGCACGGGGCTCAAGATCGGCGACCACCGCTTCTCCCTCCGCGGCGATGCCGAGGACCCGCGCGAGGCGACGGCGGAGGAGCGCGACGCCATCCTCGCCCTCGCGCTGCCGCGCCTTCGCGAGGCCGCCGCCTATCGCGTGATCGAGGCCCGCGCCTGCTACTACGACGTGGCGGAGGGGGAGCGCTTCGTGGTTGAGCCGCTCTCCGACCGCTGTGTGGTCATGAGCGGCTTCTCGGGCCACGGCTTCAAGTTCGGACCCGTGCTCGGACGCGCGGTCGCCGCGGCGATCGGTGATCCCACCCGCATGGCCGCCCTTCCAGGCTGGGCCGCGGGTGATGCGCAGCAGAGAGGGGATGTCGCCGCATGATGATGCCCGCCGCCGAGGCCCTGGCCCTCGCACTCAACCGCCTGCACGACCTGCCGGGCCTCTCCGCGCGGCTCGGCACGCCGCTCGCGGCCGATGACGTCGTGGCCATCCTGGAGGAGGCCTCGCGCTTCGCCGAGGAGCGCATCGCCCCCGGCCGGGTGGAGGCCGACCGCACGGGCTGCGCGATCGAGAACGGCGTCGTCCGCACGCCGCCGGGCTACGCGGCGCTACTGGAGGAATGGCGCACGGCCGGCTGGCAGGGCATCGCGGCGCCGGAACCCCATGGCGGGCAGGGCCTGCCGCACGCGATGCTCACCTCGGTCTTCGAGCTGGCGACCTCCGCTGACATGGCCTTCGCGCTCATGCCGATGCTGACCGCAGGCGCGATCGAGCTGCTGGCGCATCACGCGAGCGAGGAGCAGGCCGCGCGGCTGCTGCCGCCGCTCGTCTCCGCCGCCTGGAACGGCACCATGTGCCTGACGGAGCCCCAGGCGGGCAGCGACCTCTCGGCCATCCGCACGCGGGCCGTGCCGGACGGCGTTGGCGGCTACCGGATCAGCGGTCAGAAGATCTACATCACCTGGGGGGAGAACGACCTCGCGGAGAACACGCTCCACCTCGTCCTCGCGCGCCTGCCGGACGCGCCGCCGGGCTCGCGCGGCATCTCGCTCTTCGCCTGCCCGAAGGTACTGCCTGACGGCCGGCGTAATTCGCTCCGCTGCGGCGGGATCGAGCGCAAGCCGGGCATTCACGCCTGTCCCACCTGCACGATGATCTTCGAGGAGGCGGAGGCCGAGCTGGTGGGCGAGCCGCACCGGGGCCTGGCCGCCATGTTCTCCATGATGAACGCGGCCCGGCTCGCCGTGGGGGTGGAGGGCGTCGGCCAGTGCGCCCGCGCGACCCTCCTCGCCGAGGCCTATGCGGCCGAGCGCGTGCAGGGCGGAAGGCCGATCGCGGAATACCCGGACGTGGCGCGGATGCTCTCCGAGATGCGCGCCGTGACCCATGCTGCGCGCCTGCTGACGCTCGACGCCGCCGTCTGCATCGACCGGGCGAGGGCGGGCGAGGCGGGGGCCGAAGCGCGCCTCGCCCTTCTCATCCCCATCGTGAAGGCCTGGTGCACCGACCGGGGCGTGGAGGTCGCAAGCCTCGGTATCCAGGTGCATGGCGGCGCCGGCTACGTCGAGGATTCCGGGGCGGCGCAGATCTGGCGGGATGCCCGGATCGCGCCGATTTACGAGGGAACGAATGGCATCCAGGCAGCGGACCTCACCCTCCGCAAGCTGCCCCGCGCGCTACCGGATTTCCTGTTGCTGGTGGAGGAGGCAGGGGCGGCCGGCCCAGCCCTGCGCGTGCCGGCAGAGGCCTTGGCAGAGGCCGCCCGGCGGCTCGCCGAGGCCCCGCCGGAGGTGGCGGGCGCCGCGGCCGCGCCCTTCCTGGACGCCGCCGGCTGGGTGCTTGGCGGCGGCTGGCTGGCCCGTGCGGCCGCGGCCGAGCCGGCGCTGGCGGCCGATGGCGGCTTCTTCCTTCGCCGCCTGCTGCCCCGTGCCGGGGCCCGGCTGGCCGAGGCGATGGCGCCCGCTTGATCGGCGGGTGCCTTCGCAACATCCGCGCAACCTGCTTCAACGAGCCCTTGCGCACACGGCTTCCGCGCAAACATCCCCGGTGTCCCTGCCCGACGGAGTCCGATGAACGCCCTCAGCCGCCCCTCCTTGCGCCCTGAGCGGCCGCACGCCGTCATCATCGGGGCCGGTCCCGGCGGACTTGCCTCGGCCATGCTGCTCGCGGCTCGGGGCTTGCGCGTCACGGTGCTGGAGAAGGACCGGGTGGTCGGCGGCCGCAGCCGCACGCTGGAGACGGAGGCGGGATACCGCTTCGACCTCGGCCCCACCTTTTTCCTCTATCCCCGCATCCTCGGCGAGATCTTCGCGGAATGCGGCACCCGGCTGGAGGACGAGGTGGAGCTGATCCGCCTCGACCCGCAGTACCGCCTTGTCTTCGAGGCCGCCGCCGGCAACGTCACCATCGACGCGACGCCCGACCTTGAGCGGATGGAGCGGGAGATCGCGAAGATCGACCCGCGCGACGCGGCCGGGGTGCGGCCCTTCATGGCGGAGAACCGCCGCAAGCTTGCCGCCTTCCGCCCGGTGCTGGAGCGCGCCTTCACCAAAGCCGCGGACCTCATGGCGCCCGACATGCTGCGCGCCCTGCCGCTGCTCAAGCCCGGCCGCTCGGTCGATGCGGACCTGCGCCGCTTCTTCCGCGACCCGCGCACGCGTCTCGCCTTCTCCTTCCAATCGAAATACCTGGGGATGAGCCCGTTCCGCTGCCCCAGCCTCTTCACCATCCTCTCCTTCCTCGAATACGAGCACGGCGTGTTCCACCCGCGCGGGGGCTGCGGCACGGTCGCGACCGCCATGGCGCGCGTGGCGGCCGACCTCGGCGTCGAGTTCCGCCTGGGCACACCGGTGGACCGCATCACTTTCGAGGGCGAGCGCGCGACAGGGGTGGAGGCGGGCGGCACGTTGATCCCGGCCGATTCAGTTGTTCTCAACGGCGACTTCGCCCATGCCATGCCGCGGCTGGTGCCTGACGCGATCCGCCGAAAATGGTCGGACAAGCGGATCGAGCGGTCGCGCTACTCCTGCTCCACCTTCATGCTCTACCTCGGGGTGGAGGGAGAGTTCCCCGGCCTCGCGCACCACTCCATTCTCCTCTCGGAGGAGTACCAGCGGAACATCACGGAGATCGAGGGCGGCATCGTGCCCGAGACGCCTTCCCTCTACCTCCACAATCCCAGCGCGACCGACGCGACGATGGCCCCGCCCGGCCATTCGAGCCTCTACGTGCTGGTTCCGGTGCCGAACCTGACACACGGCCATGAGTGGACGGAAGCCGACACCGCGCGCTACCGCAAGCTGGCGCTGGACCGACTGCGCGGCCTGGGCGTGCCCGACATCGAGCAGCGCATCCGCTACGAGCGCATCGTGACGCCGCGCGATTGGCGGGACGACTATGCCGTGGGTTATGGCGCGACCTTCAACCTCGCGCATGATCTGCGCCAGATGCTCATGTTCAGGCCCGGCAACCGGTTCGGCGACACGAAGGGGCTCTACCTCGTCGGAGGCGGCACACATCCCGGCTCCGGCCTGCCCGTGATCTACGAGGGGGCGCGGATCAGCGCCAACCTCCTGCTGCGCGACCTCGGCCGCGCGCCCGTCTCCACGAGGATCTGAGCATGGCAAAGGTTGCCGTCATCGGCGGGGGCCTCGGCGGCCTCGCCGCCGCCTGCGTGGCCCAGGCCCGCGGGCACCAGGTGACGCTGTTCGACAAGAACGAATGGCTGGGCGGCAAGGCCGCCGTGCTGCACCTCGACGCCCCCGCGACACCCGGCGGGCGCAACGGCGGCAGCTTCCGCTTCGACATGGGGCCGACCATCCTCACCGTACCCCGCGTGCTGCGCCGCATCTTCGCGGAAGCGGGCCGCGATCAGGCGCGCGATCTGCCGCTCGTTCGCCTCGACCCACAGTGGCGCTGCTTCTTCGAGGACGGCACGCGGATCGACCTCTCCGAGAACGTCGACGAGATGGCGTCCAAGATGGACACCTTCGCGCCCGGCAACGGCGCCGGCTACCGCGCCTTCCAGCGCGAGTCCGAGAACCTGCACCGCATCTCCGAGGGCTTCTTCTTCTGGAAGTCGGTCGAGGACCTGACGGACACGATGGACTTCCGGTCCAACATGCAGGCCGACACGCTGAAGGACGTGATGGCGCTGCGGATGGGCAAGACGGTGGCCAAGGTCATCCGCGGCCACGTGCCCGACGCGCGGCTCGCGCAGATGCTCGACCACTACACGCAGTATGTCGGCTCCTCGCCCTATCTCGCGCCCGCCGTCATCTGCGGCATCGGCGACATGCAGGCGAGCGAGGGGATCTGGTATCCCGTGGGCGGCACCCGCGCCGTGGCGGAGGGGCTGGCGAAGCTGGCAGAATCCCTCGGCGCGGAGCTGCGGCCTTCGACGGAGGTGACGGGCCTCGACCTCCGCGACAACGGTACGCGCATCGCGGGCGTGGTCGCCAAGGGCGAGACCATTCCCTTCGATGCCGTCATCTCCAACATGGACGCGATCCGCACCTACAAGGAGCTGGTCGGCGGCAAGCCGGGACGCAAATACGAGAAGAAGGGCTTCAAGCCCGCCTGCTCCGGCGTCGTGCTCTATCTCGGCCTCAACAAGCGCTACGAGCATCTCGGGCACCACGACTTCGTCTTCTCGCGCGACGCGGAGGAGGAGTTCGACGCCATCTACAAGAAGGGCATCCCCGCGCCCGACCCCACCGCCTATCTCGCGGCGCCCTCGGGCACCGATCCCTCCGTCGCGCCCGATGGTGGAGAGGCGCTCTACGTCCTCGTGCACACGCCGCACCTGCGCCCCGGCCAGGACTGGTCGAAGATGCTGCCCGAGTACCGGCAGGTGATCCTGAACAAGCTCAAGCGCACCGCGGGCATGGAGGACATCGAGGAGCGCATCGTGGTGGAGCGGGCCCTGACCCCGCAGGACATCCACGAGCGCTACAAGGTGCTCGACGGCGCGATCTACGGCCTCGCCTCGCACGGCGCCTTCCTCGGCGCCTTCAAGCCGGGCAACCGCTCGCGCCAGGTGAAGGGCCTCTACCTCGCGGGCGGGGCGGCGCATCCGGGGCCGGGCATGCCGATGGTGATGATGTCCGGCTGGATCGCGGCGGACGCGCTCGACAAGGACATGGGCGGTCCCGGCATGTCCGAGGCGGCTCGCCGCGCCGGCACGCGCGACGCGGTGCTCGCGCGTATGGACGCCGCCATGGCTCCGGCGGAATAAGGGATGCCCGCGCCGTCGCCCGTCACGCTGCGGGACGCGCGGCTCTTCGCCTTCTTCCACGTCGTCTTCTCGCGCCATTTCCGGCGCGGAATGGGCGCGCTGCGGGTGCCGCCCTGGGGCATCCCGCAGGAACATCGCGGGCGGCCGCTGATCGTGCTGGCCAACCACCCCTCCTGGTGGGACGGGGTGGCCTTCATGCTGCTCTCGGCGCGCCTGTTCCCGAGCCGCCACGTCTTCATCCCGATGGCGGCGGAGGCGCTGGCGAAGTACCGCTTCATGCGCCGCCTCGGCGTCTTCGGCATCGAGCCGGGCGCGCGAGGGGCGGCGGCCTTCCTGCGCACGGCGAACGAGGTGCTGGCCGCGCCGCGCGCCATGCTCTGGATGAACGTGCCCGGCCGCTTCCAGGACGTGCGGGAGCGGCCCGTCGTCATCGCGCCCGGCGTCACGCGACTGGCCGAGATCGCCCCCAACGCCGTCATCCTGCCGCTCGCGCTCGACTACGTCTTCTGGACTGAGAGCCGGCCGGAGATGCTGGCCGCCTTCGGCCCTCCGATGGAGGCGGCCGACCTCCTGGCGCTGGACCGCGAGGCGCGGGAGGGGGCGCTGCGCGAGGCCCTGACCGCCACGATGGACCGGCTGGCGGCCGAGGCCATCCCCCGCGACCCCGCCCGCTTCGAGGTCGTCGCGGCTGGCGCGGAGGGGATGGGCGGGTTCTACGACCTCTGGCGCCGCTTCCGGGCGCTGCTGCGCGGCCGCCGCTTCGACCCCCGGCATGTTCGCGACGCCAAATCCGGCTAGACTGCCCCGCGTGACGCCTGAAGCAGCCAATGGGGGGGATGCGCGGTGATCGACATCTTCTCCCTCCTCATCGCGACCTTCCCCGCCAGCATGACGGCGGCCAACCTGTTCCTGCTCGGCCGGGCGGAGGGGGTGCCCGCGTCGGATACCCTTGTCTCGGTCCTCATCCCCGCCCGGGACGAGGCGGCGAATATCGGCGCCTGCCTCGACGCCGCGCTCGCCAGCACGGGCGTCGCGGTCGAGGTGCTGGTGATGGACGACGGCTCGACCGACGGCACCGCCGCGATCGTCGCGGCGCGGGCGGAGGCGGACCCGCGCCTGCGCCTCCTCCGCGCGCCGCCGCTGCCGCCGGGCTGGACAGGAAAGGTCCATGCCTGCGCCCGGCTGGCGGAGGCCGCGCGGGGCACGCACCTGCTCTTCATCGACGCCGATGTGCGCTTGGCGCCAGACGCCGCGGCGCGCATGGCGGCTCATGCCCGCGCGAACGGCCTTGCCCTCGTCAGCGGGGTGCCCCGGCAGATCCTCGGCACGCCGGGGGAGGGGGTCACGGTGCCCGCCATCAACCTCATGATGCTCGGCTACCTGCCGGGTGCCGGCCGCGCCTTCACGGAGCACCCCGCCATGGCCGCCGCCTGCGGCCAGCTCCTGATGGCCGAACGCGGCGCCTACGAGGCCGTGGGCGGCCACGCGGCCTTCCGCCACCGGCTGCACGATGCCATGGCCCTCTCGCGCAACCTGCGCGAGGCGGGTCACTGGACGGAGGTGGTGGACGGCAGTCCCCTCGCCGAGTGCCGCATGTATTCCGGCTTCGCCGAGGCCTGGCGCGGCTTCATTAAGAACGCCCGCGAGGGCATGGCCACCCCCGCCGGCCTGCCGGTCTGGACGGTGCTGCTGGCCGGGCCGCATCTTCTGCCGTGGCTGCTGCTGCCGAGCCCCTGGGCGGTGGCGGCGCTGGTTCTTTCCTTTCTCACCCGCGCCGCGATCACGATCCGCGTGCGCGAACCGCTCTGGACCATTCCCCTGCATCCCCTGACCGTCGCCGTCGCCCTTGCCATCCAGTGGACCGCCCTCATCCGCTCCGCCCTCGGCCGCCCCGCGGGATGGAAGGGCCGGGCCTACCAGCCGGCGGACGGGCTGTGAGCGCGCATATGGCCCCGGAGATGGAGGGCGTGGCCGCCGGGGCGCCGACGCGCGGGCCGGACAGCGAGAACTTCCCCGTCGCCTCCCGCCTGCTCTCCCCAGCGGTGCGGGCCAAGGTGCTCGCTTTCTACCGGGTGGTGCGCCTCTCGGACGACATCGCGGATAGCCCCGACCTCGACCCCGCCGAGAAGCTGCGGCGGCTGGACGCGATCGAGGCTGCCCTCGACGGTGCCCCCGGCGTCCCCGAGGCGGCGGCGCTGCGGGCGAGCGGTGCCGGCGTGGAGGAGGCGCGCGCCATGCTCACCGCCTTCCGCCGCGACTCCCGCAACGAGGGCTGCAAGGACTGGGCAGGGTTGGTGGACTACTGCGCCTATTCCGCCGTGCCCGTCGGCCGCATCCTGCTCCGCCTGCACGGAGAGGGCTCGGCGCCCCAGCCCGCGGCGGATGCGCTCTGCATCGCGCTCCAGGTCCTCAACCACCTGCAGGACATGGGCGAGGACCGCGCGCAGATCGGCCGCATCTACCTGCCGCGAGCCTGGATGAACGAGGTCGGGGGCGAGGCGGCGGTCTTCAACGAACCGGCACCGCGCCGCGCCCTGCTCGACGCCTTGCTGGACCGCTGCGAGGCGCTGCTCGACATCGCGGCTGCCCTGCCGCACCGCCTGCAAAGCCGTCGCCTGGCCCTCGAATCCGCCACCACCATTGGCTGCGCGCGGCGGCTGCTGGCGCGGCTGCGCGCGGCCGACCCCATGGCCGGCCGCGTGGCGCTGACGAAGGCGGACGCGCTGGCGGCACTGCTCGCCTCGCCGCGCCCGGCCTCCGACGCGGCGGTGGTGCGCGCGGCGGTCGCGCGGGCGGGCTCCTCCTTCTCCCGCGGCATGGCCTCGCTGCGCGGGGAGCGGCGGCGGGCACTCTACGCCGTCTACGCCTTCTGCCGCGCGGTGGATGACATCGCCGACGGGGCCGCGCCCTTCACCGAGAAGCGCCGCTTCCTCGCGGAGTGGCGCGCGAAGCTCGACGCGCCCGACTGCGCCCTCTCGCGCGAGCTCGCCTGGGCGCGCGCCCGCTTCGACCTGCCGCACTCAGAATGCATCGCCATGATCGAGGGCATGGAGACCGACGCCGCGCCCCGGCTGCGCCTGCCGGACGAGGCGGCGCTGGAGCTCTACTGCCGCCGCGTGGCAGGCAGCGTCGGCGCCATGTCCGTGCGGATCTTCGGCGCGCCGGAGGCGGTGGAGTTCGGCCTCGCCCTCGGCCGCACGCTGCAGCTCGTCAACATCCTGCGCGACATCGACGAGGACGCGGAGCGGGACCGGGTCTACATCCCTCTCTCCTGGCTCGGCCCCGACGCCTCCCCGGCGGAGCTTCTCGAGCGCCCCGACCTGCACGAGGCCTGCCACCGCCTGCTCGGCCGCGCCGAGGCCGGCTTCGCGGCGGCCGAGGCCGAGCTGACCTCCGCCAATGCCGGGCCGCTGCGCCCCGCGCGGGTGATGATGTGGGCCTATCGCCGGATCCTCGACCGCCTGGTCGCCCGCGGCTTCCACCCGCCGCGCCTCCGCCCGCGATTGGGCACGGCGGAGCGGGCGCGGCTGGCGGCGATAGCGCTCGGCTGGGGGTGATCGCGGCCAACCGGGCAGGCGGCCGAGGCCGGGCGTTCAGGGCATCCCTGAAAAGGTCCGGACCGGGACGGCGCGATCCTTCGTCCACGGGCGAAGGATTGGCGGCTCCGCACCTCCGCCGGTCGTCCGTGCGTCGGTGCGCCTGTCCACGCGCGGCAGATCCGCACACGATGGTCGGGACCGGGACGGGTTGGGCAGGGACGAAAGGCGGCTCACACTCGGCAGAGAGGAGGACAGGACAATGACCGAGGAAAACCTGGAGCTGCGGATCGAGCGCCGCATCGATGCGCCCGTCGAGAAGGTCTGGCGCGTGATGACGGAGCAGCTTGAGGACTGGTTCTGCCCGAGGCCGTGGCAGGCGCGGATTCGCGAGCTCGAATGGAGATCGGGCGGACGCAGCGCCATCGTCATGCGCGGGCCGAACGGGGAGGAGATGCTGAACGAGGGCGTCGTTCTGTCCTTCGAGCCCAACAGGCGTTTCATCTTCACCGACGCTTTCACCGTGGGCTGGCGGCCTGCTGGGCCCTTCATGGTCGGCGTCTTCGAGGTTGAGCCCGAGGGGGACCGGACAGTGTACAGGGCCAGCGCTCGCCACTGGACGCGCGACGCGCTCGAACGGCACCGGGCGATGGGCTTCGAGGCTGGCTGGGGCGCTGCGGCGGACCAGCTCAAGGCCCTCGTGGAGAATGCCATCTGAGGGACGGAAACCGCCCTCCTTAAAGGGCCCGGAGGTGGTGCCGGGCGAAAGGGCGGCGTCCGCCCGATCCCTGACGCACCCGCCTTCCGTCAGGCCGCCTCGCGCAGCCCCGCGCGGATGGCAGCCGCCATGGCCGCGGGCTGCTGCGCGCCCGAGACGATGAGCTGCCGCCCGAGGATGATCGCCGGCACGCCGCCCAGTCCGGCGGCGCGGGCGGCATCCTCCGCCACCTCCGCCGCCAGTTCGTCCGTGGCGAGCATCGCCGCGGCGCGGCCGGGCGGCAGGCCCGCGGCGTTGCCGATCGCGGCCAGCACCGCGGGGTCGCCGATGTCGCGTCCCTCCGAGAAGTAGGCGGCGAAGACCCCTTCCGCGACGTCATCCGCAAGGACCGGTCCACCCTCCAGGGCCGCGAGCCGGATGAGCCGGTGGCTGGCGAGGGAGTTGGGCGAGCGCTCGATCCGCTCGAACCCGAAGGCCAGACCGTCCTTCGCACCCTCGGCCGCCAGCCCCGCGTCGAGTTCCCGCCCGCGCTCGACGCTGCCGAACTTCCGCGCCCGGTACTCGGCACGCGGCATCCCGCCCGCGGGCATGTCGGGGTTCAGTTGGAAGGGGTGCCACTGGCGGGCGAGGCGCAGGCCCTCCGCCGCGAGCATGGCAAGCGCCGCGTCCAGCCGCCGCTTGCCGAGCCAGCACCAGGGGCAGACCGTGTCCACCACGACAAGCAGCGTTGCGTCGGGCCCGGGCATGCGCGCTTTCCTCTTCTCATCCGGGGTGTGATGCAACCATCTCCCGCGCGCCAGCGCCATGGCCGCGCAGGGTGCCGCCGGTCGCACCACTGGTTGCGCGACGGGGCACGGGTTCGTGAAACCGAGACTCGGCCCCCTTCGGCGTTGTGAGCTTTGAACCATGGAATCGGGTGGAACGACGTGTTGCGTAAGGGATTTCTCCTCGTGGGCCTGCTGGCGCTGGGCGGTTGCTGGGAGGATGCCGCACCCAAGGGCCAGTCATCCGGGACCACCGCCGGGAATGGCGCCGTCTCTCGCGTGAAGGCGGCAGCGGAGGAGCGCGTGCGTGCCGCCGCCCGCGATCCCGAGAACCTGCGCTTCCGCGCGGTCGAGACGCATCGCCAGGCGATCGCGGATACCTATGCCGTCTGCGGCCAGGCTACCGTCTCAGGCGACTCCGTCTTCGTGCCATTCGTTTCCGTGGTGAAGACCGTGGGCGGCACGACCGAGGTGGAGCAGTATATCGGCCGCAGCAACATCGAGGCGACGCGCGTCTATGTGGAGCTGGTCGGCCGCTGCTTCGATGGTGGCGGGCCGGTACAGCGGGCCGGGGGCAGCACCGTCTCCTCGCCGACGCCGCCGCTACCGAACGGGCTGCCGACGCTGGACCAGATGGCCCAGCCAAGCCAGCCGGTGGTGCCGCCCGTGGCGGTCGAGCCCGCTTCGGCCGCGCCGCTGCATGGGGCCGCCGGCACGCTGGTAATGCGCCAGAACGGCAATCTCCGTTCCTCCCCGAACGGGGGCGGTACAGTGCTGCGGGTGGCGCGCTCGGGCGCCGTGCTGAACGTCTTCGGCACCGCGCCGGGCGGCTGGTACCAAGTGGGCGAGAGCGCGCCGGAGGGCTGGATCCACGGCAGCCTCGTTACCGTGCAGGGAGGCGGCGCGGGGATCGGGCAGGCAGCCGGCCAGGGGATGAACCAGGGTCTCCTGCCCGGCCTAAGCCAGGGCGGAGCGAATGTCCGGCGCACGGGCAGCGCCGTCGCCTCGGTGGAATAACTGGTCCCCCCTGCCGGATTCGAACCGGCACACCCCTACGGGTGAGCGATTTTAAGTCGCCTGCGTCTACCGTTCCGCCAAGGGGGGACGGCGCATCATAGCGCCGTTTGCGGTCCCGTCACGCCTCCGGATCGAGTGGCGTGATCAAGCCGCCGGTCGCGGGCGCTCCGGGGTGGCGGAGATCGCCTCGATCACCATCCGCTCCGTCAGGATCTGCGGCAGCGCGACGGGCTCCCCGCCGCCCGCGGGGTAGAAGAGGTAGAGCGGCACGCCGTCCCGCCCGCGCTCGCGCAGCAGGGCCGTGATAGCGGGATCGCCCCGGGTCCAATCGCCCGTGAGCAGCGCGACGCCCACTCGGGTGAAGGCGGCGCGCGTAGCCTCGGTATCGAGTGCCACGCGCTCGTTCACCCGGCAGGTGATGCACCAGGCGGCCGTGAGGTTCACGAAGACCGGCCGCCCCTCGGCGCGCAGCGCCGCCAGCCGGTCCGCCGACCAAGCCTCCTCGCCCGGAACGGCCGCGGTGGCCGCCGGCGTGCTGCCGGACACCATCGGCAGCAGGGCGAGAGCGCCGAGCACGGCCAGCACCGCCGCCCCGCGTCCGATCCGCCCGCCGCCCGTCGCTTGGGCCACGCCGAGCGCCCAGCCGGCGAAACCCACCAGCAGCGCGCCCGCCAGCACCCAGGCCAGCCCCTCCGGCCCCGCCTGCACCGAGGCCACCCAGGCGAGCCAGGCCGCCGCGCCATACATCGGGAAGGCGAGGAGCTGCCGCAGCCGCTCCATCCAGGCCCCTGGCCGCGGCAGGAGGCGGGCAAGGGTGGGGAAGGCGGCCAGCAGCGCGTGCGGCGCGGCCATCCCGAGGCCCATGGCGCCGAAAACGGCCAGTGCCGCGAGCGGCGGCATTGCCAGCGCCGCGCCCAGCGCCGCCGCCATGAAAGGGGCCGTGCAGGGGGTGGCGACCACCACCGCCAGCGCGCCGGTGCCGAAGCTGCCGAGCCGCCCGCCCGTGGAGGGCCCGCCCACGGCGAAGACGCCGGAAAGGTTCAGCCCCACGGCCAGCATCAGCCAGGCGAGTGCCGCGACGAAGGCGGGAGCGGTGAACTGGAACCCCCATCCGGCCGCCGATCCCGCCAGCCGCGCCGCGACCAGCGCGCCACCGACTGCGAGGAAGGCAGCGACCACCCCCGCGACATAGCCCAGCGCCTCCGCCCGCACCGCGTTGCGCGAGGCGCCGGAAAGCCGCGCGATGCCCATCGCCTTCATCGCCAGCACCGGGAAGACGCAGGGCATGAGGTTGAGGATCAGCCCGCCGAGCGCCGCCCAGAGCACCACCTGCCAGAGCGCTGCCCCACCGCCTTCAGGCACCGCGCCCGGCGCGGCCGAAACCCTGTAGGCGGCGCGCACGCCGGCCGCGTCCGTGATGGCGACGAGGCCGGACAACTCCCGCGGCAGCGGCCTTGCCTCCGACCCCGGGCCGCGCGCCAGCCCGAGCACCAGCGCACCTTCCCGCACCGACAGGGGCTGAGGCGCGGCATTGCCGAGGACGCCAACCTCATCGGGAAAGAAGAAGGCTTGCCGCACCGAGGCCGGGCCCAGCCCGGCGCCCGCCAGCTCGATCGCACCCCGCCCGCCCTCGAAGCCCGCCCGCACCGCGAAAGGGGAGGGGCGGGGCAGGGCGGCTTCGGCCGCGCGGAACAACTCCGTCGCCGTCGGGTCGGTGCGCGTCGCGGCCTCCACAGGCAGGTCGAGCCGGAAGGCGCCCTCCTCGGGAATGCAGAGATCGGCGCAGACCAGCCAGCGTGCCGTGCCCTCGATGGTGAAGATGCGGCCGGGCTGGAGCCCTTCAGGGACGGTGACTGTCAGCGGGAAGACCGCCTCCCCCAGGTAGCCAAAATTCACGAGTGGCCCGTAGGGAATGCGGAGCGGCGCGGGAAAGGCGAGCGGGCCGGCCTCGCCGCCATCGGGCAGCGACAGGTCGAGCGAGGGCGGCTCCCCTGCGTCGCCTGGATTGGTCCAGTAGGTGTGCCAGCCCGGCGCGAGCACCTGCCGCAGCGCAAGCCGAAAGGTCCCCCCGGGCGCGACCGCCGCCGCCTCTGTCACCAGCGTCACCCGGGCGCGCGGCGAAACCACGGCTTCGCTCTCCACCGCCCGCACGGCGGCGGGGACCAGCAGGAACGCCAGCAGGAGGAGGAGGGCGCGCATGGCCAGGGGATAGGACCGATGCGCGGGGGCGTGCAACGGCTGCTGTCGCCGCGGGTGACACAGGGGAGAGGAAGAAGGGTTTCTTCCTCTCCCCGGGCCCCTCACCATCATCTTTTTCTTCAAGGCGGACTCACCATGCGGCCGATGCGCCTCGGGTCGGTGGCCCGAGGCGACTGCACGCTCAGGAAGGTTTCGCGGCAGCCAGATGGGATACAAGGGCCTCAGGCCCTTGGCGGGAGAGGCTCGGAGAGGGCCGTGCCCTCTCCGCCAACGGCATCAGGCGCTTGCCTTATCCAGCGCCGCAATATCCTCCGCCGAGAGGGTGAGGTTCACCGCGCGTATAAGGCTTTCCATCTGGTCGAGGCTGGTGGCGCTGGCGATCGGCGCCGTCACACCCTCCCGCGCGATCACCCAGGCGAGGGCGACTTCGGCCTGGGCGGCGCCGGCACGGGCCGAAACTTCGTCCAGGGCCGCGAGGATGCGGGTGCCGCGCTCGTTGAGGTATCGCTCCACCCGCACGGCCCGGGCCCGGCCCTCAAGGTCCGCCTTCGACCGGTACTTGCCCGAGAGGAAGCCGGCGGCAAGGCTGAAATAGGTAATGACGCCGATGCCCTTCCGCATGACGAGATCGCGCAGCGGGCCGTCGAAGCTTCCACGGTCGTAGAGGTTGTACTCGGGCTGCAGGCACTCGTAGCGCGGCAGGCCCTGCGCCTTGGCGGTGTCCAGCGCTTCCGAGAGCTGCGCCGCGTCGAAGTTCGAGCAGCCAATGGCCCGCACCTTGCCGGCCTTGATCAGCGCCTCATAGGCCCGCAGCGTCTCCTCCTGCGGGGTGTCAGCGTCGAAGGAATGGGACTGGTAGAGGTCGATCCGGTCCGTGCCCAGGCGGCGGAGCGAGTCCTCCACCGCCCGCTCGATCCAGCGCGGCGAGAGGCCCTTGCGGTCCTCCCCCATGTCCATGCCGACCTTGGTGAGGATCAACACCCGCTGCCGCTTGCCGGGATTAGCGCGTAGCCAACGACCGATGATCTCCTCGGACTCGCCGCCCCGGTGCCCCGGTGCCCAGCGGGAATAGACATCGGCGGTGTCGATCGCGTTCAGCCCGGCATCCACGAAGCGGTCCAGCAGGGAGAAGCTCGTCGGCTCGTCCGCGGTCCAGCCGAAGACATTGCCGCCGAAGACGAGGGGGGCGATCTCGAGGCCGGTCCGGCCGAGGGCGCGCATCTGCATGAGGTGGTCCATCTCCTGGTGCAGGACCCCAGTTGGGCGGCGCCCCCCGCGCTGCCCAGGGGGGCACCCGCCCCCGCGGAAGCGCGGCCGCGGCCGTCAGGCCCGCACCGCCGCGCGCACCTGCCCCAGCTTCTCCGGGTTCCGCACGATGTAGATCGCGGCGATCCGGCCATCGCGGATCTCCAGCGCCGTGGTCTGCGGCAGCCCGTCCGGCTCCAGCGTGACATAGCCGGGCAGCGCGTTGACGCGGCCGAGATGCAGCAGTGGGGAGGGGGGTGCCGCCCGCTTGCGCGCCAAGCCCGCGAAAAAGCGCCCGACCCGGTCCGCGCCCGCGATGGGGTTGAGGGCCGCGGGCCGGACGCCGCCGCCATCCGTCCGCAGCACCACATCCTCCGCCAGCAGCCCGCGCAGCGCGGCCTCGTCGCCGTCGCGAGAGGCGGCGAGGAAGGCACCGGCGATGCGCCGCGCCTCCTCCTCCGTCACGTCCTGGCGGGGCTCCGCCTCGCCGAGATGCGCGCGGGCACGGGTGGCGAGCTTGCGGCAGGCGGCCTCGCTGCGGCCGAGAAGGCCGGCGATCTCGGCGAAGGAGGTTTCGAAAAGGTCGTGCAGGATGAAGACCGCCCGCTCCGCCGGGGTGAGGCGCTGCAGGGCGAGGAGGAAGGCGACCGACAACTCCTGCACATGGGCGTGCGCGGCCTGCTGCGGCGCCTCCCCCGAATCGAGCACCGGCTCGGGCAGCCAGGGGCCGACATAGAGCTCGCGCCGGTGCCTGGCGGAGCGGAGATGGTCGAGGCTGAGGCGGGCGGTGGCCTTCAGCAGCCAGGCCCGCGGCACCTCGATCCCGCCGCGATCCGCCGCGTTCCAGCGGAGGAAGGCGTCCTGCGCGATGTCTTCCGCCGTCGCGAGCGAGCCGGTCATGCGGTAGGCGAGCCCGATCAGTTCCGCGCGCAGCGGCGCGAAGTGTTCGATGGCCTCGGGCCCGCCCGCCATCGTCAGGCCGCCGCCTGGATCGCCGAGGCCGGCACGGCGCGGAAGCCGATGGCCAGCCGGTTCCAGGCGTTGATCGTCGCGATGAGCAGGGAGAGCTTCACGATCTCCTCCTCGGTGAAATGCGGCTTCAGCCTATCGTAGTCCTCGTCGGGCGCGCGGGTGCTGGCCACGAGGGTCAGCGCCTCCGTCCAGGCGAGGGCCGCGCGCTCCCGTGGCGTGTAGTGCGGGGCCTCGCGCCAGGCATCCAGGAGGTAGAGCCGCGCCTCGCTCTCCCCCGCCTTGCGGGCGTCGCGCGTGTGCATGTCGATGCAGAAGGCGCAGCCGTTGATCTGGGATGCGCGGGTCTTCACCAGCTCGATCAGCCCCTGCTCCAGCCCCGAGGAGGCGACGGCCTTCTCGAGGCTGACTATGGCCTGCATGAGCCGGGGAGCGGCGGCGAAGTAGTCGAGGCGGGGCGTCATAGTGCTCTGTCCTTGCTGGGGTTGCCGGCCATAGGACGAGGCAGGGCGGCCGGATGTGACGCCGCGGCGCGAATTTTCGCGCAGCGCGGTCCCGAGGTTTGACAAGCTGCCCCCTGGCGCCGAGACCGATCCCCATGCTTTCCGCGTCCATGCAGCTTCCCGAGCTCCCCGTCGCCGAGGCCCTTCCCGCCCTTCTTGCAACCCTTCGCGCCGGCCCCAACGCCGTCCTCGTCGCGCCCCCAGGCGCGGGCAAGACGACCCTCGTCCCGCTCACCCTGCTCGACGAGCCCTGGGCGGGCGGGAAGATCCTCGTGCTGGAACCCCGCCGCGTCGCCGCCCGCGCCGCCGCCCGCCGCATGGCCGAACTGGTGGGAGAGGGCGGGCCGGGCGGCCTGGTCGGCCTCTCCACCCGCCTCGACCGCGCCGTCTCCGACCGCACGCGGATAGAGGTGGTGACGGAAGGGCTGCTGGTGCGGCGCCTGCAATCGGACCCGGACCTTGAGGGCGTCTCGGCCGTGCTCTTCGACGAGGCGCATGAGCGGCACATCGACACCGATCTCGGCCTCGCCCTCTGCCTGGACATGCAGCGCGCGCTGCGGCCGGACCTGCGGCTGGTGGCCATGTCCGCGACGCTGGACGCCGCCGGCTTCGGCGGGCTGCTGGACGCGCCGCTGATCGAGAGCGCCGGCCGCGCCTTCCCCGTGGCGGTCCATCACCGCCCGCGCGACATCAAGGAACCGCGCGACCTGCCGGAGGCCATGGCGGGCGCCATCCGCGAAGCCCTGCGCGCGCATCCCGGCGACGTCCTCGCCTTCCTCCCCGGCTGGGGCGAGATCCGGCGCACCGCCGAGCGCCTTTCCGGCATCGACGCCGAGGTGCTGCCGCTGCACGGCGAGATGCCGCCCGCCGAGCAGGACCGGGCGCTGAACCCCTCCACCCGCCGCAAGGTGGTGCTGGCGACCTCCATCGCCGAAACCTCGCTGACGGTGCCGGGCGTGCGGATCGTGGTGGATGGCGGCTTCCGACGCGCGCCGCGCCTGGATGCCGCGACCGGCCTCACCCGCCTCGCCACCGTTCGCATCTCCCGCGCGGCGGCGGAGCAGCGGGCCGGGCGCGCGGGCCGCACGGAGCCCGGCGTCGCCATCCGCCTCTGGACCGAGGCGCTGCATCGCGGCCTGCCCCTCGCCGACCGGCCCGAAATGCTCGAGGCCGAACTCTCCGGCCTCGCGCTCGACTGCGCGGCCTGGGGCGCCGATCCCCGCGCGCTGCCCTTCCTCGACCCGCCGCCGGAGGGCGCGTTGGCCGCCGCCCGCGCCCTGCTGCACGACCTCGACGCGCTGGACGCGGAAGGGCGCATCACCGCGACCGGACGGCGCATGGCCAGGCTCGGCGCTCATCCGCGCCTCGCCCGCGTGATGGTGGAGACCCGCACGCCGGGCGAGGGCGCGCTGGCCGCCGACCTCGCGGCCCTGCTGGAGGAGCGCGACCCGATCCGCAATCGCGAGGCGCCGACCGATCTTCGCCTCCGCCTCGACCTGCTGCGCGGCGGCGACCACCCGGAGGCGGACCGCGCGACCGTCGCCCGCATCCGGCGGACGGCGCAGCTTCACCGCCGCCGCCTCGCGGTGCCCGAGCGGACGGAGCCCGATGGCGATCCGGCCGCGCTGCTCGCCGCCGGCTTCCCCGACCGCATCGCCGCCCGGCGCGGCACGATGGAGGGTGCCTATCGCCTCGCCTCGGGCCAGGGCGCGCGACTGGCGGCGACCGACTCCCTGCGGAAATCCGCGCTGCTGGCGGTGGCGGCGCTGGAACTGCAGGGCACCGAATCCCGCATCCGCATGGCGGCACCGCTCGACCGCGCGGTGCTGGAGTCCCGCTTCCCCGAGCGCTTCGTCCGCGAGGAAGTAACCGAGTTCGACGCTCGCGCCGGGGCGGTGGTGGCACGCCGCCGTCTGCGGTTCGGCCCGCTGGTGCTTGAGGAGGCAACCCTTCCCCACGCCGATCCGGCACAAGTGGCCGAGGCCCTGGCGCGCGCCGCCGCCGGACGCGCCTTCCGTGACCTCGACTGGACGAAAGCGGCCGCGGGGCTTCGCGCCCGCCTCCGCTGGGCCCACGTGACGGAGGGTGCGCCCTGGCCGGACGTCTCGGACGCGGCCCTCGCCGCGACCGCCGCCGAATGGCTGGCCCCCCATCTGCACGGGAAATCGCGCCTCGCCGACCTTCGTGGCCTGGACGCGATGGCGGTGCTGCAATCCCTCATCCCCTGGGAGCTGCGGCGACGCCTCGATGCTGAACTGCCCGCCCGCGTGGACCTGCCGGAAGGCCGTAGCGCCGCCATCGACTACGACCGCGAGGTGCCGGCCATCGAAGCTCGCGCCCAGCACCTCTTCGGCCTTGCCGACCCGCCGCGGCTGATGGGTGGGCGCATCCCGCTCCAGGTCTCGCTCCTCTCCCCCGCCGGGCGGCCGATCGCCGTCACCTCGGACCTGCCGGGTTTCTGGCGCGGCGGCTGGGCGGAGGTGCGGCGGGAGATGCGCGGGCGCTACCCGCGCCACGCCTGGCCGGAGGACCCCTCCGCCGGGGGCTGATCCCCGGACCTTGAACACCTCCTCGACGCTACCCCTCTATGGGGTGACATTCCCGCGACTTGCCGGAGAGCCAGTAGCCCGCATGCCCGATTCCGCCTTCCAGCCCCCCGCGACCTCCCCCGGCCGCCGCGCCGCCCTGCTGGCCCTAGCCGCCGTCGCGATCGCCCCCGGCTGCACGCCGCTCGACGCCCGGGCGCAATCCGCCTCCCCGCGCATGACGGTGCTGCCGGACTTCGCGGACCTCGCCCAGGCGGTGCTGCCCGCGGTGGTCAATATCGCGGTGACTGGCGAGCAGACGGCGCAGGTTCCGCCGGAGCTGCGCGGCACGCCCTTCGAGCGCTATTTCCGCGAGCGCCGGAACCGCCAGCAGGTGCAGGGCGCGGGCTCGGGCTTCATTATCGATCCCAGCGGCTTCGTTGTGACCAACAACCACGTTGTCGGCTCGGCCGCCCGCGTCGTCGTCTCCCTCCAGGACGGGACAGAGCATCCGGCGCGCGTGGTCGGCACCGATGAGCTGACGGACCTTGCACTGCTGCGGATCGAATCCCGCGTGCCGCTGACCGCCGTGCCCTGGGGCAGCAGTCCCGTGCGCGTGGGGCAGTGGGTGATGGCGGCGGGCAATCCCTTCGGCCTTGGCGGCACGGTCACCACCGGCATCGTCTCCGCCCGCGGGCGCGAGATCGGGGCCGGACCCTTCGACGACTTCATCCAGACCGACGCTGCCATCAACCCCGGCAATTCCGGCGGGCCGCTCTTCAACACGGCGGGCGAGGTGATCGGCATCAACACCGCCATCTACTCCCCCTCCGGCGCCTCCGCCGGCATCGGCTTCGCCACGCCCTCCGACCTGGCGCGCGGCGTTATCGATCAGCTTCGGCGCGACGGACGGGTGGAGCGCGGCTGGCTCGGCGTGGCGGTGCAGGACGTGAACCCGGACGCCCCGCGCGGCCGGCGCGGCGTGCAGATCCAGGGGGTAGAGCGCAACTCTCCCGCCGCGCGGGCGGGGCTGCGGCAGGGCGACCTCGTCACCGCCCTGAACGGGGACCGCATCGAGAGTTCCCGCGCGCTGATCCGCAGCATCGCGGGCGTCACGCCCGGGCAGAGCGTGCGGCTGACCCTGACGCGGGAGGGGCGCGGGCAGGACGTGAACGTGCAGGTGGGGCGGCGCCCGCCGGGAACGGCGGCGGCGGTGCAGCCGCAGTAGGAGAGGCGCAGGGCCGACCTTCCCAGGCAGAAAGGCGTAGGAAGGTCAAGGAAAATAAACCCACATCCTTGACTTCGCGCCCATCACGCCCCCATCTGGCCCTTCACCGCCCGGCACGGCATTCTCCCCGCGCCGAACACCAGGGACCACCATGCGTATCCTCCTCGTCGAGGACGACCCCGAGGTCGCCCGCTTTGTCCGCCGTGGCCTGACCGAGGCCGGCCACGCCGTCGAGCACCGCGACAACGGCCGCGACGGCCTTTTCGCCGCCGCCGGCGAGCCCTTCGACCTGCTCGTCATCGACCGCATGCTGCCGGGCGGCGTGGACGGGCTGCGCCTCGTCGAGACGCTCCGCGGGCAGGAGAACCGCACGCCCGTGCTGTTCCTCACCGCCCTCTCCTCCGTCGATGAGCGGGTGCGCGGGTTGAAGGCCGGGGGCGACGACTACCTCACCAAGCCCTTCGCCTTCGCCGAACTCCTGGCGCGCGTGGAGGCCCTCGGGCGCCGCCCCGCCGCCGAGGTGCCCGCCACGCGGCTCCGCGTGGCCGACCTGGAGCTGGACCTCCTCTCCCGCTCCGTTACGCGCGGTGGCAAGCGGATCGACGTGCAGCCGCGCGAGTTCCGCCTGCTCGAGCACCTGATGCGCCATGCCGGCCAGGTGGTGACGCGCACGATGCTGCTGGAGAAGGTGTGGGACTATCACTTCGACCCGCAGACGAACGTCATCGACGTGCACGTCTCCCGCTTGCGGCAGAAGCTGGACCGGGGCTTCGAGAAGCCGCTGATCCACACCATCCGCAACGCCGGCTACATGATCCGCGCCGAGGACGCGGCGTGAAGGCCGGCGCCTGAGGCGGAGCGGCTTCGTGGTCGCGGCGGAGATCCGGCGCGCGCCGGCGCCGCGCCTGATCGACAGCGCGGGCTTCCGCTTCGCGGTCTTCTTCGCTGTCATGTTCCTCCTCGGCGGCGTCGCCTTCGCGGGCATTGTCTGGTGGAACACGGCGGGCGGGCTGGATCGGCAGACGGACGCCGCAATCCGCGCCGATGTCGCCGCCCTCATGCAGCGCTACCGCGACGCGGGGCGGGCGGGGGTGGAGCAGGCCATCACCTTTCGACTGCAGCGCGACGGGGATGCCCAGGACCTCTACCGCCTGACCGATGCCGCCGGCCGCCAGATCGCTGGCAACCTCGCGGCCACGCCGGACGAGCTGGACGGCCCGGCGCCCGACGCCGAGGCGCTGCGCTGGCTGCGCGCCCCCCTCGTGCGGGAGGGGGCACTGACCGAGGCGCGGCTCTACCGCGCCGACCTCTCCAACGGGGACCGCCTGATCGTCGGGCGCGACGTGGAGGAACGGCTGCGGCTGCGCGAGCTGCTCGGGCGCGGCCTCGGCTGGGCGGCCAGCGCCTCCTGCCTCATCGCCCTCATCGGCGCACTGCTGCTGCGCCGCGCGCTCCAGTCCCGCCTGCGCCCGGCCGCCGAGACGGTGCAGGCCATCGCCCAGGGTGACCTCAGCCAGCGCGTGCCCCTCTCTGGCAAGGAGGACGAGTTCGACCGGCTGGGGCGCACGATGAACGCCATGCTGGACCGCATCGGCACGCTCATGGCGGGCATCCGCGGCGTGTCCGATGCCATCGCGCACGACCTCCGCACCCCCGTTGCCCGCGCCCGCGGCCGGCTGGAGGAGGCGCTGGACGGCGATGCCGAGACCATGCGCCGCGCGATCGAGACGGGCCTGGCCGATCTCGACGGGATGACGCGCATCTTCCAGGCGGTGCTGCGCATCACCGAGGCCGAGGCGGGCGCCCGCCGCGCCGCCTTCGGCTCCCTCGACCTCGCGCCGCTGCTGGCCGATGCCGCCGAGCTCTACGACGCCATCGCGGAAGCGCGGGGCGTGGCGCTTCGGGTGGATCTGCCGGAATCCCTGCCGCTGACCGGCGATCGCGACCTCCTGCTCCAGGCCGTCGCGAACTTGCTGGACAACGCGGTGAAGTTCTCCCCCGCCGGGGGCGTCATCCGCCTCTCGGCCGGGCTCTCGGCGGGGGCGCTGCGCATCACCGTCGCGGACGAGGGGCCGGGCCTCTCCCCGGCGGACCGCGCCCGCGCGGGCGAGCGCTTCTTCCGCGCCGACAGCGCGCGCGCCACCCCCGGCTACGGCCTTGGCCTATCGCTCGTGCGCGCCGTGGCCGGGCTGCACGGGGGCGAACTCGTGCTGACGGATACACGGCCCGGCGCCTCCCCGCCGGGGCTCTCCGCGACCCTCATCCTGCCGCCTCATCTTTCGCCGGCGGCCGAGGGCTGATCCGGTGGGCCTGGGAGAGGGCTCCTCCCTCTCCACATCTCCCGGGCGAACGCGCAGCGTTC
>NZ_RCVR01000120.1 GCF_016107305.1 Roseomonas sp. KE2513
ACGGCTTCTGCGTGCTGCGGGTGAAGGCGCGCGGGCACAAGGACCTGGTCACGGTGGTGGGCCATGCCGCCACCATCGCCGCCGGTGAGTGGGTGCAGCTCTCGGGCACCTGGTTCAACGACCGCACCCACGGCCTGCAGTTCCGGGCGGGGTTCCTCAAGGCAAGCCCGCCCACGACGCTCGAGGGCATCGAGCGCTATCTCGGCTCCGGCATGATCCGCGGCATCGGTCCGGTCTACGCCAAAAAGCTGGTGCGCGCCTTCGGGGAGAGGGTCTTCGACCTCATCGAGGCCGAGCCCACGCGCCTGCGCGAGGTCACGGGCATCGGCCCCAAGCGGGCGTCGCGCATCGTCGCCGGCTGGGCCGAGCAGAAGGTGATCCGCGAGATCATGCTCTTCCTCCACGCCCACGGGGTCGGCACATCGAGAGCGGTGCGGATCTACAAGACCTATGGCGCCGATGCCGTGCAGGTCATCTCCGAGAACCCCTACCGGCTCGCCCGCGACATCCGCGGCATCGGCTTCCGCACCGCCGACCTCGTGGCCCAGAAGCTTGGCATCGAGCCCACGGCCATGATCCGGGTCCGCGCCGGCATCTCCTTCGCGCTCGCCGAGGCCACCGGCGAGGGGCACTGTGGCCTGCCCTTGGCCGAGCTGACCACCCAGACCGCCGCCCTGATCGAGGTGCCCCCTCCCCTCATCGAGACTGCGCTCGAGCTGGAGCTGGCCGAGGGCGACGTCGTGGCCGACACGCTGGAGGGGGAGCGCTGCGTCTTCCTGGCCGGCCTCTACCGCGCCGAGCAGGCCATCGCCGAGCGGCTGCGGGCGCTCGCCCGGGGGCAGCCACCCTGGCCCGCCATAGACGCCGAGCGGGCGATCCCCTGGGTGGAGGGCAAGACCGGCCTGTCGCTTGCCCCCAGTCAGCGGGAGGCCCTCGCGCTCGCCACCCGCTCCAAGGTACTCGTGATCACCGGCGGCCCGGGCGTGGGCAAGACCACGCTCGTAAACTCCGTCCTGCGGGTGCTGCGCGCCAAGGGGGTGGAGGTGGCGCTCTGCGCCCCCACGGGCAGGGCCGCCAAGCGCCTCTCCGACAGCACGGGGCTGGAGGCCCGGACCATCCACCGCCTGCTGGAGACCGACCCTAAGACGGGCGGGTTCAAGCGCACGGAGGAGCGGCCGCTGGAGTGCGGGCTCCTGGTGGTGGACGAGACCTCGATGGTGGACGTGCCGCTCATGCGCGCCCTGCTCCGCGCTCTGCCGGACGAGGCGGCCCTGCTGCTGGTGGGGGACGTGGACCAGCTGCCCTCCGTTGGCCCTGGGCAGGTGCTGGCCGACATCATCGGCTCGGGTGCCCTGCCGGTGGTGCGGCTCACCGAGGTATTCCGCCAGGCCGCCGAGAGCCAGGTCATCGTCAACGCGCACCGCATCAACAGCGGCCAGATGCCCGAACTCCGCCCGGGCGAGGGGTCGGACTTCTTCTTCGTGGATGCGGCCGATCCCGAGGAGGGTGTCCGCAAGCTGTTGACGGTGGTGCGGGAGAGGATCCCTGCCCGCTTCGGGCTCGACCCCGTGCGCGATGTGCAGGTGCTCTGCCCGATGAACCGCGGCGGCCTTGGCGCACGATCGCTCAACATCGAGCTGCAGAAGGCGCTGAACCCGCCGGGCGAGCTCCGGGTGGAGCGCTTCGGCTGGACCTTCTGCCCGGGTGACAAGGTCATGCAGGTGGCCAACGACTACGACCGCGAGGTCTACAACGGCGACCTCGGCGTGATCTCCACCATCGACCCCGAGGAGGGCGAGCTCACCGTGCGCTTCGAGGGGCGCGAGGTCACCTACGGCTTCGGCGAGCTCGACGAGCTGGTGCTCGCCTACGCCACCACCATCCACAAGACCCAGGGCTCGGAGTACCCGGCCGTGGTCATCCCGCTCACCACCCAGCACTACGCCATGCTGGCCCGGAACCTCCTCTACACCGGCGTCACCCGTGGCAAGCGCCTTGTGGTGCTGGTCGGACAAAGGCGCGCCCTCGCCATCGCCGTGAAGAACAGGAACACGCGAAGGCGGTGGTCGAAGCTCCGAGAGTGGATGGAGGCTGGCCCGCTCGGCACAAGGCGGTGCTAAGATTTCTCGACGACAAAGGGGCTGGAGAAAGCGGTCATCGTCAACGGATCGCGTCGGACCCTGCTCCGGCGCGCTGCCACCCTGTCAGC
>NZ_RCVR01000121.1 GCF_016107305.1 Roseomonas sp. KE2513
GCCTCCGCAACAGCCGCGCACTGCAAACGCAACAGGATGGTAGCAGTCCGACCGCACTCTGGCAGGAATGTATGCTGGCCGCGGCTGTTGGAAGCGCCAAGACGGGAAAGCCGCATGTCGTGGGTCCCAAGAACCAGGGCACGCTCTCGTGGCCGAGCAGCGGAATGGGCGGAGCGGGAAAGGACGATCGCGGGCCGGGGTTCCAAGTAGTTCTGGCAAAGTCCAAGCGGCTCGGAAGGGTGCTGGCGGCGGCGCGCCTCACCAGCCCCGGAAGGTGTCAGCCTGCTGGCTCGGATGTGCTCGCAATCAGCTTGGCTTCACCGCAGAATGGAGCGAAGCGTCAGCTGCGCAGAGGCACTTTCCTCCCGCGCCACCCTGACCACCTCTGGTCAGGGCTCTGGGTCGTAGGACCCGATTGATCGGGTCCGGTCGAGGGACCTGACGATGACGAAGCCGCTCTCCCCCACCCAGGCGCAGATCCTCAGCGCCGCCGCGCAGCACCCGGCAGGGCTAGCCGAGGCGCCCCCGAACCTGCCCGCTGCCGCCCGGAACTCGGTGCTTCAGAGCATGCTGAGGGCTGGGCTGCTGGAGAACGTCCCCGATCCAGGCGGCAGCGCTACGACAATGTGGCGGATCACTGCAGCCGGTTTGATGGCAGTCGGAGGGCCGAGCACGGCGGAGTTGGCCGGAGAGGCCGCTCAAGTGGCGCAGGAGGGCAGGGAGGCAGGCAAGACCAGCATGGCCGCGTCAGAGGCCCAGGTGCCCTCCATTGCACCCGTTGCCCAGCCACAGCCTCGCAGCACGCTGCGAGACGCTGCAACCGCCCTGCTGGTGGCCTGGGATGCTGGGGTAGAACGCTCGGCCCTGCCGGGTTCTATCGAGGCGCTCAGGACCGCCCTAAGCCGCAGCACGGCAAGTCGGCCGGCGCGTGATCCCGCTGCCCCACACCGCCCACGTGAGGGCACCAAGCAGCAGGCCGTTCTCACCCTCCTGCGCCGCTCCGAGGGCGCCACCATCGCCCAGGTCATGGAGGCGACCGGCTGGGCGCAGCACACGGTGCGCGGCTTCCTCGCCGGGTTGAAGAAGAAGGGCCACTCGGTCGACGTGCTGGAGCGGGTGCGCCAAGTCGGGCCTGGGTCACAGGGCGCGAAGGGCAGCTACAGCATCTACCGCATTGCCGCTGGGGAGCAGGGCTGATGGCCACCCCGCGTCGCCCCACTACCCAGGCTCGCTACGCGGTGGCGCTGTACCGGGTCTCCACCGCCGAGCAGGGGCACAGCGGTCTTGGGCTGGAGGCGCAGCAGGCAAGCGTTCGCGCCTTCATCGAGCGTGAGGGCTGGACGCTCGTGGCCGAGCACCAGGATATCGCCTCCGGTAAGGACGACCGGCGTCCAGGCTTCCAGGCGGCGCTCACCCGGTGTCGGCAACTCGGAGCAGTGCTGGTAGCCGCAAGGCTCGATCGGATCACACGGCGAGCCCACACGCTGTCGGGGCTGCTGGAGGAGGGCATCTCCATCCGGGCCGCCGACATGCCGGGCGCCGACGACCTGATGATGCGGGTTTACGCGGCCATGGCGCAGAAGGAGAGGGAGCTGATTTCGGAGCGCACCAGGGTAGCACTGGCGGCGGCAAGGGCACGTGGGGCGGTGCTGGGCGGGGACAGGGGCTGGAGGCCACCCGCTCCGCCTTGTGCAGCCGCGGCTGCCTATGCGCGCCGCGAGGAGGCGACCCGCACTGCGTACCGGCTTGCCCTGGAGGTGGAGGCACTCCGGGCCGAGGGCGTCACTACTCACCTGGGGCTTGCGCGGGCGCTGATGGAGAGAGGCGTACCAACGCCGCGGGGAGGGGCAGTATGGACGCACACGACTGTGGCGCGGGTCATCGAACGGCTCGGGGTGTAGCCGCAATCGGCCCTGTTCGCCGAGAGGAGATTGCCGCCGATATGTCCGGGGTTGGTCAAAAGCCGTTTGACCGCTCTCGGGGCCAAGCGCCGGCAAGCGGACATGTGGTTGTCCTCGCCTTCTGAGCGTACTTTACCCATAAAAGTCAGGCCTCTGGTGTGACGGCCGCGGCAGCATGGGATCATGGGACAGAGCCTCCGAACCACCATCCCCGCGAAGACCTCGCGCCTGTCCAAGAGATAGTAGGGGCGGAGTA
>NZ_RCVR01000122.1 GCF_016107305.1 Roseomonas sp. KE2513
AAGCCCAGCAGGCGAGCGTCCGAGCGTTCATCGAGCGCGAGGGCTGGACGCTGGTGGCTGAGCACCAGGACATCGCCTCGGGCAAGGACGATCGCCGGCCTGGGTTCCAGGCGGCACTGACCCGGTGCCGGCAGCTCGGGGCGGTCTTGGTAGCCGCAACGCTGGATCGGATCACCCGGCGTGCCCACACGCAGTCGAGCCTGCTGGAGGAGGGTATCTCTATCCGGGCCGCCGACATGCCCGGTGCTGACGACCTGATGATGCGGGTCTACGCCGCGATGGCGCAGAAGGAGCGGGAGCTAATTTCGGAACGCACGCGGGCGGCGCTGGCGGCGGCCCGGGCGAGGGGAGCGGTGTTGGGTGGCGATCGGGGCTGGAGCCTCCACGCCCACCTTGTGCCGTCGCAGCCGCAGCGGCGCGCCAGGAGGAGGCGGTCCGCACCGCACATCGGCTCGCTTTGGAAGTGGAGGCACTCCGGGCGGAGGGCATCGCCACTCACCTGGGGCTTGCGCGGGCACTGAGGGCGAGGGGCGTACCAACGCCGCAGGGAGGAGGGGTCTGGACCCACACAACCGTGGCTCGGGTCATCGAACGGCTCGGAGCATAGCTGCCGGTCGGCCAGGTTCGCCCTGAGCAGACTGCCACCGAATGTCCGGGTTTGGCCGGAACCGGAAGGTCCGCTTCCGAGAGGCGCCGGAGGGAGAGCAGCCGTAGATCTGAGCTGCCCACTGGCCTCGACGATCGTGCGGAATGGGACGGGTTTTTGTAACCGCACAACATCGGCCAAGTCGGGCGGAATCACGTTCGGATCGTACCCGGTAAGGAAGATGAACGGTACGCCCCGCTGCTTCAGCGTCTGCGCTATTCCAAACTGAGGACCTCCACCACCCAGGTTCAGGTCCAGCACGGCATGAATTGGGGTTGAGATCTCCAGCAGATCGAGTGTCGCACTCTCGCTCGGGCAAGGCCCGAGTACCTCGGCACCTGCCCCTCGCAGCGCCGCGGCGGTGTCGCCCGCCAGGAAGTAGTCATCCTCAACGATCAGGACCTTGCGCCCGCTCAGGTCCGCACTGCCGGTCATGTCGATTGCGCTTCCGAAAATGGTGATAGGCTGCGGAGCGTCCGTCTCCAGGATGCTCTCGGCCTGCCTGAGCGGCAACTCCAGGTGGCAGGACACACCGCCCGGCCCTATCGTGATCCCGCCGAGGCCGCCTAACTCATAGGGGACAAGCCCCTCGACCAGCTCGCTTCCAAAACCTCTGCGCCCAGATGGTTCGCGCAGGGGAGCACCTCTCTCGGTCCAGTCCAGCACCATCCATTTCCCCCACGCCTCTCCACAGGCGACCACGTGACCGTCAGGCGGCCATTGGGTGTCGAAAGGGCGCCGTACTTCAGGGCGTTGGTGGCCAGCTCGTGGAACACGAGCGTGAGCACTTCCACGGCTTTCGGCGCGAGGGCGATGTCCCGACCAACCAGTTCGTATCGATCGGTATGGTGCGCCTGGGCAGCAACCTCGCTCTCGATGATATCCCGCAGCGAGCCGCCGGCGTTCGCCTCTCGCGTTAAGAGGGTCTGGACACGGGACAGCGCGAGCAGCCGACCTTCCAGGCGTAGGCGGTACTCCTCTACACTCCCGGCACCCCGCGCCGTTCGATTGGCCAGGGATCGTGTCATCGCCATGATGTTGCGCACGCGGTGCTGAAGTTCGGCCAGCAGCACGCCCCGGTGTTCGGTCAACTGCCGCGTTTCGGTGATGTCCTGCGTGATCCCGCCCACGCGTCCGATCTGGCAGTCGTTCCGCAGCGGAAAGGCGGTGTTTCGTATCCAACGGAAGGCACCGTCCGAATGACGAATGACCCGGAAGTCCTGAACGGCTACTTCGCCCTTTCTCGCCGCCTCTAAGTGCCTGAAGGCTGCCTCGCGATCCTCGGGCACGATCAGCGCGGCCCAGCGCCTGACATCGCCGAGAAGGGTATCCTCCGGGACCCCGTAGATCGTGCCGACCGATGGGCTGACGAATTCCATGTCGAGATTTCCGGCGTCCCGGATCCAGAGTCCGGC
>NZ_RCVR01000123.1 GCF_016107305.1 Roseomonas sp. KE2513
CGAGAGCGTTTCGGGCGGCCTGTGCGATCTGGGGTGAGTTCAGCCCGGCCAGGTCGTACTGCTTTTTAGGGGTGTCGTGGTCGATGTAGGTGTCGGGGAGGGTGAGAGGGCGGAAGCGCAGTCCGCCGTCGAGCAGCCCGGCATGGGCGAGGTGGTGGGCGACGAGGGAGCCGAAGCCCCCCACCGAGCCCTCCTCGACGGTGAGGAGGACGGCGTGGGTGCGGGCGAGGCGCTCGAGGAGCTCGGTGTCGAGCGGCTTGGCGAAGCGCGCGTCGGCCACCGTGCAGGAGAGGCCCTGGGCGGCGAGCTCGTCGGCGGCGCGAAGCGCCTCGGCCAGCCGGGTGCCGTAGGAGAGGATGGCGATGGTCGAGCCCTGGCGGAGGACGCGTCCCTTGCCGATGGGGAGCACGGTGCCGCGGGCGGGGATCTCGAGGCCGGTGCCCTCGCCGCGGGGGTAGCGCAGCGCGATGGGGCCCGTGTCGTGGGCGGCGGCGGTGGCCACCATGTGGGTGAGCTCCACCTCGTCGGCGGCTGCCATGAGCGTCATGTTCGGGATGCAGCCGAGATAGGCGATGTCGTAGGCGCCGGCATGGGTGGCGCCATCCGCGCCCACCAGCCCGGCCCGGTCCATGGCGAAGCGCACGGGCAGGTTCTGCAGCGCGACGTCGTGCACCACCTGGTCGTAGGCGCGCTGGAGGAAGGTCGAGTAGATGGCGACGAAGGGCCGCAGCCCCTCGCAGGCCATGCCGGCGGCAAAGGTCACCGCGTGCTGCTCGGCAATGCCCACGTCGAAGGTGCGCCGCGGGAAGCGGCGCTCGAAGGCGTCCAGCCCCGTGCCGCCGGGCATGGCGGCGGTGACGGCGACGATGCGCGGGTCGGCCTCGGCCTCGGCGATGAGGGCGCTCGAGAAGACCTTCGTGTAGGAGGGCGGCCCGGGCGGCGCCTTGGCCTGCTCGCCGGTGACCACGTTGAACTTGGCGACGCCGTGGTACTTGTCCGGGCTCGCCTCGGCGGGCTGGTAGCCCTTGCCCTTCTGGGTGACCACGTGGAGCAGGATGGGCCCGCTCTCCTCGGCGTCGCGCAGGTTGCGCAGCACGGGCAGCAGGTGGTCGAGGTCGTGCCCGTCGACGGGACCGACGTAGTAGAAGCCCATCTCCTCGAAGAGCGTGCCGCCCGTCAGCATGCCGCGGGCGTACTCGTCGGCCCGCCTGGCGGCCTCGGCGATCGGGCGCGGGAAGCGCCGCGCAAGCCGCGCCATGACCTCGCGGATGGACAGGAAGGGACGCGAGGAGATGAGGCGCGACAGGTAGGCCGACATGGCGCCCACGGGCCGGGCGATGGACATGTCGTTGTCGTTGAGCACGACGATCAGGCGCGACCTCATCGCGCCCGCGTTGTTCATCGCCTCGTAGGCCATGCCGGCCGACATGGCGCCGTCGCCGATCACCGCGATCACCGCCTGGCTCGCCCGGTCGGGCGCGGCCCCGCCGCCCGGCAGCGGCACCGCCTTGCCCGCGCCCGCGCCCCCGCCTTGCGCCCCCAGCAGGTCGCGCGCCACCGCCATGCCGAGCCCGGCCGAGATCGAGGTGGAGGAGTGCGCGGCACCGAACGGGTCGTACTCGCTCTCCGCGCGCCGGGTGAAGCCCGACAACCCACCCCCCTGGCGGAGCGTGCGCATGCGGTCCCGCCGCCCGGTCAGGATCTTGTGCGGGTAGGCCTGGTGCCCGACGTCCCAGATCAGCCGGTCGCTGGGCGTGTCGAAGATGGCGTGCAGCGCCACCGTCAGCTCCACCACCCCCAGGCTCGCCCCGAGATGCCCGCCCGTGGTCGAAACCACCTCCACCGTCTCCGCCCGCAACTCATCGGCCAGCTGACGCAACTGCTCGGCCGACAGGTTCCGCATGTCGGACGGTACCAACACTCGATCCAACAACGGCGTCCGAGGGCG
>NZ_RCVR01000124.1 GCF_016107305.1 Roseomonas sp. KE2513
CGGACACTGTTGGCGAAGTCGGATGGGGGGTGCGGCGTGGGGTAGGGTGGGGGAGACCTGGAGGTCGCCACCATGTCGCTCTGCCCGCAAGCCACTGTTCCACCGGTCCCCGAGCAAACCGAGCATGTAGCCCGGGCCTCGTTCCCGCGGGGCACCCCGTACCTGCTCCTGCGCGACAGGCTCGGCGCGGTCTTCGGCAATGCTGATTTCGCCGACCTCTACCCCGCTCTCGGCCAGCCGGCCTACGCGCCGTGGCGGCTGGCGTTGGTCACGCTGATGCAGTTCCGCGAAGGGCTGAGCGACCGGCAGGCGGCCGAGGCGGTCCGTGGCCGGATCGATTGGAAGTATCTGCTGGCGCTCGATCTGGCGGATGCCGGCTTCGATCACAGCGTGCTGTGTGAGTTCCGGGCCCGTCTGCTCCGCCGCGAAGCTGGGGAGCGCCTGCTAGCCCGCGTGCTGGACGCTGCGCGCGAGGGCGGGCTGCTCAAGGCGCGTGGGCGGCAGCGGACCGACAGCACACACGTCCTCGCCGCGGTGCGGGATCTCAACAGGCTCGAGCTGCTGGCGGAAACACTGCGCGCGGCGCTGAATGCGATCGCCGTGGCGGCGCCCGTCTGGCTGCGCACGCTGGCGCCCGCCGAGTGGCAGCAGCGCTACAGCCGGCGCATCGAGGACATGCGCTTGCCCGAGGCAGGTCCCAAGCGCGAGGCCTACGCCTGCCAGGTCGGCGCTGACGGTTACCGGCTGCTCGACGCGCTGACGGGTCCGAAAGCCCCGTCCAAGGCCGCCACGCTGCCCACAGTGGCCGTGCTGCATCGCGTGTGGGCACGGCACTTCGAGCGCGACGAGACCGGATCGGACGAGGACGGGACGGGCACTGTGCGGCTGCGGCCGGTGCAGGGGCGCGGCCCTGGCGACCGGGTGGAATCGCCCTACGACCTCGATGCCCGGTTCCGGACCAAGGCTGGGACGCGCTGGAGCGGCTACATGGTCCACCTGACGGAGAGCTGTGACGCCGGTGCGCCCCATCTGGTGGTGCACACTGACACCACGCCGGCCAACGTGCACGAGGCACCGCGCACGGAGCCAATCCACGCCGCCTTGGTCGCCAAGGAACTCCCTCCCTCCCAGCACCTGGTGGACTCCGCCTACGTCAGCGCGGAGTTGTTCATCGCTGCGCACGAGCAGCACGGCATCGATCTGGTCGGCCCAGCACGACGCGCGCTGGGATGGCAGAGCCTTACGGAAGGCGCTTTTGGTCCGAACGACTTTACACTGGACTGGAGCAGGCAGATTGCCCGCTGTCCCGAAGGCAAGGAGAGCTCTGCTTGGTCCGAGCATTCCAGGTCCTCCGATCAGCGCCGTTCCATTCGCGTGCAGTTCCGTGCCGCCGACTGCCGGGCTTGCGCCTCGCGCACCCGTTGCACCCGGTCGGTGTCACCGTACCAGGGGCGCGTACTCACGATGCTGCCGCGGCGCGAACATGACGTCCTGGTCGGGATCAGAGCGCGAGAAAGTACGGAGGAAGGACGGCGCCTCTATGCCCAGCGTCAGGGAATTGAGGGGACCCTTTCTCAAGCCGTGCGCTCCTTCGGGTTGCGTCGAGCTCGCTACCGCGGCTTGGCCAAGACAGGTCTGCAGCACGTTGCCACGGCCGCGGCACTCAACCTCGACCGCTTGGCCGCTTGGTTTGCCGGGCGGGCACTCGCCCGAACCCGGGTCTCGCGCTTCGCCGCGATCGCCACCTGATCACCGACTTCGCCAACAGGGTCCG
>NZ_RCVR01000125.1 GCF_016107305.1 Roseomonas sp. KE2513
GGACGTGAAACGGATTCCCCGGCCAACCACGGCCGCCTAGACTCCTCGCCGATGAGCACCATCGGCGTCGACCTGCAGAGCCTGCCGGATGATCCCGAGGCGTTGCGCGCGATGTTGGTGGCGACGATGGCGCGGTGCGAGGCGCTGGTCGAGGAGCGCGACGGTTTGGCGGCCGAGCGCGACGCGCTGGCGGCGCGCAACGAGAAGCTGCGGCACCTGCTGGGCAAGTTGCAGCGTATGCAGTTCGGGCGACGCTCGGAGCAGTTGCCCGAGGACCAGCTGCAGTTCGCGTTCGAGGAGGTTGAGGCGAGCCTGGCCGGCAATGAGGCGGAGGCCGAGAAGGGCTCGCCCGAGCTGCGCAAGACGAACACCGCCAAGCGCCGGGCGGGCCGCGGCCGGCTGCCGGCGCACCTGCCCCGCATCGAGAGGATGCTCATGCCCGAGAGCACGGCCTGCCCATGCTGCCAGGGCGCGCTGGTCGAGATCGGGGCCGACACCTCGGAGCGTCTCGACGTGATCCCGGCGAGGTTCCGCGTCCTGGTAACGCGGCGCCCGAAACTCGCCTGCCGGGCCTGCGAGGGTATGGTGCTGCAGGCACCCGCGCCGGCCCGCCTGATCGAGGGCGGCATGCCGACCGAGGCGACCGTCGCCCATGTGTTGGTGTCGCGCTACGCCGACCACCTGCCGCTGTATCGCCAGGCCCAGATCCTGGCGCGTCAGGGCCTCACCATCGGTCGCGAGGTGCTGGCCTCCTGGGTGGGCACAGCGGCGGCCGAGATCGCGCCCGTGGTGGCGAGGATGCGCGAGCTCCTGCTGTCCTCGGCAAGGCTGTTCGCGGACGAGACCACCATGCCGGTGCTGGACCCGGGCCGGGGACAGACCAAGACCGGCTATGCCTGGGCGATCGCGCGGGATGATCGGCCCTGGGGCGGGACAGACCCGCCTGCCGTGGTGTTCCGCTATGCCCCGGGCCGCGGGGCCGAGCACGCCCGAGCGCTGCTGGCTGGCTACACCGGCATCCTGCAGTGCGACGGCTATGCCGCCTACAAGGGACTGGCCGCGCCGGAGGAGGGCGGCCCGGGCGCCACCTTGGTGTTCTGCTGGAGCCATGTGCGTCGCGAGTTCTACGACCTGGCCAGGAAGAAGACGGCGCCGATCGCGGCCGAGGCCTTGACGCGTATCGCCGCCCTCTACGCCGTCGAGGCCGAGATCCGCGGCAAGCCACCGGAGGAGCGACGAACCACACGGCAGGCCAGGAGCCGGCCGCTGGTCGAGCACCTATTCGCCTGGCTGGAGCAGCAGCTGGCGCGCCTCCCGGGCGGCAGCCCCACGGCAGGGGCGATCCGCTACGCCCTGAACCACCGGGACGGTCTCGAGCGGTTCCTCGCCGATGGCCGCATCGAGCTCGACACCAACACCGTCGAGCGCGCCATCCGGCCCCTCTGCCTGAGCCGGAAGAACGCCCTGTTTGCCAGCGGAGATGATGGGGGCCGTCGCTGGGCCGACCTCGCCTCCCTGGTCGAGACATGCAAGCTCAACGGCGTCGACCCGCAGCGCTACCTCACCGACCTGCTGACCCGCCTCGTCGAGAGCTGGCCCAACAGCCGCATCGACGAGCTCATGCCTTGGCACTGGGCCAACCCGAAAGCGCCCTGACCGTCAGCCGGTTACGGCAAGGGCCTGTAGCCCTCGCTTACGG
>NZ_RCVR01000126.1 GCF_016107305.1 Roseomonas sp. KE2513
AGGACGTGTACGGTTCGTGCCCCAAGCCGGCCAGATGCAGGAGGATTGCCGGCGCGAAGCGGTAGCCCTGGCCGTCGAAGAGGGCCGGCGCCGCGGGGTAGAGGTTGATGTAGATGAGCGCACCATCCGCACCGGGTTCGGCCGGAACGGCGTCAGCGGCACCTTCCATATGCTCAGGACAGGCAATGGCCATTCCTCGGCGGTGAGGTCGGCGCCAGCAACATCTTTGGGGCGTCCCTTCGCTCCGCTCCTGTGCCGCCTTCAGCTCGACGCCAAGGCGGGCTTCAAACCTCCGGTTGAGACGAGGTGCCGCCGCATCGTTTGGCTTGCAATATCACGAAGTTGTGAGCTATCGGTGAGATGCCGATCTTGGCGTACGAGGGAGCCCATCGCTGAATGTCCGACACGCTGTTCGAGTTGATGTGTGCGGTGGCCGCGCACGGTGCCACGCTCCTGACCCTTGTTGGTGGGGGTCTCTGGCTGGAGCTGTCCCGCCGCCGCGACCTCCGGCGGCGACAGGCACCCCGGCTTGCGTAAGTACTGCCCCCGCCCTCAAGGCGGTCTGGCGCGGCGAGTGCCGCCAGCGCGGTGGGCAGTGCTAATCCAGGCCCATGCCCTCTGACGCGCCAGCCTCCCACAAACTCCGCATCGTAAAGCCTGCCAGCGGCGAGAGCGGACCGGCCTATGACTACCGCGGCCCCGTGATCTTCTTGAACGGGAAGGGGCACCCTTTGCAACTTTAGCCTCGATGGCTTCCCCACCGACCTAACGGCTTCTGAGGCGGCACTGGGCATAGTGGGGAGGTGGTTCGCTTGGTGGATGCTTGGCTCGACACAGAGAAGCTGCCGGCGCCATACGTGAACAAGCCGGGGGAGGGGGCCTAGTGCGCTCGCTTGCTGCTCTCGGCCTACTGCTGGTGGCAGGCTGCGCCTCGCCTTATGGCGGATCGTCCGCGCTGCCGGCCGTGCCGTCCAATCTCTCGACCATGCGGCAGATCACCGGGCGGGCTGACGGGCTGGAGACGCTGCAGCCGGAGCCGGGCGATATCTGGGCCTCCGAGCCAACGGCGAAGGCTCTCCGGAACTCACCGCCTACCCAGCAACGTCGCCTGCACGCCCCTGCTCCCCGAGGTGAGGCGGCCCTCTCCCCCCCGCCGCTGAGCCATGCGGAGGGCGATTTCTGGCGGGTGCCGGAATTAGGGCCAGCCCCGCCGAGCTGAGAGCGTTGTCAGCCGCCTCCATATGCCTCCTTGGAAACTCCGTACCTTACCGTATCGTTTGATCAACATCGGCACGCGGGAGAGCCTGGAGGCGGGCTCAGCAAGTTGGTCCCCATGGGGTCGCGCCTCTTACGACCATGCCCGCCGCCTCCTTATTGATCTCCACCTCAGCGCCGAAGTTGCTGAAGAGCGTCGGTCTCCACTTCCCTCTCTCAAGCATTGGCCACCAGCAGTGGAAGTGTGGGAATGTTGCAGGCGAGTTGCTGCTCCTATTTTTTGGTATCGATTTAGAAACTTTCCGCACGAAGTGAAAAACTTCATTGCGTGATTGCCGCCGCGCGGCATCTGAATTGTCGGCCGATATTACAAGTTCAGATCATCGTGGAAGTGGTAGACAGCCATCCGGTTGATTATTCGGAACGTTCCTTATTGGCACAGAGCTTGCCCTGTTAATGTCAAGGCGCAATGACGCGCTGACCC
>NZ_RCVR01000127.1 GCF_016107305.1 Roseomonas sp. KE2513
TGACACAAAACGGATTCCCAGGCCCACGGCCGCTGCCTAGACTCCGCGCCGATGGGTGCCGGTCTCGACATGCAGAGCCTGCCAGATGATCCCGAGGCGCTGCGCGCGCTCCTCGCGACGACGCTGGCCAGGTGCGAGGCGCTGACCGAGGAGCGGGACACGCTGGCGGCACGCAACGAGCGGCTGCGGCACTTGCTGGACAAGCTTCAGCGCATGCAGTTTGGGCGACGCTCGGAGCAGCTGCCCGAGGACCAGTTGCAATTCGCCTTTGAGGAGGTCGAGGCGAGCCTGGCCGGCAACGAGGCTGAGGCGGAGAAGCGCTCACCCGAGTTGCGCAAGACGAACACCGCCCAGCGCCGAGCGGGTCGTGGCCGGTTGCCGGCGCACCTGCCCCGGGTGGAGGTGGTGCTGATGCCAGAGAGCACTGCCTGCCCGTGCTGCCAGGGCGCCCTGATCGAGATCGGCGCCGACACCGCGGAGCGGCTCGACGTGATCCCGGCGAGGTTCCGGGTCCTGGTGACCAAGCGCCCGAAGCTCGCCTGCCGGGCCTGTGCGGGCGTGGTGGTGCAGGCCCCCGCACCGGCCCGTCTGATCGAGGGCGGCATGCCGACCGAGGCCACCGTCGCCCATGTGTTGGTGTCGCGCTACGCCGACCACCTGCCGCTGTATCGCCAGGCGCAGATCCTGGCGCGCCAGGGCCTCACCATCGGCCGCGAGGTGCTGGCCTCCTGGGTGGGCGTGGCTGCTGTCGAGATCGCCCCCGTGGTGGCGCGGCTGCGCGAGATCCTGCTCACCTCAGCGCGGCTATTCGCGGACGAAACCACGATGCCGGTGCTGGACCCTGGCCGGGGGCAGACCAAAACGGGCTTTGCCTGGGCGATCGCGCGCGATGACCGACCCTGGGGCGGCACCGATCCGCCTGCCGTGGTGTTCCGCTACGCCCCCGGCCGCGGGGCGGAGCACGCCAGGGCACTCCTGGCCGGCTACACGGGCATCCTGCAGTGCGACGGCTATGCCGCCTACAAGGGCCTGGCCGCGCCAGAGGCGGGCGGCCCTGGCGCCACACTGGTGTTCTGCTGGAGCCATGTGCGTCGAGGCTTCTACGATCTGGCCAGGAAGAACACGGCGCCAATCGCCACCGAGGCATTGGCCCGCATCGCCGTCCTCTACGCCGTCGAGGCCGAGGTCCGCGGCAAGCCGCCCGATGAGCGCTGGGCTACCCGGCAGGCCAGAAGCCGCCCGCTGGTCGAGGACCTGTTCGCCTGGCTGGAGCAGCAGCTGGCGCGGCTGCCGGGCGGCAGTCCAACGGCAGCGGTGATCCGCTATGCCCTGAACCACCGCGAGGGCCTCCAGCGGTTCCTCGAGGATGGCCGCATCGAGCTCGACACCAACACCGTCGAGCGTGCCATCCGGCCCCTGGTCCTCAGCCGCAAGAACGCCCTGTTCGCCAGTGGCGATGATGGGGGCCGCAGATGGGCCGACCTCGCCTCCCTGGTCGAGACATGCAAGCTGAACGGCGTCGACCCGCAGCGTTACCTCACCGACCTACTCACCCGCCTCGTCCATGGCTGGCCCAACAGCCGCATCGACGAACTCATGCCCTGGCACTGGGCGGACACCAAGGCGGTCTGACCACCAGCTGACCCGAGGGTACGGAAGCTGCGCTTAC
>NZ_RCVR01000128.1 GCF_016107305.1 Roseomonas sp. KE2513
CGCCGTCGCAGCTGCGGTGATACGGAACAGTGACACCCCCTGCCACAAATCGTCCGAACACTGTTCGCGTGGACTGTGCAGCCGCTATCGTCCTGCTGTCTTGCACTCGGAAGGAGTTCGTACTCTCCCACTCATGGTGACGGTGACGCAGGCGATCTCTGCGGCAACAACTCCTTCGGTGCCGGACTGCAAGAGGCACTCACGGCAGGATGAGATAGTTTCGCAATGGTTTTTTATTAATTCATTCAAATTTTCGACTCAACGGCGCCTTGTTTGCAGTATCTACGCTTTCAGCGGCTCATCCAGCCCATGGACCAACGCAATGCCGCCCTCGCTAATGCTGAACCGCGATGCTCAGCGCCCTGAGCAGAGCCGTACTGGAAAGCTGCCTGACTGGGCCATCTACCAACGGGTTGCTGACTTGGTCGCCGGAGCGCTCATGCTCCTGCTGACGCTTCCTCTACTTGTGCTGACCGTTTTCGCCATCCGGCTGAGCGGTCCTGGTTCTCTGTTCCGCTCGGAGCTTTGTCTTGGGGCTGGTGGTCAGGTATTCGGTCTGCTGACCTTCCGCAATCCGATGGCTGCTTACAGCTCCACTCTGCCTCTGAAGCTCACAGCTTTAGAACGCCTTATTCATCTCACCCGAGTCGATCAGCTCCCCCTTCTATTCAACCTTATGCGAGGGGATTTGACCTTGGTCGGCCCCTGTCCGCAGGCGCTGAGCACGTCAGTGGCACCGGAGGCAGCCAGGTTTGGCGCCCACCTCAATTCGCGGCAAAAGCCGGGGCTAACTGGTTGGTACACCCACAACTGAGATCGGCCGTTTGGAGTGGTCGAACTGCACCTCAGCCGAACTCAGCCGGACATCACCAGACCAGCCGGGCGATGAGCCACCACAGGGCTGTGGAAAGGCTTACAACGACCAACCCCGCAGCCCTAACCGGCAAGCGCTCCTGTCTACTCCTCTCCGTCCTGGTCAGATGAGCAAGGAGAGGTGTCGCGACATCCTGCTCGCACGTGGCCGCGCCGCTCCGTACGGCAGTATTATTCTTGCTGGTCGCCAGAGCCATGTGACTTCCTCCGCGCCGACTGGGTCCACGTCACCTTGTGACTCAGATAGTAGGTTGTGCGGCCAAATAGTTTCGCAACCATGAAGTCGAAGAATTCGTTCCGCACAGCCCGATCGTCGGCGTATTAGATCCGTAAGGACCACGCCTCCCGGCAGCTCTGCTCCAGCCGTCTGATGACCCGCGCAACAGTCGTGTGGGTCCATACTGCTCCGCCCCGTGGCGTTGGTACGCTTCTCTCCGTCAGAGTCCGCGCGAGCCCCAGGTGCGTGGTGACCCCTTCAGTTCGAAGCGCTTCCACGCCTGAGGCAGGCCGGTGTGCGGTGCGGGCCGCCTCCTCCTGTCGCGCCTCTGCGGCCGCGGCGGTACAGGGTGGAGCGGGCGGCCTCCAGCCGCGATCTCCACCCAGCACCGCCCCCCTCGCCCGCGCTGCAGCCAACGCCGCTCGCGTACGCTCCGAGATGAACTCCCGATCCTTCTGCGCCATGGCGGCGTAGACCCGCACCATTAGGTCGTCGGCGCCCGGCTTGTCCGCGGCTCGGACGGAGATTTCTTTCTCGAGCAGCCCCGAGAGGGT
>NZ_RCVR01000129.1 GCF_016107305.1 Roseomonas sp. KE2513
CGTCAGCCAGAACAGATCAGCCATGGCAGCACCTCCAGCCATCATGGAATCAGCCATTCAGATCAACCGCTAGCCCTATTTAACGGGTCCTGACCCTAGCCGGGCAGATCACCGCCTGCGGAAGATATTCGTAGAGGAAGCGATACTCAAATTGCACCTCCCACAGCGACGCGTCTGCGAGGCAGAACACCTCCCCATGGTTCCCGAGGAACGGTTGCGGCGACATGATCGAAGTTTCGTAACACGCGGCGGGGGCGGGTCGCCGCGCGACGACCGGGACCGGTGCTGGCGGTTGGGGCGGCGGGCTGGCGCCTGGTGAATGTGCTACCGACTTCGGAGAAACGAGCGGAGATGGCATTGGAACAGGTGTCGAGCAGCCAGCCACGCCGAGACACAAGGTCACGGCAGCAAGCCTGCGTCCGGCTTGATCGCGGCGGCGGTCCGCTGATACGGCCGGTGGCACATACTTTGCTAAAACTGTCAGATCCGGAAGGTGCCGCCTGGACGGAGGCGATCCTACGCGTCCAGCACCAGCCGTTGCGTTCGATACTCTCTGCATATTCGCTGCTCACGATTCCGCAGGGCCTTGAAGGTCTCCACTCCACTGTTCGGCCCGAGGATGTTGTCCGGGTCTAAGATGAAGAGCAGGTCATCCCGGTTCAGGCCATAGCCTCCTCGCGCCACCAGCACCTCGATCTCCGCCGTCAGAAGTTCGCGCGCGCCCGGGTCCTCGACCGGCTCAGTCCCGCGCGGGACACCGGGCGTGCCGGTAACCGCATTACGAAAACCTTCCATCTCCGGGCCGCAGGCAAAGAGAGCATACGCGCGGGCAGTAATGGCCTCAGCACACGGAGTCCGCCGCCAATCTCGCGGGAAAGGCAGTGCATCCATGAGCGTGTAGGTCAGGTGCATGGCGAGGCGCTTCCTGACCACG
The DNA here is from genome assembly GCF_016107305.1 of Roseomonas sp. KE2513. GTDB lineage: Bacteria > Pseudomonadota > Alphaproteobacteria > Acetobacterales > Acetobacteraceae > Roseomonas. The sequence continues at coordinate 935 of NZ_RCVR01000129.1, forward strand.
AAGTCGATGTACATAGTGTTTGCGACACCGAGCCAAAGGAGAATGTCGGGTGGGCTGCCGCCTGCAAACGTGATTGTTGGCACGCTGTGCCCGCATACTACTTCTGGCTGAATCAGCGCCGCGATGAGGCTTCGCTCGTCTGTTGATCTTGCGATGTCGCGAAAGCCGGTTTGGTAGCTGCCAATCCAGTTCACGAGCTTGCTCGGCACAAGGTCCCGCGGAACGCGCCACTGCGGGACCACTGCCTTGCAAGGATCACCGAATGGAAGCTCTGCCCACACGGCCTTTAGCGCACGGCCCGAAACGTATGCGGCCGCACGATAGTCGTGCGCTGCAATCATCACGCCTTGATACAAGGGTAGCCCCCCGGCACCCTCTGGGAACAACCCCCGGTCGGTGCCCATGTCCACCTCGCGCATGTAGACCCGGCTCGGCTGCCCTGCGATCTGCTCGCCGAACTTCGGGAAGCGAGCATACAGCTTCCGACAAATGTCGATGTCCTGCTGCGCTGAAATCTTCATCACTGTCATAGCCTCGGGCGAGAACTCCCGCACCATGCTGACTGGCATAGTAAGCAGTCGGCCAACCGTCAGGTCGGCCAGATCGGCCGCCGAGTTCACGCGAAAGGCTACACCGAAGTCCTCCGTCGGCCCACCCGATCGCGCTATGTAG
>NZ_RCVR01000013.1 GCF_016107305.1 Roseomonas sp. KE2513
ACCTCGCACTACTCCCCTACCCGCTCAGAGGCTTGGCGCAGGGCGGCGATAGGCACGGCAAGGCCGAGCGCCCGGGCGCGGGATGCGGCAACTGCGACGCCCGCGACCGCCCAGGCTCCATTGCTTCCACGGGCAAGCACCGGTCCTCCGCTGGTCCCGCGCGTGCCGCCGCAGTCATGGACGAGCAGCGTGCGCCCTTCGTGAACGGCACCGCCCAGGAGATGGCAGGAAATGTCCGCCAGAAGGATCTCGGGCCGGTCCTGCTGATAGCCGCCCAGCATCAGGGGTGTCCCAGGCAACGAACCGATGTCGATCAGCGTCAGAGCGGCATCGTTGGACAGGGGCGCGGCGAGGGTGAGGATTGCCCAGTCGGCGCCCGCCGGCGCGCGCGACACCGGGTCGAAGCCGGGGCCAGTGACGAAGCTGCTGGCCCGCCCTTCCCCCCTCCAGGCTCCTCGCCGGTAGCCGAGAAGAAAATGAACGGAGGAAGGCCGCACCCATCTCTTAGCGCCCGGCGCAACAAGGCAGTGCGCGGCGGTCAGCACCTTGCGGGGACTAATGAGGGTGCCCGTGCAACGGCCACCGAGTTCCGTCTGCACCCGCCCGAGCGCCGCCCAGGGCGCGGCACTGGCCTCCACGGGTTGCCGTGGGTCGGCGACGCCGAGGCCGGGCAGTTCCGAGCGGGGGATAAGCGGTTCGCGCGCACCGGCCGTGGAAGGGAGGATAAGCGCTACCAACAGGCACAGGATCACACGGCATCGCCTGCGCGCGCGGGAAGTCCGCCTCGGCCTGCAAAGCGGCGACGAAGAACGATCTGGCATGGATCTTCAGAGAAAGGATGGTGCCGGGTGCGAGAATCGAACTCGCGACCTATCGATTACGAATCGATTGCACTACCGCTGTGCTAACCCGGCCCCGACGCCGTGCCCGCGGGGGCAACGACGTCCTGCGGCGCCTTCTAGCCGCCCCCGCGCGCGGGGGCAACACCACTTGCGTCGCGCGAGGCTCAGGCCGTGGCCACCGCACCGCCCTTGGCCGCCCCGGGATCGACGACCGGCGCACCGCCGGTCCACTCGATGCGGCCGGGTGTGCCGCAGCTCTCGCAGAGCGGTTCCCAGGCCTTGTGCGCCGTGCCGCAGGAGAGGCACTGCCAGCGCGGCTCGGGCGGTGCGGCAGCGGCGAGGCGCAGCCACTTCGCCTCGGCCGCGCGGCCGGCGGCGCTGTCGCCCAGCTCCACCGCGTCCATGTCCACCATCGCCAGATAGGCGCGGCGGTCGGCCTGGCCGGAGGAGACCAGCCCCTCCAGCTCCGCCCGCGCCCGCCCGGTCAGCCCGGCGGCGAGCGCCGTGCGGCCGAGCACGAGGCGGCTCTCGGGATGGCCGCGATTGTCGTGCGTCAGGGCTTCCGCCGACTTCACCCGGGCCAGCGCGTCCACCTCCTCGCCGAGATAAGCGGTGGCGAGGTCGGGGTGCGGGGCGGCGGTCCAGGCGGTCTGCAGCGTGGTCTTTGCGCGGCGCGGGCTGCCCTCTGCCGCCTGCCGCCGGGCAACGGCCAGGGCCGCCGGGGCGAAGCGCGGATCGGCCGAGAGCGCCTCCTTCTCCAAGGTGGCAGCCTTCGTCGCGTCGGGCTCCTGCATGGCGGCCGCCAGGGCGAGCGCCGCGCGCCGGTGGCCGGTGAGCTGCCCGGGTGGGGAGAGGGCCAGCGCCTCGCGCCAGTCACGCGTGCGAAGGGCGAGCGCCGCGCGCTCGGTCTTCACCCACTCGGCGCCGGGCTGGGCGGCCTCGGCCTCGCGCGCGAGTCGCTGCGCGGTCGGCCAGTCCTCCCGCTGCATGGCATCCCGCAGCAGGCCGCGCAGGCCGAGGAACTTGCCGTCCTCCCGCGCCACCAGGGCACGGAAAGCTTCGTTGGCGGCGTCGTTGCGCCCGGCCATGCGCTCGGCCTCGGCGGTCAGCAGCAGGGTGTGCGGCGTATCGCCCAGCAGGCTGCGGGCGCGGCGAATCTCCGTGCGGGCCTGGTCGGGAGTGCCGGCGGCCAGCGCTACCAGGGCACGGGTGACGGCGGCATCGCCGTCGCGGCGGTGCCGCTCGGCCCGGCGGGCACGCATCCGCGCCGGCCAGCCCCGCAGCGACTTCCAGGCGGAGAGGATGCCGTGCAGCACCACGAAGCCGACCACCAGCGCGAGCAGCCCCAGCCAGACGGGGATGCCGATGAAGGTCTGCCCGACGCTGATCTCCACGTTCCCGCCCATCTGGCGGAGGAAGAGCGCGGCCCAGACCCCGAGGGCGAGGAGGATCAGCAGCCAGATCGCGCGGAGCATCAGTTGGACCCCGTGCCAATATCGCGGAGGGCCACGCGGGCCTCCACCAGCTCACGCGCCTGGCCGATCCAGCCGGCCATGGCGTCGCGCGACGGAGCGGGCAGCTTCTCCAGCCGCTCCACCGCGCCGGACAGGTCGCCAGCGTCGAGCGAGCGGCGGGCGCGCTCCAGCTCGCCCGAAACGGCGTCGCCGACCACCACCTGCTCGCCGCGGCGGACGGTAACGAGGCCCTGGAGGCGGGATAGAGCGGTATCGGTCACCGACTGCCCCTGCGGCTCGGCCGCGAGCCGGGCGGCACGGGCCGCGTCCTCGAAGGAGAGGCGCAGCGCGGCCTCGGTCGGCGGCGCCGCGTTGCGATAGCGGGTGAGCGCGACCGGCGGCGTGCCCGGCAGGCCGGAAAGGGCCTGCCCGAGCGGGCGTCCGGCTTCCAGCGCGGCCTGAATGGTGCCGCGGGCGGCGAGCGCGGTCAGCCGACGCTCGGCGGCCTCGGCCTGGGCAAGCCGCTGCTCGAAGCCCTGCACGCGCTGTGCGAGGGCCGCCTCCTGCTGGCCCATGCGCTCGTTCACGCCGGCCTCGGCGCGGGCGAGCCGCTCATCGAGGCTCTTGCCGGCGGCGTCCAGGCGCTGGGCCATGGACTGTCCGGCCGCCTCCACTCGCTGGTTCAGCGCGGCGTCGAGGGCCGCGAGGCGCGGGGCGAAGGCCTGCTCGGCCGCAGTCACGCGGGCGGCGAGGGACTGCTCGGCGCCGGTCAGGCGGTTGGCGAGGGTCGCCTCGGCCTGGGCGATTCGCGCCTCCGTGCGGCGGGCGTCCTCCTGGGCGCGGGTGTCGAGTGCGGCGAGGCGGGCATCGGCCTGGCGCCGCTCCTCCTGCGTCCGGGCGTCGAGCGCCGCGAGGCGATCCTCCAGCCGCTTCAGCCCCTCGGCGGAGGCATTGCGGGCGGTCTCGACCGTGGCGGTCAGGGCCGTGACGCCCGCGCGGGCATCGGCATCCACGACGGGCTTGGCGCCCAGCTCGCGCACGGTCGTCTCGGCGGCGTCCAGCCGGCGCTCGGTGGCAGCGGCGCGCTCGGCGAGGCCAGCGGCGGAGGGACGGGCCTCAAGGGCGGCGAGGCGCGTATCCACCGCGTTCATCCGCGCCGCATCGGCCTGCTGCAGGGCGACAGGGTTGTTCACCGTGGCGCGCGGGCTGGAGAGAAGATAGGCGATGGCGCCGACCAGCACGATCAGCGCGGCCGCGATCGGAAGGATGGCCGGCTCGAATCGCTTCGCGGGCGCGGCGGGCGGGCGAGGCGGCATGGCCGGCGCGGACGAGGAGCCCGCGCCACCGGAGGGCGCTGCGGCACTGGGTGGTACGGGTGCTGTGGCTGCCGGGATCGGTGCAGCTGCGGAAGAAGCGGCGGCCGAGGAGGACGAGGACGAGGCCAGCTCCGCCGCGGAGGGAACGCCGGCGCCGGAGGTCGTCGCGTCCCGCCCGGCGGGGTTAGTCGTGCCGGGCTTGTTCCCCCTGCCTGACGTATCCGCCGCGGACCGGCCCTTGGCGCCGGGTCCCCCGGGGGGCGTGCTGGGCTTGTCGCTCATGAGGTCGGGGTTATCCTTCTGGTCGGGCGTGAGAGGCCAGCGGGGGAGCGGGGCCGAGAAGGCCCAGCAACGTGTCCTGATCCGGTCGCGCCGCCACGTCCAGCCCCCCCCAGGGCAGGCCGTCCAGGGCGCGGGCCACCCGGCCGCTCAACGCGACGGCGCGGATGGCAGTTGCCGCGCCGGACAAGCCGGCCGATCGCAGGAGGGAAGCGGTCGCACGGGCGCTGCGCGGCGAGAGGAATAGCGCCGCGCGGACCGAGCCTGCAACGAGTGCGGCGCGGGCGGGCGCTGGCAGTTCAGCGGCCTCGGCAGCGACATAGGCCTCACGGCGGATGAGGGCGAAGCCGCGGGTGGTAAGGGACGCGGCGAGGTCGTCGCCGTAGCCGCGGCCGGCGGCGAGCAGGAGGGGACCATCGCCCAGAGCCAGCCGGGCGGCGGCGAGGGCCGCGAGCGATTCGGCATCGCCGCCGGCGGCGAACACGGTGGCGAAGCCGGCGGCGCGCGCGGCTTCGGCCGTCCCCTCCCCCACCGCAAGTAGCGGCAACCCCAGCGGGCAGGCGGCCGCGAGGGCGGGAACGGCGGCGGCGCTCGCCACGAGCGCTGCCTGCGCGGCAGGCGCGGGCGGCATCGGCAAGGGCGTGAGGACGAGGGCCGGCGCCAGGATGGGGCGCCAGCCGAGCGACGCGACCCGCGCCGCGGTGGCGGCGGCCCCTGGTTCGGGCCGCGTGATCAGGCAGGCGGGCGCGCCCGCTTCACCCTCGTTCTCAACCAAAGATGTCCGCCGGACTGTCGGCACGGAGGCTGCTGCCCAGCTCCACCCCGATCCGCTCCGCGTCGGCGGCCGGACCGTGCAGGCTGCGCTTGAGAAGGAAGGAACCGTCCGCCCGCGCGACGAGGCCGGTCAGGTGGAGGCGGCCGTCGGGCAGCAGGCGGGCATGGCCACCGATGGGCGTGCGGCAGGAGCCGTCGAGCGAGGCGAGCAGGGCGCGCTCGGCGCGGGAGACGGCGCGGGCCTCCCTGTCCTCAATGCCGGAGAGGAGCTCGTGCAGCTCGGTGTCCTCGGCCCGCACGGTGACGCCGACGATGCCCTGGCCCGCCGCCGGCACCATCGCCTCGGGGTCGATGACCATCATCCCCTCCGGCGCCAGCTCCATCCGGCGCAGCCCGGCGAGGGCAAGAAGCGTGGCGTCCGCCTCCCCTTCCTCCAGCTTGCGGAGGCGGCTCTGGATGTTGCCGCGGATCATCCCGACACGCAGGTCCGGCCGGACGTGCAGCACTTGCGCCTGCCGGCGGAGGCTGGCCGTGCCCAGCCGCGTGCCGGCGGGGATGCTGCCAATCGGGTCCGAGGGGTCGAGAGGCGGCAGGTGCGGGCCGGGGATGAGGACGTCGCGGCTGTCCTCCCGCTTGAGGGTGCAGGCGAGCACCACCCCGGGCGGCATCTCGGTCTCGAGGTCCTTCAGGCTGTGCACCGCGAAGTCGATGCGGCCGTCGAGCAGCGCCTCGTGGATCTCCTTGGCGAAGAGCCCCTTGCCGCCGAGATCCGCCAGGCGCCGGTCTTGGATCCGGTCGCCCGAGGTCTGGATCACATGCTCCTCGAAGGCATTGGCCGCACGGAGCACCGGGCAGAAATGCGTGACCATCCCCACGAAGCAGCGGGTCTGCCAGAGGGCGAGCGGCGAACCGCGCGTGCCCACGCGAAGGGGCAGGGAGCGCATATGGGGCCGCACCCGCGTTGCTTCCGCGGATGCGCCGCCCCCGTGGCTGGAACGGGGGCCGGGATGGGCGAGCGACATGGCGGCCTTATAGAGAGGTTCGCCGCTCTCCGGAAACGACCGGAGCGGGAATCTGCCGCGCATTTCCTCCCCGCGCCTGAATTGCTCTAGAAGCCGCCGCGAGCAGGCGGGGGCATGGCGGATGGACCTGAAGGGTCCGGTCCTGGGCATCGAGAGCAGTTGCGACGAGACGGCGGCGGCCGTGCTGGCGCCAGACGGAACGATCATGGCCGAAGCGGTCTTCAGCCAGACCGAGGACCACGCCCGCTTCGGCGGCGTGGTGCCCGAGCTGGCCGCGCGCGCCCACCTGTCCCACCTGCCGGGCCTGGTGGCCGGGGTGATGGAGCGCGCGGGCGTCGCGCCGGGCGACCTCGGCGGGGTCGCCGCCACCTCCGGCCCTGGACTGATCGGCGGGCTGATCGTGGGCGCGAGCTTCGGCAAGGGCATGGCCCTGTCCCACGGGCTTTCCTTTGTGGCGGTTAACCACCTGGAGGCGCACGCGCTGACGCCCCGGCTTCCCGGGCTGCTGCCGGGCGGGGCTGTCTTCCCCTATCTTCTTCTTCTGCTCTCGGGCGGGCACTGCCAGTGCGTGGCGGTGGAGGGGCTAGGACGCTACCGCCGCCTCGGCACGACCCTGGACGATGCGGTGGGGGAGGCCTTCGACAAGGCGGCCAAGCTGCTCGGCCTGCCCTGGCCCGGCGGCCCGCATCTCGAGCGGCTGGCGGCTGGGGGAGATGCCGCCCGCGTGCCGCTCCCGCGTCCGCTGCTCGGGCGGGCGGGCTGCGACTTCTCCTTCTCCGGCCTCAAGACAGCCGTTGCCCAGGCGGTGGCCAAGGGCGTGGCAGCGCCGGCCGACATCGCCGCCTCCTTTCAGGCCTCGGTCGCCGCAGTAGTGGCTGACCGGGCGCGGCACGCGCTCGCCATGGCGCCGGGCGCGACCGCGCTGGTGGTCTCGGGCGGCGTCGCGGCCAATAGCGGCGTGCGCGCCGCACTGATGGCCGTCGCGGCGGCCGCGGGGCTGCCGATGGTCGCTCCCCCTATCCGCCTCTGCACCGACAACGCGGTGATGGTCGCCTGGGCGGGGATCGAGCGCCTGCGCGCCGGCCTCACCGATCCCTGGGACCACGCCCCACGCCCCCGCTGGCCGCTGGATGAGTTGACCCCGCCCACATGAATTACCGGCACGCCTTCCACGCCGCGAATTTCGCGGACTGCATGAAGCACGCCCTGGTGCATGCCCTTGTCGCGGCGCTGGGCCGGAAGGCGACGCCCTTCCGCGTGCTCGATACCCATGCCGGCATCGGCCTCTACGACCTGCAATCCGAGGAGGCCCGGCGTACCGGAGAATGGCGCGACGGCATTGGACTGCTGGAGGCCATCCAGGACGGCCCGCTCCTGCCCTGGCTCACCCTGGTGCGGAGCTTCACGCCCGGCACCTATCCGGGCAGCCCGGCTCTAATCCGCGCCATGCTGCGGCCGGGGGACTATCTCACCCTCTGCGAGTTGCACCCGGAGGACGCCGCAACGCTGCGCGCGGCCTTCAAGGGCGACCCCCAGGTCTCCGTGCACCGGCGAGACGCCTACGAAGCCATCACCGCCCTTACCCCTTTTCCGGAGCGGCGCGGGTTGGTGCTCTTCGATCCGCCCTTCGAGGTGGAGGACGAGTTCGACCGGCTCTCGGCCGCGATGGCCCGCTTGGCGCAGCGCTTCCGCCCCGCAGTGCAGGCGGCCTGGTATCCAATCAAGCACCGGGCCCCGGTGCGCGCATTCGCCGACGGCATCGCCGCCTTCGGCCTGCGGGACGTGATCGGCTGCGAGCTGTGGCTGCGCGAGCCGACCGACCCGCGGCGGCTGAACGGTTGCGGCCTCCTCGTCGTGAATCCGCCCTACGGCTTCGCGGAGACGGCCCGCTCCCTTCTGGCCGCGCTCCACGCGCGCTTCGACGACCACGAGAAGGGCGGCGGCTGGGCCGTTACAGAGATCGTGCCGGAATGAGCGGGGGCGACAAGGTCGCGGTGATCGGCGCCGGTGCCTGGGGAACCGCACTGGCCATCCAGGCCACGCGCGCGGCCGAAGCGCCGGGGCAGGAAGTGGTTCTCTGGGCAAGGGAGCCGGCGCGGGCGCTCTCGATCGAGGCGCTGCGCGAGAACGCGCGGCACCTGCCGAGCACCCCCCTGCCCCCTGGCCTGGCGGTAACGGGAGATGCGCGAGCGGCGCTGGCCGGCGCCTCCCTCGCGATCCTGGCAGTGCCGACCCAGCACCTGGGCGCCGTGCTGAAGGGATTAGGTGCGCTGCCGCCCTGCGTCGTTGTCGCGAAGGGGGTGGAGACCGGGACGCTGCGCTTCCCGCTGGAAATCCTCGCAGAGGCCCGGCCGCAGCTGCCGGCGGCGGTGCTCTCCGGCCCGAACTTCGCGCATGAGGTTGCGGCGGGGCTTCCCGCCGCGGCCGTAGTGGCGGGGGCGGACGGGGCGCTGCGGGGAGAGGTGATGGCGCGCCTCGCCTCCCCGGGCTTCCGCCTCTACGCCGGCACGGACCCGCTGGGAGTGCAGGTAGCGGGGGCCGCGAAGAATGTGGCGGCGATTGCGGCCGGGGCGGTGATGGGCGCGGGGCTGGGCGAGAACGCTCGCGCCGCCCTCGTCACGCGCTGCCTGGCCGAGATCGCGCGGCTTGTCGTGGCCCTCGGCGGGCGGGCGGAGACAGTAGCGGGGCTCTCGGGCCTCGGCGACCTCATGCTCACCTGCGCGGGGGCGGGCAGCCGGAACTTCTCGCTTGGCCTCGCCCTCGGGCGCGGGGAAGCGGCGGCGGCCGTGCTGGCCGGGCGGCAGTCGGTAACGGAAGGCGTGGCAACGGCGCCGGCCCTTCTCGCCCGCGCGGCGCAGGCGGGGGTGGAGCTGCCGGTCTGCGCCGCCGTTGCCGCCGTGCTGGACGGCACACTGGAAATGGGCGCGGCCGTGGAGCGCCTGATGGGCCGCCCGCCGCGCGCTGAGTAGCCGGCTTGCTATTCCGGCGGGCGGCGAATCGGGCTGCCGTCGCCTTCCTCCGTCCAAGCCGGCAGCTCGATCCAGAAGCGGCTGCCGCCTCCCGGCCGCGGAGCGACGCCGCAGCGGCCGCCGAGGCGCTCGGCCACGCGCCGCACGATCGCAAGCCCAACCCCGGTGCCGGGATAGGCCTCCCGGCCGTGCAGGCGCTCGAAGGGGCGGAACACACGCTCCTCCTGCCCGGGCGCGACGCCGATCCCGCGGTCCTCCACCAGAAGACGGATCGTCCCGACCGAGCCGGGCTCCGTATGGATGAGAACCTCCGGCCTCTGGCCCGGCGCGGTGAACTTCAGCGCATTGCCGAAGAGGTTGCCGAAGGCCTGGGTGAGCGCCGAAAGGTGGCCGCGCACTGCGCCCATCGGGCGGCGCAGCTCGATCCGCGCATTGACAGCGGCGGCTTCCTCCCGCCGGCCGTCCAGGACGGCATCGACCACGTCCTCCAGCGCAACCCGTCTCAGCGGCAGATCCTGCCGCGCGAGGCGGCTGTAGCCGAGAATATCGTCGATCAGCCCGTCCATTCGCGCCGCCGCCCCGGCGATCCGCGCGAGGAAGCCGCGCTCCTCCGCAGCCAGGCGCTCGCCGGCATCCTCCTCCAGCGCGGCCGCGTAGCCGCCGATGACACGGGCGGGGGCACGCAGGTCATGCGAGATGGCCGCGGCGAAGGCCTGCAACTCGTCGTTGGACTCCTCCAGCGCCGCCGTCCGCGCCGTCACCTGGCGCTCCAGGCGGAGGTTTTGCTCGGCCAGCCGGCGCATGTCTCGGCGGCGCAGGACGATGAAGCCCCCGAGGACGGCGGAGATGAGGGCCAGGGCGCCGCAGCCGAGCGCCACCCATGTGGTGAAGCGGGTGCGCTCCTCCTGCATGCGGCTACGTTCCACCAGCAGGTCGCGCGCCACCGCCTCGAACTCGCTGAAGCGGGCGCGGATCTCGTCCATGATCCGGATGCCCCGGTCGGTCCGCACCACCTGCAGAGCGTCGTCAAGTGAGTGCTGGCGAAGGCGGACGGTCTCCGCCAACTCTGCCAGCTTTTCTTCGATGAGCGGGCGGACCGCCAGCAGCCGCCGCCGCTGGTCCGGCAGGCGCACCCGGGCGATCAGGTTCTCCCAATCGTTCCAGATCCGCTGGACCGCCGCGTCATAGGGCTCGAGGTACTGCGCCTCGCCCGTCAAGAGGTAGCCACGCTGGCCGGTTTCGGCGTTGACGATGCCGACGACGACGGACCTGGCGCCGTCCAGCACGGCTACCGTGCCCTCCACCAAGGCCCGCGCCTCCGCGATCCGCCGCAGGTTGATGTTCAGCAGGATGACCCCTGCCATGAGCATCGCCAGGGAGGTAGCCACGGCGACGGCTGCGAGGACCGAGAGGTCGCCTGTCCATCGTGGCCGCCAAGCGGGCGGGCCAAGGCCCCCTCGCCCCGTCGAACGGCCATAGGGCTCTGCCTCGCTCAGCATCGCCATCATGCCCGGGACCGTCTCCTTTCGTCCGCCTCAAGCAAGGGTACATTCCAAGACAAGCAGCCCGCGGCGGGTTTCATCCTGTGGCACGATCGCGCCGAAGGGCTGGGATCAACCCTGGCCAGGGCCGTGTCGTTCTCGGGCGATGCGAATCCTGATTGCCGATGACGACCCTGATTTCCGAGGCCTGGCCGCGCGGGCGATGCGGCGCGAGTTCCCGGAGGCCGAGATCCTGGAAGCCGGCGATCCGGCCACCCTGGACCAGGCGCTGCGGGCGCCGCCCGGCCTGCTCGTCTCCGACCTCGAACTGAACTGGACGACCGGCTTCGAGATCCTGGAGAGGGTTCGGACCGTGGCGCCGGGCTGCCCCGCCGTGATGTTCACCGGCACCGGCAGCGAGGAGGTCGCGGTCCGCGCCATCAAGGCGGGGTTCGACGACTACGTCGTGAAGTCGGCGCGGCAGCTGCAGCGGCTGGCCGCCGCCACGCGGGCGGCCGTGACGAGGGCGGAGACACGACGCGGCCTGGAAGAGAACCGGGACCTCCTGACCCAGGAACTCTACCACCGCCTGCACAACAACCTGCAGCTTGTGGTTGGGTTGATCAGCTTCACCGCCCGCGCGATCGAGGATGCGGACGCGCGAACGAAGCTCCAGGATCTCGGACGGCGCGTGCAGTCGCTCTCCCTGTTGCAGGAGCGGCTCTACCGCGGGGGCGACTTCCGCCGCGTAGACTTCGCGGATTTTCTGGGGCAGCTCGTGGACGACCTGCTCGGGCTCGATAGCCGGGGCGTAAAGGCCTCGGTCGAGGTGGAGGCCACCCCCCTGCCGGTGGACCTGGCGGTGCCCCTCGCCCTGGTCGCGAATGAGTTGATGACCAATTCGCTCCAGCACGCGCGCTTCCCCGAGGACGAGGGGCGGCTGGGCGTCCGCTTCCATCGGATTGACGCGGAGCGCTTCCGCCTTGAGATATCGGATAACGGCAGCGGGGAGCGGCCGGCGGAGCCCAAGGGCGGATCGGGGGGGTTGGGTATGCGGCTGGTCCATCGCCTCGTGCAGCAGGTCGGCGGCGAGATGGAGACCGGCGGGGCATCAGCCCCCGGCACGACATGGCGGATCACGGTTCCAACACGGGGCATCGCCCCCTGAAGGTGCTCGTCGTCGAGGACGAGCTTCTCATCGCAGATTACCTCGGGCAGGTGATCGAGGATGCTGGTCACGAGGTGGTGGGTATCGCGCCGACCGTGGCGGCCGCCCTTCGGCTCCTCGACGGCGGGCCGGTCGATCTCGTCAGTCTTGACGTGAAGCTGCCGGGCGGGGCAGACGGCGTGGACCTCGCGGGGATGCTGCGGGCGCGCGGCGGGCCGCCCTTCCTCTTCGTCACCGGCTCCGGCGACCCGGCCTTCCGCGCGCGCTGCGAGGCGACTGGGCCGCTCGCGATCCTGCAGAAACCCTTGAATCCTGCGGCCCTGACTGCCGTGCTGGCAAGCGCGTGCCGTGGTGCCGAGGGCGGGAGAGAGAGCGGCCAGAGCGGGAGCCCAGCGCGCGACTCGCGCGGGTAGGCCTCAGCCCTTCCACCATCCGGTGATTGCGCCGCCCAGCCACCGCGCGGCATAGGGGCGGAAGGAGGCCAGTGCCTCGTCCAGCTCCGGAGTGGGCGTGGCGATGGAGGCGATCTCCAGTCCATCCGCCGTGGCGAGCGGCGCGCGCTCCCCCAGCCAGGGGTCGGATTGGGGAACCCCCGCGATCGCCTCCATCCGGGCCGGGTCGCGCGCCGCGGCGAGGCAGAGGTCGCGCAGGCGGGCATAGGCGGAGCGCTCCCCCCCGGTCAGTGCGATGCCGTTCGCGGCGGCCAGTCGTTCCAGCGCTGCGACCGCGTCGAGTGCGAAGAGGTGGTAGTGCAGGGCCATGGCGCCGCGCTTTGCTTCCTGCGGGAGGACGCCGCGCTCATCGACCTGGGCGAGCTGCGCGCGAAGGCGGGCCACGCCCCAGTCGAGTTGTACTCGGTTCCCACCCGCGATGCCGGCGGCGGCCACCGCGAGGCCAGCCCAGGCGGCGTGGTTGTTGCGGACGTCGCTGATGATAGCGGTGGAGTTGCGCTCGTAATGGGGCCGCACCGCCTCGGCCACCTCGCCGAGCCAGCGGGCAGTGCGGCCGAGAGCCACGGGGTCGAGCCCCGGCGCCTCGCGGATGGCCAGGAAGGAAAGCGCGGCGCCGGCGAGCGCCCATTTCCTGTGGTAGCCGCCCTGGAGGTTGAAGGCGCCGAGCAGCGCGCCGCCCTTCGCCCATTGGTCCAGCGCCGCGAGGGCGCAGTCTGCCGCCCCGGCCTCGCCCGCGCGGTGCCGGGCGACGGCGCGCTGTACGAGGGTGAGCCATTCGACCAGCGGGCGCCCGGCCTCCGCATCCGCCCGCATCCGCAGGGGATCGGGCCGGGAGAAGGCGGGATCTGCGTAGAAGCCGGTGCTCTCGAGGTTCCGCACGGGGGCGCCGGGTGGCTCGCAGGAGGCGGTGGGGCCGGAAGGCTCGGGCGCCGGAAGGAAGGGCCCGGCGAGCACGGGTGCCCCGCGACGTGCGACCGGCACTGCCGAGAGCGCGGCCGCTGCGGCGGGGAGGAGGGGCGCAGCGCCTTGCGGCACGGCGGCCGCTTCGGGCGCGGGGATGACGACGGGCGCGGCAGGAACAGCGGCGGGTGTCGGCCGGACGGGAGGGCGCGGCGCCGCGAGACCCGGGCGGGATGCGGCGGCGCCCGGCGGCCTTGTGCGCGAAGCCGCAGTGCCCCCGCGCGGCGCGGCAGGCCGGGATGCGGAGGCGCTGCGGGGCGGCACGGCACCGCGCGTTGCCGTGGCGGCCGGGCGGTTAGGTGCGGCGGTCCCCTTGGCCGTCGGCTGCTTACCCGCCGCGGCGGCAGGCTGCTGGCGGGCGGAGGGGCCGGCGCTGGTGCCCGAGGGCCGCGGCGCCTGGGCAAGTGCCGGCCCGGCGAGAAGGCAGGCGAGGATCAGCGCGGCGCGGCGGAACGTCATGTCCCTATTCTGCACCGAGGGGCGGCCCGCGTCAGGCCGCCCTTAGCCCTCGGGGAAGAGGGGCAGCGCGCCCTCGCCCTCGCGCCGGCGCCGGGCGCGGGCGGATTCGGCGGCGCGCAGGCGGAGAAGCTCATCCAGCAGGCGATCCATGGTCTGCCAGAGCGGCTCGTTTCCCTGGCGCTCCTTCATCACCAGCGCATGGGCGGCGAGCGTGACGTTCAGGGTGCCGCGCGTAGTCTCGGGGCGCGGCATGCGCATCTGGACGAGTGCCTTCTCCACCTCCTCGATGGGCGCTCCGATGGTCTCGGCAATAAAGGCGGGCTCGTGGCCGGCGCGGCGGAGGCGGCGCGCCTCGTCGCGCTTGCGGGGCTCAAGGTCGATGGCCGGGCGCAGCATCACCGTGCGGCGCGACATCTCCCCGGAGCCGGAACCCGGCGGCTTTCCCTTGAATGCCATGCCCCATCGTAGCGCAGCCGGGAGCGCAAGGAAGACGCCCCGCGTTCAACCCTCGCGCAGCGCCGCGCCGGCGGCGAGAGGGGCCAGCGGCAGGGCGCCGGCGAGGAAGGCCGCGAGCAGCAGCAGGAAAGGCCGCGCCTCCCCGCCTGCCGAGGCCGCCTCGATCGCCCCGGCGGCGAAGATGACGACGGGCACCGCGAGCGGCAGGACGAGCAGCGGGAGCAGAACCCCTCCCCGGCGCGCGCCGAGGGTCAGCGCCGCGCCCACCGTGCCGAGAAGGGAGAGGACGGCGGAGGCGAGTCCGAGGGCGAGAATCGCCACGCCCCAGGCCTCGGTCGGCAGGGCAAGAAGGGCGGCGGCGACAGGCGTTGCGAGGATCAGGGGCACACCCGTCACGGCCCAGTGCGCTGCGGCCTTGGCGCCGGCCAGCGCGGCGGGCGGGAGGCCGGCGGTGAGCAGCAGGTCGAGCGAGCCGTCCTCCGCCTCCGCCGCGAAGAGGCGGTCGAGCGGCAGCAGGGCGGCGAGCAGCGCCGCCGTAACGAGCGCGCCCGGCGCCAGCCGCGCCAGTGCCTCGGGCGAGGGCCCGATGCCGAAAGGAAACAGCGCGCAGACGATGACGAAGAAGAGCACCGCTGCCAGCGCCTCCGCGGGGTGGCGCAGGGCAAGGCGCAGCTCGCGCAGGAAGACGGCGATCAAAGCGGCAACTCGCGCGCGCCGGGCAGTGGCAGCGGCAGGTGGGTGGCGGCCAGGACGATCCCGCCGCGCGCGCGATGCGTCGCGAGGATGGTGCCGAGCCGCGCGACCGAGGCAGTGTCGAGCCCGAGCGTCGGTTCGTCCAGTAGCCAAAGGGGCGCATCGCCGAGCAGCAAGCGGGCGAGCGCCAGCCGGCGGCGCTGCCCGGCCGAGAGGGTACGGCAGGGCAGCCTCGCCAAGGCGGAGAGGCCCAGCGCTGCCAGCGCCGCCGCCGGATCGCCGCCGCGCAAACGAGCCCAGAAGGCGAGGTCCTCCGCCGGTGTCATGGCTGGCTTGATGGCGTCCTGGTGGCCGAGATAGCGGGTGCGCGCGCCGTGGGCAGCGGGATCGAGGGCGATCTCCTCCCCCTCCCAGTTCAGCCTTCCGGCGGCGGGACGAAGCAGGCCGGCCAGCACGCGCAGGAGGGTCGACTTGCCGGCGCCGTTCGGCCCGAGGAGCAGCAGCGCCTCCCCCGGTTCGGCCCGCAGGGAGAGGCCGGCGAAGACCACCCTGCCGCCGCGCCGGGCGGCCAGTTCATCCGCCGCCAGCAAGCTGCCATACCCCCAAGGTATCGGTCCTGCCCCTGGACCGGAAAGCACCGCCATGCTTCAAGCAGCCACGAAATTCAAGCATGCCCAGGGGAGTTGCGACGCATGAGCAAGATCGGCCAGGACACCCTCAAGACGCGGCGCACGCTGTCCGTCGACGGCAAGACTTATCATTACTTCTCCATCCCTGAAGCCGGTAAGGCCCTGGGCACCGACTTCGCCCGCCTGCCGAACAGCCTGAAGGTTTTGCTGGAGAACGTCCTCCGCTTCGAGAACGGCGGCACCTACAAGGTTGATGACGCCAAGGCGATCGCCGGCTGGCTCGAGAAGGGCCAGTCCGACCGCGAGGTTCCCTTCCGCCCCGCGCGCATCCTGATGCAGGACTTCACGGGCGTCCCCGCCGTGGTTGACCTGGCGGCCATGCGCGACGGCATGCTGAAGCTCGGCGGTGACCCGCAGAAGGTGAATCCGCTGGTCCCGGTCGACCTCGTCATCGACCACTCCGTGATGGTGGACGTCTCCGGCACCGCCGACGCTCTGAAGAAGAACGTCGACATCGAGTACGAGCGCAACGGCGAGCGCTACGAGTTCCTCCGCTGGGGCTCGGCCGCCTTCGATAACTTCCGCGTCGTTCCCCCGGGCACCGGCATCTGCCACCAGGTGAACCTCGAGTACCTCGCCCAGGTGGTCTGGACCGCGACCGATGCCGGTGACGAGTACGCTTATCCCGACAGCTGCTACGGCACCGACAGCCACACCACGATGGTGAACGGCCTCGGCGTGCTCGGCTGGGGCGTGGGCGGCATCGAGGCCGAGGCCGCGATGCTCGGCCAGGCCATCGCCATGCTCATCCCCGACGTCATCGGCTTTAAGCTGACCGGCAAGCTGCGCGAGGGCGTCACCGCCACCGACCTCGTGCTGACCGTCACGCAGATGCTCCGCAAGAAGGGCGTCGTCGGCAAGTTCGTCGAGTTCTACGGCCAGGGCCTGACGCACCTGCCCGTCGCCGACCGCGCGACGATCGGCAATATGGCGCCCGAGTACGGCGCGACCTGCGGCTTCTTCCCGGTGGACGAGGCGACGCTCGGCTATCTCCGCCTCTCCGGCCGCGAGGAGCACCGCATCGCCCTCGTGAAGGCCTTCGCCCAGGCCCAGGGCATGTGGCGCGATGACTCCACGCCGGACCCGGTCTTCACCGACACGCTGGAGCTCGACCTCTCCACCGTGCAGCCCTCCATGGCCGGGCCGAAGCGGCCGCAGGACAAGGTGGTGCTGACGGACATCGCCACCTCCTTCGCGAAGGAGTTGCCGAACCTCACGCCCCCGGGCGCCCCGCCGGCCGATGCGCGCGTGGCGGTCACCGGCGCGAACTACGACCTCGGGCACGGCGACGTGGTGATCGCGGCGATCACCTCCTGCACCAACACCTCCAATCCCTATGTGCTCGTGGCCGCCGGCCTCGTGGCGCAGAAGGCGCGGGCCAAGGGGCTGAAGCCCAAACCCTGGGTGAAGACCTCGCTCGCCCCCGGCTCCCAGGTGGTGACGGACTACCTGAACGCCTCCGGCCTGCAGCCCGAGTTGGACGCGCTGGGCTTCCAGACCGTCGGCTACGGCTGCACCACCTGCATCGGCAACTCCGGCCCGCTCGAGGATGCCATCGTGGACGCGGTCGAGGAGAACAAGCTCGTCGTCGCCTCCGTCCTCTCGGGCAACCGCAACTTCGAGGGCCGCGTGCACCCGAACGTGCGCGCGAACTATCTCGCCTCCCCGCCCCTGGTGGTCGCTTATGCCCTGGCCGGCACCATCACGAAGGACATCACCACGGCGCCGCTCGGCACCGGCAGCGATGGCCAGCCCGTCTACCTGAAGGACATCTGGCCGGAGCAGGCGGAGATTAACGAGGTCGTCCACCGCGTCCTCACCCGCACGATGTTCCAGTCCCGCTACGCCGACGTCTTCAAGGGCGACGAGCACTGGCAGGGCATCCAGGTTGAGATGGGCAGCGACACCTACCGCTGGAACTCCGGCTCCACCTACGTGCAGAACCCGCCCTATTTTGAGGGCATCTCGCCCGAGCCCGCGCCGGTCGCCTCCGTGTCGGGCGCCCGCATCCTGGCGGAGCTCGCGGACAGCATCACGACCGATCACATCTCCCCGGCCGGCTCCATCAAGAAGGCCTCGCCCGCCGGCGAGTACCTGCTGGAACACCAGGTCCGGCAGGCCGACTTCAACTCCTACGGCGCCCGCCGCGGGAACCATGAGGTCATGATGCGCGGTACCTTCGCCAATATCCGCATCAAGAACGAGCTCGTCCCGGGCATCGAGGGCGGCATCACCAAGCACTACCCCTCGGGCGACGTCATGCCGATCTACGACGCGGCCATGAAGTACAAGGCCGAGGGCGTGCCGCTGGTGATCTTTGGCGGCAAGGAATACGGCACCGGCTCCTCCCGCGACTGGGCGGCCAAGGGCACGATGCTGCTCGGCGTGAAGGCCGTGATCGCCGAGAGCTTCGAGCGCATCCACCGCTCGAACCTCGTGGGCATGGGCGTGCTGCCGCTGGTGTTCAAGCCGGGCGAGGACCGCAAGAGCCTCGGCATCACCGGCAACGAGACCGTGGATATTCTCGGCCTTGAGAACCTCAAGCCGCGCATGCTGCTCGACATCGTCATCCACCGCGCCGACGGCACCGAGGTCCGCACCCAGGTCCAGTGCCGCGTCGATACGGCGGACGAGGTTGAGTACTACAAGCAGGGCGGCATCCTGCACTACGTGCTCCGCAGCATGGCCGGGGTTAAGGTCGCCGCCTGATCTAAGGTCTACGGCGAAGAAGTTGAGGGGGCGCGGTCCGAAGGGTCCGCGCCCCTTTTCGCATGCAGGCCGTACCGCCCGCGAAACCCTGCCGCGCTGCCCCGCGTTCGCCCGGCGCAAAAGGGGGAGCTAGGGTTCTGGACGTTCGGCGCCCCATGAGGCGGGCTGTCCTGGTGATGAACGGGCGGGCGGGAACGCTCTCGGCCCGTCCTGAACTGCCGCAGCTTATTCCGCAGGCCCTGCGCAGCGCGGGCTTCGACCTCACCATCATCGCCGAGGACGCCGCGCCCAACATGCAGGGGCGGGTGGAGGCGGCCATCGCCACCGATGCGCCGATCGTCATCGTCGGCGGCGGCGACGGGACCATCCGCAGCGTCGCTGCGCGCCTTGGCGAGAGCGGCAAGATCCTCGCGGTCCTGCCGCTCGGCACGCTCAACCTCCTTGCCCGCGACCTCGGCATGCCGCTCGATCCCGTGGAGGCGGCGCTCGCCCTTGGCCGCGCAACCGAGCGGCGGATCGATGTCGGGGAGGTGAACGGCGAGGTTTTCCTCTGCCAGTCCGTCATCGGGCTGCCGAACACGATCAATCGCTACCGCGAGTTGCACCGGCGCGAGAAGACCTGGCGCTCCCTGCTGAAGGTCTTCATCGCGGCTTTCCGCACGCTGCTGCGCCAGCGGCCGCACCGGCTGATGGTCAACGCACCGGGCTGGCACAAGCCCTGGCGGATCTGGACCCGGGCCCTCTCGGTCGTGAACAACGACTATGAGGAGGGGACAGGGCGGATGTTCCACCGCCCCCGCCTCGATGGGGGGGCGCTGCACCTCTATGTCAGCCGCCGCTTCTCCATCGGTTGGTCGGCGAAGATGTTGCTGGCCATGGCGCTCGGCATCTGGAAGCGGTCGCGCGAGATCGAGATCGTCTCCGGCCCGGCCTTCACCATCCGTTCCCGCCGCCGACGCCTTCGGGTGATGAACGACGGCGAGGCCTGCATCCTGGCGACGCCTCTGCAATACGCCATCCACCCGCGCGCGCTCACGGTCCTTGCCCCGCCGGAGTCGGGACGGTGAGGATCATCGACCACATCTCCGACCTCCATTTCCGACGGGTCGACCTGCGGGCCGCGGACGCGCTGCTGGAACGGCTGAACTCGGACCCCGCCCACCTCGTCGTGATCTCGGGCGACCTGACGATGCGCGCCCGCCCGCGCGAGTTCCGCGCCGCCCGCGCTTTCCTCGACGCGCTGAAGGTGCCCTGGCTGGCGGTGCCGGGGAACCACGACATCACCGCCTATTACCTTTGGGAACGCCTGCTGGATCCTTTCGGGCGGTGGCAGTCGATGATCGCGCCTGACACCGAGCCGATGTTCGAGGACGAAGAGATCCAGGTGATCGGCCTCAACACCGTCTCGCGCGGAGGGCTGCACCTCAACTGGGAGAACGGGAAAATCCCCCGCTCCGGCCTGCTGCGACTGCTCCGCCGGCTCAGGCGCCTGCCGGAGGGGCCCTTCCGGATCGTCGTGGCCCATCACCCCTTCCTCGCGCCGCCGGAGCGGCCGGACACGCCGGTGGTGAAGCGCGGGGAGCGGGCGCTGCGGGACCTCGCCCAGTCCGGCGTGCGGCTGGTGCTCTCCGGGCACCTGCATGTGGGCTACCACAACCTGCACGCCGTCACCGCGGCGGAAGGGGATACGCTGCTCGTGCTGCAGGCGGGCTCGGCCATCTCCACCCGGCTCAGGGGGGAGCAGAACGCCTATAATCGCGTGGTGGTGGAGAACGGCCGGGCCAGTTGGACGGCGCATCACTGGGATGGCGAGAGGTGGTCCTAGAGAGCGGCGCGGCCCTTCACTCCGCCCGCCAACGCCAAGCCACCGGAAGCGCGAGGGCGCAAAGCCCTGCCATGGCCAGGAAGGCGCCGGGGCCCACGGCGGCATAGAGCGCCCCGGCCGCCAGCATCGCCAGGGCTTGCGCCCCGGTATTGCCGAGTGCGGCGTGCAGGCTCTGGGCCGAGAGCGCCTCCCCCGGCGGCGCATGGGCCGAAAGCCAGCGCATGGCGCCGAGATACTGCGCGCCGAAGGTGAGCGCGTGCAGGAGTTGCAGCGGCACGAGGACCCAGAGCTCGGTCGTGGCCGCCAGGGCAGACCAGCGCAGCAGCCCCGCGCCTGCCGCCAGCAGCATGAGGGCACGGGGAGAGAGGCGCCCGAGGAGCGGCCGCGCCCAGAAGAAGAGCAGCACCTCCGCCAGCACCCCCTCGGACCAAAGAAGGCCAATTGTGTCCGGGGAGTGCCCGGCGCGCGCCCAGTGGATGGAGGAGAAGCCGTAATAGGCGGCGTGGCTTCCCTGGACGAGCCCGGTGATGGCGACCAGCCGCCCGAAGCCTGGCAGGCGCAGTAGGTGGAGCGCGAAAATGCTTCGAAGCCCACCCTTTGCCGCGGTGGGCGGACCTGGTGCCCGTTCAGCGCGGGGAAGAGCCCAGGCGGTGAGGGCGGCGGCGGCGTAGCATACACCCAGGAGCCATG
Organism: Roseomonas sp. KE2513; assembly: GCF_016107305.1. GTDB lineage: Bacteria > Pseudomonadota > Alphaproteobacteria > Acetobacterales > Acetobacteraceae > Roseomonas. Next base: position 20,239 of record NZ_RCVR01000013.1, read on the forward strand.
GCATGGCGGAGTAGCCGATCCAGGAGGCCACGGCCCCGGCCCCGGTCGCCGCGAGGATGAAGGCCGCCGACCCGGCCGAGCGGACGCGACCGAAATCCGCGCCGGCGCGGCGGGTGGCGGCCAGGGTCAGGGCTTCGCCCAGGGGTCCAAGGGGCGCCATGGCGGCCGCGAAGGCCAGCTGCACGACCAGCACCGCCAGGAACCCCTCGGCCGGCAGGAACAGGAGCGCGGCGAGCGCGGCCGCCGCGGCGCAAGGCGCCAGGACCAGCCGCCCGTCCCCCAGCCGGTCCGCGAGGCGCCCGAAGGCGGGGCCGACGGCGAAGCGCACCAGCGAGCCCGCGAAGAGCACCCCCGCCACCGCTTCCGGCCCAAGTCCCTTGCCGGCAAGGAAGGGGGGCAGGAAGGGCATGGTCACGCCCACGCCGAGGAAGCAGGTGCCAAGCAGCAGGGCAAGGCGGACCAGTGGCTCCGGTGGCGGCTTGCCCGACGGCTGAGGATCGGCGGCGGCAAGTCCCTCGCTCTGCGCGTGTGTGGCCCGATCGTCACCGCTGGGGAGGGATTCGGCGGCGGGCGAGGGTCCGGAAAGCGGTGCGTTCATGGGCCGCCCCACCCTCCCCCCAACCTCGGCGCTTGCCAAGGAGGCCATGCGGGGCCACACGTCGCGCCTAATGAGCCCGTCCTCAGACCGCCAGATGTTCCCCTCCCGCGTGAAGGCTGTCCTCGGCCCCACGAATACCGGCAAGACACACCTGGCCATCACACGCCTGCTGGCCCATTCCAGCGGCATCATCGGCTTCCCGCTGCGCCTGCTGGCCCGCGAGAACTACGACCGCATGGTGGCCGCCAAGGGCGAGCGCAACGTTGCCCTTATCACCGGGGAGGAGAAGATCATCCCCCCGGGGGCGAAGTGGTTCGCCTGCACGGTGGAGGCCATGCCGCTCGATCGCCAGGCCGAGTTCGTGGCCGTGGACGAGATTCAGCTCTGCGCCGACGCTGACCGCGGGCACGTGTTCACGGACCGGCTGCTGAACGCGCGCGGGCTGGTCGAGACGATGTTCCTGGGCGCCGAGACCATCCGCCCCCTCCTCCAGCGGCTGGTGCCCCAGGCCGAGATCGAGAGCCGCCCGCGCCTCTCCCAGCTTACCTATGCGGGTCCGGCCAAGCTCACCCGCCTGCCCTCGCGCAGCGCCGTCGTCGCCTTCTCGGCGGGGGAGGTCTATGCCATCGCCGAGGCCATCCGGCGCCGCCGTGGTGGCTGCGCGGTGGTGATGGGCCGCCTCTCGCCCCGCACCCGCAACGCGCAGGTGGCGCTCTATCAGAACCGGGAGGTGGACTTCCTGGTCGCGACGGACGCGATCGGGATGGGGCTGAACATGGACGTGGACCATGTCGCCTTCGCCAACCTGCAGAAGTTCGACGGCCACCGCCCCCGCCTGCTGCACCCGCAGGAGGCCGCGCAGATCGCCGGCCGCGCCGGGCGCGGCATGCGGGACGGGACCTTCGGCGTCACCGCCGACTGCCCGCCGCTCTCGGACGAGATGGTCTACAAGATCGAGGGCCATCATTTCGAGCCGCTGACGACGCTGGCCTGGCGCAATAGCGACCTGGACCTCGCGAGCATCGACGGACTGCTGAACAGCCTCTCCCAGCCGCCGCCTTTCCAGGGCCTCGCGCGCGGGAACGACGCGACCGACTACGTGACCCTCGAGGCCCTCTCGCGCGAGGCGGATGTGCGGCGGCTGGCAGATTCCCGCGCCCGGGTGCGCCTCCTCTGGGAGGCTTGCCAGATCCCGGACTTCCGCAAGCTGGCCGACGAGAGCCACACCCGCTTCTGCGCCCGGGTCTTCGGGCACCTGGCGCAGGAGGGCACGCTGCCCAGCGATTGGGCGGCATCGCAGATTAACTACCTCGACAACACCGAAGGCGACCTCGATACGCTGATGGCCCGGCTCTCGGGCATCCGCACCTGGACCTATGTCGCCGCACGTGCCGACTGGCTGAAGGACGCAACCGCCATGCAGGAGGCCGCACGCGCCGCCGAGGATCACGTCTCCGACGCGCTGCACGAACGCCTGACCGCCCGCTTCGTGGACCGCCGGGCGGCCCACCTCATCCGCAAGCTCGACGAGGGGGACGAGGACCTTCTCTCCGCCGTCGCGCGCAACGGCGACGTGGTGGTGGAAGGCCATCCCGTCGGCCAGGTGAAGGGCTTCGTCTTCGAGACCTCGGCCGATGCCGAGGACGAGGAGGAGCGCAAGGTGATGCTCCGCGCCGCCCGCCGCGCCCTGCGCGAGGAGATGCCGCGCCGCGTCACCGCCCTGGAGGCCGCGCCGGACGACGCCTTCGCTCTGACGAAGTTCCAGCGCATCACCTGGAAGGCCGAGGGGGCGGACGAGCCGGCGGAGGTCGCCAAGCTCAAGCCCGGCACCTCCCCCGAGAAGCCGGTGATCGAGCCCATCGATTCCGAGTTCATCGACAGTGCCCAGCGCGACCGTATCCGCGCGAAGCTCGCAACTTGGTTCGACGCCCTGGTGGCCCGTGATTTCGCGCCGCTGATCGAGGCCGAGGGCAAGGCGGCCGAGGACGCGGAGCTGCGCGGGCACCTCTTCCGCCTGCGCGAATACCTTGGCCTGCTCCCCGGCGGTACGGAGCGCGAGATCACGCCGGAGCTGCGCGGCAAGCTGAAGGCGATCGGCGTCCGCGCCGGGCGCTTCGCCCTCTACATCCCGGAAATGCTGAAGCCCCGCCCGATGGCGCTCCGCGCCCAGCTCTGGGCGCTGCAAGCGAACTCGGCCGTGCCCTCCCTTCCCGGCGGCGGCCTCGTCTCCATCGTGCCGCCGCGCGACTGGCCCCGCGGCTTCGCGGCCACCATGGGCTGGGTCCAGGCCGGCCCCGCCCTGGTGCGGCTGGACGTGGCAGAGCGGATCGCGGGGGAGCTGGGCCACCTGACCCGCCGCTCCCCCGCCGCCCTGCCGATGGACGTGGCCAGCCGCCTCGGCGCGAAGGCGGACACGCTGCCGGCGGTGCTAAACGCCCTCGGCTTCCGCCTGCTGGCGCCGGAGCCGCTGGAGGAGGGTGCCTACGGCCCTCCCGCGCCGCAGCTCGTCGCCGCCCGGCGCGAGGACAGCCACCGCCACCGCGGCCCGCGCCGCGAGGGCCAGCCGGCCGAGGGGCGGCAGCGCGACGGCGACCGGCGTGGCCGCGGGCGCGACCGGCAGAACCGCGACGGCGCCCAGGCCGCTCCGGCGGAGGGCACGCCAACCCCCGAGGGTACGGAGGCCGCGTCCGCTGAAGGCGCCGCGGCCCAGGCCGAGGGTGCTCCGGCCGCCCGCGAGGCGCGCCCGCCACGCCGCGACAACCGACACGGCAACCGCCAGAGTGGCGAACGCAATGCGGAAGGCGGCCAGCAGGGTCGGCCCGCCGGTGACCGTGGCAATCGCCAGGACCGTGGCCCCCGCCCGAACGGGGACGGACCACCGCGCGGGCCGCGCCCCGAGGGGCAGCGCTTCGATGGGCCTCGCGGCGACCGCGGCCCCCGCCGCGACCGGCGTGACGACAGCCCGCCGCAGCCCCGCCCCGTCTTCGAGGCGCGGCGCGAGAAGGGCGCCGATCCGGACAGCCCCTTCGCCGTGCTCGCCCGGCTGAAGCTCGGAAAGACCTGACGCGCCGGCATGGCGGAGACTGAGGACCGGGACTGGCAGCGGCTGGACAAGTGGCTCTGGTGCGCGCGCCTATCCAAGACACGCTCCGCCTGCGCTGCCTTCGTCGAGCGCGGAGGGGTGCGCCTGAACCGCCAGCCCGTGGACAAGCCGCATGCCCGGCTCCGCCCCGGGGACGTGCTGACTCTCGCCCTCGGCGGGGCGGAGCGTGGTGTGGTGAAGGTCTGGCGCGTGCAGGCGCTGGCCGAGCGGCGTGGCCCTCCGGCCGAGGCGCGGCTCCTCTATGAGGAGCTTCCGGCCGGTTGAATGAGCCTTCCCCGCGCGCTGTTCGCCCGCTGCGGTCCTGCCGGGCGATTCACGCGCTTGCATGCCGGGCTTACCCGGTCCATCTCCGCCCCGTCGGGGCCGCCCGCCGTTCCGTGGGCCGTATGAGGGGCTGACTGTGACCTACGTCGTCACCGAGAACTGTATCCGCTGCAAGTACATGGATTGCGTCGAGGTTTGTCCGGTGGACTGCTTCTACGTCGGCGCGAACATGCTTGTGATCCATCCCGACGAGTGCATCGACTGCGGCGTCTGCGAGCCGGAATGCCCGGCCGAGGCGATCTTCCCGGACAGCGACGAGCGCGCGACCGATTGGGCAGAACTGAACCGCACCTATTCTGCCCAGTGGCCGAACATCTCCCGCAAGGGCGAGCCGCCTGACGACGCGAAGGAGTGGGACGGCAAGCCCGATAAGGCGAAGCTGTTCGACGCCTCCCCCGGCCAGGGCTGAGGCTTTCGGCACCCGGCTTTAGGGCCGGGCCGCTCCCGAAGGGGACAACCCGCGCGCCTCCGCCGCGTTGCGCCGTGATGATCCCCTGCGGCGTGACCGGTCCAGCGATTCGTGATACTGTCTGCTGCGGAACGGTTCAGCCATCCGGGCGACCGGGCCGATGCATGAAGGTCGTTGCGACGGGGCTCGCCCTGGCGAGGCCGAGGGCGCTTGCCCTGACCGGCGCGGCACCCGGGAAGGCAGGCCCCTCGTCCTCCTTCCGGTTTCCGTCGCCGGCCGCTGCATCGGCCTTCGGGCGGTCCTGGCAGGGCATGCGGCGAGAGAGATTGCGGAGAGCATGATGAAGGCACCCGCCGGGAGCAAGTCCCCGAGCAATACGAGCCCGGCCACGGCCGCCGCGCCGGCGGCCAAGGCCATGGCGACCGAGCGCAGGACGGAAGCGGCGCCGAAGACGGCCACGACCGTGGCGGCCGGCCCAGCGCCGAAGCCGAAGGCTGCCGCAGCGCGCACGGACGTCGCGGCCAAGACCGAGTCTTCGGCCCGTGCGAAGGTCACGGAGGCGCCGGGCATGGCTGAGACACAGGCGGCCGCCCCTGAGCCGCCGCCGACCGCCGCGGAGCCCGTGATCCAGGCGCCGATGCGCCCGGCCCCGCCGCCGAAGCCGCTGGGCAATGCCGGAAAGGATTTCCGCGCGGGCGACTTCGTCGTCTATCCCACCCATGGCGTCGGCCAGGTACAGGGCATCGAGGACGTGCCGATCGCCGGCCAGACCCTCAAGGTGATCACGGTCACCTTCGAGGAGAACCGGATGACCCTGAAGGTGCCGATGGCCAAGGCCGCCTCCTCGGGCCTGCGCAAGCTCGCCTCCGAGAAGGTGATGGGCGAGGCGATGGAGACGCTGCGCGGTCGCGCTCGGATCAAGCGCACCATGTGGTCCCGCCGTGCCCAGGAATACGAGCAGAAGATCAACTCGGGTGACCCGATCGCCATTGCCGAGGTGGTGCGCGACCTGCACCGCAACGCCGGCCAGCCCGACCAGTCCTTTTCCGAGCGGCAGATCTACGAGCTGGCGCTGGAGCGGCTTGCGGCGGAAGTCGGCGCACTGGACCGCACGGACAAGGCAGCGGCGACTCAGAAGCTGCTGGACCACCTGAAGACGAGCGAGAAGGGCGAGAAGGCGGAGAAGTAGGCCGCCCTTGAGCCGATCCGGCTGCCTTGCGGCGGCCGGGCGCTCAGCCTTGCAGCGGCGAGCTGCCGTCGAAGAGCCGGTCCACCAACCGGCGGCACCAGGCGGGATCCGTGAGGTCCAGTCCGAAGATGATCCGGTACATGATGGGGGCCACCACGTGGTCCACCACCTCCTCCAGTGGCAGGGGTGGCTCTCCCCGGGCCACGGCACGGTCGGAAATGACGCGCAGCTGGTCGATCGTGTAGCTGCAGCAGCGCCCTATGAACTCCGGGTCCGCGCTGCCGTTGAGAACGTCGTGGATCAGGGCGCGGCCGGGTTCCGAGGACATCTCGTCGGCATATTGCTCCACCCAGGCCTGCAGGGCCTCCCGTAGCGTCGGAGCATCGGCAGGCTCGGCCACGGGTCGGAGGTGGCGGGCCGCCACATCGGCTAGCAGGGTCGGAAGGCCACCCCAGCGGCGATAGATCGTGGATGGCGTGACACCGGCCCGCACGGCGATGGCCGGCACCGTCAACGCCGCGCGGCCAATCTCTGAAATCAGCGCCTCCGTCGCCTCATGCACGGCGGCCTGGATACGTGCGCTGCGCCCGCCGGCGCGGACCTGCCTGATGACCGCTTCCGACATTCTCTCCAACTCGTGCCCAGCAAAAGTTAACGCAAAAAAGTTGCGTTAAGCCTGTAAGCCGTCTTACCTCCCTCTTAACGCAAATCTGTGGTGTTTAGGAGGTCTTCTCGTGTCCACCTGCGTCTCCCCGGTCCAGCTGCCAAGCGGAACCCGCGGCTTCTCCATGGTCGGCTTTGGAGGACTCGCGACCGGCGCGCTGCTGGCAGGATCGGCAGAGCCGACCGCGCTTTTCCGGCTCTACGCCGACGGCCTCCACCTCACCGCGCCCGGCCTCACCCTCGTCTTCGCGGCCTATGCAGGCAGCCTCTTGCTCGCGCTGCTGACCCTTGGCTCCCTCTCTGACCATGTGGGGCGGCGGCCCATGATCTCCGCAGGCATGCTGGTCAGCATCCTCGCCATGCTCGTCTTCATCACCGCAGATTCCCTTGCTGCGCTCGTCGCGGCGCGCTTGATCCAGGGGCTCGCAACGGGGGCGGCGCTGTCGGCGCTCGGTGCGGCGATGCTGGACGTGGACCGCGCGCGGGGGGCGCTCGTCAGCAGCATTGCGCCCTTCCTCGGCATGGCCGTGGGCCTGATCGCGGCCGCGGTGCTGGTCAACCACGCCCCTCATCCGGCGGCGCTCATCTATGCCGTCACGGCGGCGCTCTTCCTCCTGCTCGCGGCCGGGGTCTGGTTCCTGCCGGAAACGGCGGCGCGCCACCCGGGTGCCTGGGGCGCGCTGCGGCCGCGCGTGCATGTCCCACGGCAGGCCCGGGCCATGCTCCTGCTCATCACGCCGGTGAACACCGCTGCCTGGGCGCTGGGCGGATTCTACCTCTCGCTTATGCCGGCGCTGCTGCGGGCCAGTGTCGGCGCCCTGCCGCCGGTGGCCACCGCGGCGGTGATTGCCATCCTGCCGCTGTCTGGATCCCTCAGCCTGGGCGTGCTGCGTCACCTTCCGCCTGCGCGGTGCATCGCCTCGGGCGCGCTGGGCTTGGCGCTGGGCATCGGCCTCACCTTGATCGGCGTCTATGCGACGAATGCCGCGCTTCTGATCGGCGGCACGCTCGTCGCCGGACTTGCCTTCGGCGCCGCCTTTTCCGGCGCGGTGCGCGGCGTTTTCCCCTTGGCGGGCGCGGCCGAGCGGGCCGGGCTGATGGCCGCCTACTATGTCGAGAGCTACCTCGCCTTCAGCCTTCCGACCGTCCTGGCGGGCATGGCCGTTCCGGTCTTCGGGCTGCACGCGACCGCCGTCGTTTATGGAGCGGTGCTGATGCTGCTGGCGCTCGCCTCGGCCACGGCGGCGCTTCGCCTGCGCGGGCCGGCCGCCTGAGCGGCGTGTGTGAAAAAACCCCGGGGATCGCTCCCCGGGGTTCCGTTCCGCGTCGCGGCCCGGCCGATCAGTCGGACGAGTTACGCACGCCCATGAACTGCAGCAGCAGCTGGAAGAGGTTCACGAAGTTGAGGTAGAGGCCCAGCGCGTCCATCACGGAGCGCTTGCCCGCCTCGTCGGAACCCTCGGCGTAGCTGTACTCGATGTAGTCGTTCTTGATCCGCTGCGTGTCATAGGCGGTGAGACCCGTGAAAATCACCACGCCGAGGACCGAGATCGCGAACTGCAGCGCCGAGCTGCCGACGAAGGCGTTGACCAGACCGGCGATGAGGATGCCGATCAGGCCCATCATTAGGAAGCCGCCCATCCGCGTCAGGTCGGCCTTCGTGACGTAGCCGTAGAGGCTGACGGCCGCGAACATGCCGGCGGTGACGAAGAAGGTGCTGGCGATCGAGGCGCCGACATAGACGACGAAGATGTTCGCCATGCTGGCGCCCATCGCCACGCAGAAGGCCCAGAACAGCGCCTGTGTGGTGCCCTTGGACAGGCGGTTGATGCCGAAGGACAGCACCATCACGAAGGCCAGCGGCGCGAAGATCGCGACGAAGCCGAGGATGGTGGGCTGGGTGGCAAGGCCGCGCGGCGTCCGCACCACGTTGAAGAACAGCTCGGCGAGGCCGGTGTTCGCGATCACGTAGGCGGTGATGGCCGTCAGCGCGAGGCCGGAAGCCATCCAGTTGTAGACGCGCAGCATGTAGGCGCGCAGCCCGGCATCCAGTGTGGCGGCATCGGTAGCGGCGCGACCCAGCGGCTGGTTCCAGACGGACGGGCCGTTCTGGAGACGGTTGTCGGGACCGAAGGCCATGAGGTTCACAACTCCTTCCGGGGAGGGCACCCGCCCACCCCTGACTGGGGGATATATGGACTTCCTGTAATGCGGATCAAGCGGCAATCCACATGTAAGTCCACCGAAAGGTCCGGGCCCGGGGAGGCGGCCTGAGGCTACTCACGATGACCGAGCCCGGTGCAGGGTTCGTCCCGGCGTTTGAGCCGCGGCATTCACGCGCTCGCCCTGGCCGACGAGCTGCCCGCGCTGCCGAGGATATTTAGCGCATGGGGTAGTGTACCGTCTGCTTCACCACTCTTCGTCAGGCGAACACGCTCTAGCCGCCCTCGCAACCTGCCGCATCGGATAACGTCCTGACAAATCTTCGCGTGCGGGCAGAGAATCAGCACTGAACTCATTTCGATCACAATCTGTCTTGTTGTATTGCTCGATCGAACGATCATCCCTGACGAAGCGGAGAAGTTATGGCTGGGACGCCTCGTGGATGTTCAGGATGCCGGCTGGGCCGACTTGGTTTCCCCTTCACCATGGCCTTCCAACCCGTCGTGGACCTGCAAGAGGGCCGCATCGACACGCACGAGGCCCTGGTGCGCGGCCCGAAGGGAGAGAGCGCCGCCTCGATCCTCGGACAGGTCACCGAGGCCAACGTCTACGCCTTCGATCAGGCCTGCCGCGTTAGAGCCATCGAGATGGCAGCCCAACTCGGCCTAGGGGGTGATCTCAACATCAACTTCATGCCCCGTGCGGTTTATGAGCCCCGAGCCTGCATCCGCATGACGCTGGACGCCGCCCTCCGCACCGGCTTCCCGACGGACCGGCTGACCTTCGAGTTCACCGAGAACGAGCATATCGCGGAGGAGGCGCATATCCTGTCGATCATGCAGGAGTATCGCCGGCACGGGTTCCGCATCGCGCTCGACGATTTCGGCACCGGCTACTCGGGGCTTTCGCGGCTTGCCAATCTCCGGCCAGACATCATCAAGCTCGACCGCGCGCTGGTGGTGGATTGCGACCGGGACCGGGTGCGTCTCGAAATCCTCCGCTCGATGGTCGCCATGGGGAGGGGCATCGGGGTGAAAGTCGTCGCGGAGGGAGTCGAACGCCTGGGGGAGGTCGAGGCGCTACGCTCCGTCGGCGTTCGCTTCATGCAGGGCTACTTCTTTGCCCGCCCCATTTTCGAAGGCGTTGCCACACTCGCTGGCATCAACTGGCCGGCGACCGCTCCCTAACGGAGGAGTGAGCCGGCTTTAAACCGCCTACTCATTCCGGAGCAGCGGCGCCGGCTTAGCGCGCAGCGCCAGCGCGGTGCCCGCATAGCCCATCGCGAGGGTGAGGGCGACGCAGAGGACGATCGTCACGGAGAGCGTGCCGGGCAGGAAGGTCCAGTCCGTCCGCATGACGAAGCGCGTGACGCCCCAGGAGGCGAGCGTGCCGACGGCGGCGGCCACGAGCCCCGCCACGAGCCCGAGCAGCCCGAACTCCACCAGCCAAGCCCGCCGGATCTGGGCGCGAGAGGCGCCGAGCGTCTTCAGCACCACCGCGTCCCGGATCCGCCGCCGCTGCCCCGCCGCGACCGCCCCGGCGAGGACCAGCAGGCCTGAGACAAGGGTGAGCGCCGCCGTGGAGGATAGCGCCGTGCCGAGGCGGCCCAGCAGGACCGCGAGAGCGTCCAAGGCATCCCGCACGCGGATGCCGGTCACATTGGGCAGCGCGTCCGTCACCGCTCGCAGCAGCCTCGCATCCTCCGCGGGGTTGCCACGGACAGTCGCGATGTGGGTATGCGGCGCCGCTTCCAGCAAGCCGGGCGAGGCGACCATGGCGAAGTTCAGCCCCAGGCCGCGCCACTCGATGTCCCGGGTGGAGACGACGCGCAGGTCGATGTCGCGTCCGAGCACGTTGACCGTGATGGTGGAACCGGGCCCCGCGTTCCAGCCACGGGCAAGGTTGTCGTCAAGGGAGACGAGCGGCTCACCACGGTATTCCGGCGCCCACCACCGCCCCTGCACGATGCGGGTGCCCTCCGGCGGCGTCGCGGCATAAGTGAGGCCGCGGTCGCCGCGCAGTGCCCAGCGGGTCTCCTCCGTTGCCTGGACCTGGTCGGCCGGCACGCCATTCACCTTCGCGATCCGGGCGCGCAGCGAGGGCACGCGGCGCACCTCGGTAACGCCCGGCACGGCCCCCGCCACGCGGTCGAACTCGGCGGCCTGATCGGACTGAATGTCGATGAAATAGAAGGAGGGCGCGGCGTCCGGCAGGCTCTCGCTGATCTGCTGGCGGATATTGCCCTGGATCAGGGCGATGGCTGCGAGAGTGGAGAGGCCAATGCCGAGCGAGACGAGCATCAGCGCCGTCGGCGCCCCCGGGCGGTGCAGGTTCGCCAGGCCGAGCCGGACGGAGGGGCGCCGCCGTACCGGCAGCCGCCGCGCCAGGGCCTGGAGTCCGACGGCAGCCAAGCGGAAGAGGCCAAGCGTGGCAAGCGCCGCGATGCAGAACCACAGCGCGAAGAGCGGGCGCTCCGCCGTGCCCACCACGAGCGCGACGAGGGCGGCCACCGCGGCGCCATTGGCGAGGACGAGGCCCAGGCGCGGCCGCCGCGCGTCAGGCAGCAGGTTGTCGCGGAACAGGGCGGCGCCGGGAATGTCCCGCGCCCGGCCAAGGGGCCAGAGGGCGAAGGAGAGGGCCGTGAGAAGGCCGTAGGCAGCGGCGAGCGCCAGAGGCAGCGGGTAGAAGCCCAGTCGCGGCGGCACCGGCAGCATGCCGGCCAAGGCGATTGCGGCGAGGCCGGTGAGCGCGTAGCCCGCCACCAGCCCGATCACGGTGCCCAGGATCGCCAGGCCCGCCACCTGAATAAGGTAGGTCGCGAAGATCGCCCCCGCCGGCGCGCCTAGGCAGCGGAGGGTCGCGATGGTGCGTGCCCGCTGCTCCAGCCAGGAGCGGACGCCGGTCGCGACCCCGATGCCGCCGACGAGCAGCGCGGTCAGTCCTGCGAGGACGAGGAAGGAGGCCGCTTGGTCGAGGAAGCGGTTCACGCCCGGCTGCCCCTGAGAGGCGTCGCGCACCCGCCAGCCGCCGTCGGCGAAAGGTTGGGCGCGCAGGGTATCGGCGAAGGTGCGGGAATTGGTGCTCGGTGGCAGGGCGGCGCGCAGCTCGTAGGTCACGAGGCTGCCGGGCTGCACCAACCCCGCCGCCTCGAGCGCTGGGAGGGGGATGATGGCGCGCGGACCGAGAATGGCGGCGCCGGCGGCCTTGTCGGGCTCGGAGATAAGGGCGCCGCGATAGGCGAAGCGGGCGTCGCCGATCCGCACGGTGTCGCCGGGCGCGAGGTTCAGCCGCTGCGCGACCAGCGGGTCGAGCACGGCGGGTGGCAGGCCCCCGCTGCTTGAAAGAGGGCCAGGTGGGTCGATCGCCAGCTCGCCGTAGAGGGGATAGGCGTTGTCCGCCGCCTTCAGCTCCACCAACGTCCGCTCGCCCGAGGAAGCGACGACCATGGAGCGGGTGAGAACAAGTTGGGAGACCCGCCCGCCACGGCCCTCAATCCAGGCGCGGGCCTCCGGCGGGAAGGGCCGCGAATTGGCGGCAAGCACGTCACCGCCCATCAGCTGGGCGCCATCGGCCTCCAGTCCCGCCTGGACGGCGGCGCGGAGCGTGCCCACCGCGGCGATGGCTGCGACACCCAGCGCGAGGCAGGCAAGGACGATCCGCAACCCGCGCACGCCGCCACGCAACTCTCGGCGCGCGAGGCGCCAGCCCATCCGCCAGTTGTTCACGCGGCAACGTCCGCTTCGAGGCCGGTATCGGAGACGATCCGGCCGTCCTCCACCCGGATCTGCCGCTCGCAGCGCGCGGCCAGGGCGGGATCGTGCGTGATGAGGAGAAGGGTTGTGCGGAAACGCTCCCGGAGGCCGAAGAGGAGGTCCATGACCTTCTCCCCCGTCGCGCGGTCAAGGTTGCCGGTGGGTTCGTCGGCCAGCAGCAGGGCGGGCTCGGCCACGAAGGCACGGGCGAGGGCCACACGCTGCTGCTCGCCGCCCGAGAGCTGGCCGGGGTAGTGGCCGATGCGGTGTCCGAGGCCGACCGACTTCAGCGCCTCCTCCGCGCGGGCGAAGGCATCGGGGCGGCCGGCGAATTCGAGGGGGATGGCCACGTTTTCCAGCGCCGTCATGGTTGGGACGAGGTGGAAGGCCTGGAAGACGATGCCAAGGCTGTCGCGCCGGAATCGGGCCAACTCGTCCTCGTCCAAGCCGGCCAGATCCTCTCCGGCGACGCGCAGGGTGCCGCCGCTGGGGCGCTCCAGCCCAGCGAGCAGCATCATGAGGGAGGTCTTGCCCGAACCAGAGGGACCGACGATCCCGACGGCCTCGCCGGGGGAAACGAGCAGATCGACACCCCGGAGGATGTTGACCTCACCCCCTGCCCCCACCACCCTGAAGGCCAGGGAGCGCGCATCGATCAGGGGCGCGCTCGCCATTGTCTCTGTGGCAGCCCCCTTCGGGGCGGTCGAGCTCTGGGTCAGGGAATCCGGCATGGACGCGAAGTTGGGGCGCCGGGGGCTCATCACTAGGGGCGCCGGAGGTTTCGTTCTGTGTCTGACCGGAAAGACCCTTGCCCAGGAGCCGCGTTCGCTGCGCCTCCTCATGCTCGGCGACAGCATCACCGCCGCCTATGGCCTCTCCCGGGGGGAAGGACTGCCAGCCCGGCTGGAGGCGGCACTGCGCGGCAAGGGGCGGCCGGTCACGGTGATCGATGCCGGGGTGTCCGGCGACACGACGGCAGGCGGCCGCGCCCGGCTGGATTGGTCATTGGCGGAGAAGCCGGACGCCGTGATCGTCGCACTCGGCGGCAATGACGGGCTGCGGGCGATCGAGCCGCGGACGAGCCGGGCGAACCTCGCGGCCATCCTCGATATGCTGAAGGCCCGCGGCATCCCAACCATGCTGGCCGGCATGTACGCGCCGCCGAATCTCGGCGCCGATTACGGCCGGGAGTTCGCGGGCGTGTACGAGGCGCTGGCCAGGGAACACCCGGAGGCCGTGTTCTATCCCTTCCTGCTCGACGGCGTGGCCGGCGATTCCGCGCTGAACCAACCTGACGGCATCCACCCCAACTCCCGGGGCGTTGATGAGATGGTCCGCCGGTTGCTTCCGGTGGTCGAGACGCTCCTCGAAAAGGTGAGGCCCGCCTGAGCTGCCATGGTCCGTCTCTTCGTCGCGCTCGCCCTGCCGGAATCCCTGCGCATGCAGCTCTCGATGCTCGCGGGCGGTATCCAGGGCGCTCGCTGGGTGCCCCCCGAGAACTACCACCTCACGCTGCGCTTCATCGGTGAAGTCGAGAACTGGCGCGCCGACGAGGTGGACGAGGCGCTCTCCGCCATCCGCTGCAAGCCCTTCGACCTGTCGCTCCGCGGCGTCGGCACCTTCGAGAAGGCCGGGAAAATTCAGGCCCTCTGGATCGGTGTGGAGAAGAATGACGGGCTGACGCACCTGCAGTCGAAGATCGAAACCGCCTTGCAGCGCGTGGGGCTGGAGCCGGAACGGCGCCGCTTCGCGCCCCATGTGACGCTGGCCCGCACCGACCGCGCGCCACCGGACAAGCTCGTCGCCTGGGTTCAGGCGCATAACCTGTTCCGCGCGCCGCCGGAGACGATGGAGCACTTCACCCTCTTCTCCTCCCGCCTGGGAAAGGAGAGCCCCGTCTATGTGCCGGAAGTCGAGTACGAGCTTGCCTGACCGGACGGGGATGACGATCTGTGGGGGAGCATGCCAGCCCCCAAGATCGTCATCCTGACCGGCGCCGGGATTTCCCGCGAATCCGGCCTGCACACCTTCCGCGACCCCGACGGCATCTGGGCCCGCCACCGGATCGAGGACGTGGCGACGCCTGAGGCTTTCGCCCGTAACCCCGCCCTCGTGCAGGGCTTCTACAACGCCCGCCGCGCCGGCCTGTGCGACCCCGAGATCCGCCCCAACGCCGCGCACGAAGCCTTGGCTGAACTGGACTGGCGCTGGCCGGGCGAGTTGCTGCTGGTGACCCAGAACGTGGACAACCTGCATGACCGCGCGGGTTCCCGCAGGCTGATCCATATGCACGGGGAGTTGGCGAAAGCCCGCTGCCTGCGCTGCGGCACGGTCGGTCCGTGGGAGGGCGACCTCCTCCCCGAGACTCCCTGCCCCGCCTGCGGCGAGGTCGGCGGCCTCCGCCCCCATGTCGTCTGGTTTGGCGAGATGCCTCTGGAGATGGAGCGGATTGAGGCCGCGCTCGATGCCTGCGACCTCTTCGTCTCCATCGGCACCAGCGGCGCCGTCTATCCCGCCGCGGGTTTTGTGCGGGAGGTTCGCCACCGCGCCGATACGCTGGAGCTGAACCTCGAGCCGAGCGAGGGCAGCCACCTCTTCGACGAGGCGCGGGACGGGCCCGCCACGCAACTCGTTCCCGCCTTCGTGCAAGAGGTGCTGGCCAAGTGGGGGTGATCCCCGCGCGCGATCCCGGCTTGGCTCCCGGTGCGACGATGGAGGAGGCGGCCACGGCGGCCAGCGCCTGCACCCTCTGTGCCCCCCATCTTCCGCTCGGCCCGCGCCCGATTCACCAGCTTCACGCGCGGGCGCGCATCCTCATCACCAGCCAGGCGCCCGGAACCAAGGCACATCTCTCCGGCATCCCCTTCGAGGACGCCTCGGGGGAGCGCCTGCGCGACTGGCTGGGCCTGGGCCGGGACATCTTCTACGACCCGACGAAAGTCGCCATCCTGCCGATGGGGCTCTGCTATCCCGGCCGCCTGCCGCGCGGCGGCGACTGCCCGCCGAGGCCGGAATGCGCGCCGCTCTGGCACCCGCGCGTCCTGCCGCGCTTCACCGGCCTGCGGTTGCGGCTGCTGGTTGGGTCCTATGCCGTGCGCTTCGTGCTCGGCACGAAGGTGACCCTTTCCCAGCGGGTGGCGCGCTACGCGGAGACGCTGCCCGCGCACTTCCCCCTGCCCCACCCCTCCTGGCGCACCCTCGTCTGGGCGAAGCGCAACCCGTGGTTCGACGCGGAGGTGATCCCGGCGCTCCGACAGGAGGTGGAGCGGGCGCTGGCTGATTGATGGCGCGGTCTGCCCTGCATGACGGCCGCGGGTGACTTCGGGATCAGGGCCGCGCCTTCTCCGGCACCGCGAGCACCGGCAAAGAGGACGGCCTTCACGAAGGCGGCGTCCTGGCCGAAGCTACGGCACTGCCAGGATGCTCCGCATGTCCCTCTCCGGCCTGCTCGTCTTTGCCGCCACCTACCTCATGGCAACCGCCTCGCCCGGCCCCGGGATCGCGGCGCTGGTTGCGCGGGTGCTGGCGCGCGGAACGGCGGGCGTGCCCTGGTTCATCGCGGGCTTCGTGACCGGCGATCTTGCCTGGCTCTGCATCGCAACGGCCGGGCTTGCGGTACTCGCCCAGAGTTTTGCAGCGCTGTTCCTGGTCATCAAGTACGCGGGCGCGGCCTATCTGCTTTTCCTGGCCTTCCGGCTCTGGACGGCGCCCACTTCCGGCAGCGGGCTAGAGCGGCCGGGCCGGCCCGAGACGGGGCCGCGCCTCTACCTTGCCGGACTTTCCGTTACGCTCGGGAACCCCAAGGTGATCGCCTTCTTCTTTGCCCTGCTGCCGACGGTGGTGCATCTGGAGACGCTCAGCCTCGCCGGGTTCCTTGAGATCGCCGGGCTGAGCATCGTGATCCTGTCCAGCGTACTCGCCGCCTACGCGCTCGCGGCCTCCCGCGCGCGGCGGCTCTTCACCTCGCCCCGGTCGGTGCGGGCGCTGAACCGTGGAACGGGAGCGGTGATGGCGGGCGCCGCGGTGGCCGTGGCAGCCCGCTGATCCGTCAGCCCTCCCTGGCGGAGAGGTCCGCCATGATCGCTGGCACCTCCGCCAGCAGCTCGCGGGCGAGAAAGCCGAGAGGGCCTCTTCGTCGGGCAAGGCGGTGCCCGGCCTCCGCATGCATCCATACTGCCCAGGCGGTCGCCTGTACCGGATCGGTGCCGCGGGCGAGCAGCCCCGCCACGATCCCGGCCAGCGTGTCTCCCGAACCGGAGGTAGCGAGCCCGACCATGCCGTGGTCGCAGGACAGGGCCTGCCCGTCAGGCGCGACCACCCAGGTGTGCGAGCCCTTCATCGCGACCACGGCGCCGAGTGCTTCCGCCGCGCGTCGGGCGGCCGCCAGCGGATCGGCCGAAACCTCCTCCTTCGGGATGCCCAGGATGCTCGCCATCTCGCCGGCATGAGGAGTGACGACCGTCCGGCCCACATGGCGCCGGAGCGGCTCAGGGTGCGATGCGAGGTCGTTCAGCGCGCCGGCGTCCAGCACGATGCCCGCACCGGGCTCCAGGCCGCCGAGCAGCGCGCCGACCAGTGCCTCCGCTCCCGCACCCATCATGCCTGGCCCAAGAAGCAGCGCGGCGCAGCGGTTCAACCGGGACAGCAGCGCCCGGGCGGCGCCGGGGGCGATCAGCCCCTCCTCCGTCTCGTCCAGGGCGACGACCAAGGCCTCCGGCACCGCCAGCGCGAGATGGAAGGCGGCGGAGCGGACGGTGGCCAGGCGCAGCTTGCCCGCGCCGGCGCGGAGCGCGGCCTCCCCGGCGAGGAGGACCGCGCCGGGCACTTCGGAGCAGCCGCCGACCACCTGCACGGTGCCGCGCTGGGACTTGTCGTCGTCGTCGGCCGGGATGGGCAGCGGATGGGCGCGCAACCAGGAGGGATCAATCGCGGTCATGCCAGGGGCCTCATGGCCGGGACGATCCTCAAGGGGCGACCTCCTTCGCGTCGGGCTCGGCGGTTACCGGCGTGCCCTCGCGCTCCAGCGGCGCCACGAAGTTGTAGCGGGCCAGCCGCAGCGCCCCCCTGGAGCCGGTGCCGGCATCGAAACGGTACTCGGTGATCCCGCAATTCGGCACATCGCCCTCGCGATCCACGGCGAGGATTGCCTCCTCCGTCATGTTCTCGAGCAGGTAGCGCATGCAGAGCACGACCACTTGGTGGCCAACCACGATCACCCGCTGCCCCGCATGGTGCAGGCTGATCGTGTCCAGCGCGGAGCGCAGGCGCAGGATCACGTCGCACCAGGATTCGCCTCCCGGCGGACGGTGATAGAACTTGCCGAGCAACCGCCGGAACTCCGCCTGGTCCGGATACACGTCGCGGATGCCGCGGGTGGTCAGCCCGTCCAGCACGCCGAACTCCTTCTCCCGCAGGCGCTCGTCGATGACGAAGTCCTCGGGCACCACCGGCAGGCCGCCGGCATCGTGGATCAGCGCCGCCGTCTGACGCGCCCGGCGGTAGGGGGAGCAGAGCACCACCTCGGGCCGCTCATCCTCCGCCATCCGGCCGAACCAGCGGCCGAGGGAACGCGACTGCTCCTCGCCGAGCGGGCTGAGCGGCACGTCCACGTCCCGCCCGGCTACCGCGATCCGCGCGGCGCCGGAGCGGTGCGCCTCATCGCGCGCGACGTTGCCCGCACTCTCGCCGTGGCGGACGATCCATAGCGTGTTCGGCCATCGCTGGGACGGTTGCGGCATGGGGATGGGTTCTCCTCCCGTGCCCAACGCCTCGCCGCCGGGCGGGTTGAGGGAGGGCGGGACACGGCCGCCCCCTTCCCGCCCGCGGCGTGCAGCCCCTAGAAGCGGGCGGTCAGCGCTGCCCGGACGCTGAAGGGCGCACCCGGAGTGATGTTGTTGTTGCTGTGGGCAACCGGGTAGTAGCGGGTGCCCAGCAGGTTCTCCGCGTTCACCTGGGCGCCCCAGCGCTCGTTGATCTTCCAGAAGACAGCGGCATCCACCCGCGCGAAACCGGGGATGCGGACCGCGTTGTCGGTGGCCGCGAAATAGGCGGACTGCGCGATCACGCCGAGCCCTGCGCCCCAGTTCTCCGTGAAGTCGTAGCGATTCCAGAGGGAGGCGGTGTGACGGGCGAGGTAGGGCACGCTGTTGCCCTTGCGGATGGTCGTGGACTGGTCGCTGCTGATCTCCCCCTCCGTGTAGGCGTAGCCGCCGATGACGCTCCAGGCGTTGGTCACGCGGCCGCGGGCACCGATCTCCAAGCCCTGCGCCCGTGTCCCGTCCACGAGAATGAGGCGGCTGATGTCGTTGGGGTCAGTTACGGCGACATTATTGCGCTCAAGCCGGAAAAGGGCAGCGTTGAGGCTGACACTCTGTGCAAGGTCCCATTTGGCGCCGATCTCGTAGTTCGTGAAGGATTCCGGCCGGAGGTTGGCATTGGTCAGGCTCAGCGAGGCCAGCTGCTCACCCGCGCGCGGCAGGTAGGACGTGCTGTAGCTGGCATAGAGCGAGACCGGCTCGATCGGCTTGTACACCAGACCGATGCGCGGCGAGACCTTGTTGTCGGTAGCGTTGAACTGGGCGCCGTTGCGATTATTGGTGAAGTCGACGTCGAAGTTCTCGTAGCGCAGCCCGGCGATGAGCTGGACCTGCGGCAGGAGCTGGATCTGGTCCTGCACATAGACGGCCGCCGAGGTCGCCACGCCGTGGTTGTTCGCGTCGGTTGCGCTCTGCCGGAACAGGACGGGCGTGCTGACGCGTGTGGCGCTCAGCGGCGTCGTGAAGCTCGTGGCATTCGGGCCAACGGCCGTGAAGTAGCCGGTGTTACGGAAGTTGTCGGACACCTGGCGCTGGTACTCGAAGCCGGCGAGGAAGGTGTGCCGGATCGGCCCGGTGTCAAGCGCGAACTGGACGTCCGTCTGGTTGATGATGTTATCGCGCTGAGTGGCGTTGTTATAGGCCGCGAGTTGCACCGCCGTGCCCGAGGCGTTCACGGCGCCGGAGAAGACGTTCTGGTAGAACTTGTCGTAGGTGGCGTAGCGGAAGAGGTTGCGCACGACTACGCCGTTGTCGAAGCGGTGCTCGCCCGTGACGTTCACCGCGTTCAGGTTGACGTGGTTCACGCTGAGGTTGGGATCGCCCACGAAGGTGGAGACGCCGAGCCGCACGGGCTTTCCGTTGAACGAGGGAATGCCGCGATCGGTGTTCCGCTCGTCACGGAAATTCTCGTAGCTGATGCGCAGCGTGGTGCTGTCACCTATGCGGAAGGCGACATTGGGGTTGATGCCGTAGCGGCGGATGCTGACGCCGTCGCGGTAGGTGTCCGTGTCCTCGTACATGCCGAGGATGCGGAAGGCGACGCTCTCGTTGATGGCCTGCCCGAGGTCGATCGTGCCGCGGTAGTTGTTGTAGGAGCCGGTCTGGAGGCGGACCTCACGGATCGTTTCCCAATCGGGCTGCTTGGTCACGCGGTTGACCACGCCGCCGCCACCGCCGCGCCCGAAGATCATGGCGCTGGGCCCGAGGAGCACCTCGACCCGGTCGATGTTGTAAAGGTCGCGGTAGTACTCGACGTCGTCGCGCAGCCCGTCCACGAAAAGGTTGGCGGTGCTGGAATAGCCGCGCAGCACGGGCGTGTCGCGGTTGCCCTCGCCCTGGGCGAAGCCGGCGCCCGGCACGAAGCGGAGGGCGTCCTGCAGGTTCTGCACCGAAAGGTCGCGGATCGCCTCCTGGGTTATGACGCCCACGCTCTGCGGCACGTCGCGCAGCGGCGTGTCGGTGCGGGTGGCCGTGCGGCTGCGGGTAGCCTGATACCCGTTCGTGCTGGCGGGCGCCGCGCGCACGTCCACCGTGGGCACGGCGACAACGCCGTCCGACGACGGCTCGGGCGCTGCGGTCTGGGCGAGGGCGAAGGGCACGGCCCCCGATCCCAGGGCAGTTGCCGCCAGGAGAAGGGCGGCGCGCCCAGCCCAGGTGGAGGAAGGCTGGCGGGTGGGGGCGGGCCTCGGTCGGCGGGGCATGGCGGTCGTTGTCTCCGGCGCAGCGTAATGCGACTTACTTGCAATCGCGCGTTACCAGCGGTGACGAAGGGTCGCAAGCCCGGTCGGGGCCGTGCGGTACCGATGGAGGGAATGCGAGGGGGACTGCCGATTACGATGCGCGGGCCTGGGGCCGGAGAAGGGGCTGCTACCCCTCCCCCTCCAGCCGGGCGATTCCTTCCTCAGAATAGCCGAAATGATGGGCGATCTCGTGGATAAGGACGTTACGGATGAGCCGAAACAGGTCCTCGCCGCTCTCCACCCACTCCACCAGGATCGGCTCGCGATAGAGCAGGACCAGGTCGGGGCCGGAGGGCGGGTCGAGCACGGACTTCTCCGTCAGGGGGGTGCCGCGGTACAGGCCGGTCAGCTCCCAGGGGTGCTCGAGTCCGAGCGCCTCCAGCGTCTCGTCGTCGGGCAATTCCTCCACGAGAATGGCGGTGCCGCGCACGGCCTCGCGCAGGGCCTCGGGAATGGCGGCGAGAGCGGCCTCGGCCAGGGCGGCGAGATCCTCGGCTGTGGGCGGGGCACCCCACTTCATCCCGGTGTTCGGCATGGGTGAAGGGGGCCATAAGGGGGGCCGAGGTCAAGCAGGAAGAGCGCGATGGTCGAACCCCTTCCCTCCGCACGTCGCCAGGCGCTGCCCAGTCTGCTGCCGGCGTGGTCCGTGGCCGAGGGACGCGACGCGCTGCACCGCCGGTTCCTCTTCCGGGATTTCTCCGAGGCCTTCGCCTTCATGGCCCGCGTCGCGCTTCTCGCCGAGAAGCACGACCATCACCCCGAATGGTCGAATGTCTGGAACCGGGTGGAGATCACCCTCACCACGCACGACGCGGGCGGCCTCAGCGAGCGGGACCTCGCCATGGCGGCGGCGATCGACGCGCTGCTGGGCTGACGCCCCCTACCCGAACAGGAAGTCCGCGGCCACGAGCACGGAGAGAGAGGTATCCACGCGGTTGAAGCCATCCGTCGCGGAAGCGCGGATCTGCACGTCGGCGCCGACCTGCTGGCTGGCCGCCATCACCGCCTCGAAGCTGGCGAAGCTGCCGGGCAGAAAGTGGATGACGTCGCTGTCCCCCGGCAGCCGGGTGAACTCATAAATCGTGTCGATCGCGCCTGCGGCGCTGGCCGGGCCGTGCACGAAGACATCGTTGCCGGCCCCGCCCACCAGGATGTTGGTTCCGTCGCTGCCGATCAGCGTGTCGTCGCCGCCATCGCCGCGCAGGTGGTCGTCACCGGCCTCGCCGTAGAGCGTGTCGTTGCCGTCACCACCGAAGACGAGGTCGTTGCCCGCCTCTCCCACGAGGATGTCATTCCCACGTCGGCCGAAAGGGCATCGTTGCCGCCGCCGCCGCGGAGATGGTCCGCATCCATACCGCCGTAGAGGGTGTCGCTGCCGGCCTCGCTGAGGATCAGGTCGTCGCCGAACCAGCCGAGGACGATGTCATCCCCGTCGCCGCCCGCGACGGTGTCGTTGCCGTCCCCGGCATTGATCAGGTCGTCCTCACCCAGGCCGTAGAGCGTATCGCCCCCCGGCCGCCCGCCAGCACCTCTGCGCTGCCCGTCCCGAGGAGGATCGAAGGCGCGACATGCGCGGGGGTCGCGGTATCGATATCCTCAAGGACGCCGAGGGCTAAGGGCTGCGGTGGTCCGCCCGGTGCCGTGCCGATGCTGACATAGTAGCGGCCGCAAACGGGCGCGACGAAGTGCAGAAGGGTGTCGAGCGCATAGCTGGCCGCGTGCGTACCGGAGGATGCGGTCAGCAGGTTGCCCAAGGAATCCTCGAGGCTGAGCGTCGGCGTCGCGTCCGTGCCCGAGAAGAGTCGGTAGGCGTAGATGTCGTAGGTCGCGCCATCCGTCAGGTTGAGGGCGAAGTGATGAGCCGAGGGCATGACATAGCCGTCGGCAGCATAAACGGCCGCCTTGTCCCAGTTGTTCAGGCTGGGAATGGGGCTGGCATGGGAGACGAAGCGCAGCGCCTCCGCCCCGGCCATCTGGCTGTCCGAGATATACGCCGTGCCCATCTGCCTCCATCCTCCTGGATGCTGATCGAACGATTACACGAATTCGTGATCGGTCGGAAGAGCCATCGTCGTTCCCTTCCCGCGGACGCCGACGCGATCCCGCGCCCCCCTGCCCGGTTGCGGTTGTCGCGCCCGGCGCGCAGCCTTCGCCCAAAGCCGCGCCGACGGCAGAAGAGGAGGAAACTATGCTCATCACGCGCCGCATCGCCCTGGCCGCACCCGCGCTTCTCGCCGCCCTTCCCGCTCGCGCACAGGGCGCTTTTCCAACCCGACCCGTGCGCATCATCGTCCCCTACACACCCGGCGGCGTCTCTGACATCACCGCGCGGCTTATCGCGGAGCCGTTGGCCGCCCAGTGGGGCCAGCCCGTGCCCGTCGAGAATCGCGCCGGCGCCGACGGCATCATCGGGACGGAGGTGGTCGCGAAATCGGCGCCGGACGGGCAGACGCTCGCCCTCGTCTCGGTCGGGCATCCGGTAAACGCCGCCTTTTATCGCCTGCCCTACGACACGATGCGCGACTTCTCCTTCGCGACGCTCACGACAAGGACGCCGCTGGTGCTCTGCGCCGGGAAGGGATTCGGCCCCTCAACCGCAGCCGAGCTCGTGGCCTACGCCAAGGCCAATCCCGCGGGCCACGTCACCTTCGCCGGCACCGGGGGCGTCGTGCGCCTGGCGCCCGTGCTCTTCGCACAGCGGGCAGGAGTGGAGATGACCTATGTTCCCTATCGCGGCTCCACCCAGGCGCATCCCGACCTCATGGCGGGCCGGGTGGACATCATGTTCGACACGGTGCCCGCGGCGCTGGGCCACATCCAGTCCGGCGCCTTTAAGGCCCTGGCCACCACCGGGGCCGCCCGCGCCCCGCAGCTGCCGGACGTGCCCACCCTGACCGAAGCCTTCATGCCGGGCTACGAGGCCACCACCTGGGGCATGGTGATCGGCCCCGCCAACATCCCGGCGCCGGTCCTCGCCAAGCTCTCCGCGGATTGCGGCGCGGCCGTCATGCGGCCCGAGATCGCGGCGCGCCACGCGGCGCTCGGCGCCGAGGTCGTGCGTTCCACGCCCGAGGAAACACGCCGCTTCGTCGAGGCCGAGTTGGAGAAGTGGGGCGACGCCGCCCGCCGCGCCGGCATCCAGCCGCAGGCGGCGGGCTGAGCCATGCGCGGCCTTCCGCCGTCCGTGGCGCGTGCTAGCCTCGCGGGAAACGGGAGGAATCACGCAACATGGCGCGCAAGCTGTGCTGGCCGGCAGGCCTGCCCACCGCCCTTCTCGGAATCGCCCTCATGACCGGCCCGGCCAGTGCGCAATCCCCGTCGCGAGAGGTCGTCACGACCCTCGCCCCCACCGGCACGCTGCGAGCGGCCATCAACTTCGGCAATACCGTGCTCGCCCAGCCCGACCCGGCCACGGGCGCCCCGCGCGGCGTCTCGGCCGAGCTCGCGACCGAGCTTGCACGACGGTTGGGCGTGCCTGTCACCTTCCTCACCTTCGACAGCGCGGGGAAGGTGACGGATGCCGGGAAGGAGGGAGCCTGGGACGTCGCCTTCCTGGCCCGCGACCCCGTGCGCGCCCAGGGGATCCTCTTCACCGCGCCCTATGTGGTGATCGAGGGAACCTACATGGTCAGCAACGCCTCCCCCCTGCAGGCGGTGGAGGAGCTGGACCGGCCGGGCACGCGGATCGCGGTCGGCCGGGGCAGCGCCTACGACCTCTATTTAACCCGCGCGCTGCGCCAGGCCGAGCTGGTCCGTGCACCCAGTTCGGCCGAGGCGATCGACCTCTTCCTGCGCGACCGGCTTGAGGCCGCCGCCGGCGTCAAGCAGCCGTTGGTAGAATACGCGCGCAACCACCCGGCGGTGCGCGTCATTCCCGGCCGCTTCATGGTGATTGAGCAGGCGGTCGGCATTCCCGCGGGCCGCGACGCCGGCCTGCCCTTCGTCCGCGCCTTCGTGGAGGAGATGAAGGCATCCGGCTTCGTCGCCCATGCCCTGTCCTCCAGCGGGCAGGGCGACGCGGCGGTCGCGCCGGCGGCGGACTAGCCCGACCGGGGGCGCCCCCCGCCCAGCACCTCCTGCATCGGCGTCTGCCGGGAGGGCGGCGTCCGGCAGCAGCGTAGCCAGCCCATGAATGGTTCCCCAGGCACGGTGGGACGCGGCACGCCAGTCGGCGACGCCCGATAGAGGGCTGAAGGCCTGCCGACGTGCCGCCCCCAACGCCTCATCCTTCGTCCGCGCGGCGAGGGGCCCTTACGCCGCCGCCCGGCCCGGGCCAGGATCGCGCCATGCGAGCCTTCCCCTTCGTGACCGTCGACGTCTTCACCGACCGCCGCTTCGGCGGGAACCCACTGGCCGTCCTCCCCGACGCACGGGGCCTCTCGGACGGCGAGATGCAGGCCCTGGCCGCCGAGTTCAACCTCAGCGAGACCACCTTCGTCCTGCCGCCCGAGGATCCCGCAAACACCGCGCGTGTCCGGATCTTCAACCGCACCGCCGAGATGCCCTTCGCGGGCCATCCGAATGTCGGTACGGGCTTCGTCCTCGCGAATCGCGCCGTGGGCGGGGTGCTGCGCTTCGAGCAGATCGCGGGCCTGGTGGAGGTACGCATGACGCCCGACGGGAGCGGCGCAACCATCACGGCACCGCAGGTCCTGAAGGTTGGCGCCACCCTGCCCGCCGCCCTCGCCGCGGCCTGCGCCGGGATCGGTGCGGAGGAGGTCGTTCTTGCCCAGCACGAGCCCACTCTCGCTTCCGACGGCGGCAACCACCGTCTGCTGGTCGAGGTGACGCCCTTGGGGCTCGCCGCCGCCTCGCCCGACACGGCCGCGTTCCGCCGCGCCCTGGCCGAGCACCCGGCCGCGCTCGGGAGACACCTGTCCCTTTATCTCTACTGCCGGGACGGCGCCGCCGTCCGCGCCCGGATGTTCTCCCCCCTCGCCGGCACGCCGGAGGACCCGGCAACCGGCAGCGCCGCGACGCCGCTCGCCGGCTTCCTGCTGCACCTCTCGGGTGCCGACAGCGCCGCGCTGGACATCACCCAGGGCGTGGAGATGGGCCGGCCAAGTCTTCTGCAGACCACCGCCCGGAGGACCCAGCAGGGCATCCGGGCAACGGTCGGCGGGCGCTGTGTTCCGATGCTGCGGGGAGAGGTGATGCTGTGAGAGCGCACGGCAGCGCGCCAGGCGCGGCACGGAGATCAGGAGTTCTGAACCGGCGGAAAAAGGCCTGCTGAGGTGCTTGCGCCCTCGCCCTCCACCATCTCCAGCACGGCAGCGGCCTTGATGCCCCTCGCCCGCAGTTCCCGGATGGCCAAGGCGCCGTCCCGCTTCGCCAGCCTCCGCCCATCTGCCCCCAGCATCAGCGGATGATGGCGGTAGGCCGGCGCGGGCCAGCCCATGAGCACCTGCAACAGGCGGTGCAGGTCCGTCGCCGGCCTCAGATCCTCGCCGCGCGTCACGAGCGTCACGCCCTGAAGTGCGTCATCATGCGTCACGCAGAGATGGTAGGAAGCGGGCGTGTCCTTCCGCGCCAGCACCACGTCCCCGAAGCGAGCCGGGTCGCAGCGGAGGAGCCCCTCCCCCACCTCCTCGAAGTGGAGCGGCTCTTTGATCGAGGCCAAAGCCGCCTCCACGTCCAGCCGCAGCGCGTAGGAATCACCCGCCGCGATCCGCGCTGCCCGTGTTGCGCCCGAGAGGCGCCGGCAGGTGCCGGGATAGGGCGGCCCTTCCGGCCCGTGCGGCGCGGCGCCTATGGCCGCCGCCTCGCGCGCGATCTCGGCCCGCGTGCAGAAGCATGGGTAGAGGAGCCCACGCGCCGCGAGGCTGTCCAGCACCGCCCGATAATCCGGGAAGTGCCCGGACTGAACGCGCACCGGCCCGTCCCAGTCCAGGCCAAGCCAGGCCAGGTCCTCCAGGATGGCCGCGGTGTATTCCGGCCGGCAGCGGGTGCGGTCGATGTCCTCGATCCTCAGCAGGAAGCGGCCACCAGCCTCCCGCGCCGCGCGCCAGGCGATGAGGGCGGAGCGGGCATGGCCGAGATGCAGGAAGCCCGTCGGGCTTGGCGCGAAGCGGGTGGTCGTCGGCCGAGAGAACGGGGGGGTTGCTGCCATCGCGCCGGCCGGGTTAGCGGGACGGGACAGGTAGGGGAAGCAGGATGGCTGATCTTGACGGACCGCGCTGGGGCCCCGCCTCCAAGGAGCAGCCGCGGCAAATCGTCTTCCTGCTGCATGGGCTGGGCGCGGACGGGAACGACCTGATCGACCTCGCGCCCGGCTGGTCCCGCGCCGTGCCGGACGCGCTGTTCATCTCGCCGCACGCCCCCAGCCCCTACCAGGGAGCACCCTTCGGCCGACAGTGGTTCGACCTGACGGACCGCAACCCCGCGCGGATGGAGGCAGGCCTGCGCGCCGTGTTTCCAGCGGTGGACGCGATGATCGCCCGCGAGTGCGCGGCCGCCGGCCTGCCCGAGACTCATGTCATGCTGATGGGCTTCAGCCAGGGCGCCATGACCGCGCTTTTCTGCGGCCTGCGCCGCGCGACGCCGCCCGCGGCCATCCTCGCCTATTCGGGCATCCTGATCGCGCCCGAGTCGCTCGGCGCGGAGATCCGTGGGCGGCCGCCGGTCCTGCTGGTGCATGGCGAGGTGGATGAGGTGGTGCCGGTCGCCGGCAGTCGCGCGGCGGAGCGGGAGTTGCGCGACGCCGGCGTGCCCGTCGAGGCGGTCTATTCGCCACGCCTCGGCCACGGAATCGACGAGGCGGGCATGGCAGCCGGCGCCCTCTTTCTCCAGCGCGCCGCGGCGGGGCTGGCCCCGGCCTGAAGGCGTGACGGTCCCGTGAAGCCGTCGGCGGGTGAGTTGCACCCCCTGCAGGCGCCTGCCATCCTGCCGCTGTACGGGGCGGCGCCACTTGATCTGGGGCCCGACCGCCCGGTGGAGCCCCAGCGCTTGTGAAGCCGCGCCCCCGGCAGGGAGCAGCGCGTGCCAGACGGAACCCAGCTCGGCGACAGTATCGGTGACTTGCCCGCCTTCGGTGCCCTGGGCGCCTCCGCCGGAACTTCCCCCGGCGGGCGCAACTATCCAGCTCTGGTGCTGAACGCGGATTTTCGCCCGCTCTCCTACTTTCCGCTCTCCATCTGGTCCTGGCAGGATGCCGTGAAGGCGGTCTTCCTGGACCGGGTCTCGGTGCTCAACGAGTACGAGACGGAGGTCCACTCCACCAGCCTGACGATGCGCCTGCCGAGCGTGATCGCGCTGAAGGAATACATCCCCGCCGCGCGCCGTCCGGCCTTCACGCGCTTCAATGTCTTCCTGCGGGATCGATTCGCCTGCCAGTACTGCGGCGCCGACCGCCCCGCCCCTGACCTCACCTTCGACCACGTGATCCCGCGCAGCCGTGGCGGGCGCACCACCTGGGAAAATGTCGTCGCGGCCTGCGGGCCCTGCAACCTCCGCAAGGGTTCCAAGCTGCCGCGGGAGATCGGCATGCACCCGCGCCAGCCGCCCCGCCAGCCGACCTCCTGGGAGTTGCAGGAGAACGGGCGCGGCTTTCCGCCGAACCACCTGCACGAGAGCTGGCGCGACTACCTCTACTGGGACAGCGAGTTGGAGAGCTGACGAGCAGGCCGCGCCGCACCCGGCGCGTGACCCGATGGACCGGGTGCTCTTCCTCCTGTGGCGCCTGTGGCGTCGCCCGCCGTCGCGCGGCGCGCTTCTCGTGATAATGGCCACCCTCGCGCTCTCGATCGGCATCGTGGCGCTGGAGCGGGTGGTCGGCTGGCCAAGCTGGCTAAGGGTCGAGCGCGTGCCGATGCTGCGCCTGCCGCATCCCTGAGCCGCGGGTTCCTATCCGCCGCGCCGGGTCTCGGCTAGGAATAGCGCATGCTGCCAAGGGCTCTCCTGCTCCTCGTCACGATCACGCCGCTCCTCGGCGCCTGCGCCGGGTCCGCCACCTCCGGCCTGACCACCGAGGGCGCCTTCGCCCGCCTGCCGGAGGAGATCGGCGGCTTCCACAAGTCCCGCCCCGACGACAGCAACGGCCCTGGCCTGATCGCCCGCTTCGCCCATCCGAACCGCGCCTCGGCTTCCGTCCATGCCCTGCCCCCTACACGCCGCTCCGGCGCCCGCGATGGGGAGGACGGACCGGAGGTGAGCGCCGCCGTGGAGGTCTTCGCCCGCGCCACCGCGGTCGATGCCGCCTCCCGCCGGGAGGACGCCACCTTCCGCCATTTCGGCGCCCGCGTTGCCGAGTCCGGCCCCTCTGCCCGCTGCCTCGACGTGCATCTTCGGGGAGAGACTCCCCGCCGCCAGCTCGGCTGCGCCGCCATGCTCGATCGCCGCGTCTTCGTGGTGACCCTGGTGGCGCCCGAGACAGTCGAGCCGCGGCAGGGCGCCCGCGATCCCCTGCTGGCGATAACGATGCGGCTCCTCGTTGCCCTCTCCGGCCGTGCGCCCGAACCGGAGCGGGCCGAGGCGGCCCCGGCGATCGAGTTGCCGCTCCCCCTTCCAGGCGCGAGGCCACCCGGGCCGCCTCGCCAGGCCACGCCGCGCGCGCCAGCGCCCGCGCCGCCCCTCGGCCCGGCCTTCCGGACCTGACGCGCCGCGGCGGCCGGGATCAGATACGCTCGCTTACCTTGATCGCGACCTTGCAGCCGGCCTTGATGACCCGGGAGAGCAGCTTGTAAGCCGGCGCGAGTTCCGCCTCGTTCTCAAGGCCGATGTCGCGGTGCTCCAGTTCCTCCTGCCGGAAGCGCTCGATCTTCTCGCGAAGTGGCGCCTCGTCGTCGCCTAGCGTCGCGTGCTGGGCGGCGTAGTGCTCGTCGATCGCCTCCTCCACGGCCACCGTGCAGGCCATGGCCCCGCGATGGCCGATGAGGGCGGTCGCGGCGCCAAGGGCAAAGCCGGCGACGTGCCAGATGGGCAGCAACGCCGTCGGCCGCACGCGCCGCTCGCCGATCAGGCCGGCAAAGGTGTCGAGGTGAACCTGCTCCTGCGCCTTCATGTGCTCCAGCACCGGGCCGTACTTCGTGCGGCCGAGCACGGCGAGCTGGCCCTCATAGATCCGCTTCGCGCCGTACTCGCCGGCGTGGTCTACGCGGATGGTGCGCGCCACGTAGTCGCGCGGCGTCGGATCACCGGGCAGGCGGCCTTCCAGCGTCACGCGCCCCGCGCGCCCTTCGTCAGCCCCGTCCCTCGCATCACTCATCGCTGTGCTCCTCTCCGCGACCAAGTAAGCGCGAGGGCGCCCAGGGCAAGCGCGTAGAGAAGGTTCATCGCGGCCATCGAGACCGGCAGGCCGGGGATGAGGTAGGCGGCGGCGTCGCAGGGCTTGGCCGGCCGGGCCGCCAGGCTGCGCATGAGGTCGTCCACCGACATCGTGGCGCCCGCGGTCGGCACGGCGCAGGAGGGCAGCGGGCTTGGCCACCATCCCTGCTCGACCCCGACATGCAGCGCGGCGATCGCGCCGGAGACGAGCACCGCCAGCCCCGCCAGCGCCAGCAGCGGCCGGGACCGTATCCCGGCCGCGAGCGCCGCCAGCACCGCCGCCAGCCAGTAGGGCCAGCGCTGCCAGAGGCAGAGGGCGCAGGGCGCCATCTCCAGGAAGCGCTCGGAGGCGAGGGCAGCGAGCGGCGCCGCGGCGGCCAGCAGGGCCACGGCCGCCGCGTGTTGCCGAGTCGTCGCCCCGGTGCTCATCTGTCCCGTGTTCATCTCGGCGCTCATCGGGGCAGGCTGGCGCCCGACCCTTCGCCGGGCAAGCCCCGCCGGACGCATAGCGGGACACCGGCCAAAGGGGAGGTCCAGGATGCGAACCACGGTCAGCCGGGCGGCCGACGCCACCTACGATGCCGGGCTGCGGGGCTTCTTCGCCTATCGCGACCTCGGTGCGCGGGAGGCAACCGGCGGCGGCCACGCGGCCCATATCATTCGGGCCGTGCCCGGCGAGGGCCCAAAGCCCGCTTGGCATACCCACGAGCTCGGCTTTCAACTCGTCCTCGTGCTCCAGGGCTGGGTTCGGTTCGAGTATGAGGACATCGGCGAGGTGCTGCTCGAGCGCGGCGACAGCGTGGTCCAGCCCCCGGGCATCCGCCACCGCGAGGTCGGGCATTCGGACGACCTGGAGATGCTGGAGGTCACCTCCCCCGCCGCCTTCCGGACCGCCGAGGCCGAGGCGCCCCGAAGTTGAGCGCGTCCTGGCTGGACGAGACGGGGCGGCCCGTGGCATCAGCGCCCCTGGCCACAGGCGCTGCGGGTGTGGCGGAACGGTAGACGCGACGGACTCAAAATCCGTTTCCGGCAACGGAGTGTCGGTTCGAGCCCGACCACCCGCACCAAACCCATCAACGAGCCTGGGCGGCACAACCCCGAAGGGCCAGGAACGACGCCTTTGCCGGGCCTGAAACTCGATCCCGCTAGGCGCCTTCCTGCTACCAATGCACCGCCACTCCGATAATGCGAAGCTAGGGCAGCTTCTTCGTGCTGCGCCGTCAGGCCGGCGGCTGACCACCCCGCACCGCCGTTCATGCTGAGCTTCCTCTCGGGCGGAGGAAGGCTGGGCGCCCTGATCCGCGGCTTCGACTGGGCGGCCAATCCGCTCGGGCCGCCGGAGCGGTGGCCAGCCTCGCTGAAGACCCTCGTCGGCGTGATGCTCGGTTCCGGCCACGCGATGTTCGTCGCCTGGGGGCCGCAGAGGATCATGCTCTACAACGACGGCTACGCGGAGATCCTCGGGGCAAAGCACCCTTCCGCGCTCGGTGAGCGCTTCCTGGAGGTATGGAAAGAGGTCGCGGACGATCTCGTTCCGCTGGTTGAACAGGTTGAAGCCGGCCGCTCAGTCCAGATGGACGACATCAGCCTTGTCCTGCAGCGCAACGGCTACCAGGAGGAGGCACATTTCGCCTTCTCCTACACCCCTGTCCGGGGCGAGAGCGACGAGGTCGGCGGCTTCTTCTGCCCGGTCATGGAGACCACCCGGCAGGTGCTCTCGGTGCGCGCCCTGCGCGACAGCGAGGCCTTGGCCCACCAGATCTTTGACAGCGTGACGGACCACGCGATCATCGTCACGGACACCGAAGGGCGGATCACCCGCTGGAACGAGGGGGCCCGCCGCGCCTTCGGATGGACCGAGCAGGAGATGCTCGGCCATCCCGCCGACCGCATTCTCACGCCCGAGGACCTGGATGGCGGCCGCTTGGCGGCCGAGCGGCAGGAAACAATTGAGAAGGGCTATTCCCCCGACGAGCGCTGGCACATGCGCTCGACCGGCGAGCGCTTCTGGGCCAGCGGCGAGATGACGCCGCTGCGCGACGACGCGGGCGCGCTGGTCGGCTTCGTGAAGGTGCTGCGCGACCGCACCGCCCAGCGCGAGGCCGAGCGGGCGCTCGCGCTCAGCGAGGCGCGGCTGCGGGAGGGGGCGGAGGCGGTCCCCGGCTTCGTTTGGACGGCAGATCCAGATGGCCGGGTCGAGTACAGCAGCCAGCGCTGGTTCGAGTACTCGGGCAACAGCCGCGTCTCCCTTCGCCGGCACAGCTGGCAGGCCTTCGTCCATTCCGAGGACCTGCCACGCGCGAACGCACGCTGGTCCGAGAGCCTTGCGACAGGGATGCCCTACGAGGTCGAGTGCCGGCTACGGCGCGCCGACGGCACCTACCGTTGGTGGCTCGTCCGCGCGCAGCCGGTGCGTGGCGAGGATGGCACCGTGCATCGCTGGATCGGCGTCTGCAGTGACATCCAAGAGATCGTCGAGGCGCGGGAGACGCTCGCCCGCTCGCGCGAGGACCTGGAGGCACGCGTGGCCGAGCGCACGCGCGACCGCGACCGGATGTGGCGGCTATCGACGGACATCATGCTTGTCGCCCGCTTCGATGGCCGCATCGAGGCGGTAAATCCCGCATGGACCTCGATGCTCGGCTGGGCGGAGGAGGAACTGCTCGGCCACGACTTCATGGGCCTCGTCCATCCCGAGGATGTAGAGGCCACGTGCGCGGAAGCCGCCAAGCTGGCAGAGGGCTTGACCACGCTACGCTTCCAGAACCGTTATCGACAGAAGGACGGCGACTACCGCTGGATTTCCTGGACGGCCGTGCCGGACGAGAACTTCATCCACGCGGTCGGCCGCGACATCCAAGCCGAGAAGGAGGCGGCGGAGGCGTTGCAGGCGACCGAGGCCGCGCTCCGCCAGGCACAGAAGATGGAGGCGGTCGGCCAGCTCACCGGCGGCATCGCGCACGACTTCAACAACCTGCTCACCGGCGTGATCGGCAGCCTCGACCTCATGCAGCGGCGCATCGCCGCCGGCCGCACCGAGGAAGCCGGGCGCTACGTGGCGGCCGCCATCGCCTCGGCGAACCGGGCGGCGGCCCTCACCCACCGGCTCCTCGCTTTCTCGCGGCGCCAGCCGCTGGCCCCGAAGCCGGTGGACGCGAACGCACTCGTGACCTCGATGGAGGACCTGCTGCGCCGGACCATCGGCGAGAGCATCCGCCTCCGGATCGTGACCGCACCAGGGCTCTGGCCCACTCTGTGCGACCCGCACCAGCTCGAGAGCGCCGTCCTCAACCTCTCGATCAACGCGCGGGACGCCATGCCCGACGGCGGCCGCCTGACGATCGAGACGGTGAACACCCGCATCGGGGCCGCGCCGCCCGACCAGCCCTCGGATGCCCGGGACGAGGCGGAGCGCGGGCTCCTGCCCGGCGACTACATCGTCATCCACGTCTCCGACACCGGCGCGGGGATGGATGCCGACACCGTGGAGCGCGCCTTCGAGCCCTTCTTCACCACGAAGCCTATCGGCCAGGGCACCGGCCTCGGCCTCTCGATGGTCTACGGCTTCGCCCGCCAATCGGAGGGGCACGCGAGGATCGTCTCGGCCCCTGGCCGCGGCACGACGGTCAGCCTCCTGCTTCCACGCGGCCCCAGCGAGACCGATGAGGAGGAGGACGCGCCCGCCCCCGCCGCGGCCGCACACCAGACGGAGAGCGGCGAGGTGGTGCTGGTGGTCGAGGACGAGGCCGTGGTGCGTGACCTCGTCGTCGAGGTGCTGTCGGGACTCGGCTACCGCGCCATCCAGGCGGCGGACGGGCCCGCGGGGCTCCACATCCTCGAATCCCGTGCGCGGATCGACCTCCTCGTGACCGATGTCGGCTTGCCGGGGCTGAACGGCCGCCAGCTGGCCGATGCGGCGCGCCGCCACCGTCCGGGGCTGAAGGTGCTGTTCATGACGGGCTATGCGGAGAACGCGGCGAGCAACGGCGGCTTTCTCGACCCGGGGATGGAGCTGATCACCAAGCCCTTCGAGATCGAGGCTCTGGCAGCCCGCGTCCGCGCGATGATCGGATAGCGCTTTGCAAACCCGCGCGGCCTGGCCGAGGCTTGGCGCCAGCGACCAGGAGAGGAATGAGCATGCCCGCCGAGCCGACGCGCCGCATCCTGCTCGCGACGAGCCTCGCCCTGCCGGCCCTGCGAGGCACCGGGGTGCGTGCCCAGGCTTCCGGGCCGGTCACCGTCGCCTCCAAGCTCGACACGGAGGGAGCGCTGCTCGGGCAGATGATGGCCCTCGCTCTCGAGGCGCGGGGCGTGGCCGTTCGCGCCCGGCTCCAGCTCGGCCCAACCCGCATCCTTCGGCAGGCGATTCTGGCGGGGGAGGTGGACCTCTATCCGGAATACACCGGCAATGGCGCCTTCTTTTTCCAGCAGGAGGACGACCCCGCCTGGAAGCGCGCCGACACCGCCTATGAACGCGTGAAGGAACTGGACGGCGCGCGCAACGACATCGCCTGGCTGCGCCCCGCGCCCGCCAACAACACCTGGGCGATCGCCGTGCGGGGCGATCTCGCCGGCCGGGGGGGATTGCGCAGCCTGGAGGATCTGGCCCGCTATCTCGCAGGCGGCGGCACCCTCAAGCTCGCGGCCTCCGCCGAGTTCGTGGAGAGCCCCGCTGCCCTGCCCGCCTTCCAGCGCGCCTACGGCTTCATCCTCTCCTCCTCGCAACTGCTCGTGCTGCCGGGTGGCGACACGGCGGTCACCATGCGTGCGGCCGGGGAGGGACTGAACGGGGTGAATGCCGCCATGGTCTACGGCACGGACGGCGCCATCGCCGCCCTCTCCCTGCGCGTGCTGGAGGACACCAAGGGCGCGCAGATCGTCTATCAGCCCGCCCCCTGCGTGCGCGGAGAGGTGACCCGCCGGCTGCCCGAGTTGCAGGCTTGGCTGGGGCCAGCCTTCGCCAGCCTGACACTCGAGCGGCTGCAGGCGCTGAACGCCGCGGTCGTGGTGGAGGGCCGGCCGCTGCGCGACGTCGCCCGCGAGCACCTGCGCAGCGTCGGGCAGGCCGGCTGAGCCCGCAGGTGCCGCGCGCAGCCAGCGCAAACGCCCCGCGCGCCGTTGGCATGACGGCCCTGATTCCCCTCGCCCTGGCGGCAGCTCTGCTTCCCCCGCTGCTCGGCTGGATCTCGATCGCGCCCAACCGGCTGCTATCGCCGCGCGCGGCTGCTTTGCCGGGCAACCCACCGGTGCTTGCCGCCGCGGTGCTTTATTATCTCTCCCTCCTCGGGACGTTGCTCTCCGCCTGTCGTCCGCGGCTTTCCTGGCTGCCCGAGGCTGCGACAATCCTGGCTATCCTCTTCCTCTCGGCCACGGTCGGCCTCGGCACGGCGGCCGCGCTGCCCGCCGACAGCACCGTGGCGCGCGCCGCGCCCGCCGCGGGCGCCTGGCTCTCCCTGCTCGTCCTCTCCCTTGCCCTTGCCGCAGCGGCCGTGATGCGGGGCGGCATGCCGGCGCTTCCGCTCCTCGTCGGCCTTTTCGGCCTCACCGTGCTCGGAGCGACCGGGGTGCTCGACTCCCTTTCCCTCATGCGCGAAGCCGCCGGCCGCGCAGCCGAACTGCGCGACGCCCTCGCGGGGCATGTCGCGCTCTCCCTCGCCGCGCTCCTCCTCGCGCTGATGCTGGCC
Source organism: Roseomonas sp. KE2513 (assembly GCF_016107305.1). Lineage (GTDB taxonomy): Bacteria > Pseudomonadota > Alphaproteobacteria > Acetobacterales > Acetobacteraceae > Roseomonas. The sequence goes on from NZ_RCVR01000013.1 coordinate 55,441, forward strand.
GTTCCCTTCTCGGCCCTCGCCATGGGCCGTCCTCGCCTGGAGGCAGCCTTCCTCACCGCCGCCTCCAGCATTCAGGTGATCCCCTCCCTCGCCCTCTTCGGACTGTTGATCGCGCCGCTCGCTGCCCTCGCCTCGGCGTTTCCGGTGCTACGGGAGCTCGGCCTGGGCGGCATCGGCCCTGCCCCCGCCATTCTCGGCATCGCGGCCTACCTCGTCCTGCCGCTCGCCCGGGGGATCCTCTCCGGCCTGCGCGTCGCCCCGGCGGATCTAGTGGAGGCCGCTCGTGGCCAGGGTCTTTCTCCGTCCGGGGTTCTCTGGGGCCTTCGCGTGCCGCTCGGGGCGGGCGTCATGCTCGGAGCGCTGCGCTTGGCTGCGGTGCAGGCTGTGGGGCTGGCCACGCTGGCCGCCCTGGTCGGCGGCGGCGGGCTGGGCACGCTGGTCTTCCAGGGGATCGGCCAGTTGGCCACGGACCTTATCCTGCTGGGCGTGTTCCCGGTCCTGGCTCTCTCGCTGGTCGTGGATGCCGGCCTCGCCCTGCTCGCCCGGCTGGTGCCCGCATGATCCGCTTCGACGGGGTGTCGCACCAGTACGGAGCGCTCGAGGCCCTGCGCGGCGTCAGCTTCGAGGTACCGGCGGGCGCCCTCTGCGTGCTGCTGGGCGAGAGCGGCTCGGGCAAGTCCACCCTGCTAAGGACGGTCAACCGCCTGATCGAGCCCACGGCCGGGCGCGTCCTCCTCGGCGGGCGGGACGTAGCGGGGATCGACCCCCAGGCGCTCCGGCGCGGCATTGGCTACGTCATCCAGTCAGTCGGCCTCTTTCCCCATCGCAGCGTGGCTGCGAACGTGGCGACGGTCCCTCGCCTGCTCGGCTGGGACCGCCCGCGCGTCGAAGCGCGAGTGGACGCCCTGCTGGAGATGGTTGGGCTCGATCCCGGCGCCTATCGCGACCGGCGGCCGGCGACGCTCTCGGGCGGGCAGGCGCAGCGGGTTGGCCTCGCCCGCGCCCTGGCGGCGGACCCGCCCGTCCTGCTGATGGACGAGCCGTTCTCGGCGCTGGACCCAGGCACGCGGCGGGGACTTCAGGTGGCCCTTCGGCGCATCCATGCGGAAACCGGCAAGACGATCCTGCTCGTCACCCACGACCTGGAGGAAGCCCTCGTCCTGGCCGACCGGATCGCGGTGATGGCGGAGGGGCGGCTGGTCGCCGAAGGCCCGCCCGCCGAGGTACTCGGCCCGGGAGCGCCTGAGGCGGTGCGGCGGATGGTGCGGACCGGCGCCCTGGCCCTTCACCGGCTCGCCGCCCTGCCCGCAGCCGGTGCGGCCGAGGATGGTCCGGCGCTCGGCTCCCCCGGCTTGCCGGCCGGCGCCACGCTGGAGGACGCCCTCCTGCTCATGCTCGCCCATGGCACCGGCAGCGTGTCCTTGGAGGGAGCGCCGCCGCGGCACCTGAGCATGGCCGCGATCCTCCGCGCCTCCGCCCCGTGAGGCGCGCGCGCGCCGCCCGCCTCGCCGCCGAGACCCTGGCCTTCCTGGCCGCCCTTCTCGCCGCCCCGCGGGCCGAGGCGCTCTGGCACGCCCTCTTCCCCGAGGTCGCGCGGCCGACCTTCCAGCAGGACTCCTGGCTCCTGCTCCTCGGCTGGCATCTCGTCCTCTCGCTCGGCGCCGTGGGGCTGGCGGCCCTCATTGGCATCCCCGCCGGCATCCTCGCCACGCGCCCGGCGGGACGGCGGATGCGGCCGCTGCTGGATGCGGTCTTCTCCCTTGCCCAGGGCATCCCGCCGGTCGCGGCCGTCGCGCTGGCTCTGCCGCTGCTCGGCTTCGGGGCGGCGCCCACGCTGCTCGCCCTCGTCCTCTACGCGGCCCTGCCGGTTCTTCGCGCCACGGTGTCCGGCCTCGAGTCAGTCCCGGCCAGCGCGACCGAGGCGGCGCGGGGCCTGGGCTTCTCGCCCTGGCAGCGCCTGCGGGACGTGGAACTGCCCCTCGCCCGGCCGGTGCTGCTGGCGGGGATGCGGGTCGCGCTCACCCTCTCCGTCGCAACGACCGCGGTCGGGGCTGTTGCGGGCGCGCGCTGCCTCGGCACGCCCATCGTGACCGGCCTTGCCAATGCCAACCCGTCCTATGTCCTGCAGGGCGCGATCTTCACCGCCTGGCTCGCGCTGCTGCTGGACCGGGCGCTCGGGCTGTTCGGCGCACCCGGTCCCGCGGGCACCGGCTCTCCCGGTAGCGGCGCGGCGCAGCCCTGACCCGCCCCGACGGATCGGCCCGCCCCTGGACTTTCCACCCGATTCCGGTCCATCACCCGCGCCGATCATCCAGTACCCGGCCCGGTGCCCTGCGCAGCGCGGCCGCGCCCGACCAGGAACCGCCCTATGGCTGCCGAGACCTCTCCCACCTTCGACCGGGTGGCCGATATCATCGCGGAGAACAGCGAGGTTGCGCGTGACAGCATCACGCCGGACAGCCACGTGACCGAGGATCTCGGCATCGACAGCCTCGACTTCCTCGATATCGTCTTCGCGATCGACAAGGCCTTCGGGATCAAGGTGCCGGTGGAGAAGTGGACGCAGGAGGTGAATGCCGGCGAGAAGCCCGCGGACCACTACTTCGTCATGAAGAACCTCGCGGCCCGCATCGACGAGCTGGTCGCCGCCAAGGCGGGCTGAGGCGCGGATGCGCCTTGAATACTTCCAGATGATCGACCGGGTGGTGTCGCTGGACGGCGACGCCATCGTGGTGGAAAGCCGCGTGCCGGAGGCCTCCCCGGTCTTCGAGGGGCACTTCCCCGGACATCCTCTGGTACCCGGCGTGCTGCTGGTGGAGACCATGGCGCAGGCCAGCGGCTGGCTCATCCTCGGGCGCAACGGCTTCGCGCGCATGCCGTTCCTGATGACCGTGAAGGAGGCGAAGTTCCGCTCCTTCGTTGGTCCCGACGCGCCGCTCGACGTCACCGCCCGCATTAGCCACGAGGGCTCCGGCTACACGGTGACTGAGGCGAGGTTGACAAGCAGGGGCAAGCGCATCGCCGAGGCCGAGATCCTTCTGCGCTCCATGCCTTTCCCCAATCCCGAACTGGAGGCCGCCATGCGCGCCAACGCCGCGCGGATCGGCCTGCCGGGATACGGCGCATGACGCCCCGGGACGTCGTCATCACCGGCATCGGCCTCGTCACCGCCCTCGGTGAGGGCCCCGAGGCGCATTGGGACGCCCTTTCCGCCGGCACCGCGCCCGTGGTGGACAACGAGACCTACGCGCCCTGGCCCGTGCACCCGCTGCCGCCCCTAACGCTCGACCGGCAGATCCCGAAGAAGGGTGACCAGCGGCAGATGGAGCCCTGGCAGCGCCTGGGAACCTATGCCGCGGGCCTGGCCATCGACGACGCGAACGCGCGCGGGCTGGTGGAGGACATGCACCTGATCGTCGCCGCCGGCGGCGGCGAGCGTGACTTGGCGCTGGACGAGCAGGTAAACGCCGAACTGGCAGACGCCAACAACGGTGCGCGGCTGAACGAGCTGCTGGCCACCGGCCTGCGGCCCACGCTGTTCCTGGCGCAGCTCTCCAACCTGCTGGCCGGCAACATCTCCATCGTCCACGGCGTCACCGGCTCCTCCCGCACCTTCATGGGGGAGGAGAGCGCTGCCGCGGACGCGCTCCGCATCGCCCATGCCCGCCTCGCCGAAGGGCGCGGTGGCATCGCCCTCGTCGGCGGCGCCATGACTGCGCAGCGCTGGGACCTTTTGCTGCTCTACCGCGGCGAGGACGGGCTCTGGCAGGGGCCGCACAGGCCGCTCTCGCAGCGCGGGCAGCCCGGCATGGTCCTCGGCGGCATGGCCGGCTTCCTCGTCCTGGAGACGGAGGAGCACGCCCGCACCCGCGGCGCCCGGATCCTCGCGCGGCTCGATGCCGTCGCCAGCAACGCCACCCGCCGCGCGGCACCGGGCGAGGCCGCCACATCCGCCCGCGCTCTTCTCCCGCGCGTGGCGCCGCAGGGCGTCGATGCCGTCATCTCCGGCGCCACCGGTGCCCCCGGTGCCTGGGAGGAGGAGGAGGCTTTCCTGCGCGAGGTCGCCGCCCCCGTCCGCCGCCCCGCCAGCCTCATCGGCCACGGGGTGGAGGGCGCCTTCCCCACCCATGTGGCGCTGGCCGCCCTCGCCCTGCACAGGGGTGGCTTCTACGCCCCCATGGACCCGGCCGACCCGGCGATGGACCCGGAGGACGCGCCCGCGCGCGTCCTGGTCACCGGCTTCGGCCAGTGGCGCGGCGAAGCTCTGGCCACCCTGTCCCGCGCGGAGTCCTGAGCCATGCGCGACCATCTCGGCCGCCCCCTCGTCGCCGTCACCGGCATCGGTGCCGTTACCTCCCTCGGCTTTGGCGTAAAGGACAACTGGTCGCGCCTGCTCGCGGGCCAGTCGGGCATCCGCCGCATTACCCGCTTCCCGACCGACCACCTGAAGACCACCATCGCCGGCACGGTGGACCTCCCGAACGACGAGGGCCTCACCAGCCCCGTGCGGGTGGAGCGCATGGCCGGCATGGCTATCGAGGAGGCCGTCGGCGAGGCCGGCATCGGCAGCAAGGGCGCCTTCCCCGGCCCCCTCTTCCTCGGCATGCCGCCCGTGGAAGTGGAGTGGCCGACGCGCTTCGACCTCGCCCGCCGCGCTCATGACCCCTCCTATGCCGCGATGACGAAGCAGGCGGAGGGCCGGAGGGACGTGTACGAGACCTTCCTCTACGGCGGCGTGGGCGAGCGCCTGGCCGCCCGCTTCGGCACGCGCGGCGCCCCCATCTCCGTCACCACCGCCTGCGCCACCGGCGCCACTGCCATCCAGCTCGGCGTGGAGGCTATCCAGCGCGGCGAGTGCGACGCCTGCATCGCGCTCGGCGCTGACAGCACCGTGCAGCCCGAGGCGCTGATCCGCTTCTCCCTCCTCTCCGCCCTCTCCACCCGCAACGACGACCCGGCCAAGGCCTCCCGCCCCTTCGAGAAGAACCGGGCGGGCTTCGTCATGTCCGAGGGCGCCGGCGCGCTTGTGCTGGAGAACTACGAGACAGCCAAGGCGCGCGGCGCCACCATCCTCGGCCTTGTCTCCGGCGCGGGCGAGCGCGCGGACAACTTTCACCGCACCCGTTCCAACCCCGATGGCCGGGCCATCGTGGGCGCGATGAGGAACGCCCTCGCCGATGCGGGCCTGGAGCCGGGCGACATCTCCTACGTCAACGGCCACGGCACCGGCACGCCGGAGAACGATAAGATGGAGAACTTTGGCATGCGCGCCGTCTTCGGCGAGAGCGCGCCGCCCATCTCCTCGAACAAGAGCATGATCGGCCATACCCTTTCCGCCGCGGGTGCGCTGGAGGCGGTCTTCTCCCTGCTCACCATCCGCGACCAGCGCCTGCCACCTACCATCAACCACGACGAGCCCGACCCGAGCATAACGCTCGACGTCGTGCCCAACGTCGCGCGCGACGCGACGGTGCGCCACGTTCTCTCCAACTCCTTCGGCTTCGGCGGGCAGAATGTCTGCCTCGTCCTCTCGGCGGAGCCCGCCTGATGCGCGCCCTTCGCCTGCACGGCGACCGCGACCTACGCCTTGAGGACATCCCCGAGCCTCCGCCGCCCGCCCCGGGCGAGGCACGGCTCCGAATGCGCGCCATCGCCCTGAATCATATCGACGTCTGGGGCTGGCGCGGCATGGCCTTCGCCCAGCGCCAGCTTCCCATCTGCGTCGGCGCCGAGGCGGTCGGCGAGATCGTGGCACTCGGCGAGGGCGTGGAAGGCTGGAAGGTCGGCGACCGCGTCGCCCCTTACGGCGCCCAGACCTGCGGCCACTGCCGCGCCTGCGTGGAAGGCCGCGACAACCTCTGCGAGAACGTCGCGGGCGTCATGGGCTTCCACCTCGACGGCTTCGCGCGGGATTACGTGAACCAGAAGGCGCGCTTGATGGTGCGCGTGCCTGAAGCCGTTTCCGACAACGACGCCGCCTGCGCCGCCGTCACCTTCTCAACCGTCGAGCACATGCTCTTCGACAACGCGAAGCTGCAACCCGGCGAGACGATCCTCATACAAGCCGCGGGCTCGGGCATCGGTACCGTCGCCATCAAGGAGGCGAAGGCGCTCGGCTGCACCGTCATCGCGACCGCCGGTGACGATGAGAAGTGCGCGAAGGCGAAGGAGCTCGGCGCCGATCACGTCGTGAACTACAGCGAGAAGAACTTCGCCTCCGTTGCCCGGCGCCTGACGAACAAGGCCGGTGTGGACGTGGTGTTCGAGCATGTCGGCGCCACCACCTGGGCAGGCTCCCTCCTCGCGCTGAAGATGGGCGGGCGGCTCGTTACCTGCGGCAGCACCTCGGGCGTCTCGGCCGAGACGAACCTGATGATGATCTTCCAGCGCCAGCTCCGCATCTTCGGTTCCTTCGGCGCTTCCATGCGCAACGTGGCGGACGGGCTGGCGAAGATGGCCGGCGGCATGTCTCCCGTGCTCGACCGCGTCATTCCGCTCGAGAACTTCGCGGAAGGACTGGACCGGCTGGAGAGCCGTCGCGTCTTCGGCAAGATCGTGGTGACGATCTAGCCATGGCCCGCGGCGGAGGCCCGGCCGACGCCGCCCTGGCGGCCCTGACCAAGCTTGGCTTCGCCGTGCCCCGCGCGCTCGGCCCGGATCTCGCGCCCCGCGTCGGCGCGGCCGTGGCCCGCCGCCTCGGCCCCTTCACCTCGGCCCACCGCATCGCGATGGACAACATCCGGGCGGCCTTTCCGGAAAAGGACGCGGCCTGGCACCGGCGGATCGCCGACGAGGCCTGGGACAATCTCGGCCGTGTCGCCTGCGAGTACGTCCATATCGACCGCATCTGGGACCTGACCGAGGCGCGCGACCCCGCCGGCCGCATCCAGGTGGACGACGCGACCTATGCCCGCTTCGCCGAGTTGCGGGAGAACGGCGGCCCCGTCCTCATCTTCGCCGCCCATCTCGCGAACTGGGAGCTGCCGGCCGTCGCTGCCGCCCGCCACGGGCTCGATGCCGCCGTGCTCTACCGCACGCCGAACAGCCGCCCGATCGCGGAGGCGATCCTCGCCTTGCGACAGAATGCCATGGGAGAGCTGATCCCGGCCGGCCTGATGGCGCCCACGAAGCTCGCCAAGGCCCTTCAGCGGCGCGCCGTCGTCGGCATGGTGGTGGACCAGCGCTTCGGCCGCGGCCCGCGCATCGATTTTCTCGGCCGCCCCGCCCAGGCCAATCCGCTGCTGGCCAACCTTGCCCGACGCTTCGACTGCCCCGTGCGTGGCGCCCGTGCGATCCGCCTGGAGGGCAGCCGCTTCCGCCTCGAGCTGACCGATCCCATTCCCATGCCGCGGGATGCCGAGGGGCTGGTCGACGTGCCGGCGGCCACGCAGGTGATCAACGATGTCATCGCTGGCTGGGTGCGGGAGCACCCGGGGCAGTGGCTCTGGATGCACCGCCGCTGGCGCTGAGGGGCTTTCTCCGTCTCTTTCAGTGTGGCGTCAGCGGCCAGAAATACGCAATCAGCGGCACACCCGCCCCCAGCATCAGGATCGAGAGCGGCAATCCCAGCCGTGCGTAGTCACCGAAGCGGTATCCGCCCGGCCCCATCACCAGCGTGTTGCACTGGTGTCCGATCGGGGTAAGGAAGTCACTTGCTGCCCCCAGTGCTACCGCCATCAGGAAGGGATCCGGGCTCAGCCCCAGCTTGCCGGCCAGGGTCGCTGCGATGGGCCCCATTACCAGCACGGTCGCTGCATTGTTCAGGAAGGGTGTTACTGCCATGGCCAGAACCATGGTCACGGCCAGCGCCGCCATCCCCGGCAGGCCCTGCACCGCACCGGTCAGCCAGCCAGCCAGCAGGTCCGTTCCGCCGGTGTGCTGGATGGCACCGCTTACCGGGATGAGCGCCGCCAGCAGGACAACCACCGGCCAATCCACCGCCTCATAGGCTTCCCGCGTCGTCATCACCCGCAGGACGAGCAGGGCGACCACGGCCCCGAAAAAGGCGACCGCGATCGGCATCGCACCGATCGCCACCAGCGCCATCGCCACGGCCAGCACCCCGAGCGGGATCCAGGAACGCCGTCCCTTGCCCAGCGCCATCTCGCGCTCGGCCAGCGGCAGCACGCGCAACTCCCCCAGGCGGTCCGGCATGGCGGCGGCGAGGCCTCGCAGCAGAACCACGTCTCCTGCCCGCAACCGCAGGTGGGACAGGCTGCTCCGGATCTGCTGCTCGCCGCGACGGCTGACCGCCAGCAGAGACATGCCGTGCCGGGTGCGGAGCGTCACCGCGGCCGGGGTGCGGCCGACCAGCGGACTATCTCCGGTGATCACCCCCTCCATCACGCGCTGGTCGTCCTCCTCGGTCTCCGGGTCGTCCGGCGGCGACTTGTCCTCGGCCAGAGTCAACCCGGCGCGGGCGACCAATTGCTCCAACTCCTCGGGCTCGCCCCGCAACAGAACCGCCTCGCCCGCGGCCAGGCGCCTGTCCTGCTGGGGCGGCTCGGCGGGGAAAGAATTGGCCATCAACCGGCGAGAGCGTTCCGGAGCCTTCCCTTCCTGGGCCGTGTCCGGTGGCAGGATGCCGGAGACGCGCACCTCTCCCTCGGCCAGAGCCTCCAGCCCCGCCACAGTCAGGCCCACGGCCTCGCCGCCCTCAGGCACACGCGCTTCCAGCGTGTAGCTGCCGATGTTGAAGGCCGCTCCCATCGAGGCCGCGCCGCGCCGCCCCCCCGGCAGCAGCCGCCACCCGACGGAGAGGAAGAGGAGCGCCACCGCGCAGACTCCGAGCCCGACGGGCGTGTAGTCGAACATGCCGAAGGCGGTGCCGGTCAGCTCCTGCCGGACACGCGACATGATGATGTTGGGTGCCGTGCCCACCAGCGTGACCACGCCGCCGACCATGGCCGCCGCCGCCATCGGCATCAGCATCGCCGCCACCGGCGTGCCCGTGCGCCGCGCGAGTTGGAGCGCGACCGGCATCATGATCGCCAGCGCGCCGACATTCTTGGTGATCATGGAGAGCAGCATGGTCACGGCGACGAGCACCGGCACCTGCACGGAAGCCGTGCGCAGCCTCGGCGTCACCGGGCGCATGATCGTCTCCACGGCGCCCGACTTCGCGACGGCCGAGCTGATCACGAGCGCTGCGGCGACGATTAGCACCACGTCGTCGGAAAAGCCTTCGAAGGCCTTGCTCGCGGGAACGACGCCGATGAGGACGCCGGCAAGCAGCGCACCCAGCGCCACGGCGTCGTAAGCAAACCGCCCCCAAAGAAAGAAGCCGATGGTCGCTGCCATCAGCGCGAAGGCCAGCCCTTGGTCAAGTGTCATGAAGCCTCTGCCGCGACACCCGACGCCCGGCGATTCCCGCCCGGCTTCCCCCCATCGGCCTCGCCGCCATCAGAAGGCACGCGGGGCCCGCGGGTTGCGGCCCCGCGCGAATCAGCTCGCCCCGGCCCGCAACATCCCGATAATCCCGGAGAAGTCCGTCTCGGCGCCTCCCTGCTCCACGAAGCGCCGGTATAAGCCCAGCGCCTGGGCACCCATCGGCGTCTCCGCCCCGGTGTCCTCAGCCGCCTGCTGCGCAAGGCCGAGATCCTTCAACATCAGCGCCGCGGCGAAGCCCGGGCTATAGTCGCGGTTCGCGGGGCTTGCCGGAACCGGACCCGGCACAGGGCAGTAGGTGGTCAGCGACCAGCACTGGCCGGAGGACTTGGAGGCAACCTCGAACAATGCCTCGTGCGAGAGGCCGAGCTTCTCAGCGAGGATGAAGGCCTCGCAAGTTCCGATCATGCTGATGGCAAGCAGCATGTTGTTGCAGGCTTTCGCCGCCTGCCCGGCCCCCGCTTCGCCGCAATGGACCACCGTGCGCCCCATGGCACGGAACAGCGGCTCTGCACGGGCAAACCCCGCCGCGGGTCCACCAACCATGAAGGTGAGGGTCGCCGCCTCTGCCCCCATGACGCCGCCTGACACCGGCGCGTCCAGGAAGGGCTGGTTCGCCGCGGCCGCTACCTCCCGGGCCGTGGCGACATCAATGGTGGAGCAATCGATCAGCACCGCTCCTTCCGGAGCGGCGGCAGCCAGGCCTCCCTCCCCCAGCCAGGCATCGCGCACGTGCCTGCCGGCCGGCAGCATGGTGATAACGAATTCCGCGCCCCGCGCCGCCTCCACGCCCGACGCTGCGTGCGTGGTCCCCTCAGCGCGCGCCATCGCCTCTGCCGAGAGGTCGTAGACGGAGACCTGATGGCCGGCGCGGGCGAGGCTACGTGCCATCGGCGCGCCCATATTGCCCAGCCCTACGAAGCCGATCCTGGCCAAAGCTTCCTCCTTACCCGTTGCCGGGAAGGCTAGGCCGCGGCCAGGTCCGGGTCCACCTCAGGCCGCCTGTCGAGTTCCGTTGACGAGCGTCACCGGCAGCATGAGCGGCGTGTCGAAGGTGAGGCCGGTACCCTGCTCGCCGCCATTAAGGACCAGCCTGCCCCTGGCCGCGAGTGACGTTCGCCCGCACCCAGTAGAAGCCGTCGGCTCTCGCCCGGTTCTTCACAAGGCCTTCCTATACCATACCGCTCTGCACCGTCGTCCGAAGGTCGCCAAAGGCAGTCCGCGGCATGTGCGGGTGGCGGACGATGTTAGGGAGGCGCCGACAAGCTCCCTCTGCGCGAAGGCGCTGACCCTTACGAAGGCATCGTTGACGAAGGTGATACGTCCGGTGACGTCTGTTTGAGGCGGGGACAAGGAGCACCCCTTCGGAAGTGGCACCTCTCTTGTCGTAGTAAGCCCATCGTTGCGTAATTTGCCCGCCATCAGAACAGCACGCATCGTTCGGCGGCACGAGAACAGGGGCACGTTATCAGAAACCCAATTACGCCAACTCGGCCTCAGACTGGCACCTCGCCCGGCGGCTTGAGTGCGGCAAGCACGAAGGAGGATTTCGTCTCCTTCACTCCGGGCATGCGTAACAGGGCCCGCATGGCGAAATCGGCATAGGATTCGAAATCCGCGGCCAGGATGTGCAGCAGATAATCCATCTCCCCACTCATCGCGTAGGCGGCCAGCACTTCCGGCCGGGCGGAAAGAGCCTTCTGGAAGCCTTCCACCACCTCCTCCGCATGGCTGGACAACGCGACCATCACAAAGGCCTGCAAGGGCAGGCCGACACGCCCCGGATCGAGCACCGCCGCGTAGCGCCCGATGACGCCCTGCTCCTCCAGGCGCCGCAACCGGCGCTGGCACGGCGTGGGGGAAAGGCCGACCTGCTCGGCCAACGCTACGACCGATAGCCGACCATCCCGTTGAAGGGCGCGCAGCATCCGCCGATCGATCGCATCGAGCTGAGGAGTTGTTTTCACCACTTGTGACCGTCCTCTGAAGCGAATCTCCCTCTTCATAGCCGAGCCACACGCCTGTTTCGCCGCTTTTCGCCGCGCGAGGCCGGCTAGGCTCCGCACAAGAAGGGAGACGACGAGATGGATGGCACGACAAAGCCGGCCACCGGCATCATCGGCACCGAGACGCTGCCTCGGGGCTTGCGGGGCGACTACGACCGCGCCCAACCGGACGGAACGCTACCCGATGCCGCTGTGGAGCGCTCTGCGGCGGACCACGCCACCTGGCGAGCCCTCGTGACCCGCCAGCGCGGCATCTTCCCCGGGCGGGCCGCCTCCGCCTGGCTGGAAGGACTTGACTGTCTTCGCTGCGACGAGGCCGTGCCAGACCTCTCCAATGCTTCCGAGATCCTGGAGGGCGCGACGGGCTGGCGCCTGGTTCCCTGTCCGGGCCTCTTGCCGGACGCCCAGTTCTTCGCGCTGCTCGCAAAACGCTGTTTTCCCGTCACCGAGTGGATCCGGCGGCCGGAGGAGCTCGACTACATCGTCGAACCCGACATCTTTCACGACTTCCTCGGGCACGTCCCACTGCTGACCAACCGGCACTACGCCGACTTCCTGGAGGCCTACGGGCAGTTGGGACTGCAAGCCGAGCGGCGCGGCCAACTCGCACCGCTGGCTCGCTTCTACTGGTTTATGGTCGAGTTCGGCCTCATCGCCGAGCGGGACGGACTGCGCGCCTACGGTGCCGGCATCCTGTCCTCCCGCACGGAGACCCTGCACGCGCTCTCGGCGGCGCCGCGCCGCCTTCGCTTCGATCTGCGGCGAGTGCTCCGCAGCACCTATCGGATCGATGAGGTCCAGCCCGTATACTTCGTCATCGAGGACTACGCGGAGCTCTACGACGCGGTCGGCAGCGCCGCCGGGCTGTTGGACGAGGCCATGTCGGCCAGCCCGATCCCTCCCGGAGGTCAGGCTTCGGGCGACCGGGGCTGGGGCTGAGCCCGCCGGGCTCCCGCCTCATCCAGCGCGCGCTGCTCGGCCCGCATGAGGGCGCGCCGCACCTCCTCCGCGCGCTTCTCGGCAAGCGACTCGACGGCGCGCTCGGCGGCCCGCGCAGCGGCCAGGGCAGCGCCGGCATCGGACACGCGCAGCGCGGCCCGCTCCGTCTCCGCAGCCGCGGCATCCCGCAGCGCCATGCCACGCGGCAGCCAGGCCGCGTAGTCCCCGCTATGCCTGCCTTCCTCCACGAGGGCAGAGGCCGCCGCCCGCGCGCTTTCTTCGGCGGCCTGATGGAACATCGCCTCCTCTGCGATCCTGCGCCTCGCAGCCATGACCTCGGCGCCTCTCAGGCGCGCCAGCACGGCCAGCGGGTCGCGCTTCACGACTCCGGCCCCATGGCGAGCGACAGGGCGGCGAAGGCACCGGCCACGCTGCCCGTCTCCTCCTTGCCCTGACGCAGCACGGCCTCAATCGCCGGGGCGAGCCGCACTGCCTCGTCAACCGCGGGGTCGCTGCCGGCCCGGTAGGCGCCGAGGCGCACCATGTCTGCCATGTCCCGGTGGAGCGCGAGGATTCGCCGCGCCCGTCCGAGGATCGAGCGCTCCGCCGGCTCCAGGCAGCCGGGGACGGTTCGCGAGAGGCTGCGGAGCACGTCCACGGCAGGGTAGCGACCGCCCTCGCCGATTCGGCGATCCAGGACGACGTGGCCATCAAGAATGCCGCGCACCGCGTCCGCCACCGGCTCGTCGTGGTCGTCGCCCTCGACAAGAACGGTGAAGAGACCCGTGATGGACCCCGCGCAGCCCTCCGCGCCGGGACCCGCCCGCTCGAGCAGCCGCGGCAGCTCAGCAAAGACGCTCGGCGGAAAGCCGCGCGTCGCCGGCGGCTCGCCGGCCGAGAGACCGATCTCACGCAAGGCCATGGCGAAGCGGGTCACGGTGTCCATCATCAGCAGGACGCGCTTGCCCTCGTCGCGGAAGTGCTCGGCCACGGCCATGGCGGCCAGTGCCGCGTCCCTCCGCATCAGTGGCGCCTGATCGGAGGTCGCGCAGACCACCACGCTGCGGGCCAGGCCCTCGGGGCCGAGATCGTCCTCAATAAACTCCCGCAGCTCGCGCCCGCGCTCCCCAACCAGCCCGATGACGGCAACATCGCAATCCGCATGGCGCGCTAGCATGGCCATCAGGCTTGACTTGCCGACGCCCGACGCAGCGAAAAGGCCGAGCCGCTGTCCGCGGCGACAGGTGGTGAAGGCGTCCAGCGCCCTTATTCCGAGATCCACACGCGGACCGAGCCTGGCTCGCGTTCCGGCTTCGGGCGGCGGGGCGCGTAAGAGCCGGGGCACAGGGCCCGACGGCAGTGGCCCACGGCCGTCGATCGGCCTGCCGGTGGGGTCGACGACGCGGCCAAGCCAGGCAACATCAGGTTGAACGACAAGGCGCCCCACGTGCTCTACGCGCGCCCCTACAGTCAGACCGTCAAGCTCTCGGCGCCCAACAGCCAACACTCCGGCATCGCTCCCCGACACAACCTCTGCGTGTATTTCTACCTGACCAGCAACAGCGACACGAATACAACCACCGATTGGTGGATTAGGATACAAGCCAGCAACGTTCATCCCTAGACCCTGCACCGAGCGGATCCTACCAAAGCTACTAAACACATTGATTTTGAGCAGTTCGGCTGCGGACTTAAGCATTCGATCAGCAAAACCCTGGCGGTCATCGAGCATTTTTTGATCCTTGCCTCACCTCTTAATACGATCGCGAGGTAAAAAACCTCTTCATTTTTCGCGCATAAGTTGTCTTAATGACCTTGGAACGAGTGAGGAACGAAACGATGCGCGTCCTGCTGGTAGAAGATGACCTGACCACCTCCCGCGGGGTGACCCTCATGCTTAAGACACAAGGGATGATCGTCGACGCGGCCGACACCGGTGAGGAGGCTCTCGAGCTCGCGCGGCTCTATGACTACGATATCGTCGTGCTCGACATCATGCTTCCGGACATGGAGGGCTACGAGGTCGTCCGGCGGCTCCGCGCCGGGCGCAGCACCACTCCGGTTCTCATCCTTTCCGGCCTTTCACGGCCCGGAGCGAAGGTGAAGGGCTTTGGCCTCGGCGCCGACGACTTCCTTGTGAAGCCCTTCGACAGCCAGGAGCTGATCGCCCGCATCCAGGCTATCATTCGCCGCACGAAAGGCTTCGCTCAGCCGAGCATCACCGTCGGCCGACTGAACCTTGATCTCGGCGCTCGTGAGGCGACTGTTGGCGGTCGCCCGGTCCACTTGACTGGCAAGGAATACGCCATCCTTGAACTGCTGACCCTCCGCAAAGGCATGGTCATGACCAAGGAAGCCTTCCTCAACCATCTCTACGGTGGAATGGACGAACCTGAGGTGAAGATCATCGACGTGTTCATCTGCAAGCTGCGCAAGAAGCTCGCTCAGGCAGGCTGTGAGGATCTTATCGGTACCGTCTGGGGTCGCGGCTATGTGCTGCGGGACCCCACCCCCTCCATCACTCGCCAAGCTTTCGGCGGAAGCAACGCGCTTGGAACCCCGGTGCAGAATGCCTCGGGTGAGGCGACCTACGCAGCGGCCTGACCTGAGGGGCGGCCGCCCCCAATACTCTGGCACAGCTCTGGCGGTTCCCCCACTTCTTAAGGGGAAGGACCGCCGGAACGCGCTTTCAGGGCCGGGGTTTGGACCCGTGCACCACGAACTCCATGACTATCCAGCCAAAAGATTGCGTACGACGGGTGCATAGACTCCACGCTCGCCCTCAACCGTTGCGAAGCGGTCGGTCAGCCCGAGCACGGTTTCTGCGCCACCAAGATAGAGAACGCCGTCCGGTGCCAGCCGCCCCGCGAGCGCTGATAGCACTCGCGTTTTGGTCGGTGCGTCGAAGTAGATAAGGACGTTCCGGCAGAAGATAACGTCAAACGTGCCCAGCGACCGCAGATCCGCCAGCAGGTTGCCCGTCTCGAAGCGGGCGAGGGCGCGAATAGCAGGAGAGACGCGCCACTGGGCACCCTCCTGCCTGAAGTGCTTCACAAGCATCTGCACGGGCAAGCCGCGCTGGACCTCGAACTGCGAGTAGAGTCCCTCTCGCGCCCGGCGTACGACGTCGGTGCTGAGATCGGTGCCTAGCACCTCGACCCGCCCAGCCAGCCCGAGACCCTCGACCACCATTGCAATCGAATAAGCCTCCTGCCCGGTGGAACAGGCCGCGGAGAGCACGCGAAGGCGCTGGCCGCCCGAACGCGCTACCGCCAGCTTCGGCAGGATGCGGCGAAGGTGATCGAAGGGTTTGCCGTCGCGAAAAAAGAAGGACTCATTGGTGGTCAGCGCCTCCGTCACTGCGGCTGCCAACCGTTCGCTCGCCGGCGCGCGCAGCTTCGCCGCCACGGCGTCCAGGCTTTCCAGGCCGTGCTCGCGCATTAACCCGCCAAGGCGCGTGTCGAGCATGTAGGCCTTGTCCGCCCCCAGAACGATTCCGGCACGCGTGCGGACAAGCCCCGCGATCGTCTCGAAGGCCGCTCCGCTCACGACGCCATCCTCCCGGCCTGAAAACCTGCCCCGGCCAGGAAGGCCGAAGCTCGAGCGCCCAGCCGCTCGGGCGGCAGAACCTCCTGCGCGAGCCCGCCGCGCACCACCGCGCCGGGCATTCCCCAAACGACCGAGGACGCCTCATCCTGTGCGAACACCGTGCCGCCGGCGGCAACGACACTTCGGCAGCCCTCAAAACCATCCTGTCCCATGCCCGTCAGAATGACGGCGAGCACGCGCCCTTCGCAGGACTGCACCGCGCTGCGCAGCATCGGGTCCACGGCCGGGCGGCAGAAGTGCTCCGGCGAATCGTCCCGCAGCCGGGCGAGTAAGCCGGCCGACCCGCGCTCGACCAGCAAATGCCGGTCGCCAGGCGCAACATAGACATGCCCGGGGCGGAGCCCCTCCGCCTCCTTCGCTTCGGCAATTCGAAGTGGGCCGAGGCGGTCCAGGTGGTCCGCCAGCATGGCCGTAAAGCCGGCCGGCATATGTTGCACAATGACGACCGGCACCGGCGGCAGCTGGGTAAGGCCGCGGAGGAAAGCAGCCAGCGCTTGCGGGCCGCCGGTCGATGATCCGACCGCGAGCAGAACTGGCGGCTGAGCCGACTGTGGTGAGCGCGGCTTTATCGACCGCAACGGCGGCTGCGGCGGCCGACCGTTCGTCGCCTGCGTTGGCGAGCTTGCCCGGTTTGGAGCAATCGGCGCGACAGGCGCGCTTCGGACAGGCGGCCTCCCAATGCCCGGCGCCGACAAGGGAGTAACGCCCCTCGGCCCCTCTCCACCTTGGCCGCGGCTCGGCAGAGCCGGATTGGCTTGGGGGGGCGCGTTCGGCGCTGCCTGCGGTGTCGGCGTAATGGCCGGCGACGGAGTGACCCCGGACGAAGCCTGCGCCGCCGTCCTCCGGCGCATGCGCGCCCAGCCCTTCACCTTCTCCAGCAGCTCAGCGCGGAATACCGGATCCGAGGCTCCGCCCTGGCCAGCACCAGGCTTCGGAATGTAGTCGGACGCGCCGGCGCGCAGGGCCGCCATAGCCTCCGCCGCCCCACGCTGCGTCACCGCGCTCGCGACGATCACGGCCAGTCTCGAATCAGCCCGCAGCAGCTTCGGAAGCGCGGTCATGCCGTCCATTACCGGCATTTCGAGATCGAGCAGCACGACATCCGGCTGCGCCTCGCCAAGAACATTCAGCGCCTGCTGCCCGTCAGCGACACGCGCCACCACCTCGATCTCGGGATCGACCTCCAGAAGACGCGCGAGGATGCCGCGCACCGTTGGACTGTCGTCGCAGATCATCACGCGCACGCGGCGCGTGAGGGCCTGGACAAAGGGCGAGTGTGAAGAAGGATCGCTCACGCCGCCTGGTCCGGTAGCAATCCGAGCACCTCGAGCTTGCCGACCAGAATCTCCTCGTCAAACGGCTTCATGATGTATTCCTGAGCGCCGCCCTCCAGCGCCGTTATGATACGTGAAAAGTCGGTCTCCGTCGTGCAAAGCATGATGCGCGGCTCATCCGAGCCGAACTCCTGCCGTGCAAGGCGCAGGAAGGTGATGCCGTCCATCACTGGCATGTTCCAGTCCAGCAGCACGAGCGAGGGAAGGGCTGCCCGGCAGGCTTCCAGCGCCTGCTGGCCGTCCTCGGCCTCGCGTACCACGAAGCCTTGTGCTTCCAGCATCCGCCGCGCGACGCGACGCACGGTGCGGCTGTCGTCGACTACCAGGCAGTCCGGCATCTTTCGCTCCCTCAACCAATATCCAAGATGCGCTCAACATCCAGCATGATCAGGAGCCGTGCCCCTGCCGCACCGCTGCTGTCGGGAACATCCTGGTGCACGCCGGCGCACACCTCGCGCCAGAGTGGGTCGAGCGTCGGTAGGTTGGATGCCAGTCCGGCCTCCGGAAGAGCTAGAACGTCACCCACGGAGTCGGCGAGCAGCGCGTAGAGCTCGCCCCCTCCTTCCACAACCACGCTCATTGGCGGAGGGCCACCGGCCTCCCGCGCGGGCAGGCCCAGGCGGAGCCGAAGATCAACTGCTGTCACGATCCTGCCGCGGAGGTTGAGCCCCCCCGCAACCTCGGGAGGCGCAAGCGGGATGGGGGTGATCGCCTGCGAGCCGAGGATGTCGCGCACGCCGAGCACCGGCACACCGCAGAGCTGGCCCGCGACGGTCAGGGTGAGAACGGACGTCTCGGCGGCGGCGGGAACGGCCGTGCGGCGAGGGGCAAGAGCGGCTTCCATGGGCATCTCCTTCTGTATGTCGGGGAAAGGCTCAGTGCCCGCCGGGCGCCTTGGTGGCGGCCAGGCAACTGCGCAGCGCTCCAAGCAGCGCATCACGATCGAACTTGGGCACGTGATCCATGAAGCCAGCGTCCCGGCTGCGGCGAACCGAGGCGTCGTCAGTATGTGAGGTCAGCGCGATGAGCGGCGTCTCGTGCCAGCTGCCACCGTCGCGGATGGCTCGCGCCATACCGAGCCCGTCAAGTTCGGGCATCTCAATATCGGAAACGATAGCATCGAAGCTCTCGCCGGCCTCCCGCAGCTTGATTGCCTGTGCACCGCTCGCCGTCGCCGTCACCTCGAAGCCTGCAGCGCTGAGTGCGGGGACGAGCATGTTGCGGAAGAAGGCGCTATCCTCCACGACCAGCACGCGCGCGCGGCGAGCCGATGCCGGGCGCTGCGGTCCGAACCAGTCCGCGCCTGCCTGCCGGAGCCACCAGGCGCAGTCCACCACCTCCGTCGCGCGGCCCGAGATGACGGCGGTACCGAGATATCCTGGGCGATCCTGGCCGCTCTCGATCTTCAACGACTCCTCGACGACGTCGAGGATCTCGTCCACCGCCAAGCCCATGGCACGGCCGCTATCGTCGAAGACGAGCACCGCCTGGCGCCCGCCGGGCGGCGGCAGCGTCCACCCGTCGGCGATCGGAACCAACGGCATCAGCGCACCGCGATACTGCACAACTGGCTTGCCATGGGACATTTCGATGCGCTCCGCGGGCAGATCCTCGAGGCGCGCGACGAGGCCGAGCGGAACGGCGCGTGGTCCACCATCGCCCGCACGGAACAGCAGCAGCGACAGACGCTCGGCCGAGGTGGCGGTCGTGACAGCCGTGCTGCGGCGCTCTTCCTGCACGCCCTCCGCACCGACTCCGGTCGCGCGGGCAATGCCGTTGGGGTCCAGGATCATGATCACCGATCCGTCGCCGAGGATCGTATTGCCGCTGAACATCGTGACATGGCGCAGGATCGGCGCCACCGGCTTCACCACGATCTCCTCGGTGTCGAACACGCGGTCCACGATGATGCCGAAGAGGTTCTGCCCGATCTGGGTCACCACCACGAAGCCGCCGCGCTCGGCCTCCCCCTCTTTCACGCGTCGCTCATCAAGACGCAGCAGGCGAGACAAGGAGACGAGGGGGAGCAGCCGGTCGCGCAGGCGCAGCACCGGCGCGTCCTTGATGTGCATCACGCCGTCGCCGGCCCGCACCAGCTCGACCACGCCGATCTGTGGAATGGCAAAGCGCTCGCCGCCGGCGTCCACAATCAACGCGGAGACGATCGCGAGCGTCAGGGGAATTTTGATAAGGAAGGTCGTTCCCTTCCCTTCGCGCGAGCGGAGATCGATCGTGCCACCGATCTTCTCAACGTTGGTCTTCACCACGTCCATGCCGACACCGCGGCCTGAGACGGAGGTGACGGCGGCGGCGGTGGAGAAGCCGGCCCGGAAGATGAAGCGCTGGATGTCCCGCTCCCCCATGCCGGCCAGTTCCTGTTCGGTCGCCAAGCCCTGTGCGATGGCCTTCGTGCGGATCTTCTCCACCGGCAGGCCACGCCCGTCGTCGCCAACCTCAATGATGATGTGCCCGCCCTCGTGATAGGCGTCGAGCAGGATGCGCCCGGCCTCGGGCTTGCCCGCCTCGCGCCGCTCCGCCGGCCCCTCCAGCCCGTGGTCGCCGGAGTTGCGAACCATGTGCGTCAGCGGGTCGCGGATCATCTCCAGCACCTGCCGGTCGAGCTCGGTGTCGGCGCCCCGCATCTCCAGCTCGATCTTCTTGCCCAACTCGCGCGACAGATCGCGGACGAGACGCGGCAGGCCCTTCCAGGCATTGCCGATCGGCTGCATGCGGGTCTTCATCACGCCCTCTTGCAACTCGGAGGTGATGTGCGACAGACGCTGCAGCGGTCCCGTCAGCGCGCTATCGTTCCGCGCGCGGGAAAGTTGGAGAAGCTGGTTGCGCGTCAGCACAAGCTCGCTCACGAGCGTCATCAGGCTCTCAAGCACGTCCACGTTGACGCGGAGCGTCTGCGCCACGCCAACGCCCTCCATGGCCTGGACTGGTTCGGCAGGCGGGGCCGCGACCTGGGCGGCCGCCGCAGGCACTTCGACGGCGGGGGCCGGTTCCGGCACCTTGGCAGGGGCAGGCTTCGCGCGCCGGTCACGGCCAGGCTTCTCCGCTGCGGCGGCCGCTTCGGCCCTCGACGAACTGGCCGTCTTGGTACCGCCGGACCTCGCGCGGCCGGCCGGCTTCGCCGCAGGCACAGCTGCCTCGGGGTCGGCATCTGCAGCGCGGGCGGCATCTTCCGCAGGGGTCTCGCCGGCGAAGACCGCATCCAACTCGGCGATGATCGCGCTGTCGTCGCCCGCAGGTTCCGAACCGGAGGCTTCCAGCCCGGCCATGATCTCCCGCACCCGGTCGACCACCCGCAGGATGAGCGAGACACCGCCGGAGGTGACGGTCAGTGAGCCATCCCGGTAGCGGCCGAGGACGTTCTCGCCGGCATGGGCGACCCGCTCGAGGCGACCGAGGCCGAGGAAGCCACAGGTCCCCTTAATTGTGTGGATGAGGCGGAAGATCTCACCAATCGTACGCGGGTCGTCCGGATGACGCTCGAGCCGGAGGAGCGCCGCATCCAGCCCAGCCAAGCCCTCGCTCGTTTCGGTAAGGAAGTCTGCGATCAAGTCGTCCATGCGAACCCCGCGAACCATCTGCGGGGGTCAGGATGCGGCGCAACTCTCGAAGAATTGGTAAAGCCGCGCCGATGCTCAGCGGCGCGACGCGTCAGCGGCGACCACCTGCCGCATGAGCGTCAGCGGCGCGGCCGCGCCCTCGCGGCCCATGGCAAGGGCCGGCCCCATGCCGGCCGCCGCGGCGAGATGCAGCAGCAGGGGCGCCATCACGTCCCGCGGGCCGCTGACCTCGTCACCGGCGAGGGCGGCGGTGAGGCAGTGCGGCCAGGCCGCGTTCCGTCCCTCGGGCCAGATCGCGAGCCCGCTTGCCTCCCCCGCCAGATAGACCGTGCCGCCGCGCGGCAGCGCCTCGCTCCCGAGCATGACGGCGGCAAGGGCGGCCTGGGCGAGGGGGGCGGGAAGTGGCGCTTCCGGCAACCCCGACAAGTCGGCCACGACTCGGCCGCTGGAAAGGGTACCGTCGAGCAGCTCCGCGAGCCCGCTGCGGCCGAGCGGCCCGGCGCCGGCCCCGGCGACTGCGCGCCAGAGCCGCAGCCGCAGCCGCATGGCCGTGGCCCCATCCCGGGCAACCGAGAGGGCCTCGACAGGCTCCACCTCCGCAAGGTCGAGGGCACCTGACAGCGCGCCCAGGGGGCCGCCGATATCGTGGCAAATACGCGCACTGAGGTCCTGTGCGAGGGACAGCACATTCATCCGTGCGCTCCTGTTGAGAGTGCCGCTTTTGCCACTCCCGTGCTTGATGGCTAGTAAAGCGACCGGCCAGAGAAGTCGCATCCCGGCAACCGCTGGGCAGAACCGGGAGCGGACGGCGATATCACATGAACAGTATCTTTGAGCCCGGCCAATACGTCCGGCATCCCGCTCGTCCCGATTGGGGCACCGGCCAGGTGCAGTCCGTCATCGGAGATCGGGTCACCGTCAACTTCGAGAACGCTGGCAAGCTGCTGATTAATACGGGACTAACCGTTCTCGAGATCCTCGACGGCGTGCCACCGGGCCGCCCAGGCCGGTGAGCGGCCTCAACGACGTATTTTCCGGCGCGGTACTGACCCCCTCCTTCCTGCTCGCCGCGCTCGGCGTCGTCGTGGCGGGCGTGATGCGGGGCTACTCCGGATTCGGCACGGCAATCCTGCTCGCGCCGATACTCTCCACGCTCTGGGGCCCTCGCGAAGGGGTGCCGGTACTTCTGCTGATGGAGCTGATCGTCTCCATCCAGCTCCTGCCCCGCTCCTTCAAGGAAGCGGACCGGGCGATGGTACTGCCGATCGGGCTCGCCGCCGTAATCGCCACGCCTCTCGGAGCAGGCGTGCTGCTCTACGCAGACGGGCTGGCCTTGCGGCGGGCGATCGGGGGGCTGGTCCTCGTCTTCGGGCTGCTGCTGCTCTCGCCCTGGCGCTATCGCGGGGCGAGGCCGCTCTGGCTGAACATCGCCGTCGGGGGCATCGGCGGGCTGCTGAAGGGGGCCACGGGCATGTCGGGGCCGCCCATTATCCTCTATTTTCTCTCCGGGCCTGAGGAGGCGCGGCGGCACCGGGCCAACCTCATCCTCTTCTTCGGGCTCATCGCAATTGTCGCGGTGGTCGCGCCACTGGCGGGAGGGTTGATCGACGCAACTGCCCTGGTCCGCACCGCCGTGCTGCTGCCGCTGATGGTGCTCTGCGTCCGGGTCGGAGCCCGGCTGTTCCACGTGATCCCGACTGTCTGGTACCGCCGATTCGCCTTTGGGGCGCTCGTCCTGGCGGGCGCCATTGCGCTGCTGGCATAGGCACGCCCTTGCGAAAGCCGGGGTAGGCGGCCCAAATCCCAGGCGGCAACGTCCCAGCTACACCTTTTCCCGACGGAGTACCCCCTCCATGCTCGATCCGTTCGGCCGGCGGATCTCCTATCTCCGCGTGTCGGTGACGGATCGCTGCGACCTCCGCTGTGTCTACTGCATGGCGGAGGACATGACCTTCCTCCCGAAGCGGGAGCTGCTCACGCTAGAGGAGCTGGAGCGCCTCTGTGGCGCGTTCATCGACCTCGGTGTCGAGCGCATCCGGCTGACCGGGGGCGAACCTCTCGTGCGGCGGGGGGTGATCCAGCTCTTTGAGGCGCTGGGGCGCCGGATCGGACCGAAGGAAGCCGGCGTCGGGCTGCGGGAGCTGACGGTCACCACCAACGGCACCCAGCTCACGAAGATGGCGGACGACCTGTTCCGGGCAGGCGTTCGGCGGATCAACGTGTCGATGGACACGCTGGATCCCCAGACCTTCGCCGCCGTCACCCGTTGGGGGAAGCTCGACAGCACACTGGACGGGATCTTCGCGGCCAAGGCAGCGGGGCTCGAGGTGAAGATCAACGCGGTTGCCCTCAAGGGCGTGAACGAGCACGAGTACGACCGCATGATCGCCTGGTGCGGCGAGCACGGCTTCGACCTGACGCTCATCGAGACCATGCCGATGGGCGAGATCACCGGCGACCGGACGGACCAGTATCTCTCCCTCTCGACCATCCGGCGCCGGATTGCCGAGCGCTGGACCCTGGTGCCGAGCGAGCATCGGACCGGCGGCCCGGCCCGATATGATACAGTGGCCGAGACCGGGCGCCGCCTCGGCTTCATCACGCCGATGACTCATAATTTCTGCGAATCCTGCAACCGGGTACGGCTGACCTGCACGGGCACCCTTTACATGTGCCTCGGCCAGGAGGACGCGGCGGACCTGCGGGCACCATTGCGCGACCCTTCCATCGGCGATGCGGGGTTGCGGGACGCGATCCTCTCAGCCATTGCCCGCAAGCCGAAGGGGCATGATTTCGTCATCGGGCGGGACGCCCGCCCCTCGGTCGGCCGGCACATGAGCGTGACGGGCGGGTGACCTGACTGGACGGAGGGACGCGGCGTGCTGAATTCGGAACTCGCCGCGAGGCTGGCGATCCCGGGACTGCCGGAATGGAGCGGGCTCGTCATCCTCTTGCTGGGGCTGCTCTTCGTCCTGGCCTTCGTAATGATGCCCTTCAGCGTTTTCGGCACGAAGTCGCGTCTGGACGCGATCGAGGCTCAGCTGGACGAGGTGCAGCAGGAGATCCGTAGCCTGGCGATGCGCCTGCCGGAGCCCGGGATGCGGCGCCGGGCGGTCGTGGCCGATGATTCCTACGACGAGCCGATGATGCGTCCTGGGGCCTCGCTGGGCGATGAGCGTTATCGGGATGAGCGCGCGCCGCGGATGACACCGCCCATTCCCCCGCCGCCCGCCTGGCCGGAGGGCGGCCGAGAGGCGGGCCGCCGGGCCGAGCCGCGGCTGGGCCCGCCGCGCCGCTGAGGGCGCGCGCTCAGCCGGCCTCGATCTTCGCGCTCCGCACGATCTCGCCCATTGCCGCGCGCTGGGCGGTTACATAGGCGGCGAAGGTCGCGGGATCGGTGCCGACCGGAATGGCACCCAGCGCCTCAAGGCGCTGCTTCACTGTCTCGTCGGCCAGCGCCGCCCTGGATGCCTCGAACAGCTTCGCGATGATTGGTCCGGGAGTGCGAGCGGGGGCGTAGAGGCCGTTCCACTCGTTCAGCTCGTAGCCGGGGAAGCCCTGCTCCGCGATGGTCGGCACATCCGGCAGCGGCGGGATTCGGGCAGCGGTGGTGACGCCCAGCGCGGTCAGCCGCCCGTCGCGGACGAGCTGGATGGAGGAGGAGACGGTACCGAAGACGAAAGCGATGCTGCCGCCCATTACGTCCTGCAGCGCCGCGGTGCCGCCGCGGTAAGGGATGTGCTGGATGTCGAGCCCGGCGCGCTGAAGAAAGAGCGCGGCCGCGAGATGGGCTGCCGTCGCGTTGCCGGAGGAACCGTAGGAGAGATTGGGACGGGACTTTGCCCAGGCGATGAATTCCGGGAGGGTCCGGACCGGGACCTTGCTCGGGTCCACCACCAGGATCTGAGGCAGGACGACGACCTCGCTGATCGGAGCAAAAGCGGTGGCGTAGTCGAAGGGCAGGCCGCGCAGGACAAAGGGGTTCACGACATGGGCGAGGGCATCGACCATGATGGTATTACCGTCCGGGGCCGAGCGCGCCAGCTCGCCGGCGCCGAGGCTGCCGCCGGCACCGGGGCGGTTCTCCACCACCACAGGCTGGCCTAGCGCCGCGCCCATAGGGGTGGCGAGGAGGCGCGCGGTCGTGTCCACGCCGCCGCCGGGCGTATAGGGGGCGAGCAAGCGGATCGGGCGGTTCGGCCAGGGCACCTGGGCCTGGACCGGGCGGGCGTGCAGCGCCGGTAGGGCGAGAATGGCGGCGCCCAAGGTCTGGATGGTTGCGCGGCGGGTCGGCTTAGGCATGATCGTTCCTCCGTTTCGCGTTTCTAGCCCGGATCGGCGGCTCGCGCCCATCGAAGCGCCGCACCGCATGTCCTATCCTTGGCGGATGCCTCCCCGTCGCCCTGCCTCCCAGGATCTGTTCGGCGCCAACGAGCCAGCACCCTCACCGGAGCCCGGCGCGGCGGCATCTGCCGGGCCGCGCCCCCTGGCGGACCGGCTGCGGCCGCGGATGCTGGCCGAGGTGGTAGGACAGGATCAGTTGCTCGGCGAGGAAGGCTCACTGCGGCGGATGCTGGATCGGGGGGCGTTGGCCTCCTTGATCCTCTGGGGCCCGCCCGGCGTAGGCAAGACCACCATCGCACGGCTCCTGGCCGAGGAGGCGGGGCTGCGCTTCGTCTCCATCTCCGCGGTCTTCTCGGGGGTGGCCGACCTCAAGCGCGCCTTCGACGAGGCGCGGATGCGGCGCGCCAACGGGCAGGTGACGCTACTCTTCGTGGACGAGATCCACCGCTTCAACCGGGCGCAGCAGGACGGCTTCCTACCGGTGGTCGAGGACGGGACCGTCGTTCTGGTGGGCGCAACGACCGAGAACCCCTCCTTTGCGCTCAACGGCGCGCTGCTGTCGCGCTGCCAGGTGATGGTGCTCAAGCGGCTGGACGATGCGGCGCTGGAATTGCTGCTCGCGCGCGCCGAGGCGGAGGGCGGGCGCCCACTGCCGCTCGACGAGGCCGCACGCGCAACGCTCCGGGCCATGGCGGATGGCGACGGGCGCTACCTGCTGAACATGGCGGAGCAGTTGCAGGCCCTACCCGTTGGAACGCGGCCGCTGGATGTGGCGGGCCTTTCCTCGCTGCTCGCGCGCCGGGCCGCGCTCTACGACAAGGATCGGGAGGAGCACTACAACCTCATCTCCGCCCTTCATAAGTCCCTGAGAGGCTCGGACCCCGATGCCGCGCTCTACTGGTTCGCGCGGATGATCAAGGGGGGCGAGGACGCGCGCTACATCGCCCGACGTTTGCTGCGTTTCGCTTCGGAGGACGTGGGGGCGGCGGATCCGTCCTCCCTGAACCTCGCCCTGGCGGCCTGGGAAAGCTACGAGCGGCTGGGCAGCCCGGAGGGGGAGCTGGCGCTGGCGCAGTTGGTGCTCCACCTGGCCGCGGCACCGAAGTCCAACGCCGCTTATGCTGCCTGGAAGGCGGCGCAGGCGGCCGCTGCCGAGACAGGGAGCCTGATGCCGCCCGCGAACATCCTCAATGCGCCGACGAAGCTTATGAAGAGCCTCGGCTATGGACGGGACTACGCCTACGACCACGACACGGAGGAGGGCTTCTCCGGCGCCAACTACTTTCCGGACGGCATGGAGCGGCTGCGGCTCTACCGCCCAACCGAGCGGGGCGCGGAAGCGCGGGTCGCGCGGCATCTGGAACGGCTCGAAGCCCTGCGGGAAGAGATCCGGGAAGGCGGCCGGTGAACCCGCTTTCAGCGGTGCCGGTGCTCTGCGTAGCGGCGGGGGGTGCGGTCGGCTCGGTGCTTCGGTACCTCGTGGGGGTGTTGGCGCTGCGGCATTTCGGCGCGGAGTTCCCCTGGGGCACATTGACGGTGAACGTAATCGGCAGCTTGGTGATTGGCGTGATCGGGGGCGCGATGGCCGCGGGCGCAGCGCTGGCACCCGAGTTGCGGCTCTTCCTGGTGACGGGAGTCCTGGGCGGCTTCACCACCTTCTCGGCTTTCTCGCTGGATACGGGGGCGTTGTTCCAGCGCTCCCCTGCCCTCGCCGCGCTCTATCTCGGCGTGACGATCGCGGGCGGGCTCGGGGCCTTCACACTAGGTTGGCTGCTGGGACAGCGCGCGGCATGAGCGAGGACGCACGCCGGCACGCGCCCGCGGCGGCGCGGAACCGCGAACCAATCCTGGCAGTGCTGCGGGAATGGCTGCCGTCGGAAGGCCTGGTGCTGGAGGTTGCGAGCGGAACCGGCGAGCACGCAGCGCATTTCGCGGCGGCGCTGCCGCGGCTGGTCTTCCAGCCGAGCGACCCCGATCCGGCGGCGCTCGCGAGCGTTAACGCCTGGGCGGCGGGCGCGGCAAATATCCGCCCCGCCCTGAGGCTGGATGTGACCGCGGCGAAATGGCCGGTGGACGCGGTGGATGCCGTGCTCTGCATCAACATGATTCACATTGCGCCCTGGTCGGCAGCAGAGGGCCTGATGCGCGGCGCGGCGGCGCGGCTAGCGTCCGGAGCGCCGCTGATCCTCTACGGTCCCTATCGGAGGGGCGGCGCGCACACCGCCCCGAGCAACGCGGGTTTCGACGCGGACCTGCGCTCGCGCGACCCCGCCTGGGGCGTGCGGGACCTTGAGGCCGTGGCCGCACTGGCCGCGTCCGAGGGGTTCGGGGAACCCGAACTACGGGAGATGCCGGCGAACAACCTCATGCTGAGATTCACCCGCGGCTAGTTCAGCTGCGTGAGGGCTTCCGGCCGTGCGACACATCGGGCGTGCCCCGGAAAAGCGACATATGGGTGTGGGTGGCGACCCACGGGTCGCCGACCGTCTCGCGCGCGAAGGTGACGGTGGCGCGGCCGAGCCGGTCGAAGGGGGTACCGTCCTCGCGGTAGCCGGTGGAGTCCCACACGGCCATCCCGGTGGCATGGCGGCGGTCCGGCGAGACGACGGCCTGCACGCCGTCGAGGCGCCAGGTGAAGCCGTCGATGGTGGGCCAGACCTTGCGCCACTGGTTGTTCTCGGCGTGGTCGCGGCCGCTGACGAAATCGTTGTAGGTGCCGAAGGCGATGAAATCCTCGGCGAAGAGGGGCCGGGCGGGGGCGAAGTCCACGGCCCGGACGTGCTCGGCCAGCTTGCGGAACCAGTCCTGAACGAGGGCGAGGTCCTCCGGGTGAATGGGGGCTCGGGCCTGCACGGTCATGGGGCGTTCCTCGCGTCGTCGCCTCGCTGTTTGAGAACGAGCCCGGATGGCGTGCAAGCCCCCGCGGCGCGGCTAAGCCAAGCTGCCAACCGAGTGCCTGTCCCGGTCTCGCGGGATTTGACCGAACCTGCGAAGCGCCGGGGTGCATGGGAGGCTCGCCCGGGTGCTACACGCTGCCCAGCATGAGCATCACCCTTCGCACCGTTCTCCCCGATGAGGCCGACCTGCGGCTGGACCGCTGGTTCCGTCGCCACCACCCCAACCTTACCCAGGGCGCGTTGCAGAAGATGCTGCGCACTGGCCAGGTACGGGTGGACGGCAAGCGGGCGGAGACGGGTACGCGCCTGCAGCCGGGGCAGGAGATCCGGGTGCCGCCGATGCCCGAGGCCCCCTCCCCCGAGCCCGTGCGCCCCGCGGTGTCCGAGCGCGACGCGGCGATGCTGGAACGGATGGTGATCTACCGCGACGATTCCGTCATCGCGCTCGACAAGCCACACGGCCTGCCGGTGCAGGGCGGCCCGAGCATCACGCGGCACCTCGACGGCATGCTGGACGCGCTGCGCTTCGGGCATGAGGAACGGCCGAAGCTCGTGCACCGGCTGGACCGGGACACCTCCGGCGTGTTGCTGCTGGCGCGGAGCGCAGCGGCGGCGTCACGCCTGGCGGCCGCCTTCCGCGGACGGGACGCGCACAAAACCTACTGGGCGCTGGTGGTGGGGCGGCCGCACCCGCTGGCCGGACGGATCAACATGCCTCTTGCCCGGCAGGGCGGCTCCCGCGGGGAACGCACAGCGCCGGCCGAAGAGGGAGAGGACGGCGCCGCTGCCATCACGGACTTCCGCGTGGTGGATAATGCCCGCAAGCACGTCTCCTGGCTGGAGATGAACCCGCTGACCGGGCGCACGCACCAGCTGCGCGTTCATGCGGCGGCCGCATTGAAATGCCCGATTCTTGGCGATGGCAAGTATGGCGGGGCGGCCGCGCATCTGGAGGGTATGTCGGGACTGCTGCACCTGCACGCTCGGACAATCGAGGTGCCACATCCCGAGGGCGGCACGCTCTCAGTCTCGGCACCGCTGCCGCCGCACATGAAGGAGAGCTTCGAGTTCCTTGGTTTCGATCGGCCGCGCACGCCGCCGCCGAAGCGGGTGCGCTGAGATGGCGCTCGCTGAGGCATCGGCTCCGCGGCCCGCGCGCCGCCGGATGCGACCCTGGCTGGTCTGGCTGCTCGTGGTCCTGCTGGCCCTGCTAATGGCGGGCTATGGGGCACTACTCCTGCTGCTGAATTCCGACGCCGTCCGGCCCCGGGTGGAGGCGGCGGTGCGGAGCGCGACAGGGCGGGAGTTCAGTCTCTCCGGCCCCGTGGGGCTGCGGGCCTCGCTGGTGCCGGCGATCACGCTCGATGGACCTGTGCTGTCGAATGCCCCCGGCGGCTCCCGGCCGGACATGCTGCGCGCTCGACGGATCGAGGCGGAGGTGGCACTCCTGCCGCTCCTGTCGCGCCGGGTGGAGGTGCGTAAGCTGACCATTGTCGGCGCGGACCTGCTGCTGGAGGTGGATGCGGAAGGGCACGGCAACTGGCAGTTCGCGCGAGCCGCGAAGCCGGAGACCGCCCCCGCTCCAACCTCTGCCACGCCACCGCCGCGCCCCTTGGACCTGGATGTGGCGACCGTCGCGGTCGAAGCTGGCCGGGTCACTTGGCGTGCCGGTGGCCGCGAGGAGGTATTAGAGTTGCCCCGCCTCCTGCTGCGCGGTTCCGAGAGTGGGATCCTCGCGGAGGGAGAGGTGGTGGCGCGCGGCGTCACGGCGACGGCGAACGGCACGTCGGGGCCGCTCGCGGCGCTGCTGGGGGAGGCGGCCTCGGAGTGGCCGTTCCGGCTGGGGCTTTCCGCGCCCGGCCTGAACGCGGAGACGAACGGCAGCCTGTCGCTTCCCTTCCGCGGAGCCTGGCGCGCGCGCGTAGCGGCGACGGCGGACACGGCGGCGCGGCTGGCGCCCGCCCTGCCGGGCGTGGCGCTGCCCGAGGCACGCGGCCTCTCCCTCGTGGTCGAAACGGAGGCGGGCGCGGGGCTGCGCTCGCTGCACGCCTCGCTGAACGAGGTGGCGCTGCGCGCCGGGAGCCGGGAGATCACCGCCGGACCGCTCCAGTTCACGGCGGCCTCCCCGGAGGCGCCGGTTACGCTCGGCGGGTCGCTACGCAGCGGCGGGCTGGCAGTGAATTTTGGTGTGCAGGGCCCCACGCTCGGGAAGGTGCTGGCGGACGGAGCGGGGCCGCTGGCGATCAGCCTCGAGGGCGAGGGGGTGGCTGGGACCGTGCAGGGGGCGCTCGCGCCGGGGCGCACGCTGGCAGGAACAGACTGGGCCTTCGCGTTGCGGGTGCCGGACCTACGTGCGCTGGGGCAGCGCGCCGGCATCGCCGGGTTGCCGGGCCTGCACGAGGCGGCGTTTGACGGCCGGGCGCATGTGCTGGGGGATGGCGTAGACCTCCAGGAGTTCGTTCTCGCCTCCCGCGAGGCAGCGGGGCGGGCGAGCTTCGGCTGGCGGGTGGGGCCTGTGCCGAGCGGGCTGCTGCGCGCCGCGATGGAGCGGGTAGACGTGGACGCGCTTAGGGTTCAGCCGCCAGCCCCGGCTCCCGCGGCGAATCCGGCCTCCGCACCAGCGACGCCGGAGGCACCGCCCTCCACCGCTCCGGCGGCCGCGCGGCCGAACGGGCGAGTGATCCCCGATCAGCCCGTTGATCTCTCGGCGGTGCGGAATGCCGGGTTCAACCTCGATGCGGAGGCGACGGTCGCCCTGCTGCGGTCCGGCGGCGCCGATTGGCGTGATGTCTCGTTGCGCGCGGTGCTCGGCGGCCGGAAGCTGGCGGGGGAGCGGTTCTCCGCGATGACCCCAGGCGGGCCGGTTGCCGGAACCTTCTCCCTAGAGGCGGACGGAGCGGTGCCGCGCCTTTCCCTCGCGCTGCGCAGCGGTGAGGGTGGCGTTGATGCAGGGCCGCTGTTCCGGGCGCTAGGCCTTTCATCGCCCGTATCCGGACCGGCGGCCCTGGACCTTTCCCTGGCAGGCCAGGGGGCAGGAACGCGCGCTCTGGCGGCGAGCCTTTCCGGCCATGTCGGCCTGGCGATGACGGGCGGGCACATTGACCAGCGGCTGCTGGCCGGCGCTACGGTCGCACTGCGCGGCGTGATACCCGGCGAGGCGCTGGGAGGCGCGACGGAGTTGCGCTGCCTCGCGCTGCGCTTCGACCTCTCCGGTGGGGTGGCGCAGTCGCGCGCCCTGTTGCTGGAGACGCGGGTGGCGAGCACCACCGGGGCAGGCGCGGCCAATCTCGGTGACGAGACCCTGGCCTTCCGCCTTCGGCCTGTGGTGCGGGTAGGAGACCTCTCGATCACGACGCCGCTGGGGGTGACCGGCCGTTTCAGCGCGCCGCGCTTCTCGGTGGATCCGAATGCGGCCGCCGCCGCGGCGGCCGGGGTGCTGGGCGGGCTGGCACGACGCTCGGACGACGCGGATACCGCGGCCTTGGGAGCCCTGGCGGAAGGGTTGCTCGGCGGGCGCGGGGCAGCGGCGGCCGCGCCGGACTGCGCGGCGCAGCTCGCCGTCGCGCGGGGTGAAGCGCCAGCGGTGGGCGTCGCCCCCGTGGCACCGGCGCCCCGGGCACGCGAGCCACGGGTTCAGGACCTGTTGCGGGGACTGCTCGGGCGATAGAGGGGGGATGGGCCGGGCAGGAATCGAACCCGCAACCAAGCCGTTATGAGCGGCCAGCTCTAACCGTTGAGCTACCGGCCCTCCCCGCGCGATCCTTAGATCAGCCTTAGGTCCCGAGGAAGGTGCGGATCGCGCCTTCGGCCTTGTTCATGCTCGCGACACCCTCCAGATGGCCGAGGCCGCCCTCCAGTTCGAAGACCGTTACAGGCCGGCCGGCCTTGCGGAGCGTCTCGCCGAGATCACGACCATAGGCGATGGGGAAGATGCGGTCCCCCGGAGCCGGCAGGACGAGCCAACTCGCCTTGCTGCGGGAGAGGGCCTCAGCGCTGTCCTGATACTCGTTCAGGAAGAGCTGATTGGCACGGGTGAGATAGATGAAGGCGTTCGCATCAGCGGTCTTGGCGCGGGCGGTTGCGGCCTCGTCGAGGAAGCGCTCCACCGCGAAGCTATCGCCGATCCGCTTGGCGGGATCCTGGCCCTCGACGGCGCGGCGGCCGAACTGCGTCAGGCTGCCGCGGTCCCGGGCCTGGAGCGTGACGATCTTCAGCGCCTCCGAGAGGCCCCGTACGGGGGGCTCGCGCCCGGCCCCGTAGTAGTCGCCGTTGCGCCAGTTGGGGTCCATGCGGATCGGAACCTCCCAGATCTCCATCCAGCCGAGGAGGAAGGCGTCGAACTCCCCGGTGACGACCGAGGGCATGACGCGGTCGATCATCTCCGGATAGGCGCAGGCCCACTCGATGGCCTGCAACGCGCCCATGGAGGGGCCGGCGACGAGGGCGAGGCGTTTCACGCCGAGGCTGTCGAGGAGGCGCTTCTGCACCTCGATGAAGTCCCGCATGGAAACCACCGGGAAGGTCATGCCGAAGGGGCGGCCGGTGGAGGGATCGATGGTGGCCGGGCCGGTACTGGTAGTGGCGGCGTCGTTGAGGTTCAGATTCACCAGCGTGTCGGAGGAGATAACGAAGAAGCGGTCCGTATCGATTGCCTTGCCCGGGCCGACGATGTTGTCCCAGTACCCGGCGGGACCCGTTGGCGAGAAGCGGCCGAAGGCGTGGCTGTTAGCCGAGAAGAAATGGGTGATGAGCACAGCGTTGTCGCCGGCGGCGTTGAGGGTGCCTGCAGTCTGGTACCCGATTCGCGCATTGGGCACGACGCCCCCGCCGCGGGTGCGGTACTCGCCGGCCTCGAAGACCTGCTTGCGGACGATCAGCGGCTGGGCGGCCGCTTGCTGAGCCTGCGCATGGCGGGGGGCAAACAGGGCAGGCGCGGCGAGCGGGGCCGCGAGCAGGGGCGCGGCCAGCAACGCGCGGCGGGCGATCTCTCGTTGTGGCATGGCGTTCCCCTCGTTTTCCCGTTTCGGCTGCGCCATGCTGGCGAGGGAGCGGGCGCCCCGCAAGCGGGCGAATTGCCGGTCGGGGCCCGCGCTGCTAGAGCCGCCGCGACATTTCGTCGCATTCCGCGGCGATGCGCCTCGGCCGCCCCCGGCCGGGGCCACGAGAGCCAGGACCACCGCCCGAATGAACCCGAGCCTGATCCCCAGCGGCAAGGCCCCGCCGCACGACATCAACGTGGTCATCGAAATCCCCGAGGGCTCCTCGGTGAAGTACGAGCTGGATAAGGACAGCGGCGCGGTGGTGGTGGACCGCTTCCTCTTCACCCCCATGAACTACCCGGCGGCCTACGGTTTCATCCCCGGCACCATCGCTGATGACGGCGACCCGACCGACGCGCTGGTGCTGATCCCCGCCGCCGTGGTGCCGGGCTGCGTCATCCGCTGCCGGCCCATCGGCGTGCTGCTGATGGAAGACGAGGCGGGGCAGGACGAGAAGATCGTCTGCGTGCCGCACGACAAGCTGCACCCCTATTTCTCCGACATCCGCAGCTGCGACGACCTGCCGAAGATCACGCGCCAGCAGATCGAGCATTTCTTCGCCCGCTACAAGGATCTGGAGCCGGGGAAGTGGGTGAAGATCACGGGCTGGGGTTCGGTCGAGAAGGCGGCGGAGCTGATCCAGCAGGGTATTGCGGCCGCCGCGGCTAAGTAGCAGCCGGCATCGCCCCGCCCTGCACCAGGGCGGGGCATCCATTCTCCACCCGGCTGTGGCAGCAGCGCGACGAGGCCCCCCGCGCCGCATCGGCTCCGGACACAAGCCCGTCAGGCCCAGGGTTGCCCGCGGGACAAGCGCGTTCCAGCGACCGTAAATTGCTCTTCGTGACGGCGCCTCGCTGTTGCGCGAGCGGGAGACGGATCGGGGAGGAGCGCGATGAAAGCCGCTGACCTGGAGGCGGCCCTGGCCTGGGACCAGCTGACGCCGGACCAGCGGACGCGGTGGGGCCGGAGGGTGGTGGCCTCGCGCATCATCAACATGAGCGAGGCCCAGGGCCTGACCGGGCCAGCCCGCGATAACTTCGCCATGCGGGAATGGATGTCAGCCTATTCCCTCGCGAGCGAGCGGGCGGCGCGCGACAAGGATGTGCAGGCGCTCTCCCAGTCGCTCTGGGTGCACTTCATCGCGGTCGCCACGCGCGGCTTCAGTGTGGTGGAGGAGTTCGCGCGGGAGCACTAATCCCGCGGACCGCGCCTATCCGGCGCGCAGCGGCAGCCGAAGTCCTAGGTTGTCGGGCACGGGCCATTCCTCGCGCACCCGCCGGATCACGCGGAACCCAGCCGAGAGATAATTCGGCAGGGCGCGAGGATGGTCCGCGGTGCAGGTGTTCACCGTCAGTAGCGAGCAAGGGCCCGACCAGGCGGCATCGATCGCGTGACGCAGGAAGGCGCGGCCCAGACCCTGGCCGATCGCGTGCGGCATGAGGCCGAAATAGGAGAGGTTGGTCGTGCCGTCCCAGCGGCGCTCGATCTCGTGGAAGCCCGCGGGCTCCCCGTTGCGGTAGAGAACCTGAATCGAGGTCGCCGGGTCCCGGAGGATGGCGGCGATGCGGGCATCGGGCAGGGTGCGGCGGAGCCACCAGCAATGGTTCCGGCCAACGCCGTCATAAAGGTAGCGGTAGAAGCCGACGGTACAGTCCGGCACCGGCAGCACGAAGGTTTCGGCAGGAAGCGCCGCCGGCCGATCGGCCGGCGGACGCTCCATGCGGAGGAAGGTGACCTCGACCTGGACGGGGGTCGTGGACATTCCGGCGCTTAGTTGTCGAGGAAAGAGCGCAGCTTGCGGCTGCGGGTCGGATGCTTGAGCTTGCGCAGCGCCTTGGCCTCGATCTGCCGGATGCGCTCGCGCGTCACGTTGAACTGCTGCCCGACCTCCTCCAGCGTGTGGTCGGTGTTCATGCCGATGCCGAAGCGCATTCGCAGGACACGTTCCTCGCGCGGGGTAAGGTTGGAGAGGACGCGCGTGGTCGCCTCACGCAGGTTGGATTGGATGGCGGCGTCCAGCGGGATGATGGCGGCCTTGTCCTCGATGAAGTCGCCGAGGTGGCTGTCCTCCTCGTCGCCGATCGGCGTCTCGAGGGAGATCGGCTCCTTGGCGATCTTGAGAACCTTGCGGACCTTCTCCAGCGGCATGCCGAGCTTCTCGGCCAACTCCTCCGGCTGCGGCTCGCGCCCGATCTCGTGCAACATCTGGCGCGAGGTGCGGACGAGCTTGTTGATCGTCTCGATCATATGGACGGGGATGCGGATGGTCCGCGCCTGGTCCGCGATCGAACGCGTGATCGCCTGCCGGATCCACCAGGTGGCGTAGGTGGAGAACTTGTAGCCGCGGCGGTACTCGAACTTATCGACCGCCTTCATCAGGCCGATATTGCCCTCCTGGATGAGGTCCAGGAACTGCAGGCCACGGTTGGTGTACTTCTTGGCGATGGAGATCACGAGGCGGAGGTTGGCCTCGATCATCTCCTTCTTCGCCTGGGTCATGTCGCGCTCACCGCGGGACACCGTGGCGTAGACGCGCTTGTACTCGCCCACCGGCAGGCCGGTGAGCGCCGCGACCTTGCCGATCTCGGCGCGGATGTTCTCCGCGTCCTCGCGCGAGTTGGCGACGAAGGCCTGCCAGCCCTTGCCCTTGAGCTTCGCAATGCGGTCGAACCAGGCGGGATCCATCTCGGCGCCGGCCCAATGCTCAAGGAACTCGGCACGCTTGACCTTGTGGCTTTCCGCCAGGCGCAGCACCTGGCCCTCAAGGCCGACGAGGCGGCGGTAGAGGCCCTTGATCTGGTCGACCAACTCCTCGATCCGATTGTTGTGCAGGTGCACCTTCTGCACGAGCGCCACGATCTCAAGGCGCTGCTTTTCGTAGGACTTCTCCGAGCGGCCGGCGAGTTCGCCGCCAGAGGTGTAGGTGTCCATCCGCTTGGCGGACATCTTCTCGAGCTTGGCGTAGCCGGCCTCGATCGCCTCGAAGGCGGCCAGCGCCTCGGGCTTCAACTTCTCCTCGAGGGCAGATAGGGAGAGGCCGACACCCTCGCCCTCCTCGCCTTCTTCGAACTCCTCGGCCTCCGGCGGCGGGCCGTCGGGCATGTCGGCGTTGTTGGTGGCCTCGAGGTCGATGACGTCGCGCAGCAGCATCTTCCCGTCGCGCACGGCCTCGTGCCAGCCGACGATGGCACGGAAGGTGAGCGGGCTCTCACAGAGCCCGCCGATCATCATGTCGCGGCCAGCCTCGATCCGCTTGGCGATGGCGATCTCGCCCTCTCGCGAGAGCAGCTCCACGCTGCCCATCTCGCGGAGATACATGCGGACGGGATCGTCGGTGCGGCCGAGGGATTCCTCGTCCACGTTGCCGCCGGACTCCTCGTCCTCGGACTTTTCCTTCTCCTCGTCGCCTTCCTCGCCCTCGGCCTTGGGCGCAACCTTCTTCTCGGCGTCGTCGTCCGCGCTCTCCTCGGCCTCGACGAGGTTGATCCCCATCTCGGAGAAGAGCGCCATCGTGTCCTCGATCTGCTCCGAGGAAACCTGGCCCTGAGGGAGCGCGGCGTTGAACTCGTCGTAGGTGATGTACCCACGCTCCTTGCCCTTCGCCATCAGCTTCTTGACGGAGGCCAGGAGGCTGTCGAGCATCGCACCTTCGACTGCGTCGTCGCGGTGCTCCGTCGTCTCCGTGCCGTTCGCCACCTTGGTCGCCATGCTCGTCTCCCGCCACGGATATGCCCTCCGGGCAGCGGGTGCGGCCGCCGCCGGAGGAAAAAAGGTCTCTATACTATGGAGAGGCGCTGCCGACGCCGCTCTCCAGCCCCGCCTCCAACCCCGTCTCGCCGCGGCGAAGAGCGGAGAGGGCCTGGCTCAGGCGGATCACGCGTGCCTGCGCAGCGGCGTCGTTCGCCGCCACCAGATCGCGTCCTGCCGCCTCCAGATCCTCGACCAGCGCGCCCTCACCCCGAAGGAAGCCGAAGAAGTGCCACCAGCCGTCGAGGGCTTCCGCGGGCTGGGCATCGGGGCTCGCCTCCCTCGGGAGGCCGGTCGCGCCCATGACCCAGGCCCGGGCCTCCTCCAGGCCGGTCTCATTCAAGTGGTCAACCAAATCAGCAGAGTCAAGCGAAGCACCATCGGCTTCTGACACATCCGTGAGGGCGCGTCCTGCATGCCACGCCAGCAGGCCGGCCTGGAGTGCCGAGGGGTGGCCGTGGGGAAGGTCGAGCAGGGCGAAGGCCTCCTCCACCTCGTCGAGCAGCCAGGGATGGGCGAGGGTGATGGCCAGCAGGCATCGAGCCTGCTCCACTCGCGCGTGTCCCGCCTTGGGCGCGGCGCGGGGAGGAAGGCGCGGGGGCGGCCGGAAGGGGGCGCCGCCCTTACGGGGGCCGGGCGTGAAGGGCTGGCGCGCGGGGCGCTGCGGTCGCGCGCTCTCGAAAAAGCGGTCCAGCAGGGCCTTGCGGTACTCGGCCGCGAGGGATTTGTCGGAGATACGCCCGGCCGCGGCGGCCAGGTCGTTGCGAAACGCGGCGCGGCCTTCCGGCGTGCCGAGCGCCCTCCCCTCGGACATGAGGTCGTAGAGGGCGGTCGAGAGGGGTCTTGCGGCGGCGAGCACGGCCTCGAAGCCGGCGGCGCCCTTCTTCCCGATGAGGTCGTCCGGATCCTGGCCGAGTGGCAAGGTCGCGAAGTGCAGCGTGCGCTCGGTGCCGATCAGGGGAAGGACCATCTCGCTCGCGCGCGCGGCGGCGCGAAGGCCGGCGGCATCGCCATCGAGGCAGAGGACCGGCTCGGGCGTGACGCGCCAGATCTCCTCCATCTGCTCGGGCGTCAGCGCCGTGCCGAGGGGGGCGATGGCGCCCTCGAAGCCCGCCTGATGGAGGGCGATCACGTCCATGTAGCCCTCGGCGACGATCAGCCGCGCCTTCCCGCGGAAGACGGCCTCCCGCGCCATGTCCAGGCCATAGAGGGTGCGGCGCTTGGAGAAGACGTCGGTCTCGGGGCCGTTCAGGTATTTCGGCTGGCCGTCCCCGAGGATGCGGCCGCCAAAGGAGACGATCCGGCCTCGGCGGTCCCGGATAGGGAACATGACGCGGTTGTAGAAGAAGTCGTTGAAGGCCCCTTCCCGCCCCTCCGCGGGTTTGGTGAGACCGGCCTCCGCCAGTTGCCGGGGCTCGATCCCCAGCGGCGCAAGGTCTGCGGCCAGCGCGCCGCGGCCCCCGCCGGACCAGCCGAGGCCGAAGCGGGCGATGGTCCCGTCGGTCAGGCCGCGGCGGCGGAGGTAATCGAGCGCCGGCCGGCCCTCCGCACCGTGCAGACGGCGCTGCATGGCCTCGCAGGCCGCCTGGAGAACCTCGTGAATGTCCTTCGCGCGGGCCTCGCGCGCGACCTGCCGCGGGCTCTCGCGGGGGACTTCCAGCCCGGCCTCGCCCGCGAGGCGCTCAATGGCCTCGCGGAACTGCAGGCCTTCGGTCTGCATGGTGAAGCCGATGGCGTCGCCGTGCTGGCCGCAGCCGAAGCAGTGATAATGGTCGTCATAGACGTAGAAGGAGGGAGTCTTCTCGTTGTGGAAGGGGCAGCAGCCTTTCCACTGGCGGCCGTTGCGGGTCAGCCGGACCCGGCGGCCGATGAGAGGCGCAAGAGGCGTACGGGCGCGAAGCTCGTCGAGAAAGCTGGGGGGGAGAGCCATCCTACCCCCTCTTTACCGATTTGACGGCCTTAGAAGTAGAGTTCTCAGCCGCCGAGCGCGGTCTTCACCATCGGACCGGCCTTAGCCATGTCCAGCACCGCCGCGTGTTTTGCCTTCAGGGCAGCCATGACCTTGCCCATCTCCTTGATCGAGGTCGCACCGGTCTCGGCGACGGCCTCCTTCACGGCGGCCTGCATGGCGGCGTCGTCCATCTGCTGTGGCAGGAAGGACTCGATCACGGCGATCTCGGCCTCCTCCTTGGCGGCGAGTTCTTCGCGGCTGCCCTGGCGATACATCTCCACCGATTCGCGGCGGGACTTCACCATTCCACGGAGGAGAGAGGTAACGGCCTCGTCCGGGATTGCCTCCACGCCTGAGGGGCGGGCGGCGATGTCGGCGTCCTTTAGCTTGGCCAAAATCATACGGATCGTGGAGGTGCGGGCGCTGTCCCCAGCGCGCATGGAGGCCTTCATTTCCTCAGTGAAGCGGGCGCGCAGGCTCATCTCGGGTCTCCATCTGACAAGGGGGCGCGGTTTAGAGGGGAACGCGGCGCACGTCTGCCCCAGCCGTGATACCGCGAAGGAATGGGAAGTGGTTTCCCAATGCTCGACCGCATTTCCCCTTCCATTGGGAAGTTCTTTCCCACATATCTAGCTGATGCGGACGGTCGAGCAGATCCTGACCCTCATGGGCGGCGCCAGCGCCGCCGCGGCCCATTGCGGCGTTGGCACTGAAGCCATCCGCAAGTGGCGGCAGGCACGCGCCATTCCGCCACGCCACTGGCCAGCGGTGCTCGCCGCCACCGGGTTGGCGCTGGAGGATCTCCCACGCGCCGAAACTGATCACACGATATCTTCCACCCAGGAGCCCACGATGACCCCTGCCCCGAACCGGACGGCCGATGCGGTGCCCGAGGGGGCGACCGCCTGCCTCGTCCTCGGGAACGGCGCGGTGTTCTGGGGGCGCGGCTTCGGCGCCGCGGGCAAGCGCGTGGGCGAGGTCTGCTTCAACACCGGCATGACCGGCTATCAGGAGACGCTGACCGACCCCTCCTATGCCGGGCAGATCATCACCTTCACCTTCCCCCACATCGGCAATGTCGGCGCCAACGCAGAGGATGTGGAGGCAACGACGGCGGCCGCCCTCGGGCTGGTCGTGAAGGCCGATCTCACCGAGCCCTCCAATTACCGCGCGACGCGCCACCTGGACGACTGGCTCAAGAGCCACGGCATGCCAGGCATCTCCGGCGTCGATACGCGGGCGCTGACGGTGATGATCCGCGACGGAGGGCCGCCGAACGGGGTGATCTGCCATGCGCCGGACGGGGTGTTCGACCTCGCCGCGCTCAGGGCCGAGGCCGCGGGCTGGCCAGGGCTGGAGGGGATGGACCTCGCGAAGGAGGTCTCCTGCCGCCAGTCCTACTCCTGGGACGAGAGCCTCTGGGCCTGGGGCGAGGGCTACGGGAAGCAGACGGCGCCGAAGCACAAGGTGGTGGCCGTCGATTACGGGGCGAAGCGGAACATCCTGCGCTGCCTGGCCGATGCCGGCTGCGAGGTGACCGTGGTGCCTGCCACCGCCACCGCCGAGGAGATCCTGCGCCACGCGCCGGATGGGGTCTTCCTCTCCAACGGCCCCGGCGACCCGGCCGCGACGGCGGGGTACGCGGTGCCGGCCATCCAGGGCGTGCTCGAGGCCGGCAAGCCGGTTTTCGGCATCTGCCTCGGGCACCAGCTGCTGGCCCTCGCCCTTGGCGCGAAGACCTACAAGCTCGACCGCGGGCACCGGGGCGCGAACCAGCCGGTGAAGGATCTCGCCACAGGCCGGGTGGAGATCACCTCGCAGAACCACGGCTTCGCGGTGGACGACAAGTCGTTGCCCGAGGGCGTTAAGGTAACGCATGTGAGCCTCTTCGATGGCTC
Organism: Roseomonas sp. KE2513; assembly: GCF_016107305.1. Lineage (GTDB taxonomy): Bacteria > Pseudomonadota > Alphaproteobacteria > Acetobacterales > Acetobacteraceae > Roseomonas. The sequence goes on from NZ_RCVR01000013.1 coordinate 96,167, forward strand.
CAACGAGGGCATCTCCTGCGAGGCGAAGCGGGCCTTCTCCGTGCAGTACCACCCGGAGGCCTCGCCCGGCCCGAGCGACAGCCATTACCTGTTCCATCGCTTCACCGGGATGATGGCGAAGGCGGGATAGCGTGCCGACCCTCGCCCTCAGGGAGAAGCACCCGTGATACGGCTGCTGTTCCTCGCCCTGCCGCTCTCGCTGCTCGCTTGGTGGGCACTGACCCGCGTCGGGCAGCCGCGGGACCGCGCCTGGACGGGCGGGGTGGCAATTTCCTTCCTCGCGCTCGGCGGCGTGGTGTTCTTTTCGGGCGAAGGGTTTGAGACGGGGCGCGCGGTGGCCGCGGCGCTCTGGGCCGGGGTGCACCTGCTGCTGTTCCTCATCCTGAAGCCGTTCCTCGGGCGCGCGCGATGACGCAGCGCCCTTCCGATCCCAGCGCCGCCCACGGCGCACACCTTCCATCCTTGCCCCAGGGGGCCTGAGCCATGCCGAAGCGCACCGACATCAAGTCCATCATGATCATCGGCGCCGGGCCGATCATCATCGGCCAGGCCTGCGAGTTCGACTATTCCGGCGCCCAGGCCTGCAAGGCGCTGCGTGCCGAGGGCTACCGGGTGATCCTGGTGAACTCCAACCCCGCCACCATCATGACCGACCCGGAACTGGCGGACGCCACCTATGTCGAGCCGATCACGCCCGAGGTGGTGGAGAAGATCATCGCCAAGGAGCGGCCGGACGCCATCCTGCCGACCATGGGCGGGCAGACTGCGCTAAACACCGCGCTGAAGCTCGACGCTTCCGGGGCTCTCGCGAAGTATGGCTGCGAGCTGATCGGCGCCAAGGCCGAGGTGATCGACAAGGCCGAGGACCGGCTGAAGTTCCGCGATGCCATGACGAAGATCGGCATTGAGAGCCCGCGCAGCCACATCGCCCACACGATGGAGGAGGCGCGCGCCGGGCTGGAGCTGGTGAAGCTGCCCTGCGTCATCCGGCCCTCCTTCACCCTCGGCGGCACGGGCGGCGGCATCGCCTATAATCGCGAGGAATTCGAGCAGATCGTCGCCTCCGGCCTCGATGCGTCGATGACGACCGAGGTGCTGATCGAGGAGAGCGTGCTCGGCTGGAAGGAGTTCGAGATGGAGGTGGTCCGCGATAGCGCGGACAACTGCATCATCGTCTGCTCCATCGAGAACCTCGACCCGATGGGCGTCCACACCGGCGATTCCGTGACCATCGCGCCCGCGCTGACGCTGACGGACAAGGAATACCAGCGGATGCGCGACGCCTCGATCGCGTGCCTGCGCGAGATCGGCGTCGATACCGGCGGCTCGAACGTGCAGTTCGGCATCAACCCCGCCGACGGGCGCATGGTGGTGATCGAGATGAACCCGCGCGTGTCGCGGTCCTCGGCGCTGGCCTCCAAGGCGACGGGCTTCCCCATCGCCAAGGTCGCGGCGAAGCTGGCGGTCGGCTACACGCTGGACGAGCTGGCGAACGACATCACGGGCACCACGCCGGCGGCCTTCGAGCCGACCATTGACTACGTGGTCGTGAAGATCCCGCGCTTCACCTTCGAGAAGTTCCCGGGCACGCCGAACACTCTGACCACCAGCATGAAGTCGGTCGGCGAGGCGATGGCCATCGGCCGCTCCTTCCCCGAGGCGCTGCAGAAGGGGCTTCGCAGCCTGGAGACGGGCTTCTCCGGCCTGGACGACATCCCCGTTCCCGGAGACGGCTCGCCCGAGGCCTATATCGCGGCCCTCGCGACGCCCACGCCCGACCGGATGCTGACGGTGGCCCAGGCCTTCCGGGCCGGGCTGGACGTCGAGGCGATCCATGCGGCCTGCAAGTTCGACCCCTGGTTCCTGCGGGAGATCGAGAAGATCGTGGCCGCCGAGGCCGGGGTGATCCGGGACGGGCTGCCAACCGATGCCAGCGGCATGCGCAAGCTCAAGGCGCTGGGCTTCTCCGACAAGCGCCTGGCGAAGCTCACGGGGCTTCAGGCGCCGGAGGTGGAGGCGCGCCGCGCTCGGCTCGGGGTGAAGCCGGTCTATAAGCGGATCGACACCTGCGCGGCCGAGTTCGCTTCGGGCACGCCCTACATGTACTCGACCTATGAGGGCGGGTTCGGGGCGCCCGTTTGCGAGAGCGATCCGACCGACCGGAAGAAGGTGGTGATCCTCGGCGGCGGGCCGAACCGGATCGGCCAGGGCATCGAGTTCGACTACTGCTGCGTCCATGCCGCCTACGCCCTGCGCGAGGCCGGCTTCGAGACGATCATGGTCAACTGCAACCCGGAGACGGTCTCGACCGACTACGACACCTCGGACCGCCTCTACTTCGAGCCGCTGACGGAGGAGGACGTGATCGCCCTCATCCGCAAGGAGCAGGAGCGGGGAACCGTCCTCGGCTGTATCGTGCAGTATGGTGGGCAGACGCCGCTCAAGCTCTCCCAGGCGCTGGACAAGGCGGGCATCCCCATTCTCGGCACCTCCGCAGAGGCCATCGACATCGCCGAGGACCGTGAGCGCTTCCAGCAGCTGCTGAAGGGCCTCGGCCTGAAGCAGCCGCAGAACGGCATCGCCCGCAACCTTGAGGAGGCGGAGCGCGAGGTGGAGCGCATCGGCTACCCTGTGGTGGTGCGCCCCTCCTACGTGCTGGGCGGGCGGGCGATGGAGATCGCCCACAACCACGAGCAGCTTCTTCGCTTCGGTAAGGAGGCGGTGAAGGTCTCGGGCGAGAACCCGATCCTCATCGACCAGTACCTGCAGGACGCGATCGAGGTGGATGTGGACTGCATCGCCGACGAGGCCGGCGAGGTCTATGTCGCGGGGGTGATGGAGCACATCGAGGAGGCGGGGATCCATTCGGGCGACAGCGCCTGCTCGCTGCCACCCTACTCCCTGCCGCCCTCCATCGTGACGGAGCTGAAGGCCGAGACTGAGGCAATGGCGCGCGCCCTCAAGGTGCGCGGGCTGATGAACGTGCAGTACGCGGTGAAGGACGGGGAGATCTTCGTCCTCGAGGTCAACCCGCGCGCCAGCCGCACCGTGCCCTTCGTGGCCAAGGCCACCGGCATCCCCGTGGCCAAGATCGGCGCGCGGGTGATGGCTGGCGCCAAGCTGGCCGAGTTCAACCTCGACGACACCACCATCTCGCGCCACGTGGCGGTGAAGGAGGCGGTCTTCCCCTTCAACCGCTTCCCTGGCGTGGACGTGCTGCTCGGGCCGGAGATGAAGTCCACCGGCGAGGTGATGGGCCTCGACCTCTCCTTCGAGCGGGCCTTCCTCAAGTCCCAGATGGGCGCGGGAGTGAAACTGCCGGAGGGAGGCACGGCCTTCGTCTCAGTCAAGGATTCGGACAAGGCGCACGCCGTCTCACTCGCCCGGCGACTGTCGGAGATGGGCTTCGACCTGCTGGCCACCCGCGGTACCGCGGTCCGGCTACGTGAGGCGGGCTTGGCCGTTCGCGTGGTGAACAAGGTACTGGAGGGGCGGCCCCACTGCGTGGACGCCATCAAGTCCGGTGACATTCAGCTTGTGATCAACACAACGGGCGGCGGACGGTCGGTCAGCGACAGCTTCGACATCCGGCGCGGCGCCCTGACGCAGGGGGTTCCGCACTACACGACGGTGGCCGGAGCGCGGGCGGCGGTGCACGCCATCGCGGCACTCCGGGCCGGAACCCTTGATGTGGCGCCGTTGCAGGCGTATTTTCGGCCTTCGTTCTCGTAGCGGGTCCGCGAGGGTCTGCATCGAATGGGGCGGGTCCGGTGATTTCCCATGATTGGGAAGGCCGGCGCCCGCCCCAAAGCGTTTTACCCGCCGCGCAATTCCCGGGCTTGGCCCGGGGGCCGCGCGGCGGCCGCATCTTCGGCCATCCGGTGCTCTTCGCGGGCGCGCCGGGTGGCGCTCGTGAGTCCGTGTCGCAATTGGGGGGATCACCGCCCGTGCAGAAGTTCCCGATGACCGCCGAAGGGCTTGCGCGCCTTGAGGATGAGCTCCGTGTCCTCCGTGCGGAGGAGCGGCCGGCCGTGATCCGGGCGATTGCGGAGGCTCGCGCGCATGGCGATCTCTCGGAGAACGCCGAGTATCACGCGGCCCGCGAGAAGCAGTCCTTCATTGAGGGCCGCATCGCAGACCTCGAGACCGTCATCCCCTCCGTGGAGGTCATCGACGTCTCGCGCCTCTCGGGCGATCAGGTCCGCTTCGGGGCGAAGGTCACGATCGTCGACGAAGAGACGGAGGAGGAGAAGACCTACCGGATCATCGGCGCCTACGAAGCCGACATGAAGAACGGGTCGATCTCCATCTCCTCCCCGCTAGCCCGCGCCTTGATCGGGCGAAAGGTCGGCGACAGCGTCGAGGTGCCCGCCCCGGGCGGCGCGCGCTCCGTCGAGATCACCGCCGTCTCCTACAGCTAGGGGCGGGCGCGTGTCCCTCGCACGGGCGGTGGCCCCCTCTCCGGCGAACGCCGTGGCGCCTGGCCCGATGGTCCCGGCCGGGATCACGCCCGCCGCGGTGACGCTGGCCGACGTGCAGGCGGCGGCGGAGCGGATCCGGGGCGCGGTGCTGCGGACGCCGCTGGTGGAACCGCAGGCGATCCGCCGGATCGCGGGCGCCGAGGTGCTGCTGAAACTCGACAACCTGCAGGCGACCGGAGCCTTCAAGGAGCGCGGCGCGGCGAATCGGCTGGCTCTGCTCTCCGCGCGGGAGCGGGCGGCAGGGGTCATTGCCATGTCGGCCGGCAACCATGCCCAGGCTGTTGCGCGGCACGCGGCGCTGCGCGGAGTGGCCGCGACCATCGTCATGCCCCGCTTCACGCCGGCGACGAAGGTGGTGCGGACCGAGGGCTGGGGCGCCAACGTCGTGCTGCACGGGGAAACGCTGGCCGAAGCCGCGGCCCATGCCCATGAGCTGGCGCTGCGCGAGGGACTGGTCTTCGTCCATCCCTATGACGACCCCGCCGTCATCGCGGGCCAGGGAACCATGGCGCTGGAGATCCTGGAGGATGCCGGCGAGCTGGACGCGCTGATCCTGCCAGTCGGCGGGGGCGGGCTTCTGGCCGGCTGCGTCGCGGCCGCCGCGGAGGCGCGGCCCGGGCTCAAGATCTACGGCGTCGAGGTCCAGGGCTATCCCGCCATGGCACAGCGCCTGGCGGGGCAGCCCGTCTCGGTCGGCGGCCCCACGGTCTGCGAAGGTATCGCCGTGCGCGACGTGGGTGAGTTGCCTTTCGCCATGCTGCGCGACCTGGGCATCGAGGTGCTGGTAGTGCCCGAGTCGGTGGTGGAACAGGCCATCGCCGTGCTGGCGGAGAATGCCAAGGTGACGGCCGAGGGTGCCGGCGCCGTGGGGCTGGCGGCGGTACTGGCTTTTCCTGCCCTCTTCGCGGGCAAGCGCGTGGCAACCACGGTCTGCGGCGGCAACATCGACCCGCGCATCCTTGCCAACGTATTGCTGCGGAACCTCCTGAGGGACGGACGCTTCCTCCGGCTGCACCTCGAGATCCCTGACCGGCCGGGGGTCCTCGCCGATATCTCCACCCGCGTCGCGGCAGCCGGGGGCAACGTGATCGAGGTGAGTCACCAGCGCCTCTTCGCCTCCCCCTCCGTACAGACGGCGGAGTTGGAGCTGATGGTAGAGGTGCGGGACTCGGTGCAGGGCGCGGCGATCGTCGCGGCACTCGAGGCCGGGCACTACGTGGTTCGCCGCGGGTAGCCGCGCAGGGCGGTGCAGCGGGCGCCCCACGCGTGGCGCCCGGAAGGGGCATTGGTGTCAGCCCTCCACCGGAACTCCGGCCTCGTCTTTCGAGGTTCGGATCGTCTGGAGGGTGCGAACCAACATGACCGTCGGCGCGCCGGTAAGACGGTTGGTGAGTTCGTTCTCATGCGCAGGGTTGCGGGCGACAAGCCGCAGCAGGAAGTCGCCCCCGCCGCGGATCATGTGGCACTCCCGCACCTCCGGCCAATCGCGGACCATGGCCTCGAAGGCTTCCAGCACCGGGAGCTTCTGGCTCTCGAGGCCGACGATCGCGAAGAAGGTAATCTCCCAGCCGAGGGCGGCGGGCTCCACGTCCGCGTGGTAGCCTCGGATGATACCTGTTTCCTCCAGGCGGCGGACCCGGCGGAGACAGGGGGGAGCGGAGAGGCCGACGCGGGCGGCAAGGGCCACGTTGGTCATCCGGCCATCGGCCTGTAGCTCACGGAGGATCTCGCGGTCGGTCGCGTCGAGGCTGGCGGGGCCGAGTTCTCTCAAGGGCGGTGCTTCTCTCGGGGCCGACATGGGGCTGCTGACGGGGACCGCTTCTGAGGGCTGGGTGCGGGCCGTGTGACCCGGGCGCTTCACGAAGTGGACTATCCCCCGTCCGGGGGGAGGGCTTCAAGGGCGCTTGGCTCCTTGGCCTGTCCTGGGGTGGTGCAACACGGGGCGCGCACCGATATGGTGCGGCCGCGACTCTGCATTGCATCCGGGACATTCACGTGGCCGAGACCCACCGCACGCGACTCCTCATCCTTGGCGCCGGCCCCGCGGGCTATACCGCGGCTATCTACGCGGCGCGCGCCGGGCTGGAGCCGATCCTGGTCGCCGGGCTGCAGCCGGGCGGGCAGCTGACCATCACCACGGATGTGGAGAACTACCCCGGCTTTGCGGCGGCCGTGCAAGGGCCTTGGCTGATGGACCAGATGCGCGCGCAGGCAGAGCACGTGGGCACGCGCATCATCCAGGACGTGGTGACCGAGGTGGTGCTGGAGGGGCGGCCCTTCCGGGCAGTCGGGGACTCGGGGGACCACTATGAGGCCTCCGCCATAGTGATCGCGACCGGCGCGCAAGCACGTTGGCTGGGGATTCCTGGAGAGAAGGAGCTGTCCGGCTTCGGCGTCTCGGCCTGCGCGACCTGCGACGGCTTCTTCTTCCGAGGCAAGGAAGTGGCGGTCATCGGCGGCGGCAATTCCGCCGTGGAGGAGGCGCTCTATCTTGCCGGCCTCGCCTCCAAGGTGACGCTTATCCATCGGCGGGACAGCCTGCGAGCGGAGCGGATCATGCAGGAGCGGCTTTTCAAGCACCCGAAGATCTCGATCCTCTGGAACACCACCGTGGAGGCGGCGCTGGCGACGGAGGATCGCTTCCCGGCACTGCGGGCCCTGAAGCTGCGCGACGTGGTGGGTGGCGGGCATTTCGAGTTGCCGGTGCACGGCATGTTCGTGGCCATCGGGCACGACCCCGCCACCGCTCTGTTCCGGGGGCAACTCGAGACAGACGAGGACGGCTATATCGTGACGGAGAAAGGGTCGGCCCGGACGAGCGTGCCGGGCGTCTTCGCCGCGGGCGACGTGCAGGACCGCATCTATCGCCAGGCGGTGACAGCAGCAGGGAGCGGCTGCATGGCGGCGCTCGATGCCGAGAAGTGGCTCGCGCATATGCCCGACGACGCCCCCTCCCCTGCCGCTTATGACGCGGTGGACGCCTGATGCCGCTCGATTGGGACAAGCTGCGGGTGTTCCACGCAGTGGCGGAGGCCGGGTCCTTCACCCATGCGGGGGACACGCTGAATCTCAGCCAGTCGGCCGTCTCCCGGCAGATCCAGGCGCTGGAGGAAAGCCTGGCGGTGCCGCTCTTCCACCGTCATGCCCGTGGACTGATCCTGACGGAACAGGGCGAGACGCTGAACAAGACGGTGCGGGAGGTTTTCGCCAAGCTCGCCATGACCGAGGCGTTGCTGACCGAGAGCCGGGAAAGGGCAGCGGGCCGGCTGAAGGTGACGACCACGACCGGCTTCGGCTCCACTTGGTTGGCGCCACGACTCGAGAAGTTCCTCAAGCTGCACCCGGAGGTGACCGTCACGCTGTTGCTGGACGACACCGAGCTGGACCTGGCGATGCGCGAGGCCGATCTCGCGATCCGCATGCACCCGCCGCGGCAGCCGGACCTGATCCAGCGGCACATCGCGACCTTCGGCTGGAAGGTGGTGGGATCGCCGGAATACCTGCGCAGCGCGGGAATGCCGACCCGGGCGGAGGACCTGGATGCGCATCGGCTGATCATCTACGGCGACTACCGGCCTCCCGTGGACGACATCAACTGGCTGGCCGAGGCCGGGCGCCGGCCGGGTTCGCCCCGCCGCGCGGTGGTGGAGGTCAACTCGCTGACTGCCATGCTTCGGGCCGTCCGGTCCGGGCTCGGGCTGGCGGCACTGCCCGACTACATGGGTGAGGACTTGGCTGAGCTCGTGCCTGTGCTGACGGAGATAAAGGCGCCGAAGATCGAAGCCTTCTTCGTCTATCCGGAAGAGATGCGGAATTCCAAGCGCGTGGCGGTGTTCCGGGACTTCTTGGTGGCGGAACTGGCGGGAATGTAGCGGCACTCGATGCTGGATGCGCATGGCTGGCAACGGGTCTTTGCGTGTCGTGCATGACGGTGCTGGATTTAGCCTTCTGGTTGTTCGGTGATTGACCCGAACGGATTCTTCTGGATCCCGCGTCTCCTAGACGTGAAGCCTCCCTGTTTGACTTGGCCGCCGATCCCTGAGATTGGCGGCCATCTTTTTCGCCCCTGAGTGGGCAAGTGCCGCCAGCGGGGAGCTTGCCCACCCACGGGGACATGGCTGCAAGCTGCGGCAACAGGCTTTCTTTTTCCGCCCGGTGATGCCACCTGACGCGCATCCCGCAACGCGGCCATTCCGACACGGTTATCCTGTCCAAGCCCCGGCCGCGGGATCCCACAGCAGAGAGCGACGATGCGAACCCTCAAGGGCACAGAGTTCAGCGACCGCAGCAAGAATTCCATGGAGGCCAAGAAGGCCCTGCTGGAGCGCTTTAAGGCGCGTCCGGCAGCGGATGACCCGGCCGTGCTCGCCCGACAGGAGGAGCGTCGGCGGATCATCGAGGCGCGCGAGGTTCGCGAGGCGGAGCGCCGCCGCTTGAAGGAGGAGGAGAAGGCGCGCCAGGAGGCGGAGCGCCTGCGCCTTATCGCCGAGGAGGAGGCCCGCCAGGCGGAACTGGCCCGGCAGGCGGCCGAGGCTGCGGAGCAGGCGCGGCTCGCCCTGATCGAGGCCAAGGCGGAGCGGGACAGGCGCTACGCGGCCCGCAAGGCGCGGGCGCGGGGGCGGTAGGAGCCCTCTGGTTTCCTCAATGCGGCTGTCAGCCGCCGGTTCCGAACGGAGCCGGCGGCATTTTCATGACTGCTCGTCGAGGGCTGATCTGGGCAGCATAGGCGCGGATAATGGATTCGAGGCTTGGGTCGGCGATGTCCTCGGAGAAGGCGGGATAAAGCGTGCCAAGCCGGGCGGGCCAGCCGGCAACGAGGCGCACAATGCCCGGGTCGGGAGCGCAGCCGATGCCCTCCACCGGGAAGCCGCACCTCAAAAGGGCGGCCCGGGCCAAGTCAACGGATGCGGCGAGTGACGGGACGTGCAGTAGCCGGGCAGGTACGGGTCCAAGCGCTGCCCGAAGGGCCAGGGCGGTGACCGCCTTCACCGAGGCGACGGGAATGGCGTGGTCCGGTGGCAGGGGCGCGGTGAAGGGGCGCCCGCGCAGGGCGGAATCGATCAGGTCCGAGACGAAGCCGGCGCCGGGCGGGGCGATGCGGGTAGCAGTGCGGATGATGGTCACGGGCAGGCGGAGGATGACCGCATTGGCCTCCCCGCGGCGGGTAGCGTCTTGGAGAAGGGCCTCCGCGACGATTTTCGTGGTGCCATAGGTGGAGCGCGGGGCCGGCCGAGAGTCCTCCGTCGCCACCGGTTCCCCATGCCCCAGCACGGCGACGCTGGAGAGGTAGAGAATGCGGGGCGGGCTCGGCTGCGCACGGGCCCAGCGGAGCAGGGCGCGGGCGCCGTCGATGTTGACGGCATGGGCCGCCTCTGGATCGACTTCGCTGGCCTGGCTGGTAATGGCGGCCGCGTGGAGCACGAGGTCGGCGGCCGGGGCAGCGCGCTCGAAATCGGCCATCTCTGCGGTGATGAATCCGGGTGTGCCGCCGGCGGGCACCCGGTCGAGGCCCGTCACGGCAGAGACTCGCGGATCGGCGGCGAGGGCGGCCGCGAGACGGGCGCCGAGGAAGCCGGCTGCCCCGGTGACGAGGACGCGCATCGCCGCGCGGCCAACCCCCGCCCTATTCCGGCTTCACGTTCGCGGTGCGGATGACCTCGGCCCAGCGGGCGATGTCCTCGCGCAGGAAGGACGCCATGGCTTCGGCGGGGCGGACATGCACGGTCATCCCGACCTCGGTGGTGCGGGTGCGGACGGGCTCGCGCTCCATGGCTGCGAGGGTTAGTTCGCGGAGCCTCGCGAGAGCGGCAGCGGGTACCGCGGCGGGGGCAAAGAGCGCGAACCAGGCATCGGCCTCGACGCCCTGCACGCCGGCCTCGGCCAGGGTGGGCAGGTTCGGCAGATGCGGGGAACGGTTGGGGGAAGCGACGGCAAGGGCGCGGAGCTTGCCCGACTGCACCTGGGTCAGAACCGTGGGGGTCGTGGCGAAGGAGAGCTGCACATGTCCGCCCAGCAGGTCGTTCAGCATCGGCGAGGAGCCGCGATAGGGGACATGCACCATGTCCACGCCGGTCTTTGCCCGGAACAGCTCGAGCGTGAGGTGGGAGGCGGATCCCTGGCCAGTGGAGGCGCAGGTGAGCTTGCCAGGCTCGGCGCGCGCGAGGGCGAGCAGTTCCGCCACGCTTCCCACCGGCAGGTCAGGGCGGACGACGAGGATATGCTGCAGGTCCGCCAGCCCCGCGAGGGGCACGAAGTCGCGCACCGGATCGTAGCCGCCGCCATCCGGCAGGAGGGAGATGTTGGTGGCGTGGGTCTGGTTCGAGGCGAGCATGATGGAGGTGCCGTCCGCCGGGCCGGTCGCAACGCGACGGCTGCCGATGGCGCCGCCGCCGCCGGCGATGTTCTCCACCACGACAGGGGAGTTCAGGTCCTTCGCCAGCTCGCCGGCGACGAGGCGGGCGAGCACGTCCGTTGGGCCGCCAGCCGGATAGGGCACGACGAGCGTTACCGGGCGCCCTGGGCTCCAGGAAGCTTGCGCCCGCGCCGCCGTGCCGGTCGCGAGCGCAGGAGGCAGGGCGAGCGCATGGCGGCGGGTGATGCGGATGCTCATGGTAGAGGCCCCTTCCCTTCTGGCGGGCCGCGCCGGGCGCGGCAGTTGGGGTGAGCGATGGCATGGATCGCGGTGCAGGGGAACGGGCTGACGGCTCGCCGCAGGCGGGCCAGGATAGGCGCTCGTTCCACGGCGCCGTAATGGCTGGCGCCATGGGTGCTTGGGGGAGGCGGCATGATTTTCGAGGGCTTCACGCTGGAGACCCGCGAGGCGAACGGGGTGCGGCTGCGGCTGCGACGCGGGGGCGAGGGTCCGCCACTGCTGCTGCTGCACGGAAACCCGCAGACCCACGCGATGTGGCACCGGGTGGCCCCGGTTCTCGCACGGCGCTTCGAGGTGATCTGCCCGGACCTGCGCGGCTACGGCTTCAGTGGCAAGCCGCCAATCTCCGCGGACAGCGCCGCCTTCTCGAAGCGGGCTATGGCCGCGGACATGGCGGCGCTGATGGAGGGGCTGGGGCATGAGCGCTTCGGCGTCGTCGCCCATGACCGGGGCGCGCGGGTGGCCCATCGCCTGGCGCTGGATCACGCGGCGCGGGTCGAACGGCTCTGCGTAATGGACATCGTGCCGACCCTCGCGCATTTCGAGCGCACCGACATGGGCTTCGCGCTCGGCTACTGGCACTGGTTCTTCCTGGCGCAGAAGCACCCCCTGCCCGAGCGGATGATCCGCCGGGACGTGGAGGACTGGTTCCGCCTGCAGACCTCGCGCGAGCCGAAGGATGACGGCTTCTTCCACCCGGAGGCGCGGGCGGACTACATCGCGGCCCTCCAACTGGACGGCACCGTCGAGTCCATCTGCGAGGATTACCGCGCAGCGACGGGGATCGACCTGGAGCACGATCGGGTATCGCGCACGACGGGGGTTCGGGTGGGATGCCCGATGCTCGTGCTCTGGGGCGCGAAGGGGCGGATCGGTCAGTGGTATGAGCCGCTGAAGCTCTGGCGCGACTTCGCGGACGGAACGATCGCTGGCGGCCCGGTGAACAGCGGGCATTATCTGGCCGAGGAAGCGCCGGAGGAGGTGCTGGCGGCGCTGGACGGCTTTCTCGGCTGAGGGCGTTTGTGGTGATCGGCCGAAAGGCCGTTCCACTCGCCTGGCGATACAAAGCCTTCACGCCTGCATCGGACGGTGTGGGTCTCCTTAGCCTTCCGGACCTTACAATGCGCAGAGCCTCATCCCGCCTTCTCGACCGCGTGCCGCTCAGCGCGGGCCTGATCGGGGGAGCACTGCTGCTACTCTCCCTTGCCCTGGGCAGCAGCAACTGACTGCTGCTGCAGAAAGCCGAAGCCGAGCTAACGGCGCAGCTCCTCCTTGGCGTGGAGTCGCGCCTGAACATGCTGGTGGAGCGCATCAAGGAGTTCGGTCCGCTCGATGAGCGTACCGATGGGCTCTATACCGGGCAGCAGCGCCTGAATGGCTGGAGTGAGGGCGTGGAGCTGCTGGAGAGGGCCAGCGGCAACTCGGCGGCGATCATGCACAAGGACGTGCGGGTGGCGGTCAGCGGTGCCGTCGCGCCGCGCGTGCTGAGCACGAAGGTCACCGAGCCGACGGTGTTGGAAACGGTCCTGCGCCGTGGCGAGCCGCCGATCCAGCGCTTTGCCTTGAATGGGGTGCCGCGGATCTCCCGCTTCGTGCCGCTAAAGGATGCCCAAGGACGGGTGCTGGGGATGGCGGCCCATGCGCAACACTCGATTAGATCAACGCCACACTGACAGGCATGCGCCTGCGCGCCGCCATCGTCGGCGGCGGCGCGTTGGTGCTTGGTGGGCTGGCTCTGTGGCTGATCATCGCCACGTCGCTGCGGCCGATCGGGCACTTGGCCGCGGCCGTTCAGGGGGTCGCCGAGGGGAACACCACGATCGACGCGCATACGCAGGCCGCCAGCGCGCGCCGCGACCAGATCGGCGTGCTCGCCCGCGCCGTCTCGGCGATGCAGAACGTCGTCGGGCGCGCCCGCTAGGCGGAAGCCAAGGCCGCCGTGCGGAATGAGCAGGCGGCGGCGCGGGAGCAGTAGGTGCCGCTGGCGCTCGCTGACGACGTCCAGCGCGGCCTCGAGGCCATCGCGCACCGCGTCCAGTCCTCGGCGGCGGCCGTCCGCGAGGGGGCAGCGGCGCTGACGGGGCTTGCGGTGAGCACGGCGGAGCGCGCGGCGGATGGAGCGGTTAGTGCCCGGGAGGCCGCGCAGAGCACCGAAACCGTCGCCGCGGCGGCGGAGGAGATGGCCTCCTCCGTCCGAGAGATCGCCCGGCAGGTCTCGGAGGCTGCGGCCGTTGCTGGGCAGGCGGTGGCCCAGGCGCGGGCGACCGACGCCACGGTGCGCGGCCTGGCCGAGGGTGCGGCGCGGATCGGTGACGTCGTGCGCCTGATCAATGACATCGCCGGGCAGACGAACCTTCTCGCGCTCAACGCCACGATCGAGGCGGCAAAGGCCGGCGAGGCCGGGCGCGGCTTCGCCGTGGTCGCGAGCGAGGTGAAGAGCCTCGCTACCCAGACGTCCAAGGCGACCGAGGAGAGCGAGGCGCAGATCACCGGGATGCAGGTCTCGACCACGGCGGCGGTTGAAGCGATTCAGGGTATCGGCGGCACCATCGATACGCTTTCGAACATTGCCAGAAGCATCGCCACGGCCGTGGAGCAGCAGCACGCCGCGACGCAGGAGATCGCCCGCAGCGTCGCGGGTGCGGCCCAGCGAGCTTCCGCGGCAGACCGGACGATGAGCGATATTGCCGGTGCCGCGGAGGATTCGCGCCTCGCCGTCGTCGGCTTGCAGCGCACGAGCGGCGAGATGGCCGAAAGTGGCGAGGCACTGCGCACGGGAAATCGGTGCGCTGGTGGCCAGCTTGTGGAAGGCCGCCTGAGCGGGCGGCTGCCCGGATCAATCCGGGCAGCCCGCGTCAGACAGTGAACTGCTCGGCCAGGATGCGTTCCGGCAATCCCTGGTCCGGGTCGAAGAGCATCGTCAGCCGATGACTCGTGCTCTCGCAGATCTCCACCCGCCGGATGTCGCGGATCTCCGTGTAGTCAGCCACTGCGGCCACGGGACGCTTCTCGGCCTCAAGGATCTCGAAGGTGACGGAGGCGTTGCCCGGCAGGAGGGCACCGCGCCACCGTCGCGGGCGGAAGGCGGAGATGGGCGTCATCGCCAGCAGGTTCGTCCCGAGGGGGATGATCGGCCCGTGCGCCGAGAGATTGTAGGCCGTGCTGCCGGCGGGGGTGGAGACGAGGATGCCGTCGCAGATCAGCTCCGGCAGGCGGACCTTTCCATCCACGAGGATGCGGATCTTGGCGGCCTGGCGGGTCTCGCGGAGCAGGGAGACCTCGTTGATCGCCAGCGCCTCCGCCGTGGTGCCATTGGCACTGTTCGTCCGCATGCGCAGCGGCTGGAGGAGCGCGGCCTGAGCGGCGCGCAGGCGCTCCGGCAGGCCTTCTTCGCGGTAGGGATTCATCAGGAACCCAACGCTGCCGCGGTTCATGCCATAGACGGGCAGGTTGCGGCCGAGGAACCGGTGCTGGGTCTCCAGCATGGCGCCGTCCCCACCCAACGCAACGATTACCGCTGCCTCTTCCACCGGGGCGTCCCCGTAGAGCGCCGCGAGCCGCGAATAGGCCGCAGCCGCCTCGGCCGTGGCGGCGGCGTGGAAGGTGATACGGCCATGAAGGTTGGATGGAAGCTCGCGCGGGGCGTCCGGATCGGGGGTGCCCCCGAGAAGAGCGGCCGTCATGCCGCTGAGGGGGCCTGCGGGGCTTCGAGCGGCAGGCGCCGGTGCTCGAGCACGGGCATATCGGCGCGGACACGGGCAGTGAGCGCACGGTCGATCCGCGCGGTTGCCCAGCCGGTGCCGTCGGAGCAGCGGGCGACGACATGGCCCCAGGGATCGCAGACGAGGGAGTGGCCGTAGGTGTGGCGGGGGCCCTTGGGCTCCATGTGCTGCCCCCATGTCGCAGGGGCCGCGATCCAGCACTGGGTCTCGATGGCGCGGGCGCGGATAAGCACCTCCCAGTGGTCCTTCCCGGTCTGCAGGGTGAAAGCGGCGGGCAGGAAGATCAGCTCAGCGCCAGCCTGACGGAGGGAGAGGAAAAGCTCGGGAAAGCGCACGTCGTAGCAGATGGCCAAGCCGCACTGGGTGTCGCCGGCACTGGCGGTGACGATAGCGCTACCGGCGTCGTAGGTGCTGCTCTCACGATAGCCGGTGCCGTCGGGGGCGGTAATGTCGAAGAGGTGGAGCTTGCTGTAGCGCGCGACCTCGCGGCCATCGGGCGCAAAGAGAAGGCTTGTGTTGCGCAGCCGGTCGCCCATGCGCTCGCCGATGCTGCCGCCATGGACATGGATGCGGTTGGCGACCGCCATGGCGCGCAACGCCTCGTAGACCTCCCCGCCCGGGGCATTCGAACCGGGGTCGGGGAGGAGTTCGGCGGCGGCAAGCTTCGTGGCGCGGTCCCCGCCGAGGCAGGTCCACATCTCCGGCAGAGCGATGATGTCGGGCCGATCGGCCTTGATCGCCGCAGCGGCGAGGCGCTCGGCCTGGGCGATGTTGGCGGCCTTGTCGGCGCCGGGATTCATCTGCACGACGCTGACGCGCATTCGGGGCTCCGGTTGGCCAAATCCGTGGTGGTCTGCATGAAGCGCGCGCGGGCGCGCCGCGGCAAGGGCAGGCCGTAGGACTTGACGAGGACGCCCGGCGCAGCCTCCATCCGCGGCAAGGGCGAAGGAGGGCTGTCCATGTTGCATCGTCGGGCGCTGGCGGGAGTTGCAGCGGGGCTTGCGCTGCCGGGTCTGGCCCGGGCGCAGGCAGCCTATCCCACCCGGCCCATCCGCCTGATCGTGGCCTTCGCGGCCGGCGGTGCGGCGGACAGTGCCGCGCGCGTGCTCGCTCCGAAGATGGGAGAGCGGCTCGGCGTCAGCGTGGTGGTGGAGAACCGCACGGGCGGCAGCGGCTCCAATGGCGGCGCGGCGGTGGCTCAGGCTGCGCCGGACGGGCATACGCTGCTCTGGGACGCTTCCTCGCACATCGTGAACCCAAGCCTGCTGAAGGGCCTCTCCTTCGACTACGCGACCGCCTTTCTTCCGGTGACGCTCGCAACGACCTTCCCGCAGGTGCTGGCAGTGAAGGCGGAGAGCCCCGCGCGCAACCTTGGGGAGTTTGTCGCCTTGGCGAAGGCGCGGCCCGGCGCGCTGAACATCGGCACGCAGGGGAATGCGACGGCAGGCCACCTGGCACTGGCGCAGCTGCAACGGCTCGCGGGCATCGAGCTGACCCATGCGCCCTATCGTGGAGGCGCGGACGCGGCACGCGACCTCGCGGCGGGCGTGCTCGACGGCACCTTCATCACCGCGCTTTCAGCAGGGCCGATCGCCGACTCAGGGCGGGCGAGGATTCTGGCGGTGGCGACCGAGACGCGGCTACCCTCCCGGCCCGATGTGCCCACCTTCGCGGAGGCCGGGCTGCCTGGACTGACCATCGCCGAGTGGTGCGCCCTCTTCGCGCCGGCCGGCACACCAATGACGGTGGCGACCCGGCTGCACGAAGCGGTCTCCGGCGCGCTGGGGGATCCCGAGGTGCGGGCACGCCTGGATCAGATCGTCGCACTTCCTGTGGGCTCCTCCCCCGCCGATTTTGCACGCTTCGTGCGGGAGGGACGCGAGTCAATGGCCGCGCTGGTGCGCGAAGCCGGCATCCGCGCGGAGTAGACGCGGGCTCAAGGTGTGCGGTCGGGCGGGCTGCTGGCGGTCGCCTTGGCACCGAGGCCCGCGACGATCGCCACCACCAGTGCAACGCCGGCTACGGCCAGCAAGGCGAGAGAAAAGCCGAACTGCAGCACCCGCGCGAGGAGTGCCAGCAGGGCAAAGAGCACGGCAAGGCCGATTGTCCAGCGCACCATCGCAGAGGTTTCCTTCCAGAGATCATGAAGGGAACGGCCAGCACGGACGGGCGTTGCGGGGCAGCACCGGACTGCCCCCTCGTTCACTCCGAGTGGAAATGCTGGAGGTCTGGTTTCATCGCCAGAACCGCCTCTGCCATTGGCGTCGGCCAGGGCGAGCGGCGGGTGGGGACGGTAAGGGTCGCCACGCCCTCATCGAGGAGAAGGAGGTAGAGGCGCTCCGTGCGCGTGTCGTAACCCAGGAAGAGGCCGGCCTCCGCGCATTCGCCGCCGTCGCAGGTCCAGCCGAAAACATATCGGTCTTCCGCCACCCTGAGCGTGCCGGGCTCGGGGGCACGGAGGTGGCGCAGCACATAGGTTTGGCGCCCGCGCGCGACGGAGCGCAGCAGGACCGTGACGTCCGGATGGGCCGCGAGGGACGGGACAGGCTGCCCCGCGAGTTCAAGAGCCGAAGGAGCGCGATCGGGCTGGGCCTGGGCTGGCCCGATGAGCAGGAACAAAAGGAAAAGGGCGAGTGGTCGCCCACCCGCCCTCCTGCCGATTTTCTGTGGAGGCGATTTCACGCCTCGGCGGTCTCTTCCTCAGCCACCTCGGGCCGCGGGCCGCTGTCGAGCCCCTTGGCGGCCACGTCGCGCTCGATCAGCTCAATCACCGCCATCTGCGCGGCATCGCCGTAGCGGATGCCGGCGCGGAGTACGCGGGTGTAGCCGCCGCTACGGGCCGCGTAGCGCGGCGCCAGCGTGTCGAACAGCTTGCGGACCACCGCCTCGTCGCGGATCTGCGCGGCCGCCTGACGGCGGGCGTGCAGGTCGCCGCGCTTACCGAGGGTGATAATACGCTCCACGTAGGGGCGCAGCTCCTTGGCCTTCGGCAGCGTGGTGGTGATCTGCTCGTGCTTGAGCAGGCTGGTCGCCATGTTCCGGAACATGGAGATCCGGTGGGCGGAGGTGACGTTAAGCTTCCGCCCGGCCATTCCGTGACGCATTGTCTCTACCTTTCCCGGACGGCCGTCAGAACGGCTCGTCCACCTTCCGCGCCAGATCTTCGATGTTTTCCGGCGGCCAGCCGGGGACGTTCATGCCGAGACCGAGACCCATGGAGGTGAGAACCTCCTTGATCTCGTTCAGCGACTTGCGGCCGAAATTCGGCGTGCGCAGCATTTCCTGCTCAGACTTCTGAACGAGATCACCGATATAGACGATGTTGTCGTTCTTCAGGCAGTTCGCCGAGCGGACGGAGAGCTCGAGCTCGTCCACCTTGCGGAGCAGGTTGCGGTTGAACGGCAGGTCGTCCTCGACCTCGGCGGCCCGCGCCTCGCGCGGCTCGTCAAAGTTGATGAACAGCTGCAGCTGGTCCTGCAGGATGCGGGCGGCGAGCGCCACCGCGTCGTCCGGCGTGACCGTGCCATCCGTCTCCACCGTCAGCACCAGCTTGTCATAGTCCGTGCGCTGGCCGACGCGGGTCGGCTCCACGCGATAGGCTACGCGCCGAACGGGCGAGTAGATGGCGTCCACGGGGATCAGGCCGATCGGCGCGTCCTCGGGGCGGTTCTCAGAGGCGGGGACATAACCCTTGCCCGTCGCGACGGTCAGCTCGGCGTTGAGCTTCGCGCCGTCATCGAGGGTGCAGATGACGAGTTCCGGGTTGGCGATCTCGATGTCGCCGGACACCTGGATCTGGCCGGCCGTCACCTCGCCCGGACCCGTCGCCGTGAGCGAGAGGCGCTTGCTGCCCTCGCCCTGCATGCGGATGGCCAGGCGCTTGATGTTCAGGACGATGTCGGTGACGTCCTCGCGGACGCCGGGGAGGCTGCTGAATTCATGCAGCGCGCCCTCGATCTGCACGGCCGTGACCGCCGCCCCCTGGAGGGAGGACAGCAGGATGCGGCGCAGCGCGTTGCCGAGCGTCATGCCGAAGCCGCGCTCCAGCGGCTCCGCCACGATGGTCGCGGTGCGAGAGGGGTCGTTGCCCCCCTCCACGTCGAGACGCTCGGGCTTGATCAGGGAACGCCAGTTGCGGTCCATCGCGCCACTCATGGTGGTGATACCCTCCCTCTCAGACCCGGCGGCGCTTGCGGGGGCGGCAGCCGTTGTGCGGGATGGGCGTCACGTCCTTGATGGCCGTCACGTAGAAGCCGACGGCCTGCAGAGCGCGCAGCGCACTCTCACGGCCCGAACCGGGGCCCGAGACCATGATCTCGAGCGTCTCCATGCCATGCTCGCGAGCCTTCTTGCCCGCGTCCTCGGCGGCGACCTGGGCGGCATACGGCGTGGACTTGCGGCTGCCCTTGAAGCCCTGGGAGCCCGAGGAAGACCAGGCGATCGCGTTGCCCTGGCTGTCGGTGATCGTGACGATCGTGTTGTTGAAGGAGGCGAGGACGTGGGCCACGCCGGAAGAGATGTTCTTCCGTTCCTTCTTGCGCGGGCGGGACCCGGCGTTCGGCTGACGCGCCATCTTACTTCGTCACCTTCTTCTTGCCGGCGATCGCGACGGCCTTGCCCTTGCGGGTGCGGGCGTTCGTGTGGGTGCGCTGACCACGAACCGGCAGGCCACGGCGATGACGCAGGCCCCGGTAGCAGGCCATGTCCATCAGCCGCTTGATGTTCATCGCGACCTCGCGCCGCAGGTCGCCCTCGACGCGATAGTCGTTGTCCAGCGTCGCGCGCAGGCGAAGCAGCTCGTCCTCAGAGAGCTGGTTCACCCGGCGCTCCGCCGGAATGCCGAGCTTCTCGCAGATGTCGGCCGCGTTCTTCGGGCCGATACCGTAGATGTAGCGCAGCGAGATCAGCACGCGCTTGTTGTCGGGGATGTTCACGCCGGCGATACGCGCCACGGTGCTCTCCTGGAGCGTTCGCTCCGTTCGGGCCGGTCGGCGAGGCCGCCCGGCGAGGTGATCCTGGCCCGGCCGCGGCGGCGGCAGGGCCAATCGGTGGAGGACGGGAACCGTCCGTGCAAGCGGGATCGCGGCCAGATAGGGCCGGCCGCGAAGACGGGCGATTTAGGCGCCCGACCGCGCTGAGTCAAGCAATGCTTGCGGGAGCATCGAGGATGGCCGCGAGTTGCTTGGCGACACTGCCCATATCGGCCATGCCGTCCACGTGGCGCAGCTTGCCCTGCGCCTGGTAGTAAGGAAGCAGCGGCGCGGTCTGGCGATGATAGGCGTCCAGCCGGGCAGCCACTGTCTCCGCCTTGTCGTCGGCGCGGCGGATGAACTCGTGGCTTCCACAGACATCGCAGACGCCGGCCTGCTGGGTCGGCTTGAAACGGTCGTGATAGCCGGTGCCACAGGAGGCGCAGGTGAAGCGGCCAGCGATGCGCTCCACCAGGGCGGCATCGTCCACCTGCAACTCGACCACATGGTTCAGCGCGAGGCCCATCTCGCCGAGCATCACGTCCAGCGCCTCGGCCTGCGGCACCGTGCGGGGGAAGCCGTCGAGGATGAAGCCGCCGGCGCAGTCGGGCTTCTGCACCCGCAGCGCCAGCATGGCGGTAATGATGGCATCCGGCACGAGGTCACCGCGCTCCATGATCGCGCGCGCCTCGTTGCCGATGGCCGAGCCGGACTTGACCTCGGCCCGTAGCATGTCGCCCGTGGAAATCTGCGCGATGCCGTAGCGGTCCTGGAGGGTCTTGGCCTGGGTGCCCTTACCGGCCCCAGGCGGGCCCAGGAGGATCAGATTCATCGGCGCAGGCTTCCTCCGCGGGGGGTGACGGGGGCAGGACCGCCGCGCCCGGCGACGCGGGACTTGCGAATCAGCCCCTCGTACTGGTGGGCGAAGAGATGGGACTGCACCTGGGCCACCGTGTCCATTGTCACGGAGACGATGATCAGCAAGCTCGTGCCGCCAAAGTAGAACGGCACGCCGTACTGGCTGATCAGGAACTCCGGCAGGAGGCAGACAATGCAGAGGTAGATCGCCCCCACCAGCGTCAGCCGGCTGAGAACGCGATCGAAATACTCGGCCGTCGAGGCGCCGGGGCGGATGCCCGGCACGAAGCCGCCGTACTTCTTGAGGTTGTCGGCCGTCTCCTGCGGATTGAACACGACCGCCGTGTAGAAGAAGGCGAAGAAGATGATCAGGGCGACGTAGAGGCCCATGTAGAGCGGCTGACCATGGGCCAGCAGCGCCGCCATCCGGGTCACCCAGGTGTCCTCGCCCTGGTTTGCCGCGAAGCCCGAGAAGGTCGCCGGCAGCAGGAGCAGAGAGGAGGCAAAGATCGGGGGAATGACGCCGGCCGTGTTGAGCTTCAGCGGCAGGTGCGTTGAGTCACCACCGAACATGCGGTTGCCCACCTGGCGCTTGGGGTACTGCACCGGGATCTTCCGCTGCGCGCGCTCCATGAAGACCACGAAGGCGATGACGGCGAGCGCGAGGAGCAGGAAGAAGAGGATGAAGAAGGGGCTGAGGGCGCCCGTCCGGCCGAGCTCCAGCGTGGAGACCAGCGCGTGCGGCAGGTTGGCCACGATGCCGGCGAAGATGATCAGCGATATGCCGTTGCCGACCCCCCGGGCGGTGATCTGCTCGCCCAGCCACATCAGGAACATCGTTCCGCCGACGAGCGTGGTGATGCAGGAGGCGCGGAAGAACAGGCCAGGATCGAGCACCGCTGCCCCGAAGTTGCCGCGCATTCCCTCCAGCCCGATCGCAAGGCCGTAGGCCTGGAAGAAGGCGATCACGACGGTCAGGTAGCGGGTGTACTGGTTGAGCTTCTTCCGCCCGGACTCACCCTCTTTCTTGAGGGCCTCCCAGGAGGGGATGGCGGCCGACATCAGCTGCACGATGATCGAGGCCGAGATGTAGGGCATGATGTTGAGGGCGAAGACGGTCATCCGACCGAGCGCGCCGCCGGTGAACATGTCGAACATCCCGAGGATGCCGCCGCCGTGCTGGGACAGGATCTCGGCCATGACGGCCGCGTCCACGCCCGGAACGGGGATGTAGGTGCCCAAGCGGTAGACCAGCAGGGCGCCCAGGGTGAACCAGAGCCTGCTCTTCAACTCGGTCGCTCGCGAGAGCACGCCGAGGTTGAGATTGGCCGCGAGCTGCTCGGCGGCGGACGCCATGGGAATGCCCTCTCTTACGACTGCGGCGCCGGCGGATTTTACCCGCGGCGCCGCAGAAAGGTCCAATGATCAGTTAGCGGCAGCAGCCACCGGCATCAAGCAGCCGGGGCTTCCTCGGTCGCCGCCTCGCGCACCGTGACACTGCCACCTGCGGCCCGAACCGCCTCGATCGCCGCGGCGGAGGCGCCGGCCACGGAGATGGTGACCGGGCGGCTGATCGCGCCCTTGGCCAGCAGGCGGACGCCCGCCTTCTTGCCGAGGCGAACCAGGCCAGCCTTCACCAGCGCCGCCTCGTCCACCGCCTCGCCCGCAGGGAGGGTGCCGGACTCAAGCGCCTTCTCGATCGTGCCGACGTTGATCACGGCATACTCGATACGGAAGATGTTCTTGAAGCCGCGCTTCGGCAGGCGGCGGTACAGCGGAAGCTGACCACCCTCGAAGCCGTTCAGGGAGACGCCCGTGCGGGCCTTCTGACCCTTCACGCCGCGACCGCTGGTCTTGCCCTTGCCGGAGCCGATACCCCGGCCGACGCGCTTGAACTTCGGGCGGGCACCCTCGTTGTCGCGCAGCTCGTTGAGCTTCATGGTTCAGCCCACCTTCACCAGGTGCGCGACCTTGCGGATCATCCCCCGCACGGCGGGGGTGTCCTCGAGCTCACGCGACCGGTTCATCTTGTTCAAGCCGAGGCCAATCAGCGTCTCGCGCTGGCCGGGCTTGCGGCCGATCGGCGACCCGGTCTGGGTCACCTTCACGGTCTGCTTCGTCGTCTCAGACATTGGCGGCCTCCGCCGTCGTCTCCGTGCCGCCGCGGGGCGGGTTGGGGAGCAGGTCGGCCACCTTCTTGCCGCGACGGGCCGCGACCGCCCGCGGGGAGGTGCAGCGGGCGAGGCCGGCGAAGGTCGCCTTGACCATGTTGTGCGGGTTCGTGGTGCCCGTGCACTTCGCGACGACGTCGCCCATGCCCAGCACCTCGAAGACGGCGCGCATCGGACCGCCGGCGATGATGCCGGTGCCGGCGGGCGCCGCCCGCAGGATGACGCGACCGGCACCGAACTCGCCGATCACGTCGTGGTGGAGCGTGCGGCCCTCGCGCATCGGCACGCGGATCAGGCCGCGCTTGGCCCGCTCCGTCGCCTTGCGGATGGCCTCCGGGACCTCGCGCGCCTTGCCGGCGCCCCAGCCCACGCGGCCCTTCTCGTCACCGACCACGACCAGGGCGGCGAAGGAGAAGCGACGGCCGCCCTTCACCACCTTGGCGACGCGGTTGATGGTGACGAGCTTGTCCTTGAACTCGTCGTTCTCGCGATCGGCGCCACGGTTGTCGCGGTTGTCGTCGCGGCGGCCACGACCTCGGCGGCGGTCGGCGTCGCCGCCCTCGCCACCCGGACGCGGCGCGTTGGAACGCGGTGCGTATGCCATTCTATCGGCTCCTCAGAACGACAGCCCGCCCTCACGGGCGCCGTCCGCCAGGGCCTTGACCCGGCCATGATAGATATAGGGACCGCGGTCGAAGACCACCTCGGTCACGCCGGCCGCGAGCGCGCGCTCGGCCACCAGCTTGCCGATGGCCGACGCCGCATCAAGGTCGGCGCCCGTCCGGCCAGCCTCGCGGACCGTCTTCTCCAGAGTGGACGCGGCGGCGAGCGTGCGGCCCGCCTTGTCGTCGATCACCTGGGCGTAGATGTGGCGGCCCGAGCGGTGGACGGAGAGGCGCACGCGCCCCGCGCCCTTCAGCTTGATCTGGTAGCGCGTGCGCGAGCGGCGACGCTGCGTCAGTGCGAGCTTGTTCGACATTACTTCTTCTTACCCTCCTTTCGGAGGATCGTCTCGTTGTCGTACTTGATGCCCTTGCCCTTGTAGGGCTCGGGACCGCGGTACGCCCGGATCTCCGCCGCGACCTGGCCGACGCGCTGCTTGTCGGCCCCCTCGACCTTAATGGCCGTCGGCCGCTCGGTCGTGATCTTGATGCCCTCCGGGATCGCGTAGCGGATCTCGTGGCTGTAGCCGAGGTTCAGAACGAGTTCCTTGCCCTGGACCGCCGCGCGATAGCCCGTGCCCGTGATCTCCATGGACTTGGTGAAGCCCGTGGAAACGCCCGTGACCATGCTGTTGATGAGAGAGCGCGTGGTGCCCCACATCGTCCGGGCCGCGCGATCATCGCCGCGGGGCGCCACGGCCACTTCGCCGTTCTCGATGGTGACGTCCACCTTCTCCGTGACGGGCAGGCGCAGCTCGCCGAGCTTCCCCTTCGCCACGACGGTGCCGGCCTCGAGCGTGACGGTCACGCCCGAAGGAACCTTCACCGGATACTTACCGACGCGAGACATGTTCCCTGCCCTCCGTCAGAACACGCGGCAGAGGACTTCGCCGCCGACATTGGCAGCGCGGGCCTCGAGGTCGCTCATCACCCCGCGGGGCGTGGAGAGGATGGATATGCCGAGACCGTTGTAGATCTTCGGCAGTTCCTTGATCTTGGAGTAAACCCGACGGCCCGGCTTGGACACGCGGGTGATCTCCTTGATGGCGGGCTCGCCCTCGGCATACTTGAGCTCGATCTCGAGCACCTTGATGCCGGGACGAAGCTCCTCACCGCGGTAGCCACGGATGTAGCCCTCGCGCTTCAGCACGTCGAGGACGTCGGAGCGCAGGCGGGAGGCCGGCGAGACCACGCGCGACTGGCGCGCGCGCAGGCCGTTACGGATGCGGGTGAGCATGTCACCCAGCGGATCGGAAAGCTGCATGTGTGCCTTCCCTCCTTACCACGAGGCCTTGGTGAGGCCGGGAATCTGACCGCTGGACGCGAGATCCCGCAGCATGTTCCGGCTGAGCTGGAACTTCCGATAATTGCCGCGGGGACGACCGGTCAGCTCGCAGCGCAGGCGCACGCGGACTTTCGCCCCGTTGCGCGGCAGCTGCGCCAGCTTCAAGGTCGCCTCGAAGCGATCCTCCACCGGCAGCTCGCGGTTCATCACGACCTTCTTCAGGGCAGCGCGCTTGGCCGCATGAGTAGACGAGAGGTGCTTGCGCCTGTTGTTCTTCTCGACTGACGAAGTCTTTGCCATTCGATCAGTATCCTCCGGAACCTGTCCGGGCCCGGCGAAGTGCGCCGGCCCGGTGGTTTTCCAAGACTAGTTGACGAAGGGAAGCCGGAAGCCCTTCAGCAGGGCCTTCGCTTCCTTGTCCGTCTTCGCCGTCGTGACGAAAACGATGTCCATGCCGCGGATAGCCTCGACCTTGTCGTAGGCGATCTCGGGGAAGATGATCTGCTCCTTCAGGCCCATGGCATAGTTGCCACGGCCGTCAAAGCCCTTGCCCGAAATGCCGCGGAAGTCGCGGACGCGCGGCAGCGCGATGGTGACCAGCCGGTCCAGGAACTCGTACATCCGGGCGCGCCGCAGCGTCACCTTCGTGCCGATGGCCTGGCCCTCGCGGATCTTGAAGCCGGCGATCGCCTTCTTCGCCTTCGTCTTGACGGGCTTCTGACCGGCGATGACGGTCAGCTCCGCGACGGCAGCGTCGAGCTTCTTCTGGTCGCCGGCGGCCTCGCCAACGCCCATGTTGATGACGATCTTCTCCAGCTTCGGAACCTCCATCGGGTTCTTGTAGCCGAATTCCTCGATCAGCGCCTGGCGGATCGAGGCGAAGTATTCCTGCTGCAGGCGGGGCTGCTCGCCCGCGACGTTCTCGCCGCGGACCTTCTCCTGCGTGTCGCTCATGCGATCACCTCGCCGGAGGCCTTCGCCACCCGGACCTTCTTGTCACCGTCCATGCGGAAGCCAACCCGGGTCGGCTTGTCGCTCTTCGGGTCGATCAGCGCCAGGTTGGAGAGGTCGATGGACGCCTCCTTCTCCTGGATGCCGCCGGGCTGGTTCATGCCCTGCGGCTTCGTGTGGCGCTTAACGACGTTCACGCCCTGCACCACCGCGCGGTTCTCGGCGGGAAGGACGGAGAGGACCTCCCCACGCTTGCCCTTGTCCTTGCCGGTGAGAACCTGGACGCGATCGCCCTTGCGGATCTTCGCAGCCATCACAGCACCTCCGGAGCCAGGGAGATGATCTTCATGTACTTCCGGGCGCGCAGCTCGCGAACAACCGGCCCGAAGATCCGGGTCCCGATCGGCTCGTTCTGCTTGTTGATCAGAACGGCCGCGTTGTTGTCGAAGCGGATGGCGGTGCCATCAACCCGACGCACGGGATAGGCGGTGCGGACGATCACGGCCCGGTGGACCTCGCCCTTCTTCACCTTCGCGCGGGGAATGGCGTCCTTGATCGACACGACGATGATGTCGCCAACCGAGGCCGTCTTCCGCTTGGAGCCGCCGAGCACCTTGATGCACTGCACCTTACGCGCGCCGGAGTTGTCGGCGACGTCGAGGTTGGATTCAACCTGGATCATGCGCCCTGCTCCTCGGGCAGCACGATGTTCTCGAGCAGCTCATAGGCGGCCGGGCGGGCGACCGCCTCACCGTTGCGCTGGACAACGAGCCAGGACTTGCGCTTGGAGATCGGACGGCACTCCTCGATGGAGACCGTGTCGCCCTCGCGGCACAGGTTGGTGTCGTCATGCGCGGCGTACTTCTTCGAGCGCCGGATGAACTTCTTGTAGAGCGGGTGCATGATGCGACGCTCGACCAGGACCGTGACGGTCTTGTCCTGCTTGTCGCTCGTTACCCGCCCGGTGAGGACGCGCTTCGGCATGTGCCGCGGTCTCCTCTCTCAGGACTTCTGGGATGTGCGGGCCTGCTGGCCCAGCACGGTCTTAACACGGGCAATGTCCCGGCGCACAGCCCGGATACGCCCCACGGCCTCCAACTGGCCGGTCGCCCGCTGGAAGCGCAGGTTGAACTGCTCCTTCCGAAGGTCGAGCAGCATGGTCTTCAGCTCGTCCGCGGTCTTGGCGCGGACATCCGCGATCTTCGTCATCGATCAGGCCTCCGCCGCGCCCAGACGGGCCACGACCTTCGTCTTGATCGGCAGCTTCGCAGCACCCAGGGCCAGCGCCTCGCGCGCGGTCTCCTGGCTGACGCCGTCGATCTCGAACATGATGCGGCCCGGCTTGATCCGGACCACCCAGAACTCGGGCGCGCCCTTGCCCGAGCCCATGCGGACCTCGGCCGGCTTGGAGGAGACGGGCACATCCGGGAAGATCCGGATCCACACGCGCCCCTGGCGCTTCATCGCGCGGGTGATCGCGCGGCGGGCCGCCTCGATCTGCCGGGCGGTCACCCGCTCCGGCTCAAGCGCCTTCAGGCCATAGCCGCCGAAGGAGAGCGTGAACCCGCCCTTGGCATTGCCCTTGATGCGGCCCTTATGGGCCTTTCGATACGTCGTGCGCTTCGGCGACAACATGTTGCGTGTTCCTCAGTCCGTCGCTCAGCGCTGCGGCGCCTGCTCGGCGGCGCGCTTGTCCTGCGCCATCGGGTCGTGCGCCATGACTTCGCCCTTGAAGATCCAGACCTTCACACCGCAGGTGCCATAGGTGGTCTTCGCGGTCGCGACGCCGAAGTCGATATCGGCGCGGAGCGTGTGCAGGGGCACCCGGCCCTCGCGGTACCACTCCATCCGCGCGATCTCAGCGCCGCCCAGGCGCCCGCCGCAGTTGATGCGGATGCCGCCGGCGCCGAGGCGCATGGCGGACTGCACGGCGCGCTTCATCGCACGGCGGAAGGCCACGCGGCGCTCCAGCTGCTGCGCGATGCTCTCGGCCACCAGGGTGGCGTCCAGCTCAGGCTTCCGGATCTCGACAATGTTCAGCGAGACCTCGGCCCCGGCCATCTTTGCCAGGTCCTTGCGGAGCTGCTCGATGTCCGCGCCCTTCTTACCGATCACGACGCCCGGGCGGGCGGCGTGGATCGTAACGCGCGGCTTCTTGGCCGGCCGCTCGATGACCACCTTCGCCACGCCCGCGCCCTTGAGGCGGTCGCGCAGCGTGCGGCGGAGCTTCAGGTCGTCGTGGAGCAGGCCGGCATAGTCGGCATCGCCGGCGTACCAGCGGCTGTCCCAGGTGCGGTTGATGCCGAGCCGGAGCCCGATCGGATTGACTTTGTGACCCATCTTACGCGGCCTCCTCGGCCACCGGCGCCGGCTGCTGCTCGGCGACGACGATCTTCAGGTGGCTGAACCACTTCTCCACGCGGGCGGCCTTGCCGCGGCCGCGCGCCTGGAAGCGCTTCATGACAATCGAACGGCCCACCTCGACGCGCGAGACCACCAGCTTGTCGACATCGAGGCTGTGGTTGTTCTCGGCGTTGGCGATGGCGCTCTCGAGCGTCTTCTTCACCGTGTCTGAGATGCGGCGCTTGCTGAAGGTCAGCGTGGCGACGGCATCCTGGGCGCGGCGGCCGCGGATGAGGCCGGCCGCGAGGTTCAGCTTGCGCGGCGACACCCGGATGTTCCGGGTGACGGCCTGAGCCTCGCTGTCGGCGAGGCTGCGCTCGTGCTTCGGCTTGCTCATCTCAGCCCCGCTTCGCCTTCTTGTCCGACGAGTGGCCGGTGAAGGTCCGCGTCGGCGAGAACTCGCCGAACTTGTGGCCCACCATGTTCTCGGACACCTGGACGGGGATGAACTTCTTGCCGTTGTAGACGCCGAAGACCAGCCCGACGAACTGCGGAAGAATGGTGCTGCGGCGGGACCAGATCTTGATGATCTCGTTCCGGCCGGAGTTCCGCGCGGTCTCCGCCTTGTTCAGCAGGTAGCCGTCGACGAACGGCCCCTTCCATACGCTGCGCGACATCGCGATCAGCCCTTCTTCGCAGTGCGGCGACGGACGATGAGACGGTCCGTGCGCTTGTTGGTGCGGGTCTTGTAACCCTTGGTCGGCTTACCCCAGGGCGTGACCGGGTGACGGCCGCCCGAGGTCCGGCCCTCACCACCGCCATGCGGGTGATCGACCGGGTTCATGACGACGCCGCGGTTATGCGGACGGAAGCCCATCCACCGGCGACGACCGGCCTTGCCGAGCTGCTGGTTGGAGTTGTCCGGGTTCGACACCGCACCGATCGTCGCCAGGCACTCGGCGCGGAGGAGCCGCACTTCGCCCGACATCAGCTTTACTTGGGCATAGCCGGCGTCCTTGCCGACCAGCTGGCAGTAGGTTCCGGCGGAACGTGCGATCTTCGCGCCGGCACCCGGCTTCATCTCCAGCGCGTGCACGATCGTGCCCACGGGGATGGAGGCCAGCGGCATGGCGTTGCCAGGCTTAATGTCCACGCGCTCACCGGCGATCACCTGGTCGCCCGCCTTTAGGCGCTGCGGCGCGATGATGTAGGCGAGCTCGCCGTCCTCATACTTCAGGAGGGCGATCCAGGCCGTGCGGTTCGGATCGTACTCCAGCCGCTCGACCGTCGCCGGCACGTTGAACTTCGTGCGGCGCTTGAAGTCGACGTAACGGTAGGACTGCTTGTGTCCGCCGCCACGGAACCGAACGGTGGTACGGCCGTGGTTGTTGCGGCCGCCGGAGTGGCTCTTGCCCTCCGTCAGCTGCTTGACCGGCTTGCCCTTCCAGAGCTCGGACTTGTTGACCAGCACCGTGCCGCGAAGGCTCGGCGTGACCGGCTTGAATTGCTTGAGCGCCATGGCTTACGCGAGCCCCGTCGTCAGATCGATGCTCTGGCCCTCGGCCAGGCTGACGATCGCCTTCTTCCAGTCGGAGCGCTGGCCGGGACGGCCGCGGAACCGCTTGGACTTGCCCTTCACCACCACCGTGTTCACGGCGGTGACGTTCACGCCGAACAGCGTCTCGACGGCGGCCTTGATCTCAGGCTTCGTCGCGTCGAGCGTCACCTTAAAGGTGACCTGTCCGGTCTGGTTCAGGACAGTCGCCTTCTCGGTGATCACCGGGGCGACGATCAGCTGGTACATCCGCTCGGGCGTGACGACCGGCTTCTGGGTCTGCGTGCCGCTCACGACAGGCGCTCCTTCAGGGCCTCGACGCCCGCCCGCGTGACCGCGAGCACGTCGTGGTGGAGGATGTCATAGACGTTGGCGCCCACCGTCGGCATCACCTGGAACTTCGGCAGGTTGCGCGCGGCGCGCACCAGGCCCTCGTCCGGGGTCGCGTCGAACACCAGGGCGCTGGTCCAGCCGAGCGCCTTGAGCTGAGCCGCAAGCGTCTTCGTCTTCGCGCTCTCGCCCGGGGCGGCCGCGTCGAGGATGAAGAGCTTGCCCTCGGCGGCCTTCTGGCTGAGGGCGCTGATCAGGCCCAGGCGGCGGACCTTCTTCGGCAGGCTGTACTCGTGGCTGCGCACGACCGGGCCGTGGACCACACCACCGGTGCGGAACTGCGGCGCGCGGAGCGAGCCCTGACGGGCATTGCCAGTGCCCTTCTGGCGATAGGGCTTCTTCGTCGTGCCCGACACCTCGCCCATGCCCTTCACCTTGTGGGTGCCGGCACGGCGCTTGGCGAGCTGCCAGTGAACCACGCGCGCCATAATGTCGGCGCGCGGCTGGGCCCCGAAGACCTCGTTCGGGAGCTCGATCTCGCCGGCCTCGGCGTTATCGAGGGTGATGACCTTGATCTGCATCGCTCGATCCTCAGGCCGCGGCCGTCGGGTACGGCGCGTCAGCGTGACGCTTCCGCTTCACGGCGTCGCGCACCATGACCCAGCCGTTGGCGGCGCCGGGAACGGCGCCCTTGATGAAGAGGATGCCGCGCTCGACGTCCAC
This sequence comes from Roseomonas sp. KE2513, assembly GCF_016107305.1. Classification (GTDB taxonomy): domain Bacteria; phylum Pseudomonadota; class Alphaproteobacteria; order Acetobacterales; family Acetobacteraceae; genus Roseomonas. Next base: position 126,870 of record NZ_RCVR01000013.1, read on the forward strand.
GGCGGCCACTTCCAGGTTCTGGGTGGTCACGCGCTCGACGCCGAGATGGCCAGCCATCTTCTTGTTCTTGAAGACCTTGCCCGGATCCTGGCGGTTACCGGTCGAGCCGTGCGAACGGTGGCTGATCGACACGCCGTGTGACGCCTCGAGGCCACGGAAGTTCCAGCGCTTCATCGCGCCGGCAAAGCCCTTGCCCTTCGTCACGCCGGTGACGTCGATCTTCTGGCCCTTCACGAAGTGCGCGGGGGAGAGCTTCGCGCCCGCCTCCAGCACCGCGTCCTCGGCCGTGCGGAACTCCACCACCTTCATCGGCGCCTCGACGCCGGACTTGGCGAAGTGGGCCTTGTTCGGCTTGGAGACGTTCTTCGCCTTCGCATGCCCAGCGCCCAGCTGCACGGCGGTGTAGCCGTCCTTGTCGGCGGAGCGCACCGCCACGACGCGAACGTCATCCACGTGCAGCAGCGTCACCGGCACGGTGGAGCCGTCGTCGTTGAAGAGCCGGGACATGCCCAGCTTCCGGGCGATCAGGCCAGTGCGGCCATCTTTCGCGGCCATGGTGTATGCGCCCCTCAGACTCAGATCTTGATTTCGACGTCCACGCCCGAGGCGAGGTCGAGCTTCATCAGCGCGTCCACGGTCTGCGGGGTGGGGTCGACGATGTCGAGAAGGCGGCGATGAGTCCGGATCTCGAACTGCTCGCGCGACTTCTTATCGACGTGCGGAGAACGGTTGACGGTGAACCGCTCGATGTGGGTCGGGAGCGGGATCGGCCCCCGCACCCGGGCACCGGTGCGCTTCGCGGTGTTCACGATCTCCCGCGTGCTGCCATCCAGCACGCGGTGATCGAACGCCTTGAGACGGATCCGGATATTCTGGGCGTCGGCGGCCATCTTACTTCTCGATGCTCGCGACGACGCCGGCGCCGACGGTGCGGCCACCCTCGCGGATGGCGAAGCGCAGGCCCTGGTCCATGGCGATCGGGGCGATCAGCTCCACCGTCATCGCGACGTTGTCGCCCGGCATCACCATCTCCACGCCCTCGGGCAGCTGCACCACGCCCGTCACGTCGGTCGTGCGGAAGTAGAACTGCGGCCGGTAGTTCGTGAAGAACGGCGTGTGGCGACCGCCCTCCTCCTTCGTCAGGATGTAGGCCTCGGCCTTGAACTGCGTGTGCGGCGTGATCGCGCCAGGCTTGGACAGAACCTGCCCGCGCTCCACGTCCTCGCGCTTCGTGCCGCGCAGCAAGGCCCCGATGTTGTCGCCCGCCTCGCCGCTGTCGAGCAGCTTGCGGAACATCTCGACGCCCGTCACCGTCGTCTTCACGGTGTCCTTCAGGCCGACGATCTCGACCTCCTCGCCCACCTTGACGATCCCGCGCTCAACGCGCCCCGTCACCACCGTGCCGCGGCCCGAGATCGAGAACACGTCCTCGATCGGCATCAGGAACGGCAGGTCCTTCGGGCGCTCCGGCTGCGGAATGTAGGCGTCCACCGCCTCCATCAGCTTCAGGATCGCCTGCTCGCCCTGCTCGGGGTTCTTGTCTTCGAGCGCCATCAGCGCCGAGCCGTGGATGATCGGAATGTCGTCGCCCGGGAACTGGTAGGACGACAGCAGCTCGCGAACCTCCATCTCGACCAGCTCCAGCAGGTCGGGGTCCGCCATGTCCACCTTGTTCAGGAACACCACCAGCGCCGGAACGCCAACCTGGCGCGCCAGCAGGATGTGCTCGCGCGTCTGCGGCATCGGGCCGTCAGCCGCCGACACCACCAGGATCGCGCCGTCCATCTGCGCCGCACCCGTGATCATGTTCTTCACGTAGTCAGCGTGGCCAGGGCAGTCCACGTGCGCGTAGTGCCGGTTCGCCGTCTCGTACTCCACGTGCGCCGTCGAGATCGTGATCCCGCGAGCCCGCTCCTCCGGCGCCTTGTCAATCTGGTCGTACGCCGTGAACGACGCACCGCCCGTCTTGGCCAGAACCTTCGTGATCGCCGCCGTCAAAGACGTCTTGCCGTGGTCCACATGGCCAATCGTGCCAATGTTGCAGTGCGGCTTCGTCCGCTCGAACTTCGCCTTACCCATGATCTAGCCTCTGCCCGGATGGGACTTCAAAGGGGTTGTCGCCGCTGGAGCAGCGCCTGGAGTGGAGCCGCCCGGGGCGGCACCTTGATTCGTTTTTACCAGCGGTAGTGGCTGAAGGCCTTGTTCGCCTCGGCCATCCGGTGGGTGTCTTCGCGCTTCTTCACCGCGGAGCCGCGGTTGTTCGCCGCGTCCATCAGCTCGGCGGAGAGCCGATCCTCCATCGTGTGCTCGCCACGCTTGCGGGCCGACTCGATAAGCCAGCGGATCGCCAGCGCCTGGCGGCGCTCCGGGCGAACCTCGACGGGCACCTGGTAGGTGGCACCACCGACGCGGCGAGAGCGCACCTCGACGGCCGGCTTCACGTTGTCCATCGCCTCGTGGAAGAGACGCAGCGGATCGGCGTTCTGGCCGCCGCGGCGCTTCAGCGTGTCCATGGCGCCATAGACGATGCCCTCGGCGGTGCTCTTCTTGCCGTCATACATCAGCACGTTCATGAAACGGCTGAGCACGACGTCGCCGAACTTCGGATCCGGCAGGACCTCGCGCTTCTCGGCGCGGTGACGACGCGACATCTCTCAGTTCCTCACTTCGGCCGCTTGGCGCCGTAGAGCGAGCGCCGCTGGCGGCGCTTGGCGATGCCCTGGGTGTCGAGCACGCCGCGCAGGATGTGGTAGCGAACGCCCGGAAGGTCCTTCACGCGTCCACCGCGGATAAGGACAACCGAATGCTCCTGGAGGTTGTGCCCCTCGCCGGGGATATAGCTCACCACCTCGTAGCCGTTCGTGAGGCGCACCTTGGCGACCTTACGAAGCGCCGAGTTCGGCTTCTTCGGCGTGGTGGTGTAAACCCGCGTGCAGACGCCGCGCTTCTGGGGGCAGTTCTGCAGCGCCGGGACCTTGTTGCGGCTCGGCTTCGGCTCGCGCCCCTGCGCGATGAGCTGATTGATCGTCGGCATGACGCCCCTTCGTGACCCGTCTCTGTGGCTGACCGCCCTGCATCCAAGCGAAGGCGCCCGCGTGACCGCGTCTGCGATCCTGCGGGCCACTCTTCGTCTCCGGCCTAGACCGTCCAGAGACCACGAGGGGTTTCAAGGAGCGGCGGCACCGGGGACGCGGAAGGGTCGTCCAAACTCGTTCGATCCCCTGGCGCTGCCGGTGGGGGTCGTGGAGGGCCGGAGACCTACCCCCCCCCAACCCCTGAGTCAAGCGCTTTAGGGTTTGTGAAGCCGGCTGGGCGGGGGAGTTGCACCCCCACCCCGACCGATCCGCGGGTCGGCCATATACGGCCGGCCGTCCGCGCGCCGGCGGCCCAGGGCCGCCGGACTGGTTCGCTACTCGGCGGCTTGCTGGCCGCCGCTGCCATCCTGCAGGGCGGGCTGGTTGGCCGGCAGGCGCCCCTTGTCCCGCTGGGCGGCAAGCGACCGCAGGCGGTTCATCACCGAGCCCGTCCCGGCCGGAATCAGGCGGCCGACGATGACGTTCTCCTTTAGCCCTTCCAGGCGGTCCACCTTACCGGCCACGGCCGCCTCGGTGAGCACCCGGGTCGTCTCCTGGAAGGAGGCGGCCGAGATGAAGGAGTTGGTCTGCAGGCTGGCCTTCGTGATGCCCTGGAGGACCGGCTCGGCCCGGGCGGGCCGCTCCTTCACCGCCAGCCGCTTCTCGTTCTCGATATCGAACTCGATGCGGTCCACCTGCTCGCCGATCAGGTAGGTCGTGTCGCCGGGCTCGATGATCTCGACCTTCTGCAGCATCTGGCGAACGATCACCTCGATGTGCTTGTCGTTGATCTTCACGCCCTGCAGTCGATAGACGTCCTGGATCTCGTTCACGAGGTAGTTCGCGAGAGCCTCGACGCCCAGTACCCGAAGAATGTCGTGCGGCACGCGGGGGCCGTCGACCAGCGGGTCGCCGGCCCGGACATAGTCACCCTCCTGGACCGAGACGTGCTTGCCCTTGGGCACCAGGTACTCGCGGGAGGCCGGCTGCTCGTCGCCGACGGCGTCCGGTACCACGACGATCCGGCGCTTGGCCTTATAGTCCTTCCCGAACTCCACTCGCCCATCGACATCGCTGATGATGGCGGCGTCCTTCGGCCGGCGGGCCTCGAACAGCTCCGCGACGCGGGGCAGACCGCCCGTGATGTCGCGGGTCTTGGAGGACTCGCGCGGCAGGCGGGCGATAACGTCGCCGGCGTGGACCGTCGCGCCGTTCTCCACGTTCAGAATGGAGGAGGGCTGCAGCCCGAGGGTGAGGACCACCTTGCCCCCTTCCCGCAGCACAATGCTGGGGCGGAGATTGGCGTTCTTGGCCCGCTCGACCGGCTCGCGCACCACCTTCGAGGAGAGGCCCGTCACCGGGTCCGTCTCCTCGTAGAGCGTGAAGCCCTCGATCAGGTCGGTGTACTCCACCACACCCGCGCGATCGATGATGATCGGTAGGGTGAAGGGGTCCCACTCCGCCAGCTTCTGCGCGCGGGTGACCTCGGCGGCATCGTCCACCAGCAGCCGCGCGCCGTAGGGCACGCGGTAGCGGGCGCGCTCACGGCCCTGCGCATCGCTCAGCACGATCTCGCAGTTACGCGACATGACGATGTTGGCGCCCTCGCTGTTCACGACGACGGCCTTGTTCAGGACCTTCACCGAGCCGTCGCTGGTCGCCTCCACATGGGACTGCTCCGCCGAACGCTGGGCGGCGCCGCCGATGTGGAAGGTGCGCATGGTCAGCTGCGTGCCGGGCTCGCCGATCGACTGCGCGGCGATGACGCCGACTGCCTCACCGGTGTTCACCGGGGTGCCGCGGGCCAAGTCGCGCCCGTAGCACATGCCGCAGACGCCCTGCCGCGCATCGCAGGTGAGGACGGAACGGATATAGACCTCCTCCGCCCCAGACTGCTCCACGGCGTCCGCCGTGACCTCATCGACCAGCGTGTCGCGCGCGGCGACCACCTCGCCCGTCTCCGGGTTCAGCACGTCGCGCTGGATCGTACGGCCCAGGATGCGCTCGGATAGCGAGGAGACGACCTCGCCGCCGTCCATCACGGCGCGAACCGTAATGCCGCGCTCCGTGCCGCAGTCGTTGTCGACGATGATGCAGTCCTGCGCCACGTCCACGAGCCGGCGGGTCAGGTAGCCCGAGTTCGCCGTCTTCAGCGCCGTGTCCGCGAGGCCCTTGCGGGCGCCGTGGGTGGAGTTGAAGTACTCGAGGACGGTCAGCCCCTCCTTGAAGTTGGAGATGATCGGCTGCTCGATGATCTCGCCCGAAGGCTTGGCCATCAGGCCGCGCATGCCCGCGAGCTGGCGCATCTGGGCCGGCGAACCGCGCGCACCGGAGTGGGACATCATCCAAACCGAGTTGGTCTGCTTGCCCGCTTCCTGGCGCGAGATCTCCTTCATCATGGCGCCCGCGACCTCTTCCGTCGCGCGCGACCAGGCGTCCACCACCTTGTTGTAGCGCTCGCCGGCCGTGATCAGGCCGTCGAGGTACTGCTGCTCGAACTCCTTCACCTCGTTCTTAGTACGATCGATCATCGCGGCCTTGGTGGCCGGGATCATCATGTCGTCCTTGCCGAAGGAGATGCCCGCCTTCGCCGCGTTGCGGAAGCCGAGGCCCATCAGGCGGTCGGCGAAGATCACCGACTCCTTCTGACCGCAGTGACGGTACACGGCGTCCATCACGTCCGAGATGCTGCGCTTGGTCAGCTGACGGTTGATGATGGAGTAGGGCACGTTCGGGTGGATCGGCAGCAGGGCGCCCATCATCAGGCGGCCCGGCGTGGTGATCGCCGTCTCGCGCTTCGGCTTGCCCTCGGCCGTGAAGCCGGTGACGCTGGCCAGGATCGCGGAGTGCAGGTTCACCTGCCCGGCCGCGAGAGCCTGCTCCACCTCGCCCAGTCCGTCGAAGACGTGTGGGCGGAAGGCGAGCGCATCGCGCTCCTCCTCGGTCAGGCTCGCCGGGTCCTTGCCCTTCAGCCCGTCGATGAGAACGCGCACCGCCTCGATCCGCGCCTTGTCCGCGCGGAACTCCGGCGTCTCAAGGCTCAGGTAGTAGAGGCCGAGCACGATGTCCTGCGACGGCACGATGATCGGCTTGCCGTTCGCGGGGCTGAGGATGTTGTTGGTGGACATCATCAGCACGCGCGCCTCCAGCTGAGCCTCGAGGCTCAGCGGGACGTGCACGGCCATCTGGTCGCCGTCGAAGTCCGCGTTGAAGGCGGTGCAGACCAGCGGGTGAAGCTGGATTGCCTTGCCCTCGACGAGGATCGGCTCGAAGGCCTGGATGCCCAGGCGGTGCAGCGTCGGCGCCCGGTTCAGCATCACCGGGTGCTCGCGGATCACCTCCTCGAGGATGTCCCACACCTCGGGACGCTCCTTCTCCACCATCCGCTTCGCGGCCTTGATGGTGGTGGCGTGGCCGTACTTCTCGAGCTTGCTGTAGATGAACGGCTTGAACAGCTCCAGCGCCATCTTCTTCGGCAGGCCGCACTGGTGCAGCTTCAGCTCGGGACCGACGACGATGACCGAACGGCCGGAGTAGTCCACGCGCTTGCCGAGCAGGTTCTGACGGAAGCGGCCTTGCTTGCCCTTCAGCATGTCGGAGAGCGACTTCAGCGGCCGCTTGTTCGCCCCCGTGATCGCCCGCCCGCGGCGCCCGTTGTCGAACAGCGCGTCCACGGCCTCCTGCAGCATGCGCTTCTCGTTGCGCACGATAATGTCCGGCGCACGCAGCTCGATCAGCCGCTTCAGGCGGTTGTTACGGTTGATGACGCGGCGGTAGAGGTCGTTCAGGTCGGAGGTCGCGAAGCGGCCGCCGTCCAGCGGCACCAGCGGGCGCAGCTCGGGCGGGATCACCGGCACGACGTCGAGGATCATCCACTCCGGACGGGCACCGCCCTCGGAGAAGGACTCGATCAGCTTCAGCCGCTTGACGAGCTTCTTGCGCTTCGCCTCGGAGGTCGTCTCCTTCAGGTCGGCACGCAGGCGCGCGCTCTCCTTGTCGAGGTCGATGCCGGTCAGCATCTGCTTCACGGCCTCGGCGCCGATGCCGACGGTGAAGGCGTCCTCGCCGAACTCGTCCTGCTTCTGCTGGAAGGCGTCCTCGGTCAGCAGCTGGTGCAGCTTGAGGTCGGTCAAGCCCGGCTCAAGAACGACATAGCTCTCGAAGTAGAGAACCTTCTCCAGCTCCTTCAGCGACATATCGACCATCAGGCCGACGCGCGAGGGCAGCGACTTCATGAACCAGATATGGGCGACGGGGGAGGCGAGCTCGATGTGGCCCATGCGCTCGCGCCGGACCTTCGCCAGCGTCACCTCGACGCCGCACTTCTCGCAGATGATGCCGCGGAACTTCATCCGCTTGTACTTGCCGCACAGGCACTCGTAGTCCTTGATCGGACCGAAGATGCGCGCGCAGAAAAGCCCGTCCCGCTCCGGCTTGAAGGTGCGGTAGTTGATCGTCTCGGGCTTCTTGATCTCGCCGTAGGACCAGGAGCGGATCTGCTCCGGGGAGGCGATGGTGATCTTGATCTGATCGAAGGTGACGGCCTGGCCGGTCTGGCCAAGGATCTTCATCAGCTCGTTCATGGGGCCTTCCTTCTTCGTCCAGCCTGCCACGCGCGAACGTGGCAACATCAGCGGCCGGCCCCGCTGGGATGGGGCCGGCGCGATCCTGTCAGAGGGCGATCAGCTGCCGCGGTTCTCGAGGTCCACGTTCAGGCCAAGGGACTTCAGCTCCTTGGTGAGAACGTTGAAGCTCTCGGGGATGCCGGCTTCGAAGCTGTCCTGGTCGCGGACGATCGCCTCGTAGACCTTGGTGCGGCCGGACACGTCGTCCGACTTCACCGTCAGCATTTCCTGCAGCGTGTAGGCGGCGCCGTAAGCCTCCAGCGCCCAGACCTCCATCTCGCCGAAGCGCTGGCCGCCGAACTGCGCCTTGCCGCCCAGCGGCTGCTGGGTGACGAGCGAGTAGGGGCCAATGGAGCGGGCGTGGATCTTGTCGTCCACCAGGTGGTGCAGCTTGAGCATGTAGATGTAGCCCACCGTCACCTTCCGCTCGAAGAGGTCGCCCGTGCGGCCATCGACGAGCTGCACCTGGCCGGAGGTGTCGAGCCCCGCCTTGGTCAGCATCCCCTCGATGTCCGAGATGCGGGCGCCGTCGAAGACCGGCGTTGCGATCGGAATGCCGCGCCGCAGGTTCTCGCCGAGCTCGAGCAGCTGGTCCTCGCTCATGTTGACGATGTCACGATCCGTGATCTCGTCCCCATAGACCTCGCGCAGCTTCTCGATCAGCGCGTCGCGCGCGGCGCCGGCGCGGCGGTAGTCCTCCACCACCTCGCCGACCTGCTTGCCGAGATTGGCGCAGGCCCAGCCGAGGTGCGTCTCCAGGATCTGGCCGATGTTCATGCGCGAGGGCACGCCCAGTGGGTTCAGAACGAGGTCGACCGGGGTGCCGTCCTCCAGGAACGGCATGTCCTCGATCGGCACGACGCGGGAGACCACGCCCTTGTTGCCGTGGCGGCCGGCCATCTTGTCGCCGGGCTGGAGCTTCCGCTTCACCGCAACGAAGACCTTGACCATCTTCATCACGCCGGGCGGCAGCTCGTCGCCGCGCTGCAGCTTCTCGACCTTGCTCTCGAAGCGCTTCTGCAGGCGCTCGACCGCGGCGTCGAACTCGCGCTTTAGGGCCTCGAGCTGCGCCTGGGCGGCGTCGTCCGAGACGCTGATCTGGCGCCAGGTCATGCGGTTGAACTCGGACAGCACCTCGTCGGTGATAACCGTGCCCTGCTTGATCCCCTTAAAGCCGCCGCCCGCCTTGCGGTTGAGCAGCACCTCGCGCAGCCGCCCCGTGAAGGACCGCTCCTGGATCAGCCGCTCGTCGTCGCGGTCCTTGGCCAAGCGCTCGATCTCGGCGCGCTCGATCGCCATGGCACGCTCGTCCTTGTCCACGCCGCGGCGGGAGAAGACGCGCACGTCCACGATCGTGCCGGAGACGCCCGGCGGCAGGCGCAGCGACGTATCGCGCACGTCGGAGGCCTTCTCGCCGAAGATGGCGCGGAGAAGCTTCTCCTCCGGCGTCATCGGGCTCTCGCCCTTCGGCGTCACCTTGCCGACCAGGATGTCGCCCGGCTGCACCTCGGCGCCGATATAGACGATGCCGGCCTCGTCGAGGTTGCGCAGCGCCTCCTCACCCACGTTCGGGATGTCGCGGGTGATCTCCTCCTGACCGAGCTTCGTGTCGCGGGCCGCCACCTCGAACTCGTCGATGTGGATGGAGGTGAAGACGTCGTCCTGCGCGATCCGCTCGCTGATGAGGATGCTGTCCTCAAAGTTGTAACCGTTCCAGGGCATGAACGCGACGAGCGCGTTCCGGCCCAGGGCAAGCTCGCCCAGCTCCGTGGAGGGACCATCGGCGATGATGTCGCCGGCCTGCACCTGATCGCCCACTCGCACCAGCGGACGCTGGTTGATGCAGGTGGACTGGTTGGACCGCTGGAACTTCCGCAGGCGATAGATGTCCACGCCCTGGGTCGTGCCGTCCTCAGCCGTCGCGCGCACCACGATGCGGGCGCCGTCGATGCTGTCCACCACGCCGTCACGCCGCGCGACAATGCTGGCGCCGGAGTCCCGCGCAACCGCAGCCTCCATGCCGGTGCCGACCAGCGGCGCGTCCGACTTCACCAGCGGCACGGCCTGCCGCATCATGTTCGAGCCCATGAGCGCGCGGTTCGCGTCGTCGTTCTCGAGGAACGGGATAAGCGCCGCAGCGACGGAGACGAGCTGCTTCGGGGAGATGTCGATCGCCGTCACCTCCTCAGGCTTAACCAGGCGGAAGTCGCCGCCCTGGCGGACGGAGACGAGGTCCGAGCGGAACTCGCCGCTCTCGCGGTCCACCTCGGCGTCAGCCTGGGCGACCACGAGCCGCTCCTCCTCCATGGCGGAGAGATAGCGCGGCTCGCCCGTGATCTTGCCGTCGCGCACCATCTGGTACGGCGTCTCAATGAAGCCGTACTTGTTCACCTTGGCGAAGGTGGCCAGCGAGTTGATCAGGCCGATGTTCGGCCCTTCCGGCGTCTCAATCGGGCAGATGCGGCCGTAGTGCGTCGGATGCACGTCGCGCACCTCGAAGCCGGCGCGCTCGCGCGTCAGGCCACCCGGGCCAAGCGCCGAGAGACGGCGCTTGTGCGTTACCTCGGACAGCGGGTTGGTCTGGTCCATGAACTGCGAGAGCTGCGAGGAGCCGAAGAACTCGCGCACCGCCGCGGCGGCCGGCTTCGCGTTGATCAGGTCGGTCGGCATGACGGTGTCGATATCGACCGACCCCATCCGCTCCTTGATCGCGCGCTCCATGCGGAGCAGGCCGACGCGGTACTGGTTCTCCATCAGCTCGCCGACGGAGCGCACCCGGCGGTTGCCGAGGTTGTCGATGTCGTCGATCTGCCCCTTGCCGTCCTTCAGCTCCTGAAGCGTGCGGACAGTGGCGAGGATATCCTCCTTGCGGAGCGTGCGCTGCGTGTCCGGCGCCTCCTCGAGGGAGAAGCCGAGGCGCATGTTCATCTTCACGCGGCCCACGGCCGAGAGGTCGTAGCGCTCGCCGTCGAAGAAGAGGCCACGGAAGAGGGTCTCGGCCGTCTCCGGCGTCGGCGGCTCGCCCGGGCGCATCACCCGGTAGATGTCCATCAGCGCATCGTCGCGGTTCGTGTTCTTGTCCACGGCGAGCGTGTTGCGCATCCACGGTCCGACGGAGGCGTCGATCGCCAGCGTGGGCAGCGTGTCGTAGCCCGCGGCCTCGATGGCCGCGAGCTTCGGCTCGGTCAGCTCCTCCCCAGCCTCGGCATGGATCTCGCCGGTGGACATGTCCACCAGATCCTCGGCCACGTAGCGTCCCAGCAGGTCGGCGCGGGAGACGAGCACCTCCTTGGTGCCCTCCTCCGCAATCTTGCGGGCGGCGCGGGGGTTGAGCTTCGTGTCCTTGGCGGCGACGACCTGACCGGTGGCGGCATCCACCAGATCCTCGGCCAGCTTCAGGCCGCGGAAAGCGTCGGGCTCATAGGGACGCGACCAGCCCTGCTTGCCGCGGGTGAAGATCACCTGCTTGTAGAAGGTGGACAGGATCTCCTGCGAGTCCATGCCGCGCACCTCGCCCGGCTCCAGCGGCGTGTCGCGCTCGCCGCGCTTGGCCTGGGTCTCGGCAGAGTCGAGGGCATAGAGGAGCGTCGTCGCCGGCAGCTTTCGCTTCCGGTCGATACGAACGTAGCAGATGTCCTTCGCGTCGAACTCGAAGTCGAGCCAGGAGCCGCGATAGGGGATCACGCGGGCGGCGAAGAGGTACTTGCCCGAGGAGTGGGTCTTGCCCTTGTCGTGGTCGAAGAACACACCCGGCGAACGGTGCATCTGCGAGACGATGACGCGCTCGGTGCCATTGACGATAAAGGTGCCGTTGTCCGTCATGAGCGGGATATCGCCCATGTAAACGCCCTGCTCCTTGATGTCGCGAATGGAGCGGCTGCCGGTGTCCTCGTCGATGTCCCAGACGATCAGGCGCAGATGGGCCTTCAGCGGGGCGGCATAGGTCAGCCCGCGCTGGATGCACTCCTCCACGTCGTACTTCGCCTCCTCGAACTCGTAGCGCACGAATTCGAGCGAGCCGCGGCCAGCGAAGTCGTTGATCGGGAAGACGCCCTTGAAGACCTCCTGAAGGCCGGCATTCGCCCGCATCTCCGGCGCCACCTCGGCCTGCAGGAACCCCTCGTAGGAGGCGCGCTGCACGTCGATGAGGTTCGGCATCGGCGCCACCTCGGGCAGACGCCCGAAGGACTTGCGGATGCGCTTGCGCCCGGTGAAGCCCTTGCCCTCAAAACCCTTCGAGATCGCGTTCATGCCAGCCCTGCGTCCTCTTCAACCTTGCCAGGCGATCCTGAGCGCCGCCGCGCGCCCCCGATCCCCCGTTAGCCACCGGACGGCACGGGCCATCCGGCGAAAAGCAGGCGCGGGCGGAAACCTAGAGGTTCCCGCCCGGCCCTTTACACAACTTGTTCCCCCGGCCTGGAAGGCCGGGAGATTGTGGTTGGGGTCTTACTTGACCTCAACCTTCGCACCGTTCTCCTCGAGGACCTTGCGGATCTTCTCCGCCTCATCCTTGGAGACACCCTCCTTGACGACCTTCGGAGCGCCCTCGACGAGGTCCTTGGCCTCCTTGAGGCCGAGGCCAGTGATGGTGCGGATCTCCTTGATCACGTTGATCTTCTTGTCGCCGGCGGCGGCAAGCGTCACGGTGAACTCGGTCTGCTCCTCGGCAGGGGCAGCGGCGGCGCCACCACCGCCGGCCGGGGCGGCAGCCACGGCGACGGGAGCGGCGGCAGAAACGCCCCACTTCTCCTCGAGCATCTTGGAGAGCTCGGCAGCCTCCAGGACGGTGAGGGTCGAGAGCTCGTCAACGAGCTTGGCAAGATCGGCCATGTCTTTGTGTTCCCTGATCTAGTGGCTTGGCTTGAAGTTTGCAACCCCTGGCGGAAGCGGCTCCCGCAACCCGCCGGGGGTCATGGCGTTTCAGGCGGCTTCCGCGCCCTCTGACGACCCATCCTTGTCGGAATAGGCCTTGAACACCCGCGCCAGCTGCCCGGCCGGAGCCTGCAGCACGCCCGCGATGCGCGTCGCCGGGGTCTGGATGAGACCCAGCAGCTGCGCCCGCAGCGTTTCGAGCGAGGGAAGCTCGGACAGAGCCCTGACGCCGTTGACGTCGAGGGTCTGGGTGCCGAGCGCCCCGCCCAGGATGACGAACTTGTCGTTACCCTTGGCGAACTCCGTGGCAGTCTTCGCCACCGCCACCGGATCCGTCGACCACGCGAGCGCGGTCGGACCCTTCAGCAGCGGCGCGATGCCCTGGAAGCGGGTGCCGTCGAGGGCGAGAGTGGCCAGCCGGTTCTTCGTGACCTTGTACGTCGCGCCCGCTGCCCGCATCCGGCGCCGCAGATCATCCACCGCCGCGACCGTCAGCCCGTTGTTACGGGCGACGAGCACGAAGGAGGTGTCGGCGAACACCGAACCGAGGGAGGCGACGAACTCACGCTTCTCCGTACGGTCCAATTCCCGTCTCCTACGAATAACCAGCACCTGGTGGAGGGGCGCCGGCCGGTTCACGCAAGAGCGTCCCCGGCCGGGGACGCCCTGGTTCGCCTGTCAGATGAAAGCCGGAAGCCAAGCCAAGCCCGGGGACAGGCCCCGGAACGTCGTCTCTGGCACCCCGTCTCCCCGTTGCGCTCTCGCTTTAAGCCCCCGGAAGGGCACATCGGGTCTCGGACAGGTCGGACGGGTTTCCCCGCCCTGCCCGCGCCGGGCCCTCAGGACCGGCGCGAATTCACTCAGGCGGAGAGCGAGCTCACATCCACCTTGATGCCCGGGCCCATGGAGGAGGACACGGCCACCTTCTTTACGTAGGTGCCCTTGGCACCGGCCGGGCGGGCGCGCTGGATGGCGTCCACGAAGGCCTTGGCGTTCTCGAGCAGCTTGTCCGCCTCGAAGCTCGCCTTGCCGATGCCAGCATGGACGATACCGGCCTTCTCGGCGCGGAACTCCACCTGGCCGGCCTTGGCCGCCGTCACGGCGCCGCGGACGTCCATGGTGACGGTGCCGAGCTTCGGGTTCGGCATCAGGCCACGCGGGCCAAGGATCTTACCGAGGCGCCCGACGAGGCCCATCATGTCCGGGGTCGCGATGCAGCGGTCGAAGTCAATCTTGCCCTCCTGCACCGCGGCCATCAGGTCCTCGGCGCCGACGATGTCGGCCCCGGCGGCCTGGGCCTCCTCGGCCTTCGGGCCGCGGGCGAAGACGCCGACGCGGACGGTCTTGCCCGTGCCGTTCGGCAGGCCGACCACGCCGCGGACCATCTGGTCGGCGTGGCGGGGGTCGATGCCGAGGTTCATCGAGATCTCGATCGTCTCGTCGAACTTGGCGTTGGCGGCGGTCTTCACCGTCGAGATCGCCTCGGCGAGCGCGAGGGACTTATCGAGGTCCAGGCCTTCGTTGATCTTGCGGAGACGCTTGCCCTGCTTGGCCATCTTCTCAGCCCTCCACCACAACCATGCCCATGGCGCGGGCGGACCCGGCCAGCATCCGAACCGCGGCGGCTTCGTCCACGCAGTTCATGTCCTTCATCTTCACCTTGGCGATCTCGGCAAGCTGGGACTTCGTCACGCGGCCGACCGCGCCACCCTTGCCCGGGGTCTGGCTGCCCTTCTCGAGCTTGGCCGCCTTGAGCAGGAAGTAGGTGTTCGGGGGCGTCTTGGTGATGAAGGAGAAGGTGCGGTCCGAATAGGCGGTGATGACCACCGGCGTCGGGGTCCCGGGCTCCATGCCCTGGGTCGCCGCGTTGAATTCCTTCACGAATTGCATGATGTTCAGGCCGCGCTGACCGAGCGCGGGGCCCACAGGCGGGGAAGGATTGGCCTTGCCCGCCGGGATCTGCAGCTTGATGTAGCCGACGATCTTCTTCGCCATTGCTGGCACTCTCCTATACTTCGGAGGCCCGCGGTGCCTGCGGCCCGCCCCGATAGGCTGGGGCCGGACCTCCCGCGTTCCTGAAAACGCGCGGCGGCCGGGCGAGGTGAACCCCAGCCCGGCCGGCGCGGAGGCGGCATATAAGAGGCTGCGGGGCCCGAGTCCAGCGTAATTCCCGCCCCAGCGCCTCGCCCCGTCAGATCACGTCGCGGTTCACGTCCTTGTAGAGTAGGTACTCGCAGACCTCGTTCCCGGTGGCATAGATTTGCTGCGGCACGTAAGGGCCCATCCAAACGAAGTCGTCGGTCCAGAGCTCGTGCCAGTCCCGCCCGAGGAGCTGCAAGGCCTGTCCCTGCAGCATGACCATGCCGTGCTCCATCACATGCGTCTCGACACACCAGAAGTGGGCGCCGGGCGCGTAGCACATGATGTTCATCTCGAAGTCCATGGGCATCTCGCGCAGCCCGAGCAGCAGGAGCCGCCAGCGGGGCCCGCTATCCTCCCGCTGCGCCGTGTCCCGGTGCCCGACGATCACCTTCGGCACGGGAACACCGGCGGCGGGCTGGTAAGCCTTGCGCACCCAGATCGCCCGCGCCTCCTCGATACCGGCGTTCCGCACGCCATAGGGCACGCCCTGGGGAACATAGATGTAGCCGCCGGGCGCGAGCGAATGGGCCTGCCCCTCAACCGTCACCTCCAGCGCCCCGGCCCGGACATAGAGGAAGGCCTGCACCCCCTCATCCACCGCGTCCGCGCTGCCCGCTCCGGCGGGCACGATCAGCAGGGCCTGGGTGAAGCCCGCCCCCATCCTCCGGCTGGCCTGAAAGCGGGCAATGCAGCCTGGCCAGTTCGGCAGCAGGCTGTCCATGATCCCCTCCGGTGGGAAGACGCAGTAGTTGGGCGTCAGCATGGACCGGTTGTGGCCGATAATGCCCGGCGGGGGATTGGGTGTCGGAACGCGCATGCTATGGCCTCGGTGCGGGAACGACCTTCCCGCACCATGCCGACCGGCTGCCGTCAACCCACCGGCAGGCGACCTTCCCGGGCTGGCTTGCCCGGGAACCCGGGATCAGGCCTTCTCGACCTGCCCGTACTCGAGCTCGACCGGCGTCGCGCGGCCGAAGATGGAGACGGAAACCTTCACGCGGCCCTTCTCCTCGTCCACCTCCTCCACCACGCCGTTGAAGCTGGTGAAGGGGCCGTCGGCCACGCGGACGTTCTCGCCGACCTCGAAGGTGATGGAGGGGCGGCGCGGCTTCTCCGCGTTGTCCTGGACCTGCTGGAGCATCCGCATCGCCTCGCGCTCCGGGATCGGGCTGGGCTTGTTGCGGGCGCCGAGAAAGCCGGTGACCTTCGGCGTGTCCTTCACGAGGTGCCAGGCCTCGTCCGTCATCTCCATCTTCACCAGCACGTAGCCGGGGAAGAACTTCCGCTCGGTATTCACCTTCTGGCCGCGGCGCACTTCCACCACGTCCTCGGAGGGCACGAGCACGTCCTCGATCCGGTCGGCCAGGCCCTTCTGGGCGGCCTGCTCCTTGATCTGGCTCGCGATCTTCTTCTCGAAGCCCGAGTAGACGTGGACCACGTACCACTTCTTGTCGGCCATAACGGCGACGCTCCCAATCCTGTGGCGCTGGCCTCCGGCCCTTGGGGCAATAACCCCCGGCCTCCGGCGCGGCGCGAAATCTTACGAGGTCAACCGAATCCGAACAGCAGCCGCATCATGAGCTGGATCAGCCAGTCCGCCACCAGGAAGAAGATGGCGGCCAGGGCCGAGAGCGCCAGCACCAGCCCGGTGGTGATCAGCGTCTCCTTCCGGCTCGGCCAGGTGACCCGGCTGATCTCCTGCCGCACGTCGCGCAGGTAGCCTGCGGGATTGAAACCGGCCACGTCGGGGCCCCTCCAGGCGCCGGGTCCAGAACGGTCTCCCCGGGATGAAGCCTGGGGGAGGATGGCTGGACGCCGCAGCGCGGTGATCGGCGAGCAGGATGCTCAGAAACGGGTCATGCACGGCCCGCCCCGGCTGCCGGACCGGGCTTTCGGCCCGAATTCGGTGCGCTGGCAGGGGCGGAGGGTCTCGAACCCCCAACCTCCGGTTTTGGAGACCGGCGCTCTAGCCAATTGAGCTACGCCCCTAGGGCAGGCCACGCAGGGGCCGTGCCTTACGGCAAGGCGCGGCGGCTGTCGAGAGGGTGCGGGACAATGAAGGCGTCGCCGCTACCGCGGCAGCGGGTCTCGGACCACCAGCGTCCGGGCGATGCGGTCGTGCCAGCACTGCCGGCGCGGATCCCAAAGCATCCAGAGATAGCCCAGCCCGAGCGGAATGCTGGAGAGGATATAGCCAAAATACCGAGCCACGAGACGCGGCCAGGGCGGCGTGCCGCCCGTTTCCGCATCGATCACCCGCAGCCGCATGAGCATCTTGCCGGGGGTGGCCTGGCGGCTGGCCCAGAAGAGGATGATCAGCAGCGCGGAGATGAGCTGGAGCAGGACATCCGAACCCGGCGAGAGCCCCCTCCCCCCGCGCACGAAATCGCCGAGAAGCACGAGGACGAGGCCGACAGGGATCATCCAGGCGGCGTCCAGGATCTGCGCTGCCACCCGCGGCCAGAACCCGGCCAGTTCCACGCCGCCCTGTCCGGACATGCCGCTCTCCTCACCCTGAGCGGCCGGTTGTCCGTGCCGGCGAGGGGCTTGTCCAGCCCCGCGCCAGGGCGCCAGAAACAGAAAGGGCGGCCCCCCCCTTGCCGGAGGCCCGCCCTTCCCTTCCTGCCCCGAGAGGCGATTCGTCTTACTTCTCGATGCTCGCGACGACGCCGGCGCCGACGGTGCGGCCACCCTCGCGGATGGCGAAGCGCAGGCCCTGGTCCATGGCGATCGGGGCGATCAGCTCCACCGTCATCGCGACGTTGTCGCCCGGCATCACCATCTCCACGCCCTCGGGCAGCTGCACCACGCCCGTCACGTCGGTCGTGCGGAAGTAGAACTGCGGCCGGTAGTTCGTGAAGAACGGCGTGTGGCGACCGCCCTCCTCCTTCGTCAGGATGTAGGCCTCGGCCTTGAACTGCGTGTGCGGCGTGATCGCGCCAGGCTTGGACAGAACCTGCCCGCGCTCCACGTCCTCGCGCTTCGTGCCGCGCAGCAAGGCCCCGATGTTGTCGCCCGCCTCGCCGCTGTCGAGCAGCTTGCGGAACATCTCGACGCCCGTCACCGTCGTCTTCACGGTGTCCTTCAGGCCGACGATCTCGACCTCCTCGCCCACCTTGACGATCCCGCGCTCAACGCGCCCCGTCACCACCGTGCCGCGGCCCGAGATCGAGAACACGTCCTCGATCGGCATCAGGAACGGCAGGTCCTTCGGGCGCTCCGGCTGCGGAATGTAGGCGTCCACCGCCTCCATCAGCTTCAGGATCGCCTGCTCGCCCTGCTCGGGGTTCTTGTCTTCGAGCGCCATCAGCGCCGAGCCGTGGATGATCGGAATGTCGTCGCCCGGGAACTGGTAGGACGACAGCAGCTCGCGAACCTCCATCTCGACCAGCTCCAGCAGGTCGGGGTCCGCCATGTCCACCTTGTTCAGGAACACCACCAGCGCCGGAACGCCAACCTGGCGCGCCAGCAGGATGTGCTCGCGCGTCTGCGGCATCGGGCCGTCAGCCGCCGACACCACCAGGATCGCGCCGTCCATCTGCGCCGCACCCGTGATCATGTTCTTCACGTAGTCAGCGTGGCCAGGGCAGTCCACGTGCGCGTAGTGCCGGTTCGCCGTCTCGTACTCCACGTGCGCCGTCGAGATCGTGATCCCGCGAGCCCGCTCCTCCGGCGCCTTGTCAATCTGGTCGTACGCCGTGAACGACGCACCGCCCGTCTTGGCCAGAACCTTCGTGATCGCCGCCGTCAAAGACGTCTTGCCGTGGTCCACATGGCCAATCGTGCCAATGTTGCAGTGCGGCTTCGTCCGCTCGAACTTCGCCTTACCCATGTCGCGTCCCGTCCTGTCCCTGCCGGGGGCATGCGCCCCCCGCCTGCCATGCAGGCTGTGTTACCCACCCGTGATGAGATGGGACCAATATGGTGCTGAAGGCGGCTTTTTTCAGGCTGGGCCGCCACTGGTGGCGGCTGGAGCGGGTGACGGGAATCGAACCCGCACAGCCAGCTTGGAAGGCTGGAACTCTACCATTGAGCTACACCCGCTGAGCCAGAGCCATGGCCTGCCGAGCAGACCGGTCACACAGATGCGCACCGCTCCGGCGGGCTGGGACACATGGAGGGGGTTGGATTCGAACCAACGTAGGCGCAAGCCAGCGGATTTACAGTCCGCCCCCTTTAGCCACTCGGGCACCCCTCCACAGGGTGTCCCCACCCTGACGGGCGGGAGCCGGCGGACTATCCGAGAAGCGGCGCGCCTGTCAACGTGAGTGGCCGCATCTGAGTGCGCCTTCAGCCATTATGGATCGCGCCAAGGCATTGTCCCGGGGCGGTGCATGGCAGACGGCGGTGCATTGGCCTTGCGGCAGGCCCCGCGATTTGCAGGATGCGGCCATGTCTCCCCCTCGACGGCCGCATGGCCCACGCTCCTCCGGCCCGGGCAATGGCCCCCAGTCCGGCCCCCATGCGGGTCCGGGCTTCGGACCCAGCGCGCGCTCAGCCTCCGGGCAGCCGCCTCGCCCGCGCGCCTTCGACGGAAAGCGCGGCTGGAGCGGCAGCGAGGCACCGTCCGAGGGGCGCGGCGGGCGCCCGCCCTTCCCCAAGCCCGGTGCCGGCCCGGCGGGTAGCCCGTCCCCGGGCGGCAAGCCCTGGGCGAAACCGCCGGGCAAGTCCTGGAGCCGCCCGCCCGGCGACGCGCGCCCTGGCCGCCCGGGCGCCGAGCCCGAGGCGCCCCGCGGTCCCCGCCCGCCCCGCGCGGCCGAGGCCCCCCGCCGCGATGCCGCCGAGGACCGGGCCCCCGCCAACACCTTCTGGATGCACGGACTGCACGCCGTCGGCGCTGCGCTGCTGAACCCGAAGCGCCGCCTGCGCCGCCTGCTGCTGACCGCCGAGGCCGAGGCCGCGCTCGCCGCCCGTCTGCCGCCCGGCACCTTCGCCGCGCGCAAGCTCGGCGTGGAGCGGGTGGAGGACCGGGTCCGCTTCCACAGCTTCCTGCCGGAGGATGCCGTGCACCAGGGCGCCGCCATGCTGGTGGAACCCCTGCCCGGCGTCGGGCTTGAGGACGTGCTGGAGGCCTCGACCGGCCCCGTGCTGCTGCTCGACCAGGTGACGGACCCGCGCAATGTCGGCGCCATCCTCCGCTCGGCCGCCGCCTTCGGGGCGGCGGCGGTGGTGGTGCAGGACCGGCACGCCCCGCCCGAGACCGGCGCCCTCGCCCGCGCGGCGTCCGGCGCACTGGAGCTCGTGCCGATGGTGCGGGAGGTGAACCTCGCCCGCACCATCCGGGGGATGCAAGACCGGGGCATCTGGGTGCTCGGCCTCGCCGGCGAGGCAACGCGCACCCTAGCCGAGGCCAAGCCGGCCGACCGCCGCGTGGGGCTCGTGCTCGGCGCCGAGGCCGGCGGCCTGCGCCGGCTCCAGCGCGAGACCGTGGACGAGATGGTGCGCCTGCCGATCGCGGAGGACGTGGAGAGCCTCAACGTCGCCGCCGCTGCCGCCGTCGCCCTTTACGAGCTGGCCCGCGCATGACCGCGGCCGTCGAGCGTATCCTGGCGGCCCGACGGGCGGGGCAGCCCTTCCCCGACCTCGAGCCGGAAGCACCGCCGGATGTTGCGGCCGGCTACGCGATGCAGCGCGCAGTGGCCGAAGCGATAGGCGCCGTGCCGCCCGCCGGCTTCAAAATTGGCGCCACCACCGAGTCGATGCGCGCCTATCTTGGCCTCGCCCATCCCTGCGCCGGCTTCTGCCCGGCGGAGGGCATCCAGGACCGGGTCGGCCGCTTCCGCTTCGCCGACTATGTCCGCCCGGGCGTGGAGTGCGAGATCGGCCTCCGCCTCGCGCACGACCTCTCCCACGGCGAGCACAGCCGGGACTCGGTGGCGGGCGCGGTGGAGCAGGTCTTCGCGGCGATCGAGGTGGTGGACAACCGCTACGGTGACTTCGCGGCCCTCGGCGCGCCCTCCCTGATCGCGGATTCAGTCTTCCATGCGGGCGGCGTCATCGGGGCGCCCGCCTCCGGCTGGCCAGGACTCGACCTGCCGGCCGCACGGGGCCGGTTGCTGGTGGATGGGGTGGAACGCGCCGCAGGCCTCGGGGCTGAGCTACTCGGGCATCCGCTGGACGCGCTCGCCTGGTTGGCGGGATCGCCCCTGGCCGAGGTTTTCGGCGGGTTGCGGGCGGGACAGGTCGTCTTCCTGGGCTCCGTCACACCGCCGATCTGGCTTGACGGCCCTGGTGAGGTAGTGGTCGCCTTCGACCTTCTCGGCGAGGTCTCCGCACGCTTCGTGTGAGGGGCGGCCGCACGCCCATCTGACGATCTCGTGCTTCGCTGAAAGGCCGATCATTACGACCCATTAACTCCATCCAGCGAAACTTGGCTCAGCACCCGGATGGGGCATGACCAGGCCAGGAGGGCGTCGGCCAAGGAATCTTTCGATGTACCGTTCCTCAACCCTGTCCGCCGATGCCGTGCCGGTGACGCCGGGGGCATGGCACAACCTGCCTGAGGAGCTTCAGCTCGTTCTGTCACGCGAGGCGCTGCGGCGGGCCGCTGAAACCCTCGCCGAGCACGCGGAGCTCCTGGCCACGGAGATCGAGGCGGGGGCGCTGCTTGACCAGGGCGGGCCAGAAGCGCTGCGCCTGTTCGCTGCTGTGGTGCGGGCTACCAACCAGGACGGTTTCGCCACGGTCGGAAATGCCTGACTAAGCCCGCCGCGCCCCTCCTGCGACTCGAGGAATGCCGCCGCCGGGATTTCCTCGCCTCGCTTCCCTAGGCAGAGGGTCAGCGGCAGGAAGCGGCGGAAGCTCTGCTGAAAGCCGCTCCCACCTGATTGGTGGGATGCGCGCCGCCACGAGGCGCTTTTCATGGAGCCCGGAAGGCGCAGCCCTTCGCGCGGTCGAGGCAACCGTCACCCTCTTGCCCGAGGATACGGAAGTATCGGGAATACTCAGCTAAGCCAGGACGAACGTCGCGACCGCTTCCTGAAGGCGGCAGGGCCTTTAAGTTCCATGTCACGGAACATCACCGACACATAGAAACGACATGAACGACTAGAAATGCTGCATCGCACCATTCATGTTAGCCGAGAGGATTAGGGGGGAACAAAGGTAGGATATCCCTGATGTTCGTTGTCTTCTCGGTTCTTCTCGCCGGTATCGTCGCGGCGCAGATTACCACGCGCTTGGCGCAGGACCGTTTCGCCGGCTTCCGCAACCTTCCGCGTTCTGTTTTCGGAAATTAGTGCCCATGGTGGCCGAGGGGGGCTGGATACGGACCGGTCCGGACAGCCCCCGATCGGCCTGCTGGCAGGCAGCCCTCGGCGTCAATTGACAGTAGGCCCGCGGTGCCGGGTGAGGGGATCGAACCCCCGACCTTCGGTTTACAAAACCGCTGCACTACCGCTGTGCTAACCCGGCCCGCGGCCGCCCTATAGCAAAGCCGCGCGCGGGTGTCTCGGGGCAGCTTCGCTCCTTTGCCGCACCCTCGATTCCCGCTGAAAATCTGCTGGCGGCGTCCTATGTTCGATAGGACATGGATACCCTGCCACCTGCCCTCTTCGCCCCCATTCGCCGGCCGGTGCCCGCCGGGGGCAAGCCTCTGAAGGTCGTCTCCCCCTACGAACCCGCGGGCGACCAGCCCCAGGCCATCGCGGATCTCGTTCAGGGCCTGAAGGACCGTGACGAGCGGGACCAGGTGCTGCTCGGCGTTACCGGCTCGGGCAAGACCTTCACCATGGCCAAGGTGATCGAGTCGGTGCAGCGCCCCACGCTCATCCTGGCCCCCAACAAGACGCTGGCGGCGCAGCTCTATGGGGAGATGAAGTCCTTCTTTCCCGACAACGCGGTTGAGTACTTCGTTTCCTACTACGACTACTACCAACCGGAAGCCTATGTCCCTCGCACCGACACCTACATAGAGAAAGACGCCCAGATCAACGAGCAGATCGACCGCATGCGCCACTCGGCCACGCAGTCCCTGCTCGAACGGCGGGACGTGGTCATCGTGGCCTCGGTCTCTTGCATCTACGGCATCGGCTCGGTCGAGACCTACGGCAACATGACCGTGAAGCTGGAACTGGGCGGGCACATCGCGCGCGAGCTGCTGCTGAAGGCCCTGGTCGAACTGCAGTACCGCCGCAACGACGCCGCCTTCCAGCGCGGCACCTTCCGCGTGCGCGGCGAGACCGTCGATATCTGGCCCTCCCACCTCGAAGACCGCGCCTGGCGAATCTCCCTTTTCGGGGACGAGGTGGACGGGCTGCGCGAGTTCGACCCACTGACGGGCGAGGTGGCGGGCGAGATGGAGCGCGTGGCGATCTACGCCAACAGCCACTACGTCACGCCGCGTCCGACGCTCATCCAGGCCATCCGCGACATTAAGATCGAGTTGCGCGAGACGCTCGCCCGCCTGAATGCCGAGGGCAAGCTGCTGGAGGCCCAACGGCTGGAGCAGCGCACCACCTTTGACATCGAGATGATGGAGACGACGGGCGTCTGTAAGGGCATCGAGAACTACTCTCGCTACCTCTCCGGCCGCGGCCCCGGCCAGCCACCGCCGACCCTCTTCGAGTACCTGCCCGAGGGCGCGCTGCTGATCGTGGACGAGAGCCACGTCACCGTGCCGCAGATCGGCGGCATGGCGCGCGGTGACGCCGCCCGGAAGTCCGTGCTCGCCGATTTTGGCTTCCGTCTGCCCTCCTGCCTCGATAACCGCCCGCTGCGCTTCGAGGAGTGGGAGAGCTTCCGGCCCTCCAGCATCTTCGTCTCGGCCACCCCCGGCCCCTGGGAGATGGAGCGCAGCGGCGGCGTCTTCGCCGAGCAGGTGATCCGCCCGACCGGCCTCATCGACCCGCCCGTCGAGATCCGCCCCGTGGAGCGCCAGGTGGACGACCTGCTGGCCGAGTGCCGCGACGTAATCGCCCAGGGCGGCCGCGTGCTGGCCACGACGCTGACCAAGCGCATGGCCGAGGACCTGACGGAGTACATGACGGAGACGGGCATCAAGGTCCGCTACCTCCACTCCGACGTGGACACGCTGGAGCGGATCGAGATCATCCGTGACCTTCGCCGCGGCGTCTTCGACGTGCTGGTGGGCATCAACCTCCTGCGCGAGGGGCTGGACATCCCGGAGTGCCGGATGGTCGCCATCCTCGACGCCGACAAGGAGGGCTTCCTCCGCTCCACCACCTCCCTCATTCAGACGATCGGCCGCGCAGCGCGCAACGCCGAGGGCCGCGTGATCCTCTACGCCGACCGCATGACCGACAGCATGCGCCGCGCCATCGAGGAGACCGACCGGCGCCGGGCGAAGCAGGTGGCCTACAACGAGGCGCACGGCATCACGCCGCAGACGATCCGCCGCGACATCGCGGACGTGCTGCAATCGGTCTACGAGCAGGACTATGTGACGGTGGAGGCGGTGGAGGACGATGCGAGCGCCAACTTCATCGGCCACAACCTACGCGCCAGCATCGCCGAGCTGGAACGCCGGATGCGCACCGCCGCGGCCGACCTGGAGTTCGAGACCGCCGCCCGGCTGCGCGACGAGATCAAGCGGCTGGAGGCGCTGGAGTTGGGCCTGGACGCCCCGCCACCCTCCGGCACCGAGGCACGGGCTCCGGCCCGGGGCACCCCGGCAGCGCCGGGCTCGCCGAAGGGCCGGGCCAAGGGCGACTGGAAGCCCAAGCCCTTGGGTCCGGGGGGCGGTGGCTACGATCCCGACAAGCGCAGCACCCGCACGGCCTCGCGCGGGGCGCCGCGGCGCCGGGCCGGATAGGTCCGCGCCGGACGAGACCCTGGGTAGGCCAAAGGGGTTGCCATAAAGTACCCGCCCGGCCCTATGAGGAGGGCGCGACCCCTGGTCGCCTCCCCTTCCTCATGAGGCCTCCCGATGGCGGGTCCGGACCGCACCATCAGCGTTCTGAAGCTCTTCACGCTGGAGAGTCCGGCCTGGACCGTGGAGCGGGCGGCGGCGGCGCTTGGCGTCTCTGCTAGCAGCGCCTATCGCTACGTCGCCGTTCTGACCGAAGCCGGGCTGCTGACGTCCGCCGGTGGCGGTGCCTACGTTCTTGGCCCCGCCTTCATCCAGTACGACCGCCAGATCCAGTTGACCGATCCGCTGCTGCAGGTCGCCCGCCCCGTGATGGAGGAGATCCTCCGCTTCGCGCCCCTCGGCAGCACGGTGCTGCTCTGCCGCCTATTCGGGGAGACGGTCCTCTGCATCCATCAGGTGGCCGGGCGCATGGCCGGTGACCCCGTAAGCTACGAGCGTGGGCGGCCGATGCCCCTGTTCAAAGGAGCCACATCTAAGGCGATCCTCGCCTGGCTCCCCTCGCGCGACCTGCGGCGCATCTTCGAGGCGCATCGGGCCGAGATTGCCGCCAGCGGCCTTGGGCGCGACTGGCCTTCCTTCCGCGCCAGCCTCGTGCGCATCCGCCGGGCAGGCCATGAGGTAAGCCGGGGCGAGTTGGACTCCGGCCGTATCGGCGTCGCCGTGCCCATTCTTGATGACAGCCGGCGCGCGCTCGGCAGCCTCAGCTACGTGATCGCCGCGCGGGAAAGTGCCTCGGTCCCCCGCTTGGTTCCCCTGCTGACAGCCGCTGCCCGGGGGATCGAAGGTGGGCTGGCAGGAGCGGTGGAGCACAAGCTCCAAGAGGCACCCGAACATACATTTTTATCATAATAAGAGAAATTCGCCTTGTTATGGCTTGAGCTATTCTCTAATCCTGTGAACAGGAGAGGAGTTGGTTCATATGTCCACGGCTGTCGGCGCAGGCGCCTACCTTCACCACATGCAACTGCTGAGCAGTGACCCCGGACGGCTCGCCGGCTTCTACGCGGACGCCATGGACATGGCCGCACGGCCTATCGAGGGCGGCTGGATCGCCGAGGGACCGGGCCGGCAGGTTCTCTTTGCCGAGGGGCCGGACAAGGGGCTCGGCTACGCCGCCTTCGCCTGCCGCGACACGGAGGGGCTGGCCGCCATCCGGGCGCGGGCGGAGACGCGGGGCGCGGCCATTCTCTCCTCCCCCAGTCCCCTCTTCGGCGCCGAGGCCTTCGGGGTGCGAGACCCCGATGGCAACCTCATCCTCTTTGGGATGAGCGGGGGCGAAGTGCGACGGCCTGGCCTGCGTGCGCCCCTGCAGCACCTGACTCTCGCCACCCATGACCCGGAGGCGATCGAGGCCTTCTACACCGGCACGCTCGGTTTCCTGACGAGCGACTACGTGCGGAACGAGACCGGCGCGGTGCAGACCTGCTGGATGCGCTCGAACCACGAGCACCACACCCTCGCCTGCTTCCGCCACAGCCGCCGGGGCATCGACCACCACAGCTACGAGGCCGGTGACTGGGCTCTCATCAAGGACTGGTGCGACCGGATGGGCGATCGCCGCATCCGCATCATCTGGGGCCCTGGCCGGCATGGTCCGGGGAACAACATCTTCATCTTTATCGAGGATCCGGACGGCAACTGGATCGAGATCAGCGCGGAGCTGGAGGTGATGCGCGACCGCGCACCGATGGACTGGCCGCACGAGGAGCACAGCCTCAATTCCTGGGGCCGCGGAATCCTTAGAAGCTGACCGGCAAGGTGGAGGGAACGGCGATGGAGGCGGTGCGGCATTACCCCGTCGCGGTGATCGGCGCGGGCCCGATCGGGCTGACGCTGGTGAACCTGCTCGGGCGCTTCGGCATCGCGGTGCTGCTGGTGGAGCGCAATCCAACGACCGTGCAGGAGCCGCGCGCGGTTTCCATCGACGACGAATCGCTGCGGACGATGCAGGCCGCGGGCGTGGTGGAGACGGTGCTCGGCGGCGTCGTAGCCGGCTACGGCTCCCACTACTACACGCGCCGCCGTACCCGCTTCGCGCGGGTGGAGCCCACAGGCCAGCCCTACGGCTATCCCCGCCGGAACGCCTTCCGCCAGCCGGTGCTGGAGGGCCAGCTTCGCGAGGCCCTCGGCCGCTTCCCCCATGTGGAGGCGCGCTTCGGCTGGAAGCTTCTCGACTACGCGCAGGACGAGGCGCGGGTCACCCTCTCACTGGAGGGGCCGGACGGCGCGCGGCAGGACGTGACCTGCGACTACCTGGTCGGCTGCGACGGCGCCGCGAGCCGCGTGCGGGAGGTCCAGGGCGTGGGGCTCGAGGGCACGACCTTCGACGAGCGCTGGCTCATCCTCGATCTCGAAAACAACGAGAACACCACGAAGCACACCGAAGTCTTCTGCGACCGCCACCGGCCCTGCATCACCCTGCCCGGCCCCGACCGCACGCGCCGCTTCGAGTTCAAGCTGCTGCCGGGCGAGACCGATGCGGACCTGCTGGCGCCAGAGATGGTGGAGCGCCTTCTCCGCACCCACGGCGCCGACCCGCGGGCGACGCTCCGGCGAAAGGTGGTCTACCGCTTCCACGCGCGGGTCGCGCCGCGCTGGTCCTTCGGCCGCGTCTTCCTAGCGGGAGACGCCGCGCACCTCACGCCGCCCTTCGCGGGCCAGGGGATGAACAGCGGAATCCGAGACGCGCAGAACCTCGCCTGGAAAATGGCCGCGGTGCTGGAAGGACGGCTCGGCCCGGGCCTGCTCGACAGCTACGAGCGGGAGCGCAAGGACCATATCTGGCAGATGGTTCGGCTGGCTCTCCGCATGGGGCAGGTGATGGCCCCACGCAGCTGGCTGCACGGCGCCCTGACGCAGGGCGCCTTCCTCGCGCTGAACATCTGGCCGCCGGCGCGCGATTACGTGGCACAGATGCGCTACAAGCCGCCGCCGCGCTTCCACGAAGGCTTCCTGCTGCCGGACGGGCGCGGCCGCGCCTCCCTCATCGGCCGGCTTCTGCCCCAACCGCGGGTGCGTCGCCCCGATGGCAGCGAGGTGCTGCTGGACGAGGTGCTGGGCAACCGCTTCGCCCTGCTCGCACGGGCCGACGATCCGGCCGCCCTGGCAAATCTCAACCAGCCCCTCTGGGAGCGGCTCGGGGCCGTGCGGCTGGTCGTGACGCCGGGTGCGACCGACTCCCCTGGCACAGTGTCGGAGCCGGCGGGCGAAGCGGGCAACGGCTTCCGCGCGGCCCTCGCCCCCTATGCCGGCTGTGCCCTGCTGCTACGGCCGGACCACTACGTCGCGGCCAGCATTCCACTTGTCGATTCAAAGAGCGCGGTGCTTGCCGTGGAGGCCCTGCTGGCGGCCACCGGCAAGGCGGCACCAGTTCATGCGGGCATTCTGACCACTATTTCTGAGAACGCGCCGGGTTGAACATCGCCCGACAATATCCCCACGCAAAGCGGCACAATCGTAACGGATAAGGAGCATGTAATGTCGTTAAACTTTACGAAATACTCATCACGGCCGTAGATCAAATGTCCATCTTTCTGATCCAACATACACTTTTGTTTGGTGCGTTTTTTGCTCGGTGAATATTAGGCGAGAAAGCCTCGGACCACGAACGTGGCCGTCCTCATCGGGAGACGTTCCATCTTGAGACCGTTCATCAAAGCGGCCGCCTTCGCGGTTCTGGGCAGCATTGCCCTGACCTCGATGGCGCAGGCCGCCACCTTCACCAGCCTTTACGTGTTCGGTGACAGCTATTCCGACACGGGCGCTTACATCCCGCTGACCAACGGCTCGACGGCCACCGGATATCTCGCGCAGAACTACGGCATTCCCCTGACGACGCCTCGGAATGCCAGTCCCGGCACGAGCGGCATCAACTTCGCCCAGAGCGGCGCCCGCGTGGATGTCGGCCCGACAGCACCCGCCACTCAGCCGCAAAGCCTCACCCAGCAGGTCGCGAGCTTCCAGGGCCTCGTGAACTCGGGGGCGGCATCATTCAACCCGTCCTCAAGCCTCTTCTTCCTCGCCGGCGGCCTGAACGACCATACCCGCGCCACGCAGGCATCCATCGCGCAGGCCACGACGAACCAGGTGTCGACGCTCTACTCGCTCGGCGCCCGCTACTTCGAGATCGCGTTGCTGCCGGCGGGCATCCCCGCGTTCACGGACAGCGCCAACTTCCTCAACCCCGTCTACACGGCGCTCGTCCCGCAGTTGCAGGCGCAATTCTCGGACGCGGTGATCCGCCTGAGCAACTGGGGCGCCTACTACGACGACATCCTGAACAACCCCGGCCGCTACGGGATCACGAACACGACCGACGCCTGCCAGAGCGGGTTCGGCGCGAATGCGACCGTCTGCGCTACGCCCAACAGCTACTTCTATTTCGTCTCGGCACATCCCTCCGATGCCGCTCACCGCATCGTCGGAGACCGGCTCTACCAGGAGGCGCTCGCCCTCCCGACGGTCACCGTGCCCGAGCCCGCCTCGCTGGCGCTGTTCGGCGTCGGCCTGGCCGGCCTCGGGCTGGTGCGCCGCAAGCGGGCGGCCTGAACCCGCGCGCCGCCGCCCCCCCCACAGGGCGGCGGTCAACGGGTGGCGCTCAGGGACCGCGGCGTCCGCCCGGCGCCGCCTGTGCGGGTGTCGCCGCGCCGCCAGCCCGCTCGGGCAGCCAGGCGTCGGTCCAGCCCGTCTCCGGCTGGGTGCCCGCGGTCTGCACCTGCGTCGCACCCGGGCCGGCGCGACTGACGACGGTGATAGGCAGCACGCCTGGCAGGGTCCGGCAGTTCGGTGCAGGTCCACTAGGGGCAACTGCGCCAGATTGCAGCGCGATTCGGCGATGAAGATCCTCCAGCGTGCGGCAGAACAGCGCGCCGGGCTCAAGGCGGGGACCGGTGGCCGTGAGGCGTGGCGGCGGCGGGGCGACGGCCCGCTCCCGGGCTGCGCCACCCCCGCCCATGCCCATTCCCGGGCCACCCATCATGCCGCCGCCCATTCCGCCCCCGACCATGCCGGCCCCCGGGCCGCCGGGGGAGCCAAGCTGGGCCGCGGCCGGTTCGGCGAGGAGCAACGCGGCGGTGCAGAGCACCGCGATTGAACCCGGCAGGCGCATGTCCATCCCCATCCTCCGACCAGGAGATTAGCGGGTTCGACCCGCACGCGGCAGAGGCCGCGGTGTTGCGCCGGAGGAAATGCCGGCGCGAATGGCCGGTGATTGCCGGCCACGGTCGCAAGAAGCTTGCGCGCGGCCAGGCCGAGGCTGCAACCCGCCGCCTCCACCTGCTTTGTAGCCGCAGCGCAGGCAAGCGCAGGGCGGGTGCATGTTCGGTAGAGCCTGGAAGCTCATCAAGGACGCCATCTCGGGCTTCGTGGAGCACGAGGCCATGACGCGGGGGGCCGCGATCGCCTGCTATACCCTCTTCTCGATCGCGCCCCTGCTCGTCGTCTCCGTCGCGATCGCCGGCTTCTTCTTCGGGCGGGACACGGTGAGTGAGGCGGTTTCGGGCCAGCTCACGGGCCTCGTCGGGGTTCAGGGCGGCCAGGCCATCGAAGCGATGATGAAGGGCAGCTCGCACGACACGGGCAGCAAGGGCATCGCCGCCCTGATCGGAACCGGCATCCTGCTCGTCACCGCCTCCGGCGTCTTCGCGGAGCTGCAGGGGGCGCTGAACGTCATCTGGCAGGCGGAGGCCAAGCCGGTATCGGTCGGTGCCCTCGTCCGGGCGCGCGCGCTCTCGATCGGCCTCGTGGGCGCGACCGGCTTCCTGTTGCTCGTCTCCCTTCTCGTCAGCGCCGTGCTCTCTGCCTTCGGAGGCTGGATCACCGGCTTCCTGCCCGTGCTGGAGATCCTGCTGAAGATCGTAAACTTCTTCGTCAGCATCGGGCTCGTCGCGGTGCTGTTCGGGGCGATCTACAAGATTCTGCCGGACCGGCACCTCACCTGGCGGGACGTGGCGGTAGGGGCCCTGATCACCTCTTTCCTCTTCACCGTCGGTAAGACCGTGATCGGCTGGTACATCGGCGGCAGTGGCATGGCCGAGAGCTACGGCGCCGCCGGGGCGCTCGTCGTGGTGCTCATCTGGGTCTACTACTCCGCGCAGGTCTTCCTGCTGGGGGCAGAGTTCACCCGCGCCTGGGCGGCGCGGGAGGGCGGCTGGCGCGGGGCTCTCCCGCTCCGCAGCGCCCCCGCGCCGATCGGGGCCGACGCGCCCTGACGGGCGCCGCCGCTTTCCTTACCCCTCCCGCGCAATCCGCCGGCAGTGCTCCAGCGCCGCCTCGATGAGGTTATCGCTCGCCTCCGGCGTGCGGAAGGCCGAATGGGCCGAGAGGGTGGCGTTCTCCACCTTCGAGAGCGCGTGCTCGGCCGGCAGCGGCTCCTCGGCATAGACGTCGAGCGCGAGGCGGATGGCGCCGCTCTCCGCCGCGCGGGCCAGCGCGGCCTCGTCCGTGAGCGCTCCACGGGCGGTGTTCACGAAGATTGCGCCCGGCCGCATCTTTGCGATCAGCTCCTCTGAGAGAAACCCGCGTGTCTCGTCGTTCAGCAGGAGGTGCATCGAGACGACGTGGCTCTCGGCGAGGAGGGTGTCGAGGGAGGTGAACTCCACTCCCTTCGCCTCCCGCGGCGTGCGGTTCCAGGCGAGGACTCGCATCCCCGCGCCGTTGCAGAGCCGGGCCATCTCCGCCCCGATGCCCCCGAAGCCGATGAGGCCCACGGTCTTGCGGGTCAGCTCGATTCCGTCTGTGCGGGGCCAGCCGCCGGCGCGGATGCCGCGGTCCATCCCCGCCAAGCCCTTGGCCGAGGCCCACATCAGCGCGAAGGCCATCTCCGCCACCGCGGTATCGCCGTAGCCCTTGATGATGTGGACCTGGATGCCGCACTCGGCCTCCAGCTCCTCCGGGTTCATGTAGCTGCGCGCGCCCGTGCCCAGAAAGACGACGTGCTTCAGCCCGGGAACGGCCTTCGCGATCCCAGTCGGCAGGTGCGTGTGGTCGATGATGGCGATGTCGTGCCCGGCGAGCACGGCCGGCAACCCCTCCGGCTTGATATCCGGGTTGCGGTTGACGGTGACGGGCATGTCGGCCGGGCGGTGGAGACGCTCCATAACCTCCGCCAGGGCGCCCCCGGCATCGACGAAACAGGCGCGCATGCGGCGGATCTCCATCGTGAACTCGGCCGGATGGTAGCCGGGGCCGGGGGCCCCTCCAACGGGAGGGCGGCGTTTTGCCGGCTGCTCCCTGCATCAGCCACCTGCCGGATCACCGGCGGGGGGCTGGCTCGCACTGAATGAGAGGTACCTATCCAGTGCTTCGACCAGCCTGGCCGTTGGTCCAGACGGGCCGGCAGTGGTGTTCCCTTCTTTCGGGGCGACAGTGTGGTTGCCATCTCGGCTGGCCAGGGCTTCCTGCCCCGAGAGCAGCGCGGTCATGGTGGCGGAGGAAAGGGTTGGCGACGTCACCGGGGCGCCCGGCTGGATGGCTTCCATTTCCGCCTCGGTGATCAACCCGTCGCCGTTGGCGTCCACCCGCGCGAAGACTGCCGCCGAGAAGCTGGCGGCCTCCTTCACCTGAGAGGGCTCGGACACCCTGTCGCCGGGCTTGCCCGGCGACAGGGCGGCGAACTCCTCCAGGCTCAGCCCTCCATTGCCGTCCCTGTCAGCGCGCGAAAAGCTTCTTTCCCGCAGCTGCCTGACCATGTCCGCCGCTTGCACGCCGGTGGCCGATGAGACCTGCACGGCACGGTTCCCTTGTTGGAGGTGACGCGCCCGGCGCGCTGGGCGCGGCCCCGCGGGGCGGGGCGGCTTTTTCTAGACCCCGAAATCTCGCCAATTCCTTACAATTCGTTGTCATCGTATTTTTTATGAGACAACACCTTCCCGCCTTCGTCGCCCAACCAAGCGAACATCAGCTCGTGCTTGTTGTGGGCACCGTGGAAGAGCATCCCGCCGGGGATGGCCGCGAAGGCGGCGGCGGTCTCGTGATCGGTTTCGGCCTGGAACTTGATCGTCACGACGATGTTCCGCGCCGCCCCCGCCTCCATCCAGCGGCGCACGAGACCGAGCAGGCGCGCGGGGTAGCAGATGATGTCGGAGAACAGCCAATCGACGGGATAGGGGTCAAGCCCGAAGGCGCTCTCCCGCCGCACGGTCACATTGGGCAGCGCGGCGACCCCGGGGTCCATTTCCGCCTTGTCCACGGCCGTGACCTGCGCGCCCAGTTGCGCCAGCGCCCAGCTCCATCCTCCCGGAACCGCGCCAAGGTCGAGGCAGGTCTCCCCTGGCGCGGGCCAGCGGCCGAGGCGGGTCAGTGCCTCCCACAGCTTGAGATAGGCGCGGCTCGGCGGGCCCTCGCGGTCCTCCGTGAAGGCCGGGGCGCCGTTGACGAAGGGGCTCGTCTTCGTCGGGCTCGCCAGCAGCCGGTCCGGCGCCAGCAGCGTCCAGGCGCCGAGATGGGAAGTCGGCCGGGGCTGGGGAAAGACGATCGGCTTCGGCCGCAGCGGCGGCAGCGCGTCCTGGATGAGGGCGGCGCGGCGGTGGTGCGCCACGTCCAGCAGCGCCCAGTTGCGCTGGATGGCGCGCAGCGCGTTCGCGGCGGCCTTGATGGAGGGCACTTCGATCTCCTGCGGCGCCGTCCAGGTATCGAGGGACCACGGGATTGCGGCGGGCCCCTCCGTCGGCGGGTCCGGCGAAAGGGCGAGCGGGCCGTGCCACCCCCCGATGCGGCGGCCGGCGCGGCGGAGGTCCTCGGCCAGCTCCGCCTCGAAACCCTCCGCGGCGAGGTAGGCGGCGCGGATCACCCGCTCAGTCATCACGTGTTCAGGGCCGGTGCAGCAGGGCGGCGACGGCGAGGAGGAGCCAGCCGAGCATGAGCAGCATCCCCCCCGTCGGTGCGACGCCGCCAAGGCTGCGCCCGGTGAGCGCCACGTTCCACACGGCGCCGCAGAAAAGGATCATCCCGAGAAGGAAGGCGATCCCTGCCCCGCCCGTCGCCCAGCCGCCCCAGCGATCCGCGAGGATGCCGGCCGCGATCAGCGCCATCGCGTGCCAGCCCTGCTGCGTAAGGGCGTTGTCGATCATCCGCGTGCGGGCGGGGTCGAGCGAGAGCCCGTGGGCGGCCCAGGCCGAGAGGGCGACGGCGAGCAGGCCGGCGAGGGCGCCGGCCGCGATCAGGATGCGTGACATGGGCTCGGGTTAGCAGAGGCGAGGGCTGGCGGGGAACCGCAGGTTGCTCGGGGCGGGCTGGCACAATCCTATGCGCCCTCCCTCAGGGAGGCCCCTTCCCGACGATCACGCTCGCGAGCCGCCTGGACGGGGTCGCCCCTCGGTCTCCGCCACGATGACGCAGCGCGCGCGAGCTGGCGGCGACGGGCAAGCGCGCGATCGGCCTCTCCCAGGGGCAGCCGGACTTTCC
>NZ_RCVR01000131.1 GCF_016107305.1 Roseomonas sp. KE2513
TGAGGAGCGCATCACCGCCTGCGCCCGCCTGCTCGCGCGCGGGCGCACGGACGCGCTCGCCATGGCCGACAGCTGGGCCGGGGACGATGCCTGGTCGATCGGCTGCCGCGCCTACTCCTTCAGCCGTAACCGGCTGCGCCGCGCTGCCGAGGCCGGTCGCTATCCTTGGCTGGGCGTGCTGGACGAGACGCACCACTTTGTTTTCCTGATCGAGGGCGTGCCAGTGCGCTTCTTCCGGGGTGACGCGGATGAGCCCAGCAAGCGGACGCTCCGGCAGCAGGAAAGCGAGGCGCAGCAGCTCGCCCTGGCTCTCGGCAGCGGAGACGGGGTGGACGGGCTGATGTTCCGCTTGGCCGTGGAGACCGGAGAGGACGGCGAGGTCACGCGCGTAGTGTTCCTGGCACTCCGTGGCGAGGAAGGCCGGGTGGAGTGTTTTTGGCCAGTTCCCGGGATAGCTGACGCGCTCCCCAATGAGGTCCATCCGCGTGAGGCACGCGAACGACGGAACGATGCTCCCGCCATGCAGCTCCCGTTTCCGGCCGCCTTGCCGATCTCACGCCAGCGTCGCTCGTCTGGGCAGACGGGGCCAAAAGGTCGCACCGGTCCCGCCTGAGTGGAACCTGACGTACGCTCTCTCGCGACTGGGCCTTTACGCTCGTCCTACGCTGGACCGAGATAGGAGATCGCGATGGGCAACTTGGAGAAATCAGGCCTGACGCCGTAGCATCGGCCTAATCTCGGGAGGCTGATCTCATCCTGCGGGCGAGGAATTTGGCACCAGCTGGTTCCTCTCCGCTCCAGTTAATATTTGCGGGGCTGCGCTTATAGATACCGCCGCCTTGGTGTGGCTTCCGTTGAAAATCGCTTTCGTAGAAGCTCTGCTTGGCAGCGGAAAAGCCATTTTCGGCCAGATTTCGCCACAGTTTCCCGCCCGCGCCATTCATTGGGACAGCGCCGTTGATTGCGCGTTTTTAGATGGGGCGACGCAGTGGTGAGAACCTCGCTGCAACGTGGCGAGTGTTGCTCACGAGCCGCCGCATCCAAGCGAATGGCCCGCGTCAAGGATCTGACGTCTGCATCTGTCGAGCAGTTCTCTCGTTCGAGATCCTGAGGCATATCGCCCACGGTATCGCGGAGAGCGTCATGGTTGATTCCAATGTTCGCCCCAACACCCCGGATAGGCGAGCCAGCCTGCTGAGGGCGGCCGAAGATGCCGGCCTGCTGAATGGGTCGCAGTACAAGGTTCTCGCTGGCCGTCTTCCGGAGCCGCTTGTAAACGCCGCGATGAAGAGAACCGGCCTCACAGAGCCGGCGCAGCTGCTCACCTACGCCCTGGTGAAGTTAGTCATGGAAGATGATTTCGGCGAGCGCTTGCTGGCTCTCAAGGGATCGGTTCCGCGCGGGATCCTGACCGAGCGATAGGCACCCTCCGATTGTTCTGGGTGGGTGTGCTCGTCCAAGGGACGATCACACTTGGAATCGATACCAACCTGCCTCTACGG
>NZ_RCVR01000132.1 GCF_016107305.1 Roseomonas sp. KE2513
GTTTTCTCTATCCCGGCCTGGCGGGTCAAGGCGCTTCTATCTCATCCGAGCAACTCCTCTCTCATCTTCGATGCCGCCTTGATATTGGCTGCGCGCGGTCCGTCCTCGTTGCCCTGCTGTTGCTGCGGCGTGGTCCCTGAGGTGACAGTCTTCTCTACGTGCTCAGCGCGCTCGGCCGGCACAGGATGGGGTCGGTCAGGTGGCCCGGAGCGATCTCGTCAGCGGTCTCTCACCAAGGTGGGACCAAACGTATCTGCGCTCTCGAACCAGCCCGTCCCTCGCGGGACCCGCCACGGCGTGGCAGGGCAGCCGGGCCGCCGCTCAGGCAGCCTCGGCCTGCTTCGTCCAGCGGAAGGGCTCGCCCGACCGCCACATCGCGTGCATCGTCACGGCCAGCCGACGTGCCAGGGCCACTTTGGCGCGCCGTGCGCCTCGTGCCTTGGCCAGGCGCATGGCCCAGGCCTTCAGGGCTGACCAGCGGCCGCGTGTCATCATCGCGTTCGCGGCCACATAGAGCAGCCTTCGCATGCCCCGATCGCCCATCTTGCTGATCCGTCCGCTGATATTGACCTCGCCGGAACTGTACTGCCGGGGCGTGAGGCCGAAGTGAGCTCCGACCGTTCGTGACCTCTGAAAGCGTGCGGGGTCATCAACGCAGGCCTTGAACGACAGCGCGGTATGCGCTCCCACGCCCGGGATCGTCATCAGCAGGCGGCAGACGGGATCATGCTGGGCCGTGGCGATGATCTGTCGGTCAAGAGCAAGGATCTGGCGCATGATCGTGGTGCGCGCCTCCAGCAGGGGGCGGATGATCAGGTGCAAAGCATCCGACTCACCAATGCGCTCCAGGACATCCTCGGCAAAGCGGCTCCCACGAGTTGGAAAGTGGATCCCCTCGAGGCGCAGCAGGCCACGGATCGTGTTCTCCAGGGCCACCCTCTGGCCGTGCAGTGTCCCACGCGCCGTCAGCAGCATGCCCCGGCGCTGGCTCTCCTGCGACTTGATCCAGACCTCGCGATAGCTCCTCACGCGCATGAGATCGGCGATGCCGCGGGCATCATTGCGGTCGTTCTTGTTCCGAAATCCCGCCTGCAGGGCCGCCGCCGCATGTCGTGCATCAATACACACGGCAGGGCGCCCAAGCCTGCGCAGTTCCAGGCAGAGCCAGGACGACGTCCCTCCAGACTCCAGGCCAATGCGCTCGCAGCCGAGTTCATTCTCCCCGAGAAAGCGACTGATCACCTCCGGGTCGGTGGCCAGCTTGGCCTCCCTGACCACACGCCCATCACCGTCTACGACGCAGAGCGCAGTCTGCTTCAGAGACACGTCCAGTCCACAATAGAGCATGGCACCGTCCTCCAGAGCTGGGGCATGAAGCTGGCAAGCCATCGCCAGCCCTTCCAAACCAGGCATCCCGCTCCGCCTAGACAAGGGGTGGCGGCTACGCCGGGCCGGGATACCCCATCTCGTCAACG
>NZ_RCVR01000133.1 GCF_016107305.1 Roseomonas sp. KE2513
CGATGACGAAGAGGGCGCCACGTCTTGGAAAACGGTGTGAGCCCGCCCTCTGCGACCAAGGATATGAGCAACTTGGCTCAGGTAGTTCATTTTTTAATCAAACCAAAATGCTGCACCTGCGTTGTAGGGGCGAACGTCATCCATCAGCCGCTTGACGAACCCTCCCAGGAACCATCCCGCGCAGCCAGAACGGCTCAGGATCCCCCATGTCTATTGCCTTTCTCCGACGGAGCGTTTTCCTCCTCGTCGCCCTCTTTGCCGTCCGGACCACCCCAGTGTCAGCGCTGGAAAGCCTTGCTGAGGAGCTTCACCCCCTGCTGACCACCGGCACCTCCGTATGGGTCCTGGCCGCCCTCTTCGCTGCACTCCTCGTCGGTCACCCAGGGCTGCGGCGCTGAGCTGGGGCAAGTAGTCACCGCGGCCGGTTGAAGATCCCGGCCTGTCCATGCCGCGGCCCTGCTCTCCTTACCCGCGTCCTTACCCATTCCATGCGGCACCACATATCCTGGCGATGCAGCTCCCACACTTACCACCCGAGGCCTTCCGCAAGGCAGACTCCTCGCCTGACCACCTCTTCTACCAGCAGCCACGTTTCGTCACCCATATTGACGACGCAGCCATTGCAGCGGTCACGGCGACCTACCGGGAGATGCTGCCGCCCGGTGGCACCGTGCTCGACCTGATGAGCAGCTGGGTCAGCCACTTGCCGCCGGAGATCCACTACGGCGAGGTGATCGGGCACGGCATGAACGAGGCAGAGCTTGCGGCAAACAAGCGGCTCTCGCGATGGTTCGTTCAGGACCTAAATAGTGAGCCGACCTTGCCGCTTACTGAAGCAGCCTTCAACGCCGTTTGCCTCTGCGTCTCGGTGCAATATCTGCAGCAGCCAGTCACTGTCTTCCAGGAGGTGGCTAGAGTGCTGCGCCAGGGCGCACCCTTCGTGGTCTCCTTCAGCAACCGCTGCTTTCCCACAAAGGCCGTTGCCATCTGGCAGGCCCTTGGTGACGGCGCGGAGCAGCAGCGCTTGATCGGCGCTTACATGAAGGCAGCTGGATTCCAGACCGTCGAGGACCGAACGCACCAACCAGTGGCTGGCGACCCATTGTGGACCGTGATCGGCCGACGCTGACTGCAGCCGAGGAGTCATGATCGTGCAGGAACGGCTTTGCGACTGCAGCTACCGGCCCACCGCCCATGTTCAACACCGACCAACGACCGTTGATCGGTGGTGAACACCCCCTAGACCGAGAGTCACTGGAGGAAATCAAGACCTGTTAGGCCCGGTTCGCACGCATCGTTCACACATGGTAGCTTACCGAGCCTATAGAGGAGCAGACATTGGATAGTAGGTTGCTCCAGTCACCTCCTGCCTAGCTAACACGCCGCGAGGTATCAGTCCCCATCAGAACTGCGGCATTGGCGGCAGCGGCTCCATCGGTGCTTTGAACC
>NZ_RCVR01000134.1 GCF_016107305.1 Roseomonas sp. KE2513
TGTAACAGCCGCTAAGCCACCGCCGCCCGCCCGGCC
This sequence comes from Roseomonas sp. KE2513, assembly GCF_016107305.1. Lineage (GTDB taxonomy): Bacteria > Pseudomonadota > Alphaproteobacteria > Acetobacterales > Acetobacteraceae > Roseomonas. Next base: position 37 of record NZ_RCVR01000134.1, read on the forward strand.
GGGGGCGTCAGAAATTTTTCTGCGGCGAGGTCCTTCAGGACGGCTTTGTCCAGCATCGCCTCGGCCAGCAACCGCTTCAGCCTGCCGTTCTCGTCCTCAAGCGTCCGCAGCCGCTTGGCCTGCGACACGCCGAGCCCGCTGTACTTGGCCTTCCAGGCATAAAAGGTCGCCTCCGAGATCCCGTGCTTGCGGCACAGATCCCCCGTCTTCGAGCCAGCCTCCTGCTCCCGCAGCACCCCGATGATCTGCTCTTCCGTGAACCGACTGCGCCTCATGTCCGTCTCCAAACAAGTGACGGATTCTACCTCCTTATGGCAGAAATCCCGGGGCTCAGGTCACTCAGCGGCTAGCGAGCTAGCCCCTTCGTAGACCTTCCCGACTCTGTCCGGGGAAGCAGATCCTGGCCCGGGGGAAGAATGGCGGCTTACGTGTCGTCAGTAGCGGGCACCGCTGCCTTTCACGCCAGCCTGCCGGGCGGAAACGGCAAACCACAACAGAATACCCGAGTGGTTTGCTTGGTTAACTGATCATTCAGCGAGACGGGTTATCCATTTCGCAGCCAGCAGTAACGCCCTGACGTGCGCCCAGAATCTGGAGCAAACGTTGCCGGCAGTCGGAGGACAAAAGGCAAATGGCAACGAGACTGGATCCTGTCCACCGCAAGCGTTTCGACGCATTCGGCATTACCGATGACGACTTGGTGCTGCTGAGGCGCCAATCCAGCTACGCGCAGGAGCGGCTTCCGGCTCTCATTACAGAGCTGCGTACGGCCTTTGCCGGCTGGCCGGAGATCCAGGCTGCGCTGATGATGCCTGAGGTTCATCGCGTCCGCGTGGCCCACTGGCAGCGCGTAGTCTCAGGTGAGCTCGGCGAAGGCTTTCTGGAGTCCGCCGAGCGGCTCGCGCAGGCCTTCTATAAGCATGGGGTGCCGAGCTACGCGGTATCGATCTGCCACTCCACCGTCGGCGCTGCGATCTGCCGCGACCTCGGTCTGGATGTGCCGCTTCCTCCGACCCTCTCCATCGCCTGGCTTATGGGTGGTCGCAAGGCAGCTCATGGCAGGGCAGCGCTTGCGACAGCGCTTAACCGGGCGACCTCGCTGGACCTCGAGGTTCTGCTGGAAACCTATGTTGCCGCCGAGCGGAACCTGCGCCGTGCGACACTGGATCGCCTGGCCGAAAACTTCGAGGTGGAGATCGGCGGTGTCGTCCAGGGCGTAAACAGCTCGTCCGCCGGGATGGAAGCTGCGGCTGCTCCTATGGCGGAAGCCGCGGCACGCACGACCGATGGGGCAGCTGCTGCTTCGGCGGCGGCCGAGGACGCCAGCGGAACTGTGCAGACGGTGGCGGCCGCCACCGAGCAGCTGACCGCGTCAATCGGTGAGATCACCCGGCGTATGAGCCAGTC
>NZ_RCVR01000135.1 GCF_016107305.1 Roseomonas sp. KE2513
GGTAGCGTCCACGGAGGTGGTGGAAAATCCGGCGTTGGCCGGGGTGTAGGGCTTGGGTGGCCATCGGACCTGGCGGCTAGGGTGGAGTTGCGAGGCTCCCACCCCTGACCGGCCGAGGACCCGATGACCGAGGACAGACTGCCACTGGCTGACCTGCTGGCGAAAGCAGGAGATGGTGACTTCCTACGCAGCGTCGCCGAGGCGGTGCTGCAGATGCTGATGGAGGCGGACGTGGAGGGGCAGATTGGCGCCGCCCGGCACGAGCGCACCGGCGAGCGGCTGAACTACCGCAACGGCTTTCGCGACCGCACGCTGGACACCCGGCTGGGGTCGCTGCAGCTGCGGATCCCCAAGCTCCGGCAAGGCAGCTACTTCCCACCCTTCCTGGAGCCCAGGAAGACCAGCGAGAAGGCGTTGGTGGCGGTGATCCAGGAAGCCTGGATCGGTGGCGTCTCCACGCGACGGGTCGACAAGCTGGTGCAGGCCATGGGGCTGTCGGGCATCTCGAGGTCGACCGTCTCCGAGCTGTGCCGCGACATCGACGAGCGGGTCACGGCCTTCCTTGACCGACCACTGTCGGGTGAGTGGCCCTATCTCTGGCTGGACGCCACCTATCTCCGCCAGCGCGAGGGCGGCCGCATCGTCTCGGTCGCGGCGATAATCGCCGTGGCCTGCGATGCCGAGGGGCGGCGCGAGATCGTCGGCCTGCACATCGGCCCGTCGGAAGCCGAGACCTTCTGGGCCACTTTCCTCAAGAGCCTGGTGAAGCGCGGCCTAAAAGGCGTGAAGCTGGTGGTCTCCGATGCCCATGAGGGGCTGAAGGCGGCGATCGCCCGCGTCCTCTGCGCGACCTGGCAGCGGTGCCGCGTCCACTGGATGAGGAACGCCCTGGCCCATGTCGGCAAGGCGCAGCAGTCCATGGCCTCGGCCGCGCTGCGCCAGGCGTTCCTGCAGTCTGACCAGGAGGCCGCGCGGCAGACCTGGCGCCATGTCGCCGATCAGTTCCGGACCCGATGGCCCAAGCTCGGCAAGCTGATGGACGACAGCGAGCATGACGTGCTCGCCTACATGGCGTTCCCGGCGCCGCACCGGACCAAGCTGCACTCGACGAACCCGCTGGAACGCCTCAACAAGGAGGTGAAACGCCGCGCCGACGTCGTCGGCATCTTTCCCTCTGAGGCGTCCATCATCCGCCTGATCGGCGCTGTGCTGCTCGAGGCCAACGACGAGTGGCAACTGCAGCACCGCTACATGGGCGTCGAGGCCATGGGCGAGATGCTCAACCCGGCGCCCACCAACGAAACCCTGCAGCTCCCACCCAAAGCCGCCTGAGCCGTGTTCCCCTCAAGCCCAAATGCAATTTCCACCACGTTGACGGACGCTACC
>NZ_RCVR01000136.1 GCF_016107305.1 Roseomonas sp. KE2513
GCTCAGACTGCCATCCAGACGGTTTCGGCTTCGCCCTGGAGGCGGAGGTCGAGGGTCCAGGTGCTGTTGCCGGTGGGTTTGGCGATCATGGTGCCGCGGCGCGCGGGGGGCACGGCGGTGAGCACGGGGTCGGTCTCGTTCAGGGCCTCGCCCTCGAAGTAGAGGCGGGTAGAGACGTGCTGGAGCAGCCCGCGCGCGAAGACGGCGAGCGCCACGTGCGGCGCCTGCATGGCGTTGGCGCCCGCATGCGGCCCGACCGGTACGGGGCCGGGCTTGAGGGTGGTGAAGCGGAAGCGCCCCTCCTTGTCGGTGGCGCAGCGGCCGTAGCCCTGGAAGGCGGTGGGGTCGCCGTTGGGGTCCGGGTAGCGGCCCTCGGGGTCGGCGTGCCAGATCTCGACCATGGCGTCGGTCACCAGGGCGCCGGTGCCGTCGCGGAGCGTGCCGGTGAGCACGATGCGCTCGCCGGGCGGCAGCTCCCCCGCGAAGTGGCGGGTGGTGTCGGCCCACTCGGGGAAGTCCACCAGGTGCCAGTAGGGGCCGGCGGTCTGGTGGGCGGAGGCGCCTGGGGAAATGGTGGGGGAGGAGATGGTCGCCTCGGAGGGGGCGAGTTCGGGCGTGGCGCCGGCCATGGTCACTGGTCCTCCATGGGCGTGGCCTCGCGGCCGCGCAGCACGATGTCGAAGCGATAGCCGAGCGCCCACTCGGGCTTTGTCAGGCTGAGGTCGAAGCTCGAGACGAGGCGGTTGCGCGCGGCCTCGTCGGGCACGGTGTTGAAGATCGGGTCGAGCGGCAGCAGCGGGTCGCCCGGAAAGTACATCTGGGTGATCATGCGCTGGGCGAAGCCGTGGCCGAACAGGGAGTAGTGGATGTGGTTCGGCCGCCAGGCGTTCTGGTGATTGCGCCAGGGGTAGGCGCCGGGGCGGATGGTGACGTAGCGGTACCAGCCGTCCTCGTCGGTGAAGACGCGGCCCATGCCGCGGAAGTTGGGGTCGAGCGGCGCGTCGTGGTCGTCGCCCTCGTGGTTGTAGCGGCCGGCGGCATTGGCCTGCCAGACCTCGACCATGGCGTGGCGGATGGGCCGCCCGTCCTCGTCGGTGAGCCGCCCGGCCACGATGATGCGCTCGCCCATGGCGTGACCGGCCCCGTTCTCCAGCACCGTCAGGTCCGCCACCTCAGGGTAGCGCGCCGCGGTGAAGAGCGGGCTGCTCGTCTCCGTCAGCGTGTGCGGCAGCTCCAGCAAGGGCTGCTGCGGGTGCCGCGCCCGCGTGCTGCCATAGGCCGGGCTGTCCAGCGGCGGCTGCGTCCCCGCCCCAGGACGACGATAGCCGTGCACCACCTCGCTCATCAACGCTCCTCCAACTCCAACAAAATCCCTTTGG
>NZ_RCVR01000137.1 GCF_016107305.1 Roseomonas sp. KE2513
TGCTCCTCAAGCGCGCCGCCGAACCCGCCGCCAGTGCGTAACAGCCTCTAGGCGATCTCTTTGTTATGGCGAACCGCGGCAGCCACAGGCGCGCGCAAGGCTGCCGAGCGAACCGTAGATGGCCTCTGGAAGATCATCGGACGCCTTGTCGCGACCTTCATATCAGCCGAATAGGCCTGTCTTTTCTGGTAATTGGTGATGACCAGGAGCAATCGCAAATCGATATAATGTGTCTTCGAAACGGACCATTTCGGTGCGTAACGGGAAGTAGAGGTAATTACGAATAAGCAGTAGTCCTGGTCTGAACCGCTCTGCGCTGGAAAAAAGCTACTCGTTACAGAATTATGTATAGAATTCTTGTGAGCTGGCTATTACTGTAAAGGGCGATGAGGCATCGTGGTTGTGAGACGCTTGACCATGGGTGACAAACCGTTGAGCCCTGCACGTGCTCGTGTCAGACATCTTCACATAGTTGCGGATACACCGGAGCGACCGCGCACTTGCCAGCCGCCTCAGCTTGGCGAAAGGTCATCGGGTCACAGTGTGATTGGGACCCTCGCGGCCATCGCTGAGCAGCAGCCGCTATCCGCAGAGAACGTCTGGCGCGTTGTGCTCGTCGGTGAGGTAGTTGGCCGTTTGGTCAGTCGAGCGCGAGATGGGGCGCTGCACTTGCTCCAACTTACTGAACTTACTGATGCGCAGCTTGACACCTATGAGGCTGCTATGGGGCTCCCGCGAGCCAGCTAGAAATCTGAATGCGAAATGACGTGGGGTGTTTGGGCCGGTTCCGAGACATAGATTGTACGGGCAACCTGGGCTGAGCATGTTGGGCCGATGTCTCGCATCAGCATCCAATGCATCGCTGATCGGTCAACCCCTTCTGCCCAACGTGTTCCCCGGTCTCGCCGCGATGACGGCTGGGATGTCCTGGCCGACATCGAGGTGTTCGTCTTCGCGGTCGAGGCCGAACTGGAGGTTATGGATCTGGACGCCTGATCATAACAGACCAGACCTGCTGGTACGCAGTGAAACCTACATTCTCGCCCACGTGGAGGATTAACACCTGTTTCACCTTTATCAGGAACAGTGTTGTGCAGGTGAAAAATAACCAGTCCGCCGTAACAGCACGCGGGATGCAGTACTTCTGACTCACAATCCAACACACTCTCCAGATAGTCGCAGCATCAAGAACAAACATCTTCCCTACATGCAAATACAAGGAATATAATGACAGATTGGCGCCAGGAGAAGCTGGCTTTTAGAAGAAGTGTTCTTTTCGCCTACTGCCTCTGCAACTCTTGCTTGCTCTTGTCTCCATAGCGGCTCACCTCGCAGTCGCGCGAGGTAGAGGTAAGCAATGACATTAGCACGCAG
>NZ_RCVR01000138.1 GCF_016107305.1 Roseomonas sp. KE2513
TGAAGGCAAGCCTTTCGACTGGTCGGCGCGAATCACCGCAAGGTCGAGCCAGATGACGCTCAGATGAAAGGCATATCAGCCATTTTCTTTATAGTTTTATGGTATAGGCAATGTGTTCTGTTGATGGGCTGCACGCAAATGACGCTTCGTCAGATCGAGATTGTGCGTGCCGTGGTTCGTCTTCAAACGACGATGGCGGCCGCTCGCCACCTCAACATGTCTCAGCCTGCTGTGAGCACAGCGATCCGACAGATCGAGGCGCAACTCGGCTTTCCGCTTTTCGAGAGGGTGAACAACCGCCTCGTCCCGTTGGAGGCCGCAACCATCGTCCACGAGGAGACCGAGGCCATTTTCGCCGTGCACGCGGCGCTTCTCGAACGCCTTCAGGATCTCCGGGAAACCAAGTTCAGCCGACTGCGACTTCTCAGCACGCCGCCCTTGGGTTTGAGCGTCATCCCACACGTGCTGGAGGCATTCACCCGCCGCCACTCTCGGCTTAAAACGTACTTCGACATTCGCGACTTGGCGGACGTGATGCGCGGCGTTGAGAACGGGAAGGCGGATCTCGGCATCGGCCTCGACCTTGGGCCACAGCCCACGTTGCAGGTGGAGGCCTTGTTCCAGCGACGCATGGTCGCCGTCTGCCGCCCGGACCATCCACTGGCGAGCCTTAAGGTGGTCACCCCGCGAGACCTGACAGAGCACCCTTTCGTCGCGCTTGAGGCCGACACTCGCATGGGGGCCGGGGTGCGCGCCGCCTTCCACTCCGCCCGGCAGTCATTTCTTTACCGCGCCGAGGTTCGTACCTGTAGCACCGCCTGTGCGCTCGTGGAGGCGGGACTCGGAGTGTCCGTCGTTGATCCTTTCTCCGCTGAGCACGGGGTGCACGGCAGGCTCGCCATCCTACCCTTCGAGCCCACCATTCCGTCGACCGTTTGGGCGTTCTGGTCGAACCGCAAGCCGATCTCCGACACCGCGCGGCGTTTCCTCGGCGAGATCCGGCTGGCCTTGGCCACACCCCAACATGAATCCCGGCTTTAGGACTGGCTCGGACACGTCGCCGGTTTCGGCGTCGGAGCCGCGGCCGGTGCTGGGAACCGTTACCACGCAGATCTCGCCATCCTCGACCGCCATTAGATCTGTGAAGGTCCTGCCCACCTGGATTCCGACCACATCAGTTGATCCCCCGGTACGGAGCGGATGCGAGCTGACTACGGCGGCGCCCCCCCCCTCAGCAGAATGACGAGCCCAGCTTCACAAGTAGGTCGGGGCGCTGAAGACCTTGCGGCGTGAACAGACTTAAGGAGAGGCGCGCCAAGCCAAGGTAGCCTGACTCGAAGATGCCCTGTTTGGGGAGGAAACAAGGCGATCA
>NZ_RCVR01000139.1 GCF_016107305.1 Roseomonas sp. KE2513
GTGGTGTAGGAGCGGTGCTCCTCAGCGGGCTGAGCCGCCGTGTCAGGCTGCCGCGGCGGGCAGGCTGACGGAGGGAGTATCGCTCACGGCGCCGATCGTCTCCAGCGTCATGTAGCGCGAGCGCTGTGTGGCCCACTCGTCGGACTGCTCGAGGAGGAGAGCGCCGACGAGCCGGATGACGGCGGCTTCGTTGGGAAAGATGCCGACCACGTCGGTGTGGCGCTTGATCTCGCCGTTGAGGCGCTCGATGGGGTTGGTGCTGTGGAGCTTGGCCCTGTGCTCGCGGGGGAAGTTCATGAAGGCCAGCACGTCCTCCTCGGCCGCGTCCATCAGGGCGGCCAGCTTGGGTGCCTTGGGGCGGAGCTGGTCGGCCACCTTGCGCCACTGGGCGTGGGCGGCCGGAGCATCGGCCTCGGCATAGGCGGTCCCGATCCAGGCCGAGACGATGCGGCGCTGGGTCTTGCCCGCGTGGGCCGCGGCGTTGCGGCCAAAATGCACGCGACACCGCTGCCATGTGGCTCTTAGCACCTTGGCCACCGCGGCCTTGAGACCTTCGTGGGCGTCGGAGATGACGAGCTTGACGCCACGCAGGCCGCGCCGGGCGAGACCCCGCAGGAACTCCGTCCAGAAGGTCTCCGCCTCGGAGGCACCCACCGCCATGCCGAGTACCTCGCGCCTACCGTCGCTATTCACCCCCACCGCGATGGTGACCGCCACTGAGACGATGCGGCCTGCCTCGCGGACCTTCACGTAGGTGGCGTCCAGCCACAGGTAGGGCCAGTCACCCTCGATGGGGCGGGCCAGGAAGTCCTGCACCCGCCCATCGATCTCGCTGCAGAGGCGAGAAACCTGGCTCTTGCTGATGCCCTCGAGGCCTAGGGTCCGGACCAAGTCGTCCACCGAGCGCGTGGAGATCCCCTGGACATAGGCCTCCTGGATCACTGCGGTCAGCGCCTTCTCCGCCAGCCGCCGTGGCTCCAGGAAGGCCGGGAAATAGCTGCCTCTCCGGAGCTTGGGGATCCTGAGCTCCACCGTCCCGGCCCGCGTCTGCCAGTCCCGTTCCCGATAGCCGTTCCGCTGGTTCACCCGCTCAGGGCTGCGCTCGCCATGGGCGGCGCCACAGGCCCCTTCAGCATCCAGCTCCATCAGCCGATGCGCCGCAAAGCTGATCATCTCACGCAGAAACGTCGCGTCCGAGCCCTTCTCCAGAAGCTCGCGAAGGGCAATCCTCTCGTCGGTCATCGTGGCGTCCTTGGGTCAGTGTTGCGTCTCGCAACCCAACCCTTAGCCAAGTTCACCACGATGGCCGCCCTAACCCGGGCGGCCGCCTCCTACACCACCAACGGGGGCACGACC